>CAYXMM010000005.1:0-192945 GCA_964465945.1 uncultured Hyphomicrobiales bacterium
TAATTTTTTATATAATTTTTTATATAATTTTTTATATAATTTTTTATATAATTTTTTATATAATTTTGCGATTATAATTATTTGGATCATATCAAATATGTTTAAATATAATAAAATATACAAACTATGCTTGATCTTAGTTTTAGTAGTATCATGTTCTAGTAATGTGTGTCGATATAAAATTCAATATGTCCCAGATGGAATAAAAAATAAATTTGGAAGTGGTAATTCTCCAACTATATGTTTAACTAATTCAGTATTTCCTCAGTTTAATGTTTATTTCAATAAAAATGGAACTGAAAAAAGTCTATTTAAAAACACTGGATTTCCAGCTAATGAACAAGGTTTTGTTTCATCTAAAGATTTTGATAATTGTGTTAACAAAAGCTTTAATAAAAATATTATTTCTGTCAAACCAAGTGAAACATTTCAAGGTAAGATTTTAGCTTATGGTAGTTCAAACTGTCCGGGAAAATGTGTTGTTTATATGCTTCCGGTAGCATTTTCACTTGAAGATGTTAAGGTAACCTATTCAAAAAAACATAGTAGATTGGATATAAAAATTGTAGTCAAACCATATATTAATCCTTTCACAAATGAAGAATTATGTCGAGATTGTGATTGTGTAACAAATTAAAAAGGCGATATTATGAAAAAATATCTTAGAAATATTGGAATTGTATTTTGTGTAATATGCACTATGCAAGCATGCAAAGAAGAACCTCAAGATAGAAAATTTATTAATCCTGTAAGTTTTCTTTTGCCAGCAGGATATGACACATCAGATGTAGATATTTTTGCTATTTTTGCAAAATCTACCGATAATAATTCCTACATATCATCTGATTACGACCAAAGTTTTACTATTTACATTAGTGATGGTAATGACTTAATAAATTGTGATAGCGTGTTATACGGTGGTACCTTGCTTGAAAATATGCTCGAATCAGATGACCAGTCATTATTGGATGGACAATATTCTTCAGATGATAATGTTAACTTTACTTCTAATGAACTAAAATTATTAAACTTCTTATCATCGAATTTCACAATACAATTAGAGCCCGTTAATTATTTAATACTAAATAATTTCATGTTAGCAGATACTGTTTCAAAAGCAAATGGATTTTACACTTCTGTTACTGGAAGTTTAGCTAATCCTATTGTTTATGTTGATATTGTAGCTAGTGAGATACATTCCGAAATGATTATTAACAAAGATTCAATTACATATAATACTAGGCACTTAGGATTTGAACTACCAAATAATGGAACTATTAATTTAAGTAGTAGTCAATTATCTGAGCTTACCCCAAATAGGTATTATTTTGTTAGTGTTAAAACTAATAACTACAAGACCTACATGGTAGGAAATCATAAGATGGGTGTATACTATGAAAATATTAACAGAACACTAATTTACTTGTCTAATTAATTAAAGGATTTCTATGAAAATATTTTTAGTATTACTACTTTGTTTGTTAGTAATATCATGCGATGAAGAAAAAGGCATTGCAAATCATACGGCTAAAAACCAAATAGTCTATTTGGCAACACTACAAGAAAGTGCCGATGTTTTTTTAATCACTGATAGACTTAAAATAAAGAGTCTTGATGGTCAAAATTACGATTACAAATATCAAAATTCAACTTATTTTTTTGATGAAAATGGTCAGAATGTTATTGTAGGTAAAGTTAGTTTAAATGAAAGTGAAATTTTACAAAAAATTGATAGTTCAAATGTTGGGTTTAACAATTCTAATTTACATATTTGGAAAGTTGAAGATAGTAGAGCTTATTTTAATTTTTATGATACTATTAACCAGAAATTAAACTTTAATTTAACATTTCCAAATTCAATCTCAGATACAGTAAGCAAAAGTAATGGCTTTTATGTTGATTTTTCAGTTGCTAACGATTGTGATTCAGTCTTAATAATGCTTAATACTGAAAATTTTATAAGCCATTATAAAGTTGATTCTACAATTAATAAAACCTCTCAAGATCAAACGTTTTATAAAATTGTACAAAACAATGGTTCTACATTTTTTAGCTCTAATGAATTAGCTAATTTTAATTCGAGCAGAATTTTATCTGTTGACGTTGTAGGTCTAGTTTATGAAAATAAAATTATTAATGGTAAAAAAGTAATTACTGCTTCAGTCATGAGATGCAAGTCATTTTGTTTATTAGGAGTGTAAAATGATAAAAAATCTATTAATTTGTTTATCAATAATTTTATTATATTCTTGCGAAGGTAGTGGAGGATTTGGATCTAGTTTACCTAAAACAAACAATGATAACTGTGGTACTTGTTATATTACTGTTGTACCTCCACAAATCCCCACCTTTGGTTATGCTTATGGAGATTTAATGATAAGAGTATGTGACGCAAAGACAGGTAACGAATTGCAAAAAAATGTGTTTAGTGGTGATAATGGCTCACCTCAACAAATTGAAGTTGAATGCGGAAAAAAATTGATAATAAAAGTAACTTCGATGTGGTCGTGTGCAGGAACATCAATATATGGTGGCGCTATTGCTTTTGTAACTGGAGAAATTTATATTTCTCCTCAAAGCTGCAATGAAATTGTTAAACCTCCTTATATGATGGTTTACACTGATTGTTAGGTAATTTTACAATGAGACTCTAATTATAGAATGTTAAAATATCACCCAAAGCCCGAAAATCATCGGGCTATTTTTATGTTCAAATTTGATTTATTAGATATTTTAACATAGTAATTTAGAAAAAGTGTCAGAAATTCTACACACTATTTTATAAAAAAGCAAAAAATATGAAGAAAATATCTAAAAAAATCAAATTTTAATTTTTTATATAATTTTTTATATAATTTTGTTATAATTAAGTTGATATAAAAAAGAATTTTGAATTTAATTTGTATACCTAAGCTATAATTTAAAAACACTTTTCAATTTTATATGCTTAGGCAACTTATAAATTTAAAATAATAATGGAGAATATAAAAATGAAAAAATTACTAATTATCTTAGCTATGTTTGTTTTATTTTATAATGAAACATTCACAGCAAGTAAAATAACTATTACAACAACGACAACAGTAATTAGAAAAGATCCTGGTGGACCTGAACCTACTCTTTGTCCGGATTCAGGTACTGGGTGCACTCAAACAACAACTATAAAAAACGGATTAGATAA
Organism: uncultured Hyphomicrobiales bacterium; assembly: GCA_964465945.1. Lineage (GTDB taxonomy): Bacteria > Bacteroidota > Ignavibacteria > Kapaibacteriales > UBA2268 > JAJRPT01. The sequence goes on from CAYXMM010000005.1 coordinate 3,182, forward strand.
TGTAGTTATTACTCAACATCCCTCAAGTGGATACATTTTGCAATCACAAATTGATAATTTAAAATGCGAAGTAATAAGAAATGGAATTCCTTACAAGTTTAATAGTATCAATAAAAGCTTTGTTTTCCCTTCTGGATCTAAAGTCAGAATTGATATTTGTGACGACTTTCCAAGTCTTGTTAATACTGAAGTATCAATAAGTGGTGTTAATGTAGATAGTTTAGGAAACTTCACATTGCAGTTTATACCATGAAAATTAAAGTAAATATATTTCTTATTACCTGCATTGCAATAATGCAGGTAATTTTGTTTACAACAAATGTTCAAGCACAGAAAGTATATGGACTAGTCAACGATACAAATTCTGATTCAGACTTAAATTTATATTTATTTGGATTTATTAATAATTGTATAATCTGCGAAGGTGCTATTGACCAAATTAACGTGGCGTTAAACGAAAAGTATAATTTGAATAGTGTATTTTTTGTGAACTCAAACATTAATAATTTTGAATATATTACACCAAGCACTAAGTGGAATATAGTTTTTGACCCATTAGGTATGTACAGCCAATATTATGATATTCCAAGATATCCTTACTATAAACTACTTGATTCAAAAGGAAATTTAATTTTAGAAGGTAAAGCAGGAGGCGAGTATAATGCCGATTTTATTATTGATTCAACAGAAAAATACTTTTCTAAAATAAAATTGGGAAATCCTGATAAATATCTTTTTTCTATTGCAGATTCTTCAAATATTTCAATTTTTAATATTAGTATTAAGAAGAATGATGATTATATTTATATTACTTATCCAACTAAAAAAGCATTAGTAAAATATGATATTTCAGGTAAATTTAAAGAATCAATAGAAATACCTTGTGAGGATTTGATTAGCGTTAGAAATTACTTTTTTGACAGAAGTAACATAATATTTTTATTAAACACATTTGAAACACACTTCGATTTCAAAGCACTTAATTATAAAAATAAAAATCTTACAAGTTCAATAAAAATTAAGGATATTATTAAAAATGTGGTCGATAATAACAAATATAGTTTTTCAGATTACTTTTTTTTAAATAAAAAAGATAGATATTTTATTATAAATGAATCATTTCAAAATACTGATTATATAGAGTATAAAATTAAAAAATTCTACTACTTACAAGATAGTATATCTGAATATTATTCATATAAAATCGAAATTAAAGACACAAATTTTGTATTTTCAAAAAATAATAACACACAGTTTTTATCTGATAAAATATTTATTGATTTTAATTTGAATACTAAAGAAATTTATAGACTAAAAAACAACGAAGTTAAAGTTACTAAACAAAATGAATTTTGGACGGATGCACTAAATAATGATATAAGTGATGCACCTGAAGACAAAATTGAAGATTACTTTCATAATAGAATAATAGATTTAATCTTTTTCGAATCTAAAAATAAAATATATTTATACTATGAATATTATGCAAAAGACAGTATTGATTCTTATGACTTTAAAAGAAACTTTAAAATATATGAATATTCAGAAAAAGAGAATTTACTTAAAAAAGTTTATCAATCAGGTAAAAATGGATTTATGCTTTCTTTTGATGGAAATAAACTAATTTATGGTGAATTTAAAGGAAGTAAAATAAATTTTCATGAAAGGATTATTGAATAATTGAAATACATAATTTATATAAAAATCCCACAGCCCGAATTAACACTTCGGGTTTTTTGTTTTAGTTCATTTACAAAAAACATTTGAAGCGAATGTATTTGTAATTTGAAATTCTTTTGAACCAATAATTACTAATAATGACTTATCAAAACTACGAAACTCTTTAATTAAAATTGTCGTTCCTATTTGAATACCTATACTTGTCGCATATTTTAATAAATCAACATTATTATCATTAATAGCAATAACTTTAACTTGTGTCCCGAGTTCACACTCAGTCAATTTCAAATGATTTATTATAGTATATTCTTGATTCATCTTTGGAATCTTCGAACCATGCGGATCAAATTCTGGAAAATTCATAAACTCTTCTAATCTTTCAACCAATAAATCCGATTCAATATGTTCGAGTTGCTCAGCAATTTGATGAACTTCTTCCCATTTGAAATTAAGCTTTTGATATAAAAAAGTTTCCCAAATTCTATGTTTTCTAATCAAAGATAAAGCAATTTTCTTTCCTTTTTCTGTTAAACTAATCTTTCCATATTTTTCATAATCAACCAAAGTTTTACTTTTAAGTTTCTTGACCATTAAATTTACAGATCCAGGTGATAAAGATAACTTTTCTGCCAAAGCATTTGTTCCAACCTCTTTTAAGCCAGATTCAAAAGTCAAATGAAAGATTGCTTTTAAGTAATCTTGTTCATGTAAAGTTATATTATCAAAATATAATTTGTTTTGCATACAAAACATTATTAATTTTGCGAGTAAAAAAATATTTATTTATCAAAAATATGAAAATAATCATAATTATAATAATTATTATTAGCAATAATTTAATTTCAGCGGTTATAAAGGGCAAAGTCAGGAATAAGAATAATTCACAAATTGGAGTAGAATTAAAAATTAATGAACTTGCAATCCGAACTTCAAGCAAAAAAGACGGCGAATTTCAATTAAATAACGTGAAAGTTGGGGAATTTGAAATAAAGAGCTTTTTATCAGGTTTTACACCTCAAAGCAACGAAGTTACAATAAGCAATATTGATGACACTCTCAATTTAGAAATTGAAATGACAAAAGAATATCACCTTGAAAATGACATAGTTGTAACAGGAACTCGTTCACCTCAAACGATACATAATAGTCCAATTCTTACAAACAAAATCGGCTCTAAATTATATGAAAGTATTCAAGCAATTTCTCTTTCAGAAGGACTTAATTACTCACCTGGCTTGAGATTTGAAACAGATTGCGGAAATTGCGGATTTAGTCAAGTAAGGATGAACGGCTTGCAAGGGCAATACACTCAAATATTAATTAATAGCCGCGCCATATATTCTGCCTTAACAGGTGTTTATGGCTTAGAAATGATTCCTGCCAATATGATAGAAAGAGTAGAAGTTGTAAAAGGTGGCGGGTCAGTTTTATATGGAGGCAATGCAATAGCAGGAACATTAAATATCATTACAAAAGAACCAACTTACAACAACTATAGTGTTTCAAATATAGTATCACTAACAAATATAGAGAAATTAGAAAACACCTTAATGTTTAACGGAAATTTAGTTAGTAATGATTTAAGAAGTGGAATTACATTTTATGGAATTAACAGAAATAGATCACCTTGGGATGCTAATGGAGACAATTTTAGTGAATTAACAAAAATTGAAGCAACTTCTTTTGGAATTGATGGATATTATGATTTAGATTCACTTTCTAAGATAAAGTATAATATATTTTCCTTAAATGAAGAAAGACGAGGAGGAAATAAATTCAATTATGAAGTTCATCAAGCAGATATAGCCGAGTTTTTAGACCATAAAATTATTAGCGGTTCAATCTCTTATGAGAAAAAATTTCAAAACACTATAATGTCAATTTATAACTCTAACCAATTTACAAATAGACATAGCTATTATGGAGTTGGAGGACGTGTTATTGGAATAGGAGATTCCCTAAGCAAACAAGATTTGCTCGCATTAAATTCTTATGGAAAGTCAAATGACTTAGTTTCAATTTTAGGTCTGCAGCTAAGTAACTCCTTTGAAAATATAAACATAGTTTATGGAAGTGAAGTAAATTATAATAAAATAAATGATGAGTTTAAAGGTTATAACAAACTAATTAGCCAAAGTGTATTAAATATAGGAACTTATGTGCAGGGAGACATTAAACTCTCTGAAAAAATTAGATTTGTTGGTGGGTTTAGATTTGAACACATTAACTTAATTGGAAATAATAAATTTAGTACTTTTAGCGTGAAAAATAATAAAACATTCGACATTTTAGTTCCGAGAGCATCTCTAATGTATTCAATTTACGATGACTTAAAAATACGCACATCTTATGCACAAGGGTTTAGAGCACCGCAAGCATTCAATGAAGACTTACATACAGAAATTATCTCAGGAACAGCAAGATTCATAAATATAAGCAAAAACTTAAAACCTGAACTTTCGGATAACCTAAGCTTTTCAATTGACAAACTCATTAATTTTGAAGATTATAAATTTAATATAATTTGTGATGTTTTCTACACAAAATTAAATAATGCCTTTATCCTTTCAAATCCAGTAATTTTAGAAAATGGATTATCTACTATCACAAAGCGCAATGGAAATGGAAGTCAAGTGTATGGTTCAAACATAGAATTTAATTTCGCCTATAAATATCTACTTCAAATTCAAACAGGGTTAACTTTTCAGAAAGCTGAATACATAAAAAATGAAATAATCTGGAGTAATTTAGATTCAACAAACTTTGTATCAACAAATCGACTTTTAAAAACACCAAACAGCTATGCGTTTTTTAACGCAACTATTTTTATAAATGATGAAATTACCTTCGACATAGCATCAGTCTACACAGGCAAAATGTTAGCAGCTCACGTTATTAATCCAATTGACCAATTCACAAAAATTAATGAAAGTAATTCATTCTTTGAACTAAATTTAAAACTATCTTATGACTTTGAATTTAAAAACAACACATTTAATTTTAGTCTTGGTTGTAAGAACGTTTTAAATGCTTATCAAAAAGATTTAGATTTCGGTGTAAACAAAGATGCTGCTTATGTTTACGGACCATCTTTACCAAGAACATTATATTTCTCAATTAAATATGAAAATTAGTTTTTAACATTAAAAATTTACTATCTCTCTTTTTTATTATTACCTTAAATATTCGTAAATTGTAAATTATTTTTAACAATTTTTAGGAAAGATTTATGAGTAATAACATAAGTCCTAATAACCCAAGTTTAGATTATTTAAATATTAAAAATTCAACTATTCATTGGAACTTATCACCTGCTGAATTAGCACAGATTTCAATCGATAAGAAGATGGCAATGAAAGCTGATAATGGTGCTATATCTGTGAATACAGGTGAATTTACTGGTCGCTCTCCCAAAGATCGATTTATTGTAAAAGATGACGTAACTAAAGATGCTGTGTGGTGGGGAGATATTAACATAGAATTCGACCCTGAAAAATTTGATAAATTATATAATAAAGTTACAGATTTTCTATCAAACAAAGAGATTTACGCACGTGATGCTTATGCTTGTGCCGATTCTAACTACAAAATGAATTTAAGAGTAGTAACTGAACTTCCTTGGTCAAGTTTATTTGCTTATAATATGTTTTTAAGACCAACAAATGATGAATTGAAAAACCCAAGCCCTGAATGGACTATCGTTTGTGCTCCAAGCTTTATGGCAAACCCAGAAGTTGACGGAACAAGACAACATAACTTTGCTATTTTAAATTTCACTAAAAAAATTGCCTTAATCGGTGGGACTGCCTATACAGGTGAAATAAAAAAAGGTATCTTCTCAGCTTTAAACTTCATCTTGCCTCATCAAAAAAATGTATTGTCAATGCACTGCTCTGCTAACGTAGGTAATGACAACGATACTGCATTATTCTTCGGTTTATCTGGGACAGGTAAAACTACATTATCTGCCGACCCTAATAGAAAACTAATCGGAGATGATGAACATGGCTGGTCTGATAACACAGTATTTAACTTTGAAGGCGGATGCTATGCAAAAGCAATTGATTTAAGCGAAGAAAAAGAACCTGATATTTTTAGAGCAATTAAACCTGGTGCTTTACTTGAAAACATTGTCTTCAAAGCTGGAACAAACGAAGTTGATTACGCTGACTCCTCAATCACAGAAAACACAAGAGTATCATATCCATTGGATCATATTGACAATCACCAAGAACCTTCAGTTGGTCCTTTACCAAAAAACATTTTCTTTTTAACTTGTGATGCTTATGGTGTATTACCTCCAATAAGCAAATTAACCCCAGGTCAAGCGGCATACCATTTCATTTCTGGTTACACAGCAAAAGTTGCAGGTACTGAAGCAGGAATTACTGAACCAAAAACTGCATTCTCAGCTTGCTTTGGCGCTCCTTTTATGCCTTTACACCCAGGTAAATATGCAGATATGTTAAGCCATAAAATTAGAGAAACAGGTGCTAAAGTTTGGTTAGTTAATACTGGCTGGACTGGTGGCCCTTATGGTGTTGGTAGCAGAATGAGCTTAAAATACACAAGAGCAATTATTACTGCGGCATTGAATGGTGATTTAGATAACGTTGAATTTGTTTCAGACCCCGTGTTTGGATTATCATTCCCACAATCTTGTGCTAATGTCCCAAGTGAAGTATTAAATCCAAAAAATACTTGGTCAGATAAAGCAAAATATGACGAAACAGCAGCAAGTTTATCTAAAAAATTCAACGAGAATTTCAAAAAATACGAAGCTGGTGTTACTGCAGAAACTTTATCAGGTGCACCACTAATTAAGTAAGTTATTTAATATTTATTTTTTCAAAAAGGGCTTAGTTCTTTAACTAAGTCTTTTTTACTAAAAAGGAGATTAAAATTGTCTTTAAATCATATAAAACCCGCATATAGAACCGAAAATATAAAATATGCCATCCGTGATATTGTCGTCCTAGCTAACGAAGTTGCAAAAACAGGTAAAAAAATGTATTACTTGAATATTGGTGACCCAAATGTTTATGACTTTGCTACCCCACCAGTTTTAGTTGACATTGTGCATAAAGCAATGATTGATAATAAAAATGGTTATTCACCTTCGTCTGGGATAGGAATTGCAATCGAAGCAATTAATACAGATGCTAATAAGAAAGGTATTAAGAATATTCTTGATACTTTTGTTACAACAGGAGCTGCCGAAGCCGTAGAAGTTTCTTTAACTGCACTGCTTGATAGAGGAGATAATTTTTTAATGCCAACGCCGGGCTATCCACTTTACACTGCCATTCAATCAAAATTAGAGTGCGAACCAAATCCGTATTATTTAGATGAAGAAAACGGTTGGCAACCTGATGTAGCAGACATAAGAAGTAAAGTTAATAGTCGAACAAAAGCGATAGTATTGATTAACCCTAACAATCCTACTGGGTCTATTGCTTCAAGAAAAGTTTTGGAAGAAATTATTGAAATTGCCATCGAAAATAATTTAGTTATAATCGCTGATGAAATTTATGATAAATTGATTTTCGATGGAAAAGAAATGATTTCAATTGCTTCATTAAATCCTGATGCAAATTGTATTACATTTTCAGGTTTATCTAAAAACTTTATGGCGCCCGGTTGGAGAATCGGTTGGGGAGTTGTTTCCGGCAAAAAAGAAATTATGGGCGATTATGTTGAAGCAATTAATAAAATTTTAAGGTCAAGGGTATCAGCTAATCATCCTTTACAATATGCAATTCCAGAAGCACTTTTAGGCGACCAAACTCATATTAAAAAAGCCGTAGAAAAATTACAAGCTCGAACTAATTTAGTTGCCTCTAAAATAGACAAAATCGACGGGATTGATTTAATTAAACCTGAAGGTGCATTCTATGCCTTCCCAAGTATCCAAGTAAATGATGATTGGGACTTCTGTCGCAAATTATTATCTGAAACAGGAGTAATAGTTGTTCCAGGTGATGGCTTCGGTCAAAAACCAAACTCCAAACACTTTAGAATAGTTATCTGCCCAACTGAAGATGTATTAAACACTGCCTTTGACTTAATTGGCGATTTTTATAGTAATTACAGGAAAACATTGTGAGTATTGCCATAGTTGGGTATGGACGAATGGGGCAAGAAATTGAAGCGACTGCTAACGAGCAAGGCGTTAAAATTGATGCTATTTTCGATGTAAAAAATCCATTAACAAATTTAACTGATTACAGTTTCTCTACTGCAATCGAGTTTACTCACCCCGATTCAGTCTTAAACAATATTAAACTTCTTGCTGAAAATGGCAAAAATATTATCGTTGGAACAACTGGCTGGAATAATAAAATCAATGAAGTCAAAGAAATTGTTAAACAGAATAATATTGGCTTTGTTTGGGGTGCGAATTTTTCCATTGGAGTAAATCTATTCTTCAAAATAATCAAAGACACTTCATCAATTTTCAACCCATTTGAAGACTTTGACGTAATGATTCACGAAATGCACCATAAAAATAAAGTTGATAGCCCTTCGGGTACTGCAATTAAAATTGCGAATAGTATAATTGATAATATTAAACGAAAAGATAAAATTGTTAGCGACAAAATTGAAGGTAGAATTGAAGAAAACGCTTTGCATGTTTCTTCAACAAGAGGTGGTGAAATTTTCGGAAAGCATTCTGTTTATTTTGATTCCAGTGCCGATGAAATTGTGCTTTCTCATAATGCAAAAAATAGAAAAGGTTTTGCAAAAGGTGCTGTTTTAGCTTCAGAATGGATTTTTAATCGAAAAGGTTTCTTTGAATTTTCCGATGTAATTGAAGATATAATCAAGTTTAAATAATTAAAACTGAAAAAACTTTGAATTTATCTTCTAAATACATAATTTTGTAAAGTATTGTATAACTAAAATTTAAACAAAAATGAATATTCACGAATATCAAGCAAAAGAACTTTTAGCCAAATTTGGCGTTCCAGTTCTTAAAAATAAAGTGGTATTTACTCCAGAAGAAGCAGGAAAAGTTTGTTTTGAAGAATTTGAAAGAAAAGGGCACGATGTTGTTGTGTTAAAATCTCAAATTCACGCTGGTGGTAGAGGAAAAGGCGTTGTAAAAGATATAAACTCTAATGAAGATAAAATTTTATTCGATAAGCCAGTTAGAGGTGTTAATGTCATTGCTGGTGGTAATATTTCTGATAAATGTTATCAATTAGCTCAAGCAACTATGGGCAACAAACTTGTTACAATTCAGACAGGAGAACATGGCTCTGTTGTTAGAAGAATGATGATTGAAGCTGGTGCTAAAATTAAAAAAGAATACTATTGCTCAATGCTTTTAGACCGGGAAACTTCAAAAAATATTATAATGGTTTCAACTGAAGGTGGTATGGAAATTGAAAAAGTTGCTGAAGAAACTCCTGATAAAATCAAAACAATATGGATTGAACCTAACGTTGGATTCCAACAATATCAAGCAAGAGAGCTTGCCTTTGCACTTGGTCTATCCGGTAACGCTTTCAAAAGTTTCATTAAATTCATCACAAAACTTGAAAAAGCATATAATGAATTAGATTGCTCAATGCTTGAAATCAACCCAATGGTGGTAACTGAAGATGACGAATTTATCGCCTTAGATTGCAAAATGAATTTTGATGATAATGCAATTTATAGACATCCGAATTACAATGAATTAGTTGATGAGAGCGAAGAATCACCTCTTGAATTAGAAGCCGCTAAATATAACTTAAATTATATTAAATTAGACGGAAACGTTGGCTGTATGGTGAACGGTGCCGGCTTAGCAATGGCTACAATGGACTTAATTAAACTTTCAGGTGGCGAACCAGCTAACTTCTTAGACGTTGGAGGTGGAGCTAACGTAGAAAGAATCTCAAATGCATTTAGAATTATGATGTCTGACCCATCAGTAAAAGCAGTTCTAATCAACATCTTTGGTGGAATTGTAAGATGTGACAGAGTAGCACAAGGAATCGTTGAAGCATTAAAAATCGTAAAAGTTGAAGTCCCGGTTATCGTTCGATTAGACGGAACAAACAAAGACGAAGCAGCCGTAATTCTTGAAAAATCAGGAATGGCTTTTAAAGTTGCAAAAGACATCAACGAAGTTGCAAACAAAGTAAAAGAAGTTTTCGCCGCATAATCATATAATAAAGTAATTTTTAAAAGCCGAGAAATTCTCGGCTTTTTTTTATCCTTCACAAAAAAGTACTCTCTTCCATTGAAGGAAGTGCCCTTTAGGGCGATGGGTGATTTTTGGCTCGTCATTCTGAGCACAGTAAAATATCCATAAAAATGAATTTTTCCCACCTATTAAAGGGTGCCTGTTTGCCGATGGGGTGTGTTGTATTAAAAATACTTCGTAGAAGTATAACATCAATAGCAAAAAGACTAATAAAATTAAAACTGCTCTGTAGGAGTAGTATAAAAAATAAACCAAACACTATCTTCGTATACTTTCAAACTCTTCCGAAGGTTAACCTCAAACATTGATTACAAAGCTATTTTACAGAGAAGGAATAATTTTTATAAATTTAAATAATCTGTTCTTTGAAAACTTAATCTAATAAAAATTATGTCTGTTGTTTGTGATTTGCAATTATCTTAATCTTTTACTTCATCATAATATAAGCAGACATTCTGCCAGCATTCTCTTTGTCTCTGCGGAATGATTGGAGGTTTAAATTTGAGATTGTGTCTAATTCTGATTGAATAATGTTTTCTTGTTTACAATTTTTTTCTAAAATTTGAGTTAAAACTCTTTTTTTGTTGTCAAAGTAATATTTTCCATTCCGATATTCTGTTTCATCTGGAAAAAAATCCAAAAATTCTCTGCCAACTTCATAACTTTGAACACGTGCAGAGGGAGATAAGTATAATTTTAAGTTTTTTGGATTTGATTTATATTCATTTACTAACGTATCGATAACTTTCCCAATTATATTTAATTTTGTTCCCTGCCAACCGGAATGAACTGCGGCTATGACTTGATTTTCTTGGTCATAAATTAATATCGCTATACAATCGGCTATTGAAATTGTAAGACATAAATTTCGTGTAGAAGTTATCATTGCATCAGCATCGGCGCAAGAGTTTGAATTTTCAACTCTTAAAATATTATCAGTATGGATTTGCTTCTGCTTTAAGATTTGCGATTCATCAATATTTAAAAATTTAGAAAATGCAATTCGGCAGTTTTGAACATACCCGGAACTAATATTATTTGTTGGAGAAATTGAAAAGCCATAAGGAGGAAATAAGTCTAAATTACGCGTAATTACACCAGAAATAGCACCAACTCCAAATAAATTCTGGTCAATTACTTTCATAAGGTATACTTTCGATTTTAATTAGAACTCTTCTTGACAAGTCTAAATTTTGATTTTTATTAATTGCTTCTCCTTTTCCTTTGACAACCCAAATTATTCTATCTTTGATGTTCTCATAATTAGGTATAGTTAAAAGCATACTTTTAACTTCGTTGGCAGTATGGTAAGCACGTAACTTCGATAATTGCATATTATCAAATAAATCGCCATTATTAATTTCTAAATCAACGCTCTTATCTTTAATTGATGCTCCAAAGTATTTCATTCCATCAGCAATAGCTCTTGGGTCAGCAAAGCCAGTTACTGTAATACGTAGATATTGGCTATTATCGAAGCAATTACTATTATATTCTTTAACCTTTTTAGATAAATGTTCTTTAATATCTTGAAATGCTTTATCTATTTCTAATGCGTATTTTTCATATTTTGCTACTGGTTCTTCGACAAAATTAGTTGAGTCTGATATAAATCTATTTTGTTTAAAAAGTAGCTTTAAATCATTCAAATTTCGAGTTGTATTAGGATGGTAGTATCCTGTAACAAAAAATGGAATATTTGTTTCTTCAAATTCATAAGAATAAACTTGATTAGGATAGTTAATCTTATAATTATAAACTAAGTTTTTAGCGTCGTTGCAAGGGATATTGATTTCTTTTACAATATCAAAACTATCTAAACACTCATTTAATATTTCCAGTTCATAAGATTCATTTTGTAGTAAATCATATTCTAAATAACCAGAGCTGGCAAATTCATTAATAATTTCCTCACCATCTGCATTTCTGATAATCACTTGAGTGTTTTCGATGATGCTTTGATTTGAAAATAGTTCTAAACTTAGCATTGCTCCCATGCATCGTTTTTCTCTTACAATATCATAATTTCCAAATCTATCGCTTGAATAAAAAACTTCATCGTTATAAACGGAGTATGATTTTTCATTATAAGGAGTGTTAATAATGTCGGGCAATCTTGTTACTTCAACCACTTTGTTTTTTCTAAAATCATAATTTATTTTGTGAATATCGAAATTTCTATCATCATTTTTTCCGTTTGTAGAAAAATAGATTTCGTCGTTTTTTCCGAAATTAGGGGTTTCCTCGTCGAACTCTGTATTAACTTCTTCGCCTAAATTTTCTGCTTTCGTCCAAACTCCTTTTTTATCTTTTTTACTAATAAAAATGTCCTTGCCTCCAATAGAATTATTATTTGAGACAAAAAGTAACTTTTCTCCATCTTCTGAAATTCTTGGTTGAATTTCGTCGTTTTTGCTATTCAAATCTATATCAATAGGAACAGGTTTAGAATAAGTAGAGTCTATTTTATAAGAATAATATAAATCACTATCACAGTCTTTGCACTTCTTAGCAGAAAAATAATACTCTGTTAATCCATTTGATTTATTTTTTCTAACACAAGGTGCGGCAGTAGGTATCATCCCATCAAATAAGTCATTAACTGGAGTTATATCACAAGTGCAATCATCTCTTAAAATAGTTTTAAGCAATTCATAATGCACCCGTCCATTAATATTGTATTTTGCCATTACATACATCTCATCACCATTAATGAAAGTTTCAATCTCATCGTACTTACTATTGATTTGTAAATCTGATTTGTATTGCTCTGGCTTTTGTGTGAATCTTTTTGACCTTACACAAGAAGTTAAGATTAATGAGAAAAATACAATAATTATATATTTGAAGTTTATACTCATTCCAATAATTTGAAAATTAATTTCTATTTTTGCTTTTATTATCGTCTCTTTTTCAAAATTATTTAATTTATGCGACAAACTAAAATTTTCCTTTCAAAAGATAACTTAATTCATAATTTTAATACATTACAAAAGTTCGCACCAAGTTCTAAAATAATTCCACTTGTTAAGTCTGATGCGTATGGGCACGGACAGCAAGAGATAATTTCAATGTTACAGGGCTTAAATTATTACGCATTTGGAATTGCATACACAAATGAAGCATTTAAGATAAGAGAGTATGATAAAAATAGTAATATAATTCTTGTAGTTCCTATTACAAAAAATGACATTCAAGATGTTATTAACTTAAATTTAACTCCTACAATAGAAAGTTACGATACTTTACAAGAGTTAAATCAATCTGCAAAAAATAATAATCAAGTAGTTAAGTTCCATTTATTTATAAATTCTGGAATGAACCGTGACGGAGTTGATAAACAAGAACTTTCGTTAATTACTTCAAATTTGTCAACTTTTAAAAATGTTGAATTGGTAGGAATACTTTCGCATTTTGCAAGTTCCGAAGACTTAGCTTTCTCAATGAAGCAATATGATTTATTCTTGAAAAATATTAGAGAATTTAATTTAGATAAATATCCTAAGCATATTTCAAATAGTAATGGTATCATTAGACAAGACAATTCGGAAGTAGATTATATTCGACCTGGTTTGTTTCTTTATGGTGTAGCGTCAAATAAATCTGAAAGAGAAAAAATAAAGTTAAAACCAGTATTATCCTTAAAAACTGAAATAAAAAATATAATTAAAGTAAAGAAAGGGGAGTATGTCGGGTATAGTTTTAAATATCAAGCTAAGGAAGATATTGAAGTTGGAATATTACCATTAGGTTATGGCGATGGTTATTCAACTCTTCAATTTAATAAAGCTGAGTGTTTAGTTAAAGGTAAAAGAGCAAAGATTATTGGGTCAATTTGTATGGATTTAATGATGTGTGATGTTTCTAATCTAAATTGCCAAATAGGAGAACAGGTTACATTAATTGGGAAGGATGGAGAAGAGGAAATAACAGTCAATGAATTAGCTGATAATATTGGTGTAATTCCTTATGAAATAATTACTTCTTTAAAAGCTAAAATTGAGAAAGTTATATTATAATTATTTTGTTTTAGTCCAGCTTCCATAAACAGGGTTTGGTAGGATAAACCATTTTTCACCAAAGAAATTATAATACTTTATAAACTCTTTGTATTTTTCGTCATAGCTTAAATTTATTGCATTATTTACAAAGTCATTCAAATCGTCACCAAAAAGCATTAATATTCTATATTGTTCAGTTAACATCTGTCTTCTAATTTGTTTGTCTGATTTCCAATTTTTATATTCATTCATAAGTAATAAATGATAATCATCTGTTTTTATACCTAATTTTTCTAAATTACTTAAAGTATAATCTTGTTCTGGACATTTATTACTGTCATTAGGAATACATTCTCGATTTGTAATATAAAAAATCTCAATTCCTTTGCTTGTAGCATATTTTATAAAATCAACAGCGCCAACAATAGCGATTGCTTTTGCATCAATTTCCCATTTTTTCCACAATCTCTCGTCGTAAGTTGTGTCATTCTCTTCTAACACTTTATAAAATCCGCTGTTATCTAAAACAGTCTCATCAATATCAAAAATAATTGCTGGCTTTTTGTCCCATATATCTTCTTGTCCTGCTTGGCTTACTTCGGCACTCCATAACCTATCATACAAAGCTGAATCTAATATTTGTGTAGCACTTTTATAAACAGTCGCACAATTTGCTTTAAACTCAATTGATTTCAACATCCAATCTCTTGAATCTTGTGATTGTAGGTTTATTACACTGATTAGCATTAAAGATAAATATATTTTAAAGTAATTTCTCATATTTTTCTATTTATAATAAAATCTGCTAATTTATATAAAGAATCCTTGTAAATTGAATCAGGGTAATCCTTGATTATTTCTTTTGCCTCAATACACAATTCACTTGCTCTTTTTTGTGAAAATTCAACACCACCTTTACTTTTCACAAAATCTAAAATATAATTAATTTCTGTTTTAGAAATATCTTTCTTCTTTATTAGCGAAAGAATTTCTTTTTTCTTGCCTTTTTCAGAATTTTCTAGCGCATATATCAAAGGTAGTGTAATTTTCTTTTCTTTTATGTCATTACCAACAGGTTTCCCTATCAAACTTGATTTAGAGACATAATCCAGCAGATCATCTCGAATTTGGAATGCAGTGCCAAGTAAAGTCCCAAATCGTTTAAGTTTTTCAGTATCTTCCTCATTTCTTGAGCTACTAAAAGCTCCAATTTCGCAGCAACTTGAAATCAATGTCGCAGTCTTACCATTAATAATCTTATAGTAGTCTTCTTCATTCATTTTATTAGAGCGTGCTTTGTCAATCGCCAGAAGTTCGCTTTCGCTCATTAATTGCACTGCGTTTGAGGTGATTTTTAAGAATCTAAATTCATCGTTTTCTACAGAAACCTTCAAGCCTAATGATAATAAGAAATCACCAACTAAAACTGCAATTTTATTATTCCACTCAGCATTTATCGAGGCAATTCCTCTACGAACTTTAGCTTGGTCTATTACATCATCATGAACTAAAGTCGCAATATGGAGTAACTCAATCATAGCGGCTCCTACATGGCTTCTTTTGTTAATATTACCACATAAGCCAGCACTCAAAAAAACTAAAATAGGACGTATTTGTTTACCTTTTTTGCTTGTAATGTAGCTTAGAACAATATTTAATAGGGCAACATCAGTTTTAATGATTGACTTAAAATAAATATTAAATTCGTCAAGTTCTTTGCTTAATACTTTACTTACTTCTTTAAATTCCATTAATCCACTCTACTTTTAATATATTGTTTAACGGCGATTGAACTTATAAAAATACTAATTTCATATAGAATATACATTGGCAGAGCAACGATACTTTGATTTATTGGATCGGGGGTAGGTGTTATAATTGCGGCAGCAACTAAAATCATAACTATGGAATGTCTCCGATATTTTTTTAAAAATGTTGGGGTTACTAAGCCCGCTCTTGATAAAATATAAGCAACAACTGGTAATTCAAAGAAAAGCCCAGAGGATAACAAGAGCATCATAATAAAACTCCAATACTCATTTATATCGATCACATTTTTTATCTCTTTTGTTCCAAACTCAACAGAAAAACTTAACATTTGAGGGATCATAATATAATAGCAAAATATAACTCCGGCAATGAAGCAAATAAATGTAAAAAATGTAATCCACCTCGCCCATTTCCTCTCGCTATCGTAAAGAGCGGGTTTTATAAATAACCAAAGTTGAAATAAAATAAAAGGAAGGGCTAATGTTAACCCTGCATATAAGACAATCTTAAATGTCAAAAAAACTTGCCCGAATGGCTTTAAATTTTGTAATTCCATTCCAACATTTCTTGCTGGGTAGAGTAAAAATCTATCGACTAACTCTTGATAATAAAATCCGGCAACTCCAGAGGCGCCAATTAAACTTATAACAGACCATATTAAGCGTTTTCTCAATTCGCCAAAATGCTCCATAAAGCCCATTTCTTTTTCTATTTTATTATTTTCTGACAATTAAAATGTTAAATTTATTTTTCAAAATTAGTCAATTTTAGTTTAAATTCTCTACTTTAAACATAAAAAAATCCAAGCAAAAACTTGGATTCTTTTATTGAAATGTTAGCGACAAATTATTATGGTTCTAAGTCATCAAATGAAACTTCGTTTGTAATTGCAAAATCTAAAACAAAGTCGATTACTTTTTTATTCAAGATTTGCATTTTTACATTTTCATTTTTCTCAATTAGTTTCTTAATTTCATCAACCTCTTTGCCCATTCTTGCTGCTTCTTGACCTGCTAATTGGTCAATATCATAATCTTCTACTTCGATATTTTCAGTTTCAATTATTTTATTTCTAATAAGTTCCCATTGCACATTTCTAATTGCCATAGGTCTAAACTCAGTTTTCAAGATGTCAGTATTTAATTTTTTTGCTGCTTCACCATATTGGCTAACGAAATTATTAATTAAAAACTGAGTAGCATTTTCAATAAATGGTTCAGGTGCTGGAACATTATTATCTGCAACTAATTTACCAATAATTTGATCTTCCATTGCTGCTCTACTTTCTCTATCCCATTTTTCTTGTAAAATGAATTGGATATCGTCTTTAAAATCATCTACATTATTAAATTTCTCGTTTGTATATGTTGTTACAAACTCATCTGTTAACTCTGCCGGTATTAATTTTTGGACATCTTTAATTGTTATATTATATGTATGAGAGTGAGTTTCTCCCTCTTCATGTTGGTGACCATCGTGTGGAGTATCATGTTCAAAAACATACTCTACAACTTCACCTGCCTTGTGTCCAATTAATAAATCAACCAAGTTCTTATCAATTTTGTCATTATTTAAATAAACATGGTCTTCAAATGGCTCAACGCTTGTATCGGGTTCTTTATTAATATTATCTAAAGTAATAAAAGAAAGACCAACAACATAATTTTCATCTTCAATAATATCTGCATCTTCAAAAGTGCCTTGTGAGTTCAATATTTTATTAATCTCTGATTCTACTTCTGTATCTTCAACTGCATGAACTGGTTCATCAATGTTTAAGCCCTTATATTCATTTAAGATAATTTCAGGATAAACAGTGTATGAAAAGTTAAATTTAATATTCCCACCAGTTTCATCAATATTTGTTAATTCTGGACGAGAAATAATATTAATTTTTTCATCTTCAATAACTTTTTGAAATGATTCTTGTGCTGCATCTTCAATTGCTTGCTCTTGGATTAATGCACCATATTGTTTCTTAGCAATATGAAAAGGGACTTTACCTTTTCGGAAACCAGGAATACTAATTTTGTTTTTAACTTTATTATAGGCATTATTATAGTAGGACTTAAAGGTATTTTCATCTATGATGATTTCAAGTTCTTGGATACCATTTTCGGTTTTTAAGATCTTACTTTCCAAATCGTTCACCAGCGTTTTATTGAAAAAAACCTTATTTTTTCAATAAGGTTGAGTTTTTTTTTGTACGGACGGGGAGACTTGAACTCCCACGAGTCGCCCCGCCAGATCCTAAGTCTGGTGCGTCTGCCAATTCCGCCACGTCCGCATTTAATTTATTTTTCTAATTTTGTAGAAAATAAAAGACAAAACTAAATATTTCTTTGTTGTTTTCCAAAAAAAATATGAAAAAAAAAATTGTCGTGATTGGGGGTGGTATTGCTGGTATCTCAGCGGCATTGACTGCAATTAATTCAGGGTATGATGTTTCAATCATAGAATCTTCTAATAATTTCGGTGGTAGAATAAATTCAAATTACGACAAAGAGACAAATGATTTTTATGACAACGGGCAACATATTATGGTTGGTGCTTATAGTGCATTCTTAGATATAGTCAAACTTTTAGGGGCTTACGATAAACTTTATATTCAAGAAAAATTTGAAGTTTGCTATAAAGATAGCAGTGGAATAACTCCATTAAAATCTATATTATTTAACAATCAATTAGGTTTTTTATTAGGGTTACTTTCTTTCCCTAAGTTAACTTTTGTGGAAAAGTTAAATATCATCAAATTTGTCTTTTTAATTAAATCAAATAAATTTATTGATAATAATGAACCATTTATTGAAATTTTGATTAAATATAATCAATCATTCAACTCAATTAGAATTTTATGGGAGCCACTATGCTTGGCGACACTTAATACCCCCATTTACGATGCTTCAACTTTAGTGATTACCAACGTTTTAAAACAATCATTCTTTGCAGGTGGAATTAATTCCAAGATTATTATACCGAAAGTTGGACTTTCAGATTTAATTCAAAACTTTGAAGAATACTTTTTATCAAAAGGTGGTGTAATTATAAAAAATCATAGTTTAAAAGAGGTTATAATTGAAAATAATAAAATTTCAGAAATTAAACTAACAAAAGAACTAACTCTTAAAGCTGATTATTTTATTTCCGCATTGTCTCTCAATAAATATAATCATTTCTTCCCAAACAATATTGAATTATTAACTTCGCCAATAATTTCAGCTTATCTATGGTATGATACTGATTTTATAGATGAGAAATTCCTTGCAGTGTTAGATAAAAAAATTCAATGGATTTTTAATAAAAGGAAGTTGGGTTTTACAGAAGGAGTAAAAGAGTTTGCTGGCTATTACTCCATTGTTATTAGTGATGCTAATGATTTATTTTTAAATTCAAACCAAGAGTTAGAAGATATTATTATATCTGAAATCAATGAACTTTTTCCACAAAAGAAAACGTTATTAAAATGCAAAATAATAAAAGAGAAAAATGCTACTATCCTTGCCGATACTAACTCAATTAAAATAAAAAGAGAATATAAAAATAATATTAATAATTTATATATTGCTGGTGATTGGAATGATTTAGGTCTCCCTTCCACAATTGAAACCTCAGCAAGAAGCGGAGTAAATGCAGTTAAACAGATAATCAACTCTTAAATTGTGCAAGTGAAAAAATTTCCTTAAATTGCTTTTTTTATATTTAATTTAATCAAATGAAATATTTATTATTTTTTTTCTTCACAATAACGACTTTTTCACAGGATTTAGGGCGATTGACTGGTAGTTTTGAAAGTAATTCTGCGTATAACTTTATTGATTCTACAATTCAATCCATTGAAACAGTTGATAGAATAAAAACAGACAAATTCTTATCAAACTCTTATTTACAATTAATATATAACTATGGCGATATTGAATTTGGTATGCGATATGAAGCATATCAAACTCCATTACTTGGTTATGATGAGCGGTATAAGGGGCAAGGGATTCCTTATTTATATGGTCGATACAGAAATGACTACATCGATATTACTGCTGGAAGTTTCTACGAGCAATTTGGTTCTGGGCTTATTTTAAGAGCTTATGAATCAAGAGCATTAGGTATTGATAATAATCTGAATGGGGTAAGAGTAAAACTCCACCCTACCGATGGAATTGAATTTACTGGTCTTTTTGGAAAAGCAAGAAATTTCTGGGGCTTATCAGAAGGAAATGTTAGAGGTGCTGACTTAAATGTAGAGTTAAATTCACTTAGTGAAGATATTTTTGGAACTGATAATATTATTACAATCGGTGGTTCTATGGTAAGCAGATACGAAGAAGATAACTCTCTTAAATTGAAACTACCTGCCAATGTATTTGCATATACTACAAGAGCGAGTTTAATTGGACCAAGTTACTCTTTTGATGTTGAATATGCAAAAAAATATAATGACCCAACTGGACTAAATAATTTTAAATATAATGATGGACAAGCACTTTTAGTTAATGCTTCTTACTATTCTGGTGGATTTAGCATCCTTTTAAACGCTCATAAATTAGATAATATGGATTTCCGCGTTGATAGAAATGCTGTTTCAAATCAACTAACTTTAAACTTCGTTCCACCTCAAGCAAGAATGCAAACCTATGGACTTGCAACAATTTATCCTTTTGCTACTCAACTATCTGGTGAGGGTGGGGCGCAAGCAGAAGTGTCATATAATTTTGAAGAAGGTAGCGCTATTGGTGGCGAGCATGGAATGATAGTTACACTTAATGGGTCAATTATTAAAACTACAGACTCATCAAAAGTTGATGACTATATGTATGATTACAACTTTTTCTCAGTAGGGAAGCGGTTATATTTCCATGATGTAAATTTTGAAATTACTAAGAAATTCACTGATGACTTTAAAGTTAATTTCACAGCTTTAAATGCTATTTATGATAGAAATCAAATTGAAGGTGGAAATAAATCAGGTAAAGTTTATTCTACGGGATTGATTTTAGACGCCACGTATAAAATTAATGATAAACATTCTGTTAGAACTGAATTACAACATTTGTGGGTAGCTCAAGATTCTGTTCCATTAATAACTGATGTTTATAATGGAAATTGGGCTCAACTTATGATAGAATACACAATTGCTCCAAGTTTATACTTTACAGTTTTAGACCAATGGAACTATGGTAATAAATTTGAAGATAAAAGAACTCATTTCTCAACTTTTAACTTTGCATATATTTTTGGTGCTACAAGACTATCTATCGGATATGGGCGTCAAAGAGCAGGATTGCTTTGTGTAGGTGGTATATGTCGACCTGTGCCTGCATCTGACGGATTAAATTTAAGTATAACATCAAGCTTTTAATAGGAATAGAAAATGAAAAAAATAATTTTAATACTTACGCTTTTATCACTAATCACGGCTTGTGATATTATCGAAGCACCATACAATGAAGATAATGTAGTTGTAGTTCCAGAAGGAACGCCAAAAAGAGCACTACTTATTGAATTTACAGGAATTAAATGTAATAATTGCCCTCCTGCATCTGCAGAAGCAAAAAGGATTATTGAAAAATATGAAGGTAATGTGATTGGGTTGAATATTCACGCTTCTGAACTTGCAAGACCATCTGACCCTTCGCAACCAAATTTTAGAAATGCAACATCTAACGAAATATATGCAGAAACTAATAGACCTTCGTTACCTGGCGCCTTAATTTCTAAATTTCTTGACATTAATGCAATTTCTTATGCGACTATCGATTGGGAAAACAAAATCGTTAATGTGTTAAAAGAAGAAGCGAGCATAGAAATTTCTATGAAGAAAATTGGCGCCGATAGCAGTAACATTTTTGAAATAGAATTTTTCAAAGAAGTTAGCGGTCAAATTAGAATAGCATCGTATATTGCTGAAAGCCATATTATTGGTTACCAATTAGGACCAACTGAATCTTATCACGATTACGAGCATAATCATGTATTAAGAGCAGCAATTTTTGGTAATTTGGGTGATGATATTGATTTATCTAAGAAAGTTGATAAAAAACTTCAAATTCCTTTTACCATTCCTACTCTAAATGATAGCTGGGTAAAAGATAATATCACTATTGTAACTTTTGTTTATTCTGTTGGGACAGGTGATGTGTTGCAAGTGAATCAATTTAAACTTCCAAGTTGATATTTAATAATATGCTTGTAATATGCTTGATAAAATAGAAAAATTCGCAGCAGAGAAAATTTCACTTACAAAGTTTGAATTTAATGCTCTTTTTCTATTGATTTCAATGTCGCTTATTGCAATTATATATAATTTCTTTGATAATGAAGTTCTTTCGGAGGCAGAAAAAAGTAATCTGATTTCAGTTTTAGATAGTATTGCAGAATCGAAATCGCAGTCAGATTTAATTGACGAACTACAAGAAATAGAAAGAGATAAAGATTATGAAAACTATCAAAATAGTAAAATTATTGGAAAAATTGATTTGAGAATAGCATCAAATTTACAATTAATGACTTTGCCTGGAATTGGAGAGAAAACTGCTCAGAATATTATTGATTTTAGAAATAAATTTGGGATAAAGGGTAACCGAGATTTACTTAAAGTTAAAAGAATTGGAGAGAAAACTTTCGAAAAAATCAAACCATTTTTAAAGGAAATTGGGCAGGGCGATGATAATAGTCCTAACGAAAATGTTGATGTAGTGCAAAAGAGTGAAGCAGTTGGGATACAAATGATAGAGGAAAAAAATGGAAAAGTAGAGAAAAAAGTAAAAAATATCTCAAATTCTATTGAAAACTACAATGACAATATTAATAATAAAATTGATTTAAACACAGCAAGTAAAAGTGAGCTTATGACTTTGCCCGGAATTGGAGAAAAAACTGCTGAGTTAATAATCGCTTACAGATACGCTAAGCCCTTTATTCAAGTTGAAGATATAATGAAAGTTAAAGGGATAGGTGAGAAAAAATTTGAAAAAATCAAAAATTTTATCGAAATTAGATGAATTTATTTTACAAATGTCAAAATTTAGTGGTACAATTATATGAAAAAAACGGACTTTTATGACATTCATGTCGGTTTAGGGGCAAAAATGGTGGATTATGCTGGGTATACAATGCCAATCCAGTTTAAGAATGGGATAATTCACGAGCATAAGGTAGTGAGAGAGAAAGTTGGTATATTTGATGTGTCGCACATGGGTGAGTTTAAAATTGTTGGACCACAGGCTTTAGACGTTATTCAAAAATTAACTATTAACGATGCTGCAAAGCTAAGTAAATGGGATGCTCAATACTCCGCAATGTGTTATGAGGATGGTGGAATTGTTGATGACCTACTCATCTACAATATGGGACAAGACGGCTATTTGCTTGTTGTTAATGGTGCAAATATTGAAAAAGATTGGAATTGGGTTCTCGAGAACTCTAAGGGATTTGATGCTGAGTTGATGAATCAATCAGAAGAAATTCACTTACTTGCTGTTCAAGGACCAAAAGCATTAGACACAATCGCTGGCTTAACTCAAATTGATACTTCAGTTATTCCCTTCTATAAATTTAGAGAAGGAATGCTACTCGATGAATATATGCTTGTATCGAGAACAGGATATACAGGTGAGCTCGGGTTTGAGTTATACTTCAGAAACAACAAAGGAACTGCTGAAAGAATTTACAACTCAATATTGCAAGCAGGCGAAAAATATGGAATTGAACCGATTGGATTAGGGGCGAGAGACACTCTCCGACTTGAAAAAGGTTTCCCGCTTTATGGAAATGACATCGACCACACAACAAATCCAATCGAAGCAGGACTTGGCTGGATTACGAAAGTGAATAAAGGTGATTTCATTGGTCGCGAAAAAATCATAGAAGTAATGGAAAGCAAACCAACAAGACGACTTGTTGGGTTTACAGTTGACACAGATAAATTTATTGCTCGTCATGGGTATGCAGTCTTTGCTGATGGCAAAGAAATAGGACACGTAACAAGTGGTAATCAATCTCCTTCGCTTGGCATTCCAATTGGAATGGCTTATGTCCCAACTGAATATAAAAACCCAGGAACAAAAATCGAAATCGAAAGAAAAGGCAAATTCTATCCTGCAACAATCAAAAAAATGCCATTACTATAAAAAATAGAAAATTTATATTTAACGTTTTAATTAAATAGCATCTATTACAAAGATGCTATTTTTTTTTAAAATAATTACTAAATATTTTGTTTTATAATTATAATTTTTTAGATTTGCATTAACTAATATTTTAAAAGTCATATAATGTAATAATTTATGCTTTTTCAAAATAATAATATCGTTGTAACTCCTTATAATACAGTATTTGCGTATTTGCGTATTTGCAACTCTTGTACATACTTCCGACAAAAGAAAATACATATTTACAAAACTTCATATTTTCAAAAATTTGTTATAAAATTTGGGATTTATTTAACTTATTTAAGCAAAAATTTAAAGATCATTTAGCTTTTGTTTAAACTTTCTTAATAAATAATAATTCCTAAATTAAACGGAGAAAAAATGAAACAAGTGTTTTTTATAATTTACGTTCTTTGTATAAGCTACCAATCTTATGCAATTGATTGCCCACCATCCTCAACTTGTACAGCTACTTGGACAACAGAAACATATTCAATGCAATTAGATAACAATGCAGTAATTTGGGCTTCTGCTACATTGCCTTTTCGAGTGAATTGCGACGGAGATTTCGAAATGAAAATTGATGATTTTAAAGGTTTTGCTACAGAAAAAAATGTTAATTTTCTTGATCAATTTAATTATCTTCATTATTCATTTTCTTCTGCTTCGGAAATGATTGCTTTAGACTTTTTAATGAGAAGAACCCCAAATATAATGGCAGCAGCAATTCCATCTTGTAGTTCAAATCAAACTATAAAAAGGGTGTTTGTTTATACAGCCGCTTGTGGTATTTGGACTAGATGTTCATATAAATTACCTTCACCTATTCAATATGTTTGTGATGCGGTATGGTCAGGAAGTTTACCTCATTATTCTGATGGTGGTGAATCATGGGTAGATCATTGGAAATGGCAAAGTTGCGGTGAAGTCTGTTGTAGAAAAGTATTTGAATTATGTAAAGATAGTTATGTTGACAAAGCAGGCACTTATATTAAAATCACTGCTATGACAAAAGAAAAATACCCTGGTTCTGATTGCTCTGGACAAGGGACATTCTGGGGAAAAAGACCTGGACCAAGCACAGGTGCAAACCAGCCATTACAATGTGAAGACGGATGTTAAATAATTTAATGGAGAAAATATATGAAAATTTTCATAATTTTACTAATAGCATTTAATATTTTAAATGCACAAACCGATGTTCAAATTAGTAATATAGAACTTTCTAGACATCAAGTATTAGGTTTAGAGTCTATAAATAATAATTTGTATGTTGTAAGTTTTGGTGGTCAAGGAAGTGCAATACTTGATGTTATTGATATGGATAAGAATACCATCAAACATGATATTTTAAAAAGCTCTGGTGAAAATATAACGTTTGGTAATTCTAATCTTTTCAAAGATAAAACAAATAATCTTTGGATAGGTGATATTAATCGATTAATTAAAATATCAGAAAATGGAGAAGTTTCTAATATTTATAAAGGTGTTGATGTACCAGATTCAACTTTTTTTGATATAAAAGCAATTACTCAAGATAATGATAACAATCTTTACTTTTTAAAAATGAATCATAAAGTATATATGACAAAAAAAGAAGGTAATACAAATTACAGTTCAACAGTTGCAAATGTTGAAATAGTTAAATTTGATGGAGTTAATATTGAACCTCTAATAAAAATAAAAGATGTTGGACCAGCTATTGAGGATATACACTTTTATAAGAATAAATTATATTGTTCTATGCTACTCTTAGGTAATAAGACGCCTAAATTATATACTTATGACTTAAGTAATCAAAAATTTGAACTTACAAATTTTAGTTTGCCAAGCAATATTGATATGCCAGATTTAGCATGGGAAAAAGCCAAAATGGCTACAATAGAAAGTATATTTGAATTCAATAATGAATTATATTTTAATGTCCTAGTTGATGCAAGTATGAGCTGGTTTAATTGCTTTGCAAAATATAATGAAAAATCTGATAAATTTGAATATTTTACATTACCACGAGATGAGATAAATGATGACATTTTAGGCTTTAACGCATTTGAAATATTAAATGATAGATTAATTTGCGAAGGTAAAGCTTACACTGGGAATAGGAGAAACTTTTACGAATATAAAAATGATAATTTTACTGAAATAAATTTTGAAAATGAAATTCAACCTTTTATATTAACAAGTTCTAATGTTAAAAACGAAATTATTTCACGTAATTTAAAATATGAATCAGGTGAATTTGCATTTAGGAATGATATGAAAATTAATAATCATGGGAATCTTTATGCAGGCACTGGAAAAGGTCTAATTTATATCGAAAACTTTTTCCAAAACACAAGTTCAGTAAAACAACCAGAAATAAATATTAGAACTATTCCAGATTTATCCAATGTTAAAAGCGAGTTATATTTAGAATCAGAGTTTAAATTAGATTCATATAAATTAATGGATCTAAGTTCTAAGGTTATACTATCAAACTCAAATCTAAATTCAAACACACTAAATTTAAACTTAGAGATGCTTGCAACAGGTATTTATTTTATTGAGATTGAGACACAACAAGGTGTCAAGTTGTTGAAAATTAATAAAAATTAAGGAACTAAAAAATGAAAATAAAATTGAAGTATTTAAATTTTTGAAGGAATAGAAAATGATTAAATTAATAATAATTTTCATAGTAGTATTATTCACATTTAACATCGCTCTTTCAAAAAGAGTGGTGTTAGATAGTGATGAACTAAAAACAATAAAAGAATTCTATTATTCAACTGACACAATACTATGGTATAGAGATGATATATCAAAATTATATATTGGTAAAATCTATCCGAACAAAGATTATATACACTCAAATATCCCTAAAGTTAGAGTTGTTTTTGATAGAGATACTCTTATTGATAATGAAGAAATCGAAATATGTAAATTCCAAGTTTTAAACTTTGAGGAGATGATAGTAAGCCCAAACTCGTATGATGCGTGGCAAACGCTTTGGGAGGGAAAGTTTATCTCTGGAACTTTCACTGAATTAGAAGAACTTTGCTTAAGTGGGTGCTATAAATTAAACAACGACAAACCATTTTATGCACCTAATTTGAGAAAATTTAAGTGTCATGAAAACCAATTAAGTTCTACAATTGACCTTAATTCTTTTCCAAACCTTGAAGAATTAGATTTTTTTATGGTTTGGAATAATTTTGATTTGACGAATCTAAATCTACCCAAATGTAAAATATTCAAACTAATCGGTTCTAATTTATCAACAACATTGAATATTGATAATATGAAAAATATTGAAGTTTTTCAAATTAAAGACTATTATTTTAATGTATGGGATTATCAGCAACCTGGAACGATAAACTTGAAGGGTTCTGATATTTATAAAATTCTTGAAGATTTGAAAAATGTGAAATGCTTATCTTTAGCCAGTACACGTATATATGGTGAGCTTCCAGAATTAGATTTTCCTAACTTAGAGTATTTAGAATTATATGGGAATAATTTCTTTGGAAAATTTCCTAAACTTAACACGCCTAAGTTAAAATTCTTGAGAATGGGTAAAAATCCATTTGAATTTATTTCAGATACGATAAGTTTAGATAGTTTAGAGCATTTCGACATAGAGTCTACAAACATTAAAAGCGAGGTACCTGTTTTTCAAGCACCAAACTTAAAATACCTTAATTTAAGATGGTCTTATTTCAATGGTAAATTAAAAAAAGATATGTTCAAGAATAATAAATTAGAATATGTAAACCTACAAGACAATGAATTTAAGAGTGAAATAGATTTTACAATTCAATCTGAATATTTAAAATATCTAAATTTAAGTTCCAACGATTTCATTGGAAAAATTCCTAATATTATTGCACCAAATCTATTCAAATTAGATTTAGTTAGAAATATGTTCGATGATTTTTGCGATACGCTTATAGTATATCCTCGAACATTTGTACTGATAACTAATAACCAAATAAACATCAAAATGATTTTTTTGGAGTTATGCGAGAATGCTATTAATCAAGGATTTTCAAATCAGTACATATATCCAGAGCATATTATAGAATACAATAAACATGAAGAATTTGACTCATTATATGGCACTCTTTCAGATATTGATGTATTTCAAAAAATAAATTACAATGACTTAACTCAAAGGATAGATTTTGAAGCAATTTTTAATGAAAATACTAATAAGTTTGAACTAGAAGACTTAGATACGAATATATTTACATATTCAGTATTAAAGTATGTAGATAATAAGTGGGTAGAAAGTGGACTTTCTATATGGGACTATGTTACAGAAGTTGGTATGTATAAAATCGTAGCAAAGTCAAAATATTGTGACTACGCTTACGAGTATCCTTATATATATATTTCTAAACTTGATGTCGAAGATTATTCAGTTGATTGCTCTAATCTTCAAGTCATTGATTATTTTGATATGTTAGGGAATAAATTATATAAATCAGAAATATATAATAAGCAGATTATTGTAAGATATAAGTGCTTAGAAACAGGCGAAATATTTCACAAGTTGGAGATAATAGAATCCAATTAACCATTTTAAACTTATAATTCTTAATAATAACTTATTAAATTGCACAAAAGAGAACTCATTTCAGTTCTCTTTTTTTATGCTTTACTTTTTTTCCATTTAGAATTATAGTAGAAAAATATCGGTAATCCTAAAGCAACTAAAAATAATCCAAATACAGAATTAATTACTTCCGTTCTACCACTAAGATAATTATCAATATCATTATAAAGAGTGAAAATTACAAATAAACTTGCGAAAAATACAAAGATAGCAGGAATATAAGGATAGCCAATAACCTTGTAAGGTCGAGGAACTTCTGGCATTTTTTTCCTTAAAATAAATACTCCATAAGCCCCAGCAGCGTAGAATATCCAAGAAACAAAAATTAACATATCAGTTAAAGTATCAAA
The DNA here is from genome assembly GCA_964465945.1 of uncultured Hyphomicrobiales bacterium. GTDB lineage: Bacteria > Bacteroidota > Ignavibacteria > Kapaibacteriales > UBA2268 > JAJRPT01. The sequence goes on from CAYXMM010000005.1 coordinate 31,924, forward strand.
TGTACCAGTAAAAACTAATAGACAACTCCATATTGCTTGCCATATTAATGAGTTAGCAGGTGTTTTCCAACGAGAATGCGATTTCCCGATATTTTGAAAAAACATACCATTTCTTGACATTGCGTAATAAACTCTTGCTGAAACCATTATCGTTCCGTTTGAGGTCCCAAATGTTGAAATCATTACTGCCGCCGAAACAAACGCGGCACCAAGTTGTCCCATAGTTAGCAATGCCACGTCTGCTGCAACAATTGTACTCTTTGCCATAGTTTCAATATCTAACACATACAGATAAGCAAAGTTAATCAACAAGTAAACACTGATAATTATTAATGTTCCGAATATCAACGATTTAGGGATAGTTTCTTGAGGTTTTTTCACTTCACCGGCAATATAAGTAATATTATTCCATCCATCGTAGCTCCAAAAAGCACCAGAAAGAGCTGCAATTATTCCAGCAAAAATCCCTGCTCCTTTGAATGAATACACTTCAGCGTTCGTAGTCAAGTGGTCAATAGAACCACCCCATGAGAATGCAAAATAAACAAGAACAAATATTGCTAAAACCTTTGCGATTGTGAAAATATTTGCAATTCTGCCTCCAAATATAACACCAAAATAATTTGCTGCTGAAAGCAAAATTATTGCCCCGCAAGTTATAAGTTTAATTCCAAAATACTTTAAAAGGTAGATTTTACCTATAAATGGAATAAAAAAATATGTTTCATCTATTGTATCTTTTGAAAATAAATCGGGTATAAAAAAAGCATGAAAATACTGCGAATACTCTGCGAAAACCCATGTTATTGAGGCAATCGAACCCGTTTGAATTATTCCAAAAAGTCCCCACCCATATAAGAATGCAAATAAACGCCCATACATCTTCTCAAAAAATACATATTGTCCACCTGTAGCAGTTATCATAGAAGCAATTTCGGCATTTGTTAGTGCTCCAAATAGAGTAAGCAAACCTGCAACAACCCAAACACCAATCAATAATTCAGGCGAACCTAACTGGTCTGCCATTACAGCAGGCTTCTTAAATATACCGGACCCTATTACTGCTCCAACTACTATTGTTAAAGTTGTAAAAAAGGTTAAACTTTGACTTAATTCATTTTCTTCTTTCATAAATTTTATTTAATTCAAATTTAAAATTAAAAAACATTAATTTTAAAAAAAAATAAGATTTTAAATCGTTTAAAACTATTTCATATTTTTTTATAATTTTGTAAATAATTAAAAAGGAAAATGATTATGTCATCAAGACCAACTGAAATTTCAAATGATATTTATAACTATCTACTTGAAAACTTCTCAGCAGAAGATGATTTTTTATTAAATCTAAAAAAAGAAGCAACAAAAGCCGGTATTCCTGAAATTTGTATATCACCAGAACAAGGTAAGTTCTTACAATTCTTTTTAAGAACAATTAATGCTAAAAAAGTTCTCGAAATTGGCTCGTTAGCTGGGTACTCCGCTATTGTAATGGCAAGAGCATTGCCTAATGATGCTCATTTAATTGCTGTTGAACTAAACCCAAAAAATGCTGATTTCATTAAAGAACAAGTCAAAAATGCAGGTTTAGAGCATATAATCGAAGTTGTGAACCAAGATGCTCAAAAATTCGTAGAGACATTTAAGCCAAACTATCAATTAGATTTTGTCTTTATAGATGCTGACAAAAGAGCATATCATAAGTATTTTGATTATACTGCTCCACTTGTTAGAAAGGGTGGAGTAATTTGTGCCGATAACGCTCTTGCTTTTGGTATGATTGCTCAAGAGAAACCAGAATCAGAACCAAAGAATGTGAAAGCAATTAAAGATTATAATCAAAAAGTGATTAGTCATAAAGACTTTTTCACTACTCTTGTTACTATGGGCGATGGTATGGCAATGTCTGTTAAATTATAAACAAAGGTTGAATTGAAAAATATCATTGTTTTATCTTTAATTTTTATTCTTTTTGCATGTAAATCTAATCACATTCCAAAGTCTGGATTTGCATTTCAGCAAGACACATTTTCTGCTGATTCAAATGTAAAGAAAATATATATTGTTGATACAAAACCAATTGACTCAATAAATGTTAATCAAATGATTTATGATATTTTTCGTGTCGACTATTCAAAATACCCAGATTCAATAAAATTATATGCTCGCCCTTATGATTCATTAGGTAACTTCGTTACTCAAATGGCATATCCTTACAAAACTTCCAAAATAGAATATTTCTCTTCTCTCGATGAACGTCTCGGCAAAGTTTATAATGTCAAAGATACAAATATAAAAGAGTTCTTTGTAAGAGAGTATGGTAAAGGAGACTCTATTGCATTTAATATAATGCTAACAATAGATTATAGCGGTTCTATTTCGCAAATGATTGACCTCGTCAAAGAAGGGACTGAACTTTTTGTTTCTTTAAAATATCCATACGACAAAATTGGAATTAATTCATTCAATGACAAATTTGATATTAAAGTCCCTTTAACAGATGATTTAGAGCAAATTATACAAACATTTCGCCTGAGAGCAAATCAGAATATGGGCTTATTTTCTGCTTTCTTTGATGCCGCTTACAACTCAATAGAATTATTCAAAGATACAGATACACTAACTCCAAGAATACTTGTCCTTTTTTCTGATGGTGATGACAATTATTCCAAAGTTGAGTATGGTGAAGTAATAGAAAAAGCCCAGAAATTCGGAGTTAATATTTTCACTATTGCATTTGGCTACTCAATAGATGAAAATCTTGAAAATCTATCAAAATATACCGGAGGTAAATCATACAAAGCATACTCAAAAGAAGAACTTCTGGCTGTTTTCCGAGACATTTATAATAGTTTAAGAAACTACTACTTAATTTCTTACCATCCACCAAAATACTGGGGCTATCATAAAGTATTTTCAGAGCTAACGTTGCCCGGTCGAGATAGTGCAATGATAGCAGAAGCAGAATACAACACTGGCGATATTACTCCTTGGTCTGATTTAAGCGATATATTCTCACGTCCAATTTTGTTCGAGTTTGACAAAGCTGAAATATTATCACAATCATCTCAAATTCTTGATGAAATTACAGATGCTATGATGATAATTCCAAACCTTCGCCTCGAAATTCAAGGTCATACCGACAATATGGGGACTCAAGAATATAACCTAAATCTATCAAATAATAGAGCAAAAGCAGTCTATGAAGGATTGATAAGCAGAGGTATCGAAGCAAGAAGATTGCGTTGGCGCGGTTTCGGAATGAATAGACCAATAGCACCAAACGACACAGAAGAAAATAAAGCAAAAAATAGAAGAACAGAATTTGTAATTATTGCGAAGTAATCCTCTTATATATTTGAAAATCGCCAAATATTTCAACTATTTTAAAATTATATTTTATATAAGCATCTAAATTTTTTCCATCGTCAAGTATTTGATTTTCAACTACTTTATTATCTCTCAAAATAATATATCTAACCTTGCTTTTCTCAATTTCATTTATTATTACTTTTTGCGTTTTGCTTATAGTTGTAATGCCAGGGTGCAACTCATGGTATTTAGTTGCTGGCAACCTTTTAGCAAAGTAATAAAATGCTGCTTCATTTATAAAAGTATTGTCATGACCGGTTTCACCTACATAAATCTTTTCCTTTTCTGAAGTATTTGATTTTATATATTTAACTGATTTTTCTAAGTTTAAATAATATTCATGATTCAAGTATAAGTTATTTATCCCAGTCAACTGACTTTTAACTATATTTGGAAAAATATTTTTTATGATTGATACTTTTCTACCAACTATATTTGGTAAAAATACAAAGAAAGCCACAACTAATATCATTTTATGATTTATTAGTTTTTTTAATAAATAGAAATAAGATATACTTGCTAAAATTGCTGCGGGCGTACTATGTTCTAACTCTGACCTTACCAGCATTTGATTTGTAAATATTAAAATCCCAATTAGAAGTAATAATTCTTTATTTTCAATTACTTTAAATTTAATAAATTTTATAATATAAAGTAAAATTGTAAAAAATGGAATGTAGAAAGTCAAGCTATGTAGGGTGCTTTTTATAAATCGTAGAATACCAAACGATTCAGTTCCTAAATATTCAAATGGTTGCGGAAAAGGAATACTCCTATATTTTGGAAAAACTTCTTTGGGAATTATTATCAAATCATTATATACTGCACTCCAGCTAACGTTAAATATTAGATAAGTTATAAAAATAATTAATGGTATTAACCCTATAGACTGAAAAAACATTGACTTAAAATAATTAGCGACATTTCTATCTTTATAATTAACATATAAAAAATATAAATTCAATAGAAATAGCGCAAGTAAACCCACATCATGCCTAAAAAAAATAGTAATTGAAACTAAAAAACCAAGCAAAGTGTAATTCAACTTTTTATTTTTATCTTCACATTTTAAAATATACCAAAGAGTGAGTAAAACTAATAAAACAGATGTCGTAATCCCTCTATTATAAATTTCCAAGCCACCAAGCCACAATGCACTCATTAACACTGAATAAATATAATATTTGTTTCCAAAAAGCAAAATTGATATTCTTGCAACTAAAACTAATATTCCTAATTGCAAAAATGAAAGAATGAATCTTATAAAAATCACTTCTCTACTGATTAATTGTAGAAAAGCATCTAAGTAAAATTGTCCTGGAGCATACATCGTGAAGAAGTCTCTGTACGGCAAATCTCCATGTAGAATTCTCATTCCGCCAGTTAAAACAATACCCGAATCATAAGGATTAAATCCAAATTGTATAGTTGAAATTATATAAAAGTAGCCGACAATTATGACAAAAGTCGGCTGTTTTAATAAAAATATTAATTTCTCCTTACTATCCATTATTTAGAAAATTTAAAGGCGTTTTCTAAATCTTCAATCAAGTCGGCGATATTTTCTATACCCACAGACAAACGAATTAAATTATCTGTTAATCCAATCTTCTCTCTTTCTGCTTTTGGTATTGAAGCATGTGTCATAATAGCAGGATGTTCAATCAAGCTTTCAACACCACCAAGACTCTCTGCTAACATAAATAAATGCACATTCTCTAAGAACTTTCTGGATGCTTCAATTCCACCTTTTATAAAGAAAGTAATCATTCCACCAAACCCAGACATCTGTTCTTTTGCTAAATTATGTTGCGGATGAGATTCTAACCCTGGATAGGTTACTTTTTCAACTTGTGGGTGCGATTCTAAATATTTTGCTACTTTCATTGCATTTTCATTATGACGATCCATTCTCACACCAAGAGTTTTCACCCCACGCAAAACCAACCAACTATCAAAAGGCGATTGACTAGGTCCTATTGAATTTTGCAAATATTTTAAACGACTATATATATCGTCATCACTTGTCATTATTGCCCCAGCCACAACATCACTATGTCCGTTTATATATTTACTCATTGAATGATAAGCAATATCTGCTCCTAATGTAATTGGATTTTGAAAATAAGGACTCATAAAAGTATTATCCACTACGGACATTGCCCCAACTTCACGAGCAGCCGCTGTTAATTTTCGAATATCGCTAATCTTCAATAGGGGATTAGTAGGAGATTCTATCCATAATAATTTTGGTTTTAATGCTTTAAGTTTCGCAATAGTTTCATCTGTTTTTGTTGTGTCAGTAAAATGAAACTCAAAATCATTTTGCACTACATTTGTGAAAAGTCTATAAGTTCCACCATAAACATCATCTCCACATAAAACCTTATCACCTCTATTCAAAAGTTGAGTTATCAAATGGGTTGCACTCATACCAGTAGCAGTAACAACACAATATTTAGCATTTTCTAAACTCGCTAAACACTCTTCTAATCTAACTCTTGTTGGATTATGCGTCCTTGAATACTCATACCCTTTGTGAATTCCAGGTGAAGATTGAACATAAGTTGAAGTTTGAAAAATCGGTGGTGAAATAGCACCAGTTGATGGGTCTGGCTCATTTCCAACGTGTAACGCTCTTGTGCTAAACCCTTTTTTTAAATAAAAATCCTTTTCCATAAATCTTTCACATTATAAACATTATAAATAAAGCAAAATTAAGAAAATAAAATTACAATATTAAACTATACAGATTATGGCTTTTCCAACCCTCCTCACTCAAAAATAAATCGCTTATTGTCCCATCATATTTGAATCCAAATTTTAAGAACAAGTTCTTTGATGGCTCATTTTCACTTAATATTGTAGCTCTCAAAGAATGAAGAGATAACTCATCTCGAGCAAAAGAAATAATAAAATTCATTGCATCGCTACCGATTCCCATTCTTACAAAATCCTTGTCAATTTTAATCCCGACAAATGCAGATGAAATATTACCGTACTTAATATCATATAGAGAAACATCGCCAATTATATTTTCACCTTGTTTTTCAAAAATATAAAATCTAAAAAAAACACCCTCATTATTAAGTTTCATTTCTTCGAACAAAATATTTTCACAATTATTAAAAGTAAAAAAATCATCTTTTTTAATAGGCATAGAAGTTTTGTGGAAAACTCTATTGTTTTCTATAAACCTTAATAAATCAATAGTATAATCACTATTTAAAATTTTATAAGTATAATTATTTGTATCAAAAATCATAATTTTTTAAAAAATAATTTGCATATTAAAAAAAAAATCCTTAATTTTGAAGTCTATTTTGTTCTGATAGAATAAAAAAATTAAAAATGGTCCCTTCGTCTAGCGGTTAGGACATCGCCCTTTCACGGCGGTAACACGGGTTCGAGTCCCGTAGGGATCACTTAATAAGAAGCGAGTTATTTATTTAACTCGCTTTTTTTATTTATAGTTATAAGATTAATTTATTGTTAATATTATTTTTTAAGTGTCCGTTTTGGTGTCTTTTTACGTTCTTGCCCGTTTTTTACCACTTTTTGATATTCGTTTTATTGATTTGTGAATTGACTCATCACTAATGCTAAAATCTAAATTATTCACAACATCAATCAATTTGTCGAACTTCTTACTAATATTATTGTTTGACGTTTGAATAGCTTTATTTATTATTGATTCAAATTGAGAACTTGTAAGAATGTCATTTGGTAAAATAGAATGGTTATTATTACCTAATTGGACGCTATTTAAGTTAGTCGGTGTTGAATTATTTATATATGAATTGTATTTACTTAATACAACCGATTCTATTTCTTTATACTCTCTTGTTGGAATTTTATTATCAATATATTCTGATTTAGTTTTAGAATATGTGTTGTAGTTAGTAATATAGTCATTGAAATTCTCAAATGTAAAACTTTCATTTTTAAAGATAGTCTTAATTTCATTTAAGTTCGACATTGCATTACTTAGTTTCTCAGATATAACTGAATTGTTATATAAATGCTGCTTGTTTATACTATATTCTTCAATTATATAACGTTTAATGTCTTCGTTAATAATACCACTATTAATCTCTTTAATATTGATTTTAGTTTTAGCATAAACTTCATCTATTAAATTAAAGAAGTTCCCATTGACCTTATTAAAGTTATTTAACAATTCATTATATACTTCAACATTTTCTGTAGATTTATGTTTGGAGAGCTCATACATACTTTGATTAATAATAATTTCATTTAGTTTTTTAATGTCTTTAGTGCTTGTAAACTCTTTAATTTGATTTACTTCTTTGATAAATGATTCAACAACATTTTTCATTATTAATCTCATTTGGTCATCTCTTAATATCCATTCAGAATTACTACCTGGTCGTGCTTCGGAAGCATCACCGACAATAGCAAGAGTCGGCTTATCAACTCTTCCACCAGTTGAGAATGATAATAATCCAGATAAAACTGGATTTAACAACGCATTTACACCTGCATTCACAATTCCAGTAATTGCAGGAATTAACAATAATGTAGCAATTCCACCCATAGCGGCGTTTATTTTTAATTGCCCTAATATTAATGTAGTAACAGCAGAAGTGGCTAGCTGTTTTAATGCACCAGCAACAACAGAGAATGCTTTACGCCAAGGTTCTTTCATTTCTTCTTCGCTACCCGTAATAGAAGAGAAAATTTCAGTAATATTGCCTTGTAAATTTGAAGCTAAAAAGGTTATAACATCTCCTTTTTCTTTGATTTTACCTTCAACTCCTGACATTTTAGCATTTAATTCATCTAATTTTTTTGTATCTCCTGTTTTTTCTGCGCGTATTTGTTCTAATGCTAATTCTTCTGCTAATTGCTTTCTTTCAAGGTCCAATTTATCCATATCGGCTTTACGCTGTGAGAATAATTGCTCGCCTTTGCTTGTCTCTTGAATTACTTGTAATTTTTTCTGATGTTCTAGTTCGAGTGCTTCTTTTTTTTCGTTAAATAATCCTTGCGATATAAGTTCTGCTTCTTTTAATCTTTCTAATTCTTTAGAATTTTCTTCATATTCTTTAGTAATACCATTTGTAGCAATACTCGATGTAGTATTTGTAATTATTTCACGGAGTTTTAACTCGTTATCAATCCTTTTTTCGACTTCTTCAAGCTCTTTTTCGTGCTTAGCTTTTAATATATTATAATCTTCATCGTAAATAGTTGAATATTGAGAATGAATATTCTTTTTAATTTCAAATTGCTTATTTTCAGATTCAATGACTTCAGTCTCTAATTTTTTAAGCTCAGCTTGTTGCTCGTATGTTATTTTACCACTGATTTTTAATTCATTCAATCCTTCAATTTTGTCTTTTTTGCTTTGAATTTCGCTCGCAATGTTGCTTAAATCATTCTCAAGTGCATTTGCTAATTCTAATCTCGGTTTTAATCCAATTTCAACTTGATATTCTAAGCTTTTTCTATTTTGCTCTTCAACTTTCTTTTTTATTTCTGATTCTTCAAGTTTTAAAGTTGAATTTAATTGAACTACCCCAACATTTTCATTTGCAATTTTATTATTAATCTCATCTACTTTAGCTTTAACTTCACTTTGTTCTTCTTTTTTTACTTTTATGCCTATTTTAATTGTCCCATCTGAATTTTCAATAATTTTATAATTTTCCAAAATACTTTTTTTCTCTGCTTCTAACGACTGCAATTGTCTTGTTTTTAGTATTAAATCGTCCTCAGTAGTTTTCTTGCGACCTTCCAAAGCAATATTCATTTCTTGTTGGATTTTAAATTGTTCCAATGAATTTTTATTAATAACTTCATCTTGTTTAATGGCTTTGGTTGCAATTTGATATGCAGTCTCAGACTTTTCTTTCTTTTCAGCAAATAAATCTTCTTGTGATTTTTTCGTTTTTTCGAGTGTTTTTAATTGAGAGTTGGCTTCTTTAGTCAGTTTATATTGAGCTTGATATTCTGCTTCTGCTTCTTTAATAACTTTTTTATTACCACTTGCTTTCGCTTCTCTACGCTTTCGTTCAAGTCCAGTAAGTTCCTGTAATTGTGAATTAAATTTATCGCCAGCTGCTTTTAAATCCTCACTAAAAGCATCACCTAATGATTTAACTGCGGACTCTGTCCCTTGAACTGCTTCCTTAGATTTATTAATAGCACCTACCAATTTCTCAACTTCTTCAATCGGTTTGCCAGTAGCTGTTGCTATCTTCTTAAAAACTTCTTCGGTAGATAAACCCGCACTTGACCATTTCGCCGCCATTCCAGCAATATCATTCAAATAGCCATCATTTTTTCCTTTTAATGTATCATATTCTTGTTGTAAATCACTTGTATCAGCTCCCATTTTAACTTTTTCGCTAATTTTAGCTTGGAGCTCACCCATCTTAACTTCATTCTCTTTGTATTTCTCACCCTCTTTCTCAATAGATTCTATATATTTTGCCTGATTAGAATCGAGTTTAGCACTATTAAGTTCTTTTTGCTTTTGTGCTGATTCTTGTATTTTATCATCTAATATTTGATAGGTTTTAACTAACTCACCATTTTCACCCTTTACAACCCCTGTAGCTTGAACTGCGTCAGGAGCGATTGATTTTATTTTATCACCGATAGCCGAACGTTGAATTTCTGTTTCTGCATTTTTATAAGATGCAACAAGTTCATCTAATGACTCTGCACCTTTTAGTTTCTCATTTACTTTTGTTGATTCTGAAATTACATCACCTAGATTTTTATCTCGAATCACTTTGCCAGCATCGTCCATCATTTTAGCAACATCTTCTTCGGTTTTACCAGTCCCTTTTAAACTTGCTTGGATTTCAATTTTTTGCTCTTTGGTTAATTGACTAACATCAGTTACTCCACTTATAGCTAAATCATTTATAACTTTACTAAGTTTTTCATTTGCTTGCTTGGATTTTTCAGTAAGTTCTTTTTCTCTTGTGTTAGTTAAATCTTGCGCTTGTTTTGCTAATGCTTGACGAGTTTCAGGAGGTATTTCTTCAAACATAGGATTATTCCAAAGTGCAGTATTAAATGCAAGCAAAGCTCTTTTTGCTTCTTCTGGATTAGCTGCGTCTTTGATTGAATTAACATAATCTTCAACTACCTTAGTTTGTTTAATATTATTTAGTCCAAGTAGGTCATCTATCTCTTCGAGAACATTTTCTTTCAATGAATCCGCAGAAACTTCAGTCTCTAATTCAACCCTTTTAATTGTCGCTACCTTTGCTTGTTGGTCTAAATCTGACATGCTTTTTTGTAACTCTTTTATCTTTGTGCTATTTTTTTCTGATTCTTGATTTAAAGACTTCATATTCTCTTCAAACGATTTAGTCGAACTTATTGCTCCTGGATAAACTTCATTTAATTGAGTTATGGTATCTTTCAATTTCTTTTGTTCGTTTGCTGTTAAGCTCGATTTTGAACCAAGTTTTTCATATTGGTCGATTAATGCTTGTTTAGACTTGATTGAATTTTGTTCTGCTTCATTAACTTTCTTTTGACCTGCAATCATCTCTTCATCGGCTTTTGCACTTGCAAGTTTCTCTTCGTTTGTTTCAACGAGATAATCACCTAAAAAGTATAATGCAGTTCCAACCGCAGCTATTCCTGCTATAACTAAGCCTACTGGACCTAACGCAGCTGCCCACATTGCTGAAAAGCTTATACTTGTAGCACCAGAAGTTGCCGATGTAACAATTAACGAAGGTATTAACTTACTAATAATACTTTTTGAAAAATCTGCAACTGCCTTTCCAGAACCTGATGGAATAATCGCTGCGACTCCACCAAGACCAGCTAATGCAGGACCAATTTGATTTAACGATTGAACTGCTGTAATTGCCCCATTACCAAGAGAACTGAAAGCACTTGAAAATACTGCTTGAACTTTATTAGTAATAATCTTACTTTGAACTTCAATCCCAGCAGAAGCGACTCCGAAAGCATAATCCGTAGAACCTATTGAACCCGCCACTGCTTCAAAATCTTCTGCTGCCATTTGTGCGTTTTTACCAGAAAGTAACATTACAGCACCCGCTGCTTCGACCGAAGAGAATACCTGCGTTGCTGATTTACCTGTCATTTTTAAAGCTTCACCAACTTTTCTCATTGATTCTTGCAAACCTTCCCTTTTAAGAGAATCTAACGATACTCCTGCTTTTTGTAATATTGGAGCTAATGTTGCTCCTGGTTTTGCAAGTTCAACTAATGCTGACCTTATTTGTGTTGTTGCTTGTGCAGTTGGTGTTCCTTGTTTAGTCATTGTTGCTATTGCTGCTGATACTTGGTCGAAACTAACACCAAAAGCAGCTGCTGTTGGAATTACGTTAGCAAGTGAAGCGTTTAACTCTGGTATTGTTGTTTTACCAACATTTACTGCTCCAAAAAATAAATCAGCAACTTCGGCAGAACGATCTGCTTCTATTCCGTAAGCATTCATTACTGAGGTTAAACCATTGATTGCATCGCCTGTTGAGGTTAAACCAGCAGTAGCTAATTTAGACGCTGTTTCAACGAATTTCATTCCACCTGCTACATCAGCAACTCCATCTTTTACTTTAATTGTTCCTGCTGAAATTGCATCATAAACCCCACCAGCAATATCCGCAGCTGAATCTGGAACTGTTTGAGATAAATCTAACGCAGCGTCTGCAAATTCTTCAAAGTTTTGAACGCCAAGTGTCCCAATATTTTTAACTTGTTTATCTAGGTCCGCAAATGGCTGAGTGAAAGCACCTAAAGCTGAAGAAAAAGTAGTAAGACTTTGAGTGATTTGATTAAATTGAAATGCTTTACCTAATAAGCTAGCTTTACCTTCTGCATTTGTTATAGATTTAGTAAAAGTATCAGTATCAGAACTTGTTTTCTTTACTCCATCAGATATTTGTTCATATTTTTGCCTAACTTTATCTAGTTCTTTAGCCATTGAATCTCCATCAATCAAATCTAAATTATCACCTAATGCGCCAAGTTTAGACTTCATTTCACGGATAATAACATTTAACACTTCGGCTAATTTCTGAGGGTTTAACTCAGGATTAAACTGCATTCCAATACTAAAATTCAAATCTGCCATAAGCCATTACTTCATTTTATTAATTAAATTATTTATCTTAAACTCAAAACACTCTATGAAATCGTTAATTTCAAGTTCTAATATTGCATTTCTGCTTAACGGGTCATCATCTGGGACTAAGAACCATATAATTGGATTATTCTTAATATCTCTTACTTCGTCTCGGAAATATTTGAGGGTATAGAATTTTTCCCTTTCGTCCGAGTAATATCTGATTGGTTCATCGCCATCATCTTGAAGACTTGCGACCTTTCTATTTCGCTCAATCCGTTTAATTGCTTCATTAAGTCGCCTAATCCCTTCGTTAATTCGATGTTGATAAGACCCGTATGATAAAAAAAATCCTGTCGAATCTCCATAAGCTTGATAAAATTATCTTTACCTGTAATCTCGTCTAAGAAATCAAATGCAGGTGGTTTTTGCTCTAAATATTTCTCAAAATCTTCGCTGTCTTTCTTAAATACATTCAAAATTGCTGCGAATGCGTATTTTTGGACTTGTCTTTGTGTAATAGTTACTACTTCATCTGGTCTAACAGGTAAATTTTCCTCCATCGCTAAGTCGAGTTTGAAGTATTTTATTCCTGCATAGATTTGATTTGCAGTTAGTCTATCGAAATTGTATTGATATTTTTTGCCGTTACATTCAAAATCGACAATTAAAAATTTTGGTTGTTGAGTTTCTTCACTCATTGCTACCCCTTTTTATGAAAAGTTATTGAAAATTATATTTATATCTGTTATTAAGTCAATTGAAGCAATTACATTAACCTTTATTTCAGTTTCTAAGAATTCATCACTTGTTTTTACTGATAAGTTTTCTATTGAAATATTTAAAATTGTTGGGCTAGTTGCAACGAAATTTAATGCGTGTGAAAGGTATCCAGATTCTGTATTTCCAAAGCCAATCCCTATTGTATCTACAATTAAAGACCTGCAATGTAATAAGAACTTATCGTAATAATTTTGTACTAATTGGACAGGAGTTACTTCTACAATAATCTCATAAGCAATAACATTAAAGCCTCCTAAATCATTAGGTTCTCTTATCTCGTTAAACTCAAAATTAGACCCCTTTTTAAGGTTATCAAATTGGTAAAGATGAGTGTCGCTACCATCAATAAATTTTATTGCAAGTGATGTAATTGGTGATAATTTCCATTTTGTATAATCATTTAAGAAATAACTGTAAATCGCCATCTTAGTCCTTATATTTTGATTTTAAGGTAAATTCACATCTCGGAAGTAATTTGGATTTAGTCGGGAAACTTATATCTTCGTCATCGGTCATTTCAACTTCAAAAAAAGTTGTATTGTCGAATGATAATTTTTTAAACCCTGAATTAAAAAAACTCTTTAAATAACTCATTTTAGCAGTTTGGTATAATACATTCGCAGATATTATTATATTATAAACTTTCCTTTTTGATTTAAGGTGAGATACAATAGTGCCATTTAGAGTATTAGCTACTTCTCGGTCTCTTTCGTATACTTCAATACAGGACATTACACTGAAATTATCAGCAGTTTCAGTCGTCCAGTTATCGTTGCTATATTTAAGGTAAATATTCATTAGTCGTAATAAAAATGTTCGTTATCAAATAGTTGAAGGGTATTACTATTAATTAATTTACCAATAACCTTATTTACACAATTAAGAGTGCTTGCCTTTCGTTTTAATCTATTCGCAGATATATTAATAAGTGACCCGTCTACTTTTAAATACAATGTGTCGCCAGCAGTAAATGGAATATCACTTAATATATATTTGCCAGGTGCCTTTATTACCTTAATTAAATTATCCCCACCATCTTCAAGAGCTAATCCGTAATAAGTATCAAGTTTAGAATGGTCTACAATTGTAACTAACTTATTGTCAGTATTTACAGCAAGTGCTGAATATGCTAAACAGGCCCCTACAATTTCTTTATATTCAACTGAATCATCATATACATAAGTGTCTTCTTCTCCTAAAAACTCATCGTCATTTTTAGGAATAGACGGATTTTGAATTTCACTGAATAAAGTATTTTGTTTTAACTTTAAGTTTACTTCTGGTTTAGAGAAATCAATTTCAATAGAATTTATTACATAATCAACACTATTTAGTGTTATTTTTTTGCCTAATTTTAGTAATTTTAAACTTGGATTTGAGCCATCAGAATTTTCGCTGAAAGCATTCCAATAAGGGATTGATAAATCTACATCTTGTTTTGAGAATTTTATATATCTATCTTTAGAAACAGAAAGATAATCTTCTAATAAATCAAATCCGCATTCTGTATTATCTATTTTAACAGCCATTCTACGAATTGGAGTGAAATAAGCATCTGGTTCGTAAGTTTCTTTAGAAGCAATTTTTACATAAAGTCCAGTATGAACTGAACGGGTATCTGCCATCCAACCATCACCTTTCATTTGATTCATATTCACAGTGATTGGAGGGTTTGTATCATAAGTATATTTATGAGTTATCTTAATATTATGTGGCAATAAATCGCCATTCCTACAAGGTGGTCGTAAATAAGTTAAACTTAATTGTGGCGGAATTAACATCGTTCCTCTTTCTGGCTTCATCATAGCCAAAGTAGGACTTATGGACAATAGTAAAGACTTGCCAGAGCTTTTATCTTCAGTATATTTATTTTTTCTTGGGGACCCAGATGTTATATGACTTGTAACTTTATAATTTGAATTATCAAAAGCTTTTGAAACTCCATATTTATCACGTCCATAAATAATTGCCTTGCTACCATCTTTTCCGAAATGCTCTTCACCAACTCCATAGAAACTCTCTGTTTTATATTCGTCTTTATTATTGCTTCCTTGTTCTATGCTTAAATCTAATTTATACTTAGATGCATCTTTAAAATATAAAGCACCAAACGAAGCAAGATAGTCGCCATTTATAAAGTCTATGTAAATGTCTTCATTAACTTTATCAATTCGGAGAGATAATAGGAAATTAAAATTTTCAGCAAAGGAATAAAAAAAATCTGTAACACTCGAGTCATCTCCACCAACCCTAAAGCTGTTTGCTTGACTATCATTATACTCACTTGGATTTGATAAGTTTCTAAAATATTTATAATCCACAAACACTGTTTCATTCTCATCTTCTGAAACAGCGTCGGGGTCGAGATAATAATTCTTATAATCAGTTCCATCATCTAAATTGTGATAAACTGGGACATCGGGTTTTGAAGCTGGAGGTCGACTGTTCCCAGTAACTCCGTTTGAATTATTTTGCCTACCATCTACCCATAATTGCTCTCCCCAGTAAGGATCGACAACACTTGATACTCTCCATCTTGCTGGTGCATATTTACCTGTAAATTTTACTCTATTGAAATGAACGTTATAAGAGCCACCACCAGCGTTTAAGATGACTTCAATTCTATCACCAATTGCTCGCATTAATTTATTTAAACTAACTAAATCACAAACATAAGTGTTGAGTTCTTCTGTAACTAAACCGACTGTTTTTGAGTAATTTCTCCACGCTTGTCTATCGGCTACATTTGCAGTCTTCCAGTCGTTTGGAATATCATCTAATACATCTTTAATTTTAATATCATCTAATAGATTTTCAACTTCTGGTGCGGCGCTATATTTATAAGTTTTTACAATATCTGAAGACGAGGCATATTCGTCTCTATCCCAATTCACTGCTTCGCTTTGAATATCTGGGTCGATAATTCCAGTAAACAAAACATCACTGCCAACTACTGGGTCGTTAGGATTAAATAAAATCGCACAATAAACTTTAGTAGTTATTGCTGAATTGATAAGATTAAGACAATTTTGTTCGTCCGTATTTTTTACGAAATAATCGGCTGACATTATGCTTAAATCATCTTGAACTAAGCCACCATTATCATCTTTAAAGTCTTTTTTAAGTTTTTCTAATATAAAAATATCAACTTCAATAGCAGTAGATTCGTCAACTAATGTATTATAATCATCTGACACAACGAACTTAATAGTATTACTACCAAATCCATCTTCATTTGTATAAGTATATGTTTGTTGATATTTTGCCATTTATTAGATAATTCTTAAAATGTGGAACTAAAACCGATATTATACTCACATCCTAAAAACGTGGTATAAAAGGGGTGTTTTATCCACGTTCTCAGAATGCAAGGCAATAATTAATAACTATTATTAGGTAGTTACAATTTTAGCAAAATTACCTGTTAATAATTTTGTTAAGTCTCCTGCTACAATAGCAGTGATGTCAACAGCATCGCCTATTACTGGTGTAATATTTGAGGTAGTTACAGCAGTGTTATACTCTGCAAAAGTCAGAGTCACCCCTGAATCTACTGTGATTGGCTTGCCAACAAATTCATTTTCAATCTTCATCATTCCATTTTCAGAAGTGAATTCAATATCGCCAGACAATACTGCAACTAAGTGGTATTCATAAACGATTGTTTCAGTAATATCTTCAAGAAATACAATAACAGCACTTACTCTACCGATTAAATCTTCAATTGCTTGTTGTTGTGCTGGGCTTATATATGCCTTAAATTTAATTTTTGGTTGACTTGTGCCACCTGATAACACTTCTGTGTTTGTTAATGCATCGAATATTTTTGCATTTTTAGCGTAACGAAGTGTAATATCACCGCCAATTTCATTAGAGTGATATTCAACCGAAGCTTCGTCTTTACCAGGGAATGTTACGCCCGATACGACTACATTAACTAAGTCGATTACAGTTCCGAACCCAGTTACTGGGGCAACTTTATTGTTTGCATCTGTTGTTGTGAAAGGGGCAATTCTCATAAACCCTTTAAATCCTTTTCCTAATGCCATTTTACTTCTCCTTTTTAATAAAAATTATATTTTACATTTTACGCCATATAATAGGGCTTCCCATTTTGAGTTTCTGGTGAACCCATCTTGTATTTCTATTACAATTTCTTCTGTGGTATTATCCGCCCACCAGTCATAAGTAACTGGCGACATCGCCCAACTTGTTTCTGCATAATCAGTTCCTCTAACATTCTTTAATTGTACTGTATTGTTAGTATTATCTCTTCTGAATATTGCACTACCAGTAAATGATACGACTTCACGATTTGTAGTATTCATTCCAACAAGTAACATATTAAACATAAGAACTGAATCAGCTTCCATATTTATATTATTACCGTCTGGCAATTTTATTTTTACAAAACCACCACCGACAATAGTCGCAGATAGATTCTGTAAGAACATTTTCTCATTTGCTCTTGTGTTCCCGTCGGCTCTATATAACAAACCTTCAAAATTCATTAGCTAATGATAGCATCTATTGACAAATCTATTGAAGTAACGCTATTTAGAGTAACTTCAACATTAAATCCTGCTACAATAATTCCGCTCATATCAATCGTCAGAGCATCATTAACATTACTTGCAGTATTAATAACCGCAGTATGTTCGAGAGTTTTTACATTCTCTAATGTAGAATATACCTTAATTGTAGCATCAGCAGTTCCTACAACATTCTGCCATTGGACCTGCAAAGCCCAGTTATTAATAGGGTTTCTATCTTGGAACTCGTCAAGATTATCAAAGAACTCTTTATTTCCATTCACCCATTTTGAAGAGAAATCATCTGTTAATGTTGAATTAGCAAGTATAATCATTTTAACCTCTTATTTAGTGGCAGGGGCACGACTCGAACGTGCGACCTCTGGCTTATGAAACCAGCGAGCTACCAACTGCTCTACCCCGCTGTAATTTTTCATAAACTCCTTGCGGAGTGTAATACTTAAAATCTGCATCTATAACATACATACAAGCATTAACGCAATTAAATCTATTGTATGACTTAATACCAGCCCACCCTAAGAAGATTGAAAGCCAGTCGTATCGATGCCTATGGTTAATCAAGTCAAATGCACGGTCTAAATACTCATCTCTTTCTCTGTCTATTTCGCTGTCTATATTCAAAAAGTCCCAACGTTCAGGTTTATATTCAATTTTCTTGAATCTAACACCACCATCGCGTGGGCTTGAACTTAAACTAGACCCACTATCAAATATTAACTCAATATGACTATATTTTGAATTAGTTAATTTAGCAATTAACCAATCTTTCCAGTTTCCAAATTCATATTTATAAAATGCTAATTTCATTCTTCTTCTGTTGGGTATTCTAAGTTGATTAAATTTAATGCTTCAATCGTTTCTGCTTTTTCAATCTCATTCATTATGTCAGAATACCATTCTTTTCTCGGTGCTAAATACCCACTAAATTCAGCGCCAAAAGCCCATAACTGATTTTTAGTAAATTGTCTTTGTGTCTTTGTTCTGTCCGAAATTTTAAATATATCACCACCTTCAAACTCATATCTGTTTTTTTGCAATAAAATGTTATTCATCGTATTTTCATCGTAATTAAACACAAATCCATTATACGCGCATCCGTCTTTAATCAATAAATAGAAATTATTTTTTACTGTTTCTGTAGCAATTCCTTTTAAATACTCCAAAGTAGGAGGTGTGATAGTGCCTTCAAGCACATAATCTTCATTAAAATGACCTGCACTAATCATTTCATTTGCACGTTGAATTTGTTCTTCATTTAATATTACAAATCTATCCGTCTCTGAACCGATTTGATTGGGATTCATATTTATAAATTGCTTGCTTATTTTATCATATATCATTTTATTATTCCTTTTTTACGATGCTAATCGCCCTTTTCCAATATTTAATACTTTTATTTGTGCTAAACTTAAATTTTTGTCATAAATTTTAAAATTATTTAATTTAGCTGTCATACCAGAGGTACTCGCGAATGAAGTGTTGCCTATCCGCAATGAATTAAGCCCCGTGGTAGGTGTTACTTTTGCATTTTTATCACTACCTGAGCTTAAAGCCGAAAGGGTACTATTTTTATACATTTCCACCGATACTTGAGTCGCATCAAAATCTTTTGTTGTAGCAACTATAAACATCCAAGTTCCCGTGGTGGCTGTATTATTATATACTCCGCCTGTGCCTGAAGCGCTTATCAAATTTGCTGAATTTGTACTTGTGATATAATGCTGAAATCCTATTGTCGCTCCGCTATTGTAAGCAGATACAATATTATTAGCGCTTGCATTAAGTGACGATATATTTATAAAAAATGAAATTGTCGAAGCACTATTACGATAGATAGCTACTTGTTCCGCTACAGCTGAACTAAATGAAATATAGTCATTTCTACTATCAAAGTCAGCCGCCATATTACTACGCCCAAATTCATCAGCTGTAAAAGTCACTCCTGAGTTTGTCCCAGAGTTTTGTCCAGTTCCGCTATCAGTTATATTCCCATTCAGTTTTAAGTTCAAATATGGTCTTTTTGTTATAAACATTATACTACCTGCTGAATTCCAAATAAAATATTAATGACACCTGCACTATTTTTTGTTAGAAACGCAGGAGCACTCTCGCCGGTAGCCAGTGGCAAACTTGAGCCAACATTACTCCACCAACCAGTTGGAATGCTCCCAGTTACAACCCCCGATGGACTTTTTGTATTTTTACAATCCACCTTATAAGTATATCCAGCCGTCATCTTAGTTGTGTCAATTATTGAGAAACTAAAATCTGCATCGCAGTTTAATTCAAGCCAATGACCTAAACTTAAATCGACTGAACCAGCCGACTCGCTTGAAGCCGTCTTAGTTTGTATTGTTTCTGCACCTGTGCTTATAGTCTTAGGTTCAAGGGCGTTTCCAGCAGAATTAACTCCAACTACTTTATTCGCATTTCCTGTTAATGCAAACCCGTCAGTTAAATCTGAGAAAGCAATATCGCCACCTAATTCGGCTGGCTTATCTGTAATATCATCCCAACTAACTTTTTTTATTCTATCTCTCATTTCTTTATCTTTAATTTAGCAGATGGTTCAAATACGCTAATCAAGTATGTGTTTTTTGCTCTATCGAAATGAACCCATATCTTAGTTCCATCGTTTAAAGTAGTGTCTATATCTTGATATTCTTGTAATTCAAAGTATATTTCCTTTTCTTTGATTGTTACTTCAATACTATCTTGTGTGAATACTACTTCTTTCACAATATCGTAAGTATCCGTTACCATTGCTGGCGTTACGAACCCACATGAAGTAGGTAATAACATCACCATTAATACAAATGCTGTGATTAATATATTTCTCATTTTACTGCTCCATTTATATTATCATAAACTGCTCCTGCAATTTCAGAAGCAAGGATTTGAACTTCTAATTTTGATAATGACTTAATTTCATTTTCAATTCCAGGTGCTAATTTTCTGAGTTTAAATAATTGGTTAATTATTGAGGTAAAACTTCCAATATCTTTAATGTTAATCTTTCCGTCGGCTACAATCTCAACAATTTCTTTGATGATTGTTTGAATTGGGAAGTCTAATGCGTCAAGAGTGCTACTTAAATTTACTGACCTTATTGTTTTCTGGATTGATTTAAGATTTTCCTTCGCTTTTAAAGTCATATCCGAAACGTTGTTATTGTTAGATAATTCGGTTTTAATCAAATTATCGAAAGAAAATATCAGATTTTCAAAATCTTTTGTATTTAATACTACACTATTCATTTACTACCTCGTAATTATAAAATCCATTTACTTCTGTTACTGTTGCTCCCCACAGCACTATTTCTTTGAGCGTTACATTCCTAAGCATAATTCTGTCATTAACATTGCCACCAACTAAAATCCCACGTTTTTTGAGCGTATCCCATTCTGCAAATGTATCAACGTGATGACCGCCTCGCCTTGACTTTACTAAATAATCACCTGGCTTTGGTGTGTATTTATCTAACATTATTTGTTTTGCCGTCCATATTCTACCTTCTACTGCAAAATCTCTTGCCCTTGCTGACTTTACTTCTGGTTCGACAAATCCTTTCAGATTAAAGTATGATTTTTCAGAAGCACACCATGGCACAGCAGATAGATTAAACACCTCATTCCAGTCATCAATGAACTCGCCACGATTACTTGTAAGTGGTTGCTCCTTTGTCCCCACGTAATTCAACTCTAACAGGAGGTGCAATGGTGTCTGCTGTTGCTGGTGGTTGAACATCATAGACTGGTTGTTGGACTGTGGATTTAACTCTATCTTCTTCGATAGATAAATTTGATTGTCCTCCAATCCATCTGTCCCCAAACTCCAATGAACTAACAAATAACCAAATAAGCCCAACAAAAAATACCGATAATGCAATGGAATTTTCTGCCAATTTCTTAATAGTATTTCCCTCAAAATAAATCTCATCTAACCACTCATAAGCTAATAATGAAAAATTAACAATGAAAAGTCCAAGCGTAAACCCAAATAAATATGTTATGTATTGAAAAGTTAAATAAGATAAAGCACCTAACATCACAAATGAATAAAACAAGATGTTCCTTCTTCTCTTTTCAAATTGCGAACTTGTAAATTCAGCCCCAGAGTTTGCTTGTTTTTGTTTAATTCTATCAACAAGGGCATCAATTTCCTTCAAAGTTTCTGGGTCTTTGACTTCTTTTAAAATATCTATTGAATTACTCATTTCATTGCTCTCTTATTTGTTTTTTTATTTAATTCATTCCATAATGCTTTAAATTCTTTTGAGTTAAGCTCTTTATTATGGTCTAATAATACTTTAATAGTATTCACTATACTTTTCTCTTGCTCTTTTAAAATCGGTTGAAAGCTTTTAATTGCTTTAATCAATTCCTCTTTAAGATTTTCTTTATTTTCATAAAATAACTTTTGAATTGATGCAATTTCATTCTGGAATCGCTTATCTAATTCCTCACGTTTCCGCTTTTCTTCTTCAAGAATTAAAGCGTGGGCTTTAATTTTCTCGGCATTTGACTTAATATGATCGTTCTGCTCGGTGTCGGTAATCTCTCTTTTAGTCTTCCATTCTTCAAGTTCATCTTTCTCATCATCAATGCTCTTGCGTACTTGAGAGACAACTCCCCAGCCAGTAAATATCAATGTCAAAACTGATACAATCACTGTGATTATTACTACTAATGTGCTATTCTCTGATATTGCTTCCATTTTTACCTTTATTTTGGATATACTGTGGCTTTGCCAATTATTAGCACTGCCTCGTATAAGCCCGTTTTATTATCTTTTACTGGTCTAACACCATCTTCAAATAATGTATAACCCTGTTGATGTAGAACATCTGTGATATTATCTATCAAAACTTCTATGTCAAGAGGATTACTATCATCTTCTTTTAATACTTTTGAAAAAATGAAGATTGACAATGCTTCAAATACTTTATAAGTATGTGCCGAAGCTTCATCGTATTTCTTCCCGGAATAAGTTACATAAATACTTGCGTCTGTATTCTTCGCCTTCATGTAAATATCTTCTTTTTGTTCTTCTGTTTCAGGATATAAAGTAGAATATATCTTGATTTTGTCATTAACTAATGGTGAAGATTTAAGAATATTTACAATTGCGTTCTTTAACTCTTTTGTCCGACTCATTACATAAACCCTTGAAAGAACTCTTCAGTGTATTTCCTTTGCCGACCTGTTGCAACTACCATTGTGCCTGATATTTCACTCTCTTTTAACTCAACACCCACAAGATTTTGGTATCCAGTGGCAATATTGTCTAACATTTGTAATGCTTGCTTATACCGATAAGTCAGAGATTCTAATTCATCGTCAGTATATTTAGTACTATAAATGAAGTAAATTGAAATATCAAGCACCAGGCGTTTTAATTCATCTGGAACTGGCGTGATTGGAATTGCGTATTTATTGCTTAACTTACTATCAACAAAAGCGCTCGCATCCGTTAAATGTAAATTTAGCTTAGCATCATCAATCACTCCTGAACCGTTATCTAATATATTTGTAATAACTGCTTCATCGGTTCTTGATAAGATATAGTTCTTATCAATATATGCCATTATGGAACTGCGATTACAATTACATCATTTGCATTAGTAGCGGCAGTTAAAGCTCTGCCGTTCTTTTTGCCAGTAGTTAAAGTAATTGCACGACCTGAGCCATCTGATTCGACATCAGCACCGACTGCCACAGCTGCACCAGCAAGAACTTTTACAGTTCCAACTCTGACTACTGAATAATTATCACCTTGATTCCAATCATAGTTTGATACATATCCAGATTCACCAGCAGTAGCAACCGCTCCAGTCTCTTTAATAAACTTTTGCTTTGGTAGTGCTGTTTGTGCTGGTGCATAAGCAGTATCTTCAAATATTGGGGTTGTTAGATTTTCTCTTACAATAGACATTTTTATTCTCCTTCAGTTTTTTTAGGTTGAATATCCTCAGAGTTTGAATCATCAACAACGACTTCTTCAATTTTCTCTGAGATATTTTCTTTATCAATTATTTTTAAGACTTTTTTGCGTCTTTCATACTCGAGCGGTGCTATCTCAAGAATAGCACCCTCTTTGTAGTATTTGTCGTTTATCCAAGCATCAGAGCCGACCACTTGAACTTTAATTAAAGTGTTCTTAGCCATTGTCTGCCTTATGCGTTAGTGTCGTTAATAATATACCCAGCGTTACTCATCAATATTGCTACGGCTGAATAAGTTCTACCGTCAATGATTTTAACATCTTGTGCGTTATCTTTCCAATAAGTTCTAATCGAAGGTAATCCTTTGTAATTAAATGAATACCCGAAAGATGGAGTGTATAAATCGCCTTTGCCTTGTGCGTTTCTTGGGGAATAACATAATATTGCGTTATCTTCCCAGATATTATTGAAAGCATCACCAGTTGCTGTTTGAATATAACTTCCAGAGCCGACATAAATTTCGATTCGTAAAAGTTCTTTTAATTGCTCTACTGTTGGAATACCTGGTTTATTAACTCCAAAAACCGCATCTTTAATCTCTTTATGGTTTTTCAATGAGTTAAAAGCAGAATGCCCTATTATCATTACATTAGGGTATTTTCCAATTTTATTTCTTATTGCTTCTTTTGCGGTATCTATTTGTGCAATAGGATGTGAGTCCACATCAGTCCATTGGTCATTTCCTGTTAAAGTAACTTTGTTGCCTGATGGATAACTTGCTAAACTCTGCAACATATCGGCAATTCTAACTTCATCGCCTAAGTCGATTGCGTCTTTTACAACTTTTGTCCCATAAATCTCTAAATCAAGATTTTGACCAGTAGAAGCCGCAATCTCTCTAATATCAAGAGGGTAACCTAAGCCGTGTTCATGTAGGTTAATGTCAACTTTACCATAAGAAGTTGGGTCTAACAATTTTTGTTGACCTCTTAACGCTCTTTCTGTATTATAAACTCTAAAATGGTCTTTGCCATAAGAAGGAATCATAATTGCTAAATCTGATACATTTACTTGTGGCAGAGCAAATCTACCAACAAAAGCATCATTTGAATATCCAAGTGCGATATTAGTTAAGGAAGTTCTTTGACCTAACATAAGGTCTGCTATTCTCTTATCCATTGAGACCTCCTCTTAGGGTATTAAATGCAGTTTCAAAATCTACATTATTTTTCACCATAAATTCTTTGACCATTGCAGTTACAACTGCATCGTTATCAGGATTTTCAAAATCTTGAATAGTTGTAATGTTTGGTGTTTCGGTTGTTCGGTTATAGCTGTTTGCAAGCAATGGATTTGTAGGCAATGAATTTAATATCTCAACTTTTTTGTTAAAAGCTTCGACATTGTTGATTTTTTTGTCAAGTAAATCTTGAACTTCATAATCTTTCATTGCGGGCAGTATTTTACCTGAGTTGATAAACCCACTAACTAAGTTGCTGACTTCAATTGTGGCAATTTGCCCTTTTAATTCTTTGATTTCTTTTGATAAAGTAGAATTTTGAGTCGTTACCTCAGAATTTACTTTCTCTAATTCAGAAACCTTCGTAGAATAGTCGTTTTTAATTGTGCCGATTTCAACATCCTTTTGATTGAGAGCAGATTTCAGGTCTGCAACTTGGTCTATCTTCTCATTCAAAAGCTTGCTTAATTCAGCACCAGAATCTTTATCAATTGGCATTGATTCTTCTCCTTGATGATTAATTAATGTTTTTTCTCTATTTGAAAGGGCAACATATTTGTAGGATTCTATTTTATCCATATAGTTAGTTGCTTTGAGTTCTTCTTCTTCTTCTTTGTCTGGCTCGTAGATAGCATCTACAAGTTTGTATTTGAGGGCTTCTTTCGATGTCATCAATCTATCTTCATTCATTATAGATTTTAAACCATCGTTATCAAGATTGGTCTTTCTTTTATACACATCAATGATTTGATTTGTGATGTCGTCCAATACTTTACCTTGCTTTTTAAACTCTTCAGCATCACCGATTGCTATTGAGTAGGGATTATGAATTAGATATGAAGCAGTTTTTGCAATTAGAGTTTTATGACCTGCGAACGCAATTAATGAAGCAATACTCGCAGCAAGACCAATGATTTTAATTGTGATTTCATTTGTCTTTGACTTTTCTAATAGTAAATTATAAACCGAATAGCCAGTAAATACACTCCCACCAGGTGAATTTATAAACACAGTAATCGGTTCGCCCTGTTCGATTTTGCTTAACTGTTCTGAAAGGATTTTGTCGTTAAATCCCCATTCAAAGATTGGTTCTAATATGTAAATGCTTTTACTCATTTGGCTTGCTCTCTTTTACAAATGCAAGTTTAGGGGTATAAAAGGGAAAATTTAAGGGAAGATTTCAAGTAAGATTTCGGGGAAATGTTCGGGGAAGATTTCGTTGAAAATTTCCAAAAATATTCACTTGTTTTGCAACATCAATTTATAAATAGCAGGAATTATGCAAGAAGAAGTAATTAGTTTAAGAAATAAGATTAAATCTATACCAGATGCTTTGTTAACTGAAATTGGGCTTAATCAAGAGCAACGCTCAAATTTTATTAATTATAAAATCTTTCCGATTGGACTGATTAAAAAAGCCCCTTGGAATTATAAAAATAATGATGATAAAATTTCTGAGAAATTGCGAAATAATATTAAACGAATTGGTCAAGTCGAAAACGTCCAAGTGCGAGAACTTGAAGATGGTTATTATGAAATGGTGAATGGTAATCACCGATTAGATGATATGATTGCCTTAGGCAAGGAGTTTATAGTGGCTTACGACCACGGCGATATTTCTGAAACTGAAGCTAAACGAATTGCTATTGAGACTAATGAAACAAGATTTGAATCTGACGAAATGAAACTGTCTATTTTACTTAATGAACTTAAACTTGATTTCAATATAGATGACTTAAAAATTACATTACCTTATTCAGATTTTGAACTTAGAAATATTTCTAATTTTAGTTTGTCAAATAAAAACTTAGATATTAATTCAGTTGAAGAAGATGATTATTCAGAGGAATTAACTGAAAAACCAAAAACAAAAATTGGTGATTTATTTGAGTTAAACGGGCATAGATTATTATGTGGCGATTCAACAAGTGATGATGATGTTGCAAGATTAATGAACGGTAAACTTGCCTCATTAACTCATACTGACCCACCTTATAATGTGAATTATGCTGAATTAAATCACAACGGGCGACCTCATCAAGGTAAGGATTGGGGTGAATCGTATTGCTCGGCTTGGCAGGACAGTATGAGCGATGATGATTATGTACAATTCTTGATTACTTTTATAGGACTTGCTAAAAAATATTCAATCGAATATGCTAATTATTACATTTGGCACGCTACTAAATACTTCCCAGAATTATTACATGCTCTGAAAGTTAATGAAATTTCGTTCGACCCAGTTCCGATTATCTGGAAGAAACAAGTCGCACCTTTAACTTTTGCACGTTACGCTCGAATTTATGAGCCGTGTGTATATGCGGGTAAGGATTCAACTGTTGCTTCTACTATTAATGGACGTTGGTTCGGTCCAGCAAATGAAAATAATGTCTGGGAGATAAGCAGAGACGGAAATAGGACTTATATTCATCCGACTCAAAAGCCAGTAGCTCTAGCTGCGAGGGCAATTAGAAATTCAAGTTTAATCGGTGAGATTGTGCTTGATTTATTTTTAGGCAGTGGAACTACCTTAATTGCATCAGACACTTTAGACAGGGTTTGTTTTGGAATGGAAATGGAGCCGAAGTTCTGTGATGGAATTGTGAAAAGGTTTATTAAATATTGCGAAGATAATAATAAAGAATGTCAAGTTAAACTCAATGGCGAGATTATAACAAAGGAATATTTCGAGGTTGAAAATGAATAATGAAGATAAAGAATTGAACCCCTCTTGGTATCGGAGAGAAGATGAATCAGACCTTGCTTATGAACTATTTGAGACTTATCGGCTTTTACCTCCGTCGGATAGAACTTATGTAAATGTGGCAAGGAGACGCACGGACAAAGGTAATGATTATTCTACGATAATTCGGAAGCATGCTAAGCTATATAATTGGAATGATAGGGTTCGAGATTGGGATAATCACCTTACCTTTTTAAAGGATAAGCAGATTACTGATTTGCTTGCAGAAGCTAAAATAGAACACCAAGAATTAGCAAGAGCAGTTAGAGTTTCATTATCAACTCCGTTGAAGTCGTTCGCAAAAAAAATTAACAACGGAGAGAATTTTGATTCAATGTCAATGAAAGAATTGTATAAATTATTATTACAATTACCTGATAGATTGAAACGATTACAAGAGATAGAATTTACAGCACTCGGACATGCTACTGAAATTAAAAAACAAGATGTTACTTCAAATGGGAATACAATCACTGTTAATTTAATTGATGACCTATGAACCCTAACGTAATAGACACTGTTAATATTCCCAAATCTGGATTTAACGATATTTATCTTCCACTTTTTGAGGATAATAACAGGACTTTTGTGTTATATGGTGGCAGGGGTTCGGCAAAGTCTGCATTTGCGGCGCAGTATATTATCACAGATTTGATGCAGAGACCTTATACTAAATGGATATGTATGAGGAAAATCTTCGCAGACATCAAAGACTCTCAATTCGCTACACTTAAATGGGTAATTAGTCATTGGAAATTGGAAGACTTATTTTATGTAACTCATTCGCCGATGGAGATTACTTGTGTCAAGAATGGCAATAAGATTATATTTAGAGGTTTAGACAAACCATATAAAACTAAATCAATACTTAATCCCACTTGTGTGTGGTTTGAAGAAGGGAATGAAATCGGATTTGATGAATATACTAAAACCACAACCTCGTTAAGAGGTCCTTCTGGCTCAAAGTTACGTGAAATAATCACGTTTAATCCAGAGCAAGAGGACGATTGGATTAATGAGTATTTCTTTCCACCGAAAGAGACTTATGAGAAAACTAATGAGCCGTATAATTACATTAAAAGCATCAGAGATAATGCTACAATCTTGCATACTACATATAAAGATAACAAGTGGATAAAGGATGATGAGATTAATAAACTTGAATCGTTAAAAGATATTGATGATAATTATTATAAGGTTTATACATTAGGTCATTGGGGTGGTGCATTAAAGGGACTGGTCTATACTAATTGGGATACTTATGAAACAGAACCGAACGGGCAAGTAGTTTATGGGCTTGACTTTGGTTATAATGATCCTATGGCTTTGGTTAAAGTTACTCGGAAAGAGAATGATTTATATGTCCGTGAAATGTTTTATAAGTCTGGCTGGACTACAAGTGAGTTTATTGAGGAGTTACCTAAATTAATTCACGATAAGTATACCGAGATTTATGCTGACCACGAGCCAGATAGGATTGAAGAGATTTATAATAAGAATTACAATATTTATCCTGCGGATAAAGGTGCTAATTCAATTAAAAGCGGTATTGATTTTATAAAGAGTTTCAAAATACATATTCATAAAGATTCGCATAATTTGATGAGAGAGTTAAAAAGGTATATTTATAAACAAGATAAAAATGGCAGGTCTCTTGAATTGCCCGTCGACTTTGAAAATCACTCATTAGATGCTATGCGATATGCAATTAATACTCACGGACGTAAATATTGGCAAAATTCTGCAATAGTTTTGCCTTCGCTAACGAAAGATAGAAATAAAAGATTTAATAATAACTTTAAACAAGTAGGTTTTTAAAATGGAGAATCAAGATAAATTAATATTACCAAGAATTAAACAACTCGGCAAGGAATATAAAATTAATTCAAATTCAGTTTCATACTGGAATAGTTTAATTGATAATCCAGACGCTCTTTTAAAACGAATTGGCAAGGATATTCAAGTTTATGATGATATGCTTAACGATTCACATCTTTATGCTGTGGTTCAGTCTCGAAAGAGTGGGGTTTTATCGAAAGAATGGGAACTCGACCAGTATGATAGTGAGCAGAGTATATATGATTTTGTTGAAGTTGTACTTAATAATTTAGATATTCATGATTGTATTAGAAGTATTTTAGATGCTCCACTATTTGGATTTCAACCTATTGAGATTATTTGGGAAGTGATTGACGGGAAGTTAATTCCTGTGAAACTTAATAAACGTCCGAGACAATATTTTAAATTTGATATTGATAATAATTTGGTTTTTATTGATGATAATGGCTCAACTGAAATTACTCCAAATGATAAATTTTTAATTCCTCGCTACGAAGCCAGCCGTGATAATCCTTACGGAACTCCTTTGCTATCTAAATGTTACTGGTCGATTGTTCTAAAGAATGATGCCCGTAAGTCTTGGTCAGTGTTTATTGAGAAATTTGGTATGCCGTGGGTGAAAACACTTTATAAATCGCAGAGGTATCAATCTCAAAAAGATGTCGACGATTTACTTGATAGAATTTATAGTTATTCCGCAGATTCTATGTTCGCTTTGCCTGATGATGTTGAGTTGGATTTAATAAATGGGACTCAAACCTCTTCATCTGAAATTTACAATGCTTTTATTAATAAATGTATGGAAGATGTGAGTGAGGTAATCTTAGGGCATACTTCGGCTACTACTTCGACGCCTGGTAAATTAGGGAATGAGAATATGGCTCAAAGTGTGGTAGATAGGATTATAGAGTCAGATATGATTTTGGTTGAATCTACTTTTAATACTTTAATTAAAAAAATAGTGGATTTGAACTTTAATACTAATCAATATCCTTATTTTAGATTGGTCGAAGAGCAAGATATAAACAAAGATAGAGCCGAGAGAGATGCTATTTTGTATTCAATGGGATTGCGATTCACAGAAGATTACTATGTGCGTGAGTTTAATTATTATAAAGGTGATTTCACTTTAAGTAATAGCGATAATTTAGGAGATTTAAGCCCAAAAAAGCTTATGAATCCGAGTAATTTTATTAATATATTGAACTCGGACGATAAGGATAAGATTGGCGAGAAAGAGCAAGAAGTTACAGACAAATTCATAGAGCATTTATTAGACCCAGATAAGAATGAGACTTTATTTACGGATTTAATCAAGCCAATTATTGATTATGCTGGCAAAAATAAACTTGATGATTTGAAAAAAAACTATTATAAAGCTTATAGCAAGATAGATGCAAGTGATTTTATTGAAATAATCGAACGAGCAATTCTCATTATTCAAATTTACGGCTTAAACTCGGTCGATGAAGAAGAAGAAGAGCAAAAAGACAGGTTTAATTACTTCAACAAAGATGATATTTCTTTGCAAGATTTAATTTTTGCTTTGGATAAAGAGCCAGAAGAAATTGTTGCTTATTTTAGGTCAAAAGGAGTGAAAATTTCTGATGACTGGCAGGATACTTTTAAAATTATCAAACAACACGCATTCACTGTTGCTGGTGTTGTTAAAATGGACTTATTGGTTGACTTTAAGGAGATGATTGAGAAAGCAATCAAAGAGGGATTAAGTCAAGAGGAGTTTAAGAAGCAGTTAAAGGAGAGATTTAAAGAGAAAGGTTGGCTGAAAGACAAAGATAATAATAAACTCATCGAACCTTGGAGATTAGATACAATTTACAGAACTAATCTTCAAGACGCTTTTATGCAGGGGCGATGGAACGGACACACTTTAAATATTAAGAATGCACCTTATGTGATGTGTAGTTCGGTGATGGATAACTCAACGACATCGGATTGCCGTGCTTTAGACGGGCAAGTCTTCAGAATTGATGACGATTATTTTGCAAAGAATCTGCGACCGCCAGGGCATTATAATTGCAGACGGATTACGATTTCTTTGAGTGAAAATTTAGTAAAAAAACGTGGGTATAAGGTAAATAAAGGTATTGATTTTAAAAATCATCGTAATCAGAAAGGATTTGATAACAAAGGTAATCCTTGGTTACCTAATAAATCTGATTACCCAAGTGAATTATGGAAAGAATTTGAGAAAAAATAATGATTGAATTTAATATTAACTCCGATGACCTGAATAATCAATTTGGTAAAATTCAAGGTGAAGTAAATAAAAAGATTGACCTCAAGAAAATATATAGAGGTGTCGGCGAGGTATTGCAGACGGCTGTTAACTTCCAATTTGAAGAAGAAGGGGCTTATTTAGGTAGGAAATGGGAGCCACTCGCAGCATCAACAATCGAAAGACGTAAGAAGTTAGGTAAATGGCCAGGTAGCATTATGCAGGTTACTGGGCGATTGAAGTCATCGTTTACTTATTCAATCGTTGGCAATTCGGTGATTATAGGCACGAACGTATCTTATGCAAAAAAATTGCACTTTGGAATTGGACGAATGCCAGCTCGCCCTTTATTTACTTCACTGCTAAACGAAGAGACAAAGGACGAGATTAAGCATGCTATTTTAAAGGGACTGGTGTAATCTAATATTATTTATACTTTATAAATTAAATTTCCTATTTTTTTAATTTTGTCTCTGATTTGATTAAGTAGTTGTAGATTAACATTGTTTAAAGTTTCTTTTTTATTAGGGTTTAAATTTGGTTTTTCATACATGACAGAAATACACCTTTTCAATTCAAAGCATGAATCTTGAAGTATTTTTAATTTATCTTGGATATCTCCCTTTTGTATATCATAAAATATTGTATAATTTTGCATTGTTTCAATATTCTTTATAATATTAATAAATACCTCTTCATATTTACTTAAATCAATGTTAATATAATTATTATTATATATTTGGTTTAGTTCAATTGCCGAATTTGACAGATAATTATAATATTTTATTAATGTTTTAAAGTAATAATCATGCTCTCTTATTTTTTTGTTAATTCTAAGATAAATGTAAATTACTGCAATAAAATTTAATAATGATAAAAAAGAATTAAGTAAATCCCCGTATGTTATATCAGTCAAACAATTCATCAATTGAGATATTCTCTATTAGCATTTGTAATATATTCATCTATTATTTCCCGAATATTTGAATTTTCCGTTGAAGTAATTATTAAAGTTTTTAAGACTCTGTCGCTTTTATATTTTCTAGACAATTCGCCAAATGATCCATCGTAAAAACTTGAAGGTCTAGTTAATAAATCGTCTACATTAACTACGAGTTTTACATTATTTTTTTCTGCTTCTAAAAATTTAGGTTCTAATATCGAATTTAAAAACCTTTCACCTGAATTCTTCTCACCATTATTTTCTTCATTTAAATACCTCTTCCCAGGTACTTTTGAGAAGTCTGTTGCAATATTTATCATTAGATTATCCATTAAATTCCCAATAATAATACGTTCCATTAAAAGGAATGTTTTTTTCTATATACTCATCCTTTTGTGGTTCAGCCAAAATATTATTGGCAAAAATACGCAAATTTTGAATATTACCATCATTTAATATTTTATTGATAGTTGGTAATCCTCTACCTCTATGTTGTTCTTTTGTTCTTGACAAATTTGCCTCGTTTTTTAATATCATTTTTAGTTTTTCAGAAGCATTATAACTAATTAAACCTATATATTTTTTTTTATCTTCAATTGTGTTCATAATCCCTTTCCCGTGATCCATAAATACAAATTGAAATGCTTTTAAGTTGTTGTTGTAAAAAACACTAAGCCACCATTTTTCAGAGGAATTTTGCTCACCAGCATGTTCTGCCGTGTTATCCATTATTTCCGTAAGAACAGTCATACAATCAACGATTGTATCTTTGTTTATACTAGGAAATTTTGAATTTATAAATTTATAAATTTGTTCTATCAACTCTATGCTTCTATTTTCATATGCTAAAATTTGAAACATTTCACCAATACTATCATGCACATCAATGCCGGCTCCCTCTTTTGATGTATATTGATGGAAACCTGAATCTGAAATAAAAGTATCTACATCGTTACTTAAAGGTGATATAAATGAAATAAAATGTCTCTTTTGAGGGTATTTGTAAAACACTGAAACTAAATACATTAAAGTAGATGTATCAGTTATACTAACATTTTCAAAACTCAATGCAACATACTTGTTATTGTTTATCAATTTTATTGCTGTATTTATTATTTTTTCAATTTCTTTATAATTTTGTAATAATTCTAAATTCTCTGGAAACTTTATTTCTTTCTTTTTTAGACTTGTTATAGGTGTTCCAATATTTTCTTGTTGTAATTGCCTTTTATTACTTTTCTTTTTCCTGTTTTTACGTTTATTTTCTTTTATTCTATTAAATTTCTTCCTTTCATTTGTAGTATGTAATTTTTTCATATTCGTAAATTAGTTACTTCACTTTAACATATTTTGTCGTATTCCAACATTCAAATTTAAGCCATTAATTCCAAACACGCAAGGGCTTTATGATTTTTTTTTGACTTCCTTACAAAATATTATTTAATGTGATTAGGGATATTTTTATCTCCCTTTTCACAATCACCACTCCCCAGATGCTATTATCGGATATTGCTTTGCTAAATGTGAAACATAAATCCAACAATCCAAATCGCCCTTGTAAGATATTACTTTGACTTTTACTCGCTGGTAAAAAGACGGAACACCTTCTAATTTATCTAATAAAGCCAGCGTTTTATCATCGACTTCATAAACTTCACCTTTGATTTGTCCCTGCCCTTTGATTGCGAATGGAAATTGCGGTCCAGCGTGTAAATCAAACCCTTGTGCTACACCAAAGATTGGTTTTAATGGGGAGAGCAACCTGTGATTTGGTTGCCCTTGCTTTAATGTTCCATAAACAAATACTAAATGCATTTTGTTACCTCTAATTTATTATAATATTGTTTTGATAAAAACTCTTTACCTTTCAGCAAATGGTTTAAATATTTTTTACTAGGCTTTAGTCTAAAATCCACAAAGTAATTATTGGCTATGTAAACGAAAGCCCATTTATAACCATACTTTGTTTTAACTAACATTTCAATTCGGTTATAATGAAAAGGGCAACCCTCAAATCTATCTAACTTTTTTATTTCGTTTTTACTTGCTAATTCATAAAGAACCCCTTCGACTTTTTCACCAATCTTATAATGAATATTAGCAAAGCCCTCACCCAATCGAAATGCTTTTTTTGAAAATCTAAGTGTAGAATTTTCGATTGTTCCTTTCTCATAGCCAGTAAATTTCACTTGCCTTTCTATCATTCTTTCGACGTTCATATTTGAACCATAAGCGAAGTAGTAAAACATTAAAGTTCCTCAACAAATTTATACTTGATTAAATCCTCTAAGAAATCTTCGCAGCAGTTAGACCTAATAATAACTGAATTATCTACATAACATCTTTTTGCTGTTTCGGACATAAATAAATTAATATTATCTCTAAATCCGAATATTGAAAGTTGATTAAGTTGATTAACAAAATCAACTGGGTTCTGGGATTTAATTACTCCACCACCTAATAATTTATATTTTTTCATTTTATTACCCTTTATTTATTATTTTAAATTTTTCATTATCTAAATATTCACAGTTAATGCAGTCTGATGAGTTTTTACATTCTCATTGCTTCTTCTTTTGTGTATCTTTTTGCTTTCCAACTATTATTATTTTTGTCTACCCAATACCCTTTTTCTAATTTCATTTTAAACTCCTTTTGAGAAAAGAGAGGTTGGCTAAGCTGCCAACTCTCTTGTTCTGTTTTGAAAATAATTTATTAAATCGTTGTTTAAAAATCTTCTTAAGTTTACATCATCAGCATTTTCGATTTCTGTTCGTTTGGAAATCTCAATCAATCTTGCTAAAAATTTTATCCAGTTTGAAATTTTCTCAAAACTTACTGAAGCCCCATGTTGTCTAAATTCTACTGAATTTTGTCTCCAAAATGATTGAGTATTTAATTTATAATATCTACTTTGATTTGTTATTAAACTTTCAATCTCTCTTAAACTTATTGCATTGTCAATTTTTATTTTATAATTAGCTACTTTCATTGTGTGGCAGTAGCTGTTAGAATTTCCTCTTCTTGATTGTGGCATAAATCCATCAATCCAAGTTTCTAAGTTTGCATAATTTTTATATAAATTTTTCCAAGTTTCCAATTCAAAGTTCGAAGCATCAAAGTGAATATGAACTCCACAAGATTTGTTTGTTTTTGCTTCTAAGCCCCTTGTGATTAAAAGTACTGTTTTAAGTTGTCTTAATCCATCTTCGCCTTGTAATTTTGGTGAAACAATTTCAAAAGAATTAGCACCTTGAAGTGAAGCGTCCCTTACAATTTTCCAATGGTCTCTTGTTTGGTGATTGTAGCCTTCGGCGTTTGTGTTAATTCCTGCGTTTCTTAGTTCAGTTTCTAATTCTTGCATTTTAATTCCAAAAGCTTCAATCTCAACTCCAAAAGTATGGTTGAATTGGAAGTTTGTTAATGAAGTGCTTATTCTTGTGTTAAGTTGTGCCTCAGCCCATTTTTTATGAACGTTGAAAGCAAATCCGTAATTTGTTCCAAGTAATTCAGCAACTTGATTTCTTGTCAATCCCAAATCAAAAAGCAATCTCATTTTTGCTGTTTTGTTTAGCGTGCTGTTTATTATTTGTTCTTGTGTCATTTTATAACTCCTTGTTTATTAAGTATTTAATTAATTGTTTTAATTTAAAAGCAACTTAACACTTAATCTCTTGCAAGTCAAGTCATAACTTGTTTATTTTCAAGTAATTATAAAATAAAGTTATCCACTACGGAATTTTCAATAATTTTGACAAAGAACGACAATAATTTTTCTTTTGGGTTTGATTTTACCTCGTGATTTTATTAACTAAAAATTTATTATTTTTGCAAATGACATTAACCGAATTAATTTATTCAGATTTAGAGAAAAGGCGACTCTTTTACCTTAATTCAAACGAAGAAGAACTAAGGCAATTATATAGTGAAATCAATAGCTTTGAAGATGTAAGAGAAGCAAAGTTAATTAAAAAAGAACTTGGATTATTAATTAATTTACTTTATAAGCCGATTAAGATTAAATCAACTTAATTTTTTTATTAAAGTTTTATAATTAATTCCTAATTCTTTTGCTATCTTTTGCTTACTAACATTTTTATACTTATCCTGCTTGATTACTCGTTCTACGACTCTGTCGAAATAAAGCAACGACGGAATATAAATTTGAACTCCGCTATAAAGCTCAATAAGTTTTTTCATTGCATCAATCCCAATAATGTGGGCAATCTCTTGGAGCTGTTCTTTTGCTCTCAAATCCTCAAATGCTATATTTTCTATTATTTCTTTTTTTATACTCATTTTTCCTCCATATTTACGCTGTATTGAATTTTAATTTTAATTTTGGTATCTTTATACACTCTCTGTCGCTTCGTTTAACCTACCCTCAATTCTGCAACAAATCGGGCATAATAAGCAAGTCCATTAATCCGATTTTTGTTCTACATAATTTAAAACTTCCTCCCAAGAGTCGGTTACCAAGATTGAATTTCCGAATTTTGCTGCGAGTGAAATAAAATCTTTCTGGGCTTCACGGAGTTTTCCAGTTTTGGATTTAACCTCTACCATCAGGATTTTATTATTTTTAATTGCTATTAAATCTGGGAAGCCAGCTGTTGCTCCGTTATTCATAATCTGATAAAATCTAACAAGACGTTTGCCGATAGCACGGACTCCTGAGTTAATTCTAACAACAAGATATTTTTTTAATTTAAGAACTTCGATGATTTTACTTTGAATTTCACTTTCAGATTCATCAACAAAGATTCTTTTTTGCAAATTAGAATTTCGGTTCATTGTCTCCCTCAAATTCATCATTATTATTTTTTGGTTCGGTATAGTTGTGATAGTTTACGTTTTTATGTTTTACTTTACTTGGATGTTCTAATGCAGCTGCGGTAGTAACAGCTTGATACTTTTGAAATTTAGCACAAGGAGCATTATATTCAAGCCGAGTATTACCTGTTCTTCCGTCTCGATTTTTTGCAATAGTGATGCTTGCAACTCCGATAGTGCTTAATCCATCGGGAAATTCTAAAATTCCATCTTTCTCTGGTCGTTCGATAAATATTATTATTTTAGCGTCTTGTTCTAAATCGCCTGTATTACGAATGTCGGACATCATGATCTGTTTATCATTTTTTGCTCTTGAGTCTTTATTTCGGTTAAGTTGATTGAGAGAAATAATACACACTTGAAGTTCTTTTGCAAGGTCTCTCAAAGTGTTAGAGAAGTAATTATATTTTTCAGTTTCAGAATTAAATTTCTTTGCGGTCCTTAAATTCTGGAAATAATCAATTACGACGTATCGAACTTTATCTTGATTGTGTCTAATTCTCACTGACTGAACTAATTTACTAATATCTGAATATTCGTGGTCAATAAACATTTTACTTTTAGCGTGTAGGTCTAAAAAATCCTGAATTTTTATCTTATCTTGTGCGTTAAGAGTTCCTTTTTTGATTGATTCAATGGGAATTAAAGTCTTTTGTGAAGTAATTCTATTAAGCAGTTCATCTCTTGACATTTCGATTGTAACAAAAAGTAATGGAATTTTAAATGTATAGACCATATTAGAAGCGATAGTAATTCCTAAGGAAGTCTTCCCAATTCCTGGTCTTGCACCGATCACGACAAAATCGCCTGGCATAAATCCGTTTATGATAGAATCAATAGCTTCAAGTCCAGTAGGAGTATATTTTACTTCACCAGATTGAATTTTTTGAAGATATTGTTCGTAAGAAGTTTTATCATCAACTGGGTCATTAGAAGCTTTTAAATCGACAATATTTTTAACGACATCGGAGTGTTTATTAATCACATCGAGGATGTTTTCGGTGTCGTCATACGCCTTTGCCAATGCTTCGCCAGACGCTTTGATTAACTTTCTTTTATAATCTCTTTCGAGCAAAATTATAGCGTGCTGTTCTACGTTTGCAGAACTAGGAGTTCGTCTATCAATTTCAAGAAGATATTTAGCACCTCCGACATCTTCCAGTTTGCCGAGCCGTTTAAGTTCTTCTACCAGAATAAGTATATCAATTTTGACATGATTTTCAAACAAATTCACAAGAGCATTAAAAATTACTTTATGCTTTTCGTGATAAAATACAGAACTATCGCCGAGTAAATTAAGCACCTTAGGTATAACTTTTTCGCTCATAATCATACCACCAAGCACAGCAATTTCAGATTCTGTTGAATGTGGTTGGACCTGTGAACCGATATTAATCACGTTCTTAAAATCAGGTTGTCGTTGATTATACCAATTATTATTCTGACTATTTTTCATATAACTCCTTCTTCAATCTCATCATAAAGTCGTCGAAGTTCCTTAGGCAAACCTTCTAAATACTTCTGCTGTTCAATCCGTTCGGTCTCAATACCAGGATATTCAAAAGGGTTTACGGTGTCTTGCTCGTCGTCGTCGGGGACTTCTGGGACTTCTTCCCATTTTCTATCACGAAGCCAGTTCTTGAACGATTTAACATAAATCATTTGGTCTTTGCCAGTTTTTAAAAAGTCGTATTCACGTTTCCTATTCTGTGCTATAACAGCATAGTGCATTTCTGGTAAAAGTTCTTTCCAATTCTTGAAGTTATCTTTCAGAAAATTTAATTCAGTTTCAGGAGACCTACACTTTCCTTTTGGATAAATTCCGATGACATGTTTTTTAAAAAATAAGTCTGGATTTTTTTGACAATGCAAGTTAATTACAGTTAATTCTAGTTTATTATAGTTAATTGTTTTTTGAAAATCGGACTTATTTGCGTTTTTTACATACTCTTCCTCAATTAGTTCGTCTTGGGTCTGTTCTAAAACATACTTGTCTTCGTTTAGCCCGTCTTCGGTCTGTTCTTTTTCTGTTGACCCTAAATTTATATTAAAATCCTCTTTCTTTTCCAAATTTAAAACTTCTATTATTGTCCCTTTTTTGTCTAAAATATTTAAGATTTGATTTTTTCTTATAATACATTCAAACAAAACATTCTTTTTAACAAGTAAATAATCTTGAAAAACATCAACTTCTTTTTTATATTTTGCAGCAATAAAATAGTTCTTTTGGATTCTCTTTGAAGTTAAAATTCCATATTTGTCAAAAATATTTTTGTCGAAAATATTATTGTTAAGTGCAAAATCTAAAACGTCATTAAAAAATGATAAGTCTAAGTATAAATTACGTACAAACAGCTTCGTAATTCTATCATTCCAGTCAATATAATAGCCATTTGAACCATATATTTTAGAATATAATTCAATAATAACTGCTTTACCTAAAAGACCATGTTCAGCTAACAAATACTCAATTTTCTCATCATTATTCATATCAATATCAATTGAAAAATATCCAATTGATGCTTTATCGCTTCTTGCCATTTAATTACCCTCCTCATCAATCCATTTATTAATTTGATTAGTCCAGTTTTCTATCAAATCAATAAAATGGTAATAATTATTAGAATTATATAAGTTTGGGATTAATTCCTCTTCAATATCATCTATAATATTTTTTTCTGAATACCCATGAATTTTTAATGCTTTAACATAATAATCTAATTTGATTATAGAATCTATATCATTCCAGTCTTTAAATGTTTTGCGACCTATACCTCGTAATTTCACTAATTTCTGCTTAATTGGAGGCATTTTTTTTACATTTATAATTTTTCTTAAATTTGTGAGGAAGTCTTCTACTGTTTTTTGAGTAGGACAACCTTCGTTATCGAACCGAATATATCGATCAAATGTAATATCAATACATTCAATTATTAATTTAACGTCAGTGTTTTTTAAGATTTCACTAATTATTTTTCTTCCGTTTTCATTGAACACCCAATGATGATTCATCTTATGTTTATAATAATCACATATATTATCAATCATGTATTCATTGTTTGATTCAAGACTTTTTTTCCATTCAAACATCAATCGTATTTGTTCTCTTCTTTCACTATCATTTTCAATTTGTTTTCGTTCAATAGTGATGGTAGTATTATCACTTAATAATTTATCTTTTTTACCAAGATTGCAATCTCTACACGAAGTAACGAGGTTAATCAAGCTATTATCTCCACCTTTACTTACAGGTGTAATATGATCTAAATGAAGTATTACATCTGGAGCTTTCTGCCCACAATATTGGCAAGTGAACTTATCTCTTTTAAAAACTTCAAATCTTGTTTTTACACTAATTATTTTTCTTTTTCCCATTTTTTGTCTCCTTTATTTATAATAAGTTTATTATTTTTTAAGTCTAATCCTTTCTTTACTGGTCTAGCCATTTTTAACCTTTAATTTACAGTCTCTATATAAAAAATACACTCTTAGCAAGGTTTTATATTTGCTATTTTAGAAATTAACATCCATTAATCGCTTTACTTCATTTAAGTATAAATCAGAAGCAATAGATTGAGGCAAGGGCTTATGATTTTTACTATGCTTGATATTTTTAAATTCCCATTCTAACACATTATCGTCTGCCATAATCACTTCCTCTGGTAGTGGATAAATCCCACCAAACTTATACATTATCATTTTCAATAATTTACTTTCATAACTTTTATACTCTGGTAATCTATTCTTTAATGGACGTGGTAAATCAAGCATATACGCTTCGCTTGCATCGTGAAGTAATCCAGTTAACTTTAATTCATCTGGCAATAAATCGGCTACCCTTAAACAATGCTCTGCCACTGAGTAAAAACTCTGCGTATGACCTGCAAATCTACACTGATTGCCTAACGATATTGCAATGTCCAACAACTCAATTCTATTAATATCTGGATTAATTGGGTCTAAAAATTGATTAGTAAATGTTTCTAATTCATACATAAAATACTTCCTTTTAATTTGAAATTTATTAATTGCAACCTGCAACAATTAAAGTTGAGGTTCAAGTTCTTTTTTCTTTTCTAAATAATTTTTTACCAAGTGAAACGAAGCACCTGGTTTATGTCCGACTGATTCACAAAACACTTCTGCGACTTCTTTTAATTTCACTTCATATTCTTCTTGATTTAATCCCGTAACTTTCTCTGCCGATTTATACCAAGCCCACTTAGGATTATATGATTTTGATTTAGCAAAATTGACTAAAACATTCACATCACGGCGAAGTTTTACTCTCTTCCTGGCTTTAATTTCAAAGGGTTTTAATTCGACTAATTCAATATTCAACATGTCAATATTTAATGGCAACTGCTTCGGTTTATATTCTTTTTGAGTTTCTTTATCACGATATACAAATCTTTGTTCAGTTTCATTTTTTACTCCTTTGAGCGACCAATTCCGTTTATATTCAACAGGACTATGTTCAGTTACAAGTCCAGCGTGGTCTAAAACTAAAGCATGCGATTTACCATTTGCTGGTCTTAAAGCTCTGCCAACCATCTGCATATATTTAATTAATGATTTACTTGGTCGGGCAAGTTGAACTGCTTCAATAGCAGGTAAGTCAAAACCCTCATCAAACACGCCTACATTATATAATACTTGAATTTCACCTTTTTGGAATAATTTAATTGCATTATCTCTTTGGTCAGAAGGTGTAGTTCCGTCGACATGAATTGCAGGGATACCAAATTGATTATAACAATCAACTATATCCTTTGAATGCTCAACATTTGCTGCGAAGCCGATAGTTTTTAGTCCATTTGCAACTTTAATGTAATTTTTAACAAGAGAAATAGGAGGCACTCTTGCTATATACTTTTCTTGTAAATCTTTTTTGTTATAATCGCCAGCAGAGATTTTAATATCAGATAAATCAACAGGGGCTACATAATATTTAGGAGGAGTTAAAAAGCCCTGTTCGATTAATTCGTTAATTGAAATCCCAATAATTAACTCGTCATAAATATCATCTAATCCATTCCCAGATGAACGGCAAGGAGTAGCGGTTACTCCTAATACTTTCATGTTCGGATTTTTATCACGTAAAGATTTTATGATTGTGCCGTAAGAATTACCTTTTTGAGTGTGATGAGCTTCATCAATAATAATTAAGTCGAACTTACCAACTTCATCTAATCTATTAATTAAGGTTTGAACGGAGGCAACTTGAACGTTTCTATCATAGTTTTTTTCAACCTTAGATTTAATTATTCCTGAGTTAATTCCGTAACCTTTATATAATTTATCTGCTGCTTGATTTATAAGTTCACCACGATGAGCAAGCACCAGAGTCCTACGGTCATTCTCAAAGCCGTCTTTAATAATCGAAGAGAATAAGATAGTCTTGCCCGCACCTGTAGGTAATTGCAAAAGGACATTATTAACTCCATTTCGATAGAGTTCATAAATACGCTTTTTAGATTCAATTTGATAAGGTCTTAAATTCATTATTTATTAATTTGATGTTGTTTTAAATTCGCTTTTATATTTTACTTTTTCTTTGATGTTCTTATGATTCGAATAAAATGCTTCCAAAATAAAAAGATGATGCCTTTATTAAATCATAATCATCTTGAATTTTTGTTGTTTCAAAACGTTCAACAATATCTTCAACTTCATTTTCTATCGGAATATCACTTAACATATAGGTTGCTATTGTTTTGTTTAAAATTCGTTGTTGTTCGCTCGGGATAAAATCATAAAAAAAATAATCATTATATTTGCTTGCAATTTCTAAGTTTATTAATTGAATTTTGTTATTAACAAATTCAATCAATACTTTAATTAAATTACCATTTTTAATTATAACAGTATCAAAATCACGTTCAAACATAATCACCGGCGGAAATGGTGAGCCGATTAATAACGTTTCAACTATTTTAGATTTTTCAGCGTCTGTTAAATAAGTGCTATCTACTCCAAAAAATTTTAATTGATTTTGTCTTGCAACATAAACTCCTAATGAATACATTTTAATTTTATGTTCGTATTTATAAATCATTTTTCACCTCTTTATCTGTCCGAAATTTTATTTGTTCTTTTTCTTCTTCCAAAAGTTTAATTATCTTTTCCGTTAAGATATAAAATGTATCACGAGCTTTCCCAAATTGAATAATATTACAACTGAGTTCACTATCAAGTTTAGTGAATATTCCAGTTAGATTATTTATAGATGATTTTACTGCTTCTAATTCAATTAGATATGTTTCAAATTCCCTATTCCTGCTTATATCTTGTAAAGATATTTCAACTAATTCCTTTCCATTTTCTCTTTTAAATTCATATAGATACTCTGATACAATTTTATTAAACTCTTCTTCACTTATTTTAAAAGATACATAATTATCTCCCAAAAGTGAACTGATGAAATTATCACTCCAATTCGCGAAATGTATTTTATATGTTTTCATATTAATTTCAGGTTCAACACCTAAATCATATTGTCTTTTATTAACATCTACAATGATTACTTGATGTTCGTTGTCGATGACTTTCTTTACACCTATATATCTATAATATTCATTATTATTTGAAATGCACGAATAATAAAAATTATCTGTATTAACAAGAACATAAAATCCATTAATATCTCTGATTTTTTCCATTTTTCACCTCTTTTTTTAAAACATTTGCAAACTGCATTTTTATTATTTCAACTTTCATTCCCTAAGCCGTTTATTTATCCGACTTATGAATACCTTAATCTAAAAAGATTTCAACTTTATTAATTTAAGATTTAACATATTAACTCCTTTAATTTAATTGAACTCATTTAAAAACTCCTTTGCTTTATTCAATCTTTCCATAAAAGTCTCTTTGCTAATTTCTTTGATGTTCTTATGATTTGAATAAAAATCTTCCAAGACCCAAAGGTGGCGCCTCACGCGATTGCTACGTTTTCCCATTTTTATAGAGTAAGAATTAGTATCATCTAAATCTATTTCAACTATGTTAAAATCTTCATTCTCATCTGTCCAGA
This sequence comes from uncultured Hyphomicrobiales bacterium, assembly GCA_964465945.1. Lineage (GTDB taxonomy): Bacteria > Bacteroidota > Ignavibacteria > Kapaibacteriales > UBA2268 > JAJRPT01. The sequence continues at coordinate 76,534 of CAYXMM010000005.1, forward strand.
TACCTAAGTATTTATTAGTCGGTGAGTTATACTCGGTTATCGTTGAATGAATAAAGCAATTCGATGTATCAATTTTTTTAACAAATTCTTCTTTATTTGTAATTGTTTTTTTGAAAGTAATTTCTTCTATCATTTTAATTCCTTTAATTTAATACGTAATTCAGGTCTATCTTTGATAAATGCACAATAATTATAAATCCATATATCTTTAATTAACTTACTCCATAGTTCAGGTCTATCTTTGATAAATGCACAATAATAGAAAATCCATTTATTATTATTTCCTATATATTTTAATAACTCTTTCGTATCAATGTATTTAATTAAATCTTTGGAATTTAACCATCCCAAATTATCTAACAATACTTCTGAAAATTCTTTGTCTGTTTTAGAATTTACAAGCTTTGTAAATTCACTTATACATGGGTTATTTTCTTTGCATTTTTGGATTATTAATTCTTTATTTAACATTTTTTTCTCTCCACTTATCCAAGTCTTTTTGCCACGTTCTCAACTCGGACTTTAATGGCTCTATATCTGTTTCTAATTGTAAATTTTCCTTAAAAAAATCCAAAGTTTTAATAATCTTGGGTAATAACTCCGTTTCGGTTAATACAAACTGCGAGTTAACATCTAGATTGTCAATTTCTCTTTGATAATCAATTTTTTCAACTTTCATTTTAACTCCTTTAATTTTTTTGTCATTTCACGTAATTTTTTGTCATATTTAACATTATACCTTTCAGGTGTAGTGTTTATAGTAGTCCGATTACGATTGAATAACCTTGCTATATCTTGCTGTTTATGAATACTACTTGTTAGTAAGTCATTTATAATTACTGCTCGTAAATAACATAATTCTAACTTTCTACTTTTTCCGATTACATCGGACATTTTATAATTGTAAAATTCAACGAATTTTTCGTATTGAGTTAAAAGGTGCGGTTTAACTATACCTTCATTTAAAAGGTTCAACCTCTCTTTTATAGCAGCTTCAGCGCGTTCCACCTTTAACTTTAAAATGGTAATATCTGCTTCTTTCTTTGCAATTTCAGATTTAAAATCTTTCACTTTCTTTTTTAGCTTATTTAAAATCAAATCGTTATATTCTTTCATAAGTATGCCTTTATATATTGATTGATTGGTGTAAGTCGCTCGTCTTTTAAATCCAAAAGAAACTCAATAGCATCCTCACCTTTAATTAATTTATCAGATTTTTCTTTATTTTTTTGCACGTATTTTTTTTGAATTTCTCTTATTTTTTCTCTATTTTTTTCGCGATATTCTTTTTGATATTTTTGATATTTTTCTTTATTTTTTTGCACGTATTTTTTTTGAATTTCTTTGTATTTTTCTTTGTTTTTTTCAATAGATTTTTTTTGACTTTCTCTGTATTTTTCTTTGTTTTTCCAATAATAAACTCGCCTTGCTCTTTTTCTTCTTTCTTTGACATCATTGAGTTCTTCATTTGCTAATTTCTCATTATTTTCAAATAAATCAAAAATTGCTTTTTCAGAAAAGCCCTTTGAAAGCATAGTATCTACTAATTCTTTTTTAAGTGCCTCCATCAAATTAAATATATGCTCCCAATTTTCAATTTCATTTGAAATTTCAAATTCTTTTAAAAAATAAACTTCAAAAAAGTCATTTCTAATACAAATTGCATCTTTTCTTATCCGATTGTCAAACATAAACCATTCTAAGTTACATATCTGCTCGGACATCTTCAAGTAATCCTTTCCGTAATATTCATTTTTGTATGCTAAACTTTGAATTTTAGCGCTCAATTCCATTTCTTTTTTATACATTTTTAACTCCTTTTTTTTAACTATAAAGGATTACTTTATAGTGAAATTTAATTCCAGATTTTTAATTGAATTTCAAAATCTGCAACTGCTTTTTCTGCATACATTCTTTTCAAAGCGGCTTCCAACATATTCAACCTATTTAAGCAATTAATATAGTTTTGACTTGGATATCTGTATAACCTTAATTCTTTGATTATCTTTCGCCTACCCTCTTCATAAACTAATATTTTATTGCTTAAATTTGTCATAATGGATTATATTCACCGCAATTAATACAGCATTTAACTCTTAGATTTCTGCTAATCTTTTTATATCTATGTAACCCAATAGAACAAAGGAATTTTTTAATTGTTCGTCTCATAATAGCCCTACAACTTAACTCCTTTTTTACTCAAAGAATTTATAATCTCCGTCGCAATTTCGACATTGCTTAAACCTCGTCCATTGAAGTAAAGTAGGCTATTTTTAACTCTTCTTAAAATCACAATCATTTCGTAATTATCAAATTCTACTGCTTCTTTTTCTAAATAATCCAACATTGCCAATGGTAATACTAAGTCGTTATTTGTTTCATATTTCATAATAGCCCTACATTGCTTTTAATACTACTAGTTCAGTTGATATTTTGGTTAATTCAAATTGGTAATGAATCTTTGTCCTGTCCAAAATTCTAAATCTATTCAATAAATTAACTAATTGTTTAGGTCTATCTTTATCAAGAAATCCATTAGGTATTAACAGAATTGCAATACTACCTTCTTGTAATTGTTCTGATAACCATGTTAAAAATTGCAACATATATGGCATTTCGTAAGGTGGATTTGCAAATACTAATGTATTATTCTTTAATCGAACTTGATTGAATAGTTTTGTCTCAAAAGTTGCACCTTTGTTGCAATACTCAAATATTTCTTTAAATAATTCATACCCATCATATCCGATTAATTTCGGTAAAATCTCAGGTATTGAAGCCGTCATACAACCAAAGCCACAGCACACATCAACGTAATTTTCAATTCTATTTAATAAACCTCTGCCGTCTAAATATTTATATATATCATAAACTTCATTAGATATTTTTTGAGGTGTAAAATATTGACTATTAGAGACACCTACTCTTTTTTGGTAAGCAATAAAGCATTCATATATGCACCAAGTATTCATTTCATTTGTGTATTGCTGGCTATCCTTATAAGGCAATTCGTTATGTTGCTTAAAATACTCAAAGCACTCAAACGGGTCTTTTGGATAACCCTCTAAGTTAGGAGCTAAATTAAAATAACTCCTATTTATACTATACAACTTTTTAACTTTTTCAAATTTCATAATCTGACCCCTCTAATCTTGCAATTTCTTGCTCAGAATACATAAAAAACTTTCCCCATTTTTGACATTCTTTCAAAAGTCCTTTCCGTCTTCGATTATTTAATGTCCCTATCGACACACCTAATCTACTCGCAGCATCTTCGACTTTTAGATATTTAGTATTATTTCTATGATTAACTAGTTCATATCCTTGTTTAACTCCAAGGGCTGTCGCATCCGCTATTAATTGCTTAATTTCGTCTTTTGATAAAACTACTATATCACCAAGCATATTACACCTATATTTCTATATTTTTCTGTAAATTCTTTTAAAATTCTATCTTTTTCAAGTTCGTATATTTCTTCTAAATTTGGAGATTTTAAGAAAATTTTAATTTGATTATCTATAACATCTAAATTTAGATCAATCTCAATTTTCTGTTTGTTCTCGTCATTCTTAAAAACTGGTATATCTAACATGATTGTATCAGGATAATCTATTTTATTTGTCACTTCAATAGATTGTTTATAATTTGCTTTATTATCTTTAATATTATTAGTTATTGATTTAACTTGCTCTACACTTATATTTTTTGTTTTAGTGTACAAATCCAACCATTCCCCAACAATGAAACGTCTATTGAATTTAATTAATTCACAAAATCTTTGCTGGTTGTATGCTTCGTTTGAATTAATTTTAAACTTATTTAATTCGTTAGAAAAGAGAAGACTTGAAGTCATGGCGTCTGAATATTCATCTCTGTAATTAGTCGCAATGTTAATTTCACCAGTTGAATAATCCACAACAGCAACAATTTTAGATTTATCAATGACTCCATATTCGAGTTGTGTTTTGATTAATTCAAATAAACTCTCAAAAGTAATTCCTGCTTGTACCAGTTTTACTGGGTAACTTATTTTTTCCGCTTCACCATTTCTAATAACGACCTCATTTTTATCGTTTTTTAATTCAATATTAATATTATTTGGAATATTATCCATTTTCAACCTCTCTTAAATATAAATGACTTGTTAAATTAGTTTGATTTTCGTTAGGCAATAGCCGTCTGGACTTATGAATTTCACCTGTAGTAATATCTACATAATTCATAACTTGAGCGTCCAAATCTGGCATTAAATAGCACGATTTCTCAACGACTTCACTAAGATTTTTAATTTTATTTAATACTTCTGAAATAAATTCTTTTTGCTTCTTTATTTTAGATTTCCATTCGCCAGCAATGGTTTTAAAATCATCTTCATCACGGCTTAAATTTAGCATTTTGTTTGAAAGTTCATCTTTTAATGCTAATACTTCATTTTCAGTGAATGGCACTATGACTAAGATTTTCTCAGTCATATTATCACTTAATGCTCTTGCTTGATTTACATCTACTTTATTCATTATTTTTTCTCCAAATTTTTACTTCTTGTTCCCAAATTGTTAATTCGTCTAACAATAGTTTGTTGTCTGTTCTTAATTTTAATTTAACTTTTAAAATTTCCAAATATTCAATAAGTTCCGATAATAATTCATTTTCAGTTATCAAACACTGCCAAATTGGATCCAAACAATCTATTTCGTTTTGATAGTTTCTTGGAGGTTTACATAAAGGTTTTTTAACTTCAACATTAAATACTACTTTATTTGGCTCATTTGTAAATTTAGTAACACCTGATCCTTTCGTAGGTGATGGAGTAACTTTTCTACTTACTGGAGAGTATCCACCACCATTAAGAGGAACAGGGATTGGTTGTAAAATAAATTCTAATATTTTTTTTAATGTCGACTTTATCATTATATTACCTCAATTTTCAATTAAATTTATAAGTGATTGGATTACATCATTAATTTGACTTTTTACATCACTTATTATAAACGAGAAGTTATAGTTTACATCTGGATATTCAATGTTTTTCAACACTTCAACGAGTTGATAAAGTTTATCTACATCAGAGAGATTTTTCTTATTCTCTTCTTCTTTTTGAATTTTAAGCAATCTTTCTTTCTCTTCAAGTTCTTTCTGCCTTTTATCTTGCTCTAATTTTCTTATTTTATCCCTTTCTACTGCCAACTCTTTTTCTTTTGCTTCGGACTCTATTTTTAACCTTAGATTTTCTGCTTTAATCCTCTCACGTTCAAGTGCTTCTTCTCTTTCTTTTGCAATTCGTTCTTCTTCAAGTCTTTTATTTTCCGCAATTTTATGTTCGTATTGTAATTTTGCACCGTCGAATAATTTAATAAAATCATCTTCTGGCATTGTCCCTAAATTCAATCCAAACGGTACAAATTCAGAGTATGGATTTATCATTACATTTCTCTCAATTCTGAGTTTATCCTCTCTTTCTTTTTGCATTAATTCAGCATAACTTGCTTTATAAGTTAAATCTGCTTCTATTGGCTCAATTAATTCTTTCAACGACCTTGCAATTTTATCAATTAATTGACCTTCTTTTAACGAGCTATCTTTGAGTTCTTTCCGTTTTTTCTCAATATCAACTCTTATATTTTTAATAATTTTACGAGCAGTATCTGCCTCTTTCATTGCAACTTTATCGTCTTCACTTTTGACAATAATTGCGTCTGCCTTTTCTTTCCATTCATTCGCTTTCCTTGCATAATCATCGAACGAAAGGAATAAAGCATTTTGTTTAACATCGGATAAACCAGATGTTTTAATTATTTCACTTAAATTCATTTTCTTGCACCTTGTTTTAATTTAGTATTAATCACACTCATTTTATAATATTCAGTGTTTGATTTATGCGGTTTACCATTTCTCATTTTAATTGCTAAATCATCGTTCGGATTTAGTTTAGTAATTTTAGTTATTTCAGTTAAATTCATTTTATCTTTCCTTTTTTATTTAATTATTTCTTTTTAGATAGTCATAAAGTTCTTGCACTTTCATAGAGCTTCTTGCATACAATAGTATAGTTTTGTTTTTGTTTCGTTGTCTTACTTCATATTGTGTTTCAATTCTATTTCTAACTTGAGATTGTGTAATTTTATCTATTTCACTCATTTCTGCACAAGTAACAATAGTTTCGCCGTGCATACCTAACACTATATTAGTTAGTGCGTTCTTTATTTCAGTTTCAAGCTCTTTTAAAGTTATAACCTTTTTACTAAGTTCAGGATAATCCGTTTCGATTTCCTGTATTAATTCTTTGTTTATTTTATTTTTCATTTTTTTTCTTTTTATTTCATTAGAATATCCCAAATAATCTAAATAAAAAATAACACTATAAAAATCAATGAGTTGTTATTTCATTTAAAAATCCCCTCGCCGACTATGACAAATATTTAGGAGTATTAAAAACATAGTCATTGAGGGGGATTCTGGGGTTATTTAATTAACAACACTCTTACTTGTGTCTGTTTTTCATACTTCACATACTCGTCTGGATTGTCTTCTTTGAATGCTTTTGAATCAAAAGAATTTCTATTTTGGACCTTGTAAGTCGCTAAAATTAATTCGTCTTTAGTTTTAATTCCTTCTTTATCGTAGATAGCCATTTTTATTTTATCTTCCAAAAATGACTTGTTTTTATCAAGCTCTTTAATCCTGTCCTTAATTTCAGTCAATTGAGTATATGCTTCTAATAAATCATCATCTGCAACTGTAAAATCACCTACAACTTTATAATCTATAAATTTATTTAATTCCTCTGGGTTAGTTGGCGGTGGCATTACTCCTTTTGAAAGGTAGTGATCAACAAAATTATTTACCTTTTGCAGTGCAATTTCAATTAATTTCTCGTTATACTCAATCGGATACCATTCAATATGACCACCGAATTTGAATTGGACTGTTGCAAAATATGCCTTTCTAAATCCAGTTACATACATATACCATTGAACTTGCATATAATAATGTGGATTAGTCTTAATAAACTCTTCTTTGGATTTAAAAAAATTATTAGTAACTAATTTACACTCAACGATTGCTGGTGAGCCGTCATAGTCGATTGTGAAGTAATCCAAAGAGCCGTGCGCCACTCCACGCTTTAAGATTGTAACTTTTTCACCTTGAAAATCTACATCAACAAATCGAACTTCATCATCTTCAATCATAGCTCTTAATTCTTTAGTGCTTTCGGCTGGTGAGAATACAGGCAAAGAGGTTGCTTGTGAAAATAATTTAGCAATAGCGGGCTCAAATGCTTTACCTAATCTCATTGCATCATTTTCTTCAACTTTATATCCGTTAACTTTTTCATTATAAACATCAAATTGAGTTTTATAAGGATTAACTCCGCAGATAGCAGCTACATCTGTTCCTCCGATTGATTTTTTACGCTCAGAGATAAAGGTTGCGGTACTCATACTTTAGCATCCTCATTTATCATATTTAAAATGTTATTATTGTCAGCTGCTTGGATTTCACCTGTTTCAATATCTACATTATAGTCGTCTTCATATTCAGTGTCTCTTTGATACTCTTCAATAGTAAATTCTTTGACTGGCTCTGTAAGTTCTCTTCTTATTACTTGCGATTCAGGTAGTAATAGTCTTTGTTTATCTTCAGTCGATAAAGGTAGATAAGTAGCTAAAGCTCTAACCGCTTTCCCTTTTGCCATTTCAGCATAATGCGTATCCCAGATTCCAGATGGTGTTTCACCACTTTTTTGAGTTTTAGATAATTTCCGTCTTTTCTCAATCTGATTTTTAGTTAGAACAGCAAAAGTAAAAGAACCGTCTTTAAATCTTGCCACAGCATAAGAGTATTTTAAACTTTTATGGTCGTCATTTAAAAAAGCAGGTTTGTGTTTAAGGGAACGATTTAAACCGTATTCTATCTCAAATTCATCACCTTCATAAACAACTTCAGCATAAATATCAGCGATACTATTAGACCTTCTTGCCAATTCTAAATAACCTTTATAGCCAATTTGGAATTGAACTTCTTTTTGACCTTTTATAAAATATGGCACATAATAACAATGCCCTAATGCTGGTGCTGGCTCTAATCCAAGAATAGCCGTTTGTTGCAATGCTCCAAATATCGATTGCAAAGAACATTCTTTAAGCTCTGGGTTTTTTTCAAATATAGTCGCAACCATCGTAACGAATCTATCTGAACTCATTGTATCCGTAAATGACTTTTTCAAAGTGTTAGTCATTCCTGAAACTACTTCTGAGATTTGAGTTGATTTAAACCCTTTTAATGAGTTTTGCTTACTTGCGATTCCCATAGCAGACATCTTTTTTTGTTCCATTTGTATAGCACTATTTGTTTTTGCTAATTCAGACATTGTTCTACTCCTTTTGTATATTTTTTAATTATTTTTGTATTAATTTTTTTTAATTCGGTCGAAACATCTTCAATATTACCTTCTCTTATTTGATGTTTCAAAAAGTATAATTCCTTTTTGCAATCTCTAATCACTTCTTTAATATTAATATTATGATTATCTTTGTATAATATACAATCAAGAATATTCAATGTTTGAAGTGAAGAAATAATCCCGTATTCTTCTAAGTCGTTTTTTAACATTTTATACCTCACAAAAAGAATTCAACTAAAAGGACAAATAATAGAGCAGTGCCACATATAGCGTTCATAGCAATCAAGAATTTATCTCTTTTTTTACTGGCTTTCGTTTCGTTTAATATTGTTTTCATATTAATATCTATCTCATTTAGTTTATTGTTAATATCGTAACACCCAGATAGGTGAAGCAAGTAAAGTTCAACTAATGTGAATTTACTGTAATCAGCAGGAACTTCTTTAATAATTCGTTCCATTTCGTTGTCGTAGTTTGCATTAATTGTTTCCATTTTCTAACTCCTTCATAATATCACCTATTTTGTCAATTTCTTCGTTAAATCGTGAGTAAATTAGGTGATTAACCTCTTGCGTAAGGTCAATAGCGAGCTGTTGGCAGTCAATTCTATTCAGTTGAGCGATAAGCCCAGCATTTAAAGTTCCGACAGAACCGATTTTAATTTTATCAACTATACCTTGCAAGCCCAATAGTTTAGAACTCAACTGGGATAGTTGTGTAAAATTATTTTGTGTGTTTGATTTGCTCATTACAAATCTCCTTTATAATTTTGTAAAAAATAATATGTTTCTGGTGGCTTCTATTTTAGAATGATGAGCCACCAGTTTTTTTATGCAAATTCTTTAAGACTATCTAAAATTTGATTAGCTCTATCCGCAAGTTCTTTCTCTTTTAATAATTTTTCTTTTTCAACCTTTACTACCATTCTGATAACATTCAAATCATTATTGTTTACTTTATGATTTAAGACTTGTCTTGTTATACCAAGTCTTTTCGCTGCTTCAGTCCTGGTACCTCTCGAAAATTTTCTTTTTTTTACATCAGCCATTTGATTTAATCCTAATTATTCCTTAAATTGCAATTGTTTTTATTTTCTTTATATTTTCGTTTCGTTTTCGTTTCGTTTTACAAAGTTTTATTATTGTAGAACTATTCCGATAATACAAGAAGGTAAATATAAATATATTTTCGTTTCGTTTTCGTTTCTAAAACAAAATTAGGAAACGTTTCCGAAACTTCCAAATTATATTTTTAATTTTCTTAAATTATTTTTGGTATATTGTATAAACCTTCTATTAACAATAGGTTGAAAGTGAAAAAAAATTTCATACAAGAGCAATTAAGAGAAAATCTTAGATACATTTTTAAAAAAACTTCTGCGTCAATGAACAAAATGCATGAAAATAAAGTTGTTTCTAAAGGGTATATGTCGAAATATTTAAAAGATGAGAATATGTTTTTAAGTAGTGATAAAATTGAGAGCATATCTAATTATTTAGGTATTCAAATAAATGACTTAATTAATAAAGATTTATCGAAATCTGCCGACCCACTTAATATAAGTAATAATACAATTCCTATAGAATTAAAAAAACAAAAACCAGAAATCCAATTCATCGAACAAAAAAACGGGCAAGTAACAGAAATTCCATTATATGAAAGCACCGTATCGGCTGGAATTCCGAAAGAGATATTTGATTATCCACCAATGAAGATAGCAGTAGCACCAATTAAACAAGGTGCGTTTGCAGTGAAAGTTAGTGGTGATTCGATGATAGATTTTAAAATTGATGATGGTGACACATTGGTGGTATTCCCTACGACTGAATTAAAATTCAATCAATTAGTAGTAGCAAAATGTGGAGATGCTTACACTGTTAAAAAATTAGAAAAGAGAGATGATGATTATTTGTTAGTGCCTGGCAATAAAAAGTATGAGCCAGTAATAATAGATGATACAGACAAGTTTGAAATAATCGGCTATGTGCTTTATATTATGAAAAAGCCGTTTTTAAGTTAATTGTTGTAAATTGCATTTTTAGAAAGAAAATTAGTTTTATTATATAAAGGTGTTTTATGAAAAAATTAATAGTATTAGTCTGTTTGTCATTCATTTTTGCTTTGTCTCAGGAAAAAGAAATAAATTATAATTCAGGAACATTTACAAAAATGTCAAACGAATCGATAAATGATTCTTTAAATGTAGAGAAAGATTCTTTAGAAATTAAAACAGCGAAGAAAAAGATAAAACAAAAGGCAGAAGATGAATATTATACTGGACAATGTCAAGGATTACCAAAAAAGGTAAACAATGTAAAAGAAATGCTTCAGGTGGAACTCGGTACTGCTATCAACACGGAGGAAAATAATGAGGAATAACATTATTACAATATTAACTATAATATTTATAGTTTCCCTAAATAATATATTGTTTTCACAGGAAATACCTATTTCATGCTCTAAATCATTGGTCAAGGTTGAAGATGGAGGAGATATATACTTTAGGACTTTCAAAGATTTAAAAATAGAAAGCATCTACAAAAAGAAAAAACATAATATTAATTTTAGTATTGTTCAATTCGAACAAGCAATGAGTTTATTCTTTAAATTTGAAAAAAATATTTGTTTTGATGTTGGAAGCCGTTTAGTAATTACTCTTCGTGATAGTAGTGAAATTACTGTGATATCAAGAATGAAAGAAAAAAATTGTGAAGGACAATTATATTATACTTTGTCACATGTTAGTGATGTTGAATCTATCAAAAAAATTAACGAAAAAAGTATTGAGTCTTTAAAAATTTATAATAAAAAGGATAAAATAACATTAGATATTAGCGAATATGAACTTGCAAATATATCACAGAATATATATTGTTTAGCAAAAATATTTAACCAAACTTTCTGGAATCAAGATTGAAAAGGTGTAAGATGAATTTAGTAATAAACAATATTAGAGATTTTATTCAAACTCCACAGAATATATTTAATCATTAAATTTTGTAATAATATGCGAAAAACATTAATAATATTGTTAATTTCTTTAACATTTATTTCCTGCTCTGAAAGCAACACAACAGAGCCAGAAGATAAACAAACTACTTATTCCTATTTAGAACTTCCAGACACAACACTCGGTCAAATAGTCCACCATCATAATTATACTTTATCTTATGCTGAGGAATACGAACAAGCATATTGGGTGGCTTATGAATTAGTATCAACAGAACTTGTTAAGAATTACGAACGAACAGACGATTTTATTATAGACCCTGCCGTAATAACTGGCAGTGCAGAAGCAAGCGACTACAAAGGAAGCGGTTACGATAGGGGTCATTTAATGCCAGCAGCAGTATGCACTTGGGATTCTACTGCAATGGCTGAAAGTTTCTTTTACTCAAATGTATCCCCTCAAAATGCTTCGTTTAATCGTGGTGTTTGGTCTCGACTCGAAGATTTAGAAAGAGAACTTGTTACTAAATATGATACAGTTTGGGTGGTAGTAACTCCGATATTTAATAATGTAACAAAATATATAGGTGCAAACGGGGTAGCAGTTCCAAGCGATTACGGACGTGCCTTTTTAGTCAATGATAACGGAGTTTATAAAGGAATTGCATTTATACTTAGTAACGAAGCCAAGTCGTCCGACTACGATATAATCGAAAATGCTTCATATACAATAGACGCATTAGAAAAAAGAATTGGTATTGATTTATTCTTTCAACTTGACAATCAAATTGAAGATATTTTAGAAAGTAAAATCAGTAAAGAGATGTTTGAGGGGATTAAGTGAATAACAAATATATGAATCTTTAAAAAATTATGGTGAAACACCCGATACTAATAAACAAAGATTAAAAAATTATTTATTTTTCCAAATATTTTAGAATATTTATTGAAATTATTCTATTCTTAATTCCATATAAAAATTACAATTTTCATTATACAAATACTGACGGAGTAATTGAATATTATAAAAGTATCGTCCTTTATTCACTCCGCACTTAAACGAATAGGTAAAGGACGAGATTAGGCACGCTATTTTAAAGGGACTGGGTGAGAGAGATTTATATCTTCCTTTTTATTCAAAGAAGTGTTTAAATATTTCATATCTTTGAATGATTGCGGATAATATTATATTTATTATAATGCTTAAAGATAAAATTAAAGTAGCAAATTTGATTTTATTAAAAACTACCTTTTTCCGTTCTTCCCAATGTATATAATTTTTATTTATTAGAAAAAGTATAATACTAATAAAAATTATTAATATAACTGATATTGTAAAAAAGCCACTAATAGTATTATTACCTTTAGTTTGTGTGATAAATGCAGTGAGAATAGCAATTAATGCTGTGAAAACTGTTACAATTTCTATTGTCTTATTCTCAAATTTATTTATTTTTGCATCAAGGTTTTCTTTAATATTATTCTTTTCTTTTTCTAAATAATATTTACTTTTAAACTCATTTATTTTCCTTTTATATCCTTTTGATTTTAATTTTTCAATTTCAAAACTTACTGGAATAAAAATCTTAATTACGTGTGTAAATCCAAGAATGGTTTATATTTTTGAAGAAATGTAAATTATTTAAATATTTTTAAAAAAAACTTTAAACGTGCTTGTAAGTCGTTTATAATATAGAAAAAAATTTTATTTTTTTAAGAAAAAAAATTATTCCAAAGCACTCCTTACAGCATTTACTGCTTCACTTTGAGTAATTTTAACATATTCATCGAATGAACGTCTATTACGATGACCTGTTATTTTCATAATTTGTTCTGGAAGTAATCCTTTACGGAGTAATCTTGTTATAAAAGTTCGACGTGCTGTGTGGCTGGATATTAATTCATACTTTGGTTTAATTGTATCAACTCTTTTGCCACCTCTCCAAGAAGTTACGAGTGTAGGAGCATCTATTCCAGCAAGTTTACAGACTTCTTTAATATATTGATTGTATTTAACATCAGAAATTACTGGCAATACATTCTGATATTTATCAAATATCGTTAAAATTGATGAAGAAATAGGTATTCTAATTATTTCTGCAGTTTTTATTGTTATTGTATGTAGCTCTTTACGTTTAATATTGATATTTTCAGGTTTTAAATTTAGTAAGTCAGATATTCGTAGTCCAGTATAACATTGAATTAAAAATAAATCTTTTACTTTTTGTAGTCGATGGTTTAATTCAACGTTTTTAATCTCCGTAATTTCGTCTTCATCTAAAGCAATTAATGTAGAATAATAATTATTTAACTCAACTTTAAAAGAGTTTAAATAGTTAATATTATAGTTAGGATTTTGTCTCGAATATTCTCTTATTATTGTTTTAAATCTCTTCATTATTCTAACGATGTAAGAATTACTATACTCATTTCGCATTAGATATTCTTTAAAATCAATTAATACGTTAAGATTTATATTGTTGAAATCAAGATTAGGATTAAATTTATATATTAAATTGCTAAAAACCGAATATGTAACTTGTGTCTTCTCATTTGCATATTTTGACTTATACTTGTTAATAAAATCAATAACTTTCGAATTAGAACTCTTCTTGGAGTTATAATTGCAAATAATATCTTCAATAGATGTAATATTAAAATTATTATAATTATTTATTATTAAATACTCTTGAATTAGTTCTGACAAATTCTTTATTTTTGTATTTAAGAGAAAAGAATTCTTATCTATTGATTTTACAATTTGTTTTTTTGCGTCCCAATTTTTAGATTTAACAGAAATATTTGTCGTTATTCTGTATCTATGATTTAGATGTCGTAAGTCAAGATAAATTCTACTTGTTTCTTTTGTCCTATCTTTTAAATATAATCTGAATTTCATAAGTGCCTTTTTTAGTGTCTTTATAAAGCAAAATTATGTATTATTCAAATTACATACAAATATAAAATAAAGATATAATTATGTTATATTGCTAATAAATGCGTTTTAAATATAATTCAAATATAAATATTGTAATCCCGTAGGGATCACTTAAATCAAGCCACAAATAATATATTGTGGCTTTTTTTATTTCCACACTGACAAAATCACGGACAAAATTAGCATAATGTGTTGATTTTTGCAAATTCAATTAACTTTAATAAGATAACCTAAACGCAGATTTAAACCCTATTTTCTATTGAGGGAAGTGTCCGTTAGGGCGATGGGTGATTTTTTACTCGTCATATTGAGCACAACAAAGACCTTCAATCAAAAAAATTCCCCTCTACCAGGGGGGGGTCGGCTTGCCGACGGGGTGTTTTGTATTAAAAATACTTCGTAGAAGTATAATATTAATAGAAAAATAAATACAAAAGTTAAACTGCTCCGTAGTAGTAGTATAAAAAAAAATCATCTTCGGAAGGTTCCAAACACTTCCAAAGGTTTAGAATGACAACGTTTAAAATGAAAAAATTTCTTGCAGACGAAAACGACAATATTTTTACGCATATCTTGTAATTATTAAATATATAAAATAATTACACGAGTTCAAAAAAAATCCAAAATTGCCAGAATCTGCAAGAATCATACAATAACACATCAAAACTCAGATTTTATAAATAAAATAAAAGTAGTTGAATTGAATAGAGTATCAACAAACAATAATTTTGTAAAAATAAAAGTTCTTTGAAATATAAAGTAAGCACAAAAAAAAAGTCCACCTAAACAACATTAAGTGAACTTTTAAAAATAGGATATATTAAAACTAAAAATTAACTGACTAGTTGTCCAAAAAGAGTTCCTGAAGTTGAACGATCAATTTTAACTTTAACAATATCGCCAACTTTAATCAAGTCATTATGAGGGAAAATTGCCACTTTGTTAGTGTCTGTTCTACCTTGCCATTCGTTAGACTTCTTCTTACTTTCGCCTTCAACTAAAACTTCGTGAACTCTACCAATTTCAGTTAAATTAATTTCACCGGAAATCATTTGCTGCTGGTCGATTATTTCTTGTAATCTGCGGGTTTTAACTTCTTCTGGAACGTCATCTTCAAATTTTTCAGCAAGCGTATTTTCTCTTACAGAATACTTAAACATATAAGCACCATCATAGCGAACTTCTCTCATTAAAGATAAAGTTTCTTGATGGTCTTCTTCTGTTTCAGTGCAGAATCCAGAGATAATATCAGTTGAAAGTGCAATATCAGGAATCGCAGAACGAATTGCTTCGATTCTTTTTAAATATTCTTCACGATTGTAATCTCTTCGCATTTTTTTAAGAACAGCCGAAGAGCCAGATTGAACAGGTAAATGAATATAATTACATATATTTGCATAAGTTGCGTGTGCTTCAATTAAGCCATCACTCATATCGTGAGGGTGAGATGTAGTATATCGGATTCTCATATTCGGAACAGCTTTTGCGCATTCAGTAAGTAATTTAGGGAAATCTTGAGATGCATCTTTGTCAAAGTATGAATTAACATTTTGACCTAAAAGTGTTACTTCTTTAATTCCACTATCATAAAGTTTTTTAACTTCATCTACAACCGATTTTAAGGTTCTTGAGCGTTCACGCCCTCTTGTGTATGGAACAACACAAAAAGCACAGAAATTATTACATCCGCGCATAATTGAAATCCAAGCAGAAATGCCTTGAGTTCTTAGTGGAGTTATATCTTCATAAGTCTCAACTTTACTAAGTTTTACGGCTATTCCTTGTTCTCCATCAAAAGCGTTAGAAACAAGAGCTGGTATGCTTCTATATTCATCAGGACCAACAACTAAGCTAACAAGATCGCGTTCGCCAATTAGTTTGCCTTTCATTCGTTCAGCCATACAGCCAAGAATACCGACAACTAATTTATTATGTTTTCTTCTTTTTAAGCCCCTAAGTTGCGATAATCTATTGAAAATTTTCTTTTCTGCATTATCGCGAACTGAGCAAGTATTCAATAAAATTACATTTGATTCATTAATATTTTCAGTTAAGAAATAGCCCGCATCTGACATTATTGAAGCAACAATTTCAGAATCAGCCACATTCATTTGGCAACCATAAGTTTCAATATATACTCCAAGTGCATTTGGGTTCTTAGTAGTGCTAGTGTTTGATTTTTTAGGGGCAGTAATATCAATATACATTATATCAATTTCTTTCAAAAAGTAAAAAAAGTAATAACAAAATTAAATAATTTTATTAAATTATCAATATTCTAAATTCAATTCCAATTTTATTTCTTAATTTATCGAAATTTATTTTGTAAAATTTTAAATAATAGGATAATTTATGAGAATATCAATCTACTTAGGACTTTTCTTAATTTCTATTACATCACTTTTTTCTCAAAGCAAAGACACTCCTTCATTTTTAAGGTATTATGAGTATTCAACAAGTATGATGCAAGCTCCTGATGCTGCATTCAAATTTGGACTTTATGGCTATTCTAACCCTGCAATTACAAGTTATCTCCACGATGCTGATATGCAATTAACTTATGCTTCTAATGCATCTAATGATTTAGATAAAATTGGGGTTTTCACTGGCTCGCAAAATTCAGGATTTGGCTTAATTTATGGCAAATATCAAGATTTAGCAAGTAAGAAATATGAAGTTTATGATTATCGATATTCATTTGCTTTTGGTGGCAAAAATCTATCTTTTGGATTAGGTTATGGTTTTGTTGGAGGCGATAAATCCAAAGCAGGTAGAAGTAATTCTTGGCAATGGTCATTTTTATATCGACCAAATGGAAATATCTCATTATCCGGAGGTCAAACTCGTTCAATTGATAAGAATGACTATGAGACTAATGCTCAAGTTGCAATAAGACCCATCGCATCTTATCCACTTGCTCTTTTTGCTGATGCTTCATTATATAGATCAAATAGTCAAGATTTAGGCGATATTTTTGATGATGAAAATGGATTAAATAATGCTTTAAGATATAGTTATGGTATTTCTTGGGAATTTATTCGTGGTATAAGAGCAAATTATAGAATGTTTAGCAAGCCATTTGTAAATGGAGTTGAGATAGATGGTGACTACTATTCATTTGGACTTGACTTAAGTATGGGTACTTATGGGTTGTCAGCGATGATGGGAAGTAATTCGGATAATAAATTGTTTCAATCGTTTACTTATAGAACAGGTGCAAAAGATAGATCTTTGGTAGATGATTTAGGCATTGTCTTTTTTCAATATTATGTGAGTTATAATTTATCTGGTACAATAAAATATCAACGTAGCCCTTTCTTTGACAATTCAAGTACATTACTTAATATTTTGCAAGATTTTGAAAATATTAAAAATAGTAAATCAATTAGAGGAATTGTTATTAATGCGACTGGCTTTTCTGCTAACCCTTCTATTTCTTGGGAAATTCGAGAAAAATTAAAGGAACTAAAAAAAGCTGGTAAAAGGGTTATAATTTTTATTGAAAGAACTGGCTTAGAAGGGTATCATTTTGCTTCTGTTGCAGACGAAATTGTAATGGACGAAATGGGCACTGTTTCTCCTTCTGGTTATGTCCTTGGCGGTAGTTATTATAAAAATATGCTTGAGAAGTTAAAAATTGGCTACGAAGAACTTCGCTTGTTCAAATATAAATCTGCAGCTGAACGATTTGCTCGCGAAGATATGTCCGAAGGGCAAAGAGAGCAACTTCAAGCACTAATAGATAGTTGGTATAAAACAACAACAGAGGAGATTGTTGCTGGAAGACCACAAATTGAAATTGCAGATGTAGATAAATTAGTAAATGACAAACTTTTCTATTTTACGAGTGAATTAAAAGAGAAAAAATTTATTGATGTGATTGGAAGATGGACAGATAAATCTGAGGTTATTAAAGAAATTGACAAAAGTGCTATTATTCTGCCACAAGCATTTATATCAGTTCAAAAACCAGAACCATTCGACGATAAATGGGGGAGTGAAAGCGATGGTATCGCTGTAATTTATGTGGTTGGTATTTGTGCTATGGACGAAGGAATTAACGCAAGAAAACTCGTAGAAAGTGTTAAAAGTGCGGTTGAAGATAATGATATAAAAGCGATAGTACTAAGGGTTGATTCTCCGGGTGGTGATGCTCTTGCCTCCGAATATATAGCAAAGGTTGTGCGTGAAAATAAAGATAAAAAGCCAATAATAATATCTCAAGGAATGCTTGCAGCATCAGGCGGTTACTGGCTTTCAATGGACGGGGATAAAATCTTATCAAGCCCTAAAACTATCACTGGTTCTATTGGTGTTATATCCTCTTGGATGTATGACAAAGGTGCAAGCACAGAATTAGGTATAACAACTGATAAAGTACAAAAAGGAAAATATGCTGACTTGGGCTATTCTTGGGGGCTACCAATTATCGGGCTTGGGCTTCCTACAAGAGATTTAACTGCAGACGAACGCAAACAATGGGAAGGAACAATCTCTACTATGTATCAAGATTTTATTGGTAAAGTAGCAAAAGGAAGAGGAATGGAGAAAGACTCAGTTCATCAAGTAGCACAAGGCAGAGTTTGGACTGGTGCTGATGCGATAAGTAAGGGTTTAGTTGATGAAATTGGTGGCTTAGATGCTGCTATTAAACTCGCTCGTAAAGAAGCTGGCTTTAAACAAGATGAACTTCAACAAATTTATGAATATCCTGTTCCAAGATTTGATTTATCGCAATTTTTGGGTGGACTAACTGGAGTTAATATTAAATCAGCAGTTGAAAAAATTAATATGCTAAAATTCAGGGCGGAAAATAATGGAATGCCTATGCCACTTGTTCCTATAGATTTTTGGCAATATTATGTTAACGAATAATTAATAATTAACTAATAATAAATTATCTTGTTCGTCGAATAAATAAAAATTAGGTACAAAATGAAAAAGTTGATATTTGCAATAATATTTATACTCGGTATATCTACTTTTATTTATTCGGCGACAAAGAAGTCGAAAGGCGAAATGAATAAAACAATTTATGATTTTAAAGTAAAAACAATCGACGGGAAAGATAAATCCCTCGCCGATTATAAGGGCAAAGTCTTGCTAATTGTTAATACCGCATCGGAATGTGGCTACACACCACAATACACAGGACTTCAAGAACTTTACATAAAATATAAAGAGCAAGGATTTGAAGTTCTTGGATTTCCTTGCAATCAATTTGGAGGACAAGAGCCAGGAACAAACTCAGAAATTAAATCATTCTGTTCTACCTATTATTCAATAACATTCCCGATGTTTGAAAAAATTGAAGTGAATGGCGATAACGCAGATGCATTATATAAATACTTAAAATCAGCACAGTCAGGGCTTATAACAGACGATATAAAATGGAATTTCACAAAATTTCTAATTGATAAAAATGGCAATCCAGTAGACAGATACGGCTCTGCTACTACACCGGAATCAATTTCAAAAGATATTGAAGAGTTGTTAAAATAAATAAAAGCCGAGTAAAAGCTCGGCTTAATTTTTAAAATTTGAAAATTCGACTTTAAAGTTATTATAAGCTTAATGTATATATATAAACGCATTATTTTAATCAATTGGAAACTTTCAAATCTTCAGGATATTTAATTAAATTAATAAATAGTTCTTTCCAAACTTTTTCAAAATTACTAAGATACTAAAATAAAAAATTGGATAAAATTACTTAAATTTGTATTTTATATAATTTTATAAGTTAAAAATGGAAAATATTTTAGTTACTGGTGGAGCTGGCTTTATTGGTTCTAATTTTATAAGATATTTGTTAAATGAATCAGATGATGTAAATATAATTAATTATGATTGTTTGACTTATGCTGGGAATTTAGCTAATCTTAAGGATATTGAAAATAATCGAAATTATAGATTTGTGAAAGGTGATATTAAAAATTCTGAATTTTTGGAATTTATTATAAATGAATATAAAATTTCCGGAATAATTAATTTTGCTGCTGAGTCTCATGTTGATAGGTCTATTGAAAACTCACGTCCATTTATTGATACAAATATAGTAGGTACTTTAAATATTTTAGAAGCAGTAAAGAAATTGCATGTAAAATCATTTTTACAAGTTTCAACAGATGAAGTTTATGGCTCGTTAGGAGCAGAAGGGTTTTTTACTGAAACCACGTCTTTATCTCCTAATTCACCTTATTCAGCATCTAAATCTTCTGCCGATCAACTATGTTTAGCTTTTAATCATACATTTGGGATAGATGTAAAGATAACACGTTGTTCCAACAATTATGGACCAATGCAGTTCCCAGAAAAACTAATACCTTTAATGATTAGCAATGCGTTAGAAGATAAGGAATTACCTATTTATGGCGATGGAATGAATATTAGAGATTGGTTGTATGTAGATGACCATTGTTCTGCTATTTGGGAAGTTTTCAAAAATGGTAAAAGCGGTGAGGTTTATAATGTTGGCGGAAATAACGAAAAAGCAAATATTGAAATTGTAAAAGGTATTTTAAGCCAGTTAGGAAAGCCAGAAAGTTTAATTAAATATGTAAAAGATAGACCAGGACATGATAGACGCTATGCAATTGATAATTCTAAAATTAAAAATGAGTTGGGTTGGGAGCCAAAAGTAGATTTTGAAACTGGAATAAAGATGACAATTCAATGGTATTTAGATAACAAAGAATGGTCAAAGCACGTAAGGTCTGGTGAGTATTTGAATTTTTACAATAAATGGTATGGCGATAAGTTTTGAGTTATAAAATTATATCTGTTGTTGGTGCAAGACCAAATTTTATGAAAGTTGCTCCATTAAGTAGAGCATTTGATTCAGTGGAAGAAATAGAACACATCATTGTTCATACAGGTCAGCATTATGATAAAAATATGTCTGATGCATTTTTTGAAGATTTAGATATGCCACAACCTAAGCATTTTTTAAATGTTGGTTCAGCCACACATTCAGAGCAAACTGCAAGAATAATGATTGAATTTGAAAAAGTTCTTGATATTGAAAAACCTAATATGGTGATTGTTGTTGGCGATGTTAATTCTACTATTGCTTGTGCTTTGACTGCAACAAAAAAAAATATTTTAGTATCACATATCGAAGCAGGGTTAAGAAGTTTTGATAGATCAATGCCTGAGGAGATTAATAGATTAGCAACTGATGCAATTTGTGATTTTGCTTTTGTCAGTGAACCTTCTGGAATGAAGCATTTGAAAGAAGAAAATTTTCCTTTAGAAAAAACTTTCTTTGTTGGTAATAATATGATTGATTCTCAATACTATGGACTTAAAAAGTTAGAAAGTAGAGAAGATTTAAAAGGTTTAATTCCAAAAGATGATTATGCTCTTATAACTATTCATAGACCATCAAATGTTGATAATAAACAGCAACTCTCGATGTTGATGAACTTATTGAATGAGTATTCAAAACAAATTAAAATGATATTCCCTATTCACCCAAGAACTGTGAATAATTTAGAAAAATTTGGATTAAAAGAATTGATTTTTGACAATCCTAACATAATAACCTACGAGCCACTTTCTTATTTAAAATTCTTAAATTTTATGAAAGAAGCTCGTTTAGTCATAACAGATTCTGGTGGAGTCCAAGAAGAAACAACTGCATTGAAAGTCCCTTGTATTACACTTAGAAATAGCACTGAGCGACCTATCACAGTAGAAGTCGGAACTAATGAGTTAGTTATCCCAGAGGAAAAATTAATTAGAGAAGCATTTGATAAAGTTTTGAATGGTAAGTTTAAAAATGGCAATATTCCTGAATTATGGGATGGAAATGCTGCAATTAGAACTTGCAATATTATTTTAAAAATATTAAAAAGTAGAAAAAATGATTAAATATTTATTATTATTTATATTGACTAACTTCGCATATTCTCAGTCTGTTGGGGATTTTGGTAATGAGTCAATTATGAAAAGTGGATTAGATAGTAAACTAAAAAAACAGCAAGAATTATCAAAAATTGAAAATACCCCTGCTACAGGTTTTGTTGATAACGAAATGTATTACTTGGGACCTGGTGATGTTGTATTTTTAAAGTCAATTCCTGCTTTTCCCGAAGGTGAAATTTTGACAATAACTCCAGAAGGTATTTTGAATTTACCAAGAAGTTATGGAAAAATAGATGTTAAAGGAATAACTTTTAATGAAGTTACAAAGCTCATTTCCGAAAGACTAAAATCTGACAATATTAGCTTAGACTTGTATAAAGCGAAAGTTTGTTCAATTGAAATTAGTGGCGATGTACTTAATGCTGGTATTTTTACTTTACCAGGGACTTATAGAGTTTCTGATGTATTTAATATGTCAAATTATCTATCGGAACAATCCACGAATGAAGTTACTCAGTTAAAAAACTTGAATAAATTTAAACAAGAATCAAGGTACAAAGAAAACGGTAGCATAGAGAGAAACAGTGGATATTTTAAAGAAAGAAATATTAAAATTATTCGGTTTGATGGGAAAATATTTAATGCTGATATTATCAAGTCTATGAATCTTGATAACAAAAAATTAAACCCATACATAATGCCAGGAGATAAAATTATAATCTCAGAAAGCACTTCAAAATTTAATAATTTTCAAATTCGTGGTGCTGTAATCAACGAAGCGACAATTATGTTTAAAGATGGCGATAAACTTTCTGATTTAATTAAAATGGCGCAAGGTTTAAATTTTGATGCAGACTTGGATAATGTTAAGCTTTATTCTAATAATAATGAAATTACTGAAATTAGCATTAATGAAAACTTAGATATTATAGGAAATGACCCTACTTTGACTCCTAATTCAATTTTATTAGTTGGGCAGAGGGATATTGAGAAGTTTTCAACTACTGGGGTTGTTACAGTTAAAGGTGAAGTTTTAAAACCAGGTGCTATTGTTATTCAAAATGGCAAAACAAAAATTTCAGAAATTATTGATATGGCAGGTGGCTTAAAAGAAACTGCTTATCTACCCTTAGCAAGAGTTAGTTCTAAAATCAAAGAAGAAAATAGTGATTTTTGGGAATTATATCGTCAAGATGCTTTCTTTCAATATTCTGATTTAGGCGTTGATGATACTTTGAGAATGAATATTGATACAAAAATTAAATCTCCATATTTAGCAATTGATGTTGAAAATGCTGTTAAAGGTGGAAAGGATAATATTGCCCTTTATGACGGCGACCAAATTTATATTCCTAAAAGTCCAAATAGAATATATGTTTTCGGTAAAGTTTTCAACCCAGGGTTTGTAGAATTTAACGAAGGTAAGTCATTCAAATGGTACTTAGAGCAAGTAGGAGGAGCGTTACCATCAGCTGATGCTTCAAGGACAAGAATAATTCGTGGAAATAATATGACTTGGGTTGAACCGGAAGACCATACTATAATATATGCTGGGGATATGATTTATGTGCCTTCTTATCCTGAGATTAGCGAACAAGCTCAAATTCAAAAATGGGCTACTTATACGAGTATAGGGGTCTCGATTATTAACGTTATTATATTTATTGTTGCAAATATAATTGCATATCAAAATAGCAAAAAATAGATTATGAAAACAATGCTTTTTTTCCTTTTATCATTTTCATATTTATCATATTCTCAAGTAGAGCATGTGCATATTTATCATCCCGTTTATGACTTTTTAATTAGGGCTGAAGCAAAGGGTTTATTACCATATTTTTCAACTTCTCAATTACCTTTACAACGAAAAGACATTATTAGTGCTTTACAAGAATTAGAAGCAAATAAATCTCAACTTTCTGAAAATGAATATTCAACCTTAAAATCATTTTTACAAGAATTTGCAGTGATTAATAAACCAACTGCAGTGATTTTTAAAAGTGATACTGATACAAATCAATTATTTTTTAATAATTTATTTAAAAATAAAGAAAAATACGTTTATAACTATGAAGATAGCATCAATTCAGTGAGAATAGAGCCGTTAGGTTCTGTTGAGAATATGTATCAAAAATATGATAAAACTGAGAACGCTTTAATTGCACAAGGTGGTGGTCGGTTATACGGAACTATTCAAGGTAAAATTGGGTATTTTTTACAAGCGACAAATGGGACAATACTTTCAGGACCCGAAGATGTTTTATTACATGACAGAAAATTATCTCAAAACATTAAATTAACTGAACTTCATAGTGATTTCGATTTTACTGAATCACATATTAGAGCTGAATTTGGAAGTATTTATTTTTATATAGGACGTGAAAGTAGATTACTTGGCTCAGGAATAAACCAAAGATTATTCAATTCAGACCTTGCACCTCCTTACGATGCCATTGCCTTAGGATATAAATCCAAAAATTTTGAATATAGATTTACTCATGGCTCATTACTTGGAAGCCCAATTGACACTCTAAAAGAAATTGGGTTTAATTCTGAATTTAATAATAAATATATATCGCAACATAGATTTGCATTAAAAATGAAAAAAGGAGAAATTGCTCTTTACGAAGCAGTTATCTATTCAAGAGGAATTGATTTAGCATATTTGAATCCCTTAAGATTTCTAAAAACTTTAGAACACGCTCTTCGTGATAGAGATAATACACTTTTAGGTGCAGATTTTACATATCGACCAATAAATAATTTTGAATTAAAGGGTTCTTATATTTTAGATGATATAATATTTTCTAAAATAGGTGAGGGTTTCTGGAGTAACAAAGCAGCCTATAATGTCGGATTTTGGTATACCCCTGGAATTGATTTAGATTTTGGGCTTGAGTATGCAAGAGTTGAACCATATACCTTTTCTCATTTTAATTATCAAAATGCTGTATTGAATGATAGTAAATTAATAATGGGATACTTAACTCCAAACTCTGAAAAGTACTCTTTATCTACAAAATATTGGTGGGGAGGACGTTATCCTCTAAAATTAGATTTAGAATATTTACGACACGGAGAGAACATCTACCAAGGAGATAGCCTGTATTATAATGCTGGTGGAAACCCACTCCAAACAAGAAGACCACAAGATAAAGAAAGTATTAACTTCTTAGATGGTAAAAAAGTGAATATTTTATCAGCACAAATAGATTTCACTTTTGAAGTAACAAGAAATTTGAATATTGGGATAATCTACAGGGCTAATTATAATGAATTTGACAAAAAGGTCAATCATCATTTGAGAACAAGAATTAGATTTTGGGAATTTTAATAAATAGAACAAAATTAGATTTTAATCGTAATATTTTTTAGTATTTTTAATTAATTATTATTGTAAAAAAATGGATATTAAAGCATTAAACGAGTTAATTGAAAGAGAATCTGCCTTTGTAGATATGTTAATGATGGAAATTGGGAAGGTCATTGTTGGGCAGAAGTATATGGTTGAAAGATTATTAATTGGGCTTCTAACAAATGGTCATATATTACTTGAAGGATTGCCAGGTCTTGCTAAAACATTAGCAATTAATACTTTAGCAAACTCAATAGATGCTTCGTTTAGAAGAATTCAATTTACACCTGATTTACTACCTGCGGACTTGATTGGGACTTTGATTTACTCACAGGGTAAAGAAGAATTTACTGTTAGAAAAGGTCCAATCTTCGCTAATTTCGTTTTAGCTGATGAGATTAATCGTGCCCCTGCAAAAGTTCAGTCTGCGTTACTTGAAGCAATGCAAGAAAAACAAGTTACAATAGGGGATAAAACATATAAACTCCCTGTTCCTTTTTTAGTTCTTGCAACTCAAAATCCAATTGAACAAGAAGGAACTTATCCTTTACCAGAGGCACAAGTTGACAGGTTTATGATGAAACTTGTAATCAAATATCCATCGATTGAAGAAGAAAGAGATATTTTGAGAGCAAATTTAGGTCGTGAGTTACCAAAAGTTTCTCAAATTCTAAAACCTGAAGACATTATTAAAGCAAGAGAAATTGTAGATCAAATTTATTTAGATGAAAAAATTGAGAAATATATTTTAGATATAATTTTTGCTACAAGAACTCCTGAAAAATATGGAATGGAGAATTTGAAAGAGTTAATTGGCTTTGGAGCGTCTCCAAGAGCAACAATTAATATTGCAAAAGGAGCAAAGGCTTATGCCTTCTTGAAAAGAAGAGGATATGTTATTCCAGAGGATATTAGAGCTGTTGCTATGGATATCCTACGTCATAGAATCGGTATTACTTATGAAGCTGAAGCAGAAAATGTAACTCAAGAAGATATTGTTTTAGAAATATTAAATAAAGTTGAAGTTCCATAGGATTTAAGTTGGAAACTAATGAGTTAATAAAAAAGGTAAGAAAGCTCGAAATCAAAACTCGTGGACTTTCAAAGCAAATTTTTTCTGGTGAGTATCAATCTGCTTTCAAGGGGAGAGGTATGGCATTTTCAGAAGTTCGCGAATATCAACCCGGTGATGAAATTAGAACTATTGATTGGAACGTAACTGCCAGAACTAAAACGCCTTATATCAAAGTATTTGAAGAGGAACGCGAGCTAATTTTAATGCTTATTATTGATATTTCTGGTTCAGAAAATTTTGGAACTAAGGAAAGTCAGAAACGTGAGGTTATTACAGAACTTAGTGCAGTTCTTGCCTTTTCAGCAATTCAAAACAATGATAAAATCGGTTTGATTTTATTTTCTAATAAAGTTGAGAAATATATTCCACCTAAAAAAGGGAAATCACATGTTCTAAGAATTATTAGAGAATTAATTGAATTTAAACCCGAAAATAAAGGAACAAATATATCAGAAGCGTTGAAATACTTTAATAATGTTACCAAAAAAAGAAGTATTGCTTTCGTTATTTCTGATTTTATTGACTCTGGTTTTGATGATTCTTTGAAAATTGCAAGTAAAAAACATGACACTATTGCAGTACAAATTTATGATGAAGCTGAGACTAAAATTCCAGATATTGGCTTAGTTAAAATTAAGAATCCTGAAACCAATGAAACTGTGCTTTTCGATACCTCTTCATCACGAAATAGAAAAGTTTATTCTGATTGGTGGGAAAATAAGTTAACTGAAATATCCAATACGTTCAAGAAGTCAAAAGTGGATTTTATAAACATTAGAACAGATGAATCTTACATTGTTCCAATGCAAAGGTTCTTCAAAAAGAGAGAAGCAAAACGATAAAAACATTACTTTGCTCTTGGGTGAAAAAATCTATGAACTTCAAAAATATGTTCTTTATCTAAATGTGTGTAGATTTGAGTTGTGGAAATATCCGAATGGCCGAGCAATTCTTGAACTATTCGTAAGTCTGCACCGCCTTCAATTAGATGTGTCGCAAAAGAATGACGGAAAAGGTGAGGATGAACATGTATTTCTTTTGTTAATACAGAAGATCTTTTTTGAATAATTTTCCAAACTCCCATCCTGCTTAACTTAGAACCTTTTATGTTTAAAAACATATAGTTCTCTGATTTTTCTGGTTTGTAAAAATATGCTCGTGATTCTGAAAGATATTTTTCAAGAATAATTGCGGCTTTCTCTCCATAAGGAATTATTCGCTCTTTACTCCCTTTTCCAAAAACTCTTATATATTGTTCTTCAAAATATATATCTTTTATTTTTACATTAATTAGTTCAGAAACCCTTAAGCCACAAGAATATAATAATTCGAGCATTGCTCTATCTCGCAAGTCATACTTATCTTTTGTGTCTATACTCTCAATTATCTGGCTTATGTCTTCGACAGTGAGAGTATCTGGTAATTCCCTTGCTTTTTTTGGTAAATCTAAATTTTCAGCAAAATTTACTTCGATTTTATTTATGCCTTGAAGATATTTATAAAACGTACGCAAGGAGGAAATATATCTTGAACGCGTAGTTGAGGAAAGACCTAAGTCAGATAACAAATTGAAATACTCTGTTAAATCCTTAAAATTAATGTTTTTAAATTCTATATCTTTGTTCTGAAGGAACTCGGCAAATTTAATTAAGTCAAACTCATAAGATTGCTTAGTATTTTCTGAAAGCCCTTTTTCTAATGAAATAAAATTAAGAAATGATTTTATATCTTTCTTATAATGTAAATTTAAGTTCATTATTTGTTAAATTCTTTTTTGTACTCAACACGCTCATGCGACATTCCAGAGATTTGTTTTACAAGTGTTGATTTAATAATCTTCAAGTCTTTTAAAGTAATTCCTGAATCGTCAAATTGATTTTGATTAGACATATTTTCTATAATATTGTCTAATGTTTTTTCGATATTGCCTCTTTTATCTTTAGGTAACCGAGAAATAGCTTCAATTTGATCGCAAATCATAATTATTGCAGATTCCTTACTTTGTGGTATTGGTCCAGGGTATATAAATTTTTCTTTTACTACATTTTCAAACCCTTCTTGAGTAACTGCCTTTTGATAAAAGTGGTTCAAAATAGTAGTACCGTGATGTTCTTTAATTATATCAATAATTTTATCAGGTAATTTATACTTTTCTGCTATCTCTACGCCATTTATCACATGGTCAATTATTATTTTAGCTGATGTGTAAGGAGAAATAGTGTCGTGTTTATTTATACCATCACCTAAATTTTCAGCGAAATATTCTGGATTTAACATTTTGCCAATATCATGGTAATATGGTGCAACTTTACATATAAAAGCATCTGCGCCTATACTATTAGCACACTTTTCAGCAAGAACAGAAACAGAAATAGAATGCTGATAAGTTCCGTTTGCTACTTCATTTAAGTGAACAAGTAATTCGTGGTTAAGGTCATCAAATTCTTCAATACTTAATACAGAAGTGAATGAAAAAATTCTCTCTATTAAAAATAAAAGCCCAAAACTTACTAAAGGAGAAACTGCAGAACTTATGCCAGCAAACGCTGTATTTTTAATCAGTTCATCAAGTGTAAAACTACGTTCTAATCCTAAGAACAATATTGATAGAACATACCCTAAGAATATAAAAAGAATTGACTTATAAAGCTGCGAACGTTCTTTAATATTTCTAATTGAGTATATTGAAAGGATACCTGCAAGCATCATAGTGATCCCGACTGAATAGTCGTTTCCTCTTATTCCAGCAGCCATTAGTGACATTGTAACAGTTAAATAAAAAGCAGTTCTTATATCAAAAATTATCACAGATAACATTGAAAACGCAGGAATAAGTATAATAAATTCAGAAGGGTAATTGTAGTTTATATTTATTGAAAGGTATGAAAGTAGCCCAACAATTACTAAAAATGAACATATTATTGAAAATTTTAAATTATCATAAAACTCATCTTGCTTAAGTTTAAATATATAAATAAGTAAGAATGAAAAAACGAGCATAAAATGCCCTACACTTCCAATATATACTAATAATTTGCTATTTTTTGATTCACGTTGGAATACTGATGATTTGTATGATTGTAATTTTAAAAGCTGTTCATTATTTACAACATCTCCTTTTTTTATTATTGTTTCTCCAACACTAACAAATCCTACTGTTTTAGGAATAGATTTTTTAAGTATCTCAATCTCAATATCTGTTAATTGTTGGTTATAAATGTTGTTTGGTTTTAAATTAGCTATTAATTCATTTAAAATGAAATTAGAATACTTTTCATTAATTGACTTTGTATTAAGAGTGTTAAATACGTTTTTAACCCTATCAATGTCATAAATATACTCAATTGGAATAATAGTTCGTTTTTGATTTTCTTTTGAATAAATTAAAAGATTTTTGACTTCAAACAAATCTAAATTAATATAGGCTCCATTATAAATATCTTTTAGGAAGTTGTCAACTATATTATTTATTTTTTCAACTTTACTAATTGGATCGACTTCTTTAATATTGTTTTCAAAAATATATTTATTGCTAATATTATTTAGTTTATCAGATTCTTGCTTATACACATTATTTATTTTGTCAAAAATTAGATACGAATTTAATGATATTTCATTCAAATCATTTTGATATTCATCGGGCGATCTTTTGATTGGGAATGAATAATCTGCAATCAAGTCTTCACCTGTCCAGACAAAACCTTCACTGGGAATTTCAAAACTTCCACTTGAGGAATCATTATTTATTCTTAGAATATAGAAGCTTGAACATATAATAATTGTAACTAAAACAATTAAACTCTTAATGGCATTAGAACTACGTTCTTTTTCAATAACTACTTCTTTTTTATTATTAATATCGAATAGATTGATTTTGTTAAGCATAGATTATACTATTTTCAATTTGTTCTTTTGCCAATCTTAAATTAGCAAAAAAATTGAGATAATCATCAAAAGTTTTTTCAGGGTTAATTATTATAAGCCGAAAAACAAGCATATTATTAACTCTTGTGTAGTTACACATAGACGTTCCGTCAAGTCTCATTTTCTCTCTTATTGCTAAATTAAACTTATCTGAATCTAAATCTTCTGCTGCTTTAACTCGGAAAAGTATATTTAGAGATTTTGGTTCAACAATAAGTTCAAGTTCATTTTGATTTTTGATATGCTCTTTAACTTTATTAGCAGTTTCAAACAAGTAGTTTATTTGATTATTCCAACCAATATCTCCAAAATAATTCCACGCTAACCAAAGTTTCAAAACATCAACTCTTCTACCACATTGTAAAGAAAGGCGCCCTAAATCATAATCCATTAAGTCGTGTTCGTGGAATATATAACCCGCTCGGTCAGTGGAAACAGTGTTTTCAAGTAATCCAATATGCTTTGTGAAAAATGCACTACAAACTAAAGGAACATTCATCATCTTATGAGGGTCCCAAACAAAAGAATCAGATAATTCGCAACCATTTAAAAGTTGTTTATGTTTTTCACTTAAAAGAATACTTCCACCCCAAGCACCATCAATATGAAGCCATAAATTATGTTTTTGCGTAATTTTATAAATTTCAGATATTGGGTCAAAAGAGCCATATTCAGTTGTTCCTGCTGTTGCAACAACAAAGAATGGTTTTTCACCGCGTTCAATTGATAGACTAACTTTTTTTTTCAAATCACTTGGGATCATTTCGCCATTTTCATCAGAACTAACATAAATAACAGAGTCAATTCCCATTCCTAAGACATTTGCTGCTTTTTCAAAGGAATAATGAGATTTTTCATTTGCAAAAATTGTAAGTTTAGGTAAATTATAAAGTCCTTCGATTTTAATTTGAGACAGAAATTGTTGCCTTGCGCATAGAAGAGCAACAAGATTACCATTGCTTCCACCAGTTAAAAAAGTTCCATTTCCGGAGTTATATCCAATTTTACTCATCATTTTTTGAATTAAGTCTCTTTCCATTATAGTTCCAATAGGCGAGACTTCATAAGTGTAATTTGATGCGTTCATGACTACACTCGTTAATTCACCCAAGAGTGAGGGCAGACTTGTTCCAGCAAAAAGTTGATTATGAAACTGTTTAGAAGATGTTTTAACAGAAAATTTAATATAATTGTTTATTAGATCAATTAGTTCTTCATCAGAACTTCCGAAATCAAAATTATTCTTAAAAATATGTTTTAACTCTTCGGGCGACTTGTATTCAACTACCTTTCTATTTGTGTTTTCATTCTTTAGAATTTCATTTTTAAGAAGTTGAAATATTTCATCTAAAATTTCATCTTTACGCATTAAAATCCTTATTTAAAAAATCATTAGATTTTATTTCTTCAATTTTAATTGATTGAGTTGGGTAAGCAAATTTAATTTCTAATTCTTTTGCAACCCTAAAACTCTCTATGATGAATGCTTGTCTTCCTTTTAATTCATCAGTCCAATTATCTACATTAAAGAATATATACACTAAAATCTGTATTGACGAATTAGATATATCATATATGCTAATTTCATTGTCTTTTTTTGTTGTGAGAGTACTTTTCTCTACCCAATCTTTCATTTTTATAACAAACTGCTCTGCTTTTTCAACTGGAGTTTCAAAACTTAAATTTAAAGTCGTTTTGTACCTTCTAATTTTTCTTAATCCCATATTATCGATTTTCATATCAGCTATTTTCCCATTAGGAATTGAAATTACTGAATCATAGAAAGTCCTTACTCTTGTTGAACGCACCCCTACTTCTTCTACATTTCCTTCTGAATTATCAAACATAATATAATCGCCAATTTCAAATGGTTTATCCGTGAAGATAGTGATTGAACCAAAGAAATTCTTAACAGTTTCTTGCGCTGCCAGCGCTAATGCTAATCCACCAATAGATGCCCCAGCAAGCAATGGGGTATAATCTATCCCAAAACTATCAACAATATAAAAACTCCCAACAACAACGACAACGATTTTAATAGTCATTCTTGCAAGTGGAATAAGTTTATCATCTGTTGTTGATTTTGTTTTAGTTGCAATTACTTCAAATATATCTGCAATAACATCGGTAACTCTATAGAAAACAATAGTTAATAAAAAGGGATATGAAAACTTTACGAGTGAGTTTATATTTTTTGTTAATTCAATTGGAAGTTGTAAATAAACTAATAAGTAAGATAATATGAATATTGTTAAACATAGACTAAACGGACTTGATGCATGGTTAATTGGATGTAAAGGGACTTGACCACGTGTAAATCTTTTGATAAAAATCAAAACATACTTATTGACAATTCTTTTAATAATTAAATGTAAAAAGAAACCAGTAATTAAGAATAAAACTAAACCAATGTATTTCCAAAGAGCAATTTCCAAGAAAGTAGAAGTGAAAATTGAAGGAAGAGAGTTGATAATTCCATCTACCTTACTTGAAGAAATAGAACTATACAACTTCGGAATCAATTCAATAGTGTGTTTAGAATAATACCATTTGCCATTATACTTTTCAACATAAATATCTTTGTCATCATCAAATAAATAACAAATAGGAAGCTTGCTTGTACTGTCAATATAATCGTTATTTTTAGGTAATTTTTCTTCTTCTACATATTTCCCTGTTGCATCTAAATATTTTTTAAGTTTAATAGCATAGTCAATTGCTTTTGCTTTATCTTTAATATAAAAACTTTCTGCAGACTTTATTGGAATATAACTTTCAACTTGAAGGAATTTTAAATGATTATAAACGGCACTATAAGGGGAGCTATTATTTGGCTCTTGACTAAAAACATTGAGACAACAAAATAAAAAGAAAAAATAATACATTTTTTTAAAAAAAATTAAAATTCAAAGTCAAAATTAACATAAATAATTTTATTTTTGAAATATAATATATTTTTAATTAGGATTACAATTTTAATAATAAAAAAAAGTTTATGGAAGAAAAATATTTTGAGAAGTTTTTTTTATTTTTTAATTCAATTTATCAAATTGAAATAGAAATACTTCAAGAATATTATAGTCAATGGGATTTGCTTTCAATTCCACCAAAAACTATTTTAACAGAATCAGGTAATATTCAAAAGAATATGTATTTTGTGTTAGAAGGTGTACAAAAGTCATACCAGTATTCAAGCGAAAAAGCCCAAATAGTAGAGTTTACATACTTTCCTTCTCTCTCTGGGATCCCAGATTCTTTTGTTCTCCAGACACCATCCAAATATTTTTTAGAGACAGTATCTCAATCTTTATTACTAACAATTTCATACAATAAACATGAATCATTTATGGCAAAGTACCGTAAAATTGAAACTTTATTTAGGAAAATTACAGAACAAATATTATTTATGGTAATAGATAGACAATATGATTTGAATGCTTTAGATATGAAATCCCGATTTGAGTCACTTATCCGAAAAAGACCAGAACTATTATACTTGGTTACAAGAAAAGATTTAGCTTCATATTTAAGGATTGACCCAACAAATTTAAGCAAATTAATTAAAACAGTTAAACTGTAATATGTTGGTATAGACCAACATATAGAACTTATTAAATATTTAATTTTGTTTATTATTATCTAAGCAAATTAAACTAATATGTTAAAAACTGCGTTGTACCCTTTTCAATCGAAGTATTTTAAAACTCAATTTGGCAAAATACATTATATAGATGAAGGGCAAGGGGAAGTAATTCTTTTTGTTCACGGCACGCCTACTTGGTCGTTTTTATATAGAAATTACATAAAAAATTTATCTAAGAATTACAGATGTATTGCATTAGATAACTTTGGCTTTGGGTTATCTGACAAATTGACCGATGAGTTTTGCAATCCAGAATTTCATAACAAATTATTAACAGGGTTTATTAAAGAACTTGGTTTAAATGAAATAAATTTAGTTGTGCATGACTTTGGAGGGGTTATCGGCTTGCCTTATGCTATTGATAATATTGACAATATTAAGAAAATTGTTATTTTCAATACCTGGCTCTGGTCTAACAAAAATAATATTGATGTTATTAAAATTGACAAGATAATTAAAAGCAAATTAGGTAAGTTTTTATATTTGAATTTAAACTTTTCGCTTAAAGTGTTACTTAAGAAAGCCTTTTATAATAAATCTAAGTTAACAAATGAATTACATAAACATTATTTGCTTCCGTTTCCAAACAAGCAATCAAGAAAAGGGCTTTATGATATTGCTCTGTCTCTTAATGGTTCATCGGATTGGTATGAGTCTTACTGGGAAAAAGCCGATGTTTTGAATAAAAAGGAAATATTATTTCTGTGGGGAATGAAAGATAAATTTATCAATGAAAAATATCTTAATATTTGGCTTGAAAAAATCAAAAAACCAGTTTTACATAAATATGATTGTGGGCATTTTGTGCAAGAAGAAATGTTTGAAGAAAGTATATTAGATTTAAACAAATTTTTAGAATCAAACTAAAAGAATCTTATCAGTTAAATTAAGTTCGATTTCATACAATACTTTCGCGGGTCCTTGTAAAATTATATTTTTAATTCCATCATTTTCTTTGACAATGTCTATTGTAAGATTTTCTTTACTTGTAGGAATAATTGAAATTGGAAACTCTATATTATAAAACATATTATATGTAAGTGCAGTCGCTACCGCACCTGTTCCACAAGCACCAGTCTCTGCTTCCACACCCTTTTCAAATGTTCTAAGATGAATAGAATTGCCTTCTAATTTTGTAAAATTTACATTTGTTCCGTTTGGTTCAAAAGAGTTGTGTAGTCGAATTTTAGAACCGATTTCATTAATATTAAAGTTATTAAAATCAATATAATTCTCTTCAGTGTTTAAAACAAAATGAAATGTACCAGTATTTGAGAAATATCCGGTAATTATTTGATTATTAATGGTGATTTCTTGTCGATAAGGTAAAATTGATGGAGGAGGCATAAAGAGTTTTATTTCACTCCCAAGAATTTCGGAATGATAAATACTCCCGGACATTAGAAACTTTATAGAGCTTTTATTGTATAACATTCCGCTTAATTCAGCAAAACGAGTAATTGCCCTGCCTCCATTTCCACACATCATTCCTGTAGAACCATCAGGGTTAAAAAACTTACATTCAAAATCTAAATTTTCATTATGTTTTTCTAAAAACATTAGCCCTTCTGTTTGAAAATCATTCAAATCATTTTTAGAGCATAATATTTTAGCTAAAATTTCACCTTGCTTGATACTGAAATCATATTTTCTATTATCAATAACAGAAAACAAATTTCCAGCACCTGACATATAAGTAGCTTTAATTTTCATTTATTAACTTTAATAAATTATTGTGAATTAATGAATTAGTTCCTATTAAGTTGGGTTCAAACAATGTATGTTCTTGCCCTTGATAATTAGTAATTTTTCCTCCTGCCTCTTCGAGAATTAACATTCCTGCTGCTATATCCCATGGCTTGAGAGTAACTTCCCAGAAACCATCAAATTTACCTGCAGCAACATAACATAAATCTAACGCTGCAGAACCAAGTCGCCTAATTGGCATTCCTTTGAGAGCAACTCTAACAAAAGTATCTAGGCAATTTTGTGGATTTTCGGATATATTATAAGGAAAACCTGTTACTAATAACGATTTTAATATACCAGAATTTTTAGAAACTTCAATTTTTTTCTCATTTAGGTAAGCTCCTTTACCTTTTTCTGCATAAAAAAGTTCATTACTAATCGGATTATAAACTACACCTGAAATAATATTTTCATTAAATTTTAAAGCAATACTTACAGAAAAAATTGGAACCCCGTTTGCAAAATTTACTGTTCCATCTAATGGGTCAATTATCCAAGTATATTCTGAAGTTGAATTTGTGAGCTGTCCTGACTCCTCAGTAAGAATATTATGTTCAGGAAAATTTGCTTTAATTTCATTAATTATTATCTTTTCAGCTTTTAAATCGTATTCAGTAACTAGGTCGTTTTGATTAGATTTCGTGCTAATTTTAAAATTAGTGTTGAAACCATTTTTTAATTCTTCACCACTTAATTTTGCAAATTTTATCGCTAATTGTGTATAATTATTAAACATTTATTAATTTGCTTTCTATTTTCTTACAAAAATAAAAATTAAAAAAATTAAATGAAAATAAAAGTATTAATTTTATCACTTATAATTTTTTCTCAATTCTCAAACGCACAAACAAATAGATCAATAACAGGTGCTATGCCAGGTGCAGTTGATACTTTGTCGGTATTACGCTCGCAAGAAGTATCAGACGATAATAAAGGTTTAGTTGATAAACCCGTTGACCCTGAAAAATATATAGTTGGACCTGGTGATGAGTTTAAAGTAACAATTATGCAATATGAGCCAAAAGAAATCATGGTTACTGTTTCACCTGATAACAAAATATATATTCCTAAAATTGGAATGTTTGAAATCAAAGATAATACTTTAAACGAAGTTTATAAGCTGATAGAAAAAAGCATAAAGAAAGTATATACTACAAATCAAATATATATTGTTCTTTATAAAGTAAGGCAATTTAAAGTCAGACTTAGTGGCAATGTTCCTAAATCAATGACTATACCAGTGTATGCTACAGATAGAGTTTCTGAGGTTTTAGATAAAGCTGGAGCACTTAAAGCTAATTCTTCTACACGAAAAATCAAAATAATTAGAGCCGTAACTAAAGAAGTTTTAGATGTCGATCTAACAAAATACTTCACAACAGCAGACGAAGAATTGAATCCTTATATGCAGGGTGGTGATAATATCATTGTTCCTGAAGTCTCATTAGATGTTGATATTCATATTTCGGGCGAAGTACCAATTAAGGACGCAAATTTTGAATATGTAAAAGGAGATTCATTGTCGACTCTTATAAGATTTGCTCAAGGTTTTTTAATTACTTCATATTTGGATTCAGTTGAATTCACAAGATATAATAAAAATACACAAACTTTTGAAACTAAGTATCTAAATTTATCAAGTTGGAAAGATAATATTTATAATTTCAATATTACCCTTGATGGAGACTTCCCATTAGAACCAGGTGATAGAGTTTATATTAGAAAAGTGCCTGAATGGGTGAAAAATAGGTATATTAAAATAGACGGAGAAGTTAAGTTCCCGGGCAAATATTCTATTAACTCAGAAGAAACAAGAATTTCGGATATAATTAAAAGGGCAGGAGGTTTCACCGAAGAAGCAGCTCCTAAATTAGCCGAATTTGTAAGACAGAAAGAAGCCGATTTGCCAGATAATGAGCTTGAAAGGTTAAAAAAAATACCAATGAGTGATATGTCTGAATCTGAAATTAGATACTTCCAAGCAAGAATTAGAGAGAAAAAAGGGTCAATGGCTGTTGATTTAATCGACGCTATTAAAGATGAAAACTCAATTGATAATATTATTGTTGACGATAGGGATTCATTATATATTCCGCGTAAGAAAAATTATGTTACTGTACAAGGACGGGTAAACAATCCAGGGTCAATTATTTATAAAGAAGAATTTACATATATGGATTATATTGCTCTTGCTGGTGGCTTTGGATATAGAGCCGATGACGATGAGACTTTTATTACTAAACCAGGTGGAGAACAATTTTTAGCTTCAGATATGAACTATAAAATTGAGCCAGGAGATGTGATTTTGGTTCCACCTCAAAAAGAAATTGACTTCTGGGAACGAGTGCTTGCTTATAGTTCTGTTATAGCTCAAATTATTACACTTGTGAGCTTAATTATTTCATTATCAGTTAAGCGTTAGGAAAAAGAATGAGAGAATTGAATTTATATAAATTTTTACAAGTTATTAAACTTAATATTAAGAAAATTATATTAATTGTTTTTATTTTAGATATACTTTTGTTAGGATATACTTTTATTATGCCTCAAATGTATAAGTCTGAACTTTCAATAATGCCTCCAAAAGGTGGTAGTTCTGGTGGAGCATTGTCGAGTTTTATTTCAAATTTTGCTGGTTCTGCCTTAAGTTTTGGCGGTATGAGTGAGAGTAAATCAGGTTTGTATGCTGATATTTTGAAAAGTAAATCTGTAACAGGAAGAGTTATTAATAAATTAAAGTTGGACACATTAAGTCAATTTTCAAAAGTTAATAGACTAGTTTTACAAGGTATGTTAGCCTCTTCTGTAGAAGTTGATGTTGAGAAGAGTGGGATTATTAGATTAGTTTGTGAAATGAAAACGGATTATTTAGCAAGTAATGATGACATTGAATTTACTAAGAATTTAGTTAAAGTTGCAGCTGATGCGTTTGCGAGTTCCTTAGATGATGTTTTAAAGGAAAAGAGTAATTCTTCTGCTAAAAGCTCAAGAATTTATATTGAAGGGGAAATTGCAAAATATAACAAACAATTGGACTCAGTCGCCTTCTTATTACAGAATTTTCAAGAAACAAATAATGTTTTAGAAATTGAAGAACAAACTAAAGCTATTGTTCAAAGTGCTATCGATATAGGAAGCCAAATTATTAAAGCTGAATATGAACTCAATCTTGCAAAATTACAAATGGCACCTAACTCCGAAAAAGTTAATATTTTAAAAGAGCAGGTAGAACTATTAAAGAGCCAATATACACAAGTACAAAGTGGTGGATTAGGTAGCGATAAATTTTCTATTCCACTTTCAAAAGTTCCAGATTTAGCAAGACAGTTCGCAACCCTTTATAGGGACAGAACAATTCTTGAAAAAGTAATTTTATACCTTGAAACTCAAAAACATCAAGAGTATATTCAAGAAGAAAAAGACACTCCAGTTATTGAAGTTTTAGATGAAGCTTATTTGCCTTTTAAAAAATCAGCTCCTCAAAGAAGTTTGATTTTAATTTTAGGAACAATTTTATTCTTAGTTGGGACGTCTATATACGTTGTATACAAAGCATATAAAAAAGGTGCTTTGTTAGAAAATTAATTTATTTTTGTATTTTTGCAAATAACACTTTATTCGGGGGACTAAAATGTTAAGAATATTTATCTTAGCTATTCTTACTTCGTGTTTCGTCTTTTCACAAAACCCAATTAATCCTAATATTTTACCTTATATTAGCAAAAAGGATAGTTTAAATTCTATTGAAGAACTAAAAAGAGATTTTAAAGCGATTTTATCAAGAGATCCAATAGTTCGAGCAAATTATGGAGTTTGCGTTTATTCTCTTGATAGAAAAGAGTATTTAATTAATTTGAATGAAAATACACCTTTAACTCCGGCTTCTATCACTAAACTGTTTACCACATTTAATGCTTTATATAACTTCGGAAATGATGCAACTATTAATACAGAAGTTTGGTATGAAGACAATGATATTGACGACAAAGTTATAAATAATCACTTATATATTGTTGGTAATGGCGATGCCTTACTTTCTAAAAATGATATTGATGATTTGTTTTTTAAAGTCAAAGCAAAAGGAGTCAATAAAATAGAAGGCGATATTATGTTTGATTTATCTTGTTTTGATGATGAAACAAATAGGGTTGAGTATTCAGGCGATAATGAAGTAGTAGAACCAGTTGGTGAAATATCCGCTTTCTCAATTTCTCGAAAAACAGGTGAACAATCATATAAGCTTATTCAAAATTCACTGGCGCAAAATAATATTAGTTTTACTGGAAATTTTAATGTTTGTAAAAGACCAGAAACTTCTGATGCAACTGAATTAAAATTATTAGCAAGTTCTCAAAGACCTTTAATTGATATAGTAAATATCACAAATAAAAACTCTGATAATTACTTAGCGGAACATCTTTTTAAAATGAATGCTTCACGTAATAGTAGATTTAAAAGAGATTATGATAATAGTAGAGACTTGCTATTCTCTACATTAGATAAATTAAAAATTGAATGTCCTAATTGCGACATAAATGACGGGTCTGGCTTATCAAGAAGGAATAAAGTTACTGCTAAAAGTGTAGTTCAATTATTAAGTACTGCTACACAACAAGCGTTTGGTAAAGAATATTATAATTCTTTATCTATTGCATCAAAAGACGGGACTTTAAGAAATAGAATGCACGAAACTTCTGCTGAAACTTATGTCCATGCCAAAACAGGTACTTTAAGAAATGCAAGCGGATTAGCAGGATATACAACCACAATAGATGGTGAAAGATTAGCTTTTGCATTTATTTTTAATGGAAATAGCGTTGGTAGCTACAAACAGACAGAAAATGAATTAGCAGAATTATTATCAGGATTCTTTTACTATAATGTAGTTAATTAAAGTAGTTTCTTAATGAGAATCAAAAATATTATATTTTTTGTAATCTCTGTTATTATGCTTTTCCCGATGCTATGGATGTTTTTGCTCTCAATTAAATCAAATGCAGGGCAGGTTACATCTATTTTAGAGTTTTTTTCAGGTGGTTTTTCAATTCGTAATTATTATGATATTTTTAATTCTAATAATTTCTTTAATTTAATTTTAAATTCGGTTTTTGTTTCATCAGTAGTAACTATATTAAATATAATTTTTTGTCTACTAGTTGCTTATGTATTAGCACGGAAAACAAATAAAATAAATAAATTAATTTTTATATCCACACTATCAGTTCTAATAATTCCACCTCACATTATTATGATACCACTATATCGGCTTATGGTAAATTTTGGCTGGATAGACACCTATTATGCATTAATACTTCCTTGGGCTATAACTCCATTCGGAATTTTCCTATTAAAACAATACATAGAAAAGATACCTTTAGAATTAGAAGACGCTGCAAAAATAGATGGCGCAAGTGAATTTTATATTTTATTAAAAGTAATTCTTCCAATGTGTAAGCCAGTCATTATAGTATTAACAATTTATACATTCCTTGGAAACTGGAACTCATTTCTATTTCCATTCCTTTTCACAAATAGCGAAAATATGTTTACATTACCTGTTGGACTAACTTTTTTCTTCGGCAAGCAATCAATAGATTGGGGGCAACTAATGGCAGGTGCAAGTATAGCCGCAATTCCAATGATTATATTATACCTAATATTCAAAAAACAAATAGTTCAAGGAATGCTTTATGGGGCGTTAAAGGAATAAAAAGTAACTTTAGCCATGCTTTCTTTAATAAATAATTTAAAAATTAAAAAAAGTAAAATAATATTTTGGTTTTAATTAAAAATTTTATTAAATTTGCACAAACAGTACTTGACTTTAAAACAAAATATAATTTAACGTACAATGTTGGCAGTTATCCAAAGGGCTTTAAAGATGGTATATCAATAGAAGCAAATGTTAGTGGCATTATTTTAGCATTTGCTACAAACCCAGTTATAGGAGCGCAAATATTATACATATATGAATCTATTCTAAAAGAAGTGGAGACTGCGTCAAATAATGATTATTATGGTTCTGGTGGTTTTTTGACTTCTTGGAAAAACTCTTGGTTCGGAGCTCACCCCACTAATGGTATTTCTGGTAAAGAAATAAAAAACGCTGATAACAAACCAGTAAAAACAAAATTTAAAATAGAACTATATAAATCGGAGGATGTAGGTAATGATACTAAATTTGAAAAAGAGTAACAAAATGCAAATAGTAGTTTGCTTTTTTATGGTTTCTTTTATTAATTTGAAATCACAAGAATTTGAATGGAAAAAAGCAGACATTGAATTTTTTGGAAGAAAATGTACATATGCTGATTTAATTGTTTCTGATGGTGATAAAGTAATCTACATATTGCAAAACAAGGATAATTATGTATTTTCCTTTCATAATTATGTTAACGGGGAAAATGACTGGTTTGGAGGTGATTCAAGAAATATAGATGAAAATGTTGAGAAAATACTTTCAATTTACATTGAAAAAAATCGATTTTATATTCTTGTAAAATATACTGATGGTAGTCAACGCTTGATTAAACAAACAAGAATAAGTAAAAATGATTGGGACGATTATACAATGCAATATTATAATAAATTCAAATTTGGTGGAGATACAATTATTGAACCCAATATGATGATACAAACAAGAGAAGCAATTACAGATAATCCTGACACTACTATAATTATGTACTCAATGAAACCTGGTGAATCTAGACAATACCAAATACATAGATTTGATAGTTATGGTGATTATGAGGTATTTGGAATAATTAATCCAAACAGGAGTAAAACTTTACCTGACGACACAAATTATGATGTTAATATAGCAAGTAATACTTTTGATAATTATACTTATTGTGGATTTACTGCAGATTCAACCTATGCGAGCTACTCTACTAATAATTATTTTCAAAATGGTAGTTCAAAGTTTACAAGCAATTATAGAGGATTTACTGTAGTAAGTGAGAGCAATAAAGAATTATTGACAGCTAGTATAAAGTTTTCAATAGATAATTTAAACGATGATAATCCTTTAAATTATTTTGAATT
This sequence comes from uncultured Hyphomicrobiales bacterium, assembly GCA_964465945.1. Taxonomy (GTDB): domain Bacteria; phylum Bacteroidota; class Ignavibacteria; order Kapaibacteriales; family UBA2268; genus JAJRPT01. Next base: position 119,485 of record CAYXMM010000005.1, read on the forward strand.
AGACGCTATTGATGGATATAAAAATTCAAAAAATGAAATTATTGACAAACAATTTCTATCTAAATATTTTACTTATGACTCTTTAACTGTAGATTCTATCTCGAGAGACTGGAGAAGAACAGTTTATGAGTTTGATTCGAAAGTTGAGTTTGTTTCAGACTTTTTTGAATTTAACAACAAATATATTATTCTGGTGAAAGATGAAGAAGCTAATGTTTCATTGATGTATTCTGATAATCGTTGTGAAAAATGGATAAAGATTTCGACCCCAGAATTTAATAATGCAGGTTTCTTAAAATTTTGTTACTTTAACAAGCAGATATATGCATACAATAGTGAAAACTTGTTTGTAACTGATGTTGCGAGTTCAGTTGGTATTGTAAGCAAAAATGAAGTTGACATTGTTGCTTACGCAGGAAATAATGTACTATTTGTAAAATCAAACGAAAATAATATAAGACAAATATGCTTATTTGATATTTTAGGTAAAGAAATATATTCTGGGAATTTTAACAATAATATGGAACTAAAAATTCCTATAAATCTTATAAACTATAATTTATTGATTTGCCAAGTGAAAACCCAAAACGAAGTAAAAGTTTTAAAATTAATAAAAGGAGAGAAGTAAATGAAAGCATTAATATTAATATTGTTTTCACTAAATATTTTATTTTCAAAGAATGGTAAAATAAAATATGGTGGAGAAAAAGTAGAAAAAGATAAATATGCAGTAATTGAGTTATTGGATAGAAAATTTGATTCAAATGTGAAACTTCAGTACTGGAACTATAGCACTGGAAAGTGGATTGAATTAGATTCAAAGGTATTTTCAACTTCAAACTCAACTTACAAATGGAAACCATCAGAAGAGATTTTAAGTAAAAAAAATCTAAGAATACAGTTAATAGATAAAGATACTAAGGTGATTTATATGTCGCCGTCGTATATATTGGCTGCGGGTTCAAGTTCTGGCAAGCAAGTGTTTGAAGCAGAAGGCAATAATCCAAGTTTAAGTAACTTCAAAATTTACCCAAATCCAGTAAAGAATAATCAAATAAATATAATTTCAGAAAATGACAATGTTGAAATTATATCACTAAAAATAATAGACTTATCTGGGTTAGAAGTTTATGAAGTGAGCGATTTTAAAGCCCATAGCATTTACCAACTCAATTTACCAAACATCAGCAAAGGTGTTTATATAATTTCAATAAAAACATCTGAAAGCATTGAAACAGAAAAGTTAATTATTGAGTGAGTCAGGTCATCAAACGAAATATATTTATGAAATGAAAACACATTTCCAAAGCTGAGCAAAAATTCTGCATATTTCTTAACATTAACTTACTATTACAATGGCAATAAATTCCTTTCCACTTATAAGTTCTTAAATTAATTAAAGGTTAGAAAATGAAATTAATACTATTAATATTGTGAATAATCCTAAAATAGAGTTGTACTAAAAGAATAAAAAAAGGACTTTTAAAGTCCTTTTTTATTATTTACGTTTATGTCTGTTTTTTCTCAAACGTTTTTTTCTTTTATGAGTAGCCATTTTATGGCGTTTTCTCTTTTTACCGCAAGGCATATTATCCTCTTACTTAATCTAATAATGAATCGTTAACTTTTGAAGTGAATTCTGGTGATGGTTTAAAAACAGGTACAAATCTTTTATCTAAAGGAACTTCCTCACCTGTTTTTGGATTTCTTGCCATTCTTGGTTTTCTACTTTTGCTATTGAAAACACCAAAACCTCTTAATTCAATTCTTTCGCCAGTAGCTACTGTATCAATGATAAATTGAAACATTCCTTCAACAACAGTTTTTGTCTCAACTTTTGTTAAACCTGTTTCCTCAGCGATTTTATTCACTATGTCCGCTTTTGTTACGCTTTTTCCCATAGTACCTTTTCTATTTAACTATTAAACAATTTTGATTTTTTCATTTTCAGAATTACAAATATAACAACAACTTATTTAAAATAAAAATATTAGAGCATAATTTTTATTAAACTTCTATTTGTAATTTACAATAAGCAAAAATAAGATAAATTTTATTATTTTTGAATAATTTATTTAAAAAAAGGAGGCAAAATGATAAAAACATTAATTGTAGGTTTTTTACTATATTTTAATTTTAATTTATTTTCTCAATCAATTTATAAAGTGCAACCGGATGTAAGTTCTTGTAAAGAAGGCGAATTAACGGATGCAGAAAAAGAAAAAGCACTTAATTATGTTAATAGGATAAGGTCAATGCACGGAATACCTCCGGTAGAATATGACTATAGTGGCGATAAATATGCACAAAAAGGTGCTTTAGTTACAGTTGCAAATAGAGCATTGTCTCATCAACCTCCTTCAAACTGGTCTTGCTTTTCCCAGGACGCTTATTATGGAAATGAAAATTCAAACTTATTTATTTTTATGTCAAGTGGTCAGTCAAATATTAGTTCAGAAGTAGGGTTTATTAATTGGATGATAGATGAAAGTGTTGAAAGTTTAGGACATAGAAGAGCGATAATTAACCCTTTTGTTGATAAAATGTCCTTTGGTAGAGTTGATGGCAATGTTGGCGGATACAATGTTACTGGAATGAACTTTAAATATATGGATAATTTAGGAGCAAATATTGCAAGCACAAATATTGACTATGTTGCTTATCCACAAGGAAACTATGATAAAAATTATTTCCAAAATGGTTGGTATTTATCATTCCATGCAATAGGCGATAAAGTGAATTGGTATAATAATAATATGGATTATTCTGCAACAACTATTTCAATGAAAGATTCTAAAGGTAATACCATTGGAGTTAATAGTATAGAATCTGATAACTCTGGCGGTGGTGCATTAACTAACATGATTAAATGGAAATGCTCTGATTTGAATTATTATGAAACTTATTCAGTTGAAATTAAAAATGTAAAATTCAATGGTGCATCTAAAAATTACTCATATACATTTATTCTTGGCGATGGTCCTGGTGGAAATGTGGTAATGCCGACTTTGCTTACACCTGCTCAAAATGCTACTAATGTTAAGTTAAATCAAGCGTTTACTTGGTCAAATGACGATAATAACTATATATATAATGTTCAAATATCAGAACAAAGTAATTTCTCAAGTTTAGTCGAAGATAAAACAAATTTTTCAGGTCATTCTTATGTATCTACTATGCTTGCAAACGAGAAGACATATTACTGGAGAGTGCAAGCTTTAGATGGAGGAAAAAGAAGTAGTTGGAGTAATGTATATTCATTTACTACTGAAAAATATAGCCCTCAAACCCCAAATTTAATTTCACCAGTTAATAAGGATATTTCAGTAAGAATTAAACCATATTTTGAATGGGAGAAAGTAAACGACAAATTAAAATATGATATAATGGTCGGAGATAGAGCAACGTTTTCACTTAAGTTAGTCGATGAAAAGAATATCTCTTCTAATACATTTAATTCAATTTCTGCTAACTTGAAACCAGATAAAAAATATTTTTGGAGAGTTAGGTCGGTTGATGGGACTATTGCTGGAGATTGGTCTGAGATTTACGAATTTACAACTCCACCATTGCCAACATCAATTTCTTTAGTTAGTCCAACAGAAAATAGTACATTGGCGTTTTATAATGATTGGAATTTTATTTGGGAAAGAAGTGATAATGCAACTAATTATTTATTAAGTGTTTATGAATTAGATGAGCAAGGAAACACAATTAGTTCAACAGACTATAACACTGATGATATTAAATTTACGCTCAGTCAAGACAAACCAGCAAATAGAGAGAAATTAAATGCTTGGAGTGTAACTGCAATGAATAGTGATATAGTTGGAGTGAAGAGTGAGACTCGTAAATTTAATATTACAATGACTGGTGTAAGTAGAGAAATAAGTACTGATGAAATGAACGTATATCCAAACCCTGTAACAAATCAGCTTAATATTGATGTTGTAGATAATTCACTTTTAAATAGTAATTACGAAATTTATGATGTTAATGGTAACAAAGTAGAAGAAGGCAAATTTACAAATAAACAACATACAATTAATTTTGAAAATTTCATAGCTGGAACGTATATTATACTAATCGATAATAATAAACTTAAATATTACACAAAAGTAATTAAACAATAATTATGAAAGAAAACTTAAATGATTTAAGAGTTAATTATAATAAATTTGAATTAAATGAAGAAGATTTAAGTAATGACCCTTTTGATTTATTTAAAAATTGGTTCGAGATTGCAAGGCAGGAGAAAGAGATTTTAGAACCGAATGCTATGATTCTTGCAACAGTTAATGAAAATAGCCAACCAAGCGCTAGAGTTGTGCTGTTAAAGGAATATAACTCAGAAGGATTTGTTTTTTTTACAAATTATAATTCTAAAAAGGGTAGAGAGTTAGTTCAAAATCCAAATGCATCAATTTTGTTCTTTTGGGAGTCTTTGTTTCGGCAAATTAGAATAGAAGGAGTGGCTAGTAAAGTTTCTCGAGAAGAAACTGAATTATACTTTAACTCAAGACCTTATGAATCAAGAATTGGTGCTATTGCGTCGAATCAAAGTTCAATGTTAGATTCAAGAAATACATTAGAAAAAAAATATTCAGAATTACAAGAAATGTATCCAGATAATCCAAGTTGTCCTGAGAACTGGGGAGGATTTATTCTAAAACCTACATATTTTGAGTTTTGGCAGGGGAGACAAAGCCGTCTTCATGACAGAGTGATTTATAAATTAAAAGAAAAAGTCTGGGAGATAGGTAGATTATACCCTTAATTTTAAAATGATTGAAATAACAGAAAAAAGAAAAAAAATAGCAATTATATCAGTATATTCACTGGTATCAATAATTTTGCTTCAATTTGAGTTAGGGCGATATATTTTTTACCCTTTCACAATATTAGGTACTTGGTTTCATGAAATGTCACACGGATTTATGTCGTTGATTATGGGAGGAAGCTTCCACCAATTAGAAATAAACTCTGATGGTTCAGGTGTTGCATTGACTTCAGGGGACTATTTTATAGGTGATTTGGCAAGGGGATTTGTTGCTCTTGCCGGTCCTATCGGTCCAACGATAGCTGGTGCGATATTTATAATTGCATCTAAAGAAGAAAAAACATCAAAAATCGCATTAATATTGTTATCAATATTATTAATTAGTTCTTCAATAATATGGGTAAGGAACTGGTTTGGTACACCTATAATTTTATTATTTGGTGTGTTGTGTGCTTACTCTTCTATAAAAGGTAGTATTAAATTACAAAAGAACTTAATCCTATTTTTAGGGATACAAGCTTGTATCAGTGTATATATGTCAATTTCATACTTGATGATTGAGTCATTTGACAAAAATGGTGAAGTGATGATGTCCGATACTGGGAATATGGAAAAGTATCTATTCCTGCCTAATCAAGTGTGGGGATGCATTATTATTTTTGTATCGTTTTTTGCAATATGGAGATCATTCAAATATCTTCTTAAATAATTGGTTAAAATTATTCTTTTAATAATATTATTAACCATACATTTTTACTTAATAAAAATATATAAATCATATAACTTTAATAATATCAAAAGAATATTAAATATTTTAAAACTTGGCATTGTTTTTAAAGATGTATTAGAAAATATTGGAAATTAAACAAAAAAGAATAATATTAAACTTTTTTGCTTACTTATCCGATATATAAATAAGTATAACTACTGAAAAAAATATTATGGCAGAATTAACAGAAAATCAAGAACCTGAGAAAGTAGAAAGTAAAAAGAAAAAGTCTGGTGAAAAGCAAGGAATGTCCTTGACTACGGTTATTATTCTTGTACTTTCTGTTGTTGTCGTTCAAGCTGTGTTATTCATACTTATTTATAAGTTTGTACTGAAAACACCTGAGAATGCAGAAGATCCCAAAAACAAAAGTAAGACTGAGAAGCATGCTAAAGACGACCCAATGGCAAGTGGTAAAATGTCTGAAATAGATGAACAAGAACAAGAGTTTATTGCTGGAGATGAACATCGCGATTATGTTGAAACAGACAGGATCACTACAAATCCATTAAATTCTTCTAAGTTTGTTGCAATTAGAGTTTACCTTGAGTTTAGAGTCCATCCTTCATTATTTGAAATCTTAACACCTGAAGACCAAGCGGAAGAAAAACTTAAAAAAGATGGTCCATATATGGCTAAAATTTTAGCAAATACTCGGGCTATCGTTATAGAGCAAGTTGGGAAGATGACAGAACCTGAAATACTTGGAAACAAGGAGACTTTAAGAGTAAATATTGAAAAGGCATTGAAAGAGCTGTTTCAAAAGAAAAAGATTTTTTTACGTGAAGTTAAATTCACAGAATTTATTATGCAATAAGTATATTGTATAGTTAATTTAATTAGGACAATGAATTTTTATGTCAGATGTTTTATCACAAAATGAAATAGATAATCTTCTCTCTGATATGTCCTCCGGGACTGTCGATGTAGATGAGATTTTGACGAGTAAGAATGTTAGAGGCGAAATCTCTAACTACGACTTCCGACGTCCTAATCGTATTTCAAAAAATCAAGTCCGTACTTTACAGAACATTCACGAAAGTTTCGCCGAGACTTTTGGTTACTATTTAGTATCTAAGTTGCAAACAGTTGTTTCAATCAGCGTTACATCTGTGGACCAATTATTTTACTCTGAATTTATATTATCTGTTGCTAATCCAAGTTGCTTATATGTGTTTGACATAGAAGGGACTGATGGTAGCGGTATTTTAGAAATTAATCCTGCTCTTGCTCTAACAATTTTAGAAAGAATGTTAGGTGGAACAGCAGAAACACAAGAAAAATCAAGGAATATTACTCCAATTGAACAAGCAGTTATACGTGGAGTTATCGAGCATGCTTTCTCAGACTTAAGGAACTCTTGGAAGTCTATAGCTGAATTAAATTTCAAATTCGCTCGGCTTGAAATGGAAGCTGATTTCGTTCAAATTGCTCCTGCTTCAGAAATTGTTGTTGTTATTTCATTTGATGTTAATATTGGAACTCAATCATTTTTAATGAATTTATGTTTCCCAACTTTCGCTTTAGAAGAAACATTAGCTCAGTTAAATAAACAACAAATAACAGCATCTACTGTTAAAGTTTCAGATTCTAAAATGCGTGAGAATATGAAAATGTTATCACGACATATTGATACAACTTTTCTACCTGTTTATGCAGAATTAGGTAAGTCGCAATTAAGTGTAAGAGAACTTTTAGAACTGAAAAAAGGTGATGTAATTAAGTTAGATAAAAGAATTAATCAAGAAATTGAAGTTGTTATTGGTAAAAAAAGAAAACTTGCTGCAAGACCTGGAACAGTCGAAGGTAAAAAAGCAGTTAGAATTGTAAGACCATTAACTGACGAAGATTTAATAGAATTAGATTTAACATATAAAGCTCCGGAGGAATAATTATATGACAATGACTCAAGAAGAAATAGACGCACTGATTCAAAGTGGCGATTTAGAAGCTGATGCTTCAAGGTCTCAGGATTTCAATGATGATTTAAGTGATAGAAGTGTCGATGAACCTGGTTTCGCGGAGTTAGATTCAGATGAAGCAGTTTACTCACCTTCTGACCCGAAATTAGAATTGCTTTACGATTTGCAACTACCTGTCTCTATAGAGTTAGGTAGAACAAATATGCTTGTCCGTAATATTCTAAGATTAGGAAGAGGTTCAGTTATTGAATTTGATAAATTAGTATCTGAACCAGTTGATGTATTAATTAATGGCAAGAAAGTTGCGGAAGGTGAAGTTGTAGTTATCGATAAACACTTCGGTATTAGGGTAACAACTCTTGTCGATCCTTCTGAACGATTAAGAGGAGTTAAATAAAATTAATTTAGGATTTTAAATTTGTTTGAGAATCCACTTATAAATGCTTTTGCAACACTTATCATTACTGTTGGAGTAGTGGCAGTGTTGCTTTATTTTGTAAAAAAATACTCAGGAAAATTTACAAGCACATCATTTTCTCAAAAAAGTATCAAAATCGAATCAAAACAAGCACTTTCATCTAAATCCTTTTTATTTATTGTTAATATTGAAGGCAGACGTTTCGTAATCGGAGCTAATGACAATTCCATTTCTAAAATTTCTGAACTGGACTCTAATTTTGATAATTCAACTCAAACTAACAAAACTAAAGAAGAGGAATTACCCAAAGAACTTCAAGAAGATATTTCCTTCGCTAACTTTTTAAAACAATCTCTTCTTAAACAAAAGAAAAACTAATTTTTATCAAAAATTTAATAAATTTGTGTAAATAGAATGAAAATTCTTTTTTATAATTTTATACTTTGGTAAAATATGCGAACCCTTTTAATAATTATTGTTTTTACTTTGATATTATCTTCTGAAGAAATAGATTTTAATAGATTTTCAAAGCTTGCACCTCGTAATATAGGTCCTTCTGGAATGTCAGGGAGGGTTACTTCAATTGATGTAAATTTAATGAATAAGCAAGAGATTTATGTGGGGACTGCGTCCGGAGGTCTATGGAAATCTACAAGCGGAGGTATTGATTGGTTTCCAATTTTTGATTCCATAGATGTTCAATCAATAGGTGCAGTTAAAGTACAAGAAAACAACCCTGATGTTATTTGGGTTGGAACAGGTGAAGGAAATCCACGGAACTCTTTAAACTCAGGAAAAGGTATATTCAAATCTATTGATGGTGGAAAAACTTGGCAATTTAAAGGACTCAAAAGTAGTTCAAATATTCACAGAATAGTAATTAATAGGGAGAATCCTGATGTAGTTTTTCTTGGGGTTATTGGCAACCCATGGGCTGATAGTGACGAAAGAGGTGTTTTCAAAACTACCGATGGGGGAGAAACTTGGCAGAAATCGTTATATATTGATGAGAAAACAGGTTGTGCTGATTTAGTTATAGACCCAATTAACCCAAATAAAATGATTGCTACGATGTGGGAACACAGAAGGAATCCTTATTTTTTTAAATCGGGTGGAAAAGGTTCTGGGTTGTATATTACTTATGATGCTGGTAAGCACTGGAAGAAAATAACAGAAGGACTACCAAAAGGTGAGTTAGGGAGAATTGGTATTGCAATTTCTAAAAATAAAAATAACATTGTTTATGCAACAGTGGAATCCGAAAAAAATGCCTTTTATAAATCTACTGATGGTGGTGAATCTTGGAAATTTGTTACTGATAAGGGCTTTGGTGATAGACCATTCTATTATTCTGAAATCTATGTCGACCCTAAAAATGAAAATAGAGTTTACACATTATTTTCTCTTGTTTCTCGCTCAGAAGATGGAGGAAGAACTTGGGACGTTGTTTTGCCTTATTATGGTGTTCATCCAGATCACCATGCTTTTTGGATAGACCCAGAAAATCCAAATTTTTTAATTGATGGTAATGATGGCGGTTTAAATTTCTCTTATGATATGGGGAAAAATTGGAGGTTTGTTGAAAATTTACCTGTTGCTCAGTTTTATCATATAAGTGTTGATAATCAAATACCTTATAATATATATGGAGGTATGCAAGATAATGGCTCGTGGATAGGTCCCTCAAGAGTCTGGCGAGTTGGTGGAATTAGAAACTCATATTGGCAGGAATTAGTTTTTGGTGATGGATTTGATGTTATTCCCGATGCAACAAACCCTCGTTATGGCTATGCGATGTGGCAGGAAGGTAGATTGCAAAGATATGATTTAGAAACTGGAAAATTGAATTATGTAAAACCAGCAGAATTTGATAGTATTCCATTGAGATTTAATTGGAACTCAGCATTAGCACAAGATCCCTTTGATTATGCTGTTTATTTTGGGTCTCAATTTTTGCATAAATCAACTGATAACGGAGCAAGTTGGATTACAATTTCTCCAGATTTAACAACAAATGATACTACCAAACAAAAACAAGCAGAATCAGGCGGCTTAACTGCCGATGCAACTGGTGCAGAGAATTACACCACTATTTTAGCTATTGCTCCTTCAAAAATTGAAAGAGGATTAATTTGGGTTGGCACTGATGATGGGAATATTCAAATAACTACTAATGGAGGAATAAGCTGGGATAACGTAGCAAAATCAATTCCTTTGTATTCTAAACATTTATGGATACCATACATTTTACCCTCTAAATATAATAAAAATGAAGCATTTGTTATTGCGAATAATTATAGACAAGGTGATATGACTGCATATTTGTATTATACAACTAATATGGGTAAATCATGGTCTAATATTTTAGAAGGAAAGGGGATAGATTCTTATATTCACTCTTTTTGGCAAGATGAAAAATCCCCAAATTTATACTTTTTAGGAACTGAAAACGGATTATACATTTCGTTTGATAAAGGAAGTAAATGGCAAAAATGGAATGAAAAATACCCTTCAGTACCAACTATTGACTTTGCTTTTAATGAAAGCTATAATGATTTAGTGATTGGAACGTTTGGACGTGCTGCATGGATTTTTGATAATATTGCTCCATTCCAAGAATTAGCTAAAGATAAAGAATTCTTAAAAGATACATTGAAAGTATTTGAAGTACAAGACGCTTATTTAGTTACTTTTAGAAGAAATTTAGGAGAGAGATTTGATGCTGATGCAACTTACAAAGGGGCTAATATATCTGCAAATGCAAGAATTGCATTTTATATCAATAATCAAAGTAAAGATTCAACGAAAGTTGATAAAAATAAAAAAGAAAAGCCTAAAGATGAAAAGTTTCAAAAAGAAGAAAATGATAATCAATTTAAGTTGAAAAGAGATGAGGCATCAATTAAGATTTACAATCAAAAATGGGAAGAAATTAGAGAACTAAGAACAAAAGTAAGTGATGGAATTAATATTGTAGAATGGGGACTTGATGCTAAGAAACTGAGATACCCTAACCAAAATAAACCGGAGAAATTCTTTGAAAATGGTGGAAAACCTATCGAACCAGGTAAATACAATATAATAGTTGAATACAACAACAGAAAGGATTCAACAGAAGTTAATGTTAAATACGACCCAAGAAATAAATTTGATGAAAAGATATTCAATGCACTATCTCAAAAGTTAGATAGCTTATATCAAGTAGTTGAAGTTACAACTCAAATTGCAGATAACTTTAGAGATGTAAGAGAAGCAATCGAAGTAATTAAGAAAAAATATTCCATTGCGGAAGATTCAGTTAAAAAGAAAGTCTATAGTTTAAGTGATTCATTAACTTCTAAACTTGACAAAGCACAAGAAGTTCTTTATGGAAAAAACATAAAAAAACAAGGAATCAATAAAAATATTCAAAATCTAATTGATGATATTTCAACAACTGAACAATATATAAATTCAAGTGACGCTATGCCAGGAAGCAATATTGACCTTATGTTGAATAGTTGCAGAAAGCAATTAGTTGAATTAATTTTAAATCACAATAAGTTTATAAATGATGATTATAAAGAATTTAAGGCAGAAATATTAAATTTTCAGTTAGATATTTTAAAAGAATTGAAAATTATTAAAAAATAAATTTTTAAAATGTTATTATTTCTTATATTTGTATTTAGTTTTATGAAAATTAAATAATAAACAAATCTTAAAAAAGGGGTTTATAATGGCTATTAAAGAAAAATTATCAAGCGATGAATGGAGCATATTAGAAAAAGCAACTTTCTTAGTATTCCATGCAGTTGCTAATGCCGATGGTGTAATTGACAAAAAAGAGAAAAAAGCATTTTTGCAAGTTTTGCAAAACTATAAAGAATTTAATAATGACTTGACAAGAGAAGTTCTTTCAAGCGTTAGTAAAAGTTTCAATGAAGATTCTGAAATTGATTCTTCCACAATGGAAGAAGATTTAAGAGAAATTTCTGCTGTTTTAGAAGATAAAGTTCCCTATAAAGACATTTTAATTTTCAAAAAGACTTTGATAGCAATTGGAGTATTCATCGGGAATAGTTCTGGTGGTATTTTTAGTTCTAAATTTAGTGATGAAGAAGTCCAAGTTATTAAAAAAGTTGGTTTGTCGTTAGGCGTAACAGAAAACCAACTACAACAATCGCCGAGTATTAAAGATTTGATTGATAGTATTAAAAAATAAATTTACCAGAGGTAAATAATGAGATACAAAGATTATTTTGACGAAGATGAATGGAAAACCGTTCAATACGGATTAATGTGGGTTTTTCGCGGTGTTGCAGGTGCTGATGGAAAAATTGACAAAGACGAGCAAAACGCTTTAACTAAGGTTATTAAATCTCATAAGAACTTTGATAACATTTTTGTAAAAGAAGTTTTTAAATCTTTAGAAGAAAATCCTGGTACTTTTTTTAGACAAAGTATTAACGACCATAGAGATTTTAAATCTGGCCTTGCCGAAGTTGCAGAAATATTAGACCAAAAAATATCTCTTGATGTTGCTTTAGAGTTTAAGAAAATTCTTACTGCTGCTGGTATTTATGTAGCTAATTCATCAGGAGACACAACTGGCTCTAAAATAAGTGAGGAAGAAGTAGAACAACTTTCTAAATTGGCATTTCACTTAAAAATGACTATGGAAGATTTAAGAGCTGAACCGTCGATTGATATGATTTTGAAAAAATTTGTTAAATAAAAAAAAGCACCTAGTAGGTGCTTTTTTCAATTATTTAAAAACTTGCTTGAACTTTTCAACCGCCCAATCTATTTCTTCTTTTGTTATTACTAGTGGTGGGGCAACTCTTATGATTGTCTCGTGTGTATCCTTGCATAATACTCCTAATTCCATTAACTTTTCACAATATGGTCTTGCATTTTCATTTAATTCAATTCCAATCCAAAGTCCTCTGCCGCGAACATCTATTATTTTAAAGCTATTAATTTCTTTTAGTTTTGAAATAAAATACTCGCCAAGTTCATAAGAGTTTTTAACTAATTTCTCATCTTCTATTACTTCCAAAGCTGCTATTGCAACAGCACAAGCAAGTGGATTACCTCCAAAGGTTGAACCATGGTCACCTGGATTAAACACTCCAAGTATCTCTTTTGATGAAAGAACAGCAGATACAGGGTAAAACCCACCGGATAGTGCTTTGCCGATAATTACAACATCAGGTTTAATATCATCATATTCATAAGCGAATAACTTACCACTTCTTCCTAGACCAGATTGAATTTCATCGCATATAAAAGCAATTTTGTTTTTATCGCAAAACTCTCTAATTCCTTTTAAATATCCTTGCGGTGGAATTATTATGCCTGCTTCACCTTGAATCGGCTCAATCATTATTCCAGCAGTGTTGTTTGTGATTAGAGATTCAATCTCTTTTAAATCACCATATTTTGCTACTTTAAAACCGGGTGTAAAAGGACCAAACCCAGATTTATACTGCTCTTCTGTTGAAAAGCTAACAACTGAAAGGGTTCTACCATGAAAATTACTTGTTGCAACTATTATTTCTGCATTATTTTCAGATACGCCTTTAACCTTGTATGCCCACTTTCTAACTGCTTTTATTGCACTTTCTACTGCTTCAGCACCTGAATTCATAGGAAGAAACATTTCAAATCCAGTCATTTCATTCAGTTTTTTATACAATAAAGGTAACTTATCATTTCTAAATGCTCTACTTGTTAAAGTTATTTTTTCTGCTTGGTCAACCATTGCTTTTCTAATTTTAGGATGACAATGTCCTTGATTTACAGCTGAATATGCGGCTAAACAATCAAGATATTTATTACCATTTACATCTGTTACCCAAACACCAGAGCCATACTCTAAAATCACATCTAATGGCTTGTAATTATTCGCCCCAAACTTTGTTTCTAAGCTTATTAACTCATTACTATTCATTTTTTTTCCTTAAAATTCTTATTCTAATATAATTGCTAAACTTTTTATATCATTCTCACTTGAAACAACAATATAGTATTGTCCTCTTGCAAATTCTTTGAAATTTAACTCAAATTCACTTTGATTTGAATTCAAATATCCATCATAAAAACTTACAATCTTATTACCCATTAAATCATATAAACTTATATTAATTTTCTCACTGGGACTAAATGTTTTAATCTTCAATATTGATTTATCTTTTATTGGGTTACCATAAATACTTACTTCATCAAACTTTGATTTTTCAACATCATTAACTCCTACATAGGCAAATACGTCTATTCTTCTGTTTGGGTTTTGGCCATCATTACTATTTAATAATAATGTAGCTTTCCGTGTTCCTGTTTTTATTTGTTTGTATTTTAAATTAACTTTTAGTTTTTCACCTTTTGGAATATAGTAAGGTAATTCAACTGCAGGTTCATAAGAAACTACACTAAATTCTTTTATAATTAATGTTGAAAAATCAATCTTTTCGATGTTAACTCCTAAGTCATTTCCTGGTTCTAATTCTATTGTTTTAATTAGAGAATCGCCAATATTGACATCACCGAAGCTAATTTCTTCTCCAACCCCTAATAAAATTGGTTTATTGCCTATTTTAAATTGCTGATAATAAAAATTACCAAATTCAGTTTTAATAGTATTTGTATAATTTCCTCCACTACTTATTGTTAAACCTCCTGACTTAACTTCTTTTAATGCCCAATAAGATAAACCGTATCCATCTGCGGATTCAAGTAAAAATTCATAACAACCATTTGAAAGATTAAGGTCTTCTTTATATTGCTTAGCATTTTCAAAGCTTTCTCTTATGGCAATAATAGAATCGTTTGTTAAGTCAGTTATTTGGTATCTTAATGGAGGTGTCATATTATAAGCACTCCAATCACTTGTTCTTAAATTAATTTGCGTATTAGAATATAAGTTCTCGACTTCATCAAATTCACTACTTCCAAAATTATTTCGAGGATATTCATCTGGATTACCATTTACTTTCAAAATCTCAATTCTAATAAATCTTCTTTTAGGAGGTGGTGTATCGGCAAAAGCTGCAAAATCAAGAGGTATAGTAATTTCACTTGATGCTAAACTTGGAATCTTACCTTCCCATAAATAAGTTCCTTCATACTTATCGTCTATTTTCCATTTTAATTCTATATTTGTAATAGGATTTGAACCATTGTTTGCGATTAATATTCGCCCATTATCACATATAGGATTAAACCTTCTAAATTCATCATGGTTACTTGGAGATAGAATTTCAACAATTCCAGCATCATTTTTAAAATTTAAGTTGCCGTATTCAACTAAATAACCTGTAAACACCCAATTCCCATAAGGAATGTATTGAGCTGGATTTTCAATTTGATAGTCAAACTTCACATTCTCACCTGGTGACACAATATTATTTAACTCATGTCTGTAAGTAGTTACAGGTGCACCAGGGCACCAATCAGTTCTATCAAGTATCCACGTTCCACCTTGTGGATAAACTGGATTATCACCGCATTCTTTCCAACCACTCCAAGCATATTCTTGTGAATCATTTATCCAAAGTGAATGTTCACGGGCACAAAACTCAGAGCAGTTATTTGTCTTGCTTACATCCCCACCAAATCCGTGACCCGAACTACGGGTAATAACTCGAAACATAGAACTATTTTCGTCAAGTTTTAATGTAATTGGAGCTATCGCTTCATTTGTAACAACTTGCGAATAATTCCCACCTGAACCCCAAATTCGTCTTATTGAATTTACATTTCTTGCTGGTGTCCCTTTAATAAAAATAAATTGTAAGTCCAATAGTTCTTGGTCATTTCCAGCACTTAAATCAACATATCCATTCAAAATTGGAGCAAACTCTGTAACATCAACTTTCCAGGTAAATCCATCATCTCCTAAATCTAAGCCGATGCCATAAGGAGTTATAAATCTATCAATTTCATAATCTACTGTTGGGTTATACCAAATTATTTTTGAGTTAGTGTATAATTTTGTTTTTGTATTTTCAATAGTATCAATTGGATTCATATCTACATCATAAGTGTAATTATTATAATCGTTTATAAACAAAGTGTCAGTAGGGGTGTGTAAAACATTAGACACCTGATTAAATTGATATGCTGGAATAATTGAATCTGGAGACGGATAATTATAAACGAATAACGATTTTTTTGCTAATTCTGTTTTTTGCTCAATAATGCCTTTATTCTCATTAAAATTAAAATTCCCTTCAACAAACTGCATTGAAACTGTAGCATCAAGTTGCTGAAATACTCTAAAATAGTCTTCTGGTGCAGTTGTAATTAAGTTAGGTAATCCAATAGCAATAGCATTTACTTTATTAGCTGACTCATCACTAATTTCATTTATATTTGTGTAATTATCAAATTTATAGAAAACTAACATATCGCTCACGTTGACAGTAGCACCTAACGAAAATTCTTTAATCTCGCTTTGTGTAAGCTCTCTATCCCAGATAGCGAAATCGTCAATATTTCCAGACCACTTTCCAGAAGAAGTTGCCCCAGATGCTATTCTAAATCTTTCTATTTCATCAAATTTTAAATTTTTTCCTGTACCAGAATGAATTACCTCACCATTTCTATATATTTTCATATCACCTGTAACTGAGTTTTTTACAAATGCCCAATGAGCCCATTCATTTTTATAAATATTATCCGCAGCTTCAAAATCAATTCTATCATAATTACCTCCATCATTTCCAGCGTCCCAATAAATCCTTTTGTTGCTCCAAGGTAAGTGGATATTAAGCACTCTTTGATTTTTTGAATTAACTGCTTCTAATATTTGAGTGTCATAAGGCAATGAATTTGCACCTTTTGCCCAAAAACTAATTGTAATTGCATCTTTAATTTTTGAAAGAGCTGACTTAGGAATTTCTACATATTCATTACCATTAAACTCAGCACTTTTATTCTCTTGTAAAAATGCAAATATCTTATGTTTAGTGCTTGGAGTAGTATTGAAATAAAGCTCTTTTCCGTTACCTGCTGACATAATTAATACAATATTTTTATTAGTCAGAGGAAAAGAGTTTTTAATTGGAATTGTGAGATAATCTTCAAGAAGAGAATAATCTAATGCGTCTCGATACAAGAGTTTTGCATTGTTATAATCAATACTTCCATTTGTTTCAGTTGTAATATACAATGTAAAATCGGCAAGCTTTCCAGAGGAGTTCAAAGACTTATTAATTGGAATTTGTATTGCATCGATTTTCTTTAAACTTGACTCACTTAAATTAAATTTCAAAATATATTTCCCATTAGAAAGAGCAGAAGTAATTCCTTGTGTATCGTTTGAAGTAAAAGAGTTAGATATTGTAGATGATGTAATATCATAACTTAGCGAAGGAAAATATTGTATCCTAAATGAAGCATCATTCCCTTGATAAATAGAGTCAGGAGTTTTATTATTCAAAACATATTTATATTGAATAACTTGAGTTGAATCATATCGTCCAAGCGTATCTTTGGCAACAGTATATGTAAGATAATCCCACTCTCCACAATCATACTTGTCACGTGTAGTTCTTGGGTCGCATTTTAAAGTATAGTGCATAATCACTCTTTCGTATTGACTAGCTGGCGGAAATTCAAAAGTCCCTCTTCTTGCTGTTATTGAGTCAAATGTAAATGTTTTGACAATTATAGAATCGCCTCGTTCCTCATAAGAGTGAGAGTCAACAATGGCAAAAAGAAAGCAAAATAAAATTATTATGAAATTTTTCATTTGTTTACCTTTATAATTAATTTTTTACAAATTAAATCTTATTTTTGTTATAAAATATTTTTAATTTACTAAATATAAAAGTATATAACAAATGATAGAGTTTAATACTATTTCAGAATTATTTATTAAAGCAAGTGAAAATTATTCAAACAAAATTGCCTTTAGATATAAAGAAAAGGGCGATTGGAAAAGTATTTCGCATAAAGAACTTTTTTCTTTATCATTAAAAATAGCATTTTCATTAAATGAATTAGGGCTTATTAAAGGAGATAGAGTGCTTCTTTTGTCTGAAAATCGAATTGAATGGATTATCTTTGATATTGCTTTTTCACATTTAGGAATTGTGTCTGTTCCTGTCTTTTCCACAACATCATCTAAGCAAT
Organism: uncultured Hyphomicrobiales bacterium; assembly: GCA_964465945.1. Lineage (GTDB taxonomy): Bacteria > Bacteroidota > Ignavibacteria > Kapaibacteriales > UBA2268 > JAJRPT01. Next base: position 137,493 of record CAYXMM010000005.1, read on the forward strand.
TAGATTATATAATTAATCATTCAGAATGTAAAGCCGTTGTAGTATCAAACAAATATCAATTAAAGAAAATAGAAGAGATTAGGGAGGATATTCCTTCTGTAAAGTTATTTATTTCGATTGATGAATGTGAAACAACAATTAGTGAAATTAAAAGATATAAACAACTTTTGCACAATGTTGAAACTACTGAACATATCTTAGCTGAGTTTATAAATCAAAAAGCAAGTAGTATTAAAACTGAAGATTTATTAACGATAATTTATACTTCTGGAACTACTGGGAACCCTAAAGGTGTAATGCTTTCAAATAAGAATATAATTGCAAACTTAAGGGCAATTCTTGATACTGGCTACTTTAATAATATGCAGCGTTCGCTTTCATATTTACCATTATGCCACGCTTATGAACGAACAGCTGGCTATTATCTAATTTATTCTACTGGATGCATAATAACTTTATGCGAAAACCTTGATTCAATATCATCATATTTACTTGAGTCTAAACCACAATTGATGACTACAGTTCCAGAATTGATGGAAAAAATTAGAATGAGAATACACAATTCAATGAACAGAGAAAGCGAAAGAAAACAGAAAATATTTAATTGGGCAATTAAAGTTGGAAAAGATTATGTAAACACTAAAACTAATAATAATAGGAGTTTATTGCGTTCACTTAAATTTAAAATTGCTGATATTTTAGTATATTCTAAGATCAAAGATAAAATGGGTGGCTCATTAGAATATTTAGTTTCTGGTGGCGCAGCTATGAACTATGAAACGGCAATATTTTTTGAAATGCTTAATGTTAAAACATTACAAGGGTATGGACTTACTGAGGCATCACCTGTTATATCATTTAATTTACCTCATTCTAATGAATTAGAAACCGTTGGTAAACCCCTAAATAATATAGAAGTTAAAATAGCAGATGATGGAGAAATACTTTGTAGAGGTGAAAGTATTATGATGGGATATTTCAATGACAAAGAGGGAACTGAAAAAACTATAGATTCTGAAAAATGGCTATATACTGGAGATATTGGTAAATTTACTGAACTTGGAAATTTAAAAATTACTGATAGAAAAAAGAATATATTTGTTAATAGTTCAGGGAAAAACGTTGCTCCACAAATAATTGAAAATGAAGCGTTAAAGAGTAGATTTATTGAGCAAATTTGCCTAATAGGTAATGATAGACCATTTTGTACTGCGCTAATTTATCCAAATGTAGATCAAATATTATATATAGCTAAGAAATTAGAAGTAAAAGGCGATTTTATTGAGCTGATTCATAACCCAAAGATTCAAAATTTTGTAAAAAATGATATAGATTATAATTTAACTTCACTTTCAAAATTTGAGCAAATTCGAAAATTTACTCTGCTCGAAAAACCTTTTTCACTTGAAAATGGGGAACTTTCCCATAAAATGGCAATAAAAAGGCATATTATTGACGAAAAGTATAAAGATATTATTGAGAGTATGTATTTATGAAATATTTCCTTAAAAGAGAAGTAGCTTACAATTATGATAAATATTGTATAAATGAAATGCAAGTCCCAAGTCAAATACTAATGGAAAATGCTGCTCATTCCACTTTTAATGAAATTATGCAACTTAAAGAAATTGAAAGTGTTAAGAATATATTAATTTTATGTGGCTCAGGCAATAATGGGGGAGATGGTTTTGCATTAGCTCGATACTTATCGAATAAGTTTAATATAGAAATTTACTTCAATAGTGATATTGAAGAAATGTCTAATGAAACTTTGACTAATTATAAAATTTGTAAGAACTTAGATATATCAATTCATAATGAAATAAAAAAGCAAAATTACGACTTAATAATTGAAGCAATGACAGGGATTGGGGTTGTTGAAAACATTCATTCTAAATTATCAACAATTCTTAAAAATGTTAATAATTTAAAAGGGTTAAAAATTGCATTAGATACACCTGCTGGATTGAATGCTGATACTGGAATCGCAAATATAGATGCCTTTCGTGCTGATTACACTTTTACAATGTTTGCCCCAAAACCTGGTTTATTCATTAATGACGGACAAGAAGTATCTGGAAAAGTAATATCTATAAGCTTAGGAATACCAGACAAATACTTAAATGACTTTACATCAATTAAAGCATTTGAAAAGCAAGACTGGGAACTACTAATAAAACCACGGAAGCAAAACACTTCAAAATTTGACTATGGCATAATTTCAATTATTGCTGGCTCAAAAAATATGTTAGGAGCTGGCGTTTTGTCGGCAAATTCTGCAATAACAGCAGGTGCTGGCTTAGTACATTTAATTACAACAGAAAGACATTCAAGTTTATTACCAGAGGTAATTTGCCATTGTTTTGAACAAAATAAGTATGGAAGTCTACCATTAAAATATCTTAATGAAATTCTTGAAGCCATTGATAAATCAGATACTATTGCAATTGGACCAGGAATATCAAACGACCCTGAAATTTTGCATTTAGTTCATAAAATAATCGAAAATAATCAAGAAAAAAGGATAATCTTAGATGCAGATGCCTTAAAGTGTATAGATAGTGATTCTCAATTAAGCCAGAATTTTATTATTACTCCACACATTGGCGAATTTGCCAAAATTACGAATTTAGAAAGAACATTTATCGAAAATAATCGTTTAGATTTAGTAGAAGAGTGGTCAAAGAAGTTGAATTGTACTATACTTTTAAAAGGAAATCCAAGTTTAATTTCAAATAACGGAAAAATTAATTTGAACTTAACTGGCAATTCTGGTTTAGCAACAGCTGGTAGCGGTGATGTACTTACTGGTATTTTATCGGCAACTTACTCAAGATATAAGGACCCTCTCTTTTCAGCCACTTTAGCTGCTTTTGTTCATGGTGAGTTAGCAGATAATTATATTAAAAAGTATTCAAAAAGCAGTTTAACAGCAAGTAAAATTATAGATGAACTTAAAAGTTATGAAATCTAAAAAGATTGTTTTCTCTCTACCATTTATATTAGCAAGTATTGCAATATTTATTGCTTCACATCAAGATGGTGCCCCCTTTGATGATAGTTTATTTGCTTTCCAAGATAAAGTATTACATTTTTCAGCGTATTTTATTTATGGTGTAACTATACAACTATATTTGTTAAGATATAGACTATACAAGCATAAATATATAATATATACAATATTAATTGGCTCTTTATTTGGAATCTCAGACGAAATACATCAATACTTTATTCCTAACAGGTCAACAGACGTCTTTGATTGGATTGCTGATACTATGGGGGTAACTGCCTCACTTTCAATTTCTGTTTATCTTAAAAAGATATTTAATTTTATTTCAAATAAGTATAATTTAAAATAGAACTAATTAGAACTAACATTTAGCTCCCCTTTCAAAATAAACCGAACTGAACTTGTTGTGAAAATTTCAATAACTTTATTTATATTTTCATTATTTAATTCCAGAGTAACATTTTCGCTTAAATAAGATTTCTTCGTATCAAGTTGTTTATTTATAAGAGTATATTGAATATAAACATTTGAATTAGTACTTTTATTATCTTCAAGTAAATTATAAAACTGATTTAACTGCTCAGTAGAGCTAGTAGATTCTTCATTAACCCACAATTTAAGTCCAATACTCTTATTCTTTGCTGCATTTTCAAGAGTATCCGCAGAGGATATATTAAATAATGTTTTATTATTTTCATCGTTAAATCCACCAAATCTCTCTTTGTTAATTCCCTGCACAATGAGAATTGAATCTTTTTTCAATAATTCAGAGTAACGAGAATAAACTTCACTTGGAGCAAATAATTCCATTTTACCATATAAATCTTCAAACTCTATAAATGCCATTGGATTATTTTCTCTATCTAAGCGAGTTCTTACTTGACTAATCATTCCAATTAATGTAAATTCTGTTCTTTGAGGGACATTCTTCATATTACTTGTGTTATATTTAGTCAAAGAGAAAATATATGGTTCATAATTATTAAGTGGATGCCCTGAAACATAAAAATTCAAATATTCTTTTTCTTTCTCTAAACGTTCTAATTCAGTCCAAACAGGAGCTTCAGCAAGTCTCAATTCTGTTGAATCACATTCTACGTCACCAAACATACTATTCAACTGCATCTCATTTTCTTCCTGCTTTTTCTTAGAATACTCTAAAACAAGTTCAACACTTGCCATTAAGGAATTTCGATGCCCTATGTTTAACGAATCAAATGCACCACTGCAAATCAGTGCTTCTATTGTTCTTTTATTAATCAAATGAATATCCACTCTTGCTGCAAAGTCGAATAAATCCTTAAATTTACCATCTTTTCTTGCATTTAAAATGCTTTCAGACGCAGGAATCCCAACATTTTTAATAGCGGATAAGCCAAAATAAATTGTATCGCCTTTCGCATAAAAATTAGTTTCAGAATTATTAATGTCAGGCGGAAGTAATTTAAGACCATAAACTTTAGCATTTTCTCGAAGTTCAACAATCTTCTTTTGGTCATTAATTTCTGAGGTCATATTTGCTGCAATAAACTCAGCAGGGTAATGTGCCTTTAAAAAAGCAGTTTGAAATGCCACAAATGAATACGCAACGGCATGAGACTTATTAAATCCATAATTTGCAAATTTCTCAATCAAATCATATATTTGTTCGGCTAATTTTTCTTCTATTTTATTGTTAGCTTTTGCGCCTTCCATAAATTTAGGTTTCAGCGAACTCATTGCTTTTGTGTCTTTCTTTCCCATTGCACGACGCAAAATATCTGCTTCGCCAAGTGAAAAACCGGCAACATCCTGAACTAACCGCATTACCTGTTCTTGATATACAATAACTCCGTAAGTTTTTTCAAGTGAGGATTTCATTGAAGGGTGTAAGTATGTAATTTCTTCTTTGCCATGTTTCCTGTCAATGAAAGCAGGAATATTATCCATAGGTCCAGGTCTATATAAGGCGTTCATTGCAGAAATTTCTTCAAGTCCTTCTGGCTTTAGTTTTCTCAAACTCTCCTGCATCCCGGAAGATTCAAATTGGAACACTGAAAGCGTATCTCCATTACCAAATAACTGATATGTTTTCTTATCATCAAGAGGAATTTTATCTATATCAAAAGTAATATTATGATTTTGCTTTATTTGTTCAAGTGTTTGTTCGATTATACTAAGTGTTTTCAAACCTAAAAAGTCCATCTTTAAAAGACCACCTTTTTCAAGATACTTCATAGAATATTGAGTAGCAATGTTAATTCCATTTGTCTTGTCTTTATTGACTTTCATAATTGGAACAAACTCTGTCAAATCACCTGGTGCAATAACAACCCCAGCAGCGTGAATACCTGTGTTTCTTATTTTATTCTCTAAAACTAAAGCATAATCAATTAACTGCCCCATTTTATAGTCATCTTCATCTATTTTATTTGAAGCGATTAATTGAATCGCTCTCTCAGAGTTTTCAAGCCCTTTTTCTTTATAATTAGTATATATATCCTTTAAATGCGAAAGTTCAGGTAGTTTTAATACGCCCTCGATTGGCTCAACAACACCAAATTTCACAGGAATCTTCTTTGTTATGTCCTTAATTTTAAATAATGGAATATTTAAAACCCTACCTATGTCTGTTAAAACGGCTTTCGAGGTTAACTTTCCAAAAGTAACAATTTGTGAAACTGCTGTTTCACCATAAAACTCTTTTACATAATTTATTACAATTTCTCTTTTATCATCACTAAAGTCAATGTCTATATCGGGCATAGACACTCTTTCAGGATTTAAGAATCTTTCAAAGAGTAAGTCATAATCAAGTGGATTGACATTTGTGATTTTCAATGCAAAAGCGACAAGTGAGCCAGCCGCCGAACCCCTACCAGGTCCAACGCTCACACCTCGTTTCCTTGCTTCTCTGATAAAATCCCAAACAATTAAAAAATAACCAGGGAAGCCCATTGAGTTTATTATGCTTAATTCATATTTAGCTCTATCAACAACTTCATTACTTAGTTCACCTTCACTAAATCTTTCGTGTAGACCCTCAAAAACAAGTTCTTCTAAATATTCATCTAAATTTGAAGCTTTTGATGAAGGTGGAATCGGGAATACAGGCATATAATTAGATTTTAAATCTAACTCTACATTACACATATCCGCAATCTTTACCGTATTTTCAATTGCCTCGGGTAAATCTTTAAATAATTCAATCATTTCAGATTTACTTTTAAAGTAAAACTCCTTCGATTGAAATCTTAGATTTTCAACATCGACTTTATTTTCCGAATCTGTTGTAAGGTTTTGAATCATCAACAAAACATTATGCGGAACTGCGTGTGCTTTTTCAGTGTAATGAACGTTGTTAGTAGCAACTATCTGAATATCAAGTTCCCGTGCTATTTTTAGTTGTTCTGTAATTAGCTCATTTGTTTCAGGTAGTCCATTTCTTTGAAGTTCAATGTAAAAGTCATCTTTGAAAATTGATTTATAGCGATATGCTGCTTCTTTTGCACTAACGTAATCTTGAGTCCTAAGATAAGTTTCAATTTCGCCACCTGAACCAACTGCGCCAATTCCACCAGATAAAGCGATAATTCCTTCTGAATATTCTGTTAAAACATCAATATCAATTCGAGGACGATAATAGAATCCTTCCGTAAAACCAATTGAAGTTAACTTCGATAAATTTTTATATCCAGTTAAGTTCTTTGCAAGAAGAGTTAAATGAAAAAACTTTTTTCCACTGGAGTTTGTATTTTTATCCAGTCTAGACCCATTCGCAACATTAGCCCTAAACCCAAGTATAGGTTTTATTCCTTTAGATTCTGTATAATGCTCTAAAGCTGCATACATAACCCCACTATCAGTAATTGCAAGTGCCTTTTGATTATCTGCAACAGCTTTTTTAATCAAATCTTTAACTTCGGCACTTGATTCAAGTACAGAATAGTGCGAATGGACATTGAGGTGAACAAAGTCTAACATTTCAAACTCATATCATATTTATGTAGAAAATAAATTGAATAAACTTAATACTAAATAGCAACTATGCTTTTAATATCTTCATTCCAAGATTTGCTGTAGTATTCTGTAATTCTTCCAACTTCTAAATCTTTGTCATCTAAAACAACAAGAGTCGGAACTCTTTTAATTTGAAATTTTTCAATATCTTCCCTTGGTTCTGATTTTGTATTATTCACATCATAAAAGTAGATATCGCTTTTACTTATATTTAGTTCTTTAAAAGTAGAAAGAATTTCAGGTAGTGCGGCTAAACACACAGGACACCAATTCCCAGAAAATAGATGAAAAGATTTTTGCATATTTATCCTTTTTTAATATTTCAATTAAATCAAAAATAATAATATTTTACATTTTATTCAAACGAATTTCCACTTTGTTAATAACAATAGCTTTAATTAATATTATTTAATTTTACAATATATTTTTCTTAATTTCGGTATGTTAAAACATACATTTTGAAAGATTAGTTGAATGATTGATAAATTATTTGAAATTGTGAACAATGTAAAAGACCCAGAAATACCTACAATTTCCGTTGTGGAATTAGGAGTTGTTAGAAATATTGAAATGATTAATGAGGAAATTTATGTAACAATAACTCCAACATATTCGGGCTGTCCGGCTCTTGACGTAATGAGACGCGATATTGAAACAGAATTAAATAAAAATGGCTTTGAGAAAGTAAAAGTAGTTACTCAATTAAGCCCAGCTTGGACTACAGATTGGCTTACAGATGAAGCAAAGCTTAAACTTATTCAATCTAAAATCGCTCCACCTGTAATGAAATCAAATGAATATTCAAGTTTATTAAATGTACTCGACGATTCCCCACCAGTTGAATGCCCTTATTGTAATTCAATGAATACAAGATTAATAGCGGAATTTGGAACAACAGCATGTAAAGCACTATACTCTTGTAACGCTTGTTTTCAACCTTTTGATTATTTTAAACCACATTAATTTCTTCCTCATCAGATATAGTATCAAAAGGAGAAATGGAGTCATTTAATACATTATTTGGATAGTATACTTTTTCTAACACAAGTCCATTGGGAGTAGCAAGAGGAGAAGTAAAGTCGCGTCTTGGATTATTAAATAAATCTTCGATTTCTACTATATCGCGTTTTTCTCGCCCAATGTCAATCATAAATCCAACTAGTGACCGCACCATTGAATATACAAAACGATTGGCTTTGATATGAAATTTAAACTTATAATCATTTAGTCTTTCCCAATAACAAAATTCAACATTGCAAACATAACTTTTTGTATCTTTATTGTTTTTTGAAAAGCTTGTAAAATCATGAATGCCAATAAAATATTCTGCGGCATCATTCATTAGTTCAAAATTTATTGGATAGGGGACAAAAGACTCAAATTGAGTATTAAATATAGTGTCTTTAGTTGAAATTGTATACGAATACTCTCTCGCATCGGCATAAAATCTTGAACTGAAACCAAGTTTTACGAATTGTGCAGATATTACTTTAATATCGTTTGGCAAAAGATTATTTAAAACTTTGTGAAGTTTTTCGATAGGAACAAATAGGCGATTATAAAACTTAAAATCAACAACTTGCCCGGCAGCATGGACACCTCTGTCCGTCCTGCCGGAAGCTGCTACTAAGATTGGAACTCCAAAGAACTCTTTAAGGGCTTTTTCTAATTCACCTTGAATTGACTTTTGGGTTGGGTCTTTTTGCTTTTGCCACCCAAAATACTTTGTTCCGTCATATTCTATAACTAAGGCAATTTTTCTCATTAATTTTTTACAAACTTAACAACATCTTTTGTATTTGTGTTTTCAAGAATTAAAAAATAAGTTCCTCTTTTTAAATTACTTATATCAACATTTAATAAATTGTTGTTCAAAAGCAATTGACTATTTAATTTATACTCATTACCTAATAAATCAACAATTTTATAATTATTATAAACTTCTTTCAAGCTTACAATAATCTCATCACCTGCAGGTTGAGGATATAATTTTAATTCTCTTTTATAGTTAAAATCTTTCTCCACTGAAGTTGAAGTTTGAGTAATTTTGCATTCTCCATCAGTTCCATTAATTGCATTCATTCTACATGCAAAAACATCATTATTAGCTTCATCTCTATAATAAATGTACCAATGAGGTTCTTCAATAGTCCCATCTTCTTTTTCCATTGCATTTAAGGATATGAAAGTAAAACTTGCTTCTGGATGAGCAGTAACTAAATCTGAATAATTAGTTTTAGATTTCAAAAATCCCATAAAGTAATCTGCTAATTTGTAGTCGCCTTCTAATTTTAAAGCTGGAAATTCAATTCCGTCTAAAGGTAAACTTGGAACAATAGTTCTTATATCCAAATATGTTCCAAAAGTTTTAATTAAAGGAATTAGTGTAGTTTGAGCATCATCTTGACCATTCATAAACCCATACAACCAACCATTTGAGTTTCCGTTTTCTAAATTAAAAGAGGCATCTTGCGAAAGATTAGGAAACATTTTTTTTGTATTCGCTGCACCAATACCTATTAAAACAGGGTTTTGAATTTCTGCTCCTGCTAATTCTGCTGCTTTTGTTAGTCCATCACTTGCTTTAAACTCAGTAAGTAGTTGTCCATAACTTAATGTTGTAAAAAGCAAAAAAATACTTGTAAAAACTTTAAACATATAAAAACCTTTATAAAAATTATTAAAAATTATTTTCGTCAATCATAAATTATTTACAAAAATACTAAATATTCATTAAAAAAAAGTATCTTTCATAATAAAGTATCTTTCATAATAAGGTATTCTTTATTTTATTTGGTATATTTGAAGTTTAAAAAATTTCAATATGAAAAAAATACTCCTAATATTTTTATTCTCTTATTTTAGTTTATTCTCTACATCAATTAAATATAATGATATTGTTATTGAAAGAGGGAATAATTATTTCATATCTTTCATTATCGAAGATATAACTCAAAACTTAGATGAAAACTCAGAAGTAAGTTTAACATTTTCTTATAACGGGTTTATGATAAATCCATTAAGTTTTGAAGGAACAAATATTGAAGTAACCGATTTTAAAAGCGATTTGAATATTGAAGATATTAGAAAATCAATTCTAAGTTTAAAATTAAAAATAAAAGATTTAGATTTAATTAAAAATTCAATTGACACCTTATTTTTATTAAATATTGAAGCATTAGCTTCGCAGGATTCAGTTTCACAAATTGGTTTAGAGAATTTCAAAATTGATGAACAAGAATTTACAATTGATTATATTGCCGGTAAGATTAAAACAAAAAGTTTAATGATAAATCTGGAAAATGACGTAAGCAATGTATATCCTAACCCATTTATTTTGACTTCTACAATAGACCTAAATATTTATTATGATTCAAAATTATCTATAAATCTATATCCAATTGATGCGCGGTCAATGTTATATAATATCGAACGAAATTATTTTAGAATATTAATATATGATAGTTCTAATAATGAAATTAAGTTTAATGAAGGTATGCAAATTTTAGCTGGAAGATATAAAATGGTTCTTTTTCCTAATAAGAATATGATTTCATCTGGCTCATATCAAATTCAAATCAAACTAAATGAAAATACTTATTATAAAAATTTCATTTACGGGGAATAATGCGTTTATTAACTATTTTAATATTAATTTTATCCTTTAATTTATTTTCACAAGACTTTGAAAGTAATTTAGATAACTACAAACTAAAAAATCCAGAAGGGCAGGAATTTTGGATTTGCTTTATGCGAAACCACAATGACCCTGATAGAGTTACTGAAAACACACGATTATACTTAGAATTATTTATCACATCTGATAAAGATGCTAACATTGTAGTTGAAATCAAATCACTAAATTTTAGAGAAGAAGTTTTCGTACCTGCTAACACTGTGAGAAATATAAAATTAAATCCACAAGCCCAAATCACAAGTTCCGAAATTATTGAAGAAGGAATGGCAGTTCATGTTAAAAGTGATACTCCTGTTACTGTATATGGATTAAATAGAAGACGATTGACTACAGACACATTTTTGGGCTTACCTACGACGGTAATAGGGAAGATGTATCGAGCAATCTGTTATAATATTTCAGTTCAATTAACAAGCCAATTTGCGATAGTAGCAACTGAGGATAACACAAAAGTAACAATAGTTCCATCAGTTGAAACCACATCAGGAAGAGCAGCTAATAAACCATTCGATATAATCCTTAATCAAGGTGATGTTTATCAAATCACTGCAAGAAATAAACCCAATGACCCAGATAAAAACGACTTATCTGGCTCATTGATTAGTGCTGACAAAAATATATCGTTTTTCAGCGGACACCAATGTGCCTATATTCCTGATAATGTTATGGCTTGTAATCACTTAGTAGAACAGATGCCACCGACTTCTTCTTGGGGAAAGCATTATTATATAGGTGAATTAAAGAAAAGAAGTAAGTACAATTACAGAATTTTAGCTAATGAAGACAGTACTAAAATATTCGTAAATAATAAATATTTAACAACATTAAATGCTGGGAAATATATTGAGCAAAATGTTAGTGGTGAAATTCAAGTTACAGCAAGCAATCCAATTTTAGTAACCCAATATTCACAAGGTTTCAGAAATGGAGATGCGATTGGTGATCCAATGATGTTGTTAATAAGCCCGACACAACAGTTTTTAAAAAAATATAGATTTGCTACTCCTGTTAATGGCTTTTGGGAACATTATGTAAATGTAGTTGTGCCAACTAAAGCAATTTCTTCACTTAAACTAAATGGAAAGCCGGTTCCAACAAACATATTTAGACAATTTGGTAAAACTCGATATTCTATTGCATATCTTAGAGTGAATTATGGAACACACCAACTTGAAGCTGATGAACCATTTGGAATGACGCCTTATGGCTTTGGATATGATAAAGATAAATATGATGCTTATGGAAATTTAGGTGGACAATCTTTTTTAGAATTTGTTAATTATAAGGATACAATAGCACCCGATGCGATAATCTTAAATAAAGAATTAATTTTAAGAGATGATAGAGTAAATGACGAAGGACTTGATAAATTTGAAGTGCTTTATTCTGAAAACTTAGAGTTAGACCAATATAATTTTGAAGCAGGTGTCCCTCAAGTCTCTTTAAAACCAAGAATTATTGAAGAACAAAAATATGGTAAATTAAGATTTCGAGTTTTTGATGTCGCTGGGAACAGTCAAGATTATACACTTTGTTGGCATTTAGACCTAAACGCATCTGGGTACGTTTATGATATTACGGATGGAGATATTTCTTGTGGTACAAGTTTTAAAATATCTTACCAAATTTTTGGCGGAATAAGTAATATAAATTCTAATGCTGAAGCAAAACAATTAGCTGGTATATCATCAAAAGGAGATTACCACTCATCAAACAGCTGGTCTCATTTATTTGGTGTAGGTATTTCGATGCCTATATATAATAAGTTAAATTTCAATTCGAGATTAGCATTAACTAAAGTTAATACAATCTTAGAATCACCCGATTCAACCACTTCAAAACTTTTATTAGGCGATGGGACATTTGTTAATATGCAAGAAGCAACGCAAATTAATTTTAACAAGTATCAAGTTAATCTTCAATTAAATATAGAATATAACATTAATGCGAATCTATATTGTTATGCAGGAATTATCCCTATGTTTTTCTTCACCAAAACGATTGAGCATAACAGAAAGATTGTGTATCCAAGTTTTGCCAACTATCCTGAAACTTCTGATAAGCTAACTAACAAAGTAGATAAAGAATTAAAAGAATTAAACCAATTTAACTTTGGGTTAAATTTGGGTGTAGGATATAATCTTAATCTTATGAGTAACATAAGTGCTTTTGCAAATTTAGAATACAATTATAATTCAATGAGTTATTTGCAATCGCCTAACTCATTAAAATTAAATATGTTAAATTTTTATATTGGAGTAAAATATTTTAATTAAACAGCTACTATTGAGTGCTTTAGTTTTATAATATTATCTTCAAGGTTTAGTATATTTTCAATTGATTTAGCAGTGTTTTCATCGATACCAATTAAATTTGCAAATTCAATCGCTTTATCTCTTTCTTCAATAGCAAGTCCATCAACTCGAGCTGCTTTCAATGCAAAATATAATAATACACGATGAAGTGACGGATTTACTTTTGAAACAACACTTTCTAATGGTGTCATTAAATAATCAAATTTATCAAGTTCCTTCATTAGCATCATACTGCCACCAAGTTGGTCGATAAACTGAAAAAGTGTATTCCACTCTCCCTCTGATACTTCACCATCTGAACCAGCTATTATTAAAATAACCTTACAAGAATCTAATAGGTCTAACTTTGGGTCTTTTGATTTTTTATATATATTTTTAATCTTGGTTATAAATATATCTTCATTCATTATTTTAATTCCGAAATTTTAATTTTAATAAAGCAAATTAATAATTAATTTTTTATTTTTGAAAAAAATAAATTCAAGAATGAAAAAGAGTTAAAATGAAAGGGATTATCTTAGCAGGTGGTAGTGGAACACGTCTTTTCCCAATGACAAAAGTAATAAGTAAGCAACTTGTTCCAATTTATGATAAACCAATGATTTACTACCCATTATCTGTATTAATGTTGGCTGGGATTAGCGAAGTATTAATAATTTCAAACCCTGAATATATAGGACTATACGAGCATTTACTTGAAGATGGTAAAAAACTCGGAATGAGAATTGAATATATAGTTCAAGGAAGCCCTCGTGGGTTGGCGGATGCTTTTATAGTAGGGGAGGAGTTTATTGGTGATGATAACGTTTGCTTAATTTTAGGAGATAATGTCTTTTATGCTCAAGGTTTCTCTGCAATCTTAAAAAAAGCAAAGAATTTAGAAAAAGGTGGATTAATTTTTGGTTATTACGTTAATAACCCAGAGGAGTTTGGGGTCATTGAATTTGACGCTGATATGAATGCAATTTCAATTGAAGAAAAACCAGCCAAACCAAAATCACATTATGCAGTTCCTGGGCTTTATTTTTATGATAATGAAGTGATAGAAATTGCCAAAAATGTTAAGCCGTCTGCAAGAGGAGAGATTGAAATTACTTCTGTTAATAATGAATATTTAAGAAGAAAAGAATTGAAAGTAGAGTTGCTCGGGAGAGGATTTGCTTGGTTAGATACTGGTACTCCAGATGGGCTTTTAGAAGCATCAAATTTTGTAAGAACGTTGCAAAAAAGGCAAGGATTACAAGTTGCCTGCCTCGAAGAAATTGCATTTAAAAACAAATGGATAACAAGGGAAGATCTGAAAGTATTAGCGACAGAGCAGGAAAAAACTGAATACGGCAAATACTTAATGCGTATTTTAGCAGATGCTTAATTATCTGAAATTATAATATTGAAGTGAAGGTGCTATTCTTATTGATGGGAGTGGCACTTTATATTTTGATAGAAACTCAACTAAGAGTTGTAAATAAAAGTTTGATTTAACTACTTCAAATCGATTGAAATAACCCCAGTTTAAATCTAAGCTTATATAAAATTCATGGTATCCGCTACCTAACCGGTCTATATTTTTTACGCTATGACCTAATGCAAGGTTTAGAAATGTGTCCTTTTCGCTTTGCGTTACTATTTTTACTAAATCTATGACCACCCAATGATATGTTGATTCATAGTCATTAATTAGATAATCATATCCTACCTTATCGAAGTTATTAGATTTGTAATATGATATTTTGAAATTGATTGTATTGAGCGAAGGGTAATAATGCTGTAAAATTGGAATTGAAGCGCCTCCTATATCGGCTATCATATCGCCAACAGAAAAGCCGAGAAATACTTCTCCTTTCGAGAAGCCATCATTTACTTCTATATAGCTTTGATGGAATAAGGATATCCCTGTTCCAACCCAGAGTGACAATTCTTTATTTACTCCTGTCCATTCAAATAATTTTGATGTAATTTTGGATATTGCATACCCCGCAAAAAAATGACCTGCTTTGTCAGCTAGTAGTGCATCATTATACTCTGTCTTTATATCCATAAGTGAAAAATTTGAGCTATTCTTCCAATAGACATCGTATTGAATGGCTTGGCTCACTATGAAAGCAGTTGCTCCTATACCGCTTAAAATATAAAGTTTTTGTTTATCTAATGAATCACTTGTTTGAGCAAAAGCAGAGTTCAAAATGATTAAAAGCAATATTAAGGACTTACTCATTGCTCAATTTTTTTTATTATCTGATCAAAAGTATTTTGTTGATTTTGAACGTCTTTTGCAGAAGCTTTCGGTCGAAGGTCAAGTCGAGTATAAACATGAAGATTGGAGTTAATCATTTCAACATCGATTTTACCTGAGTTAGTGCTGATGCCTTTATATAGTAGAACAGCACTGACCGGGTCGGCTGATGCATCATTTAAAGATTTAAAAACTTTTAGGTATTTATTATTTATGTTAATCCCACCTTCAAGTTGTTTTCGGACTTTTATAATCAAAGTGTTTAGTTCCTCGAGAGTTTGATATGGTCTATATTTGTACCAATATTTTTCTTCACCAGCATCTAAGTCAGTTTCGATATATCCTATAACAGGTCCTATAACTCCTATTAAGCCGAGCATTTTATCAGATGGAATAATGATTGGGTCAACAAAAAATATATTTTTTAAATTATTTTGAAAGTAGTTCCTTTTGAGAAGGTCTATAATTAAAGGACAAGCCGTAGAGCTACCAACAAGGGTGATGTTCTTAAATCCCAAAACAGTTAGTTTATCATATTCGTCTTCAATTGATTGTTGCCAATCGTGATAAGAGCTTGCTCGAAAATCTTTGAAAGAACGCCCATGTCCGCCTAATAAAACTTGGGATAGTAAAATAGCATTTGAAAGATTGTTTTCACTAAGGTATTTTCGAAGTTCACTCCATTCAAATGTAGAAGCAGAATACCCATGAACGGCTATAATTACTGGCTTGTTTAGGTCTTCGTTAGTTGGGTTAGATATTTGAGCAGAAACTAGATACTTTTCTGGGTTCAAAAGGGAAGGATCAACAATTTCGACTGAGTCTAATATTCCATCTTCTATTTCTGGTTCAGGAGAGCAGGCGAAAAATATGGTAAAAAATATCCATAAAAAATGTATCCGTATACTTAGTATTAGCTTATTCATAGAAGTATATTTTTATTGCTTATAATTATTAGTAATCTGATAAAGAATGTTCATCCTATAGTATAACGGGTATAAAGTTCCTAATCCATTTGTTCCATCACCGTGTATAATATTATAACCAGTAGAAAATTCTAATTGTAATTTCTTCGAAAATATGGAACCAGGAGTAATCTGTATAACAAGCTCAGGCGAAATCGTAAATGTGCTATTATTTAGTTTATTAAAAACATTAGATTCGTAATCAGCATAAAAATATCCTAAATTTAATCGTGGTTTTAGTGCGGTTCTTGGTAATAATGCGAATTCTCTATCTATAAATAAAGAAAAATTATATTGTTTTAAAGCATTAGAATTCAAAGCACTCCCTAATAGAGTTGTTTCAAAATTAGCACCTAAGGTTAAGTGTAATTTCTTATTATAATAGTTTGCTTGAATCCCATTTTCCCAATAGAAAGAGTTATACTTCTTGAAATTAAACCCAATAAGAAACTTAAACGGTATTTCAAATCGTGGTATAAATACTCCAAAAGAATTGGAGTAAGTAATAAAAAATAAAATTATGATAAAAAAGATTTTTCTCATTAGGTGCAAAGTTTTACTCTTAAATTAAATAAAAAAGTTGAAACCTGCAAATCTATAACTTAGTAGCGCATATTCGCCAGTATTTGAAATTTTTACGAATGCAATGTTCTTCTTTGTCAGTAATAGGGAATAGCCATTCAGTTGGTGTATATAACTTAATTTGATTAGATTTTTCAAATTCTTCTAAAATGGAAGTTTGATATTGGTGAACATCTTCAATATCGGTTTGCAAATAAAGTGTTCCGTTTGGTTTTAAAACTCGGATACAGTCTTCGACAAATTCTTTTTTAAATGCTCGTCGTTTTTTATGTTTCTCTTTAAACCAAGGGTCTGGAAAGAAATAAAATATTTTATCTATTGAATTCGATTCAATAAAATTTATTCTGTTAACAACTGAGTACCACAAAACATTAACATTAGGTAGTTTTTCACCTTCTATGACACTTTTAATCCAGTTTATAGGATTTTTTCGTACTTCTATTCCAAGTATATTATCATTAGAATTTTCAACTGAATAATCAAGCAAGAACTTTCCCATTCCACAACCAATATCAAGTACATTAGGGAGATTTGAATTAGCAAAATATTCTGACCAATTAATTTCAGAAACAAGAGGAGGGTAGCTCGTATTGTCTTGAATCTTTTGCTGTTCTAACGGAAAATATAAATTTGGTGAAACGTGATGTCTTATCCTCAAATCAAAAGGATATTTAGAATAGTCAATAGGCATATTATTTTAATAGGTCAAAGTTTTCAGGTGATTTTCTTAAAGTATGGTCTAAATGAGAAGTTAATTTTTGAATATTTATTTTCCTTAATTCTGGAATTTGACTTACTAATACTCTCCAAGCTTCAATACTTCCATAATTAAAATCATCTTCTTCTGGCTTAATCATATTTGACCTAATTTTAGCAAAAGCATCTGCAAAACTAACTATTGCAACTAAATCAATTAAATTATCATTTTGAGATGGAAACTTGTAAAATGCTATGATTCTATGAATTTCCTCTGGCAATTTCCAAAGATGAGCTATTTGCAATCCAACTTCTATATGGTTTTCATTAAATACTTCTTTTTCTGCTGCAAGCTCATTCAAATTTTCTTGAATAATAAGTTGTCTTACGAGTGAATACTCTTTAGGATGAACCTGTAGCATAGCCATTTTACCAATATCGTGAAGTAACCCGCCAACAAACTCATTATCTTCAAAATCTTTTCTTAAGATTTGTGTGAGAGTTTTTGCAGTCATACCTGTTAAATAAGAATGTTGAAAAAACCTTTCCATTAAAATAGCAGCATTCTTATGAGCACTTATAAAAAACTTAGAATAAATTGAAACAGAAAGTACAATGTTTGAAATTCTCTTCATACCTAAAAGCATCAAGGCGTGTTGAATAGAACGAATTTCATTTCGTGTAGCAAAAATGGGGGAGTTAGCAACTCTTAGAAGTTTCATAGTCAAGATTGGGTCTGCTTCTATAAGCCGTGCAATCTCGCTTAATTCTGCATTTTTGTTTTGAATAAGTTTTAACACCTTACCAGCTATATGTGGTAAAGACGCTAAATCCTGATTCTTTTTTATTGCATCTATTATTGCCATTAAATTTTATTAAAATTTCAAAATTTATAAATTCCAAATTACAAAATTATTTAAGAATTAAAAACTATTAATTTAATTTAGATAGAAAACCTTTTCCACCTTTGTTATTCTTTTTTGAATTCACTTTAATATTCAGTTTTTTACTTTCAGAAATTGAAGAATTTTCATCTAAATTTTCAACTTCATCACTTATATTACCCTCAACTTTATCAATATTTTCATCAAAGTTACTTATGTTCATACCATCAATAATATCTGAATTATCAAAGTTAACATTAAATTTATTCTTAATGCTATCCAAATCATCACTAATAGAATTATCATCTAAATCTAATATTTCGTTATTTTCACTTTCTTCAAAGTTAACATTAAATTTATTCTTAATGCTATCCAAATCATCATTAATTGGGCTTTCATCAAAAATACTTCCTTCGTTTTTTAAATCAGCATCTTTGTTAAATAACATACTATCAGCATCTAAATCAGAATCAATTAAATTTTTCAGAGAATTATAATCTGTATCACTATCAGATATTGAGCTTCTTAAAGATTCAAATTCATCATCATTGGAGCTAATTAAACTATTCTTTATATCATTCAAGCCAGAATTAGAATCATCATCATTTTCGTTTATACTATCTTTCTCACCCCATAAATCAGCAAAATCAGAGCTTATATCGAGTGGTTCATTAATTTCCCCAGACTTATTACTTTCAATAAATTCATCATTTTCAGGTGATTCTTTTAAAGTACCTTCTAACTCTAAGATTTTAGATTCCATCCTAATTATTTGGTCTGAATCAATAATTGCATCATCTTCATTGTAAACTTGCTCATCTCCACTATCATCGAAAAAATCTTCTAAGCTAAATGCTGATTCATAATCATCATTTTTTACTTTGTCGGATATCTTAGTTTCAGGAGCATTTTTATCTTTTAATTTTTTTAATGGATTTTCATAATCATCATTTGAGTCGTGGAGGTTATCTAATTCGACAAAGTTTGGAAATTTTTCTGTAGTTAAGTTTTTCAATTTACTTAAAATACTATCCATAGTACTATCACTACTTGCACCACTTTCAACAGAGTTATCGCCATCATTCTCATTATTCAAATCATGAAGATTTAATTTTGAAAGTAAGCCATCTGTGTCAAATGAAGACGTATATTCACTTTCGTCCTCAATTTCTTCCTCAATAATATCACCTGAACCAAATCCACTTTCACCAAATGCTGATGGAGAGTATATTTTATATGCCATTGTTGTAACTTCATCTTTTGGAACTTGTTCCAATATTGCATATTTTTCAACAAGTGTTTTAAATTCTTTGTTTGTACTTCTTAAACAATGGAAGAATAAAAGAGTTAATTCATAATTTGAGAGTTGAGCCATTAAAAGCCCAAGATAAAATGATTGTTGGCTTGTTTTTAAGGTATCAATGAAAAATATAATATTATATAAGTTTCTAAAATAATGTCCTAAATCTGCTTGATACTCCAAATAAAACGAATTGTATGATTTATCAAAAATTTTACTTATTCCATCTTCATCTTGATTAAAGTTTAATTCTGATGCTTCTTGGAAAAAGCGTTTAAAAATATCATAATACTCAACAAATGACTTCCTGCCTTCAACAGTTTTACTAATATTCGCTCCTGAAACAAAATCTACCTCTTGTTGTTCTATAGTTATAGTAGATAAAATTTCATTATGAAATCTTAATAATTGAAAGAACGTTTCCTCATTCTTTTGGTCTCTTGCCATCTCGTTTTGAATTCTAAATTCTTTTGTTTGAGCAACAACCTCATCAATTTGCTTAACAAGTAATTCTTTCTGTCTTTCCAAATCTTCCTTTTGGCTAGAAAGTGAAGCATAAAACAATAATACTCCTGCAAGCGACCATAATGAGCCAACTAATGTTCCTATATACTCACTTAGGTCAACTACGTCAGCATGTTTTCCAGTTAAACTAATATCATTTAATGAACCTAATAAAAAAGATAAACCAATAACGATAGCACCAAGTATAATGGCAACTATCGCCATAACCTCGAATGTATCTGTTTCTTTTATCCAATTTTTTATTTTTAAAATCATATCTAAGTTAAATTCATAAAATGAAAGCTCTGCAAAAACTATGCCCTAACTTAAAATTCAGTGTAAATGAGTTGAGTTTCCTTAGTTTCTTTGTTGTAGATTATAAAAAAAGAATTTTTAGAACTTTGAATATCGTTAAAGTTTAATTTTATACCGCTTAAATTATAAATATCAATATCGTTACTATTGAAATTTATTTTTTGACTTTTTTTTTTTACGTTTGTAGCATTTACATTCTTAAAATATTGAATCCTTGCTTGAATACCAAACACTTCTTCTCCAAGTGTATAAATGTCATAATTAGTGCTACCCCAACAAACTGCCTCACCTTGCGGTTCATTCATTTGTTTGTATAAAGGTAAAGTGAAAGGGGAGTGTGTAGTAATATACTTGACATTCCCATTAATTTCGTAATAAAAAATTGTAGTGTAATCCTTTATAGTTAAGTATTTACCATCATTAGAAATATCCCCACCAACTATACGATTAAGCATATTTTTGTCATCATTTTTAATCGTTAGTTTTCCGATTGATTGTAATTGCAATACCTTTTTTGTTTCATAAGGATAAGTAATCTCGTAAATTTGTTCTTGAACTTGTCCTTTAGTTATTAAATATAAATTTTGATTTATGGGATTAAAAAATAATGTTTCGCAATCAGATGCATGCTCAAACATAAATTCAATTTTATCAACTTGTGAAACACTTAATGAAATACTATTTTTTAGTAATGTTGGCTCTTCAAACATATAAATTATTTTTGTAGCAAATTGCAAATCATTATCTCCAATTTCGCCAAGGAAAATATAGTATTTTCCATTTACTTGCCCATAAGTTATATCTTCCCAATCTCTATTTGCATAAGGTATAGTAATTTTACAAAGAATATTACCTATTGTATCAATGCCAAATATTGCTGTTTCACCACCAGAATCATTATGTACCCAAAAGATATTATGCTGCTTGCTTTTTACAATACCAGAAACTTCACTTAAATTAGCGCTAACTAAATTACTATAAAACTTAGGATTTTCAAACGATAATTGGCTCTTTGAATATGATATTAATATAAGAAAGAAGAGTAAAAATTTAATCATTTCTTACCTCGTGATATTGCAAAAATGGCTCCCAAAATTACTAAAAAAGCACCAATATAACCAAAAGATGTAGTCATTTCTTGACCAAGCCAATTATAATGAAACTTATCTAAAATTGCCATTAGTATTAAAGTAAGTATTGGATTCAATGTAATAATCATACTAACTTTGCTTGCAGGAGCATATTTAAATGCTTCTGCTATAAACCCATAAGCAAGCAATGAATTAAGCCCTAAGAATAATAATACAAAACCAGACTGAATTGACATAGTTAAGAAACTTGAAAAATTTACAAAAGGTGCAAACATTAATATTGGAACAAGATATAATACTAAATTTAAAGATTGTGGGTCGTGCTTAGTACTCATCTTCTTTAATATTGCAGCGTATAAAGCCCAAGCAACTGCTGCAAGCAAAACTAAAAATACACCATATTTTAAGTTTTTATAAACGCCAGCACTATGACCTAATTGGTCTAAATAAAAAATTACAAAACCAGCAATAACTGCGATAAAACCTAAGGATTGTTTTAATGTAATTCGTTCTTTATAAATAAATATTCCTATGAAAGCGAGTAAAACAGGTCCTGTTTGAATTATGATGTTAGCAATAGATGGATTTGTGTATTTTAATCCAAGTTGAAATAAAAGATAATTAAAAGCAAGAGCTATTGCAGAAACAATTAAAAAGAATGGTGGTTTTCTTAATATTTTTAGGTTCTCTTTCTTCTTTAAACTAAAATAAATTGTAAGAATTGTAAAAGAAAAAGTAAATCTAAACCATACAACTGTGATTGGTTCAAAATCGACTAAGCTAAATTTTAAAAATAATGCTAAAGTAGCCCAAAGAAGTGCAGTGTAAGTGGCATATAGTAGCCCCTTTCTTTCATCAGCAAATTGGTTACTCACTCGGTTTTATTTTCCAATTTTTTAAGATATTCATCAAAATAATTTGCTGGAATACCAAATGCTAATAAATAGGACTTCAAAAGAAAATACTCATTATTATCAAATTTACCATCAATAGCCATAACTTTAAATGAATGTTTCACTAAAACTGTCATCTCTTTTTCATCTAAGTATCTTCTACAATCCTTTAATAAATCAGAAATAAATTCTTCTTTAATTATAGAGTTATGAAACTCATCTATGGCTTGATATATTTGACCTTGATATTCAGGATAAGTATTAATTACAGACTCAATATATTCTCGTTCTTCTTCAACATAAACACCATCAATCAATGCCATATGCAACATTGTTGATACTAATGTTTTCATAAAGAGATTTCTTTTGTATTCTTGTTCAAATTCACTCACGGCAACTACTTCAATGTATTTATGAAAATCCTTAATTCGACTATTTTACTAATGCGGGTTTAAGTGCATCTAATATCTCGGGTATAGACGACATATATGCTTCGTTTGTTTTAAAAATATCTTTTGCTTGATACTTTGGATTAGGCATTTTCATTCTAACATCATATATATAAGCATTTACAAGGAACTTTCCTGCTTCAAAATTAAAATTTCCTGTTACAACTTTATTAGCATTCAATATCTTGCATGCTTTCCACATATCAGATTTATATTGAGGATTTGAAGGATCTATATTCAAAACAGCAAGGGCTGTTTCAACATCCATAATCGGTATTAATTCAAAATTTTTATTTTCTAATAACTCTAATGACTTATATAGTGAATCCTGTAACTCATAACATATATTCTGTTTCTCTAATTTCCCATCAGAATTTATAAAAGGCAGAACTACCACCTTATCTTGGGAAAAAAGTGAAACATAAGAAAAAATAAAAGATATTATTACTAATTTCATCATTAAAAAATCCAAACTTATTTTTTTAATAACTCTTTAACTTCATAAAACTTACTTTTTAAAGGTTCTTCATAAGTTTTTGCTGTTACCCAATCTTTCTCTTTTGCAATTGCCATTAACTTTATACCCATTTCAGCAATTTCATCTAAACCAAATTGAAAGCATGAACCTTTTAATGTATGGGCTAAACGATATAAATCTTCTGAATTTTCTGTTGAAATCAGATTTGCATAATCATTTTCTAAGTCTGTAATCCATGAATCTACAAATTCTTCTATTAGTTCTTGAATCACTGGGTCATTCGAGATATTCATTTTAATATCCAATTTGTTTTTTTATAAAGCTAAAATTACAAAATATTAATATAAATAAAAAAATATTTTTAAAAATTATAAAAATTTTTGTTTTAAAAAACATATTTAGTAATTTTGCATCAAAGAATTAACCAAAATTGAAAATGATTGATTTACAAAATAGCGTTGAAAGATGTATAATAGTTTCGGCAGTGAAAAAAGGAGCTAATAAGTATATAACAAATGAATTACTTAAAGAGATGAGTTTATTAGCAGAAACTGCAGGGGCTGAAGTAATTGATACTGTTTATCAGGAACTTGAAAAGAACAATATTGCTACCCTTATTGGCAAAGGAAAAGTTGAGGAAATTGCCGAATTAATTATTTTAGAAAAAATTAATTTAGTAGTTTTTGATAATGAACTAAGTCCTATACAATTAAGAAATTTAGAAAAAGCATTTAATATTAAAGTTTTAGATAGAAGCGGAATAATTTTAGATATTTTTGCTTCAAGAGCTAAAACTAAACAAGCTAAAACTCAAGTAGAATTAGCACAACTACAATATATGCTTCCTCGACTTTCAAGAATGTGGACTCACTTATCAAAACAATTTGGTGGGATTGGGACAAAAGGTCCTGGCGAAACGCAAATTGAAACTGATAGAAGGTTGATTAGAAACAGGATTGAACTTTTGAAAGAAAGTTTAAAAGAGATTTCTAAACAAAATTACCAAAAAAGGAAAAATCAAAATCGACTACCTCGATTTGGTTTAGTTGGTTATACCAACGCTGGTAAATCTACACTAATGAAGCAAATAACAAATGAAAGTGTGTATATTGAAGACCAACTATTCGCAACCTTAGATACAACAACAAGAAAATTCACTTTGCCATTAGGTCAAGATGCTCTACTTTCTGATACTGTTGGATTTATTAGAAAATTACCTACTCATTTAATTGCTTCATTTGAAAGTACTTTAGCAGAAGCTAAAGAATCAGATTTTCTTCTACATATCATAGACATATCAAATGAGTTTTTTAGAGACCAAATCAAAATTGTCAATGAAACGCTTGATAAATTAGGAATAAAATCTGATGATAATATTATGGTATTTAATAAGATAGACAAACTAATTGATAATGATGAATTTACCCTTATTCAAGAGGAATTCCCTAATTCAATTTTTATTTCTGCTTATAATGAAAAAAGCATCAGTGAACTTTTAATGCTTTTGCAAAACAAGTATAATACTCTCAGTCAGGATATTGAAATATTTTTACCTTATAGCGAATCAAACCTAATAAGCAAAGTATATCAATTCTCAGAAGTCTTAATGCAGAGCAATAATGACGAAGGATATGTTATAAAACTTAGAGTGCAGAATAATTCGGTTGGGTCTTTTCAGAATGTGTTTAGCAGTTTCATCAAGAGTTAGTTTCTGTTTTTAATTGCAAATAGGTCTTGTAGCTTAACTTTTGTGGAGTTTCGATTAGTAAAAAACGTGTATGTAATGACACTATAAATTCAAAAACTGGCTCATCTTTAACGAGTAATAGTGAGTTTTCTCTAACAAATGTACCATTTAATTCCAATTCGCCTTTTATTATATAAAACGTGTAAAATTTATGCTTTTTTAATTTTAATTCTGCATTACCAGGAGTTAATTTGTAGTCGTAAATGTTGACTTCTTCGGAATCTAAACTCAAATCAGTAGTTTCATCAATTAATATTTTAATTGTTTCACCAGGTTTTTCCTCCTGCCTACAATCATTCGATCTTACAATATCGCAGGTATATTCTTGTGCAAGTGATTGCCTAACGTCGGGGTCAAACCAAATTTGAATTACTTCGCTACCTTGCATTACTTTAACTGCTTGATTTATTCCATTTCTTGCTTTCAATAATTCAAAATCACCAGGACCTATTTTACTCCAAACTTTCTTCTTAGCATCATAATGTTCCACTCCTCCAATTATAACGTAAGTTAAAATTTCAAAACCCTTATGGGGATGTTCAGAAATTTCCCCTCCAACATCAGTCCATATTTTTGATAAGAAAAAGATATTTGAAAAAGGTCTAATGGCTTTGTTATCATGACTTAATCCAATTGCCTTATTCTCTTCAATTTCACCATTTGAAATTAAACTTTTTGACTGCTTTTCATATTCTAAAATCTTATATGCCATTTCTATCTACTTTTAAAATAATTTATAAGTAATAAATTCCAGATAAATTCTTAAATTTGTATTTGTTTTAATTATAATATCGACGATAATGACTAAATATTTATTTTTATTTTTAATTGTTTTTTCTGTAAAAACTTATTCACAAAACGGAATGACCTTTGAAGAGTTAAACAGCAAAATTGCTACTTACTTTGACGAAGCATTAATTAAAGATGTTCAAAAGTTATTACCAGAAGGTGATAATTATAGAATTTGGGGTTGGGATGTTGGCGATTTTAGCAATGATGGGTATTATGATTTAGCATTTGCAGTGCGAAAATTCGGTGTTGGAAACAGGAAGGTTGATGTTTATCTCTTTTGCGATATTGAAGGATATTTAGTTAAGGTTGGACAATACGAAAAAGATTTCTTTGAAATTCCGCTTGAAGTTGGAATTGTGATTAAAGATAATGTTTGCTACATCACACAAAAAGAGAAACAATTTCATTGGTATATAGAGGGTTATAAGTTTGACAATGGAAATGTCATTTTAGTGGATAAATTTGAAACAGAGAAAAAAGAAAATATGACTAGAGAAACTTACAGAAATTTCCTAGACTTAAAAGTTAAAGAAAAAATTATAAGCACTAAAAGTGGCGATGTCAAATTTCAAGAAGAATTTTTAACAATTCCATCGTATCCAAGGTCAAGTATTGTTTATAAAGGATATGCAAAATCCGCTGAAATCAATAAAGTTGAAAATGTTATAAAAGGTGCTTACGATTGGGTTAATAAATCAGATTTATCTTATCAACTAAGTTCAGCCTATGATGATGAATTTTTATATTTTAACTTTGAAGTTTATGATGAAGCTTTAATTTTACCTTCTTGTGAAGATTGCAAGGGTGATTTCCTATCAATTTGGTTTAATGTTCCAAAGAAAAAAGATACTGTTTTATACAAATTAAATATATATTTAGGTGACTTTGTTGATGAAAAGGCAAGTTTTTCTATTAGCTCTAATATTACTTTAAGTCAAAGAGAAAAAGACGAGTTTGCTAAAACCAAAGTAGTTTCAATTGAGTTAGACTCCGGTTATTCTGTCAAATGTAAAATCCCAATAAAAATATTCAAAGCTACAGATGATAAATTATCAGAACTTAATTTTACTGCTTTAGTTAGTGATATTGATAACGAGTTTGAGCCAGAAAAAGTGTCTATAATGGCTTCGTCTAAATTTGATGAACATAACTCTAAATACTTCGGAAAAATTGTATTCATATCTAATGATAGTTGGTATGGGAGTTCAACAAATATTTACTCAAATAAAATTCTAAACTATATAAAAGGATATGGTCTTTAATTCTTAAACTATGATTTTTTTTTTAATCATATTCAACTCATTTTTATTTCCAAGCTATAAAAATGAAATTAAAGAAATTGTAAATATCAATAAAGTAAATTATTTTACTTTAATAGATTCAAGTGTTTATACTATATATGATGAGTTCTCCGAAAATAAAGTCTATGTGAAAAAAGAATTAAGTAATAAAAAAGTAGTAAAATCTTTAGGCAATTTTAATATACTTTATTTTTCAAACTTAGACTCAATATTATACCTGAAAAGCAATGATGGAATTTATTTATATAATATTAAAAGCGAAGAACTAACGGAATTTGTAGATAGTTTTTCTACTCAAGTTGAATCTAAAAATAAAAATATAAAATTTGTTTCTGAAAATGGTTACAACTATTACCTTATTAACAACTCACTCTATAATGAGACTTCTAAATTAGATGAAAACGTTGACGACTTAATTCTAAGTAATAATAAAATTCTATATCTAAGCAGTACTCAAGGCAATTTGTTATTAAAAGATATTAATACAAATACACTTCTGAGATTAGGAGCCGGAGACAATAATTTACTTTGTAATTTTAATAATAATTTAGCAATTTTAAATCAATATAGCGATAGATTTCTTGTAAATATACTTAATAAAGATTTTCAAATTTCTAAATTCTTTTGGATAAACTCTAAAAATACAATTAAATGCTTTAACAACAAGATCTACTATTATGACTATCTTGACTTTTCCTTTAAAACTATTAAGAGTGAAATTTCAACACTATTTGAATATAAAGGAGACTTTGAAGAATTTAAAGTTGCAAAAAATAGAATCTATCTAAAAGGAAGTACTACTGTAAAAATATTCAACTATGAAGGTGATTTGCTTGGAGATTTTAAATTTAACAATCGCATATTTGACTTTCAATTTCAAAATAATAAGATGTATATATTAGCAAATAATATTTTAAGTATATATGAAATTAAAGATAATAATTTTTGGTATTTAGAGACCTTTTATAAAGACTATTTGTCTTACTTAATTTACTTAATATTAGTTATTTATTTGTTAAAATTATGGTTTAAATACCGCGAAAAGCAAATTATCTTTCATACAATTTTCGATTTAAGTTCAACAGGTATAATTATACATATAAATGAAAAGGGTGAACTTACAAATCTTAACCAAAATGCAAGAAAAACACTGATGCTACCTGATTCAGTTCAGTTAGGTGAGTTTTATAAAAAGTATATTAAACAAGATTCCTTGATTGAATTGAATGAAATCATTTCAAAAGCATTACAAATTAAATCAAACTTCAAACAAAAAATACTCATTAAAGATGAAAACGAAATGATTGATTTAATGTGCAATATCAGTCCTATCCAAAATTTTGCTGGTAAGTTCAAGGGAATTCTTTTAAGTGCAATAGACATAAGCCAGGAACTCGAAAGTAAAAGAATGTCAAATTGGGCACAACTCGCCCACGATATGCAAACAAACCTTAGCACAATAAAATTAAACGTAGAGCAATTAAATTTAAAAAATGAAACAAATATAAATAGACAAAGTAAAATTATCCATCAAACTAATTTAATCATAAAAAGAGTAAGAGATATAGTAACCGTTGGAAGAAACAATAATCTGAATAAATCAACTCATTCAACGGAAGAAATATACTTAGATTTAATTCACGAGTTTGACTTAGATTCTCACTCAAACGTTAATGTTATACAAAGTATTGAAAAATTTACATTCACCTGTGATAAAGAAAAAATAATTAGAGCATTAAGAAATGCTTTTGAAAACGCTCTAAAAATCTTTGACAGCAAGGAAGGCATAATAGAAGTAATTATTAAAAGAGATTCAAGAAGCGTTTATCTCATTATCAAAGATTCTGGGCAAGGTATGAATGAGGAAACTATTAAAAAAATGAAAGATCCATATTTCACAACAAAAGGTGAAAAAGGTGGCTCAGGAATAGGCACTATTATTATGCAAAAGGTTATGGAACAGCATGGAGGGGAATTTATCATTGAATCAAAGCTAAATGTAGGTACTGAAGTAATTTTTAAAATACCATATATAAAAAACTAATGTCTGAATTATATAAAATATTATCTATTGACTATGGAAAAAGACGTATTGGGCTGGCTATCACAGACCCAATGAGGATTATAGTTAGCCCATACAACACAATTAAAAATAACGGATTGGATAATTTTCTATCAGAAATCAATAACATAATTATCAAAGAAAACGTTAAGAAAGTTGTGCTTGGATGCCCAATAAAAAATGATAAAAATGCTAAAGTAGTTGAGGATATTCTTAATTTGAAATCAAAATTGTTAGAAATTCAAAATAATAATGAAATAATTGATGTATTTTTACAAGATGAAACATATACATCTATCAACGCAGTAAATCGAATGGTAATGGCTGGAAAAAATAAAAATTTTAGAAAAAAGAAAGAGAATATTGATTCTTTTGCAGCCGCAATAATTTTAGAGGAGTTTTTAAATGAAAATCAATAGTCTTATTATTTTACTTTTTTTCTTATTTAATTATGCTTATTCGCTTGATAAAACCACCTATTACTCTTATGGAGTAGAATTTGACGGATCATCTTTTGCAACAAAACATCCCAATCAAGATTCGATTAAATTATTTATAAGTTATCGTTTACTTTATGATGTTTTGTCTTTTAAAGAATTAAATGAAGGCGATAAATCAATATTTTTTTCTGATGTAGATATTGAAGTTGTCTTAACTGACGATGGTGGAGTAATTCGTAAAAGAGCAAACAAAAAAGATAGTGTTTTTGCAAATTCTTTTGAAGAAACAAACTCAAAAGAACTTTATCACAAAGGTTTTTTTGAGTTCTCAGTTAAAAATTCTAATTATTCTGTTAATTTAACAGTTATTGATAGGTTTAAAAAGAAAATAAATCAAAAAATATTCATTAAAAAATTAGACTACAAAAAACTATTAAACTCTTCGGATATATTATTTTATAGACAAAACGCTCAATCAAACCTCTATGATTTATCAAATTATGTTTCTCATAATGCTTTTTTATTTGACAAAAATGAAGTTTCATTACTTATGAATATAGACAGCAACGACTATAATTATTTTTATGAAGTAGAATTTCTAAAAAACAATGAAGAAAATGATATATACAATTTCTGGAGCGATAAATCCATTTCTTTTGAAAATAAAGCAGAAGTGCTAACTGATAAAAACATTGATTTCAAAACTAAAAAGGATCAATTAACTTTTGATTTGAAAAATGGAACAGATAAATACTTAAAAATATCCTTTCCTACTGACAAAATTATTCCAGGTTCATATAAAATTAAAATCTATAATGAAAATGAGGATACAGTTGAAAGATATTTTGAAGTAAATTGGGAAAATAAACCACTTAGCTTAGATAGGATTAGTTATGCAATCGAAAGAATGTATTATATACTTACAGACGAAGAATATGACAAACTAAACAACAGTAGCCAACAACTTAAAGACTTTATTGAATATTGGAAAAAACTCGACCCAACACCTGATACTCCATATAATGAAGCATTAGTACAGTATTTCACACGTGTAGATTACGCTTTTTTTAACTTTGCTTCATTAGCCGAAAAAGACGGGGCAAATACTGATAGAGGCAAAATATTCATTCTTTATGGCGCACCAACTGAAATTCAAGATAAAAATATTGAAAACAAAAAAGGGATAATTTGGAACTATAAAAACTTAAATAAAAAATTCTATTTCCAAGTCGTTTCCAGCGGATTTACTAAACTTATTAAGATAGAAGGGTGATTGTTAAAAAGTTCGAAAAAAAAAAAAGCAAGTGATAACACTTGCTTTTTTTATGCTCCTGAGCAGGGACTTGAACCCCGGACCCTCTGATTAACAGTCAGATGCTCTAACCGGCTGAGCTACTCAGGAATTTTTTTTAAGTCGCTCTCGAAAGAGAATTCAAAATTAAGAACTATTTTGTAATTTCCAAAATAAATTTTAAAAATTTTTAAAATATTATGATAAAAAATTCTAAATGCGTGATTTTGCATACTATGAAATTATCCGAATCTTCAAAAATTATAACTACTTACAGCGAAGACTATGGAAAATTATCTTTTGTTGCAAAAGGGGCATTTTCTAATAAATCTAAATTTCTCGGATTACTCGAAACTTCTTATTTAATAAATGCAGAATTTTATTTTAAAGAAAATCGTGATTTACATATATTAAGTAATGCTGAAATTACTCACAGGTATAAAAATTCAAAAGTAGATTTCAGAACGCTCATTTGCCAAATGGTATGTTGTGAGTTAACAAATAAAACTCAAAATGTAGGGGAGGTTAATCCAGAACTCTTTAATGACTTGCAACAAACTCTAATCAATATTGATACTACATCGCCATTAACTTATACATTAAAGTATTTTCTCTTAGTAATTAAACATCTTGGCTATCAAATTATTATGAGTATTAATGGAAATGAGCAAGTATTTTTTAATATGAACAATGGACAAATAAATAGTTTATCAGGACTAAAACTATTGAAAAACGAATTATTTATTTTTCAAAACTTACTTTATGAAACAAAAGAAATAAACGAAATTTCTTTGCAAGATTTCAATAAAATTATAAGCATATTAATTCGTTATACTTCATTACACTTAGACAAACAGTTATATATTAATTCATTAGAAATTTTAAATTGAACAAAAAAGTTATAAACTCAAAGCAAACCATCAATTCTAACTTAGAAGAAAATATAGTGTATTATACAACCAACGATGGTGTAAAAATAGTAGCAGAAGAGACATCTGATTTTTTACCTTTTTCATTATCATTTTCGATTTTATCTGGCTCAAGAGATGAATTTGAACAATCAAATGGCACAGCCCACTTTTTAGAACACATTCTTTTCCGAAGAACAAAAAGATTAAAAAGTAAACAAATCGCAAAAGAATTTGAAAAATTTGGCGCAATAGCAAATGCCTTTACAACAAAAGAATACACCTCATATTTTGTAACAGCGAATTTCAAAAACTTTCAAAAAGTTACAAATTTATTATATGAAGTAGTATTTCAACCAGAATTTAATGAACAAGACTTAGAAAAAGAACGCAAGATAATTTTTGACGAAATTAAATCTTCTGATGAAGAGCCAGAAGAAATCTTAAATGATAAACTTGCAGAAATTCAATTTGAAAACAATCTTATTTCGCTACCTATTGCTGGGACTTTAGATTCTGTTTCAAAAATCACTATAAATGATATTGAGAGTTTTTTTAATAATTATTACATTTCTGAAAATCTAATTGTATCTTATGCTGGACCTAATATAGATGAATTTTTTAAGATTATTGAATCATTAAAATTTGCTTCAAAAAAATTCAACAAACCTGCTCAAACATTAAAATTTCAAAATCAAAGCGAAATTGAAGTCAAAACAAGCATAAGTTCACAAATTCATTTATCAATGACGTACTTAACAAAACAATGTGATATGAAAACAAGGATGAATTTTGCTCTATTAAATATTATACTAACTGAGGCAATGTCATCAAGATTATACCAGATTTTAAGAGAAAAAAACGGATTGACATATAACATTTACTCTGGCTTCACAAATTATCTTGACTTCACTGAATTAAACTTTTTTACATCTTTTGACCCAAAATATAGAAACAAAGTTTATAAACTAATTGAAATAGAATTTCAAAAAATTAAAGAAAAAGCATTTACTAAAAATGAAGTAAATATTGCCAAAGAACTATTAAAAACCTATTCACTAATTGAAAATGAAGGTAGTTTAAATAAAATTAACAACCTTACAAGACAAGTTATGCTATATGGAAAAGTAGAAAACAGCAAAGAGTTAATAAGTGGAATAAGCTCAATAACTCTTGACTATGCAAATTCGATGAATAAGGATATATTTGATTTATCAAAATGGTATAAATGCTATTTAATTCCAGATTAATCTTTTAGAACTGGTTCCTTTAAGTTATTATTAAAGTCCTTATATTTTACTTTTAAGGTAATAGGACCATAAGCATAAGCTGCAATCTCATAAGTATCCCAAAACAATACAATACCATCATTTTCGATATAAAATTGCTTTGCCATTGAAAACTTATCATTTTCAAACATAAAACCTACCGAACTTAATGGATAGCCAACTTCTATTTTATATAACTTTCTAAACTCTTGTTCGGCAAGTTCTGTGAATGACTTCATATCTTTGATAATATCAGAGAGTTCTACTTTCTTATTTGTTTTAAGATTATAAACAAAATGACCTACAGAAGTATTAGGATGTGCCCCACCAAAAAAACTAAAATTAATGGTTGTTAAGTTTAAAAAATGATATAATTCTTTAAATTGGTATGTAAAATCAGTACTATATCCAGGCAAGTCATACATATCGCTCTTAGCTTCTAAATAACCTTTTTCAAACTCTTCAAATTTATCATCAATTAAATCATAAATATCGCTGGCTTTTAAGGAGTCTTTCTTATCTAATTTTAAACCTAAATCTGCATAAATAGATTTTTGCAAGATTCTATCCAAATTATAAAAATAAGGCAATTTGTAAGCAAAATAAATCATATCTGGAACTGCTTTGTTATAATCATACTTAAACTCTACAGAGCCATATTTTACTTCGGCTTTTAAACTAATTGTTAAAATCAATGCAATTAAAACAATATATACACTATTTTTTTTCATTAAAACCCCATTCATCTAATTTTATAAACGTATCTAAAAACTCTTTGTTACTTAAAGCACTTTTTGACCTCATAACCTTATTGAAATGCAGCAACTTAAATTTCAATTTTGCGTTATCATCAATATTCTTTAAATAATACTTTCGAATTTCAATTAAAGAATTATTAATCAAGTCCGTTTTCGCTTTTTCCTTGACTTCATCTTTTTTAATAATTCTTTGTTTAAATTGAATTTTCTTTTTCATCAAGCAAAAATACAAATTTAAGTAGAATTTACAATGTTGAACTTAGAAAACGCCTGTTTAAAGAATGTAATATTTTATTTTAAACTATAATTAAAACTTTCAAAAATTTAAGATTAAACTATAATTTCATAAATTGCATAATATTTAAAAAAAAAAAATAAAAAATGATTAAGACTTCAAACCTTTATATTTTAGCAACAATTTTAATAATTTCTGACCAACTAACTAAGTTTATAGTTAAAGGTGTTAATTTTTTAGGGATATATATCAAAGGATTTTACTTAGGTGAGTCTGTAAATGTTTTTGGAGACTTTTTTACGTTCACATTTGTCGAAAACCCAGGTATGGCTTGGGGAATTGAATTTGGAGCAGGAAAAATACTACTTAGTTTATTTAGTGTTTTTGCTTCTATTGCTTTAATATGGTATTTAGGTAAGATTAAATTTGCTCATAATGGCGTTAGATTTGGAATAACTTTAATTCTTGCGGGTGCAGCAGGGAATATGATTGATAGAGTATTTTATGGCGTTATTTATGGCGAATCACCTCTATTCTATGGAAAAGTTGTCGATTTCTTAAGAGTTGATGTCCCTGATATGTTTGGAATGACCCACTGGCCTGTATTTAATATTGCTGATTCATGCGTTAGTATTGGAATTGTTCTGCTCATAATCTTTAACTCAAAAATTCCAAACTTGCAAGAAGCCAAAGCCGGTAAATATATTTCAGAAAAAGATGAAGAAGAAATTGATAAAATTAACTCTAATGAAGTAACAGAGGGATTATGATATTTTTATTACTCTTTTTAAACTCATTATTCGCTGAAACTACATTCGTTTCAGAAGTAATTTCTTTTTCCTCTCAATATTCAAATAAAGAATATTCTGCAAATCAAGTTATAGGTAAACCCAATAATTTTACCGAATTTGGGAGCGCTTTAACTGCTTGGCGACCAAAAGAAGAAATTAGTATGACAGGGGAGTTCTTAGAAGTTAAGTTCACCAATCAAATTATACCTACAAAAGTAATATTTTATGAAAATTTTAACCCAGGTGCAATTTCGGAAGTAATTTTATATAGCACCGACAAATCAAAATCAAAAGTTATATATACTGCAAAAGACTATCTATATGTTGGTGAAACTGGTTCAGTTAAAGTTATTATAATTAATCCAGCCATTACATTTCCGGTTGCTTCCTTAAAAGTAACACTTGCAACAAATAGGATACCCGGTTTTAATGAAATCGATGCCATTGCTCTCTCAAACGATGCTAATTTTGAATTGTTTCCTAAAATTAACCTTTCTACAAACGATTTTGAACTTTATGAAGCAGAAAATCTTGGATATAATGTCAATAGTGAATACATAGAACTCGCTCCTATAATTTCCTCAAATGAAGACGAAATCTACTTTACAAGAAAAGGACATCCTGAAAATATCGGCGGAGATAGAAACCAAGATATTTGGTTTTCTACACTTGAAGAAGACGGAAAGTTTGGTGTTGCTAAACTATTGCCTGAACCCTTGAATGATGAATATAACAACTTTGCCTTCTCAATTACGCCTGACAATAATTCACTTTTGCTTGGCAACAAATATAATAAAGGATTAGCCCCAGAACCAGGTATATCAGTTTCACATAAAACTAAAGATGGCTGGTCCTTTCCAGAAGAATTAGAATTTGACACAATATCTAAAACTTCTAAATTTAGTAGCTATCAACTCGCTTCTGACGGGCAAACTCTATTAATATCAATTGAAAATGAAGAATCGATAGGCAAAAACGATATCTATGTCTCTTTTTTAGATAAGGATAAAAAATGGTCTAAACCAAAAAATTTAGGTAAAGATATTAATACTGCTGCTTATGAAACCTCTCCATTTCTCGCTGCCGACGGGAAAACTCTTTACTTTTCATCTGCTGGTTTTCCTGGATACGGAAGTAACGATATTTTCTACACAAAACGCTTAGATGAAACTTGGACAAAATGGTCAGAACCTAAAAACTTAGGAAATAAAGTTAATACCGACGGCTGGGATGCTTACTTTACAATTCCTGCTTCAGCAAACTACGCCTATTTCGTTTCAACTAAGAATAGTGTAGGAAGTGAAGATATATTTAGAATTAAAATTCCTGATGATTTAAAACCTGAAGATGTTGTGCTTATAAAAGGCAAAGTAAAAGACAATCATGACCAGCCACTTGATGCAATTATTAAATATGAAGATTTAACAAATGGTGAAAATTTAGGTCAAGCAAGAACAAATCCACTTAATGGCTTGTATCAAATAGCACTTGCTAAAGGCAAAAAATACGGAATATTCGCCGAAGCACAAGGTTACGTTTCAGTTAATTATAATATTGATTTAGACTCATTAAAAACTTATAAAAAAATTGATAAAGATATTACAATGTTTCCAATTAAAAAAGGTGAGATTATTAGGATAAATAACATCTTTTTTGAATTTGCTAAATTTGACTTATTACCAGAATCATTCCCTGAATTAAATCGGCTTGTAAAAACTTTAAATGAAAACCCAGAAATTAACATTCAAATCAACGGACACACTGACGATGTTGGTGCTGACGATAGAAATCAAAAACTAAGTATTGAAAGAGCAAATGCTGTGAAAAACTACCTAATTTCACAAGGGATTGAAGCAAATCGACTTAAAACGAAAGGTTTTGGAAAATCTCAACCATTGATTGATGACAAAACTGAAGAAGCAAGAAGCCAAAATCGAAGAGTTGAAATCTTAATTCTTGATTAATTTTCAATTTTTCATATAGATAATCGTCGTATCGAAAAATAAATAAAAGTAAAAAAATTATGCCATTAAACAGAAATTTAAACGAAGAACAAATTCTACTAAGAGAGACAGTAAGGACTTTTGCAGAAGAAAGAATTTATCCAAAGTCTAAAGAATTAGACGAGAAAGAAGAGTTCTCAAATGAACTAACATTAGAAATGGCTGAACTTGGCTTATTAGGTGCATTAATCCCAGAAGAATATGGTGGCTCTGCTTTAGATTATACTTCATACATAATTGCAGTTGAAGAACTTGCCCGAATTGATGGCTCGCACGGCGCAACTATTGCAGCACATAATTCACTTGGAACAGGACCATTAATTCAATTTGGTAACGCTGAACAAAAACAACAATATTTACCTAAACTTGCAGAAGGTCATCTCTGGGGCTTCGGTTTAACTGAACCAGAAGCTGGCTCTGATGCAGGGAACACTCAAACAACAGCAGTTAAAGATGGTGATGAGTGGGTGATAAATGGTTCAAAAATTTTCATAACAAACTCTGCCACTGACTTAACCATTGGCTCAACTGTCCTTGCTAAAACAGGTATTCAAGATAATGGAAAAAGTGAACTTACTTGTTTCATAGTTGAAAATGATGCTAAAGGATTTACTCAAAACGCTATGCACAAAAAAATGATGTGGAGAGCGTCAAACACTGGCGAATTACATTTTGAAGATGTTCGAGTAAAAGATACCGCGATTTTAGGCAAAAGGGGAGACGGCTTTAAGCAAATGCTTGCAACTCTCGACAAAGGTCGATTATCTATTGCAGCAATGGGCTTAGGTCTCGCACAAGGAGCTTTTGATTATGCACTCAAATATTCAAAAGAACGAAAAACCTTTGGTAAACCTATTTCAACTTACCAAGCAAACGCCTTCAAATTAGCTGACGTCGAAATGGGTCTAGAATTAGCTCGCAATTACTTATACGATGTTTGCAGAATGGCAAGTGAAAAACTTAATATCACAAAAGAAGGAGCCATCGCTAAACTTTACTGCTCCGAATTAGCCCATACTGCTGCAAATCATTGCGTCCAAATTCTCGGTGGCTACGGGCTTATGAAAGAATACGATGCCGAAAAATACTATCGGGACCAAAAACTTCTCGAAATAGGCGAGGGCACATCAGAAATTCAACGAATAGTAATAGCAAGAGCAATCGGTTGTTTCGACTTTTAATTCACTTCACCTCTTAAATATAAACAGAAAAGCCGAGATTTTCTCGGCTTCTTAAATAATAACAATCAGAATTTCTCATCCCTCTTTCATCCAACTTAACCAGTAATCCTTGTCTTGGCATGCTTTAACATTAGATGTAGGAAGCAATGGTCCGAAAGTATCAAGCATCACCGCATACTCGTCAGTCCATTTTTTACCTACAGACCCTTCATATTTCCCTGGTTGCGGTCCGTGCGGAATACCTAATGGATGCATCGTTACAGAACCAATATCCACACCTGACCTACTCATAAAATCTCCATGAACATAATATAAAATTTCAGTAGATTCTACATTACTATGATAATAAGGTGCTGGAATTGCTTGCTCATGCCAATCGAAAAATCTTGGGTTGAAATTACATAAAACCGAACTTTTTGTTACGAAAGCAAGGTGAATAGGAGGAGGTAAATGTATTCTCCCAGTTTTTGGATTGTAATCTCTCATATTTAACTTAAAAGGAAATAAATACCCATCCCAACCAACTACATCAAACGGATGATGTGGCATCAAATATTCAAAAAATCTTTTCCCGGCTTTAGTAATCACTTTAAACTCACCTTTTTCATCTTTCGGGTCTAGCTCAGAAGGAAATTTAAAATCTCTCTCCTCATAAGGTGCATGCTCTTCTAATTGTCCAAACTCATTGCGATAATGTCTCGGAATAGTAAAAGCCGTATCCGATTCAACAACCATTATTTTATTGTCATTCAAAGTATCAAAGTGCATTTGATAAGTAGTTCCCATAGGCACTATAATCTGGTCCCACGGTTCAAAAAATAAATTACCATATTCAGATTTCAAAACCCCACTACCTCTATGAACAAAAATATACTCATGAGCATAAGAATTTCTATAAAAAATATCTGGGTTTTTATTTGGTCGTCCAAAATAAACTTTAGTATTTGGATTATGCATATACTCAATTCTCGAACTGAAAAAATCACCTTCTCTGATTAATTTGTCAGTATAAAAGTGCATATTTTCAAGTAAACAATCTTCCCACTCAACTTTTTCATATAAGAATAACTCTTTAATAGAGATAGTCTTAGCCGGCTCCCAATAATGATATTTATTTGAATAAATACTTGAAAACCCCTGCGTTGAAACTAATTCCTCTTTAAATAATGTGCCATCTGGCTTTGGAAATGTTGTGTGCTTTTTCCTGGGCATATCACCCAATTTATGATAAAATGACATCTCAATCCTTTCAATTAATTAGCAATAACAAAAAGTTCTTTATCCACAAATAATTCTTGAGTATCCGCATTCACGCACTCAAAATAAAGTATATAAGAACCTGTTGGTAAACTTTTATTTTTTATTTTCCCATTCCAATGAATCTCCCCAGAAAATGCTCCCTTTCCTAATTCATAAATAACACCAAGTTTCAAACCATTTTTATCAAAAATTGAAAGATTGATAATTGAATTAGGGTATGGACAAAAATACGAAATTTTCATAAAATCATTCTCAATAAATGAAAATGGATTTTTCTCTAATAGAAGTCCATATTTTCCATTGTCTTGTGGTATCACAGTATTCTGTAAAGTTGGAGTGCCACCAAAAACATTACTACTTGACGTCCAATTTTCTTTTCTATTTGATTCAAGAATTAAGCCCTTTTTCTCGAGTGAAACACCTTTTGTATTTAAAATATTTTCCGAGTGCCACGAATTATTATATTTAGCACTATCTATCACTTTATCATTATTCCATTTCAAATACAAATCATCATTTATATTATTTAGAGAGAGAGACTTATTTAAAATAATTACCTTATTTACATCGACAATATCTTTGAATGAAGCTAAAATCGAACTATCGCTTGCAACAACTAAATATTCTTTTGAACGAAAAATATAATTATTTGAAATAAATGGTAGAATTTTAGACATACTTATAGCGTCATGGATTGAAAATTTGCTAAATTCAATATCAAAATTTGATGAGTTATAAAGTTCAATATACTCACATTGATTTGAATTAGGGTCATACATGATTTCATTAAAAAGTATTGAGCTTGTATTAGGTGGAATATTAATTATTGTCTCATAGTAATCATCTAAATCTTTCTCATCATCATCATTCACGACTTTTGCTGCTATTTTTACTAAACCAAAAATATCTTTTATGTCTAAAATATCTTCTAATTTATACTTGAAATTAATTGTGTTCGCTATTTCTAAGCCCAGTTGACTATAAATCACTTCATCATCATCAATAATTTTATTAAAATTCCAATCAAAATAAATGTAAAAATCAAATTTTTCTAATTTTAAATTCCCATTATTTTCAATAGTAATATTCAGATAAATACCGTCATATTCAATATTTAAAATAGAAATATTAAAATCAACTAATTTTACGGAATTTTCCTTAAGAGGTGTAGATCCAATCTTTGAAATAGAACTTTTCCATTTATCTTTATGAAATGGTTTAGAGATGTCCACTCTCTCAACAGACTTCAAACTATTAAACCAATTTGAATCATAAGCGACACTATCTATCAAATCCTCTTTATATTTTAATACCAAAAAGTCGTTAGCACCTAAGGCATCATTCAATGAAATTTCAAATACTTTATCCGAATCTATATTGTATTTTTTAACAACGTCAGATTTTTTCCGAGCAAGGATAATATATGATTTTTCAGGAATATGAATTTTTGGTAATATTATTGTTTGATTTGAATTAGAAATAGTCCAACTTTCAAGCACAGCTTCGTAATTGTTCTCATTATAAATTTCAATCCACTCTAAATTAGGGTTATTATCAAAAAATTTATACTCATTGATTATTTGAGCATTTATAGAAAAATTAAATAATATAAATAAAAAATTAATCATTTGAATATATCTTTAATATCTTGTAATTCAGTATGTTGAAGAAATACCTTAATTGCTTTTTCAAAAAATTCTTTCTCTTGCTCTCCAAATCTGCTATACATAGGGCTATCTACATCAAGCAAACAATATAGTTCTCCGTTTTTTAAAATTGGTAGTACAATTTCACTTTTAGAATTAGAATCACAGGCAATATGACCTGGAAATTCATTAACATTATCCGCAGTAACTGTTTCAAGTTTGGTAGCAGCTGCTCCGCATACACCTCTATTTAGAGCAATTCTAACACAAGCATTTTTACCTTGAAATGGACCTAAAACTAACTCTTTGCCATTAAAAATATAGAACCCTATCCAATTCAAATTTTCGACTTTATCAAAAATAATTGCTGAAAAATTAGCCGCATTTGTAATAAAATTTCTTTCGCCTTCAAGAAGATGAGGAATTGATTGGATTATTTCATTATAATTATTCATTATATTGCATTTTTTAATCTGCAATTTATAGATTTTTTAATGAATCATAAAATTAAATTTGAGAACATTGACTTTGACGCCATTCTATGTCTGAATGGCGAAATTTCACATTTCGAATATATAAACGAAAGCAAAGGTAGAATATATTGTGCCGATGGAGCAGCAAACAAACTCATTGAACAAAATATAATTCCTGATTATATCATAGGTGATTTAGATTCAATAAATTACAACCATTTATCATTAAATTACCCCAATATTAATTTTCATAAATTTAACTCCCAAGAAACTAACGACTTTGAAAAGTGTTTAAAATTCCTAAAAAAACTGAATAAAATAAATATTCTGCTATTTGGAATGCAAGGTGGGGAATTAGAACATACTTTAAATAATTGGAGTGTATTAAAAAGATATTCTAATCAGCTTAATTTAATTGTTTTACATAATGACAGATATGCTTTTGTAGTTAAACAAAACATTGAAATAATTTTAAAGAAAAACGAAACAATATCTATAATCCCTCAGACAACTTGCACTCTTAAAACAAGAGGTTTAGTTTGGAACTTAAATAGTGAAACACTTGAATTAGGTAAAAGAGAAGGAGCAAGAAATTCTGTAAAATCACAAAGTGTCGCTATCGAATTAATAGAAGGTGAGTATTTACTATTTATAGATTCACGCTACCCAGCAGTAATAATTTAATTTTTAGACATACTTTTTTTATCTAATCATAAATAACAAAGACTTAAAAATGTATTTCATTTTTTACCGCTTTTAATAATATTTATTAGATTCCTTCTCAGTCCATAGTGGATTTAGTTGAAGTATTTCATTATAAATTTTACATTCTTGTGTATGGGCACCTCTGATTGTTCCTGTGCTCATTAAAAATTCATTAGTTATTTCTGGTCCTGTGAATTTGAATTGCTTTTTAAATAATTTAACCCATTCATTTAATGTTAAACTATTATTAGATTTCAACCAATTAATAAACGAACCGTTAGTGTTTTGAATTTTTAATATTGCATTAGCGTTATATATTGCCGCATTAATTTTTAATTTATTTCTAATTATTCCCTTGTCATTCACCAACCTTTCAAAGTCCTCGTCGCCATAGTTAGCTACTTTTTCGATGTTGAATCCATCAAACGCATTTTCAAAGTTTTTCTTCTTATTTAATATTATCGTCCAGTTTAATCCTGCTTGAAAAATCTCTAATATCAATCGCCCAAACAACTCGTTGTCCGAATACATTGGAAAACCATACTCGTTATCATGATAATATCGATGAACATTATCTATTTTTAAATCTTTCACATATTCACAATAAGACAATTTACCCTCAAAAAAAATTGCACTCCGACGAGTGCAATTTAAAGTTTATTTTTTTAATTTAAAAGTTTCTTGATAAACTTTACATTCTTTAATCTCCCACGTCGTTTCTAGCGATTTGTAACCGTCTTTTTTGATAACTATTGTATACTTACCTTTACACAAG
This sequence comes from uncultured Hyphomicrobiales bacterium, assembly GCA_964465945.1. Taxonomy (GTDB): domain Bacteria; phylum Bacteroidota; class Ignavibacteria; order Kapaibacteriales; family UBA2268; genus JAJRPT01. Next base: position 180,540 of record CAYXMM010000005.1, read on the forward strand.
TCTTCTGCTACGAAATGTCCGTCAACATTTGTTTTCCCTTCTGCTACTTTTATGCCGCCAAGCCAATACTCAACGTCTGCACTATCAATATATTTACCTTGTTCATCTTTTGCATATATTTTTATTGTGGCATCGCAACAAGTATCTTTCTCATTAGGAGTTAAAGTTTTTGTAATTGTTAAAGAGTCGTGGCATTTAACTTCATAAGTAAATTCCATTCTTTGATAATCTTCTGACTCAATTACAATAGTATATTTACCTTCGCAAAGTTCCTCAAATCTTGCTTTACCATTTTCTGATTTTTTAGATTTATTTTCTTTACCTTCTTTTTTAAGAATTACTGTTCCATTAACTTTTTCATTGTTTTTGTTTTGAAGATATATATCTAAAGTAGCATCGCAACATTCTTCCTCTTTTTTAGTCATTGTTTTTTCTATTTCGATAGTTTTGTTGCAGCCAATTTCGACTTCAAAAGTTAAAGCTTCGTAGCCCTCTTTTTTGATTACAATTTTGTACTTACCTTCGCAAACGCCATCAATTACGGCTTTTCCGTCTTTTACTACTGGGTCTTCAATGGCTTTATCGCTTTTGTAAAGGATTACTTTCGCACCTTCGATTATATTGCCGTCTTTATCTTTCGGATAAAATTTCATAATTCCATCGCAACAAGTATCTTTCTCATTAGGAGTTAAAGTTTTTGCAATTGTTAAAGAGTCGTGGCATTTAACTTCATAAGTAAATTCCATTCTTTGATAATCTTCTGACTCAATTACAATAGTATATTTACCTTCGCAAAGTTCCTCAAATCTTGCTTTACCATTTTCTGATTTTTTAGATTTATTTTCTTTACCTTCTTTTTTAAGAATTACTGTTCCATTAACTTTTTCATTGTTTTTGTTTTGAAGATATATATCTAAAGTAGCATCGCAACATTCTTCCTCTTTTTTAGTCATTGTTTTTTCTATTTCGATAGTTTTGTTGCAGCCAATTTCGACTTCAAAAGTTAAAGCTTCGTAGCCCTCTTTTTTGATTACAATTTTGTACTTACCTTCGCAAACGCCATCAATTACGGCTTTTCCGTCTTTTACTACTGGGTCTTCAATGGCTTTATCGCTTTTGTAAAGGATTACTTTCGCACCTTCGATTATATTGCCGTCTTTATCTTTCGGATAAAATTTCATAATTCCATCGCAACAAGTATCTTTCTCATCTTGTTTTAACTGCATATACAAAGTAGAATAGTAATTCTTTTCTTCATCAATTTTCACCTCTACTTTTTCAGATGACTGTCCTTCAAAAAATGCTTGAATACTATAATCACCAGGGCACATCTCATTAAAAGTAAAATTACCTTTATCATTTGTATGTGATTTTCTTATTAATTTGTCTCCACGATAAACTAAAACTTTTGCTTTATCTAATGGATTTTCTACTATTTCACTATTTTCTTCATTTGTATAAGTTCCCGATACTTGCAATGTTAAAGTTGATTGGCATTCTTCTTTTCTATCACCTTTTAGAAAAGTTTTTGTTCCGCTTTTTTGTAAGTCTTTAATTTTATACTTCTTATTTTGAAAATCTTCATGTTGGATTACGGCGTAAACATTATCAATTTCAGGAATAGAAATGGAAAAATTACCATCTTCATCAGTGGTATCTGAGCCAATAAATTTATCACTTAAAAAGCCAGGTTGCGCTTTTGAGTTTGATTGAACCTCTTCGTAAAATTCAATTTCAGCTAATGGCACCGGTAAATCTTGGCTATCAGTTATGATACCTGATAACAGAACATTTGTCATTTTGTCGTCATTATCGTCGTCTTCTTTACAAGAATAAACAATAACCATAATTGCAAGTATCAATATACTTAGTATATATTTTTTCATTAAAATACCCCTATTTTTTTATTATAAACTTTTGAAGTTACACTTTAATATTAAAATCGTTACAAAAATAATTAATTTATTTTTTTAAGTTTATCCCAAACGGACTTTTGTTGTTTTAAGAATTTTTCTTTATTATTATCATTTTTTTCTTTTAAATATTTTTCCAATAAATCATTAGATAGTTTCAGCTCTTCATATACACTAATGACTTCTAAAATTAAATCTGCATCTTGTTGAGATTCAACAATTTGATATAATTCTTTTAAATTTAATGCAATTTGAGATGAAATACTCAATAAAGAAGTTGCTAACACTTTAATTTCGGATTCTTTTATAGTCGTAATTTCACTTGATTTATAAATCAAATCTTGTGAAAGATATATCAAGTAAATATTTGATGATGTAAGATTTCCGACAATAGAGCTTAGCTCTGTATTATAATTTTCGCGCATTTTTAAATCTTGTGCGTTGCAAACTTGAATTATAAAAATAATAACTAATAAGTATTTCATAAGTCCTCTAAAATTTTTGTGATTATTTTTGATGCTGAATTTAGCATATCAAAATCAACATCAAGATGAACTACAGTTCTGATTCTATTATTACCTATATGTGAAAGTAAAACTCCAGCACTTTTGCAACTTTGAACAAAAAGGTTCGCATTTATCTTATCGTCAATTTTAAATGTAACTATATTTGTTTGAATATATTCTAAACTTAATTCGATTTTGTTTGATTTAGAAATTAACTTAGCAAATTCCCTTGCATTCTCATTGTCAATAGCAATTTTATCAAGATTATGATTTAAAGCATATAAACATGCGCCTGCCAAAACACCTGCCTGTCGCATACCTCCGCCTAATATTTTGCGCCATTTTAGTGCTTTTTCTCTGTCTTCCTTACTACCTAAAAAAACAGAACCAACAGGTGCACCCATACCTTTTGAAAAACAAACTGATAGTGTATCAAAATCTTCTGCCATTTGATGAAGTGGAATACCCGTTGTTCTGTGTGCGTTCCAAATTCTTGCACCATCTAAGTGCAACTTAATATTATTTTCTTTGGCTAAGCTAAAAAGTTTTTTAATATATTCCTGACTAATTATTGTTCCGCCGTGTCTATTATGTGTATTTTCTAAACAAATTAGAGTAGTTTTTGGAAAGTAATAAACATCATCTCTAATTGCATTTTTTACTTCATTAATAGGCATTTCGCCAAAACTTGAAGATATACATCGTAATTGCACTCTTGAAAGAATAGATGCTGCTGCTGTTTCATAATAAAAAATATGTGAATCACTTTCAACAATAACTTCATCACCTGTATTAGTGTTTACTAATAGAGAAATTTGATTTGACATTGTTCCAGAAGGAACAAATAGAGCCGCCTCTTTTTGAAATAATTTTGCTACTTGACTTTCAAGTTCATTTATAGTTGGGTCTTCGCCATAAACATCATCTCCAAGCTCAGAGTTTAACATATTGTTTAACATTTCAGGACTTGGCTTAGTTACTGTATCGCTTCTTAAATCAATAAATTTCATTTCTTTGTATTTAATTTCAAATAAACAACTAAATTACAAAAATTAGAAATACTGGCAAATTTAATTATAAATATATACTAAAAAATCAATTCTTTTTGTGAAATTTTAACAATAACTTTGATAAAAAAAAATGTTACTATATATTTGTAAATGATTTTTTGACAAAATAAAAAATTTAATTTAGGATTTGTATATGTTAAAAATAAAAAGTATTCCTTTGGTACTTTTAATTATGGCTTTGATTTCTTGTGAAAATAAACCCAAAATAGTCGAAATGGGGGATTTTAAAGAATACATTGATAATACATTAAATATGGGTATGAAATACCCTGGTAATTGGAATGTGATAAAAGAAGAAGGAAAAAGCTTTTACGCTAATTCTATGAAAAATGGTGAGGAGCGATTAATCACTTTTGCTTCAAATGGAGCGCCAATAGCAGGATTTAGTATGATGGCTATTAAACTTGATTCTAATACTACAATGGAAAAAGTAGAACAAAGTTTAAGAGAGTTCAAAGCATCTGCTTATGATGCTGATGAAATTCTTAATATTGACGGAGTTAAAGTTAAGAAAATGACATACGGATTTCAGTTGAATGACGGGTTTTGCAAGGGCTTTACTATTGTAGGTCAAAAAGATTCTACTATGGCAACTGTTATTAAGTTTAAAACTTTTGTCGATTCTTATAAAGAGTACGAGCCAAAACTAAAAGAAATTATTGCTTCAATTACATTAGCGCAAACTCCACCAGAAAGAAGTGATACATTATTTATTTCAAGTAGTGAATTTCCTTTCCCTTCTGATACTTTAACTAGTAAATCAGGACAAGGTTTCACAATCAATATCCCTAAAAACTTTAAAGCAAGTAAATCAAGTGCCGCTGGTGCTGAGTTCTCACAAAAGTATGATGGTGAAAGAAGAGGCGATTCTTATGTGCAAGTTGATGTCATTGATGCATCAAAACAAAGTAATTTAAAGAAAATTGTTGAGCAAACTACTAAAGCTATTCCTAATAAAAAAGAATCTAACTTGAAAATTTCTGGCTTAGATGCTGTTTTAATTGAATACTCTGCTTCCGCTCAAATTCAAAGACGTTTATACTATATCGTTAAAAATAAAAAATTATATAGAGTAACTGTTGACTGGTTTAAAGGAGAACAAAAAGAATATTTACCAGTATTTGAAAAAGTTGTTAATAGTATTAAAATACAATAAGATACTCTGAATTGATATATGAAAAAGCCACCATTAAGGTGGCTTTTCTTTTATCTATAATCACCTTCTAACTCAAACCAAATATCAAGCCCTTGCGAAATTAAATACTCACGCTCTTGCTCTGAAATTAATATAGCAATTCTATCTTTATTTGAACGACAGGCAAGAAATTCAATGTCTTTACGAATGAATGATGGGTCTTCAACAAAATGATTTCGCCAGTATGAGAAATTCTTACTTAAAACCCACTCTTTAATTTCAGAAGTATTTTTATACCTCACCGATTTATTAGAACCGAATATCTTTTTTCTTTTTTCATATTCTTTTACTTTATATTTCCTTAGCAAAATAAACTCTTTTTGCATCATCCAATCATGCCAGAGTATATTAAATTCTACAAACTCAGCTTGATTGATTACTAAGTTTATTAGTAAACCCCAGTGTCTGTCTATGTTTTCCTCTGGCTCAAATAAAAAGTATTTTTTCATTTATAAAAAATTTGGTAATTTGAAAATTATGGAAATCAAATATAATAAATTGAAATCAAGTTTTGTTATTTTCTTAACCATATTCTCACTTTTAGCTTGTGAGTGTGTTAATGATGTGAATACCGAAAAAGAGAATATTCCTAATCAAAATACTGAAATTTCAATAATTAACTTATTAGATAACAATAAAAGTTTAGCCACTTATTGTAATGATATTTTTATCGAAGATTTAGACTTTAAAGTCTATAACTCAATCCCTAAAAAATATATGTCTGGTAGATTTGTTTTGAGTTTCCGTGAAAAAGAAGAAGTAATTTATATCTCTTCATTGAATTTGTTAGAATCAGAACGATACTTTTCATTTATTTATGAAAATCAAAAACAAAAGAGATTTATAATTAGGCAGGCGATTAAAAATAATATTAGAGTCTGGAATTTGAATGATACAAGTATTGATTTAACTTTATTCAGTAATAATTTGTTATATAATTCTGTAATTAAAAACAATTCAATTGAAGAGTTTCAAATTAATAATTTCCCAGTTAATTTTAATTTAAGTTTAAATGGACTAAATATTAACAAAGATATTAACTTAAATAACATCTCCGAAATTGTAATTTACAATAACCAAATCCTAACTTTTGAATATTAATTATATAACAACGAGTAAATTAAAACGCCACTGAAAGTTCCAGTTATCGCTAATATTATATTATTTACAATCCTATTTTTTGAAATAAAAAGAAGCCCGAATAAGACTAATAATACAGCCCAAAACTTTTGGATAATCTCAATTTCACCTATTAATCTAATCGTATTCATTTGCAATATTAAAATACCCAAGCTAATAAACAAAAAAGCATAGAAAAACTTTTTATTCATCTTTTTAGCTCTTTCTATTAATTAAAATATAGAAACCAATAGCGATTAATATGCTTGGAAAAATAAATTCAAATTCAAGAAAATCAAAGTAATTTTCTAATAGAATCATTGCACCAATTCCAATTAATGTAATTCCAATAAAATTTTTGGCTTTTGAGTTTGAAGTTTCTTGTGGCTCGTTATAATTCGACTGTTGCCAATCATAATTTGCGTTTTCTGAATTAAATTCAGCATTTTGCTCATAAGTATTACTTTCAGGATTAAATGGCGGTGCATAAGCATTATTAAATGCAATTTGATTTTTCGGAACAATAATCATTGCTAAGATATAAACTAAAATTGAAGAACCCCAGCCGAAAATAGAAACAACAAAAATTATACGAACTATAACTGGGTCAATATTAAAATACTCAGCAATCCCACCACAAACTCCTCCAATTACTTTCTGATTTTGAGAACGAAACAATTTCTTTGACATATTTAATTCCTTAAATGAATTTAACTTATAAACAGAAAACGGAGAGTAAAATAAAAAGTTGCAGAGAAATAAAAAATGTTTTTGTATATTTGTAAAAGGCTAATAATAATTGAAGAATAAGTATATTTACATTTTCAAAATAGAGGTGAAAAAATGAAAACTTTATTATTATTAATTTTATTATCTGTAAATTCGTATTCCCAAGAATATGTAACACCAGAAGAACTCGAAGAGGGTTGGGGATTTGGATATACTCATCCGCTATGGTCTGTTGAAAGTTTTCCTAAAACTATTATTACTGATTTTAGAGTAAGTAAGGATGAAACTAAACTATTTGTTAGATTTTCCTTGGAATATTATAATCCAAAGAATATTGTTGATTTCTATTTCGATTTTATTAAAAAAGAATTTATTCAGGAAGACTGGAAAATTAAATCTAGTTATAGTCAAACGTCAAATATTTTTACTTTTTTTGATGAAATTGAACAAAAACTATATTTAGATATTAATGGTAATGAATTAATTTTAAATTGCGAAGAGTTATTAGTATGTGATGATAACAACTTACAATTATGTAGTATTGGTGAGCATATAGTTTCAAATCAAGATGGTAATTTCTCATATTTAACCTTAAAAAATGAACAAAATAAAGTTGATATCTATAGAGTTAATTTAGATTCTTTATTAGAAAGTAAATGTCCAAGATTTGAATTAGTTAATAAAACTGAGATTACAAAAGATAGTTTGATTTTTCCAATGAATTCTATTTCTAATTTTATTGTTCCTAAATCAAAATACTTAAATATAAGTGGCTTTGACATATATAAGAATTTCGAATATATTAAATCAATAGAAATTCCTAAAAAATCAGATTGGCAAGTTACAAATAAGTTTGATGCTTTTCATTATTACTTTCGTTACTTTAATAGAAAAAATAACATTAAACTTGGAATTAGTGGTGATGTATATTATTACACTTCTTTCCGTTCAGAAAGCGAACCAAATTCAAGTGATAATTACAAACCAGAAAACCATCCAGAAGCAAAAGAAGCTCGCGATGCCTCAGGTATTTATAGAATAGATACAAATGGACACAATCCCGTTCAGTTAGTAAGGAGTTGGACTAATCACCCCGGTGGCTTACAAATTAGTGGCGATGGTGAAACTATCTATTATGCTTATATTTTGCCAGATAGCACCTCTGCCATAATGAAAATGGATAGATACGGCAAAAATAAAGAAATAGTATTTAAACTCGACCCAGCAGTATTGAGCGTTGAAGCCCAAACTCCTAAACAAAAAATCTACCCAAATCCAGCTAGCGAATACGTAACAATATCGGGCATTGGAAATGGCAAAGCAATAATTTATAATAGCATAGGTCAGAAGTTAATAGAACAAGATATAACAAGCACCAGCGAAATAAACATTAGTAATTTACAAAGTGGCATTTACATAATTAAATTAGAAAATGCAGGCAATATTACTTTTGAAAAATTAATGGTTGGCAGGTAAGGGAATTATTAGAATGCCAAATAAAATATTTCAAATTTCATTTTACAACAATCATTAATTAAACTTTTTTTTGTAATTTTAAATTCTATAAAGTAACTTAAAAAGGAAATAAAATGAATTTTGATGGAAAATTTTATAATCCTTCCGAAGAAATTATTGAGAACGCTCATATTAAGAAATGGGACGAATTAAATAAAATAGCAACTAACCACCCCGAGGGTTTCTGGTCATCAATGGCAAACGAACTTCACTGGTTTCAGAAGTGGGATAAATATTTAGATGAATCAAATCAACCTTTTTATAAATTTTTTGTTAATGGTAAAACTAATATAGCTTATAATTGCTTAGATGTTCATATCAAATCTTACCGAAGAAATAAACTCGCTTATATATGGGAAGGCGAAGACGGAAGCACAAGAACTATTTCCTACAATAAACTATTTGTTGAAGTATGTAAATTTGCTAATGTGTTGAAATCTATAAATGTAAAGAAAGGCGATAGAGTTACAATATATATGGGACGAGTTCCTGAAATTATAATTGCAATGTTAGCGTGTGCAAGAATTGGGGCAGTCCATTCAGTTGTTTATGGTGGATTTAGTACAGAAGCACTTTTTGAAAGAATTGAAGATTCACAAAGCAAGGTGGTTATCACCTGTGATGGCGCATATCAAAGAGGTAAAATAGTTAAATTAAAGCAAATTTGCGATGATGCAGTAGATAAAGCTGGAATTGTTGAACACGTTATATGTGTAAAAAGAACGGGTGAAGATGTTAATATGCTTACTGGTAGAGATATGTGGTATCACGACTTAATGGCATTACCTCTTGCTAATTCAAAATGTGATGCCGTAGAGTTAGACGCAGAAGACCCTCTTTATATCTTATATACAAGTGGAACCACTGGGAAGCCAAAAGCAATTTTGCATACTCATGGTGGCTATATGGTTGGTATCTACACAAGTTTTAAATATGTTTTTGACATTAAAGATGAAGATAGGTATTGGTGTACTGCAGATGCTGGCTGGGTAACAGGGCATAGCTATCTAGTTTATGGACCTTTATTAAATGGAGCAACTTCGATAATGTATGAAGGCGCCCCAAATTATCCATATCCAGATAGATGGTGGAGTATTATCGAAAAATACGGAGTGAATATTTTTTATACAGCACCAACAGCGATTCGTGGCTTAATGAGATTTGGTGATTCATGGGTGAAAAAACATGATCTTTCAAGTTTAAGAATTTTAGGAAGTGTTGGCGAGCCAATAAATCCAGAAGCATGGAAATGGTATTACGAAACAATTGGCAATAGTAAATGTCCTATTATGGATACTTGGTGGCAAACTGAAACAGGTATGTTTATGATTACTCCTTTCCCTTCAATGCCATTGAAACCTGGTTCTGGTACGAAGCCATTCCCAGGTATTTTAATGGATATAGTTAATGAGGATGGTGAACCGGTCGGCACAAACGAGGAAGGTTACTTAATTGTTAAAAACCCATGGCCTGCAATGATGCGAACCATATACAAAGATGACGATAGATATATTCAACAATATTGGACTAAATACCCAGGTTATTACATGACTGGAGATTCTGCAAAAAGAGATGAAGACGGCTACTATTGGGTTATTGGAAGAGTTGATGATGTGATAAAAGTATCTGGCTATAGATTGGGGTCAGCTGAAATTGAAAGTGCATTAGTTAGTTGTCCTGATGTTGCCGAGGCAGCTGCGATTGGCTTACCGCACGAAGTCAAAGGTAATGCTATTCATTGCTTTGTGATGCTTAAAGACGGCATTCAACACTCAGAAATGCTTATTGAAAAATTAAAGCAACAAGTTAGAAACGAAGTTGGTCCAATTGCAACACCTGAGCAAATTGAATTTGTGGAAAAGCTACCTAAAACTCGCTCCGGCAAAATTATGAGACGAGTTTTGAAAGCCCAAGTTTTAGGTGAAGACCCTGGAAACTTAACAACTTTAGAAGATTAGTTGAAACTAAATTTAGTTTTAATTGTTATTTGAAAAAAATTAATTTATTGAGGATTTATGAAATATTTACTTGTACTTCTTTTTATGTCTTATTCCCTTTCGTTTTCGAGTAATGAAATTGGAAGAGTGACAAACCCATATAATGCTGAGTTTGTTGAACTCGAAATCGGTCCTTCCGATGTATTATGGGTAGGAACTTGGGGCGATGGGATTAAGAAATCAAGTGACCAAGCAGTTACTTGGGCAAATTCATCAACTGGTCTAACTGGATTATATATAAATGATATACATTATGGGCATGGTATATTATTAGCTGGAACACAAGATGGTGGTGTGTTTAAGTCTACCAATGAAGGAAATACTTGGGTACAAATCAATAATGGTTTGACTAACTTAAAAGTTCAAGGTGTTGCAGTAAAAGATGGCACTACTTACTTTGCATCTACTCAAGGAAATGGGATATTCAGAACAACTGATGGAGGTCAAACTTGGGAAGAAAAAAATAATGGTAATAATTTTCAAGATATGACTTTTGTTCACATAACTCCAGAAGGTAATGTCCTTGCTTGTCGAAATGGGGAAGGGCTAATCAGGTCTAACGATAATGGAGAATCTTGGCAATATTCTCAATCAGGTATCTTTAGTAAATATTTATTAGATATTAAAACATTACCAAATGATGAAATGTGGATTTCATCTGCTGGCGAGGGTATTTTCCAATCTTCTGACGATGGAATGCACTGGCTTAGAGTCGATCGTTTAAAAAATATTGTAGATTTGAATATTGAATCATTTACTTATTTTGAACACGAGAACGAATATTTTTCTATAGTTGGGACGCGAAACTGGGGAATTTGGAGATTTGATACTCAATGGAATGACCCTAGATTTTTACAAACTACTTTTCAATGGAGAACGGCTCACTCTATTCAAACTCTGTCAACAGGAAGAATAGTTGTTGCCGTTGGCTCTGATGGTGTTTCATATACTGATAATGATGGAAGTAGTTGGAAAATGTATACTCCCTACATTGAAGATGATTTTAAAGGTTATAAATTGGAAGCAAGTGGCAACAGTGTATATGCCGCATTAGATAATAAAGGTATTTTTAAATCATCTGATTACGGATCAAGTTGGAACTCAATCGGTTTAATCCAAGAATCTTATGGAAAATTGAAAAAGTTTGGAAATAGATTATATGTAGTAAGCAACGAAGCGGTTAAATACACAGATGATGACGGCATATCATGGAAAACATTGACTATTGCAGATTTGGAGACAACTTACTGGCCTGATTCTACTGAAAAAATATATAATTACAAAGATATTTATCAAAAGAATAATAATATTTGGGTAGCATATACTTTTTATTATAAATATAATGCAACAGGGAATCCGCCTAATCCTCCGTCTTCAAACTGGACTCCACCAGCACCCAAAAATAAAGTATTTTATTCCTCAAATAATGGTGTTACTTGGGTCTTGCAAGAAGATATCGACAATAATTCAGTAGGGTTAGAAAATATTACAGCGACTACAGATAATGATTTGTATATAGCATCTCAAAAAGGGATTCTTTGGAAATCAACTAACAATGGAACAAACTGGGTTAAAACTGCTAAATCAGTTGAAAACACTGGAGCTGTTGTTGAATATTTAAAACCATACTACAACAATTTATTTGTTGGTCTTGATGACTCATTAATGGTTACATATAATGATGGCAATACTTTTACAAAAGTTGATTGGGGAGCAGAAAATATTGCTGCATTATTAGGTTATAATGATGTTATCCAAAAAGTTACTGGTATTGGAATAGTTGATAATAAAACATTTTATATTGGTTTAACTAATAGCTTTGGAATATATAAAACTACTGATAGTGGTGTAAGTTTTGATTCAATTAATAATAGCTTTCCGTGTGAGGAAATACGCTCGGTAGCAAACAACGATGATGGCGATGTATATTTTGCTACAACTGGCATTTGGAGAGTGATGAATCCTAAAAAAATGCCAGCACCATTATTAGTTTCCCCACCTGATAAAACAGGAAATCTTTCTGTTAGCCCAACATCTTCTGGTGGTAGAGCAACTGCTGTGATTACTTGGGAAGAAGCAGAAAAAGCAGATATGTATGAAATTCAAGTTTCTGAATACGAGCAATTTTATAATTTTATGTATAAAAAAGTGCATGCAGGAACTTCGGCTACTTTGACCGACTCATTAAAATATAATACTACTTATTATTGGCGAGTTCGTTCTAAAACAAATGACTCATATAGTCGATGGTCATCAAGATGGGAATTTACAACAGAGCTACCTGCTCCAACATTAACTTACCCAGCTAATAATGATTTTGGCGTTCCATTGAAACCGACATACCAATGGGACGAAATTCCTA
>CAYXMM010000006.1:0-114954 GCA_964465945.1 uncultured Hyphomicrobiales bacterium
AAGTGAATTTAATTGAAATTGTACAAGCACATGGTTCATTATCTTTATTGCATAAACAATTCCACATTTTTGTTGAATTATTTAAGTCTTGTAGTATTTTCGATTTTTGATAAATAACAATTTATAAACCAGTTGCAGTTACTTGTGTAACTTCTATTGGACCACTATCAATAAAATCCAAACAAATTGGTAAATTTGCTTTCATAGGATAAAGAGGTGCTTGCAAGGAATTAGGTGAATCAGTACAAATTTCCTGTATACTATTGTTTGTAAAATTACAAACAGTATATCTATATTTTTTATTTTGAGGGCAATAGTTAGTACAATCAATGGCATATATCTGATTTGACAAAATAAACATAAATAATATTATAAAAAATTTCATTTTGAACTCCTAAAAACTTTTAATTTGAGTAACTCTATTTTTAATAATATTTTTAAAAGTATTTAAAGGTAAATTATTTCCAATTGATTGAAACTCATCTGGTGGATAAACTACTATCCCATTAATAATTGGATACACTGTCCCCGTCCATGATTTGGCTACTCCTGGTCCTAAACTATAAAATAAATTATTCCCTTCACTACATATAATTACATAGTTAAGGCAAACTATATATTCTTCACCTTCTTTAGTCCACGGATTACCTTCATTATCTTTCATAGTCGGATTATTTAGCTCATTTCCATTTTCATCAATCATTATTCCTATATAATCATCAGCATAATCCTTTCCTCTTCTCCATTCTAATCTATAATCATATTGTAAACAAGAGTCGTTGTTGAAAAAAGTATTCTTTTCTAAATGACCCATTATACTTATCGAATCTTGAATTGAAACATCTTTGCAATCCTTTTGTGGAAATCCCTTAATTAACTCAATAATTTCGCACTCGTCGATTACAACACTTTTCGCAAATGATGCAGAAGGGTCATTTCGTTGAGTTTGATTTTTCACCTTTATATGTGCAATAATCTGTGATCCTAATACAAGATGGTCTAAATCTGGAGAAGGCGAAACATCTTTAATTTTTAATAATACTTCTCTCTGTAAGTCATTTAAATCTAATTTATATGGGATCTTTGAGCCATTTGCATATTTCCATGTGTCTAAATAAATTTGAAATCCAATTGGGTTTTCATCTATAATATGGTAGTAATACTTCATAATTTTTTTAATAGTATCATTATAAGTTTGGTTGCTTAAAAAAGATTTAATCTGCTCTAAATTAACGCTTTTAGCAATACTATCTAAAGCTATATAGCCATACAAATAATCAAGAGTGTTGCCAGTAGATAAAGGAGGTAACATACTTAATTCATTGAAATTATAAGTTAATCCATGATAATCCTCGTAGCAAGGTGGTTGCTGTGAATTAAGATAAGTATAAAATATTATAGTTAGAGTTATTAAAAAGTATTTCATAATTACCTCTGAGTTTTTATTAAATTAATAAAAATTACATAACACAAAATCAAGCAAAATAAATTCTAAGTGCCACTAAAAAAAACAAATAAAAAAATACTTCAATTAATTTTGTCATCTAACAAAAGCAAATGTAAAACGATTTTTTTTTTTGCAAATTTTTCTTCAAAAAATACAAACTTTTTTAAATTGTGGATAAGTTATTTTTAAAAACTTAGTATTCATCTACTTATAATGATTTTGAAATAAATTATTTTATTTTAACTATTCAAATGCAAAAGTAAAAAAAATAATATAATTTACAACTATATAAATTTTCTACTTTCAGAGATAGATTTAGTAAGTATTTCGAGGTATTCATTTCTTGGGATTTCAATTGCGCCGAGTGTTCTTGTGAATGGGTTTATATATTGGCTGTCAAGTAAGAGGAAATTGTTTTTATTAAGGAGTTGTATTAAATGATAGTATGCAGATTTTGCGGCATTATCTTTTACATTAAACATTGATTCGCCAAAGAAAGCTGCCCCTATGCAAACTCCATATAATCCGCCTACGATTTCACCTTCACACCATGTCTCAATGCTATGGGCTAAGCCAATGAAGTATAATTCAATATATGAGTTAATTATTTCTTCTGAAATCCAAGTGTCTTTCCTTTCGGCACATTGCTTAATTACTTGCTCAAAATCATAATTTATCGTAAATTGATAGTTGTGCTTTTTTTCATATTGTTTTAATGAACGAGGTTTATCAGGGACTTTATTTAATGGAATTATTGCTCTTGGGTCAGGCGAATGCCAGTAAATGCCGTCCCAATCAGCCATTGGAAAGAAACCTTGCGTATAGCCACTGACTAGAACATCAACATTTAATTGACTGTGTACCATTTAAAATTGTCTCAATACCCTAACATCGTTTTCGTATAGTGCTCTAATATCGTCTAATGATGTTCTTATCATTGTTATTCTTTCAATTCCGAAGCCAAAGGCGAAGCCAGAATACTTTTCGGAATCAATACCTCCTGCTTTTAAGACATTAGGATGTACCATTCCACAACCTACTACTTCCATCCATTTGTTTGAACCCGGACGTCTTATATCCATTTCGGCACTTGGTTCTGTGAATGGGAAGAATGATGGTCTAAACCTAAACTCAAGATTATCGCCATATAATTTTTTTGCAAATGTCATCATCATTGCTTTTAGTTCAGACATTGAAACGTTTTCATCAATATACAAGCCCTCAATTTGATGAAATTCAGCAAGATGTGTAGAATCTAATGCTTCGTTTCTATATACTCTACCAGGCATAATTGTTTTTATTGGCGCTTTCATATTCTCCATTACTCTTATTTGTACAGGAGATGTATGAGTTCTTAGAACAAGTTCTTCTTTGTCAGATTTAATGAAAAATGTATCTTGCATATCTCTTGCTGGGTGGTCGGGAGGAAAGTTCAAAGAGTCGAAGTTATGAAAAGCGTCTTCAATATCTGGACCTTCTGCAACAGCAAAACCCATATCTTTAAAAATCTCTATCATCATATCTATTGTTTGAGTTACAGGATGCTTTGAGCCAATATTTGAAACTCTACCAGGTAAGGTTAAATCAATAGTAGGTGAATTTGATTCTTCCTCCTTAAATTTTAGTTCATACTCATCATACATTTCTTCTGCTTTCTTTTTAAGTACATTTAAAAGTATACCGACATCTTTCTTCTCTTCTTTTGGGACGTCTTTCATTTGGAGCATCAGATTTTGGATAGCACCTTTTTTAACGAGGTATTTTAACTTAAATGCTTCTAATTCATCTTTGTTTGAAATAACAATGTTTTCAATTTCTAAGGTAAGTTTTTTAATTTCATCAATCATATAATATGCAATTTCGGTTAATAAATAAAAAAAGCCCTCTTACAAGGGCTTCTAAATTAAAGATATTTTAGTAATTAAGCAACTTTTTTGCAAATAGCAGAAAAAACTTCTGGTTGATTCATAGCAAAATCAGCTAATACTTTTCTGTTTATTTCAATACTGTTCTTTTTAAGACCATTGATTAATTTAGAGTAAGTAGTTCCATTTAATCTTGCAGCAGCGTTAATACGCACAATCCACAATCTTCTGAAATCTCTTTTTTTACGTTTTCTACCAACATAGGCATGTTGAAGACCTTTTTCTATGTGATTTTTCGCTACCGTCCAAACATTTTTTCTTAAACCCCAGTAACCTTTAGCAAGTTTAAGGAATTTTCTACGTCTGCGGTGCGAAGCTACTTTATTGACCGATCTAGGCATATTTAACCTTTATTAATAATTAAAAAATAAGCTAAAGGGAGAGCTTCTATTCCCCTTTGAGCATTAGTTGGGATTATAAAACCCCTGGTAACATTCTTTTTACTGATTTTAAGTTAGCGTCATCAACACCAAAAGTACCTCTAAGTTGTCTTTTTCTTTTAGAAGATTTTTTAGTTAAGATGTGAGAAGTAAATGCTTTTTTTCTTTTAAAGCCATTCGCTGTTTTCTTAAATCGTTTTTTTGCCCCTGAAATTGATTTCATTTTTGGCATTATAACACCTATTTTCGATTTTGTTTTAAAAAGAGTTGCAAATTAAGGGTATATTTTCACATTTCCAAAATATTTTTAATTTCTTATATGATTTTATTTTTGGAAACTACAAGAAGATTTATAAAAAAAGCCGAGTTTAATTGCTCGGCTTCTTATTAAAACTAATTTCAAATATTACTTTATAACATTTAAAATTTTAGTTGCAGTATTGTTACCAACTGATAAATTAATGTAATAAGTACCTGTTGTAAGTTTTGTAGTATTAAAGTTGAATCCTTTAGTTCCTGCTGATAGCATTCCTTCAAAAGGAGTTGCAATTAATCTACCCATAGCATCGCTTACAGTAACTCTTGCGAAACCAGGTGTTATTAAACTGAAACTGATATCGACTACTTCGTTGGCAGTTGGGTTCGGGAATGGGTCAAATAATTCAAAATTATTTTTCACACCGTTTTCAACAGACATCCAAGCAGAATTTCCTTCTGTCGCGTTTTTAGTCCCGTCAACAGTGATAACATCAATACCTTGGAACCAATACCAAGAAACTTGCGACCAGAAAGAAAGGTCTAATTTACCAACAGCATTATACCATCTTGAAGCAGGGTTAGTAATAATTGCAGGATTACTAATTGCTATTGGAATAGCAGATAATGACGGAATTGTTTTAGGCATAAATGTACTTTTATAATTCCAATTATCATTTGTAACATTATATTCAGGGCCCCAAGAAGTTTCAGATACATTTCTTGAAGCAACAAAAATATCATTAGGCATATCGTAGCTAACAGTAACGGGAATAGTGTCTTCTAAACCAAATTCATTATTACCCACAGTATAATATGTATAAGTAGTGTCTGCTCCGGATTTACCTTTAAAAGTAACAGTTTTTGAACCAGCCCAGTCTAAGTATTTAACAACAATCGCAGAACCATCAGCAGTAACAGCTGCTTCTAATTCGTGGCCTCTATTATTAACTTCTTCCAATAAAGGTAATTGTAAAGTATCAGCGAATTGAAATCTTTGACCAACTCTTGAGAAATAGCTTAACCAAGTCGGTTGAGATAAACCAGTACCTATGTTCTCAGAAATATCACAAACTTTTCTTGCTGACCAAACACCACCATCGTAGTTTGCTTCTACGATATGTAAAGCTTTGTTTTCTTCTCCAATTCTTGAAACTACTCTCATAAAATATGAATACTTGTCGTTTCCATAAGCTACAAATGCATCTTGAGAATAATTAACAGCAAACCAGCCATTTGCACCTGGACTTAAAGTTCCAGCAATATCGTTAATTACAGCAACTGGGCATCTGTTAGCTTCTGTAAAAGTTGCTCCACCATTAGCAGATTTCCAAACAGCTGGAATTCTAACTTCATTATCATCAGCAAACATATTATTTGAAGCAACATAAACATTTCCTTCTGTATCGGTTGCGATAGTTGGTTTGTTTTGATATGTTGAACCAATGTTACCTGCATCTTTAAATTTACTTGTCCACCATTGAGGTTGAACTGCGTCTCCAGTTACTTCACCACCACCTGATGTATTTAAGCCAATATTTCCATAATAGCCATATTGATAAGTGCCATCAGGTGACATCATTGAAACGAAATAGAGACCAGAATTATTAACAGCGTTAGAAGAAGCACTTAAAGCAAATCCCCACATTTGAACATCTGGTGAGTTATTAATTGAAGGATTTCTATAATCAGCAACAAATGGCTCATCTAAATCAGCTAAATTCACAAACATACCCATACCAGAATATGTATTACCGGAAGATAAAAAGTTTCTTGAATATATTGCGTAATCAAAAGTTTCTTTTACTCCAGTTTCTAAACCACCGATAGATTGACTTTGATTTGTATTAGTCAATGCAAGTGATGGTGATGTATAATAATATGGTGTAGTAGAATAGAAACCTAATGAGTCTCTTGAAGTCCAGTTAAAACCACCATCAGTAGAGTAATACATTGATAGAGTTAATCTACCAGGACCACCGCTTGGTAATGATACTGTATAGTCTGGCTCCATATTCATAATTGCAATTAAGCCATTATCACCTAATGTTGGTTCAAAGGTAATTGGCGATGTCATTTCTTGTTGGTAGTTCCAGTTGAAAATTGAATTACCAAGCATATCAACTAAATTAGTGTGTCTTGAATTGTCAACACCTAAAAACTTACTATAGTTTGAGTTTTTAGAGTTAAAAACAGGACCTTGTTGAACACTTTCGTTATTGAAAGTAGGTTGCTGTCTTTTTGCTTCAACATTAATCGCTTTACCATATTTGTTAGTCAAGGTATTTTTTGCAATTAATGAGGTACTCGCAATAGTCAATGCAAGCATTATGTATAATATTTTTTTCATAAGTCGCCCATAATTAATTTAATAAAATTTCGTATTTTCTTCTAAAAAAATCTTTCAAATATAAGGTTAATGATTTAATTTTACAAATTATTTGTAAAATAATAGTAACTTTATCTAAACAAAAGACACATTGAACTCGTATTAGGTTACACTTTTTTATTAATTTTGTAAAAAATATTATTAAATCTTTTATCGAAAATGAAGTCTAGTTCTAATGAAACCCCACTAATGCAACAATATAATAGGATTAAGGAAAAATATCCTAATACTATTTTGTTATTCCGACTTGGAGATTTTTTTGAAACTTTTAATGACGATGCGGTGAAAACTGCTACTGCTTTAGGTATTACTCTTACAAAGCGAAATAATGGAACAGCGAGCGAAATGCCTCTTGCGGGCTTTCCTCATCATCAGTTAGATAATTACTTACCTAAGTTAATTAAAGCAGGATATAGAGTTGCTGTTTGCGAACAACTCGAAGATCCTAAGCAAGCTAAAGGTATTGTTAAAAGAGGGGTTGTGGAAGTTGTAACTCCGGGTGTTGCACTTTATGATAAAATTTTAGAAGCAAGGTCAAATAATTTTATTCTTGCTGTAAGTTTTATGAAAAATGAAAGTCCTTTTGTTGGTATAAGTTATGCTGATGTATCTACGGGAGAATTTTATATTGCTGAAGTAAATATTAAGAAAGCAATAAGTGTAATTGAAACTATCAATCCAAAAGAAATTATAATAAATCGAGAAGATAAGAAGTTATTTGATGAAACGTTTTCAAAATTATCTTTTACTTATGCAATTACAAAGTTAGAAGATTGGATTTTTGAAGAAAGTTTTGCAACCGATTTATTACTTGACCAATTTAATACAAAAAATTTAAAAGGGTTTGGTATTGAGAATTTCACATTTGGTAAATCAGCCGCTGGAGCTATTTTACATTATATAAGTGAAACCCAAAAATCTAAATTGCCTCATTTAAGAAATATAAAGGTTTTAAATACATCAGAGTTTATGATTCTTGATTATCCAACTCGTAGAAATTTAGAGATAACTTTTGACTCAGAAGGTGGAAGTGAAGGGAGTTTATTTAAACTTATAGATAAGACATCAACTTCAATGGGAAGTCGATTATTGAAGAAATGGCTAGTTCGTCCTTTAATAAATTTAGAAGAAATTAATTTGAGATTGAATAAAGTTGAAATACTTTATAGCAATTATAAAGGTCAATTAGTATTAAAGGATTTACTAAAAGAAATTGCAGACTTAGAACGTTTATCTGTTCGAGTTGAAAATAAAAGGATTAACCCAAGAGATTTAATTCAATTAAAAAATAGTTTAGAAATTATTCCAAAAATAAAAGAACATTTTAATGAATTAGATAAATCAAATTTATTTAAAGCGAATGAATTAAATGAACTTACAAGTTTAACAGAACTAATATCTAACGCAATAAGTGATGATACTCCAAATCAAATTGGTGGTGGAAATGTATTTAAGCGTGGGTATAACCAGGAGTTAGATAGTAATTTAGAGGCAAAATATTCAGGAAAAAATTGGGTTGAGAATTATAAGGAAGAGGAAAGAGAAAGGTCTGGTATATCTAGTTTAAAAGTTGGTTTTACAAGTGTATTCGGATATTACCTTGAAGTTACAAATGCGCATAAATCAAAAGTTCCTCCTCACTACGAAAGACGTCAAACACTTTCAAATGCAGAGCGGTATGTAACGGAAGAATTAAAGGAAATTGAAACAAAAATTTATAATGCTGAAGATAATATTTCACGGATTGAAAATGTGTTGTTTGAGAATTTGGTTAAAGAAGTTGCAACTTATTCAGAAAAGATAATAGAATTAGCAAGCGAAATTTCTCAAATTGATGTTTTAAACACATTTGCTAATCTTGCAATTATAAATAATTATAATAAGCCAGTTTTGAATAGTTCTACAAGTATTAATATTATTAATGGCAGGCATCCTGTTGTTGAGAAAAATCTTGATTTAGGTTATGCTTATGTAGAAAACAACCTCAAAATTGATACTGACGAAAGTATGCTACATATTATCACTGGTCCAAATATGGCTGGTAAGTCTTCATATTTAAGGCAAAATGCGTTAATAATTTTATTGGCTCAAATTGGCTCTTATGTCCCCGCGAGTTCTGCTGAAATTGGAATTGTAGATAGAATATTTACAAGAGTGGGCGCACAAGATAATATTAATAGTGGCGAATCTACTTTCCTTGTTGAAATGCAAGAGATGGCAAATATTTTAAATAATGCTACTGAAAAAAGTTTTATTTTATTAGATGAAGTAGGAAGAGGAACAGCAACGTATGATGGTCTGGCTATTGCTTGGGCAATATCGGAGTATTTGAATGATGTAGTTGGAGCAAAAACACTTTTTGCAACGCATTATCATGAATTAAATGAGTTACATGAAAGATACCCTAAGATTAAGAACTTTCATGTTGAAATTGTTGAAACTACTAATAAAATTATTTTTTCTCATAAACTTAAAATAGGTGGAACAAATCTAAGTTTCGGGATACATGTTGCCGAAATGGCGGGGTTACCTAAAGAAGTAATTAACCGTTCTGATGAAATTCTAAAAACTTTTCGTTCAGATGATTCACAGATTGAAATTGAAAATACAAATAAGATTAAGGCAAATGTTAGTAGAATTAAGTCAAAAGAAAGAGTTGCAGATGAACAATTAGCAATTTTTACTTTTGAAGATGATGTTTTAAGAAGTAAAATTAAGAAAATAGAAATTGATAATATAACACCAATTAGGGCGTTTGAAATATTAAATGAATTAGTATCACAGGTTAAAAATTGATAATATTTCTTTATTTAATAGTAACACTAACATCATATAGTAAATTAATGAAAGATGATATAAAAGTATTTAACGAGAATATTGAACAAGAGAAATATTATGATGAAGAGAAGAAAGTCTTTTTCAATCCACATAATGTTGACCCAAAAGGTTTTGGAGCATTATTCAAATGGATGCTGACTTCAAATAGAGCCAAGTGGCCTGATTATGTAGAAAATAAATATAAGTTTGAATATTTAGAAGTTCAAGATTCAAATGAAATAATTATTACTTACATCAATCATTCTTCATTTTTAATCCAATTAAAGGGGTGTAATATTCTTACTGATCCTGTTTTTTCGGAAAGAGTAAGTCCATTTTCTTGGGTTGGTCCAAAAAGGGTGAGGGATTCAGGAATAAAAATTGAAGAATTACCAAAGATTGATGTGATTTTAGTTAGCCATAATCATTATGATCATTTGGATATAAATTCATTAATAGAAATAAATAAAAAGCACTCTCCATTATTTTTAATACCAGCAAATGTTGGTGAATTACTTTTAGATAATGAAATAGATAATTTTATTGAGTTAAAATGGTGGCAAACTTCTGTTATATCAAATAACTTGAAAGTTACTTTTACACCGGCGCAGCATTTTTCAGGTCGTGGGGTGTTTGATAGATTTCAAACGCTTTGGGGTTCGTTTTTAATAAATTATAATGAAAACAAGGTTTACTTTGGTGGTGATACAGGATATTCAGACCACTTTAAGAAAATAGGCGATTACTTCAAAGAAATTGATATAGCATTTATTCCAATTGGAGCTTATGAACCAAGATGGTTTATGCGAGATGTTCATACAAATCCGGATGATGCTGTTTTAGCTCATAAAGATTTGCATTCAAAGTTTTCAATAGGTATGCACTTTGGTACATTTCAATTAACAGACGAAGCAATTAATCAACCAATTGAAGATTTGAAAATTGCAAAAATTAAGCATAATTTAGATATTAATGAATTTCAAATTTTTGAAATTGGTAAAAGTTATAAATTAAAATTTACAGATAAATGAAAAAAGTATTTTCAATTCTTTGGAAAGTAATATTATCCTTTGTAATTTTTACAGTGCTTTGGGTTTGTATATATTTAGTTGTTGATCCATTTATCACTCCATATCAAGCATTCAATTTTGTGAAAGGAAATGGTCTCAATAAGGATTGGGTGTCAATAGATGAAGTTTCTCCTAACTTTTTAAGAGCAGTTATTGCTTCAGAAGACGCTCTCTTTTTAGAACATAGAGGAGTTGATTGGAAAGCGGTTGAAGATGCACAAAGATACAATGAACGCAATAAACGAGGTAAAACAAGAGGTGCTTCAACTATAACTATGCAAACTGCTAAAAATACTTTTTTATGGCATAGTAGAAACTTTGTGAGAAAAGGTTTAGAACTTTACTTCACTGTTTTAATTGAAGCGGTTTGGGGTAAGAAACGTATTTTAGAAGTGTATGTAAATGTAATTGAATTAGGCGAAGGTATTTATGGGATAGAAGAGGCGTCGCAGGTTTATTTTAATAAACCAGCCTCTAAATTAACACCAAGACAAGCGGCATTAATTGCTGCTGTGTTACCTAATCCAATTAAATGGAGTCCTGCAAAACCAACGAGATATATTTCTTCAAGGGCAAGCACAATTCAAGCAAGAATGCGCTCTGTAAATCTTTCTGAACTTTAATAAATAGAAAATGGGAGAATTAATTCTCCCATTTTTGTGTTATTTAATTTGAAAACCAAGATAAAGGTTTCCCACCGAGTAAGTGACAATGAATATGATAAACTTCTTGTCCCCCATTTTTATTACAATTAAAAACTAATCTATAACCATCCTCTGCAATATTATATTTTTTGGCAATAATACTTGCTGTCCTTATAATTTTACCTATTATTAAATCGTGTTTTTCTTCCAAATCATTTATTGTAGGTATTTCAATTTTTGGGATAATTAATATATGAACTGGTGCTTTAGGGTTAATATCTTTGAAAGCGAGAATATCGTCATTTTCAAAAACGACATCAGCTGGAATTTCTTTGTTAATAATTTTTGTAAATATTGTGCTCATAAATTTTCCTTTTATAAAATAAAAACCCTCGTATAAAATATTCATACGAGGGTTTGATAAAATAGCAAGATGAGAATTATCTTACAACTGATACTTTTTCAGAAACAGTGTTACCATTTAGAGAAGCTCTAATGATATAAGCACCGTTTGCAACTTTAGCACCCGTTTGAGAATTAGCTTCCCAAGTGAAGTTCATAACTCCAGCGTTAACTGGTTTGTTAACAAATTGGTAAACGACGTTACCATACATATCAACAACTTCAACAGTCATATCACCTGATTTAGGAGAAGACACATTGAAAGAAACGTTAGTTTCAAATGGATTTTTAGAAGTTAATTCTAAAGATAAAGGCATATCTTGAATTAATGTCTTAGTAACAATACCAGATGCTTCGCAATTAAATGCGCCATCGATATCTACTTGTCTTAGTCTATAGTCATACGATACATTAGGCTTTACTTTGTTGTCAACGAAAGAGTATTTAGTTTCAGCAGTGTAATTACCTTTACCTCTACCATTTACCCAACCAAGTTGGTTCCAAGATTCTTCTTTTTCAGAAGAAAGTTTTCTTTCAACATAGAAACCTTTGTTATCAATTTCAGAAGAAGTTTTCCAGAATAATTCAATTCTGTTGTTTCTTGCAACACCATCAAATTCAGAAAGTTCAATTGGAAGAACACATTCGTCATATAATGGGTTTGAAACATAAGATTTTTCACCTAACACAGGTCTTAATAATGGAATCCAAAAACCTCTTGATAAAGTCATTGTAGCATTATCATTAGGAGAGAATCCCATGTGGTGTAAGTGTGGATATCCTGGATTACCCGCATTTGGCATAAATTGAACCCATTCATTAGAACCTTTTGAGTTTTCATAAGCAAATCTATTATCATTCAATAATTTATCGCCTTGACCATTTAAAATTCTAAATTCTTTGTTTAAAGCTAAGTGAATACCACCTAGACCTAAAGGTTCGCCAGGCATTTGATAAACATTCATAGTTCTCATACCACCTCTTGCAGAAGAAGCACCTAAATGAATAGGGTCTTGACCTAATTGAGCAATAACTAACCAGTAGTTACCTGGTTGTAAAACTACTTCTCTATCAGCTTTATATTCAACATAGTCATTATAAATTCTTAATGGTTTGCCTAAGTTATCAAATAACACATCAGAAACGCCTCTAAATCTATCTATTCTTGTTCCGGATATTTCTTTACCTGGTACACCACTTGCATCATCATAGATAGTAATAGCAATATCATCAGGAGATTGGCTTAATCCACCGAAGAACGCTTTATAACCTTTTATTGTATCAGCATTTTGTAAGTCAAACCTTACAGCAATTTGACCTGAACCAGTACCTACTGTATAACCGGCTTGGAAATTATCCCAATCCCAGCTCCAAACTCCTCCACCTTCATTATAGCCAAATAATGTTAAACCTCTTCCTGGTATTTTAGCACCTGTTAATTGAGAAACATTATTTGTAGGGTTTTGAACTGGATCAAGAGCAAAGTCATCACCAAATTCAACTTTGAAGTCAGTATACGTAGTATCGTTTCTTGGATCTTTATCAGAATCACCTGGTAATATAATAACTGCTCTAATTCTATAGTTACCTGGTCCGGCACCTCTTGCATTAAATGCAGGCATTGCTTTGTTTAATTGTTGACCGCCATTGTGGCTACTTACTGGCTCATAACGGCAGTAAATTGGTCTATCATCTCCATTTTTGAATATTTCAACTTTCACATAATAAGTAGGAGCTCCTACCGCAGTGTTATTAGTCAAAGATACAGAAACAGGAATTCTAGTTGCTTGAGAAGCAGGTACTCTGTTATAAGGCCATTTAATTTTCACTGATGAAACTTCAATGTCAGTTGCTTCTAAGTCTTGGAATAAGATTCTAACGTTATCAACAAAATAGTCATCATCATCATCTGGAATAGACGGAGTTACACCCATTTTAGCTAATAAACCATCATCACTTGCAACAACTCTGATTCTAAATCTAAAGTTTTCAGAAGTATTAAATGGCATATTTACAAAAGTATCTGGAATAGCAAGGAAATATTTTTTATATTCTAAATCCATACCATCATCATAAACATTTGGTCTTAATGAGTTAAACGCAGGTGCTGCTGGATCAGCTAAAGTTGAATCTGGGTCTTCTTCTAGGAATCCTACTGCATATCCTCCAGCTCCAAACACTTTTAATACAGGAACTTTAGTTTCAGTAGGGGCACCATTTCTTCTAAAGTGAATTCTCCATTGTTTAGGGTCTATATTTGTAACATGGTATAGTCTTTTTACTTGTTGATCAACCCATGAGTTTGCATACTCAACAACTAGTTCATCAGGTGAATAAGAAGCTGCTTGTATATGGCCATAAACAGAAAATATGTTGTTATTGAAGATTGATCTTGGTTCTGGTCCAATTAATTTTCCATCAGCCCAACCTCTTTCCCAATTTTCATCGTACTGAGTTCTTTGCACAGCGACAGATAAGATAGAGTTTCTTCTACCAATCATGTTTACAGGGAATGAACGAATTTCATCACCACCTGGGTTAGCAGCAGGTTCTTGACCTAATAAAGTTACTCTATTCATTTTAATTACTGGAGAATTCAAAGTATATGCTTTTGCAGCATTGATTTTCTCTTGTAACCATTTTTTCTCAGGTGGAGCTTCAACATAAACTGCTTTGTATCTTCCTCTTGGCGGTAGTGGATGTTTAGATACTTCATCACCAGAAACCATTTCGGCGTCAATATTTACCCATTTCCAAACTGAAGGCATAGGAGTACCATCAATTAAATGATATTCATTACCATCATCATAGAAAGTTTCCATTCTTCTAAGAACGAATAAGTTTACAGAAGTTGCGTCATCGAAAGGCCAAGCATCTTTGATATCAATCAAATTTGGTGTTTTTGGGATTGCGACGATAAATGCTTCTAATCTACCAATATGATCATCTAAAAATTCAGATGGGGACCAAGGAGGAAAGTATAATTCAACAAATCCATAAGGAGGAACACCGCCATAAGGCTTACCTGATTCAGAATCAGATCCATTGCCAGGAAATTGTAAAGGAGCAGAAGGATCTTCAGCAGTTGGAGTGAATGGAGTAATATTATAGCTTGTTCCACTTACTTCAACTTTAGCTAATCTAATTCTAACGTCTCTGTCACCGGAACATTCTATTGCTTTTGCTTCTGGCAGTGCCATACAAGTTGAATCAATTACAGTTTCTTTTTGGTAAACAATTCTTCCAGATGCTTTATTTACAATTCTAAACATTGCTCTGAACTCTAAGTCTTGAGCTACATAGTTGATACCATTTTGACCTTGAATATCGTTAGTCAAATTTTGAAGCAATGCAACTGGTTGAACTGCACCAATTCTTGGTTCGCCTGCTAATAATTCATAGTTTTGAGTTTCTTTAATTCTTACTTTAAATGATAAATCATCAAATAAAGGATCTAAAGTTTTGTCTCTAACACGATATTGAATATTAACTACTCTTAAGGCGTTAGGCCATTGTTTATATCTAACAATATATTGAGGTGCAGGGTATGGAGCATTTGGATTAGCTTCATTTGCCCAATGGTGAGTAAATTGCTCATATTCAGTTAAATTTTCAGGAGTTTTTCTGTTATAGTTTATATGACGAGCAAAACCTCTAACACCTGACACAGTGTTTCTTAAGAATACTTTGTCTGCAGGTTCTTTACAGTAAGTACCAGCAGTTCCAGCAAAATCTCTATATATAATTAACACATCATCTTCTTTGTTATCTAAAATAACTTCAGCTGATGCAGCAACATAATTATTTTCACCTCGTCTTAATCCAGGATTATTTGTTACTGTTCCACATCTTTGAGTGTTTACAGTTCTGATAGGTTGTGCATTAAAGAAATAAATATACAATTTATCATTTGTAGTATTTCTATAATACATAACTTTACCATTACCATCAACTAATTTATTCGAAGCAGAGAATTGAGATAGTTCTAAATCACCCCAAAATGGAGCAATTACAGGAGTTTTATAAGTAGAAATATTACTGCCATCTAAACCAGTTCTACCAAAACCTCTTGCTCTAATACCAGCAGTAGCAGTACTCCAACTATTGTTTAAAACTGAATATCTATATCCATAATCATCAGCAGTTGCATCTGCCATACCATTTCCTGATCTACTTCTTGTAAACCAGTCCATAGACATTGGGTCATAAGAAGTACCATTATCTAACCTTCTATTTCCATCAGTATCATAAAAATATCTTCTATTTGATAATGAAATAAGACCATTTGTAGAAACATAGAATGAATCATATCTGATACCATTGAATTTAAAACCACCTGACAAACCAATTTTAATTGGACCAGCAATTGCATCATCAGTTGAGTCGATTGCAATTGGAGTATAATTTGGATCACTTTCATTTAGAAAGTAGTCAACATAAGCAGTAGATGGGTTATCATTAGCTGGATTTCTAAAATACCAGTAATTACCTGCACCTTCTGAGTTCCCAGTAATTGGATCTTCATCATCCCAATAAGTTGAAGGAACTTGTCTAGGACCAGATATTATTGTTACCCATCTTGCTCTTTCGAAAGATGTGTCAACAAATTCAGATGCTCTTGGTCTCCAAGCATCATCCGCATTAGATTGGTTAGTTACGAAGTAATAACCAGTTGATACTGCTGGTTGATTACCTGGCCACCAATTTGTTCCGCTCACCTGTTCAAACGGCTCTGGTTGCGTTTGAATGTTGTTTGCTGGCAAGTAACATGATTTTGCTTTTATGATACACTCTTGTAGATCTCTACCAGACTGTGAGGAAGCATCATAAGTAGCAAACATCACTACTATTGCCAAAGTTAGTAGTACTAACTTATTCATAAGGCACTCCTTTTTAAAATTAGAAATTATTAAATTATTATCTTTTAAATCTCCATCCATCTTCTTCTGTTTCAAATATCCAACCTGCTATTTTACCAGGTGATATTGCTTTGAAATAATCCCAATACTTTCTATCGAAATAATTTCTTGAAGATGTCTCGTCAAATTTTATACTTTCTGCATCTGATTTAATTTTTATAAATCTTTGATGCCATAAGTTCACATTTTCTTGTCTTAAATCAATCCAACCATCGTAACACCATTTATTGATATTATCTTTGGTTAAATCGTAGTTAATCCCAACACTTTTCTTTGGCACTTTTACAAAATGTCCTTTTAAGTATTTTGTTTCATCTATTAATATAGGTAAACCAATTGAAAGAATTTGACTTCTTAATATTGAATTTTCTGAGATTAGATTCAATATTTTCGTCCTTGCATTTTCAACGCTATCGTTAATAAATGAATTAAAATCATTGTAAAGAACTTTAATAAACTGCGCTTCATAAAGTAATTTTGATAATCTCGGTGGTCCTAAGAGTTCAAATGCCACACTTTCAACATTGTTCTCATTCTCTAAGTCTTCAAGAATACTAATTGCTTTATTTCGTAAAAATGCTCCTCTATATGTTGGTCCTAATGTAAAAGCATCTAATCCTTGAATTATATCTTTTCCTGAATTTCCACCTTGAGCTTCAAATACTAAATAATTTGCTATTTCTTCTGGTGTAACAATCTCCATTTGACCTAAAGAACTAATAGTTTCAAACTCACCTTTTGAAAATATACCATTTTCTCCAGTATCTATAAATACAGATTTTAAATTCTCACCTTTATCAACAATGTTAGTGTGAGAATTAAAGTCAAACTTTCCATCAACTTCAAAAGCATTTTCGACTTTTAAGTCATATAATTTAACTGGTTTACCACCTTTTTTCACTTCACCATAAGCAATTTTTTTCCAAGCAATAGTTGCTGCTGGTTTTATTTCCTTAACGATTGTTGAATTAGGAGTTCTAGCCATTAAATACATTAACAAACTCTGCGCTCCAGCAACTGCATTTTTAGATAATAGAACTCTTGATGGCTTATCTTCACTATGAGTATAAGGGATATTTAATCCCATTCCACCTGTGCCAGTAGTTCCTACTTTGATATACATTGCAGATTGTGCAACTTTTAAACCTTCACTTAGCAATTGAATATGTCTAATTAATTGCGGGATATAATTACTCGCCATTAATTTTTCAACATTATCTTTATCTAACTCACCATTATCTAAGTCGTTTATTACTGTCAAAGAACTATTATAAATATCTAAGTAAGCAATTCCAGTAGCCGTATTTATACAATCAATCACTAAATCTGGTTTGTGCTTTTCTAATAATGAGAACAAAAATGAGCGATGTTTTAATTCATCTGTTAGTTCTAAAAAAGTGTCTTTAATAATAGCCATTCTATTATTAGAATCACTTAATAATTCAGCGTAATTAATATCTTTCCAATCTGTTCTTGTAAAAATATTGCCCCATTCGGCTATCAATTCTGGTGAGTTTACTCCAAACTCACTATGCAAATCGGAAACTGCTTCTTTTGCTTCTACTTCTTTCAGAGAACTAATTATAAGAGAGTTTACACCTACTTCAATTAATCTTTTTGCTACGGCACTTCCAACTAATCCCCAACCACCTAATATTAAAACTTTCGCATTTTTTAAATTCATTTTACTATTTCTGTAAATATATTTCTTAAATTTTAACTTTCTCAACACTCAATTTAAAGATTATACTTTAAATAACCAAACTTTTCGTAAATTATTTTTCCAGAAATTTTAAACAATTTTAAATTTACTTTTCTTTTAATACTCTTTTATTTTTTTGTCCTAACATTCATAAACAATGACACAGATAAGTGAAAAATATCCCGCCGAATTTTAACTTTTTTTTTAAATAAATTGGATTATTGCAAGCACAAACTACATATCTTTATATTTTTAAGATATTTAACTACAATTATACTTTTTTTCTATAATATGTTGTCTATTATTGATTTTATTTATAATATAAGTTTTTATTGATTTTTATTATAATCTCTTTTGTTCCATAATCTAGATAATTTTTCTTTTATTTTGATTTCTTTTCCTATCTCTTTTGGAAAATAATATTGCTTTGAGAATTCTTTTGGGAAATAATTTTCTTCAACAAAAGCATTTTCATAATCATGTGGATATTTATAGTCTCTTCCGTAGGATTCTTCTTTCATTAGATTTGTCGGCGCATTTCTTAGATGTAGTGGAACTGATGAATTTGCTCCTTTCTCTATGTCTCTTATTGCATCGTTAATAGCCACATAAGAGGTATTTGATTTCGGTGCAGAAGCGAGGTAAATAACTCCTTGTGATAAAATTATTCTTGACTCCGGCATTCCGATTTTATTTACTGCATCAAACACATTATTTGCTAATACTAAAGCAAAGGGGTCAGCATTCCCAACGTCTTCGCTCGCAAATATCATCATTCTTCTTGCTATGAATTTTGGGTCTTCGCCAGCAGTCAGCATTTTTGCTAACCAAAATACAGCAGCGTCAGGGTCTGAACCTCGCATTGATTTTATAAATGCAGATATTGTATCGAAATGATACTCCCCATTCTTGTCGTATTTTAATGTTGAAACTTCTGTGATTCTTTCAATGTCTGATTTAGTGATGATTAAATCGCCTTTTCCTTTTGACTTAATTATTGATTCAAGTAAATTAAGTGCTGTTCTTGCGTCACCGCCTGCTATATCTAATAATATATCTAAGCTTTTTACGCTAATGTTTCTTGCTTTTAGTTCAATATCTCTTTCAAGTGCAGTTAGAATAATATCTTTTACTTGTTCGTTTGTTAATTCGTTTAGTTTGAAAACTCTACACCTGCTTAGGAGTGCGGAATTTACTTCAAAAGATGGGTTTTCAGTAGTTGCTCCGATTAAAATTATTTCACCTTTTTCAACAGAGTGTAATAATGAGTCTTGCTGTGCTTTATTAAATCTATGAATCTCATCTATGAAAAGTAAGGTTTTTTTATTAATTTTTAAATTATACTTTGATTTATCTAATACTGTTCTTACTTCTTTTACGCCGGCTGTAACTGCTGATAGCATATTAAAATCTGCATCAATAAACTTTGCAAGCAATATTGCTATTGTAGTTTTGCCTGTACCTGGAGGACCCCATAAAATTATTGAGGGAAGATAACCTTCACTCAGAAAAGCAGACAATGCACCTTCTTCTCCAATCAAATGCTCTTGACCAACTATCTCATTTAGCTCTTTGGGTCTTACTCGTTCGGCTAATGGTTGATTTTTTAATTCTTGTTGTTTTGCTTCAAATAGTTCCATTTCGTATTTTAGTATTTTGTTAAACCTATTATATCAAAATTATGAAATTATTGATTTTATATGCTATTTTTTGTGGTTTATTTTTTATTTCAACCGCTAAAGAACTAATTGATGAAGATGAGAATAGTTTAGTAATTGGTACTTTTAATATTCAGTGGCTTGGTGATGGATTTGACGATAAAGTCGACAGAACAAATAAAGACTTTATGAATCTTGCTTTTCTTATCGAGAATACTGGTGCTGAAATTTTTGCTTTGCAAGAAGTTGAAAATTGGAAAGCAATTGAATCTCTTATCTCGTTTTTACCTGGTTGGAGTTATATTTTTTTGAATAATTCAACTTTACAAAATCAAGTATTTATTTATAAGAATTATATAAAAGTCCCAGAACAAAAACTTTTTTCAGAATTAGAAGTTGAAAAAGGTAGAACAAGAAAAGGTAGTCTTATTAAAATTAATTATGGGAACGAAGATATTTTCATTCTTAATATTCATTTAAAATCTACTTCAAGATATGATAATACACCTGAAAAAAAAGAGAAATCTTTTCAACTTCGAAATAAGCAAGCTCGCACTATTAACAAACTCGCTAAGGAAATAAATAAATTAAAATCTAATTTAATTGTGCTTGGTGATTTTAATGATAACCCTACGAGAAAGAATTCTCAAATAAAATCATTAGAAAATAACTTATACTTTCCAACGAAAAAACTTAAAAGTTGCAAAGCATTTTATTTCGATTGTATTGACCATATTGCAATAAATAAATATTTAAAAGACAATTTGGAACCATATTCTCAAATAATGATCGACACTAAAGTATTTTTTAAGGAGAAAGATTTAAAAAAAATATCAGATCATTGCCCAGTTTTAATAAAATTAAATTTTAATTGATAAATCTGTTATAATTTAATTCATTTGGAATTTCTACATTCTTAATAATATTATCAAGTAATATTTGAGATGAATATGGTGCAAGCATTACTGCTTTTGCGCCCATACCATTTAGAATATATATATTTTCATCGAGTGATGAATTGCCTAAAATCGGGCGTCTATCGATTGATGAAGGTCGTATTCCTGCTTTTTGACAAACAACTTCAAAATCTACATTTAGGAATTTTTTTAAATTTTCTATTAATATATCTTTTTGCTTTTCAGTTGGCTTATTATCTTCAAAGTCCCATTCAAATGTTGCGCCTATTGTGTAAATATTATTACCTTGAGGAAATAAGAATAAGTTTTTGCTAATTATATAGTCTATATTAAAATTATTAATTTTAATGTCTAAAATTTCACCCTTTGCTAATTTTAATTGGATTTCAGGAAAATTTGGATTTTTTATTGCTTTATAACCTTCTGCAAAAAGGATAATATTATTGTTGTTTTTTATTGTATTTATATCTGAATAATTTATTTTTTTATTTTTATATTTATTTAGTTTTTTAAAATAATTAGTACTTTCATTTATAAATATGTTTGTATTAATATAACCAGAGTTTAATACGCGAGCATAGCCAGCGTTTTCTTTTAAAAATTCGTTATTATTTAGATAATATATATGGCTATCCATAAATTGACTATATTCATTTGCTTTTTTCTTCCATAAATTAACTTCATCATCATTTACTAATATTTTATAAATATCTATTTTTTGATGGAAATTAATATTTAATTCTTTTTCTATTTTGCTATAAAATAAATCTAAATAATTAATTAGTTTTTCTGCTTCCCAAGATAGAGTAAATCTTTTAAACACAATCGGGTTATAAACTCCCCCAGCAACTCTTGAAGAGGTATATTCAAGACCTTCATCATATATCTCAAAATCTATATTTTTAAAATATAAATGCCATGCAAATATATTCCCTACTAATCCGCCACCAATTATAATTATTTTTTTTTTCATTTAATTTTAATTAAAATATATTTATTAGTATAATATTTCTTTCTGCCAATATGTTCTAATGACTCCAATACCATTAAAACTTTCTTTAAAGGAAAGTAAAGATTCGTTTATATATTTCCCAGAGTTTTCAGTAGAAATTCCATAATTTAGATATTTATAAGACATTTCAGATAAGTATTTTTTTAGCATAAATAAACAAAAATGTATTGGTTTATATTCGATATAATTGTAATCTAAAGCAGAGTAAAATATATGCCAACCAATCGAATTAATATTAAAAATTAAAAATCCACCTAATATCTTTCCGTTTAATTCTGCAACTACTATTTTAACTCTTTCGGGATATAAACTAAACAATTTAATTATTTCTTCTAAGGAATGAACTGGTTTTGTATTGTATTTTTTTAAATTATTTTCTAAAATATTATAATAAGTTGAAATTTCATTTTTATTATTAATTATTTTAAAATTTAATTTATGTGAAATTGCTTTTTTAATGTTCTGTCTTGCTTTTGTATTTGTATTATTATTATAATAATTGATATATTGAGATTGAGTTAAATATTTAATTTGAGACAAATCGTAACAGGTTGCTAACTCTTCTGCTTCGCGTATGTATCCTCTATTTATTAGAACAAATTCTATTTGATCGAGAGGATTTTTTAAAAATATTCGAGGTGAGTGTCTAAACTCAATAAAATTAATACTATAATTTTTGCAATATGCTTCTAATTTTTCAAATAAGGAATTAATAAAGTTATAAGCTAAATTTTCTTTAATTACTAAACCGCCATAAGATGTGCCAGGGTGGGATTTTAATATTTTAATATTCTCTTTTTGAATAATAGCGGCGGGAAAAACAGCAACTAAATTCTCACCTTTAAAAAATAACAAACTGCAATCATCAAACCGACTTTCTGGGTGATAAGATATGAACTTTCTTTCATGAAAAATAGTTCCGTTAATTGAATTTTCTACGAAATTCTCATATAAATCAAAATGCTTATTTTTATATTTTACTATCGTTATATCTTGCATTATAGCTCAACTAGTTGTCCGTTATTTCGCATAGATTCGTTAGCTGCTTCTAAAATTCTCACAACTCTATATCCCATTTCTCCGCTAGTAATTGTTTTTTTGTTTTCTTTTATGCTTTTATAAAAATGTTCGACTTCTTCGATTAGGGCTTCGTTGTTTGAAATTGCAGGTGAAACCATGTCCCCAATTCGGTATTGAATTAGAGATTCATAAATATCTTCTTTCTTTTCAATTTTTACGCCTGTATCATAAATTTTAATTTTTTCAGCGTTTTCCATATCATCGAAAACTAACATTTTTTCACTACCACCAAAAATAATTTTTCTAATTTTTACTGGTGATAACCAATTTACATGGATATGAGCCAAAGAGCCATCATCAAAATTTATTGTTAAATAGGCAATATTTTCAATGTCTTTATTAGTATATTTCATTACCGCAGAGCCAGTAGCATTAACACTAATTGCTTTTTTATTAAGACAATATTCAATTATTGACAAATCATGAGGAGCTAAATCCCAAATTACATTTACATCGTGTTGGAATAAACCTAAATTTATTCTCACACTATCAAAATAAAGTATATTACCTAATGTTCCTTTTTCTATAATATCTTTTATTTTTTTAATACTTGGCGTGTAAATAAAAGTATGGTCAACGTTTAGAATTAATTTATTTTTGTTTGCTAATTCTACAAGTTCTTTAGCTTGATAAGAGTTTGAAGTGAGTGGTTTCTCGACCCATGTGTGCTTTCCAGAAAGCAAGCTTTTTTTAGCTAAATCATAATGTGAAAACACAGGCGTGGCAATCGAAACTGCATCTATACTTTTATCATTAAAAATATCGTCTGGGTTTGATGTAGTTTTTATATTAGGATAATTTTTTTTTACTTTGTTTAATTGATTTTCATCTATATCACAAGCAACAACTAAATTCCACAATTCTGAATTATTAAAATTCCTTAGAATATGATTTCCCCAATAACCGCATCCAATAACTGCAATATTCATGTTTAACTTATATCAATTTGTAATAAAAAGAGTAAAAAATATCAATTTACCTCAATTATGTTGGGTTGTTTAATTTACTTTCAGCAATTTTTAAATTCCCTTTGAATGTAACATTGTTTGGATCTAATTGAATAGCCATATTAAAATGGTTAACAGCATCTTGAAATTTATTTAGGGAAATTTCAATATTTGCTAAATTATTGAAGAAGTGAGGGTTATTTTGAACGTATTTTATTGCTTTAGTATAATAAAAATATGCTCCATCATAATTGTTTGTTCTTGCAAAATTATTAGCTATATTAAAGCATAAATTACCAATATGGTTTTTTATTTTTTCATTATTTGGTTCAACTTGAACGATTCTTTCAAAGTAAAATAAAGCCGAATCAATTTGATTTTTTTGAGCAAAAATGTTAGCGTAATGGCTCAAAAAATTGACATTATTCGGAGCAAAAGAGTAATTTTCTCTCATAACTTGCAATGCTTCATCAAACTGCTTTTGTTGCATCATAATTTGAGTTTTATTCATTATAGCATTAGTTAAAAAATCTCTTGCTTGAAACTCGATTTGATTTACAAGTCCACCTTTACCTTTATCTATTGCTTCTTGTAATTCTTTAATTGCTAAATCCCATTGACCAATTTGAATATAATAATACCCAACAAACATTCTTAGTTTAGCATGAAATGGGTATTTCTCTTTTAATTCTAAAAGCCATTTTCCACCTCTATCTAAATAATCTTTTTTCTTTGCTTGGTCTTGAGTAGTCCTTGCGCTATCTAAGATTGAAACCGCTGCATACCAATCGTCTTGATAGACAAAATCTCTGTCTGTCCAAGAGATTAAAAATAATATTGCTATTATTGAAATGGGTAAAAATGTTAATATGTAATCTTTTGTTGTGTATTCTTTATTCATAATTATTTATTATTAATTATAGCAATTTTCTGAACTGATTGAATATTTTCAATTCCAGAAGATGCTAAAATAAGATAAACTCCTGATTTTACAAAATTCCCACTTCCATCTTTTCCATCCCAAAATATCTTATCCCCTATCGCATCTATTTGCTTAATTAAAAAACCATTTGGTGTAATAATTCTAATATCAGATTTCCCTGCAAGTCCTTCAATAGTTAATAGACTACCTTGTTCGGGTTTAAAAGGTTGAGGATAGCAGGTTATATCATACTCTGGACTTGGTTTAACGGAAATTGAGTTTGCTTTGTATAGCCCCAGGATAGTAGCAATATAAACTTCGCCTGTTCTCTCATTAATTGTTACATTTTTTACATCATCAGTAGGTAAAGCGGAATTGCTTGAATTAATAAATGCAACTTGCTTTGTTGCATCAGCATTATAAACGTATAAGCCTTTTGAGGTTGAAATCCATTTGTAATTCAAGGCATCAACATAAATATGGTTAACAGCAAAATCTTGAAAAACACTTGGTCTAACTGCAATTAATGAGTTTGGGTTATCATCATAAGTTGCGGCACTTGGATTAAGAAAATAAGTAATGCCTGTAGGGGTACCAGCCCAAATCCACCCATTTTTATCTAAAACTAAGCTTGTGATTGTGTTATTAGCTAATTCGCTAACATTGTCAGTCTTTAAATTCATACAAATATCGTCACTTTTATCTGCCAAAGTTCCATTCTCATTATATAAAACTATACCTTCTCTTTCGTTTGATTGGTCTGCTCCTACCCATTTAGTTCCACTATTGTCAATTGCTAAGTGCATAAACCCCCGTTTTTTTACGCCAATGCAATTATTGAAAGCGTAAAACTTGCCATTATCTTCTGCAACTAAAAAAGGTCCCGGATAAAAGTCAGCCCAATTCACTGTCCAAGCCACGCCATTTCTATCAAATTGTGTTTCAGCTGCTTCAAAAAATGATGGTGGTTTGGTTGGGTCAACTCCTACAAATCCAGAGTTTGACTCGTTATATATTAAATAATCATAAACTCCATTATTATTTTTCATAACTAGTTGCCCATCTTGTCCTCTGTATCCAAGATAAATGTCATCATTCTGATTAATTGATATACTTTTGTAAGCATTGATTGGTATATTTTTACCTTCATTATTCTTGATGAATGAGTTCAAGTATGTCCATTCCTCACCATCATATTTCATAAAACCTCTTACACCAGTGGTAGCCCATAAGTTCCCTTTACTATCGACTTCCATATCATATATAGCATTTGAGTAACTTGTCTTGGGAGTATATTTTCTATTTACTTTAAAATTTAAAATATCAATTAAACCTTCAAATTCAGAAAGTAAAAAAATAGCATCATTTACTACAAAAACTCTATTATGAATTGAACCTGTTATAGTATCGTTACCAAAATATGAAAATGATTTTGTATTACTAATATTTCTAAAAACAAATTGATCATCAACATATAAATCTAAATCATATTGAAAAAAGCCGTTAACATCATAGTCAAATTGCTTTATAACTTGATATGTGCTATCAACTTTTTTGATTAATTGCTTCCCACTTGTAAAATATAGTTCATTTTTATATAAATATACGTCGCTTATGTTATTTGTTGGGAGTCCATTATCTTTATTTATGCTTTTCCAATTTTTTGGGTCGCTTAAATTATCTTTTATACTTATATACTGAACTCCATTTTGTTCAGTGGCTATATAAAGAGTGTCATTTCCAAAATATTGAATTTTATTTACGCTTACTAATCTATAACTATCGCCGAAGGTTTGTTCGAAAGTATCGCCATTTTTATTTGGAAAAAATTCTACTAAACCAAATGCACCACCGATATAGCATTTGCCATCGATGTTTATTATATCTTTAATTTCTTTGTTTATAAAGTTTGCGTTTGCAATATCATAGACATTTAATATTTTTCCATTATCAAAAATCAAGTCGATATTACCTTTGTTATTTCCCGCAATGATTATATTTTTATCCCAAACAACTGTGATAGCACTATAATCAACTGATGATAGACCCTTAGTGTTATCGTAAAGCGTAAATGTTTGGAGGTTCCTATTATAATTGAAGTTTAATTTAGCAATTCCACCTGAGGTAGCACACCAAATATTATAGTTAGTGTCTATTGTGGCATCTCTAAAAGAGCGATGAGATGTTAGTGCTTGCCAGTTATATAATCTGAATTCTTGCGACTGCAAGAATAATGAAAAGAAAAAGAAAAGGAAAGTTAGTAATTTTAGCATTTTTATCAATATTAATTCATATAAAATTACTTACGTATATCATTAAATTTAGTTTTTAAATATTGGCAACTAAATCACACATTTCTAAACAAGTCATTGCCGCCTCATAACCTTTGTTTCCAGCTTTTGTTCCGGCTCTTTCTATTGCTTGCTCGATTGTATCAGTAGTTAATACTCCAAAAGCAACTGGAACGCCGTAACTAATCGATAAACTTGCAACACCTTTTGTTACTTCAGAAGCAACAAAGTCAAAATGAGGAGTAGCACCACGAATCACAGCACCAAGAGCAATAACTCCATCATATTTTTTGCTTTCTATTGCTTTTTTCACAACTAATGGAATTTCAAAAGAACCAGGACAAACAATATGTGTCAAATTATCTTCTTTTATTCCATGTCTTTTTAAAGCGTCTTCAGCACCAGAAACTAATTTATCAACAATAAAATCATTCCATCTAGTTGATATTATTGCAAATTTGAATTTATTATTTGTGAAATTACCTTCAATAACTTTCATTTTATTCTCTAATCATCTGTAAAATAATATTCGGTTAAGTCATCAAACTTGACATTTGTAATAACCCAACCCGCAGTAGGAGACTTATAAAAAGTAAATATCCATCTCATAGGGAACTTTGTATGTAATCCAATATATCTTAAACGTAAAAAAGATTTAGATACTTCCTCTGCACTTACTGGCTCATAACCTTTAATTAAACCATAAATTTCAAAAGCTCTATGAGTTTGATTCATTAAAGTATTAACTTTATCGCTTTGAGCTACAAGGAAGCTATTTTTCATTAATTCATCATAAGCTGCAGTTACATTGCTATCTAAAAGGAAATTAAAGAATTTTGATGTTTTAATCTTTAATTCTTGTGGTACTTTTTTGTATGAATCTGATTTCACGCCTGTTGAACTTTGTAGTTCGTCTCCTTGCGAGTATAACCCATTAGATAAAGTTAAAAAGGTAAGTAAGAAGAATAATATTACTTTCATTTTTTGTCGATTAAGTATAATGCAAATTGCAAAAATAAGGTTTATATTATTAAAATCAAAGGTTTTATAGAAAAATAAAATATTTCCCGTTTTGTTTGTTTAAAATTTATTTATTTAATTTTGCATATTAATATTTTTAATGTCGAGATTCATATAAAAATATGAATGCGGGGGAACCAAATTTTGGGGCTAATTCTAATTTATTTAGAAAGAAAACTTCCATTTTCTAGCCCGTCAGCTAACCTCGTAGACAAATTGGGAGTAAAATTATGTCAAGTCATAACCAAAGTTCTGACGAGGGAAGCCTTAGTTCAAAAATAAAACAATTCTTTCTTGGGCATCCAAAAAACTTAAAAGACCCAAGTATTTTTCACAAAATTGCATTAGTTCCATTTCTTGCTTGGATTGGCTTAGGTGCCGACGGGCTATCATCATCGGCTTATGGTCCTGAAGAGGCATTTAGGGCATTAGGTCATTTTTCGTATTTAGGTATTTTTCTTGCGATTTCTACTATTATCACTGTTTCTATTATTTCTTATTCTTACTCAAAATTAATTGAGCATTTTCCTCACGGAGGTGGTGGTTATGTAGTTGCCACATCAATTTTGGGAAAAAGAGCAGGGCTTTTTTCTGGTAGTGCTTTAATTATTGATTACATTTTGACCGTAACTGTGTCAATAGTTTCATGTGCTAACGCTATATTTAGTTATTTGCCTCAAAATTTACATTATCTTAAAATTTATTTCGCAGCAATTTTAATAATAATGTTAGTATTGTTAAATTTAAGAGGAACAAAAGAATCTATTAAAATTCTTATGCCTATATTTATTATTTTCCTTATTTCTCATATTTTTATGATTTTTTACGGAATTTATAGCCATTCTGGGAATTTTGGTAATGTATATAATAATATTAGCTCAAATTTAAATACTGATATTAACGCTATTGGTACTTTCGGTGTATTGATGATTTTTCTAAAGGCATTTTCTATTGGAGGAGGTACTTACACTGGGATAGAGGCAGTTTCAAATGGTTTACAAATAATGAAAAACCCAAAAGTGAAGTCTGGCAAGAGGACAATGCTCTATATGGCTGTATCTTTAAGTTTAGCCGCTGGTGGTTTGTATACCTGTTATGTTCTATATGATTTACAATTTGTAGATGGAAAGACATTGAATGCAATTTTAGCAGATTCAATATTTAGTGGTTTTGGCTATGGATCAGTTTTTGCTTTCATAACTATTTTCTCAGAAGGAGCCTTACTATTTGTGGCAGCGCAAGCTGGCTTTATAGATGCTCCAAGGATAATGGCTAATATGTCTCTTGATGGTTGGTTGCCAAGATACTTTGCTAATTTCTCTGAACAGTTAACAATTAAGAATGGGATACTTATTGTGGGTGCTGTGGCTCTAATGCTTCTTTTTGCAACAGGTGGTTCTATATCACAATTAGTTATTATGTATTCAATAAATGTATTTATAACTTTTACTATTTCTCATTTTTCAATGGTTAAGTATTATCATAGTCATAAAGAGAAAAATGTTAAATGGTATAGAGAGTATTTCACTTTTGTTATTGGCTTAATTGTTTCTGCGACTATTTTAATTGTGATACTATTTGAAAAGTTTATTGATGGTGGCTGGGTTACAATTTTTATTACGTCATTGGTCGTGCTTGTATGTATATTAATTAATAAACATTATACAAAAATCAGGAATGACCTTAAAGTTTTAGAAAATGTAGAGATTGATTTATTAGATGAAATTAACAAGAATCAAAATGATAAATCAAATGAAAACTTTTATGCCGTCCAATTTGTAAGTTCATACGATGGGTTTGGTATACATACATTTTTGAATATTATTAAATCGTTTGGAGGAGTTTATGAAAAAATCATTTTTGTCTCTTTTGTTGTAGTAAATCAAAAATTCCTAAATAATGAAGAAACTGTTGAAAATTTAATTAAAAAGAAATATAAAGACCTTAATAAATATAAATTACTTGCTCAGAAATTCGGACTTAAAGCGGATATAAAAGTAGTTACAGCAACATCTATTGTTGAAAGTGCTTATCAAGAATGTAAAAGCTTATATTCACAACATAAGAACTTAACCGTCTTTTCCGGAAAACTAATTTTCCGTAAAGTTAAATTTTATCATAGAATACTGCATAATGACACGTCAGATTCTTTGCAGCGTAGACTAAATTTAGAAGGGATTACAAATGTTATAATACCAATAAAAATTCAGAATTAGTCTAAATAAAGCATATTAAAAATCCATTGTTGTTTGAATATAAAAGCAATAATGGATTTTTCTATTTTATAAATTTATTTACTTGTTAAAATAGTCTTTGAGTTTATTACTCAATCCTACCAAATGAGAAGAGGTTGTTTTTTACCCAGTTATCTTCTAAACTTTGTATTGTTACGCCTTGTGAAGTAGAAGCGTGTATGAATTGGTTTTTGCCCACATAAATCCCGACGTGGAAGATTTTCTCTCTACGTTTAAAGAATATTAAATCGCCTTGTTGTAACGTTTCTTTGCTCACTTTGTGAGTGAAGTCGTATTGTTGGTCGGCTGTTCGTGGTAGTTCAAATCCAAATGGTTTATAAACTTTCATTACAAATGCTGAGCAATCTATTCCGTCTTCGTTTGTGCCACCATATTTATATGGTACGCCTAACCAGTTTTTTGAATATTCTACGATTTGACTTCCTATTGGTTTATTATTTATTTCAAAAGTGGAATGGGGTGGTAAGCCCTTTCTGTTTGGCTTGTTTTCAGTATTATCATCATTTGATGTAAATCTAACACTACTTGAACAGGAAATTAAGTATAAACAAGCGAGAAGTATAAATAAATGCTTTTTCATTTGTTACTCCTTTCAAAGTTTTGCTTACTTATTTGGTTGTGATGTAGAAAGTGGTTAAATGTCCTTTTGATTATATTAGGGTTAGTTATCACTACGAAAATAATTAGCGATAAAAATATAAAAGCTGCTTTGATAAATAGTAATAACATAGTTTTCTCCTAAAATGTGTACTATTTCAAAGCAACTTTTATACCATATTTTCAATTAAATGTTGAAGTTTATTCCTAAGAAAATTGATCTTTCAGCGGCTGGGAAAAATTGTTGTCCGACTGCATAGGGAGCATATAATTGATTTGTGAAATTTATAATTTGTAATTGAAAACGAATTGAATTGAGGTCTAATATTTCCTGAATTTCATAAGAGAAATTGAAGTTCATTACAAAATAATCATCTATTTTGTTATCAGTATAACCAAGATCTACTTCTTTTCCTAAGAAGTTTCCGAAATTGTCAGTTTTCATTTCACCAACATATTTTCCAATAAGTGCTAAATTAAAGTTATTTTTACTATAGCTAATTGTAAAATTAGCCATAAAATCAGGAAAACCAGCGATTTGATTCCCATTCATAGATTGATAAGTAGTGTCATTAATTTGGTAGTTGTAATCAATAATTTTATTAGAACTTATAGTAGAATTTGCTTGAATTGAGAAGTCGCCATATTGTGTTTCTAAATTATATTTTGCCATTAACTCAAGTCCTATATGTCTTGTTTTTGGAATATTTGCGTCAATAGGCGCTCCAAAAACATTTAATTGACCATTTTTCACTAGTTCGTCATTAAATTCCATCCAGTAAGTGTTTGCATCAAATATAAAATTATCTAATGTATAATTAACTCCTAACTCGACATCTAACATTCTTTCAGGTGTTACAATAGGACTATTGAAGTTGAAATAGTATGTTTGGCAGGTATCACAAGTCTTTGATGAAGCAAAGTTAGGAGTAGCACCTGTCCAACCCTCGCTTGCATTATAGAGATTAACCATTCTTGGCTCACGATTAGTATAGGCAATCATACCATAGATGTTTATCTTCTCATTAAATTTGTAATTAGCTCCAATTTTAGGATTAAAAAATATGTAAGGGACTTCAAAAAGCAGGTCTTTAGCTTGGAAAGTGCTTCCATCTTGATTGAAGTACTCTTTATAATTCTTGCCGTTTTTTTCGTTGGAAATCATATAATTTTTATAAACTAATTGCCCATCGAAGTGAAGATTAAATTTATCTGTTACTTTTAAGATTTTTTTTAGGTATAAGGAATAAATATCAACAGCTCCATTATAGAAATAAAAATTATAGTAAGGGTCATAACTATCAGGCAACCCAGTAGCATAATTAATTTTGCCCCAGTGGTCGGAACGTTGGAATCTCATTTCGGCGCCTATTTTCAATAATCCTGATTCTTGTTGGATATCAATACTTGGAAGCCAACCACCTTGTTTATTGCCAACCCAGGATCTAATTATTGAATTTGCAGGGCTATAAGTTGAGTCAAAGCCATTGCTTGGGTCTAAACCAAAAGCATTATCCGCCCAACCGGCTCCAGAATAGTCAAAATAGCCACTTCCAGAATAGTAGAATAGTGATGAATTTATAGTAACCTTCTCATTAACTTTTAGTGTGTTGAGAATTTCATAATGAGGTTGAGCAAATTCTTCGATTTCCTGTGGTCTCAAAGTCGTTGCATAGCCAACATTTTGTTGGTTATCATATTCCCAATAGCTATAGTTTGTAGTTCTTAAATTTTTATTGGCTATATAAGATTTTGGAAGTCCGATATATGCTAAGCCATCTTTTTGCATACCACCATAAACATTTATTTGAGTAATTAAGTTATTGTCATATCGACTAGCTGAAAAGAAATAGTTTGAAAGATTTGCAAAAGACTTATCTCGATATCCGAAGGAGTTTAT
The DNA here is from genome assembly GCA_964465945.1 of uncultured Hyphomicrobiales bacterium. Taxonomy (GTDB): domain Bacteria; phylum Bacteroidota; class Ignavibacteria; order Kapaibacteriales; family UBA2268; genus JAJRPT01. The sequence goes on from CAYXMM010000006.1 coordinate 32,550, forward strand.
GCTCCCAAGTTTTCCATAAAATGAATATTTTCCATCAATAAGTCCTGAACTATATTCAATTTTAAATTTGTTATTATTGAAGGGTATCTTATCTCCAAAAGTTTGGAAGCCAGCACCTGAGAATATGTTAATGCCGCGAGTTTTACCGAGATTTGTGGTTTGTAGATTAATTGAGCCAGCAATAGATGGCGCTCCATAAGAAGCAATCCCTGCACCTCTTTGAATTTGGATTTTCTCTAAGGATTCTTGTATATCAGCGAAGTTAATCCAATATACATTATGGTCTTCTGGGTCATTTTGAGGTATGCCATTGATATATACGGAAATTCTTCTTTGGTCGAAACCGCGAAGAGTCATGTTTGAGTATCCAATCCAGTTTCCACTTTCGGAATATGAGATTACAGAAGTCATTGAGTTCATAATTGACGGGAGGTCAATATTTGATATTTTTTGTTTTAGTTCCTTCATTTTGAGTTCTTCAAATGGAACAGTTGAAATCGTCCTGACTGCATTTGAACCAGAGACACTTATTTCTTTAATATTGTATTGTTTAAGCGAGTCGTTTTGCTCGGCTAGTAAATTAGAAATGGATACAATGATGAGAAAATAGAAAAATTTCATAAAAAAACCTCCAATAATTGTTAAAAAGAAACAATCCGTTGGAAACTGAAAAGGGATAGTCAATAAAATTGACTTATTGTCAGAATGGTCTGACCGTTTCCCTACGCAGGAATTATCCTGTTCAGGTTCTGGGAGTATAATCTCAGCTTATTAAGCACCTCCAACGGCGTAAATTAAATTTTTGTGAACTTACAAAATCAAAATTATGAAAATAATTTAGAATTAATCGCTAACTTTAATATTTTTTTCTTGGTTTTTAAACACTATTTTCCATAAGCCCCTTATTTCATTCGCTTTATATGATATGGCTTTGTCATTAGGGTATAATTCCTTTAGTTTGGCTTTTGTATTCTCAGCAATTTCTTTATTATTATCACCATGGCAATTTAAACAGAATGACATCGTTTTTATTGGGGAGTAAAAAATAACATCGTTTTTAGTTGCAATTAATATTGGATTTGAATTTTCACCTTTTTTTATAGTGTTCTTATAGTTTTCAATTATTTCAATTTCCTTACTATTTGCAAGATTATTTGGGTTTCGATTTCGGTCGGAAACTCTTTTTATCTCTATATATTCATTACTTTGGGATTGTTTGAGAATTGATTCCCCATTTACATTGCAAAAAGATATAGCATCTGCAAAGTTTGATTTTTCAACTTCTTTTTTTAAGTCTCCAGAAAGGTGAAGGAATGCATCAGAAGCGATATTTGACCCATTTTTTAGATAAAAATCTTTAGATTCTTCTTTCACTGAATAAATTTGTGTATTTTCGCAAGAAAGAGATAATAAGATTAAAAATATTAATATAATTGCTCTTTTAAACATTATGCTTCTTTATTTAATTTTTTTTTCAAAATTACGAAAATGATTTTAATTTCTATATTAGCAATACTCACAACAATGAATGTTTTTGGACAGAACTATGGCTCGATTATGCTCGGAGTATCTAAGAATTTAACTTATACTAATGGTGAAATGGGGCAGGTTGGAAATATGATTGATTGTGATACATATTTTGCAAATGATGGAACTAGCTTACAATTTAACTTACAATATAGGTATAATATTTTTAATGATTTATATATTCAACCAGGTTTATATTATTCAAGTAGTCAGGTTTTAAATTTTAATAGAAAAGACAAGTTTTTTTCAAGGAATGATATAACTTTATTTGTAGATGAAGTAAATACGGAGAGTAATTTAGAGATAAATTCAAGCTATTTTTCGCCATCGCTAAATTTATTATATAAATTATTTAGTGTCGAAAAAAGTAGTGTTTATGTAAGCATTGGTGGATTTTATAGGGTTTATAATACAAGTAGTTTTTCTCAATATGAAAATATTGTCTCCCCTGCCAATGCAAGTTTTATTAATTATGATTATAAACAACATAGAGATATTAGCTCCGGAGTTACAAATTTTATCAACAATCAATTCTTTATTTCGACGGGTGTAAATTATGAATATACTTTTAAATATTTTAATTTGTTTGCAGGAATAAATTATTCCTTTTCTCCAAGTAGTTTGATTGCTAAAAATGATATTGGAATTAATGAATTAGCATTAAGTATTGGGGTAAGTTATGATATTGTTGTATCTAAGCAAGTAGAAGAAATTATTAAAGTTGAATCTAAGAAAGTTGAGATTGCTAAGCCGAAAGAAGAAATTGTAGTAAAAGATTCATTAAATTTTGAAATAATTAGTTCTCAAAATTCTAATTATATAATCAAAGACAAAGAAGAGTTATTAGCATCAACTCCACTAGTTAATTCAATTTTCTTTTATCAAAATAGCTCTAAAATTCCTGATAATTATTTTTTATCAAAAAATATTGATAATATAGTATTTAAAGATATTTTAGATGCTCATAATTATGTTATACCAAGGATAGTGAAGATTTTAGAAAACAATCCAAATTCTAAAATTACTCTTAAATCATATTTACTTACATCTTATGAGAATGATAGTGTAACGAAATCAAGAGGCGAAAATGTGAGAAATGCTTTTGTTAATTTAGGGATTGATTCTGAAAGAATAAAAATAGAATATGAAACTAACAAGTCTACTAATTTTTCAAGCGATGAGCTAATTAAGGAGTTTTATAGAGTTGATGTTAACTTAGAGAATGCACAATTTCAAGAATATGTTAAGGCATCTAAGTTTAGAGAGTTAAGTGGAGAATTAAATTTTAATTTATATTCAGATCCTGATAAGTATGTTAGTTTAGAAATAAAGGAACTCAACATAGACACAACACATCTATCAAATGGGAAACAGAAAATCAGTTTCTCTAAAAAGTTTTATACTGAAGATACTATTTCGGCTTCTGCAATTTTAAAAACAAATGCTATTGAAAAAACATTTGATTTTAAGTTTAATGTGAATGAAATTGAAGTAATTAAAGGTGATTTAGATGTAAATAGTTTTGAGGCAATATTGCGATTTGACTTTAATTCATCAAAACTAAGTGAAGAAAACAAAGAGTTGTTACGACAATTATATGCACTGATTCCAGAGAACACAACAATAGAAATTTTAGGTTCGAGTGATGCGACTGGCTCTGAACAAATAAATTTACAATTAGAAGAAGAAAGAGCTAAGAACACTAAAAGCTTTATTGAAATTTTAAACAAAAAGAATTTGATTATAACAACAGCGAGAGCTGAGAAGAAATTTGCAAACGACACTCCTCAAGGTAGATTTTTAAATAGAAGTATAATTATTAAACTTAAAAAATAATGTAACTTATTTATTTATTTTATATTTAGTTAGAAAGTTATTAACATTTTTCAATATGAAAAAATAAATTTTTGTTAATAAATTAAATTTTGTTAATTTGGTTATTATTAACCACGTAATACGTAATATATTTATTTTGAAAAAAGAATCGGCAGAAATACAAATCTTAAATGAAGAAATTGAAAGATTGAATAAACAGTTATCTTGGTATAAGGCATTTTTCGATAATGCAACTGATGCTGTGTTCATAGTTCAACCGGATTCGTGGAGCGTGTTAGAAACAAATGACTATGCCGCTTCAATGCTTGGAACAACCAAAACAAATTTGATGGGGACGGTTCTTCCACAATTTAGAAGAATATTTAAGTTGTTAAAGAAATCAAATTCTCCAATTATTTTATCTGAAATTTCACTAAATACTTTTGATAATAAAAGCTTAATGGTAGAGGTTTCTGCGAGATTTGTTGATAATAGTGGTCAAAATTTAATTCATGCAATAGCACGAGATGTAAGTGAGCAACATGCTTTAACTGATAAAATGGTACAAGCAGATAAGTTAGTATTATTAGGACAGCTTTCGGCAGGAGTGGCTCATGAAATCAGAAATCCATTAGCAGCAGTAAATTTGAACTTACAAGTATTAAAGCGAAAAATTGAAGAGGGCGACGCTTTATTTAATTATGTAAATACAGCAATGCAAGGTGTTGAAAGGATTACAAGAATTGTTGAAGTAACTCTTAATTTTTCTCGCCCGACAGTGCCCGATGTAAAGGATTTGAATATAAATTCTATAGTTCAGTCTTCAATGGAATTGACTAAAACTTCAATCAAAAGAAAAGATATTCAGGTTGAAATTAATTTTGATGAAAATTTACCAATGGTAAATGCAGATGCAAGGCAGATGCAACAAGTCTTTATAAACTTAATTACAAACGCAGCAGACGCAATTAAAAGCAAGGGTCGAATAACAATTAATTCTTACTTAGAGCAATCGAGTAAGTATAATGAGGGTGAGTTTGTTGTTATCGAAATCAAAGATGACGGCATCGGGATAAGCCCTGAAGAAATGAAAAAAATATTTAATCCTTTTTTTACAAGAAAGGCAGAAGGAACTGGTCTTGGGCTACCGATTACTCAAAGGATTTTACATCAGCATAATGGTATTATTGATGTGGAGAGTCAAGAAGGGGTAGGCACAAGCTTTTATGTAAAAATACCAGTTCCAGTTAATTAATGAGGAAGTATGGCAAAAAGAAATTATACAATTGCAATTATCGAAGATGACCCGTTAGTAAATCAAACGGTCAATGATATTATGGCATCTAAGTTTTCAAGGGTTTTCACTTATATGGATGCTCAGGTTGCCTTAGATGATATGCATATTATCGGTCCGGATTTAATACTTTTAGATATTTTCTTAGGTCATCATAATGGTCTTGAAATTTTAGATTCATTGCGTAAGCAGGGTTATAATATGCCTGTGATTATGATGACAGCGTTTTCGGATATTAAGATGGCTGTTAGAGCGATGAAACTTGGTGCAGAAGATTTCATTGTTAAGCCACTAGATTTGGAGCAGTTAGAATTATCTGTCGATAGAGCTTTAGATAATTATGATTTACGAAGAAGAGTTGATATACTTTCTGAGCAGTTGAAAGAAGAGAAATCTTCTGAAATTGTTGGGAAGTCCGATGGAATCCGTAAGGCGCTTGATATGGCTAAGATTGTTGCAGGAGCGGATACTACTATATTAATATTAGGTGAGTCCGGAACAGGAAAAGAGTTAATTTCTCGCTATGTACATGACCATTCACCTAGGGCAAAAGGACCTTTTATTGCAATAAATTGTGGTGCAATTCCAAGAGAGTTAGCAGAAAATGAGTTGTTTGGATATGAAAAAGGTGCTTTTACAGGTGCGACTGATAGAATGCGACCTGGTAAATTCGAGCAGGCAAATAATGGAACAATTTTATTAGATGAGATTGGTGAGTTGAGTTTAGACTTACAAGTTAGATTATTGAGAGTATTGCAAGAAAGGAAATTCTACCGACTTGGGGGTCAGAAAGAAGTTTCGGTTGATGTTAGAGTAATTGCATCCACAAATAAATCACTTGAGAAAATGGTTGAGGATGGTGAATTTAGAGAGGATTTATATTACAGGTTAAATGTTGCTAATATTAATCTTCCACCACTTAGAGAGCGTGGAGATGATGTTTTGTTACTGGCTTCTTCGTTTGTTGATAAATTTAACAAGAAATTCGGCAAAAAAGTAAGTGGCTTTTCCCCAGAAGCAGCTGAAATTATTAAAAAATACCACTGGAAAGGGAATATTCGTGAGTTAGCAAATGCTATAGAACGAGTTGTGCTTTTGGAGACTAACGATATAATAACAAAAGATTCTTTATCTTTTATAAAGGTAAGCGGTGTGGTAGTAAAGCCAAGCCAAGCAACTGATGTAAATAGTATTGAGTTAGGAGATGGTCAACATTTTCTTAAAATAGCATCGGCTGGTGTTTCTATGGGGAATGTCATTAAAGACTTGATTATTCAAACGCTAAAAATTACTAATGGTAATCAAATACAAGCAGCAAAGTTATTAGGTGTTTCAAGGTCAAAATTACGTTATCGAATTGAGCAGTTAGGGATTAATATAACGAATAAAACTATATCAAATTCGCAATGAGTGATTTCTTTAAATCTAATTTTAGTGTAAATAAATCAGATGAAATCAAATTATCTGATGAGACTTTTTTTAGATTAAGAGACACAATTTATAAGCTTTCAGGTATATATTTTAATGAATCAAAAAAGTATCTTTTAGAATCAAGAATTTTAAAAAGAATTCAAGTTTTAAAATTAGATGCATTTGAGAGTTATTTACAAAAAATAAGTGCTTTAAATGGACGTGAAGAGCTTAAAAATTTATTTGATGTAATAACAATTAACGAAACCTATTTTTTTAGAGCGGAATTTCAAATCGAAGCTTTGGAAAGCCATATAATTCCCGAATTAGTTGCCGCAAAATTGAGTTCAAATAATAATAAAATCAGAATTTGGAGTGCAGCTTGTTCAACTGGTGAAGAGCCCTATACAATTTCGATGGTTATTGAAAATAACATCAAAGCAAAATACCCTGAGATTAAATTTGAAATTTTTGCAAGTGATTTAAGCCAAGAAGTAATTAAAAATGCGGAAAAAGGTTTATACAATGAATATTCAATAAGAAATTTACCAAAAGATTATTTCATAAAATACTTTACAAGAGTAAAAGATAAGTTTGAAATTGATGAATCAATTAGGAATATGGTTGAATTTAAAAATATTAATTTATATGATTCATTTTCAATCAATCAATTAGAAAAATTTGATGTAATATTCTGCGAAAACGTATTAATTTACTTCGACCCAGTATCGAAAGAGAAGGTAATTACAAATTTATACAATGCGTTCAATGATGGTGGCTATTTATTTATTGGAACTGCAGAATCATTACATAATGTTAAACAGAATTTTGATTTAATTCATTTTCCAAAAGCAATGGCATATAGGAGGTAACAATGAATGAAGATACAATAGGTGAAAATTTGCAAGAAGTTTTATCAAAAATTGATAAAATAAAAGAAGCATTAACTGAAAGTCAATCAAACATACCTATTTCACAGGAAGTTGTTGGTTTTGTTGAGGATATTAAAATATTCATAAGTGATGTTTCTAATTCTATTGAATCACAAATTAAGAAGCAGTTAAAAAATGTATATGATAATATTTTAGATAAAACTTCTGAAGTAAACTCAAGTATTAATGACTTATTAGATATAAATGAAAGCTTAAATATAAATTATTCAAAATTAGTTACTAAACCACTTAAATTACTTGAATTACTACATTCTGAAATAAAAAATGGTAATAATTTACAATCTGAGTTAGGCACTATTTCAAATGCTATAAATACTTTAAAAGAATATGAAATTGAAAGTGTGCAACATTTAAGTCATGATAGCCAGAATCTTACTATTTCTATATCTAACCAAGTAAATGAATTATATAAGATTATAAATGGTTATCGTGCTTCTAATTTAATGTCCGAGTTTATAATTTCACACAATGAACGAATTAAAGTAATAGATGATAAGTTAGATGAAATCTATAATTTATTAGGATACAATAAAGAAGAAATGTTAAAAAATATCAAAAATGAGTTAGATAGTGAGAAAATGGTCGAAGTTGATGTCAACGAAAGTGCACATAACTTAGACCTTGAAGAGGATGAAATTGAGGCAGAAGAAGAAGAGATTACCAATATAATTGATGATAATGAAGATTTTGTTGACGAAATTGAAGACGAAATAACAGATGATAATGATGTTGATGTAGATTTTTACGAAGATGTTGAAATTGAAGAAGAGTTTGACGATGAAGATGCTGTAATGAGTCATAATGAAGACTATGAATCTGAAACCAATCCACGAAGCACAACTTACAAATCTAAATTTGATGAAAGCTATTTAGACATTGATGATTCAAATGAAGATGATAATGATTTGTTAAAATACTATAAGTGATTATAGTATTTTAACAATTTTCTTTAATTCGTTGATTTCTCGTGTTGTTAAAAATCGGTATTCTCCCCTTTTCATACCAGCATTAGATAATCCAGCAAATTCTTTTCTATCTAATTTTTTAACTGTATATCCAAAATGCTCGAACATTCTACGAACTTCTCGATATTTTCCTTCTTTTAGAACTAATTTTACTTTTGTGTTATCAGTTGGCTCAACAAAAACAAAGCAAGGGGCAGTTTTTCCGTCTTCAAGTTCTACGCCTTCTGCAATTAGTTTAGCATGGTCTAAGTGTAGTTTTTTGTCTAAGGTTGCATTATAAAGTTTCTCAATTTGGAATGAAGGATGAGTTAATCTATGAGCTAATTCGCCATCATTAGTTAGGATGAGAACTCCTGTTGTGTTTCTATCTAATCGACCAACAGGGAAAACTCTCTCTCTTCTTTTCACAATATCCATAACGGTTTTTCTACCAAGTTCATCAGCAGTGGTTGTAACTACGTCTTTTGGTTTATTCAAAAGAATATAAACATTTTTATTATAATAAGAAATTGGGTCGCCATTCACAGTTACGTTGTCGGAAGCTTTTACTTTCATTCCAAGTTCTTTTGCTATTTTGCCATTTATCTTAACTACACCACTTTCAATATATTCATCGGCTTTTCTTCGAGAACATAATCCAGATTCAGCGATATATTTGTTTAACCTAATTTCCCCATCTTCTTTAACTTTTGTTATATGAGTATTGATGATTTGTGTGTCTTTTGGTTTTCTATAAACTTTTTTTGGCTTTTCATCGCTATACTTATCAATTTTACTCTTATAAGATTTTGGCATATCTTTGGAAAATGTGCTTGCTCTCTCTCCACTACTTGTTCTTTCACTAAATGACTTACTTTTAGTTTTAGTATATCCTCTTTCTCGCTCTTCGCTACTGTTTCGCGATGAAAATGATTTGGGCTTATCTTTTGAAAAAGAGCTTGGTCTATCACCACGACTGGCTCTTTCACTAAATGGCTTACTTTTAGATTTAGAATATCCACTTTCTCGTTCATCACTACTATTGCGTGATGAAAATGATTTGGGCTTATCTTTGGAAAATTTGCTACCAAATTCACGAGTATCTTTTACTCTTTTATCACTCATTTTAGGTTTACCCTTAGAATGAATTTGTGATTTAGATTTGCTACTATTGTTTCTTCTTATATTCATTATGGGTTAACCCTAAAAATGGTGTATTTTAAAATATTTTCTAAGCTAATAAGACCAAAGGCGATTAAGGCAAAAAATAGGAATTCCTCTGTATAATTATTAAAAAAGGCAACATCAACTTCAGTTTTTTCTAATTTATCGATTTCTTTGTATATGTTTTCTAATGATTTAGTATTTTTTGCTCTAAAATACTCGCCATTTGTCAATTCTGCGATTTTCTTCATTGTAACTTCATCAATATCAACATCAACATTTTGGTATCTAACTCCAAAAGGAGTTTGAACTGGATAAGGTGCTTTACCTATAGTCCCAAGTCCGATAGTGTATGTTTTGATACCAAAAGTACGAGCTAACTCAGCAGCTGTTTCTGGGGCTATAAACCCAGCATTATGTACACCATCTGTAAGGAGGATAATTACTTTTGATTTTGCTTTACTTTCTTTTAATCTAGCAACGGCTGTTGATAAACCATCTCCAATTGCCGTTCCATCTTTAATTTTGCCAGTTTCTAGTTTAGAGAGAACATTTTTTAAAACAGAATGGTCGATTGTAACAGGAGTTTGAGTATAGGCTTCGCCTGCAAATATTACAAGCCCAATTCTATCGTTAGGTCGTTCATCAATAAAATCTATTGCAGTTTTCTTTGCGGCTTTAAATCTATTCGGCTTTAAGTCCTCAGCCAGCATCGAAGTTGATATGTCTAGGGCAATAATAATATCTATACCTTCACTTTTTATATTTTTCCTTGATGAAGAGGTTTGAGGTCTTGCAAGAGCAATAATTATAAAAATAAAGGCTACTATTCGTAGGGCATTGGGTAAATAAATTAATCGTTGACGTATTGTCTTCTTAGCAAACTTAATAGCTTCTGCAGTTGGAAGATTTATTTCTGGAAATTGCTTCTTATTCTTCCAAATTAACCAAGCAATTAATATTGGAACAATCAGCAGTAGCCAAAGTAATTCTGGGTTTGCAAATTTTATTTCATCAAAATTAGGAATCATAAATTATTCTTCCTCCTCTGATTTTTTAATTAAGTGCTTAGTTTTATCTATTAGTTCAAACCCATTTTCCAATACTTTAATATTAATATCTGAATAAGGTTTTTCTTTAGCGAATTTAACTAAATCGGCATTAGTTAAAATATAATTTAATTTGCTAACTAATTCTTCTGCTATTGACTTTGCTTTAATATTATCGATAATCTCTGATGAAGTCATATCAAGCGCTTCAAACTCAAAAACTCTTAAAATGTAAATTCTTAAAATGTCAGTTAAGCGAGTGTAATACTCTTTAAATTCATCATTCTGCCAAACTTTATCTTTTTCAAGTTTTCTAAGGGCTTCAATAGCAAGTACGTCTGCTGGAATCTTAGGGTCATAAGGTAACTCTTCTTTCTCAACTACTCTATTTTTATAGTATTTTTTATAAACATAATAAGCAACAATTAGAAGAATGATTAGTCCAATTCCGACATAGATATACTCAATAATTTCCCAAATAGAAAAAGGTGCATCAATTAGTGGTTTAATATCTTTAAAAGCAGCGGTTGTATCTACTTTCATTGCATTTACAGCAACGCCATATTCATTAGTAGAAACTGATCGATAATCAATAAACTTACTTTTATCATTTTTTAAGTGATAAAGAATTTTGATTGACGGAATTTGATAATATCCAGTATCGAAAGTGATTAGTTTAATATTTTGTTTGTAAACTATATTTTTTTCATTTTTTATTGTGTCAATTTTACTTTTACTAATTACTTCAAAATGACCGAGAGTGTCTAAAAAATTAGGAAAAATTAGATTGAATTTTTCTGAGGTGTTTATTTCAAAATTTATATTTACAGATTCCCCTATAAGTACTTCTTTTTTATCGATAGTCGATTTTAAAGTTGGCTCGTTGGCAAGTAAGTAAGTGTTTAAAATTATTAAAAGACAGAGTATTTTTTTCATAGTAGTTTATAGCATTTCACAACGCAAAATTAATTTGATTACGAAATAATCGTAAAAATGTTATATAAATTAAGAAATTGCTTTTGTTAAGAATGACTTCATCTTTTCAGCGGAGTTGAAATATTCAAGGATTATTTCTTTTAAATTTTCTGAATATATTGTTTCTTTATTAATTTCTACCCAATAGTATAATTGTTTATTTGCTAAAAAGGGTTCTTTGTTTATAATTTCTTTGAAATCTTTGGGAATTAATTTACTTTTTTCGCCTTGTAAAGAATTGAAGTATTTTTTGAAGTTCTTGTCATTAGTTAGTTTTTGAAACTCATCTAAATTATTTGCAATATAGGTTCTAAACTTTTGAATAGTATCCTTATCAGCTTGGTAGATGCCACCTGCAAGAGCAATACCTTCAAGTCCTATCTGAATATAGTAGCCAGGGTAGGCATTATCTTTTTTGCCATTAGCAGAGATTAGTGCTGACATTTGAGTTTTGTATGGAGTTTTATCATTAGAAAAGCGAATATCACGATTAATTCTAAACAATGCATCTTTTGTTTGCATTGTAATTTTCAAATCAATATTAGATAGTTCTGCAATTAAATCAGTAATTAAGTTCTCAAACGGCTTTTTAACAAATTTCTCGTATCTTTTTCGATTTTCATCGAACCAAAGTTTATTATTATTTTCACTTAATTCATTAAAAAAATTAAGATATTCTTTTTCTAAATATATCATATACTTTCACCTTGCAAATTCGCACTAACTAAATAAAATCTGTCAATCATTGCCTTAAATCTTTCTCCATTATTTCTTTGCATTTCAAAACTTCCTTCCATTGTCCCCCATTCTGTGTCAATAGAGCAATAAGATGTATAAGTAAAAGATGCACCAGGCGATAATTCAGGAGTATAACCAACAACACCTGCTCCTTTTATTTCATCTTTTTTCCCATCAGCATCAATAACAATCCAATGTCGGTTTATTAACTTAGCCCACTCATCACCAACGTTAGTAATTTCAATTCTGTAAGAAAATAAATTTCTTTTCCCGTCAAGTGAATATTCTTCTTGAATAAACTCCGGCTCAACATTAATCTTAATTCCACTTGTAGTAGTTGTTGAATTTGTTTTCTTCATACAAATTAAATAAAATTAAATAATAAACAACAAAAATAAGATAATTTCTCCATAGTCAATTTCAATCAATTATAGCCCTTGCGCCGTAAATTCCTGTATCTTCAATATATTTTGCAATTTTGATATTTGGAACGATATGATTCAACTTTTTAATCTCTATATATTCTATCATCGATTGAAAGAAATACTTTTCTGCTTTTGCTAAGCCACCACCAATTATGACGCTATGAATATCGAGTAAATTCATAGTAGAGCAAATACCTATTCCAAGTAACTTGCCATAATATTCAAAACTTTCAATGGCAGATTTATCTCCTTTCTCTGCAAGTTCAAAAATTTCTAATGGAGAGGATGCGTTTTGGGTATATTTCAAATTAAAGTACTCTGTAAATTGCTTTCTACCAAGATACTCTTCAAAAATTCCGGTTCTATTTGGAACTAAATTTATATTTTCATCAAATTTAAAATTACTATATCCAATTTCACCTGCTCCGTTTTTATCACCATAATATATTGATTTATTAATAATTATGCTTCCTCCAATGCCACTTCCCAATGTAATATAAATTAGATTGTTTAGTCCTTGCCCCACTCCATATTTTAATTCAGCAAGAGCAGCAGCATTCGCATCATTTTCGATTTTAATCTTTAAATCAGGAAATTTATCGCAAATTTCTTTATTTAAATCAATATTCACAAAGTCAGGAATATTTGGTGCGATATGAACAAAATAATCCTTACTTACAACAGAAGGAAATCCAATTCCGACTTTATCAATATTATAGCTATTAATCGAACTTTCAATTAGTAAATTAATAGTTTTAATAACATCAGTACTTCCTGATTGAGGGGTTGGAATATTCTCATTATGGATTATATTTAATTCATCAAATATAGCAAATTTTATTGATGAACCACCTACATCAATGGCTAAAATCATATACTCTGTTGATATAATCTGTAAGTTTTATAAACTTTACCAAGCATTGTCGTAGTTAAGCCCTTATTCATCATCTCGTTATCCTCCAAAATCCAAGATGCTTCGCCATATTCTATACCTTTCGGCTTACCTCTTGTGCCAAGTTCCCAGTATAACACAGCATCTGCTCCGGTTCGTTGATATTGTGGTAAAATACCTAATACAATTATTCTTAATAAATTAATTTTTTTCTTCTTCGTCAGTAAGTGCCAAAGTCCAGGTAATAAATATCCATTTTTATTATGTATTAAGCATTGATTAATATCGGGTAAGGCAAGGGCAAAACCAGCAGGTTGTCCGTTTATTTCAGCAATTAGGGCATAATCTGGGTCGGCTATTGTTTTTAAATCATTGGCAAGGAAATCAAATTCCTCGTCTGTCATTTTTACAAAGCCCCAATTTGGCTCCCAAGCATTATTGTAAATATACTTTAATGTAGCAACGTCTTCTTTGAATTGCTTTTTATTTTTGAAATTCATTGCTCGTATAGAAAGAGAATGTCTTTGTCTCACTATATTTTGCATTCTTCCTAATTTTTCGCTCACATATTGCTCATTTATAAGATGATAAGCAAATAGATCCTTCACTTTTGCTAAGCCATATCCTTCTATTAAATTAATATAATATTTAGGGTTATATGTCATAAGAATCACAGGAGGTGAATCAAAGCCATCAATAAGCAAGCCGCATTCGTCGTTTAATGACGGATTAACTGGTCCTCTCATATCTGTCATACCATTTGCTTTAAGGTATTTTTTTGCTTCATCAAAAAGTAAATTGGCTGTGTCTTGATTATTTTCACATTCAAAGAATCCAAAAAAGCCAATTTTATCGTTATGAATCTTATTATGATTTCCATTGATTATAGCTGCAATCCTGCCAATCACTGTTCCATTTTCTTCCACCATAAATAGTTCCATTTTTGAGTGTTTAAAAAATGGATTTTTTTCTTTATTCAGTAATTTCATTCTATCCATAAGTAACGGAGGAACAAAATTCTTATCATTTTCATAAAATTTATATTGAGATTTTATGAATTTTTTTAGTTGTGCCTGATTTTCAACTTTAACAATAGTTTTCATAATAAAATAACATTAATGTAAATTCAATTTTCTCAAATTTAATAAAAATCTAATTAGTTGTATTTGATTAATGTTATTTTATTTTGATTAATAGCTGAACATTCTGTTTATTGCTATAATTGCTTTAGCGGCAATTTCTTTGTCAACTTCAATTATTTGATTTGGATTAGGTGATTTTAATACGTCTCTAATCTTTTCAAGTGAGTTCATTTTCATATAAGGGCACATGTGGCAGGAGGCGACAAATACTTTTTCAGGATGTTTTTGATGTAATTTGTCAGTTAGCCCGCACTCTGATAAAATCATAAAGTGCTTGCTATTTGAGTCATTTACATAGTTCATAATTTGAGTAGTGCTACCGGTCATATCGCTTAAATTTACGATATTTTCGCTACATTCTGGGTGGCTTAAAACTTTTAAATCAGGGAAATTTTGTCTTCCATCTTTAATTAAAAATTCATCAAAATTATCATGAACGATACAGGTTCCTTCATTGGTGTAGAAGTTTTTAAGTATTCCTTCTTTTAATAGCTGATTATGGATATTTTTTGCCATTAATTTATCAGGAATGAAGATAATATCTTTTTCTGGGATTTGTTTTACGATTTTAAGAGCGTTTGAAGAAGTAACCACAACATCGACAAGAGCTTTTACTTCTGCACTTGAATTAATATAGCAGACTACTGGAGCGCCTGGATGTTCACTTTTTAATCTTAACACCTCTTCAGGCGTAATTGACTCGGCAAGAGAGCAAGTAGAATTAATATCAGGAAGTAAAATTGTTTTATTTGGATTAAGAATTTTAGCAGTTTCTGCCATAAATCTAACGCCAGCAAATACAATTGTATCGCAATCAAATTTTTTAGATTCAACGGCAAGAGAGTAAGAATCAGAACTATAATCTGCAATTGTATTTACTATTTCAGTTCCAACATAGGTATGAGCCAAGACAATAGCATTTTTTTGTTTTTTAAGTTCATTTATTTCATCGACAAGATTGGTGATATGGATAAGGGTTTCATAAGTATAATGTTCTCTTGAAAACTCATCAGTAACTAATTGGCTTTCAACAAAATTAAAAGTCTCTTTGCTGTAATTCATTAGAAATCTTTGCCTTTCGCAGTTTTATTTATAAAAAAGATTGGTAAAATAGACCAAATTATAAGCATAGTGAAGGAAACCAGTATTCCCATATATGTTCCAAAGAATTTAGAAAACACTGCTCCTGTATATCCCATTAATGCAGAAATATCAAGTTGCAACAAAAGTAAGACTCTTGAAATATCAATTGGGTTGAATAATACAGCGCCCAGGGTAAATGTATCAAGAGGGTATTCTTCAAAAACAATGAGGGCAATCATTAAAACGCCATCATAGATTATAGCAAAAAGTAGCCATAGGAAAATGCTAAGCCCAAATCCTGCGATTCTATTCTCGCTTTTTAATGAAATGAAATAGGAAATTGCGGAGAAAATTATAGTTAAAAAGGTTCCAATTAAAATTAGTAAAATAAAGCTGTTTGCCATATCGCTAAAAAGTACTCCATTCAAAACAAATGGAATACCGATACCTAATGCAAACGCTGAAACAAGAGCTAAATTCATTCCAAGAAAATGTCCTACGAATATTGATGAACGTTTTATTGGTTGTGCTAAGATTAATTGAATAAATTCTCTTGAATTATAAAAGTAAATAGTTCCGAACATTATTCCAATAAGTGAACATAAGAATAAAATAATATTCATCAAACTTGCAACTGATTTAGATAAATTTCCACTAAAATAGATGAGTCCTTGGCTTACTGCTAAGAAGAAAAGTAAGTAAGTGATGATCCATTTGCTTCTAAATAAATCAATAAAACTATATTTTAATATTTTCCACATTTCTATAATCCAATAATTTAGCTAATGAACGCTCAATATTTACTTCGTTATATTTTGAGATTAACTCAATGTTTGTGCCGTCAAATACAATATTTCCTTCGAGTAAGAATATAATTCTATCGGAGAGTTCTTCCACTAAACTCATTATATGAGTTGTTAAAATCACCAATTTACCTTTATTTTTCTCACGAATGATAAGGTCTTTCAGTGAAACGAGTGCCTTAGGGTCTAAGCCATTTGATGGTTCATCAAGGATAATAATTGGGGCATCGAACATAAGACAAAGTACTAGGTTTACTTTTTGTTTTGTACCACCTGATAAATGATTTAATTTCTTTTCTAAAGATTTTTCTAATTCAAAAATTGATATTAATTCATCTTCATTTGATTTCGTATTCCTAATATTTTTAACAAGGTTAATAACTTCTTTTACTTTCAAATTCTCTGGAAATTGAGCAATTTGTGGTAGATATGAAATTTGCTCTCTATATTTCCACTCTTTTAAAATACTATTATCGTTAATTGAAATTTTACCACTATTCGGAATAACCATTCCAAGCAACATTTTAATCAATGTGGTTTTTCCGGATGCATTAGGACCTAAAATAGAAACAATTCCACTTGTTTCAATATCAAGGTCTAACTTATCAAAAACAACTAATTTTCCGAATTTCTTCGATATACTTTCAAATTTAATCATGAGTAATTTCTCTCATAAGGGGTTCGACATCTTGCAGGTCTTGTGTTGTAAGCATAGGCACAACTTTTTCAGCGAAATTCATTAAATCGACAAATAAAGATCGTAAGAGGACGATTGATGATGGAGATTGGGTAACAACTGATGAAAATAACTCAACAGGTGTGTGTGGTTTGTCTCCAATTCCATCTTTGTTTAAATCATAACCATTATAAGCACTCCAATAATTTCTAAAGTAAGTATTGCGATTAATTGCGTTTTTATTAGTTGCAATATCAAAAGTATTACTTATAAAATTATTAAAGGTAAAAGTATTTTGCTCGCTACTACTGACAAACTTTACAGCCCAGCCATTTTCAACAATATCGTTATTTTTGAAAGTGCATCTCATTACACTTTCGCCAAAAATTCCGACAGTGTTTTTTTTAAAATAGTTGTTGCTTATATCGCTTTCTTTAATTTCTTTAAGTAGCAACCCATAAGAGTTAGTTCCCCAGTTGGCAACGAAATCATTCTCGTTCATTGTTATATTTTTTGAATACATAACAGCAACTCCAGCGCCATTGTCTTCAAATCTATTTTTATAATATTTATTGTTATCAGAAAACATAAAATGCAATCCATATCTTAGATTGCCTTTACTAATATTTTTCTTTATTAAAGAATTTTTTACAAATTCAAAGTATATTCCGTCTCTATGTTTCTCTACTTTATTATTTTCAATTAATATATTCTCACAGCTCCACAAATGAATTCCATTTGCTGAACTTGTTTGTGTTTTAGCATTTCCTATAACAATATTATTTGTAATGATTGTATTTTTGGTCTTAGCTAAATAAATTCCAAAGAATGTATTGATGAAAGTATTATTATCAATCATCACATTTGATGTATTTTTGACTTTGATAGCAGCATTATCTTCGGTATAGCTAGTCTTCATATCACGAATAGTTAACCCTTGAATAAGAACATCTTTTGCTAAAATTGTAAATACTTCATCACCATTTTTGGCAAATATGACTGGTTTATTTTTTCCAATTATTTTAACTGGTTTTTTAACTAAAATATTCGATTCGGTGAAAGTTCCTGATATATAAATAGTCTCACCTTCAGTTGCATTATTTACAGCATCAGCGATTGATTTATATTGACAATCTTCACACACTTGGATACTTGATTTTAACCCAAGTGTGTGGAGAAAAATTAATATGATGATATTGTATCTCACCTTTTAATAATATTCGCTAGTTCATTCCAATTATAGATATTACCTGCCTTACCTTGCAAAGAATTCTTAGCTTTTTCTTTCGAATCATAAGCAGATAAGAAAGCTCCCATAGGTGAAGGTATATCTTTACTTACAACAAAAAATAATTCGTTTACATTAATGAATGTTGAAGGTGAAATAAAGTCTTTTGCAAGTAGCATTTCAAAATCTGTTTTTTTTGCTGACTTTTCAGTTTCATAGTCCCAAAGCATACATTCAATTGAGCAAAAAGTAAATATTTTACCTTTTTTTGTGATAGATTCAGAGCCAAACTGTTTGTCCATTATTGTCATAGAACAAAAATGGCAGTTTTCTTTTCCGTAATCTATTTCTCTTGGTTCAGACGAACAAGAGAGTAAAACTATTGAGAAAATACTTATAAAAAGTGATATTTTTATTTTGTTATTAAGCATTTTCATATTCCTGTTGAGTTTTACCAACTTTATCATCATTTACTTTTTCATTTTTGGGTTTAAGTATGTTAACAAATCCGGCATAATAAGCAACTAAAATTGATAATCCTAAAAATAAGGAACCCATAGCGGGTAGTGAAGTTGCTTCAA
The DNA here is from genome assembly GCA_964465945.1 of uncultured Hyphomicrobiales bacterium. Taxonomy (GTDB): domain Bacteria; phylum Bacteroidota; class Ignavibacteria; order Kapaibacteriales; family UBA2268; genus JAJRPT01. The sequence goes on from CAYXMM010000006.1 coordinate 51,249, forward strand.
AATTCAATAATAATTTTGTACCAAAAAGCGGCGGTTGATAAACCATTCCTGGAATTTTAATTGGTGCTGTTGGCGATAGATTATGACCATAGTCATACATCCATAAATAAAAGTCATAAATACCTAATAACCCAAGTATGCTTAACATACCAGCCCATATAAAAGCACCATGTTTAATTTTTCCTAAACTAAAAAGTAATCCGAATGCAACACAACCAACAATAATATAAGGGAAGTATTGTAATTCTGGGATTGAATCTGGAACAATAAATTTCATTCCAACATAGTGATTTAGGATGTTCACATTCTGTAAAGTTGAAGGGGTATCTCCTGTAATTTGATTCACCCAAATATACATTGTAATTCCATCAGGATACTGCGGGGCAACTAATGTAATACTCCATAAAGGGAAAAAGAATGTAAAAACTAATAGAACAGATGCGATTAATAGTAATATTTTTGATTTTTTATTCATTTTAAGATTCACTTTTTTTTATAAAACAAAATTATAAAATAAAGGGCTTACCTGGTTTGGATAAGCCCTAAATTCAATTATTTACTTGCTTCTTCTCCAAGCCCCCAGGTTAAAGGAGCCCCCGTACCTTTCGGGTTAACTCTTATATAACCTTGCATTTCTTGGTGAAGTGCAGAACAGAAGTCAGAACAATAGAAAGGATATGTTCCGGCGGCTTGCGGTATCCATTTCATTGTTTCAGTTTGACCTGGCATAATTAGTAATTCCGCATTTCTTGCACCCATAATAGCGAATCCGTGAGGAACGTCCCAATCTTGTTCAAGATTTGTTACGTGGAAATATACTTCGTCGCCAACTTCAATACCATCTATCCAGTCAGGTGCAAAGTGGCTACGTATCATGGTTCCATAAACTCTCACAATATTCCCTTCACGAACAACCTTTGTTTCTTTTTCATTTTTAGTCACGTAAGGGTGTTTATTCTCGTCAAGAGGATAATATTTTTTACTTCTTTCAATTACTAAGTCCGCTTTAATCGCTTGAGCATAATGTGGCTCGCCGATGGTTGGGAAATCTAATAACATTTGCATTTTGTCGCCAGAAATATCAACAAGTTGAGCGGATTGAGTTAATTCAGGACCCGTTGGTAAGTATCTATCTTTAGTTATTTTATTTAAAGCAACAACATATTTGCCCCAAGGTTTTACTGAGTTTCCACCAGGTATCATTAAGTGACCTATTGAATAATAAACTGGGATTCTATCTAATACTTCCCAAGTTCCAACTTTCCATTTTACAATTTCAGATGAGATAAAGAATGAAGTATAGGCATTTCCTTTATCATCAAATTCTGTGTGTAGCGGTCCTAGACCCGGCTCTTTAACAACTCCACCATTTATAGCTTCGTAATTAAGAACAGGTATATTATTTACAGTTTTCTCAAATTTCTTGCCTTCAATTGCTTTAAGCATTTTAGAGAATGAGTGAACTGTTAAGTCGGCAGATAACTTGCCACTTGCTACGATAAATTCACCAGATGGGTCAACATCAACCCCGTGAGGTGATTTTGGAGTAGGTAAATAATAAATTAAACCAGGACAATCATCAGGATTAAGCATTAAAACTTTATCTCTTTTTTCAGATTTTGCTGTGTGAGTTGATTCGTCATAAGTATTGTTTAAGTAATTAGCCGGAACCATTTTACCTTTTCCTTGTTTAATGTATTCCTCAGCTTTTTTCCAGTTAACAGCAGCAATGTAGTCTTTGTCATTTTGAGAAGCATATACTTCTTTTAAAGATCTTGCTTGCTCTGTATTATATGTTGTAAAGAACATCCATCCGTGTGAAGGACCTTTACCAGCATGGGCTAAGTCATAGTCAAAACCAGGAACAAGGATTTGGAAAGCAAGTTCCATATCGCCGTGTTTCTTTCTATCAACGCTAATGAAAGAAAGAGTTCCTTGATATTTTTCTTTATACTCGTTTAATTGTGCGTTTTTTTCAGTTATAGGAATAGAGAATCTAGTTCCTGCAACGACATATTCAGTGTTGTCTGTTAAGTATGGGGAAGGGTGGTTACCTCCAGAATTTGGTATCTCAATAATTTCAGTTGTTTCGAAAGTAGCAAGGTCGATTTTAGCAATCCTTGGAGTGTTATTTCCGTTAATGAATATAAACTCTCCGTCAGGAACACCATCAGTTTTAGATAGTTGAGGGTGATGGGCATCGTCCCAAGGAATGAATCCATGAGTAGTCTCTAACATTGGTTTTGTTTCTTCGTTAAATCCCCAACCTTTTTCTGGATCAAGAGAGAAAACAGGAATTACTCGAAGTAACCTACCAGATGGGAGACCATAAACAGCAAGTTGCCCGCTAAATCCACCTGACATAAATGCGTAAAACTCATCATATTTGCCTGGAGCTACATAAACCTTTTCTGCTGCTCCTGAAGTGTTAATAATACCTTTGTTCTTACTTTCTCCGCAAGAGAACAAGAACCCTGTTACTATCAAAATTGATAGTATTAAATAGATGCGCCTCATTTTACCACCTTATTTTTTAATAAATTAAAAGTCTCTTATTTACTATCGTGTTGCCTAAAGAATTCTAAGATTTTATAAGCATTGTCATCAGTAATGTGTTGATTAGCCATAGGAGCTAAAAACTCTTTTAATAATGCTTTTGCAATTGGGTCTTCTTTTATCATTAGTTCTGGGTTTGTAATCATATTAAGAATCCATTCTGGACTTCTTCTATTAGTTACTCCACCTAATGAAGGACCTACAAATCTTGCATCCATTTTATGACAAGCAGAACAATTTTGAGTGAAAAGAGCTTCACCTTCTTTTGCTTTTTTTGCATCTATTGCAGCAAGTTCAACAGTTGTGAATTTTCCAACGCCTTTAACATCTCTTGAGTCTTCCATTGTGTTTCTTGCACCACTTGTAGCCGCTGCTGCAGGTGCTGCTTCTGTTTTTACTTCTTCTGTTGGTGCTTGACCTGTGGCTTTTTCGTTATTGTATTTTTCGCCTTTCTCGCCACAAGAGAATGCCAATGTTAGCAATAGCAACATTGCTAAAAATGATAAATGTTTCATTGAAATGAACCTTTATTGTTAAAAAAAAATAATTGTCCTCAAAATTAACTCTTTCGTAAGTAATATTAAAAAACTTATCAGTATTTTTTAATATTATCTTGATTTTTTCTGAATTTAATTGTAAAGAACAATTTTTCCACTAAGCCAAACTTTGTTTTTCAATCTATTTTTTATACTAAAATTTTCAATAAAAGATTTAATACTAATTTGTCTTAATTCTAAATCAAAATTAATAGCATTATTTTTAATTTCCAAATAAATTATAATATTTTTTTTATTTTTTTTTTAGTTTTAGTTGTTCTTTTGAAATTTCTACTATATTTTTTAGTATTATATTTCTTCTTATTGCTTTAATGTCAATATCTTGCGTGTAGTTTAAACTTAATATTTGTACTTTGTTAATTTTTCTTACAATTTCTTCTAATCCATCTAAGTTCTTGACAACATTGAAATGTAAATTAAATTCTTTCAAGATTTGATTACATTCCTCATCAGTAATATCATAGTAATTAAAGATAATTTTTTCAGTTTCATTTTCAGTTTCATTTATATCTAAATCAATCGAATGAGCTAAATTGTTTGTTAGAACTAAAATTTCCATTAATGAATTTGACGCTAATCGATTTGCTCCGTGTAATCCTGAGTTAGAGCATTCCCCAATTGCATATAAGTTCTCAATATTTGTTCGGCAGTTCAAGTCAATATCTATCCCACCGCAGAGATAGTGTGCCGCTGGAGCAATTGGAATTAAATCTATGTTCATATCAATATTTTTATTTTTGAAATATTGGAATATACTTGGGAATTTCAATTCCATTTCTCCAATATTCCTGCAATCTAAATACACTCTCTTTTTATTAATATATATTTCATTATAAATTGCTTCTGAAAGCATATCTCTTGGTGCAAGTTCTTCCTTATCTAACTTTCCTTTCAAGAAGTAAACTTCATCTTCATTGAGAAGTTTTGCGCCTTCGCCTCTTATTGCTTCCGTTATCAAAAATGTAGTGTTATCATTGCTAAAATAAGCAGTTGGATGAAATTGGATATAGTTCATATTGCTAATCGTTGCATCTATTTCATTTGCAAGTGATATTCCACCACCAATATTAAATTCTGTCCCTGTTCTTCTTTCAAAAAGTCCGCTTATGCCACCAGTAGCAACGATAGTTGATTTTGAATAAATTAGCGAAGTTTTATTATTATATCCATCATAAACAACCGCTCCCACACATTTATTATTCTTTTTTAAAAGTTTTAAAGGTTGTTGATATTCTAATATTTCTATTTTACAATCATTGAAAAACGAATCTATGGACTTCATAATTTCAAAGCCAGTTCGGTCGGTCTTGTAATAAATTCTATTTTTTGAATGTCCTCCTTCCAATCGTTTTTGATATTGTCCATCAACTTTATAAAAGTCAAATCCAATATGATTAAGTACTTCAATGCTTTTGGCAGAGTTTTTAATAATTTCGTTCACGCTAAATAGATCATTTTCCCATTTTCCTGCATTCATTGTGTCGGTTATATGGCTTTCAATATCGTTTACTTCAGTGCTAATTGCCACCCCTCCTTGTGCGAGCATACTATTATTCTCAATTGAATTAGTTATAACAGATATTTTTATATCGCCACCAAACTTATTATATAACAAAATTGCAGATAACTTCCCGGCGAGTCCCGACCCAAGAATTAAAACATCTACATTTTTAGTTTCCATCTTTCAACTTTCATTCATAAATAAAAATCAAAATTAAGAAGAAGAATTAAGAAAATGGAGTGTTTTTGTTCGCTTATTTGAGAAATAATTACTAGTTTCTAAATTTATTATTTTAACTAATTTATTGCATTCTAATAAATTATTTCTTAATTTGCTAAAAATATTATGAAGTTTTAAAATTATTAATGGTAGAAAAGTGTGAATAAATTGCTATTTTACTATTTCTTGGAGATATTATGTTTAATTTATTTATTAATCTAATTAAAAAAAGACAATATTTATTCCTATTTTCATTTATAATGTTCATTTACTTTTTGCTTACTACAAATTCTGTAAATGCACAATTTCAAATTAGAGATGTATATGGAAATAAACTGCCTACTCCATCTTGGCCACCACCAGATTCATTATTTGAGGACGACAAATTTATAATTTGGTTCAATAGAGATGTAACTAATAAACAATTTATAAATGATAATTGGTATTATCATTATCACCCACCATCTGCTATTGGTGGGAATAACAATACAATTCAATCATTTTTTTCTATACCAGGTTGTTATGATGTAGATTTAACATTTTTAAACCAACTATTAAAAGATACTAATTTAGTAAATTTTTTGTATGGATTAAATTTAGAACAATTTTGCCAAGTATCTAACTTTATGCCAATTCAAGACTCACTTTCCTTTACAAGAAATGGGGATACAGTTTTAACACCAGAATTTTGGAATTGCTACGAAGTAACATTATCAGAAACAAGCCCATATTCTCCTGTCCAAGCAGTTCAAACTTTAAACATTTTCTTCGGTGGAAATCAAATTTCTTATGCTGAGTTATGTTCAAAAGGTCATTTAAATTCTTGTGATTTTGATAATAGCGATAGACCCAACGATGTCACACCTATATCAGCATTTTTAAATGATGAACCAGAAAATGATATAGTTTATAGGCAAAATATACTAAGAGCTTGGAGCTTAGCAAATGCATCAAATGAGGTAAAAGTTGGTATTGTTGATTCTGGGATAAATCCAAGTCCAGATAAACAAAATAGAATTGGCGGGAATTATCATGTAATTAAAAATTCAACAAATTATACCGACCCTGAAGGGCATGGAACAGGGGTATCAGGTATCATTGGTAATAAGAATAATAATGGCGCATTTCCTGGCGTAGCAGGTGGTTGTGATGCTTTTAATTCTGATGGTATTATAATGTATAACTTAAAACTAGATAATGAAGCAACTAACTTAAGAGTATATAATCTCGCAGATGCTTGGCTTTATGCAATTAAAAATACTAATGGAAATGATGAAGGGTTTAAGGTTGATATAGTAAATTTAAGTACTGGAATAAGGACATATAGTGAAACTGTAAGAAGAATATTAGATTATGGTTATAGATTAGGAGTAATTAATATTACTGCATCAGGAAATGCAGGTGATAATTTATTAAATTTCAATCAATATCCTCCAATGTACGAACAAAATAAAATATTAGTTGTTGGAAGTTATACAACATTTAGAAATAAATCAACTATTGAAAATGAAAAATATGATTTCATATATCCTGTTTATAGATCAGCTTTTACGTCATATGGTAGTGTTTTAGATTTACTTGGAAGTGGTGAGGTAGGGAAATTACAAATTAGAACTAGTGAATATACAGATGATCCTATTATATTAGATTACTCAGCAATTTTAAGTAATGGTACAAGTGCAGCTTCCCCTTATGTAGCAGGTGTCGTTGCTTTAATGATGTCTAAAATCATTGAAGACGAACCAGAAAATATTGATTTGCCTTTAGCACCTGAGGATTTTGAGGGCTTGTTAAGTATTTCTGCTTTTGACTGTAAATATGAAAATCCCAATTCATTTATTGATACAATAGGATATGATGAGAAAACTGGATACGGAGTATTAAAAGCTGATACTTGCCTAATGTATATGGAAAATCCATATGTTTTAAGACATTTTACGTCGGAATGTGGTGATTGTGAAGGTGAATTAGTTGAAGAAAAGCAAGAATTTATAGTTATTGATAATGATGTTAAATTTGATGGCTTAATAAGTTTAGCACCTACATCAAAAGACATACAATATGTTGCCGACCGATACAGAGTTAGTAAAACTATTTCTATTGGGGATTTAGATATAGATGAAGGTTTACTAAAAGCTAGGATTTGGGGATTAGGAGGAAGAGAACCTGGCACAGATAACAAAACAATTGGATGGAATGGTGTTCAACCTAGAACAAATGTAAACTCTTATACTGTTTATAATGATGAAGGGGGCTATTGTAGGGTAGTTGGTAATTCTGATGATGGCGACTCTGATTTTAACCATAATAATATTAGAGATATTGCATATAGGAATAATTTAACAACTAATGATGTATTTACAATTGAAACGTTTGTATATGAAGTTTTTAGTGCCACAATTTCTATTAATGGTGATCTAACTATAGGAAATTCAATTGATTTTTTCCCTTGTGAACCTGAAGAAGTTAAATATCGTTTTACTGTTTGGGGAGAAACACCAATTCAATTAAATATTGAAAAAAATAAAACATCAATTAATTTTAAAAATGAAATTAATGTAAGATGTGAAACGTTAGATCTATTAAATAACAATATTCTATCCGTTTATTATTCTATGGGTAAATTTGAACCAGTTGAAATAAATGTTTATGACTTAAAAGGGAATTTATTAAAGACAGAAAGAAAACATACTTGGAATAACCAACCTGAACAAAAAGTTTATATTGAACTAAACAACTTAAATAGCGGAATATACTTAATTGAGGTTAAATCAAATTCAGCTTATGGTTCTACCAAATTTACATTTACAAAATAAGGTGATGAAATGAAAACTCTAATAATATTAATACTTTTATCATTAAACACTTATTCTCAAGAATATGTTACTCCTGAAGAACTTGAAGAGGGCTGGGGCTTTGGGTATAATCATGTATTTCAAAATCTAAAATCTCAACCGAAAAATGTGATAAACAATTTCTTTTTATTACCTAATGAAAAACGAATATACGTAAATACACGAATTTTAGATTCTCTGAATTTTAAATATTTAAGTTATAATTTTAATATTGAATCAAATGAAATAATTAAGCCAGATTGGAATTTACGCACTTTTTGTTCTTTAAATAGTGAATATTGTGTTTTTTACAAAGATTATATAAATTTATTGATCAATGGTGAGCTAAAATATAATCTATGTAATAAAGAATGTAACAGAATTAATGATTATAATTGTTATATAGGAGAGAAAATTGTTAAAAATGAAAAAGGAGTTTTTACATATTTAATAAAAAATATGGATAGTGGAAAAAATGAAGTCTATAAAGTAGATATATTAAAGTTAATTGAAACAAATTGCCCCGAATATGAATATATAGCAACAACGGATCTTAAAAATGATTACCCACAAAATATTATAAATAAATTTCATTTTCCTATAAATTCGGTTGATTTTATAGTTGAACCAATTTATGAATATAACTACACAAGTGGTTTTAAATTATATAAAAATTTTCAATTTAAAAAGCAAGTAACTTTACCTAAAAAAGATACTTGGAGTTTTTCAAGTATGTTTGAATTTAGCAATGATGATGACTTTTATCTTGGAAATTCTTATGCTGTTGGGAAAGAGGGTGATGTTTATTGTTGGGTAACATATAGAGATTCAACAGAACTATATGAAGAAGAAACACCTTATACAAGCGAGGTAGCACGTGAAGCCCGAGATGCATCAGGAATTTATAGAATAGATACAAACGGACAAAATGCAGTTCAACTTGTGAGAAGTTGGTCATATAACCCGGGTGGCTTGCAAATAAGTGGCGATGGGGAAACAATCTATTATGCTTATATATTGCCAGATAGTACATCTGCAATTATGAAAATGGATAGATATGGTAAAAACAAAGAAATAGTATTCAAACTCGACCCAGAAATATTAAACATTGAAAAGCAAATACTTACACCTAAAATCTACCCCAATCCCGCCAGCGAGAGCATAACAATATCGGGTATTGAAAATGGCAAAGCAATAATCTACAATAGCATAGGTCAGAAGTTAATAGAACAAGATATAACAAGCACCAGCGAAATAAACATTAGTAATTTACAAAGTGGCATTTACATAATTAAATTAGAAAATGCAGGAAATATTACTTTTGAAAAATTAATGGTGGGTAGATAAGTAGGTAATAAAAATATAGTTAGAATAATTTTTGTATATTAATTCATCCTCTCAAGGCGTTGGCTTTGGGAGGATTTTTTAATTAGAAACAATCTTCAAGCCAATTATAGAACAAATTAATGTTGTAAGGAAAAACATCCTAAGGAAAGTTGCCGGCTCTTTAAAAACAAATATTCCAACTAAAACAGTTCCAACAGCACCTATCCCCGTCCAAACAGCATAAGCAGTGCCTATTGGCAATGTTTCTGTTGCTTTGACTAACAAACCCATACTAATACTAAGTGCAATTAAAAATCCACCATACCATAAATACATTTCCGTTCCAGTGCTACCTTTCGCCTTACCTAAGCAGAACGCAAACGCAACTTCAAACAAGCCAGCAATTATTAATATTATCCAATTCATTTAATTTTTATTTTTAATATAAAAAAAGGGCTTTCGCCCTTATTTGTAAAATTTATCTACCGAATTTAATAGCATAACCAAATCCCAACCTTACATAAGGCAAGCCCTTCATTCCAAATAGGTCTTCATATAAGTTATTAAACTTATATGTATATGTTCTAGTTTGCATAGAAACGGCATCTTTAGCGTCAACGGCTGCAATAAAAGGGTCAACGCTTGCTATTGAGTAACCCAATTCAAGCGACCAAGTGAAACCATTACTGCTTATATTAGTCCAGCCAATTTTTGGAGTGATTAATGTGCTTGTAACTGTTTCTTCCAAACGTCCATCAACAATTGCAACTTCACCTTCTCCTTCATTTTGAAAAGACTTCGTTGACCCATGAATATTTGTAAATAATACATCTTTTGAATCTGTTGCGTAATCCACACCTAAAAAGAAGCCATGACCATCGCCACCAAAATAATATTTAAGTCCAATATCGAAAGTTGATGCATTCATATCAAAATCTGACTTTAAACCAGCAATTGGTAATTTTCCAAAGGAAAATGGCAACATAGAATAACCAATCCTAACGGCAAGTTTATTTTTATTAAATGGTAATGTATATTCTACATCTCCACCTATACCATTTTGAAAGCCGCCAGTTGCCTGAATACGCAATGCTCTATTTCCCCCTGTTAATTGCGAAAATGATAATGAGGAAGAAACAACAAATAAAATTGCAACTAATAATACTTTTTTCATAAAAGTCCCCTCTATTTTTTATAAATTTAATTTACTAATTTACAAACTTATTTTCAATTTTGAAATAATTGAAGTAGAAATTGTTGTAAATAACACAAACAAGGGGCGCTAGCCCCTTGTTATAAATAAATTGTTTATTTTAAATACACTAATTTTTCTGAATGTAGAGAATTACCTATTCTTAATACACATAGGTAAACTCCGCTACTCAGATTGTCGGATTCTAAGTCGTATTGATAAGTGCCGGGACTTAGTTCTTTGTCTTTAAATATAACAATCACTTCCTTACCGAGATTGTCAAGCAAAACTAAGGAGCATATACTCCTTTCGCCAATTTCAACCGTTGCCAATGCCTTCCCAGATGTTGGGTTGGGAGATAATGTTAGTTTGTCGGAATAATTGATAACATTTTCTGAATTTTCAAAGCTTTGCTTAGAAGAAGAAGAGCAATTAACATTATCAATAAAAGCATGAAATTCAGAACCTGATTTGGCTTGAAAACCCGGACCTATACGAATTTCATTGCCTGCCCTAAAAGTTACTTCTGCATTTGGCTCTATTATATATGTAGATTCAACATCTAATTTTTCAAATGCAACTAAATCTGCAATGTCATATTCATCAACTATATTATCATCTGTCATATAATAATTGGTTGGCGTAACAACAAGGTTTTTCATTTCAATTTCTGTTTCATCTAATACACGAGCATTATCTTCCCTAGATGTTGTACCCATTGCTACGCCACCATAGGTAACATTAGGATTAGACCAATAGTTAATTCTGCTTGCACCACAACTGTTATATGACATAATTGTTCTCCAACTACCAGGTGAATAGCAGAATCCATGTCCGTAAGCAAATGGAATATTATAATAATTGTTGTGTGCACCATAATCGTGTCTAGCACCCATTAAGTGTCCTAATTCATGAGCAAATGTATAGTTTGAAGTTAAATAAGTTCCATTAGCTTCCACCATACAAAATGCTTCTTCTTTTGCTTCAGCATATATTACTCTTCCTACTCCCGCAAAGCCAGAATTACCTACTATTAGAACAACCATATCTGCTGAATAAATTTCACGTAGACTGTGTAATTCGTCCATATAGCCATCATTTTTATTTTGCAGTCTAATTAAATCTGTAGGAAACTGTTGATTCCCGTGGTATTTCAAATAAGCAACTTGTGTTGTGTGAGATTCCATATAATTAGTTAAAACTGTTCTAACAAGATTAACTCTCTGATTTATTTGGCTATTTTCGTATGATTCATTAGCTAACTGAACAGCAAGTTTTATATCGTCATTTATATCCGATACACCTCCTCTAACATCATAAGCTTCAGGAGTATATGCAACTAATATGTTAGTGTGACATTCTATTAAAGTTGAGAGTAACTTGTTATTACTTTTTTCTTTTTTTTCAGATTTTTCTATTATCTCAAACGTATTTAAAGAACAATCTTCATCCCTTATTTCTGCTTTGTTAATTGAAAACAAAATATGCAACTTTTCTTCAATTGGCTTTAATTCGTATATTTTGTTATTTACATTAAAATATCCTCTTAACGTTTTGTTTTTATAGAGAAATGTTCCATAAATTTCAATATTATTTGTTTTAAATTTTACAAAATTTTCTTCTTTTTCAAAAGAACCTGTTACTTCAATTGAATCCTCTAATTCAACAATATAGGTTTCTTTAAAATTTATCTCAGATAATTCTATAAAGTATATTTTTTCAACAAACTTCATATTTTGAATTTTTTCTATATATATTTTTCCATCATTAGACAATTCTGAAATAGAAGATTTGTAAAAAAGAATTTTGTCGGATGAATGTAATGTATTATTACTAATAACAAGTATAATAAACATTACAATCATGTAAATTTTATTAAAAATCATAGCTATCCCTTTTCATTAATATATAGTTATTTAATTTTATAAACTCTTCGGGAAGTACTCCATACTTAAGATAAATTACCCTGAAATTTGTTGTGATATACATTTCATAACATCCTTCATCAACAATGTTACATTCTGAAATATAATTATCACTTTTAATTTTATTGAAATCAATAAAATTTACTAAAGTGTCAATGATGTTGTCTGAAATAGAGTAAGATTTATTAATAACTGGTAAGCTACTAGATTCATCTACATTTGTTTTTTTAGTGTAAACTGAATCTTTATCAATTTTAAATTCAAACTTACAATAAGTTAAACTATCACATTCTCCATTTATTCTAATTTGTTTAATTAACAAAATCACCTCTTCCTGTTGCTGTGTTGCTGGTTCTTCATCATTGCAGGAAAAGGTTAAGATTGCTATTGCTATTGTTATTATTAGATTTTTCATTTTCTTTCTCCTTCGATTTGGCTAATTTTTGATTTTAACTTTTCATTTTCTTTTTGCAATTCAATCATATAAAGCGTTAGTTCTTCAATTTTTTCAAGCATTTTAACTTGCATTTCATTGATACTAACTCCGTTTTGTTTTACTTCTGCTTCCGATGGTATACCCGGTAAGTGTCCCGATGCTTGTATCTTTTTCTCAAGTTCGAGAAGCGAAAGTAATTTATAGTCAGGTTTAAATACGTGGTCTGCCCAACCAGTTTCTGTAGTTATTATCTCTTGAGCCACGATCTTTCCATCAACTGATAATTTAAAATCGGTATGGTCACCAGTTGTTATTGTCTCCTCCCCTATAATAGTTTGACCATTATCTTTAATTTTAAATAATTCATTACTACTTGAATTTTGAATATTTATAGATTCAGTTGAACTTGTTGAACCTTGTCCTTTTAAAGTTAATTTTGCTGTCCCACTCACCAAGCCAATACCTATGTTCCCATTGTCTTTAATTTGTAATAAGTTTGAACTGCTTGAGTTTGTTACATCTAAAGCCAAACCAGTTGTTGTACCATAAGATTTAATTGCCAAACTTGCGTTAGGGGTTGAGTTATTTATTCCAACATTCCCATCATCTCTAATTGAGAATAAATTGGTGTTATCGGAATTTTTGGCAATAAAGGCAAAGGTTTCGTCATCATTACCAAGTCCTTTTAAACTTAATAAAGCATCAAAACTTGTCGTATTTATACCTATTTTTGCATCATCTCTGATTGAGAGCAGGTTGGTGTTATCTGAGTTTTTAACTTTTAGTGCAAAAGTTGCATCATTATTTCCGCCACTTTTAATATATACCCTGGCTCCTGTTTCTTGTGTCCCTATGCTAATACTGCTATCTGCCCTTACTATAAAAGATTCCCCGGTGTCGTGTCCGGCAGATATAAGTGTATAGTTAGTATTATTAGGTTTAGGGATAATATTTTCCCTTCTTTCAAGTCGTAGAATGACAGAATTACCACCCCATAATTCCCATTCGTCTTCTACATAATCTAACCAATGCCAATAAGTATCTGACACGGTGAGCATTCCTTCGGGTCCAGCCGCTCCCCATAAAGTTGAAGTATTCCAGTTAGGTGCATTATCAAAAACATAACTACCCGATTTCTGAGGAACCATACCTATTCCAACTTTTCTACCCCACGAAACAGCAGTCAAAATATTTGTTGAGCCATAAGCAGGTTGTTGATTTGCATTTGCATTAGTGCCAAATGCTTTACCATCATAACCATCAACTGTAACTCCATCAGCAATCCAGTTAGTTCCAGGATAGCGCCCACCCGAAATACCAAATCCAAAACCTAATGCATTATATAAATGATAACTCTCTCCACTTTTATGTGGCATTAATGTTACAGAGCCGTCCTGTTCCGGTGTTCTATTAGCATCGCTACTTGTACCATCATTTAACCACCACGATTGTGAATTGCCGACTACTATACCATTATTAAACATAAAATCGAACTTATCGGTTTCATCTAAAAATCTATCTTCGCCATTATGTACATTGTAAGGTTTTCTACCTTCATTTGAGTAAAATCCCTTCCCATCTGAAAATATTCTTAACCTTTCTATATCATTAGTTTTCATCCTTAAATCTTGCTCATTTATCGTCCCTAAAAAATGGTAATAATCATCAACATTGTCGTTGCCTTCGAGTTTCCAATAGCAAGGGTCATCACAGTTATTATTATCTAACGGGTTTGAACTTAGCTGCGGGTATAATGGACCTGGAGGAATAGTATAAAAAAACTCAAGGAGTTCCTGACCACAAGGGGAAACAATGCCACAGGGTGAGCCCATATAATTTTTTGAAAAAGTATTTGATCCGATAATTTCTACGAATTTTCCTGAACCCGTCAGGTTATATTTAATATTCTGACATAAAGTATCGTCACAAAACTCAATTAATCCATTTTCGTCTGCATTCTTTATGCAAGGATTAGAAATTATTGATACTGTATTCGTGTCCCAAGTATCAATTGGAGAAAATATGCTATAATATTGAGAAAGTAAATACATTAGTGAGTATTTGTAAATTGTTGTTTTATTTGTCGTATCACACTCTGATGTTAAAGTTTGAATACTATTAACTCGTAATTCTTTTGTTGTATCGCAATCACGATACGAAAAATCAATATTGAAAACACAATTTCCATAACTAAAAGTGGAAGAAATATCTGTTGTCCAACTATTTGAGCAATTGCTACAATCAGCAGCGACTAAATTTGGCGACGAGCCAAACATAAATATATTAAATGCAATCGCCATATATATATATATATATATAGACTTAGAGCGATTTTGTTGTGTAAATAAACTAATCATAAATACCCTTTAATTAAAAATAAAAAAACTTTCTTTCTTTAATTATTACAAATATATAAAAACATTTTTAGAAATTGTAAAAGTTATATATTCAATTAACTTTTTAGAGGTTGTTTTGTTACAGTATTGTTTACTAATTTACAAACTTATTTTCAATTTTGAAATAATTATTGTAGAAATTGTCGTAAAGAGAACTATGCTTATAGAACTCAACGGCATTAAAATTGCTGCTACAAGGGGCGATAGGTTACCTGTAATAGCAAAGCTTAATCCTACTATATTATACAAAAACGAAATAATGAATGAGAATATAACTACTTTTCTTGTTGATTTAATAAAATTCAAATACGAGTCTAATTTTGAAAGTTTATCGCCATCAATAATTGCGTCAGAGCCAGGTGTAAAACTTGAAGCATCATTTGAAACAGAAATTCCAACATCTGCATTATTTAAAGCACCTGAGTCGTTTAAACCATCGCCAATCATTAATGTTGTAAATCCCGATAATTTTAATTCGTTAATATATTTATATTTATCATCTGGTAGCATATTAAACTTTAACTCAATTTCTTTTCCAAGATTATTAATTAAAAATTCTTTTTCAAAATCATTATCACCTGAAATCATAAAAATTTTAGCATACGTTTTTAATTTAGAAATCATTTCAAAAATATTATTTCTATAATTTTGTTTGAAAGTGAAATACCCAACAAATACATCATTAATCTCAATGAAAACACTACTTTCATTTACATCTTTCACTTCATTAAAATTCAGCCAACCTTTGCTTCCTATTTTTATTGTATTTGTTCCAGACTTAACGATAATACCTTTACCAGTTATTTCCTCAAAAGAGTCAATTTCGGCTTTCTCAATTTTTAGGAAATCGAAAAGTATCTTTGAAAGCGGGTGATTTGAGTTTTCAACACCTGCTCTGATTATAGATAAATTTTCATTTGAAATTTCGTCCCCGAAGTACTCAATTTTAGAGTGCTTCGTATCGGTCAATGTTCCAGTTTTATCAAATACAATTTGCTTAGTTCGGCTTATAGTTTCAACTGCATTAGCCTCTTTTATAAAAAAGCCCTTTGATGCTAATATTCTAATCGCAGTTCCATAAGTAAAAGGAGTAGTTAAGGCAAGCGCACAAGGGCAAGCAATAATTAGCACAGCAGTTAAAGCGTCCCAAGCAGTATGTATATCAATATTATACCAATATATAAATGAGCCAATAGAAAGAAAAATAATCAAGAAAGTAAATCTTTTAGCAGCATTGTCTGATAAATGGCTGAATACATTATTTTTATCATATTTCTTCTCACCCAACCAGATTCTATCAAGATGTTCCTTGTCAAAATCTTGAAGTAAATCTATCTCAATCATAGCTCCAACAATTCGCCCACCAGCATATAATTTTCCACCTTTTTCAATATCAATTAAGTTTGATTCACCGCTTACATAAGAATAGTCAATAAATGCTTTGCTACTATACAAAATAGAATTGTTTGGAATAATATCGCCATTTTTCAAAATAATCCTATCCCCTGCTTTCAACTCAGTTAAAGCAATGTACTTTCTATCTTTATTTTTCACTTGGACTGAAAGAGGAAAGTATGAAGAAAAGTCATTTTCAAAATTTAGTCGGTCATACGTCTTTTTTTGGAACACTTTTCCTAAAAGTAAGAAAAATATAAGTCCAGTTAAGGAATCAATATAGCCCATACCTATACCTGTTAATATCTCAAAAGCAGAGCGTAAGAATAAAGCAATAATTCCCAAAGAAAGGGGTAAATCGACATTGATATGCTTCACTTTTAAGCCCTGCCAAGCTGATTTAAAAAAGTCTGAACCTGCATAAAGTACAATAGGTGATAGAATCAAAGAAATATAACTCAAAAACTCCCGAATATTACTATCCAAAGTATTACCGGACAAATAGTCAGGGAAAGCAAACAACATTACATTTCCAAACGCAAACCCAGCGGCTGCTAATTGAAAGTAAAGAGTTCTATTACTTTTTTTCTTACTGTTCTCAATCGAAGCGAGATTATAATTTGGTGGATAGCCAATAGAATCAAGTAGTTCAGAAAGTTTTCTTAACGATAGGTTTTGATTATCAAATAAAATAGTTGCTTCTTTCTTTAAAAAGTTAACTTTTGATTCAAGAATAGCAGGGTTAATTTTATAAATATTCTCAAGCAAATATAAACAAGCAGAACAATGAATATCCGGGAGTTCAATAATTAATTGTGATTTATTTTCAATTTGGAAACTTAAAATTTTATCTTCAATTTCAGAATTATCTAAGAACTCATATTTATCTTTATTAACACCTCCTCTCTTTCTTGAATCCATTTCATAATTATAAAAACCATCTAATCCATTTTGATTAAGGATTTCATAAACTGTTAAACAGCCGTTGCAACAAAAGTTTTTATCGTTGAGTTTTAAATCATCATTAAGGCAGGTATCACCACAATGGAAGCAGGTTACAATAATATTAGTCTCCAAATTTTAGATAAAATAAAAGCAAATTTATTAGAATAAATTCTAATTAAAAAATTAAGTCTTATAAATCATACTCAATCAAATTATAAAAATTTTAAAATTTTTTCCTTAATTTGTAACTTGTTTTTTTACTTTACGTTAAGTTTTTTATAATTCATAAATTAAGGTTAATCAAATGAAGTATTTCAATTCCTTATTGTTAATATCATTTTTGATATTTGGCTCAATTAACTCTGCATTTTCAAAGCCAACTCAATACACAACAAAAACAGCCACAGATAAAAATGGCTTTAAATATGAGTATGTAGAGAATGACCCAATTCAAGCAAGAATATATGTGCTTGAAAATGGCTTACAAGTATTTTTATCAGATAACGATGAAAGTCCTAAAATAAATACTCAAATTGCAGTTAAAGCCGGTTCGACTTACGACCCAGCTCAAACTACAGGTTTAGCCCACTATTTAGAACACATGTTATTCAAAGGAACAAGTAAAATTGCATCTCTTGATTGGGATAAAGAAAAAGTTCTTTTGCAAAAAATTAGTGATTTATATGAAAAGCATAAAAACGAAAGCGACCCAGCAAAAAAGAAAGAAATATATAAAGAAATAGATAAAGTTTCAGGTGATGCAGCGAAATATGTAGCTGCAAACGAGCTTGATAAAATGGTTACTTCATTAGGTGCAACTGGAACAAATGCCTTTACATCAACTGAAAGGACTGTTTATATAAATACTATTCCTTCCAATGAATTAGAAAAGTGGTTACAATTAGAAACTGAACGATTTAATGAATTAGTTCTTCGCTTATTCCATACTGAAATTGAAGCCGTATATGAAGAATTTAATATGAGCCAAGATAATGATTTCAGAACAGAGTATTATGCTTCATTAGAGGAAATGTTCAAAAAACACCCTTATGGAACTCAAACTACAATTGGAACTGCTGAGCATTTAAAAAATCCAAGTTTAGTAAATATTCATAATTACTTTGATAAATATTATGTTCCTAATAACATGGCTATTATACTTGCTGGTGATTTAGATTATGATAATACAATTAAATTAATTCATAAATACTTTGGCAGCAAAGTAAGAAAAGATATTGCCCCTAACATATTGCCTAAAGAAGACCCAATAACTAAACACAGAGAAAGAACTGTTTTTGGTCCAGAAAGAGAATATGCTACTATGAGTTTCAGATTTGATGGTATAAAATCAAGTGACAGAAACTATGTTGAAATGATTGATATGATTTTAGCAAATGGCAAAGCAGGTTTAATTGATATTGACTTAAATCTAAATCAAAAAGTATTGAATGCTTCTTGCTCTCCTAATTTTGAAAAAGATTATGGATTCCATAGATTTACTGTTTACCCTAAGCAAGGTCAAACATTAGAAGAAGGTGTGAATTTACTGAAAAGTACGCTTGAAAAAGTTAAAAAAGGTGAATTTGATGATTGGATTTTAGATGCGGTTATTAAAGATTTAAAGCTAAATAAAATTAAATCTTATGAAAATAATAATTCAAGAGTTAGTGAACTTCAAGATATGTTTATATTTGGAATTAGCAGAGAAGACGAACTTAAACATATTGATGAGTTAGCAAAATTAAAAAAGGAAGATTTAATTAAATTCGCAAATGAACATTACAAAGAAAACTATGTAGTTATATATAAAAAGCAAGGTCCAAATCCTGATGTTGTAAAAGTAGATAAACCAGAGATCACACCAGTTTCTGTAAATAGAAACGAATATTCTGCTTTCTATAAAGAATTTATGAAAACAGAATCACCAAGATTGCAACCTCAATTTTTAGACTTCAAAAGTTTAATTAAGTCAGACAATATCTCTAAAAATGTAAAATTAGATTATATCAAAAACACTTCTAATGATTTATTTAATTTGAATTATGTTTTAGATATGGGTTCAGAAAATGACAAAGAACTCGAAGTAGCTGTTAATTACTTGGAATATTTAGGAACGAATAAGTTAAGTCCTGATAAATTCAAACAAGAGTTATATAAGAATGGAATTGAAATTAATGTAAGTGCCGCTAATGATAGAACATATATAACAATTTCTGGCTTAGATGACAGTTTTGAAAAATCATTAGAAATATTCGAGAACTTAATGGTCAATGTTGTTCCCGATGCAGAAGCTTATAATGAATATGTACTTGGTATATTGAAAAATAGAGAAGAAGCGAAAAATGATAAAGGTAATATACTATATGGAGCTTTGCTTAGCAATGCAAAAGGCGGAGATAAGAATGAATTTAATGATTTAATTTCATCTGAAAAACTAAAATCATTAGACCCACAAATGCTTGTTAATAAATTAAAAGATTTATTCAATTACAAACATTATGCGTTTTATTATGGACCAAGAGATATTAAAGAGGTGGCAACTTTAACAGCAAAATACCATAAAACAGGTGCAAGTTTAAAAGATTACCCGGCAAAAACAGAGTACCCTGAAATTGAGACTGGTGGTAAAGTTTTATTTGCTCATTTTCCAATGGTTCAAACAAATTTAATTTTAGTTGCAAAAGATACTAAATTTAGCAAAGAATACTTAGATGAAGCATCAATTTTTGGTGAATATTTTGGGTCTGGACTTTCTTCGATAGTTTTCCAAGATATCAGAGAAGCGAAAGCTCTTGCCTATTCTGCTTATTCTGCTTATTCTCTTGCTGTGAAACCGGAGAAAAACAATTACACTTTTGCTTTCATTGGAACACAAGCAAACAAGTTAAAAGACGCAATCAACGCAATGCAAGAATTAATGCATAATATGCCAAGAGCTTTAAACCAATTTAATGGTGCAAAAGACGCGGCTCTAAAAAGAATTGAATCTCAGAGAATAACAAAATCATCTATTTATTGGACTTACAAACGTAATTTAGAGAAAGGATATGACTACGATATTAGAAAAGAAATCTATGATAATATCAAAAAAATGACAATCGACGATTTAGATAGTTTCTTTAAATCACACATTGCAAAGGATAATTTCACTTTCTGTTTAATGGGCGATAAAGCAAACATAAACTTAGAAGAATTATCAAAATATGGCAAAGTAATAGAAGTAGATCTAACAAAACTTTTTGGTTACTAAACTCCAAATTACTATATTTAAGTAAAAACAAGGACATAAAAGTCCTTGTTTTTTTTTGTCATCGTAATATAAATCGTAGCGATGAATCCAGTTCAGACATATCAAATCGAAGATTTTTTCCAGTAAAAAGTCCAAAATTCCCCTCTATCAGAGGGGTGTCGGCTTGCCGACGGGGTGTTATGTATTATAAAGGATATTTCGCTACACTCAATATGACTGGGAGTTTTTTTTATTAAATATTTGTTACTTAAATATTAATTTTATAATTTACATATTATTAATTCACAATATTCTATTTTTATGTATATTTTTATACTTTTAATATTATATTCTCGTCAGCTCGTGCGATTTTTCTATTCTCCCAACAGAACAAAATTTTATTTTTATTTCAGAATTATTTCAATCAAATTCATTTTTCAATCTTGTTAAACAAAAGTATAGGCGTAGTTAAGATTCACTATGCTTTGTTTTTGTTAGTGCATAAAGTGAGAAGAAAGGGGGAAATGAATTTAATATTTATAAATAAAAAAGGAATTTAAATATGAAAACTTTACAAAGTTTTTTCAGTTTAGCATTTATTTGTTTCTCGTTGTTAATAATTACAAATATAAATGTAGAAGCAAGCTGTCCTCCGGGTTTTACTCAAACAACTGTTAGGTTGACTATTGCGGGTTGCGATTATGATGTTGAGGTATGCTATAAATGTGGTATTACTTATCCCGGAGAAATAATTATTAATTGGGTAACGGAAGTAGATCATAGTTGTAATAATTTTCTCTCAATAGAACAAATTATTCAACAAGCAAAAGTCGAAATAAGTTCAGCACAATTTATTTATTTAAATCTATGTGTTGGTGGTGGGTACATGAACCCACCTTGTGATGAAAATGCAGAATGTAATGAAACTATTGGATATTGTTGGAACGGTACTGGATATGACAAAGTATACTCACATTTTACTGGTCCTCAAAACCCTCCATGTGAGCTTGAGGCGCACGAAATAACTATACCGCCATATCCTTATGGACCATCAGAATGTTTTAGACTATTAACAGTTCCATGTGGAATTGAATAATAAGTAATCGGGTATATTTTTATATACCGGTATTTTTTTAATTTTTAAAGGAATATTAAAATGAAATTATTTTTAATTTTTTGCCTAATAATGCTTTTTAAAACATCATCACTAAAAGGGAATTGGGAGGAAATTGAAACCCCAAAAACACTCACTCAATTTTATAAAATTAATTCAGGAAGTAATTTCCTTGTCGCTACGAGGGGAACTTTGGGAGATGTTTACTTTAGTTTCGATGAAGGAGAAACTTGGGAAAAAAGAACTAATGGTCTACCAACAGAGAGTGGGCTAGTTAATAGAGTTATTGTATATAATGATGTAGTTTATATATGCACTGAGACAAGATACCAAGAAGATGAAGGATTGTTTTATTTAACAAGTGACAAGGGTAAAAATTGGCAAAAGGTCAATGAGACCGCAAAATTTGATAGTTACAGGGCTATACAAGACTTTGATATTAATAACAATATAATGTATTTAATATCTGACTTAAAAAGCGTTGTTAAAAGCACTGATTTTGGAACAATATGGGATACCTTACCTAGTTGGGGTTATCAACATGCTTTTTATATTTCGACAAATAATGACACAATAGTAGTATCAGGTCGAGGAGGATATAACCAAGATGGAAGCAGCGCACTTTTTATTGCAATATCAACTGATGGAGGACAAAGTTGGAAAAAAATATCAGAAGATCTTGGTGGTATAACTGTTCAGGATATTGTTTTATCTAACAATTCAATCTATATAGCAACACGAGATGGACTTATTTATTCTAATGACTTAGGTGAATCTTATAAAGAGGCCCGCCAAGTAATGCTAAGTAGGAATGTAAACTGCTTAGAAGTAAAAAATGATACCGTCTTCGCTGGAACAACAAGCGGACTATTTATTTCTACTAATAAGGGTGCTGACTGGCAGGAAATACCATTCTTTAATGGTAAAATGATAACTTATTTAAAATATGAAAACAACAAACTTTTTGTTAATAGTAATTTAATCAATTATACTGATCAATTTTCATATTTTTCTACTGATTTAATTAATTTTAATCATGTTAACTTTAAATCTTATAGGAATATTTCAGATATTGTAACTAAAGATAGTACGATTTATTTGTCAACATTTTATAGCTCTACAAATGGCGTTTATAAAGCAAATAAAATTAATGAGGAATTTCAAGAAATCACCAAAGATGGTATAGCATTAACCATAAGTAGTTTAAACGTGATTGATAATATAATAGTTGCACGTTTAATCTCTTTATATAACGATGGCAAACAAATTCTTCTCTCCGAAGATTATGGAGAGAGTTGGGAAATAAAAGATAATATAGAAGGTAATTATAGTATCAGTGACTTATCTCTTTTAGATAAAAATAGAATTTTAGTATCAGCAAAAGAAGGACAGGATTATAAACTATTAATTTCTGAAAATTTAGGAGAAAATTGGGAAGAATTTAAAACTGGAAATGAAGAAATAGATAAAGAATTCTCAAATATAAGTTATTTCAAAAAAATTAAAGACGAATTATATTTATTTGGAAAGGGAAGAATTCTAAGAACAGGTGTTGATCTTTTAAATTGGAAGTCAATTATGAAAAAATTTGACTATTCAAGAATAGATTCAGTAAATAAAGATTCAATAAACCCAGAATTTTATAGGCGAATTACTGATATCTCTGTTTCAGGTGATAATATATGTATAACAACCTATCCAGGAACTAGTGGTTTAGTAGATGCCAGCAATATTGATTTCTCAATTTCACATGATTTTGGCGAAACTTGGGAAAAATCTGATTATAAAATTGGTACAAGCTCTACTGTTTGGGTAAATTGCTTATTAAGTGTAAATCAATATGTGTTTGCAGGTTCCAAAAATGGCTTATTCCTGTCAAGGGATTACGGACATAACTGGGAGGACATTACTGATAATCTACTATTAATAGCACTCAATAATGGGATTAAATTTGAGATATATGAGGACAAAATCATCTATCTTAGTGGATATGCTATGTATTATAAATACTTATCCGAACTCGGCATAGACTACACCAGCGTTGAAAAGACCGAAGACCGAAACTACCTCTGGACTAATCCACCCTATCCACAGCCGAGCAATAACCAAGTTAAAGTGGAAGTGTATTGGGATAGCGGTTTGCCATTCACGAGCGATGACGTAGAAATTTACGACTTAACAGGTGTAAAAATAAACATCAACGGACAAATAAATGTCAAAAAAGAAAATAATTGGAAGGGCAACATAATCTGGGACGCAAGCAACCAAAATCCCGGCATTTACATAATGAAAATCACCCACGGCACAGAAACAAGAACAAGGAAAATATTAATAACGGAGTAGAACTTTATTCAAAAGTCCTCACCATTGGGGAGGATTTAGGTTCGGTTACCTGTTGTGTCATTCTGAGAGTAGCGATGAATCCAGTTCAGACATATCAAATCGAAGATTTTTTCCAGTAAAAAGTCCAAAATTCCCCTCTATCAGAGGGGTGTCGGCTTGCCGACGGGGTGTTATGTATTATAAAGGATATTTCGCTACACTCAATATGACTGGGAGTTTTTTTTATTAAATATTTGTTACTTAAATATTAATTTTATAATTTACATATTATTAATTCATAATATTTTATTTTTATGTATACTATTGTGTTTTTAATATTATTTTCTTGTCAGCTCGTCAGCTCGTGTATTTTACCTGCTTTGCAGAACAAAATTTTATTTTTATTTTCAGAATTATTTCAAACAGATTACTTTTTCAATCTTGTTAAACAGAAATTTAGGCGTAGGTTTTCAAAGGGTAATAAAACTTACCTGTGTAGGAAATCATCGTTACTTTACAGCAAATAAATCTTTTTATGCTGTATTGCAATAACTAAGAAGTAAAATACTTCTTTTTAATTTTCTAAATTTTACATTTTAAATAAGGCGAAAATGAATATATCTTCAAAAATAATAACAATTAATATTGTTTTTCTGGCATTACTAACTCTCAGTAATGTCAACGCAATGGCTCATTGCGATTCACTTTGTACTTCAACTGTTTGTCACAAAATGATTAATGGGATACCTAATTCCCATTGTAATCCAATGATTCCACAATGCATAGATCCTTGCAATCTTGATACACTAAACCCCAGTGATTCAATAGTAACTTGTGGTCCCGGAGAATATTTATACACTAAAATAATCACAATAGGCACTTGCCAATACAAAGTTGAAATGTGTCATAAATGTATGATGTCGTATCCCGGTTATGTTTATTTAAAAAGAATATCTGCTCTGCCCGGACAAAGTTGTACGGGAATTACAGCTGGCGATTTAATATCTCAAGCAATGCAAGCTTTGATTAATTCTCCACAATTTATTTGGACTCAGCTTTGCCAGTCTAATGGACCTGGTCCAGGTATTAATTGTGCGAATCCATTGACTGTTGAATGGGTCTATGCAAAGTGCTGGCAAAGAAAAGTATTTTCGCCAGAAAATTATGAAGTTTACACCTCTTGTGAAGGAAGTTCATTTTGTACACAAACTATAAGTTATTGCTGGGATAATCAGACTAATCAGGTCATAAAAACTATTATTAAAAATATGGAGACACCTGGTGAAGATTGTGATAAAGAGTGGTTCGAAGAAGGTCAGCCCAATGAATGCTTTATTCATCCTATCTATCCTTGTAATCCGTAGTTCTTTTCGATTTTATGGGAACAGTCTATTCTGTTCCCGCTTTTTTAAATTCAAATATAGGATAATAAAATGAAAATTTTCTTACTAATTTTTTTAATGTCTTATCTTTCGGCTTTTTCGCAATGGAAAGAGTTTGGAATGATGACTGGTGATGATTTTTTCACTAAGATAGACGCTCAAAGTAATTTCATAATTGCAACGTTTGGAGCAACTGGAGTAGTAATGAGTTCTGATGGTGGAAAAACTTGGGAAGCTAACTATGAAGCGTTTAATAACCGTTCTGGCTTTGGTGCCAACTCCATTATGATAGATGAAGAAAATGTTTATGCTGCATTTAGTGTTAGTCAGAACATTAATGATAAAAGTAATAGAGATGGTGGCTTGTATGTATCTTCTGACAAAGGAAGGAATTGGAAGATAGTTAATGAAGAATATAAAGACACAACATTTCGAAACTTGTGTAAAGATAGTAAAGGTAATTTTTATGCACATACAAGTGGAATAAATATAAATAAAGCAAGTTTAAAGAAATCAACAAATAAGGGTTTAACTTGGCAGGAATTAACTCCCCATAATATTCCAGGTGTCGAAGGTCCTTACGCTTACATTATGTGTACACAAGGAGACACCCTCTTTACTTGTATAGGAAAATATAGCCCCACAAAGCTAGTACTTTCATCTGATGGTGGAATATCCTGGAAACAGATTAAAATATCATATTTAGAGAACGATACAGATATTCGAGATATGAAAATTCATAATAATTATTATTATGTAGTTACAAATAAACTATTCAGGCAAGTAGATGCAGGAAGCGAACACCTCTATTTTTCATCGAATTATGGTACCGATTGGGATACAGTAATCGTACAATCGGATACATCTGGTATTTCTTCAATATCTATCTTTGCCGATGAAATTTTTATCGCAACTTATAAAGGCGCTATTTATAAAACTAAATTAGGAAATGAAAAAGGTAATTGGATGCAAGTAAACGACATTAAATTAGAAATAGCAAATATTTACGCAAACAACAATTTTATCTTTGCTTATGGTAAAGGTGGTATATACACAAGCAACGATAGTTCTAAAACTTTCCAAAAACTACCTATTCTTACCTATGATGCAATAAGGGGATATTGCTATGATTCCGATTCGCTTTATATAACAACTAATAGTGGCGTATTAGTTTCTGCGGACTATGGGGATACATTCGAGCCGATGTCTGAATTAAATTTACTTTTAAAAGAACAAGGATATTCTGCATATAAAATTGCAAAAAAAAATAATTTATTTGTTGCTTCACCAATTTCTTCTTCAGCGTCAACAATTCTAATTTCTGAAGACTATGGAAAAACTTGGAATGTTTTTAATAATTTATCAACTGCTTTATATATAAATATTCTTGAAGATAACTCAATTTTAATATTAACTTATAATAGAAATGTGAAAATTTCACGAGACTTAGGGCGAAGTTGGGAAGAACTTGAAATAAAAGGTGGGGATTTTAGTTATGACCAATATTTAATAAAAAAATTACGCTATCTAAATGGAAAATTATATATTTTTGGAGACCAAGGCGCTGGTATATTTTCATCAAGTGATAATGCAAAAACTTGGGAAAAAGTGATTTATCCTATTGATTTTCCAGTCAATGATTTAGATATAGTTGACGACAAATTAATACTTATAACACCAGATAAGATATGCACCCCCGCAGAGACACCTGGACAATACATCACTTTATCCAATGTAAAAGGAATTGAAAGAGTGGTTCGGTATAAAGATAATATTTTTGCGCAATTTGCCGACAATAAAGGAATGTATTTATCAAAAGGCGACTATTTTAATATTGATTGGAAAAATATTAATGGAAGCAGTGGGCATAGAACAGCATTACTAAAAGGTGGCGCTGCTGATAGTTATACTTTAATCAAAGACCATTTATTTGCTTTTAGCTTTTCAAGCGGTCCATCTTTACGGGCAAAACTATCGGACTTCGGTATTGAATACACCAGCGTAGAACGCACCGAAGACCGAAACTATCTCTGGACTAATCCACCCTATCCGCAACCGAGCAATAATCAAGTGAAAGTAGAAGTATACTGGGATAGCGGTTTGCCATTCACGAGCGATGACGTAGAAATTTACGACTTAACAGGTGTAAAAATAAACATCAACGGACAAATAAATGTCAAAAAAGAAAATAATTGGAAGGGCAACATAATCTGGGACGCAAGCAACCAAAATCCCGGCATCTACATAATGAAAATCACCCACGGCACAGAAACAAGGACAAGAAAAATATTGATAACGGAATAAAATTTGATTTTAAAACAAACAACATCAATTTCATACCCTTCCTGTGGCAAAGGTGGTGTTGCTTGTTATGTATTCTGAGAGTAGCGATGAATCCAGTTCAGACATATCAAATCGAAGATTTTTTCCAGTAAAAAGTCCAAAATTCCCCTCTATCAGAGGGGTGTCGGCTTGCCGACGGGGTGTTATGTATTATAAAGGATATTTCGCTACACTCAATATGACTGGGAGTTTTTTTTATTAAATATTTGTTACTTAAATATTAATTTTATAATTTACATATTATTAATTCATAATATTTTATTTTTATGTATACTATTGTGTTTTTAATATTATTTTCTTGTCAGCTCGTCAGCTTATCTATACGCACACAGAACAAAATTTTATTCTTATTTCAGAATTATTTCAATCAAATTACTTTTTCAATCTTGTTAAACAGAAGTATAGGCGTGGGTTTTCAAAAGGTAATAAAACTTACCTGTGTAGAAAATCAACGCTACTTTACGGCAAATAAATCTTTTTATGCTGTATTGCAATAAGCAAGAAGTAAAATACTTCTTTTTAATTCTCTAAAAATGTTTTAAAAAAAACCAATAAAAATTATGAATATAAATTCAAATAAAATTTTAGGTTTTGTAGCCACCTTAATTTTACTAATTTTTCTCTCCTCTTGTAAAGAGGATATTCCTGTAAATGACGATATAAAAAATTATAACACTTTAAATACTTCTACTTATCCAGACTATTTATATAATGTAAATTTAGTTGGAACAAAGCATAATGAGTACTTAGATAGTATGTATGCAAAATTATCAAGGATGAAAAGTGACGTGGAAAGCCAATCAAATACACCACTTGTTAATTTTGTGATAAACGAAGCCGTAATTTTTGCAGATAATAATGGCTTTGACGTTACAAATGTTGATACAACTGGGCTTACGGATGCTTATTACGATACTTTGTCAATTTCAAGCTTTTTAGATACAAATAGTTTTTTAAGCCAAGCGGCAGAAAATATCTTATATCAATTAGATAGTACTTTGAATGTTTATGCAAACGACGGAATGACACTAATGCAATTTGAGACTTATTGTGATATGCAAATCACTATTGCGTACTCCTTAGGAAGTTCCACCGAAGCATATATAGTTGGTTTAACCTTAAGCGTGGCAAAAAATTCAGCGAATTATTGGAACTCAAAGTATGACGATTGGATGACCTTATTAGAAGAAGCAGAATCTATGCCAGTAACTAAAAACTTTGAATTAAATAAAAATTCACGAAATGCAAAATTCCTATTAAGTTCAAATGCAAGACGGGTTATAGCTTCTGATATTGCTGGAGCTGTTTCTGGTGCATAGGTGGAGCAATGGCAGGATCTGCTTTTGGAGGACCAATTGGTGCTTTAGCTGTTGGGGTAGCTAATGCTATGGTCTGTGGAGGAGCAACTTCAGCAATATCCGCAGTAGCAATTGTAGTAAGAGTACCTTGGTGGTTACAAGGCATTACAGGGTAATTTTATGAAAGGAATTTTTTGGAAATATATGGATTATACTTGTCGAACAAGAAAAAGATCTGTTGTTATTGCAGTTTGTCAAGTACTTTTTCTCAATATAATCCTTTACATATTTTTGAATCTGGATTTCAACACTGTTTTACTAAGAAGTATAATATGGGGATTTATATATGGAAATTTCTATTTTGGAGTGTATAATGAGTTAAAAAGAGAATCGACTAAAACAAGCAATATTCAAAATATATCTCACTCTACTACTGAGTAGTATATGGAGAAAATTTTTGGAATTATATAGGTTATACTTGTTGAATAAGAAAAATACTCATTACGGAGTGAGAAAATATGCATAGCCACGATAAAACGTGGCTTTATTTATCTTAATGACGATTTTTTTTATTTTTTTGTGTAACCCTATTTTAGGATTATTCATTATTCATTATTATTGATTTTTTGATTGTATAAAAATAATATTGCTATTTTTGTAAAAAATATAATTAAAATGGTAAAATATTATAACTTTTCTGATAATCGAGACCTTGCTGTGAATAATTTCTGGTGCATAGGTCGGAATTATTCTGACCATGCTAAAGAAATGGGTGCTAAGACGGAAGATGAACCGATTATTTTCTTGAAGCCAAGTAGTGCAGTTGTTTTAAATAATTCAATTACATTGCCTGAATACTCTATTAATGTTAATTTTGAAACAGAATTAATTTTTGTAATTGGCGATGATTGTATGAATGTAGGCGAAACCGATGCTAATAAATTTATTGCAGGCGTTGGACTTGGTTTAGATTTGACTTTACGTGATATTCAAACAAAATTAAAAGAGAAATCTCTACCATGGGCTCTTAGTAAAAGTTTTTATGGCTCTGCACCAGTTTCACCAATTATTCCTTATTCTGAATTTAAACAGGATAGTTATAAGTTCCAAATGGAACTAAATGGTGAAATAAAACAAAGTGGTGATAGTAGTTCTATGATTTTTTCAATAGATTTTTTAATTTCGTATTTATCAAAACGATTTACCTTACAAAAGGGTGATTGTATAATGACCGGAACTCCTGCTGGCGTAGGTAAATTAAATCATAATGATAGAATAAAAGCAAAACTTGAAAATAAATTAGAATGGGAGTTAGAAGTTTTATGAAGTATTTTCTACTGATTTCATTTCTGGCTTTGTTGGCTTCTTGTAGTTTCAAGAGTCAATTTACGCGATTCGAAGAAGATAAGTATACAATAACTACGATTGACACTACTTATCATCATTATAACCCAAATTCTCCTGATAACGATTTGAATGGAGTAATTAGCCCAAGTTCAAAAGTTATAGAGTCATCAAATAGAGTTACCCAATATGATAGTATTGTTACTCGTGAATACCCTGATTTTATTAGACTTGGAGTTTTCGAGAGTATTGGAATATTTGGCGGAGATAGCAAATTTGGCTTGAGCGGTGGAATTTTTGGAACTTATATTAATCCATCTATGTTAAAGTCGTCTTTTAGAGGTATTGATGAAAGTGCGATATTTACAGGCGGTATTTATAGAATAGGAATAATGGAGAAACGATTACGCTGGTTTGAAGATTCTCAAAATTGGACTTATGGTTTTAACTTAGCCGAGTTGATGTTTCCAGATGCAAGACTAGAAAATTCTTTGATTGGATTAGGTGTTTTTAATTTAACTAAGAGGTGGTATGTATGGGATAAGATCCCATATTTTGCTCTTGGTGGGCGTTTTGGTATTGGAGCATATCCTTCTGTCTATGGAAAGTTAGAAGGGTTTGCTGAACTTGGGTCTATTGGTGGTTTGAATTTACGTGCATATCTTGGTTATGCAGGTGGTTGGAATTATGCTGGGACTATATTGACAAATAACAATGATTATGCAAATGGCTCCACAACTCCAAACTTTCTATATGGTGGATTAGGGATATCACTTTTAGATTTTGTAAATATTGTGCCTGAAACCTACCGTGAATGGAAAGATATGGAAAATTCTGCTTGGAATATTTCTTTGTTAGAAATCGGATTACTTAAAACAGATGCTGACAATTCATACTTTAGTACAGATCCATCGAAAAAGTTAGCAATAAGCGGTGCATCTTTAAAATTACTGAATGCAAATTTATCACTATATCCTATTGATGAACGTCTATACATTGGAACTTCATTGTTAAATTTGAATTACTTAGGATCATCAGAGGTTGGTATAGGAATTTTACCATTAAGAGTTGGTTGGTGGCAAGTTCTTTTACGTGATGAGTTAATATTAGACCCTTTTGTTGAATTGTCATATTACCCATCAACTTATTATAATGTAGGAGCGAAATTAACTTTGATAATCCCACCATTTGGGAATACAAATTTTAGTTTAGTAGGTGGTTATATGAGCGGGAATAGTGTTGGTGGATTAGATGTTAAGAATGGATTAGGCGATTTAAAAGATTATGCGGATTTTAGTAATTTTTATTTTGGTCTGCAAGTAAATATTAAAAATTATATTTTTAAAAGTTCTGAATTAAAACATAATAGAATAAAGTAATGAAAACTTATGCGATATTCTCATTAGCATCGAAGCCAGAGGCGAAAAAGTATGCTAAAGAGGCAGCAAAAATTCTTAAAGAATTAGGGGTTGAAGTAATAGCAAATGAAGCATTTTGCGAATCAATCAATCCTGATGAATATTCTTTTATTGGTGAGTGCAATGACACCGACTTTGAAAAGAAAGCAGATGTTGTTATTTCATTTGGTGGTGACGGGACGATGCTTTCTGCCTCAAAATTATTAATTGACTCTGGTGTGCCAATTATGGGCTTTAATGTTGGAAAACTTGGCTTTTTGGCAGAGTATCCAACAACAAAACTAAAAGAGTCATTGGTTGATTTAGTCAATGGGAATTATCGAGTAGTTGAAAGAAGTATGTTTGAAACTACAATTCGAGACAAAAAGTATTTTGCTTTGAATGACTGTGTTGTTGAGAAAAAGAACACTTCAAGAATGATAACAATTTCGGCGTATTCAAATTCGAATCATATTGCTGATTATCGTGCAGATGGATTAATTTTAACTACTCCGACGGGTTCGACTGCTTATTCATTATCATGTAATGGACCAATTATAGCACCAGGGACACCAGTATTTTGTATAACTCCTATATCTCCTCATTCTTTAACTTTACGTCCGCTTGTAATTCCAAATTCTACGGAAGTTAGGTTTAAAGTAAGTTCACCTACAGGTGAATCAAACTTTGTAATAGATGGAAAAGAGGTTATAGTTGTAAAAGACGGTGAAGAGGTGTTAATAAGAAAATCCGATGCAGTGGTTAAATTGATTAAACCACAAAATTCATCATATTTCAGTTTATTAAAGGAAAAACTCCTCTGGGCTTCTCAAATTCCATTTGACAAGCATAAAGAAGAAAATTAATTTAAGAATTAAATTGAGTGAATAACTTTTGTAATCACTCCAATTATTTTCCAGTTAATTTCATCACCTAAATTTAAAGGTGTGAAAAATGAGTTATGAGCTTCTAAATATTGATTCCCGTCAATATTTCTAAAATATTTAACGGTTAAATCATTATTTAACGTAGCAAGAATTAATTTTCCATCTGTTGGCTCTAAACTTGTGTCGATAATAAGTATATCACTATCAGAAATACCAACAGGACGAAGTTCATCACCAGTAATTCTTGCAAAAAATGTTGCATAAGGATGCTCAATTAGAAACTCATTTAAGTCGATGACAGAATGGCTATCCGTGTCAATTGGAACAGGAATACCTGCTGATACTGACACATCGTAAAATGGTATTTTAGTAGAAATACCTTGAATTGAACCAAATAATTCAATCATTTGGAATACCTATAGTTTAATTTGTCCCCCGTAAGAAGTTAAAATTAAAATATTTTTTGCATTTTTGCAAATAAGATTAATATAATTTAATATTTAATTAAAAATATAGTGAAAGAAAAATCCAAAATATTAGTAATTGTTCCAGCATTCAACGAAGAAGATTGTATAGATAAAGTAATTTTAGAGCTGAAGGACACAAATAAAGACTGGGACGTATTAATAATAAATGATGGTTCTAAAGATAATACAAGCCAAGTAGCAAAATCAACAGGGAAAGCAATTGTAATAGATTTAGTTTCTAACTTAGGTATTGGAGGAGCAGTTCAGACTGGCTTTAAGTTTGCACAATCTAACAACTATGATATTTGCCTTCAATTTGATGGTGATGGTCAGCATATTGCATCTGAAATTAATAAACTTATTAAGCCAATTTTAGATAAGGAAGTAGATGTCGTGATTGGCTCAAGATTTACTATTACTCATTCAGGTTGGAAGTCAAGTGTCCCTAGAAGAATGGGAATATTTGTTTTCAGAATACTTAATTACTTATTGATAAGACAAAGAATAACAGATAGCACATCAGGGTTTAGAGCATATAACAAAGAAGCATTAAGATTTTTAGCAGAGCATTATCCAATTGATTACCCTGAGCCAGAAGCTATAATTTTGCTTGGGAAAAATGGATTTAAGTTAAAAGAAATTCACTCTGATATGCGAGCAAGAAAAACGGGGACGTCATCAATAAATTACAGAAAAGCAATTTATTATATGATTAAAGTAGTGTTAGCAATTTTAATGACCTCAATTAGACCAAAGATTAGAAAGGTGAAAAATGATTGATTTTATTTTATCTATGGGAAGGTTTCAGTACCTTTCAATATTAGGAAGCATATTATCTATATTTTTTATTATTGAATTAATCAGACGACGTAAGATAAAAGAAGAATATTCATTGTTATGGCTATTATTAGTTGCCTTATTTTTTATTTTCAGTTTATCAACTACAGTATTTGAGCAATTTTCAAAACTCATCGGCATATCTTATGCACCGGCAGCATTATTACTTTTCTTAGTTTTGGGGAGTTTCGCAATTCTAATACATTTCAGTGTGGTCATCACAAAACTCACAGAAAAGAATAAGAACTTAGTCCAAGATCTCTCAATTCTAAAATATGAATTTGAAAAGTTCAGAGAAAAAGATAAGAAAAAAGAGTAATTCTTTTAACTTTCGGATTAATTCTCATAGTCATACTT
Source organism: uncultured Hyphomicrobiales bacterium (assembly GCA_964465945.1). Lineage (GTDB taxonomy): Bacteria > Bacteroidota > Ignavibacteria > Kapaibacteriales > UBA2268 > JAJRPT01. The sequence goes on from CAYXMM010000006.1 coordinate 85,508, forward strand.
ACAATGAACTAATATCTTACTTCATTATTGGTTGATTATTTTCTTTCCAAGCCATAATTCCACCTTTTAGAGAATATACGTTTTTAAAGCCCATATTTATTAGTTTTGTTGCTGCCTTGGCACTTCTTACTCCGGAACGACAATAAGTTAAGATTGGGGTATCTTTGTCAGTTTTTATAATATTTTCCCATTGTTCTTCTATACTCCCAACTGGAATATTAGTTGAGTTTTCTATAAATCCATCTTCTATTAGCTCTTCGGGTTCTCTTACGTCGATTATAATTGCTTTGGGGTCTTGAGAAATAGCTTGAAACTCATTGAAATCAATTTCTTTAAATTGAGGTTTCGTTGTTGTATCTTCACTTTTTGTTTGCTCTTTTATAGTTGTGCAAGAATATAATGTGATTGTGAAAATTGCTAATGTAAATTTAATATAATTTAACATAAATTAGTTGCCTTATTTTTTTAAAACATAAAATTTGTTTAATTTTCGAAAATGTATATGAAAATATAGTATATAACGATAATAATCGGAAAAAATTTCATGATTGGAAAAGATTTAATTGACTTGATATTTAAGGCATTTTCAGTTGAACGATGGAACGATAAGTTGCGACCAATTCCACTTATGCAAATGGATAAGCATGCTCATAAGATGATGATAGCTTATATTATTGCTCGGTATGAGGAAGACCAAGGAAATGAGTTTATTTGGCGAGATATTATTAAGGGTGGAGTATATGAGCTAATTCGCCGTTGTGTAATTTCTGATATTCAATCACCTGTATACAGAGAAATTGCCAAAAATGAAAAGCTCCTAACTAAATTAAACTATATGATTTATAAGGAAGTTGAAGATAAGTTGCCAAGTGATTTTGTTAGAAAAGAATTTGAAAGTTACTTATTAGACCCTACATTTTTGCATTCGCATTCGCGGAAAATTCTTGAAGCAGCACATAAATATTCAAGTTATTGGGAATTTCAGATTATTAGGAATATTAATCCTACTGGCTACTCAATTAGTGATATTGAAATTATGATGGGAAATGATATTGAGAATTTATCAAATTTAGAAGGTATTCGTAGATTAAAGAAAAAACATAACATTAAGAATTTTGTGGATTTATGCGGTGAATTAAGATACCAAATTCGTTGGGGGCATTTACAAAGAGTTCCTCAAACATCGGTTTTAGGCCATTTGATGATGGTGGCAACTGTAACTTATTTTTTAAGTTTAGAACTCGAAAATTTAACTGATGATAGATTATATACTAATTTTTTCTGTGCAATATTTCACGATTTGCCAGAGGTTGTAACACGCGATATAATTAAGCCGGTTAAACGCTCAGTGCCAGGTATGCAAGAGGAAATTCAGAAAATAGAGAAAAAATTAGCAGAACAGGAAATTCACCCTCATATAAGAAAATCTTGGGTGTCTGAAATTGAGTTCTTTACTCAAGATGAATTTGCATATAAGACTTTAAGCAACAAGTATTACAACTTTGAAGGTTTTAGGTTGAATATATCAAATGAAAAAAGACCCTTAGATGGACCACTTGTAAAAGTCGCTGATGATTTTTCTGCGTTCTTAGAGGCATATAATTCAATTAATTACGGGATTAGAAGTACTGAATTAGAATCTGCAATGAAGTCTATTTCAAGCAAGTATGAAAATATTTATGTGTCTGGGTTAGATATTTGGAAACTTTTTGACAATTATGTTGTTATTAACAAAGAAAATTAAACAATTTTAGGAAAAATATGAAAATTTTAAGGATAATAGGTATTGCAATTATTATACTATTTATCGGTGCATTAGTATTATTACCAAGTAATTTAGATGTAAAAGTAGAAAAAACAATTAACACACCTTTAGAAACTGTTTATTATCAAATTGGATTAATTCCAAATTGGGTAAGATGGTCTCCTTGGGAATTAGCAGATAGTACAAGATTATATGATTTTAAACAAGGCGATTCTCAGACATTAATTGGCGGAAAAGGTGAATGGACTACTCTTCTACCAAATTCATCAGATGGGAGATACGAGGTTGTTGATGCCAAGATTAATGAATACGTTGTGATTGACGTATATATATATAAAGTAAGTAAAGAACATAAATCTTATAGATTTAAGTTTAAGTTTGAGAGCGTAGTAAGTGAAACTGGAAGTCCTCAAACGAAAATAACTTGGACAATGACTGATACAGCAGCTTTTTTTAAAATTCAAGATAGAATTCAAATTCCTGCTTTGGTTGAGACTTTCACAAAGCAATTTGAAGAGGGCTTGTCTAACCTTGAATCTTTTGCTCACGAACAAGAAGTATTTCAAAGGTTTCAAAGAGTAGATATTCAACCAAACCTTATGTCATACTTTATTTACACTGAACAAGAAGTGGAACCAACACTTTCTTCAATAGAAGAAAATTTTAATAAAATTGCAAAAGAAGTATTTGATTTTACAGTGAAAGAGAAAATTCGATTTAGAGAGCCACCTCTTATTAGATTTCCAAAATGGGATTTTAAAAATAATAAAGCAACAGCACAATATGGTTTTGGAATTACAGCTGAACAAAAAAATCAAATTGAAGATAAATTACCTAAAAGTATGCAAATTACTGATATTGCAGCACCTATTTTAGTAAATGCAACAATCATAATGCCTAAAGAAAACTTAGAATATTATAACCAAAATTTGTTGGAATATATTAAACTTAAGAAGTTAAATATTGTTGGTGATATTATGTTACGATTTATGCATAATCCAGCTGACCCAAATATGCCTAAGCATATAAATATGATGTATCCTGTAATTCAACCAGCGAAGTAATTCGAGACATAAATGACACAAACAATAGTCGCATTAGCAACAGCACCCGGAATTTCCGGGCTTGCTGTTGTTCGTATTTCTGGCGATATGGCAATTCAAATTTCAGATAAGTTATTTAATGGTAAAGATAAACTTGCAAAATATGAAAGCCATACTATCCATTATGGAAAATTTTTTAGGAATAATGGTGAGTTGCTTGACACTGTAACTGCATCAATATTCAAATCACCTAATTCATACACTGGTGAAGATACTATTGAGTTTGGTTGTCATGGTGGAAATATTATTGCGAATGAGATTGTTAAAGAACTACTAATTGCTGGTGCTTCAACTCCAACACCTGGTGAATTTACCAAAAGAGCATTTTTAAATGGAAAACTTGATTTAACACAAGTTGAAGCCGTTGCCGATTTAATTCATTCAGTCAGTATACCTGGAAGTGCCACTGCTGCGAGACAACTTGAAGGCGATTTTAAAGATAAATTAAAAGAATTTAGAAAAAATTTACTTCATATTGCGGGGTTACTTGAATTAGAACTAGACTTTAGTGACGAAGATATTGAGTTTGTTTCTAAAAGTGAAATTCTTCAAAAAGTTATTGATGCAAAGAAATTTTGTCAAAATTTGATTGATTCTTTCACTGGTGCAAATATATTGCGTTTCGGCTTTCAAGTAGGAATTGTGGGCTATCCAAATTCAGGTAAATCTACATTATTTAATGCTCTTGCTGGTAAAGAACGGGCAATAGTTTCTGAAATCGCAGGAACAACAAGGGACTATATAGAAGAATTTATTTATATAAATAATATACCTTTTAAATTGGTTGATACTGCTGGAATAAGAGAAAGTCAAGACGTAATTGAAATTCAAGGTATTAAATTAGTTGAATCAATTTTGGATAAATCAGAGCTAATCCTAATAATCAATGATATTAATGAGGGTGAAAATAATTCAATTGAATTAATAAATAATTTACAAAGTAATTATAAAAATGTTTATTTAGTTCAAAATAAAATAGACTTATATCAGTCAAAAGTAGAAGGACTTTCTATTTCAGCAAAAGATAATATAGGTATAGATAAATTAAAAGATTTCCTTTATCAAATTGCAAATAATTCAATTTCACGAGTAAATGATGCTTTGATAAATGAAAGACAGAAATCATTGTTAGAACAAATAATAGTTAATCTTGATAATGCAATAGAATCAATAAATCAAGATATGGAAAATGAACTTATTGCTATCGATTTACGTAGTGCTATTAAAATAATAGGAGAAATTACTGGCGAGTCATGGAACGAAGAAGTGCTTGCCGCAATTTTTTCTGATTTTTGTATTGGTAAATAATTATAGTATTTAATTTTAAAAAAGTAATTTTTTTTTTATTTTTGAATAAAAAATAGGAGACAAAATATGGGAATATTTTCAAGAGTAACGGATATTTTTAAATCAAACGTGAATGATGCCTTAGATAAGGCAGAAGACCCAGAGAAAATGCTCAAGCAGATGGTTCTTGAAATGGAAGAATCTGTAAACAAAACTACTTTAGCAGTTGCACAAGGTATCGCAAATGAGAAAAATCTTTTTAAAAAGCTAAATAAAGCAAATGAAGATATTGAAGAATGGCAGGAAAAAGCAAAGAAGGCATTAATGGCTGGCAGAGAAGACCTTGCAAAACAAGCACTTGAAAAGAAAGCTATATCGCAAAGGAATGTGCAAGATTTAACTCCTATCTATCAACAAGCAAAAGAAACTGCTGAAAAGATGAAAGCCCAGTTAGACCAATTGAAAATGAAATTAGATGAAGCAAGACAAAGACAAAGCACTTTAATTGCTCGTTCACAATCAGCAAAAGCTCAAAAATTAATTAATCAATCCTTCTCTGGAGTTGGCTCAGATGCATTCTCAAAATTTGATAAATTTGAAGGGAAGATTGAAGTTTTAGAAGCGGAAGCAGAAGCTTATGGACATTTAGCTGAAGGCGATAAATCATTGGAAGATGAATTTAGATTGCTTGATACAAGTAGTTCAGATAATGAATTATTAAGATTAAAAGCGGAAATGGGATTATTAGAAGCACCAAAATCAAAAAGTGAGGAATAACATGGCTCAGAAAGTGTTTAATAAAGATGACCACGAGGTATTGCTTAATACCCCAATTGAATTAATCAACGCAACAACTGCAAAAGTTCAATCCTTTTTAGAGAAAAATTTTCCAGACCACTTAAATTTTGGGAATGGCTCTTTCACTATTTCACGTGGTTCAACTCAAGTGATGATAATCGTTAGACCATTTACAATAAAAGAAACAAGCGTTGAATGTATTAGCCAAGTTGTTACTGGTGCTAAAATCACACCAGAATTAATGAATTTTTTATTAAGAAAAAATGCAGAGTTGCACTTTGGGGCTTTTGGATTATATTTCGATAATACAATTACTTATTCACATGCAATAGCTGGTACACATCTTGATGAAAATGAGTTACTTAATACTTTAAATACGGTTGCAGTTATTTCAGACCATTATGACGACAAAATAGTTGAAATTGCTGGTGGAAAAAGAGCGTCTGATTTACTTGACGATTTAAGCGGATTTTAACTAAAAACTTTATTAATTCACAATAAAGCCATACATATTTTTGTTTGGCTTTTTTTTGTGTTTGTTTTCAGAAATTAATTTATAAATCTAAAATATATAGTTTCATAAACCGACTATATTCTTTTACAACTTTAATAAGGAATTTATATGAATAATATAAACCCAGTATGCTGGTTCGAAATCTATGTAAATGATTTGGATAGAGCCAAAAAATTTTATTCTGAAGTTTTAGGTCAAAACTTCACTAATGTAGATATGCCTGATGATGGTTCGAAAGGTGATGTGCAAATGGCATTTTTTAGTGGCTCTGAATCTCCTGAAGCTCCAAACGCAAATGGAGCATTAATTAAAATGAGTGGTGTTAAATCTATGGGACAAGCAACATTAAGCACCATTGTTTATTTTGGTTGTGCAGATTGTTCTGTTGAAGAAAGTAGAGTAGTTGCTGCAGGTGGACAAGTTCATAAATCTAAATTTTCGATTGGAGAATATGGATTTTGTGCGATTTGCTTAGACACAGAGGGTAACACTTTTGGTTTGTATTCGATGCAGTAATAAATTATTTATGTTAGCTTATTTAAAACAAAAGCCGATGCTAATTCGGCTTTTCACTTATTCCTTTATTTATATTTATTTATTTCATTTTTAATTAACTTCCGAACATAATTATTATACTCATCTTTATTAATATCTAACAACTTTTGCATTTTTGAATAGTATTTATGATGACCTTTTTCAGCAGGACCTATCAATAAAAGCTCCCAAACCCCATTAAATCCATGTTTTCTCTCAATTTCTTGAACAATTAAAGCATTAATTATATAATCCATTGAATTATTAAACTCTTTTGTTTTAAAATACTGAGAATTTTCTTTAATATCTACCCAATTTATACTATTATAATTACTTATTTGTGAATAAAATTCTTTAAATATCTCTTTCCAAGTTAATCCCCAGCTTCCTCCATGTAAGTAAGCACAACCCTCATCTATTGGTTTATAAACCTTGTTCCTCGGTATATAATTACTTAGTATTTCGTGAAATACGTCATGTGGATCGAATTTTTCATAATTTGAATTATTATATCCTAAAATATTAAGTTTATGGTGTGAATCTATAGACGATAAAGCAAGTCCTTTTGTCCCATTGAATTCTGACTTATAATTAATCCCAATTAATTTTTGAAGTTCTAGGGAATTATTAACTGAATAATATTCATTTATTATTTTATTTTTATTTAGTAGATTTGTGTAGTATGTAGAGATACTATCTGATTCAATCGCTTTTGTTGTGTTAATCTCATTCTTATAATGAAATATAGAATTACCGTGTTTCAATATTTTCCAGTCTTTTGTATTATTAATTAAAGTTGAAGAAAAGAAATATCTATCATTTATTTTATGAATAATAAACTCAAAAATTCCTCTTATAATTGGCTGTTCTTGTTTTACTCCAATATAGGCAATTTGTATTGAATATTGATTGTTATTTAGTTTAACAAGGTTTAACAAATATGGCTTAAAAACGTTGTCTATACTTAATTCCTTATTTAATTCAATGTCTTTAAGCTCATCAAGTAATATATATGTTTCAAGCTTTTCATCTAAATATATATATATTTATTTTCTTCATTTTTTTTTGTTGAGATGTTTCTAAAAATTTATTAATTGCGATTAATATATTTTTATTTTCGATGGAATCTTTTAATAATTTTACATTTGGATTAATTATAATTTCGGAACTCTTCGCTAAAATAACATTATATACAAAAATACTAAAAACAAATGCTATTATTAATAAACGAATTTGTAAAAGAGTAGGTAAAGTAGTGCTCATATTTTATTTTTTATATTAAATGATTTAACAATAGCAAACATCAGAAATTATCTAAAACAATTTACGGATATTAAAAAACATTGTTCATTATTTTGATGAAAATATAATATTAAATGCTTTTTGAGATAAGAGACTAAATTAAGTATTATTTAATTGAATTTGTTTTTGGAATATTATTAATTGCACCAATTACTTGTTTATCAATATATATTAAGCCATAATTGAAAGCGTCTTCCCCCCAAGTGAAATGAGCAATTTTTGCTTTTAAATAATTTAAAATATAAACTTTATCTTTTTCGTACATTTCTTGATTAAAAACTTTATATTTATCAATCACTTTAGCGAACTGGTTAAGCATTTCTTCACTTACAATGAATTTTTCAATAAATTCTTTATAATTTTCTTTATATTTTAATTTTATTTCTTTTTTATGTTCTAAATAATATTTTAAAGCGTACTCGGTGATATAATTTCTTTCTAAATATACTTTAGTTAATAATGTAAGAGTATCATTTTCAATGGTTTTATCTGGTAAAATGCCACCAACTCCAAGAATTAATCTACCTGATTTAGAATGATAAATATCGACCTTATTTGAATTTCCTAGAATAGACATAGTTTTTTTTATTTCATCAAGTATCTTTTCGTTCATAAATCTTTCATCAATATTAACTGCTTCGCTTTGAGTAGTTTTTTCAACTGGCCTCCCAGAAGGAGTTGTATATTTAGCAATAGTTAATCTAAATGCAGAACTATCACCAAAAGTCCAAGCATTTTGCACCGTTCCTTTACCAAAACTTTTTACTCCGACTATTAATCCCCTATCATAATCTTGAATTGCTCCAGCAAAAATCTCTGATGCAGAAGCAGATTCTGAGTTAATTAATACTACTAACGGCAAATCTTTATAAATTGGGTCGACTGATGATCTATACTCTTTATCATAGGCGTTGTTTTTTCCTTCCATTTTTGTGATTAGAGCATTTTTTTCAAGAAAGAGACCAATTACATTGACTGCTTCTTCAATTAAACCACCGGGGTTATCTCTAAGGTCGATAATTATTCTTTCTAAGCCAAGTTTTTTTAATTTATCTAAATTCTCAATAAAGTCTTTATATGTTGTTTGTGAGAAAGAAGATATTTTAATGTACCCAATTTTTGTATTTGAAATCATAAAAGAAGCTAATACAGACGAAACGGGGAATGAGCCACGATTAATTGAGATTTCATTTAAACCAACTTCGAAATTTCGCTTAATGATTAAATTAACTTTACTGCTATGTTCTCCATTAATTTTATTTAAAGCATTTGTATTACCAACTCCACTTACTTTCTCATTGTCAACAAATAAGACAATGTCTCCAATTTCTAAACCAACTGAATCAGAACTACTATTGGGTATAATATTACTTATATAAACTGTATCGTTAAAAGCTAAAAATGATGCTCCAATACCATAAGTTGATATACCTTTTTGTTGATTTAGTATTTGTTTATATTCTTCAGTTGTCCAGTATAGAGATTGTATATCAAGTTCTTTTAACATAGCTCGATATGCAGCTTCGGTGATTCTAACTAGACCTACACTATCAACATAATCTTTGTCAATTACTTTTAGTAAGTTTTGAAATTTTGATACTTGATTATTAATAATAATTGCTCTATTTGAATCAGTTTCTTGACAAAATAGAGCAACATTAAATATAATTAATAAGAAAAATAATTTCATTAAAGTTGGAAGCCCATAGATTTTAATTGATTCACCATATTAGGTCTCAATACAACATTATACGCTTTTGCAGAAGTCAATACTTGGTTAATTCCAGATTGGTCTTGTTTTCTAATTAAGTGATTTAATAAGTTAATATACGAAACTTCCGCTGTTGGGTTTAGCGTAATCGCATGCTTTAATATTTTCTCGGCATCCCCATTACCAACTGCAGATAAAGCAGCTCCATAATTAGTCATACATTGAAAATCTTGCGCATTTAATCTAAGAGCAGCTGAGTAATATTTAATCGCTTCTTCAACTTGACCTGTATTATGCAAACAAACGGCATATTTATGTAGGACGTCCCAATCTTTTCCACCTGAAACGTTAATAGCTTTAAGTAAATATGGCATTGCTTCTTTGAACTTATTTTGTGTTAAAAGTGCTGTGCCTAAATAAGTATAAGCTAATTTATCACCATTACTATTTCGTCCATCTGCTTCACTAAGTTCAACAGCTTTACGAGCGTATTTTTCAGCTTCAGCAAATTCTTTTTTCTGTAACTTAACTACACTTATGTCAATGTAGAAGTTAGTATTTTCAGGATTTCTTTCAATTCCAAGCTTATAAAGACTATCAGCTTCATTTAATTCACCTTTAACAAGATAAGCTTTACCTAAATCTAGATAACCTCTAGCTTTGAAAGGATATATTTCAGTCATGTGAGACCAGAAATTCTTTCTACCATCGAAATTTTCACGATATTCAAAGGATTTCCAACCAAATATTAGAACAATAAGCGATAATGTACCAATTGTTAATGGTTTGGAATAATTTACTTTTAATCCTTGTAAAATTTCAAGCACAATGACGAAAATACCAACCATAATTAGATAAGCTCTATGCTCAGCATAATCAAAGAAATCATCAACATTTAATATTCTAATAAAAAGAGTAGGTCCTAAGAAAAGCAAAAACCAAGTCAGCCCAAACATAATGTGTCTTTTTCTTACATCTTTAATTTTAAACGCGAGAACTATTAGACCAATTATTATTAATGCTCCTGAGAGTATAGAAAACATCTCAAAAGTAGAAAGTGCAATCATTTTCACTGGTAGGAATATTTTACCAATCATTGCAAAAGGAGTAGGTAAGTTTTTGATAAATGCAGAAAGGCCAATTTCATCTGGGTTTGTAATACCAGTGAAAGCTTTCGTTCTAAGATTATTCCAAATTAATCCAACTACCATCCAACCAGCTGCTAAAATTAAATTTTCTTTACTAAAAAAGTTCTTTATATTCAGTTTATATTTGCCACTTGATTTATCTAATATACCTTCTCTAAAGAATAAGTTGTAACCAACTACAAGTAAAGTATACATTGTTGCAATTTCTTTTGTGAATAGTGCCATAGCAAAAAACAGCAAATGAAGTAGCAAAATAGGATACTTACTTAATGGATTCTTTGACCTATAATAAGCAATATTAGTCATAAAGGAGAGTAGAATAAAAATAGTAATCATACTATCATTTCGACCGGAAATCCATGAGGCGGCTGGTGTCAAAATAGGATGTACTGCAAAAATTAGCGAAAAGAAAAAAACAGCGATTGTATTATACCTTAATTGAACTAAAAATATAAAGACTAAAATAGAACCAATTACATGAAATAATACATTCGAATAGTGAAAAGGAATCGGATTGATATGACCTCCTTCCAGTTCTAAATCAATACCAAAGTAAGCATCAATAACAAAGGACATACCTAATATTGGTCTATAATAAGATGTACCAAAAGTTCTATCAAAATTCTTCCAAATATTATCTATGTCTTTATTAAAATCTTGGTAGTCCATAACGAAGATGTTATCGTCGCAATAAACTAAACTATAATCAATTGTTTTATAGTATAACATAAATGCTACTGCACCTACAACTATAGCCATTAGCGTATATGTAAGCATTTTGTTTTTATTAATCCAAGACATTATTGCTGAATTTGACTCATTTTGATTATCTAAAACGTCAAATTTAGAATTAAACAAATCTTTATTTTTAGAATTGATTGATTCTTTTTTTAATTGTTTCTTTTTACTCATTTTACAAATTTGAATAATTGTGAAAGTAAAATTAAAGAATTTATTGTGTTTTTCATAATAAAATAAAAAAGCAGGGCAATTTGCCCTGCTTTTTATGTGTAAGTTGCGTCAATTATCTTTTGTAAACAAAAGGAACAAGCATAATTTCTTCACCAGCTTTAACTTGTAACATATAAGTTCCAGAAGAAACTTCAAAGTTATTCATACTCATAAATAAGATATGAGAACCAGCTTCAAGACCGCTTGATTTATACATAGTTCCAACAAATTGTCCAGATGTAGAGAATAAGTCTACTGTTACGTCCATACTTTCGTTTAACGTCATATTCATACTAAACTCATCAACTACAGGGTTCGGACTAACAATACCAACAGAGAATAAGTTATTTTCTGAAGTTTTAGTGTTGTCGTTGTCAAAGTCGAAGATGTCTTTGGTTATTTTATATGCAGTAGAAGTTTGAGTTGTGTTATAACTTTGAGTATTAACATCATTTGCATTTCCGCTAAACATATAAACACCGGCAGAAATAAATTTTTTATTAGTTGATGTAGTAAAAGTTACATTAACAAATCTATAGTCACCATCAATACCACCTTGACCTAATAAAACTATCTTACCTGTTCCACTACTATTATCATTAACAGCTGGAGCAGAATTATAAGTTGAGTTAGAACCAAATGTAGTAGAATTCAAATTAGATTCATCATTTAAACCATAACTTGTGTTATTATGATCATATCTAACAATTACTAAAGCATTATTGTCAACACTATTAGTTTTTGAAGCTTTCCATCTAATTTTAGTTACATAATAGTTAATCTTCACAATTTCAATATCCGTAGCGGCATCAGGAGCATTACCTCTTATACTAAATGTCGCAGAAGTTGCACTTGTTAATCCAGTTGCAGTTGCAGAAATAGTTGTATTTGCTCCCCAATTTGCAAATTTATACGCTGAGAAGCTTGCTAATCCGCTTACTGCATTTGCTGTGCTATCTTGCGTAGATTTAGAGCCAGGTGATGTTGAAACAATAGTTATTTCACCAACATAGTCTTTATCTAAGTTATTATTAGCATCAGTTGCTTTTACAGTAAATGTTGCACCATTATCTAATGTATGATTTTCTGGTTGATCAACAAATGCTAATTTCGCTGCATTAATTTGAACTTTATTAGCAACAAAATCACCTGTTGATTTAACAACATTATCAAATGGAGTTGACCCAACTTCAGCGCCTATTCCAGTAGAACCAGTTAATGTAAATGTAAGCGAAGTGTTATCTATATCAAAAGTTGAACTATTATTTAATGTATAGTTCATATAATATGTACCACTTCCACCATCTGTAATTGTTTGAGATGTTACATTAAACACTAAATTGTTAGTATTAACTGTTGCTGTTCCAATGTTAGTTCCGCCATTTGTAAAGAAAGTAGCAGAAGAAATTAGATCATTAAAGTTGTATGAACCAGATTTTGCAACAGTTATTTGATTAAATACTGTTGGTAAATCATCTCCATTTCCATCTGTTCCTTGACCTTTATCATCATTAATTTCCATTGTAAATGCTTTATTTGTGCTTCCCATTGAAACTGTTGTTGATGTTCCAACATCAGACAATACAACTTGTGAGTAAGAACTTACTGCATTATAGCTGTATGTAAATGTATTTGAACTTGTATTTCCATTTCCTGCTGCATCCATTGCGTCATTAGCTGCTAACCATACATTAACTGTTCCTGGGAGTGTTGCATTAATTGTTAATTCATAAGTTGTACCAGCGTTAATTACTGAAGTTACAGAAGCACTTGCATTTGTAGTTTGTAATACATCATTCACAGCAATTCCAGTAACACTTTCATTAAATGTTAATGTTGCTGATATTTCTTGGTTTGTTGTTGTACCGCTCACATTTGAAGTTATTGTAACTGTTGGTGCTGTGTTATCAACTGATATTGTTGCACTTGTAGTCATTATGCTTCCATTACCAGCAACATCAGTAAATACACCCGCTAACATATTAACTTTAGCATTTCCATCTCCAGTTAAACCTGTTACTGTTACTGTTCCACTTGTGTTTCCAGTTACATTTGCTGATGCAACATTACCTGTTCCACCAGTGTTTGTAACTGTAAAGCTTGTAGTGTTATTTCCAGTGTTTGCAGTTGCACCTGTTACTGTATAAGTAAATGTTGCTGTTCCAGCACTATTTACTACACTTGGATTTGCTGTATTGAATGTTACAACTGGCGCAATTCTATCTACATCAAATGTATTATTAAATGTAGTAGAAGACCCTTCAACATTGCCTGTTAAATCTAACGCCGCAACACTTCCTAATGTAACTGCTATATCATTAACTTCAACATTGCCTGTTACATCATATTGTGCAGTATAGATTTTTGATGTAGTCCATGTTGCACTTGTTGGAGTATATGTTGCACCTGCTCCAATTGAAATATTCGGAACTGGTGATGTTTTCATATCTTCATTATATGTTACAGTAATTGTCAAAGAGTTATTTGTCAAGTTAATTGGTGTTGCATTAACAACTGTAACAGTTGAAGTAGGTGCTGTGTAATCTATAGTTACTGCACCAAAGTCTGCTGTATTAGTTGAAGAACTATTACCAGCTAAGTCCTCAATTCCAATGTTAAATGTTACATTTCCTTCTGTATCAGAACCAAGAACAGAAATTGTTGTAGAATATTGGTTAGAACCCAAATCATTTACTGTTTGTTCTATTCTACCTGCTATTGCTGTTGCACTTGTTGCAGTATTAATTGGCTCATTTGTGCTAAATGTTAATGAAACCACATCTCCAACTTTTGCTTTTGTATTATCAGCATTATTTGAAGAAATTGCAACATTACTAAATAATGGAGCAGTATTATCAACTGAAATTGTTGCACTAGAAGTCATTGTGCTTCCATTACCAGCAACGTCTGTAAATACGCCAGCTAATATATTAACTTTTGCATTTCCATCACCTGTTAAACCAGTTACTGTTACTGTTCCACTTGTGTTCCCAGTTACATTAGCAGAAACAACATTACCTGTTCCACCAGTGTTTGCAACTGTAAAGCTTGTAGTATTATTTCCAGTGTTTGCAGTTGCACCCGTTACTGTGTATGTAAATGTTGCAGTTCCATCGTCATTAATTAAGCTTGGATTTGCTGTATTAAATGTTACAATTGGTCCAACTCTATCTACATCAAATGTATTGTTAAATTGAACTTCTGCGTCTTCAGTATTACCTGCTAAGTCAGTTGCAGTTTCACTTGCTAATGTTACAGCAATATTACTTACTTCAACATCACCAGTAACATTATATTGTGCTGTATAAACTTGTGAAGTTGTCCATGTAGCACTTGTTGGTGTGTATGTCGCACCTGCTCCTATATTAATATTTGGAACTGGTGAGTTTGCCATAGCTTCATTGTATGATACAGTTACAGTCAATGAGTTATTTGATAAACTAATCGGCAATGTATTAACTACACTTATAGTAGCAGTAGGCGCTGTATTGTCAATATTTACTGAACTTGCATCATTAACTGTGTTAAATGTTGCTATATTACCTGCTAAATCATTAACTGAGATATTAAATGTTGCAGAACCTTCTGTATTTGAACCATTCACTGTAAATGTAGTTGAGTAATGACCACTTCCTAATGAATTAACATTTAACCCTGATAATCCAGCAACCATTGCAGACGTATTGTATAAATCTTCAGTTGAACTGAATGTTACAGATACATTATCCCCTAGTTTAGCTTGAGACATATTTGAATTATTAGAGAAAATTGTTACACCACTTATAATTGGCGCTGTATTATCAACAGAAATAGTTGCACTTGATGTCATTGTACTTGCATTTCCAGCATTATCAGTAAATACTCCTGCTAACATATTAACATTTGCATTTCCATCACCTGTTAAACCAGTTACTGTTATTGTTCCACTTGCATTTCCTGTTACATTTGCAGTAGCAATGTTACCTGCTCCACCTGTGTTTGTTACTGTAAAGCTTAAAGTATTACTTCCAGTATTTGCATCAGCTCCTATAACTGAGTAAGTAAATGTTGCTGTTCCAGTGCTATTTATAACACTTGGACTTGCAGAGTTAAATGTTACAACTGGTGCAGTATTGTCAATAGTAATTGTATTACTAAACGCAGTTGCATTATTTGTATTACCAGCATCATCAGAAGTTACTCCTGCGGCTATTTTAATTGCCATATAACCATCACCAGTAGCATTCCATAATGTAATTGTTGAAGTAGTTCCAGAAGTATTTACGCTTGAATTACCAGGAGTAATACCATCATAAGAAATACTTGCTGGAATTAAATTCACTGAATTTACATTTAAGTTATCGCTATGTGTAACTACATAAGTAAATGTTGTAGTTTGGTTACCTAATGTCATATTTGGTGCACCAATAGTTACAACAGGTTTTTGTGTATCAATATTAACTTGTTGAACACTTGTTATAACACTTGTTGCTGGTAATGTTTGATTTACTGTAAAGTTTCTATCATCTTTCAATGTATTTGTAGGCGTAACAGAAGAACTTGCACTATGTGATAAATCATTTATTGAAGCATCACTTTCTGCTACTACATAAACCATAGAAATTGTTTTAGATCCTTCACCTGATAAGTAAGTAGCTTTTGCACCGTTACTTAATGTAATTGTAGCTGATTCAGCATCAGTGATGTTTCTGTCAAATTCTAAGTTAAACGTTACACTTGCACCAATTCCATAAGTTGCATCTGCATTTACAATTGAAATATCATCAACAGTTGTTTGTTTGTTCATTGTTGCCGAAGCAGTTGATGAATTCATATAAAGGTTACCAACAGCATCATAGATTTGATTTGCTTTACCATTTAATACATATCTTTCTGTTCCGTCAGATGTTCCTGTTACCAAAGATGTAAATGTCATTGATTGGTTTCCAGCAGTATGATTTAATAAAGTTACTGCTATAAACGACGCAGGCCCAACATCAGGATTTCTATTTGGATTATCAAAATCACTAACCCAACCTATTGCGCCAGTGCCATATCCATTTGATGTGTTAGTATAAACTCCTTCATTAAATGAAATAGTACCAGATGTGTTAAATTCATTTGTAAACGCCCAACTATTTAATGTTGGAGCAGTGTTATCAACAGTGAATGGATCAATAGTTAATGTTCCAGCTGAAATTGCGTTATTTGCAAGGTCAGTTCCACCATCGAATGCAAATGTAACTGCACCATCACCAGAGTTTGCAACAGCCCAAGTATATGTATAACTTGTTGCTGAAACTCTTGTCATAACTGCATTAGCTACATCACCTGTTCCAGGAACTGTAATATCTAATTCAACATTATTTGCTATGTCGATTGGCTCATTAAATGTAGCACTAATTAACATTGATTTACCATCATTAGCCATATTTCTAACTATTGAGTTGTTAGTTATTGTTACTGTTGTAGATGGTGGTGTATTATCAACTGTTACATAAGAACTAAATGCAGTAGCAGTATTTGAGTTTGTTGCATTGTCTGTTACAACACCTGCACCAACTTTAACTGCTATATCTCCGCTTCCTTCTAACGCCCACAATGTGATTGTAGAAGAATTTGTTCCATTATTTGTTACACTAAATGATTTTGAACTTATTGTTCCATTGACTACGTCAAAAGTTAAGTCATTATTTGTTAAAGTAACACTGTTTAATCCACTATATTCATCAGAATAGTTTACAAGAACTGTAAATGTTCCAGCACTATTTGTATAAGTTTTAGATGGATTGCCTAAACTTGCTACTGGGTTAATGTTATCTACATTAATTGGAGTAGTTGTAGTTTTAGATAAGTTTCCATAACCTTCTGGACTTAATATAGCATCAGCAACAACAGAAATACTTGCAGAACCATTTCCTGTTAAGCCAGCAACTGTGAATGTAGCCGTGTTACTTGAAGTTCCTAAATATGCTATTGTTCCTCCACCAGTTCCTGAATGAATTGCTGAGAAATCAGTTGCATCTAAGTTATTAGTACCAACATTGGTTAAGTTTGCTGTAAATGTTGCTGTTCCTAAACTATTTACATAAGTAGGAGTAGGAGCAACAAAAGTTACTGTAGGTCTAACAAGTGCATTTCTTCCAACAGTGCTAGATGATAATAAAGCATTACCTGCTCTATCATATAATGAAGTGTTGTTATTGGCACTAATTGTTATTGCTTCAGAGCCATTAAATTCGCCAGTCCAATCAACATCATAAGTAAATGTTGTTGATCCAGCTGGACTAAATGAAAATTGATTTATAGGGCTATTATAAGCTATACCATCTACCCCACCAGTTTTATCTTGTAAATCATTCACATCATTTAAAGGAGCATAAAATATTAACCCACTCTCGTTTCCAACTAATGCTTCTGAATAATCATTTTGAATTTCGCTTGCTGATCTTGCATAATTCCAAACTCTAACTTCTGATATTTCACCAGAAAATTTATATGAATCATCTGTACGAGCACCAATTTTAAAGTCATTAATGTTATGAACAATAGATGTTCCGTTTGTTCCAGTGAATGTAGTATTAACTGCTATTCCATTAACATAAATTTGACCAACTAGAGTAGATGGGTTGTAAACACATGAAACATGTGTCCATTCATTGTAGCTAAATACATTGTCATCAGTGTCAAAGAACAATCCACTTGTTGGAATAAATCTGATATTTCTATTTTCATCTCCAACTCTGTTTGTGTGAATTTCATAATATCCAGTATTTTTTCCTGTGATAAATTGAGTTGTTGCAGTTGTTTGTTTAAACCAAGCTTCAATAGTAATTGAAGTAACATCAAAAGCTGATTTATGAGTAAATCCAACACTTTGATTTGAACCATTTAAAACTATTCCTGAATTATCAGATATTGTGGCACTAGCTAAACTAGCTGTTCCACCTACTGAATTTATATTAAAATCAACTCCGTCATTAATGTCAATAATTCCAGTTGCATCATCATTTGAATACAACCCTTCTGAAGAAGTAAACCACATTTCAGTGTTGTCTATATTTGCTATAGTTAAAGGTGGATTTAATGTTGGAGCAGTATTATCTACTTCAATTTCATTAGTTGTAAATTGTGCTGATTTATTACCAGCAATATCTGTAAACGCACCTTCTGCCATTGTAATTGAGGCAGAGCCATCGGCAGTTAATCCGTCAAATACCACATTAGTTAATGATGTTGAAGAATTACTTGCACTGTTGATTGTCCCACCAGTTGCACCGGTTAAGCCAAAAGTAAAGCTTGACGATGCAGCATTATTAAAATCAGAGCCAGTTGCAGTTAATGTTAACGTGTTTGAACGAGTTGAGTTAACAATATCATAAACAAATTCATGGCTCGCAATCACTGGTGCTGTATTATCTATTATAATAGTAGCACTTTCAAAAGAAGCTAAGTTTTTGTTACCTGAAAGGTCAGTTACAACGTCTGCACCGATAGTAATGCTTAATGCACCATCACCAGTTGCTCCCCAAATAGAAACAGTTGAAGAGTTTGTTCCATTATTAGCAACTGATTTAGAATAACCAGCAGGTGTTCCAGATTCTACGTTAATTGTTACATCACTTGCTGATAAATCAACTGAATATAAGCCATTATTATCAGCATAATTAATTACATAATTAAATGTAGTTGATGAATTACCGATAGTATTGCTACTCATATTAGTTGAAGTAGGAGCAGCGATTGTTGCGGTTGGTAAGTATGTATCAATTCTAAATGTTGAAGATTCAACTCCTCTTGCTAAGTTACCAACTTGGTCTCTTGCACCATCTACGTCTGTTCCTGAAACAGTTGCTGATTCGTGAGCGAAGTATTCATCACCCGATTGAGTAAATGTTGTTGACCAAGTTCTTGAACCGCTCCATGAAGCAGTACCAGCAACAGCGAAATTAGAATTATTCGTAAATGTGATAGATGGCTCTGTGCCAGTATCCATATCTCTATCATACCATACAATTACCTTAACATCTCTATTATTAGCATTAACTACATTTTCAGAATTAAATGTTTGTAAAGTAATTGAAGCAGAAGCAATCGCAGTCTCAGTATTTACTGTAAATGTAGAAGAAGCATCTCCTAAATCAGTGTTACCAGCAATATCTTCAACTCCTGAAGCATCAATTACTGTGGCAGAGATATTATTTAGAATTTCTTCTGTTAAGTTATGAGAATACTCACGAGTAAATGTTTTAGAGTCCATTGACCATGAACCAGCATTATCTGCACTAATATTTGGATTTGAAGTAAATGTAATAGATGGATTAGCATCAGTTTGTACTTCTTCATCGTAAGCTATAGTTACAGTTGCAGAGTTTTTATCTCTTGTTATAATATTTGTATTATTTTCAAAAGTTATATTAACTTCCGCTTGTGGTTTTTTAGTGTCAATATATACTTTGTAAGTGTCTTTATTTGAGAATGTTCCAGAAGTAACTTTATTACCCCATAAATCTTCTGCCGTTAATCTTAAGTCTTCAGCTTGAATACCAGCAGCTACATCTAAAGCACTTATAGTTCTTGTGAATGTGAATGAATTTGCACTTATTGAACTTAATACTTGGTTAGTTACATCTAAGTTATTATTCTCTAAGTTATCAATATTAAATGTTGCACTTGCTAAAACTGTTTCATCAGCAACCATTTTAATATAATATACTCCTGCTTTCAATCTTGAATTATGGCTGATAGAAGATGAAAATCCTGAATCAGTATAATATGTATATGTGAAATTAGGAATAGTTGCATCAATATATGCTGCACCTGTCGTATTTGAAGGAGAAGCCATTGAAGAATTACCTGCTAAATCTGTTAATGTGAAAGTTACACTTTCTAAAACAGTTCCATCAGTTTCACTATCAGAAACAACTGATGCACGAGAATATCTAAACGTATTAGAATTGCCTGCAGTACCTATATGAGTTAAAGCAACATTTGCTACATCATTATTATCACCTTGAGAATTAGCTTGAACATAAGCATTCCCTGATGGTGTAGAAATTGTGCTTCTTGTTAATTCATTAGTTACCACTTTCATAAATACAGCATCATCAACTGACAATGTAGGGTTGTTTCCTAAAGGAATTGTTAAACCAGCATTAAAGAAGTATTCTAAAGTTGCAGTTGGTCTATTCGCATCAATTTTGAAATCTGCTCCACCTTCTAAAGTTGCAGTAGATTGCGTAGAAACTGCTGATACGTTACCATGGTCATCTACTAATGTAAATGTCATTGGAGTTGCAGCAAGAGTTGTTCTATCTGTGTTTCCTTCTGTTACTGTATAAGTAAATGTATAAGTTCCAGAATTGTGAGATAAAGTTCCACCAATATTTTCTCCATTTGCAGTTATTGTATGTGAAGAGTAAGGAACTCCACCAAATGAGTCAGCATCTGTAACTAATTTAATTGTTACTGCATCACCGATAATAAATGTATTTAATCCATTTTGTCCAGTTGAAGCTTCAACATAAATGTTATTAATAACTGGTTTATGAGCGTCAATAGAAGTTGAACCTGTTGAATTAATACTTCTTGGGTTGTTACTATTATTATTTGAAGCATTACCAGCTGCATCAGAAACAACAATTTCAACAGGAATAAGGCCAACACTAGCTCTATCAGAATCGCCTTCAATAACTGTATATGAAAGTGTATAAGAACCACTTCCAATATCAGCAAAAGAACCACGTACATCTGTACCATTTATTGAAGCAGATGTTAATGTTAATCCGGATTCTAATGGTTGAGTTCCATCGATAGTCCCATTATTTGCTTTTGTTCTTGCTGTAAATGTAGCAGTTAATACATCACCATTTCCATATTTTCCATCTTGGAAAGTAATTGCATCAACATAAGGTCTATTTGCATCTAGAGTACACAAAGGATTAGACACAAAATTACCCGCTTGAACTATACTTACATTGCCATAAACATCAGTAATTATTGCAGAATATGGCAACTGTTCTCCATTAGTTATATTATTATTACCTTCAACTACTGTATATGTTGCTGTGAAGTAATTTCCACTTACAAAAGTAGCATTTGTAAAAGTTTCATTATTTATACTTCCACTCGCTGCAGTTATATAATTTTTATCAACATTAAATGTTGCAGAAATAATATCACCTATTTTAAAAGGTCCATTTTGAACAGCCGCAGAGGTAATTGTTGGTTTAACAGCATCAATACTAAATGTAGAACCATTTCCTAATGTAAATGCACCAGCATAAGCATTAGAAATGTTTAAATTGTCATCAATTAAAGTAAATGTTGCTTTGTTTGTTAAATCAGCTAAAGTAGATACAAAAGCGTCATTTTCAACAACTGTATATTGAACTGTGTAAGAATTTGAATTTTCGGTAAAGCCAGTTACTCCGTGTCCATTGAATGAAGATGAAGCACCGTATAAGTCTAATCCGGATTCTCCTGGAGTTGTAGTGATAGTTGCGGTGATTGTTTCACCAGCACTAAATAAGCCACCATCAACATAAACTGCTGTAATATTAGGCGCATTTGCATCTATTGAAAATACTCCATCAACAACCCAAGAATTTTGATGATTGAATGGAGTAGATTGATTTCCAGCCACATCTTTAATTGTTATAGACGAAGATAATGCAGCTAAATTAGCAACATCATTATCTCCTGAAACAACAGTATATGTTGCTGCATAAGTTTCTACACCCAATTTTGTGAAGTTTTCTAATGGCTTGCCATTAAATGAAGAAGATGCTGGCACCAATGCCATTGTATTTCCTTCATCAGTTGTATTCAATGTAAATGTGAATGTCATTGATACTTCATCACCGATTTTGAAGTTGCCACTTTCAATTGTAGCAGTTGCTATAACTGGAGAATCTGCATCAATATAGAAAGTACCAGAAGAAGTTGCAGTAATATCGTTTTCATCATATATATCACTTTCATTTCCGAAAGTATCTGATGTTTGAAGTGAAAAAGTTAATGATCCAATATCTGCCACATCATTATTATCTTCTGCAACTGTGAAAGTTCCAGTATAGCTATTGCTACCAATATTATCAAAGTCCGCTGAATTTAAATTCACACCATTTATTGTAAATGTGTGAGCATCATCTGCATAATTGCTGTAATCAGCCGTAAATGTGAATGATACATCGTCGCCAACTTTATAAATACCCGGTGCAAACGCTATTGCAGAGATAGAAGCCGAAGAAGCATCTATTGCAACGTTACCCGTAGATGTTATAGCAAACTCAGTCGCTGTATTATTGTTATGCGATTCATCTTCTATACTAAATGTTGTAGTTGCTTGGCTTGCAGTTGAATATGCATTATTGTCGCCTTCTGCCACTTCATAATACATTGTATATGAATTTGAAGAAGCAACTCTTGTCCATCTTGAAGTCGGGATTGAAGTATTATTAAATGAAATTGAATTTGCACTCAATAAGTCATTAAAATTATCAGTAGTTTCTATAGTTACAGTAATTGTAGAACCAATTCCATAATCACCAGCAGGAACATTAACGCTTGTAATTGTTGGTCTTGTTGGGTCAATTCTGAAAGTTCCAGGATTTGCAACATTAAATACAGTATTTGGTGACCAGAAAGGATTAGTTGGTAATGAAGAGTTACCATTTTTATCCATAACTGTGATTGAAGCAGATAAAGCCCCAACTGTTGCTACTTCATTATTTCCTTCAACAATAGTGTGTTGAATTTGATAATAACTACCCTGGTCAGATAATGCTGAACTAAATGTTGTGCTATTAAATGAAGAAGAAGCATTTACCAAAGTAATTCCGTCATAATCTGCAACATCAGTCATAGTAAATTGAAGTGCAATTGCAGTTCCAATTCTATGTAAGCCATTAGAAACTGTTGCACTTGCGATTGAAGGTCTATGAGCATCAACAATGAAATCTCCATTCCCACCGACGATTGTTGGTGTTACTGAAGTTTGATTATAAACAATACTTGCGTTCCCAAATGTATCAGAAGTTGAGATATTATAAGTTAAAGAACCTGTGCCATTATGGTCAGTTTGTCCTTCAACCACATTCCAAATACCAGTATATGATCTACTACCTACATTTGCAAATGTAGATACAGTATAGCCATTTATAGTAAAAGTATGTGCTGAATTTGAATAGTTATCATCTGCTAAAATACCAGAATTTGCAACAGTAAACGTAACTGTAATATCGTCATTACTATCAATGTTAAAAGTTCCACTTGGTAAATAGACAGCACTTATTACAGGTTTAGTTGCATCAATTTGAACTGCAGATCCAGTACCTGGTGAAACACCAGCCGCTGTTGTGTATTGAGTACTTATATTACCATTAGGGTCTTTTATTTTTGCACTTATTGGTATTGCTCCAACAGATGCTCTGTCAATATTGCCTTCCGCTATTGTGTAAATTGCTGTATAAGTTGGAGAAGTTGGAGCTAATCTAGTAAATCCTGTAACGTTTACTCCATTAATAGTAATTGTTGCTGACTCTAAAGGAGCGTTAAAATTACCATTAGCTGTAGTTTCTCCAGATTCAATACGTACTGTAGCTTGTTCGCCAATTCCATACTCACCTGCATCAGAACCATCAATCGTTATACTCACTATAGTTGGTGTATTAGCATCAATTGTTACTGCACCAGAGCTTGTTAAAGCGCTTGTGAAAGTTGTACTTGTATTAGTGTGGACGTCTTGAACTCTAAACCAAGCAGGTATTGAAGCTATAGTTGCTCTATCTGTATTACCTTCAACAACTGTATAAGTTACAGCATAAGTAGTTGCTGATAAATTTGTAAAATCTGTTATTTGAACGTTATTAATAGAAGCACTTGCCGCTGTTAATGAATAATTTCCAAAAATATCGCTATCTGTTGTAATTGTTGCTGATATTTTATCACCAACTTTGTAATTTCCAGATGGGATTGACACTGAAGATATAGTAGGAATACTTGAATTTATAACAAATACTCCATTACCATCGCCTGTTTTTAGTGTAGGTGAAATAGTATTTCCACCAGTTGCAACATCATTATATTCTAAACTTGTATTTCCATAAGGGTCTTCTGTTTGAATTGTAAAAGTTAATGCACTAATGCCATTTACATCAAAACCAGTTCTATCAGTTAAAGTAAATGAAGCAGTATAAGAGCCACTTCCAATATTTTCTGTATTATCTAATTCTAAATCAAATCCATTTAAACTAAATGATGTTGAAAAGTCCGTTAAATCAGTAGCGCCAGAACTTGCCACTGTGAATGTTGAAGAAACAACTTCTCCAACAGTAAATGTTCCAGCGTCGAAATAAACTGCCGAAATAGTAGGTCTTGTTCCAACAATTGAAATTGTTCCTGAGTTTTCAACATTAGCATTTATTGTTGCAATAGTACTCATATTTCCAGATCTATCTGTCAATGTAAATGTACCTGGCACATTAGCAGCATTGAAAATATTTGGATGACCATCAACAACAGTATAAAGAATATTGTATGTTCCAGAATTTTGAGTACTTGTTGAAGTTAAATTAGCAGTATTAAATGTAGCAGAACCACCTGTAACATCATCAGTCTCAGTATATGCAACTTCGATATTAAATGTTGAACCGATTCCATATTCACCTGCACCACTTACTGGCAACCAGGCAGCTGTAATAACAGGTCTTGTTCCATCTATTGTTATATTTCCAGTATTTTCAGGAGTTGTAAGTGTATTAGATACATTTCCAAAAGCATCAATAATCGAAAATGACATTGAGGTAGCTGCATTAGTTGCAACATTGATTTGATCTGTATTCCCTTCAACCACAGTATATGATGCAGTATAAGAATTTGATAATCCAACTCTATACACGGTTTGTGCATCAGCAGTTACATTATTTATTTTAACATAATTATAAAGATATGTTGAATTTGCTAAATCATCTTCTGCTGTTGTAAATGTAGCAGTAACAACATCACCTATTCCGAAAGTAGAAGAAGGTAGATAAATAGCAGTTACAACAGGACTATTCGCATCAACATTGAAATTAGAAGCGTTTATAAGAGTAATTTCAGTTTCATCATAAACTTCTCCTAAGTTCCCAGCTTGATCTGTAAATGCTAAGTCAAAAGTTAAACTTGCACCTGCTAATATGTCTGAATCATTTTCAACTACAGTATATATTGCAGTATAAGTAGATGTTTCATTTGATTTATAACCTCCACCTATATAAGTGAAACTTGTTAAAGCTTGACCATTTAAATTGCCAGTTGTTAAAGTAGCATAATTTCCAGAGCCAGTAGCAGTAATTGTTGTAGAAACTGTTTCGCCAACACTAAAGCTTCCTGAAGGAAGAGTTAATGAAGTAATCACTGGTTTATTAGCATCTACAGTTAATGTACCAGAACCAGCTATAGTTGCAGTAGTAACATAAGTTGAACTATTACCATTTTGATCCACCATACTAAAAGATAGCGAAGTCCAATTTGTTGTTAATTCAGTGTCTGTGTTACCATCTGCAACTGTATAAGAAACTGAATATGAGCCGGAACCTAAATTTGCGAAATTAGCACCATTTGCAACATCAACACCATTAAATGTCATTGAACCATAAGTTGCAGTTGCTTCTGCACCACCTAATGTAATTGTAGCAGTAACCTTATCGTCAATCCCAAAAGTACCAGATGGAACAGAAACGGCTAAATCAAAAGGTGGTCTATTATCAATACTATAAGTTGTGAAACCAAGTCCACCTTTAATACTTGTTACTGTGCCTGAATTATTTGCATAATCTTCACCAGTAACAGTGAAAGTAGTTGTTTCATCATTTACACTATTTGTATTATCATAATTAGCACTTGGTATAGTTAATGTATAAACCCAAGTTTGAGAATCAACTGTCCAAGTTAACGTTGAAGCAGAAACATCCATTCCTGAACCACTTCCTCCATTTGCATCAGCTGTAAATGACATTGAAGGATTTGCTTCTAACTCTTCTGAGGATTCAACTTTAACATAATAAGTACCAGGTGTTAAAGTTCTACTTGAAGCAGTAGATAAAGAATTATCATCAAAAATTGAGTATAAGTAAGATGGAGGAGTCGCATCAGCAATAGTTTGGAAAGTAGAAGACGTAAAGTCAGCTGGATACCAAGCGGAGTAATCGCTTCCATTTTTTGCTTTAATTCTAATACCAAATGTATGTGATGAACCATTCAAATCTAAATCTTGCAATGAATATGTTTCAGCGGTTCCTGTAGTTGGATCACCTATACTTGTTTCATCATAATAAGGATGAACGTTATCATCTGTTAAGTCCCATAATGAAACAATAAACTCATCATTTGTATTACCACTAGTCCACAAAGCATTTGCGGAATATGAACCAATACTTGCAAAACTAATTGCAGAAGGTGCGGCAATTCCAGTTTTAATATCCCT
Source organism: uncultured Hyphomicrobiales bacterium (assembly GCA_964465945.1). Taxonomy (GTDB): domain Bacteria; phylum Bacteroidota; class Ignavibacteria; order Kapaibacteriales; family UBA2268; genus JAJRPT01. The sequence goes on from CAYXMM010000006.1 coordinate 112,069, forward strand.
TGGATTCTCATTCGTAGCATCAATATTATAATCTATAACACCACCGGGGAAGTTATATTCATAAACCTTAACAGTATATGATGTAGATGCGCTTAATCCACTTACAAGAACAGTTCTAGTTCTACCAGAGCCGTTATATACAACTTTGGAATTTGTTGTAATTGGAGCTGCCGTACTATAATCAGCATTGGCACTATAACTAGTACCGTCAGTTGGCGCTTCTTCAGCATTTACTGCTGGTGTTATAGTAACTATTCTATTACCACCATTACCATTAATCCAAGTTATTCTCATTTGGGTAGTACCGACATTAGAGAATGAGACATAACTTGCCTGGGTTGATGGTGCGGCGACTAAGTCACCTACTCCTGCAAACATAAATGTTAGCAAGGTCAAAAGTATTATGTAAAACTTTTGAAACATATTAAACCTTTAAATTATTAAAATTATTAGTCATAGTTTAACTTTATGCCTAATGGCATAAATTTTGATATATAAAAACCCTGTTTTTCCTATATATACATAAGAAAACACAAATATAAATATTCTCTTTGAATATTTACATTCCTTCAATTCCTAAAATATATTTTATTTTTTTAATTTCCAAATTGTAAATTAATATTTTTTAATTTTACTTTTTCGCACTATTAATATAGTTATAATCAATTTCCATTAACTCACTATATTCAGATGAGTTATATAACCCAACTGCTTTAATTTTCCAATAGTATTTTTTTTGTTCATTTTCTAAAAATAATTTCCATTCTGACCCATTACTAAAATTCGCACCATCATATTCTACCAGTTTTTTATTGCAATTTTTATCTTCACAGACCGTTACTTCGTAATATTTTGCTCCCTCAACCTTATTCCATTTAATTTCTGCAACATTTTCTTTAAAGTATTCACATTCTTTTTGAACAGGAACTGCTAACTGAGGATGTGTCTCTCTAACTTTTAATTTATGTGTTTTATAGTTTGTGGCTTCACCTCGTCCATTAAACGGTACTAAAACAAACTTATATATACCATATTTTAAATCGCTTAAAATCAATTCTTTCTTCGGGTTGAAGTGCCCAACTACATAGCTATTGCCAATTTTGCAATTACTCTCGCCATAATTACCAACCTGATATTCTTTTCCATCTTCTGGAAAATCTATTTTATTGCCAAGCGTGGCAATAAGTAACCCACCTTCCGCATCATCTAAATAAGTCATAAGCTTTATGTTATTTGGTTTAGCTTTAATGAAATTCACATTAGATTTAGCATTTTCCGGCTCATCGTCTAATGTCCAGAAAGTTATTTCACCTTCATTCGCAAATAGTTTGTAATATGTTTTAGCTTTTAAATTCGATAATTTCCCATTTTTTACATCGACAACTTTAAAGCTATTATCAAAATCCTTACCATTTTTTGATTCGTAAAGTTTTAAATCCGATTTATCATCTTTCTTGAATTCAATACTTACAGAATAACTTGTTCTATCTTTAATTTCAAGTCCAAACAAGTTCACACTAATTGCCATTAATACTAATATAAATTTCATTAAATTCTCACAGTTCAAAATAATAATGCAAAAATAAAAAAAAAGCACGATGCATCGCTACATCGTGCTGAGAAAATAATTTAATTAATTAAATTAATTAATTCTGTACCAAACGCCACCACCAAAAATGTAAATAGCAGTTTCACCAGCTTGTCCCAATGTTACATCACCAACGATAGTGCCAGTTGAAGTAACTGTTGCATCATCTGATGCTACTGCATCTATATAAGCAATATAAACTATTTGCCCTTCAATTGCAGTTGCAGTAGGTAATTCAATAGTATGTCCTGCTGTATGATCAACGTCAATTATGTGCATAGTGTATGCTCCATCTAATGTAACGTTAGCATCAGCATCATAATCAGATTTAATTGACCAAACTAATTTACCAGCATTTACTTTAATTGCAGTGAAAGATGAAGAAGTTGAACCACTTGTTTCTTGTATATTTAAAGCTATACCATCACCATCAGCACCAGCACCTGCATCTATATCTAATGCTATATCTGAAACATCAGAAGTGTTAGCATAAATTGTATTTGCTATACTGTTACCTGCACCAGAAGCTGTTGGTGATTGGCTCGTTTTAATATTGAAACCGTAAGGTCTATTTAAAGCACTACCATCAATTGCAAAACCAGTTGTTGCATCAGAATTTGCTGCACCATCAGTAAGTTGGATAAATGCTGCGTTATGAGCATTTGCAGTTGTACCAGATGTCAAAGCTATACCAATATTAGCTCCAGTTATGTCAGATCCAGAAATATATTTATTAGCAGTACCGCCTGAAACTATCAAGCCATTAGTTGCTGTAAATATACCATTTGAACTAATTGCATCACCCGCTGCATCTCCTAAAGTTACATTACTTGTGAAAGTTGAGCTTCCACTGAATGTAGCAGTACTTGTAACAGCTAATGTTGAACCAAGTGTCGTTGCACCAGTTGTATTCAATGTTGTGAATGTTGCTGCTGCTGCTGTTGTATTACCAATTGTTGTATTGTTTAAGTTTGTGAATGTACCGTTTGTTGCTGATACATTTGTTAAACCAGTTAAGCTACCACCAGATAAACTTAAAGTTGTAAATGTAGCAGCATTACCTGTTAAGTTTCCACTTGCATTTATTGTTGTAAAGCTTGCTGCTGCTGCTGTTGTATTACCAATTGTTGTATTGTTTAAGTTTGTGAATGTACCGTTTGTTGCTGATACATTTGTTAAACCAGTTAAGCTACCACCAGATAAACTTAAAGTTGTAAATGTAGCAGCATTACCTGTTAAGTTTCCACTTGCATTTATTGTTGTAAAGCTTGCTGCTGCTGCTGTTGTATTACCAATTG
>CAYXMM010000006.1:115054-140957 GCA_964465945.1 uncultured Hyphomicrobiales bacterium
TGTTACTCCTGTAATATTTCCACCATTAATTTCTGCTGTTGTTAATGTTGCTGCTCCTGCAGTTAAACCACCATTTGAAGCAATTACTACGTCGTTAGCTGAACCATCAAAAGTTAAAGAGAAACCATTGTTTGTTACAGTTGTATTTTGGTTTAAGTTTCCACCTAATTGGAATGTATTTGAGTTATTAGTCAAACCATTGTTTGCAGCTGGAACGCTAATAGCTAAATCCCATACTGCTTTTGCAGTTGGTAATTGGCTGTTTGTTGAAGCTGCAGAAATAGTAGTTGAAATTTCATCAACTGATTGACCTGCATCAAAATTTAAAGTACCAGTAGCATTTACATTTGTAAAGCTTGCTGCTGCTGCTGTTGAACCACCGATTGTAGTTGCATCAATTGTTCCACCATTAATATCAGCTGTTGTTAGTGTTGCTGCTGTTGCTGTTACATTCGCTAATGTTGAGTTACCACTTACGTTTAATGTTGTAAAGCTTGCTGCTGCTGCTGTTGAACCACCGATTGTAGTTGCATCAATTGTTCCACCATCAATATCAGCTGTTGTTAATGTTGCTGCATTTGCAGTTAAACCAGCATTTACATCTAATACTGCATTGTTTACAGTTGCACCATTACTTGCAGTGAAAGCGCCAGTTGAAGTAATTACATCACCTGCTGCGTCGCCTAAAGTAACATTACCATTAAATGTTGCATTACCTGTTACTGCTAATGTGCTTGAAGCAGTTAAAGGACCAGTTACTGCCACACCACTTGTGCTAGTTAATTTAATTCCATCGTTATCTAATAAAGTTAAAGACGAAGATCCATTAGTTAAATTACCTCTAATATCTAAACCATCAGTATCACTAACTAAAACAGGTTGAGTAACACTTGAATTTTGAATACCACCAGTTCCAGTAACATTTAAGTTACCTGTTCCTCCAACAGTTACATTTCCATCAGAAGTTGTTATATTACCATTTGTTAAAGTAATATTACCATTAGTTAATTCAATATCCCCACCAGTTGAGAAATAATCACCAGTTACTGATAATCCATCAGCATCAGATATATTTACTCTACCACCATTATTTGAACTTGTATTAGTTATTGAATTTTTAATATCCATAGAAGCGTTTATGATTACTTGATCAGTAGTAGCAGCATCGCCCAAAGTTGCATCTCCTTTAACATTTAAAGTTCCATCAGAAGAAATGTTACCATTTGATTGGTCTACAATAAATTTAGTTCCACCAACTGTTAAATTAGCTGTTGTAACATCTAAACCGTTCCCAGCTGATAAAACACCAGTAGAAGAAACAACTACATCACCAGCTGAACCATCAACTGTTAAAGAGAAGCCGTTATTTGTTACTGTTGTATTTTGTGTTAAATTACCACCTAACATTATAGTTCCAGAACTATTAGTTAAACCATTTTTAACTGGTATATTATTAACTAAATCCCATGTTGCTTTTGCAGTTGGTAATTGCATATTAGTTGAAGTAGAAGAAACTGCTGTAACAATTTCATCAACTGATTGACCTGCATCAAAATTTAAAGTACCAGTAGCATTAACATTTGTAAAACTTGCAGCTGCTGCTGTTGAACCACCGATTGTAGTTGCATCAATAGTTCCACCATTAATATCAGCTGTTGTTAGTGTTGCTGCAGACGCTGTTACATTTCCTAATGTTGTTGCTCCAGTTACATTCAATGTTGATGCTAATGTTGTTGCTCCAGATGCATTTAATGTTGTAAAACTTGCTGCACCTGCTGTTGTTCCACCAATTGTTGCACTGTTAATTACTACTCCATCGATTGTTCCACCATCAATATCAGCTGTTGTTAATGTTGCTGCAGACGCTGTTACATTTCCTAATGTTGTTGCTCCAGTTACATTCAATGTTGATGCTAATGTTGTTGCTCCAGATGCATTTAATGTTGTAAAACTTGCTGCACCTGCTGTTGTTCCACCAATTGTTGCACTATTAATTGCTACTCCATCAATAGTTCCACCATTAATATCAGCTGTTGTTAGTGTTGCTGCAGACGCTGTTACATTTCCTAATGTTGTTGCTCCAGTTACATTCAATGTTGATGCTAATGTTGTTGCTCCAGATGCATTTAATGTTGTAAAACTTGCTGCACCTGCTGTTGTTCCACCAATTGTTGCACTGTTAATTACTACTCCATCGATTGTTCCACCATCAATATCAGCTGTTGTTAGTGTTGCTGCAGACGCTGTTACATTTCCTAATGTTGTTGCTCCAGTTACATTCAATGTTGATGCTAATGTTGTTGCTCCAGATGCATTTAATGTTGTAAAACTTGCTGCACCTGCTGTTGTTCCACCAATTGTTGCACTATTAATTGCTACTCCATCGATTGTTCCACCATCAATATCAGCTGTTGTTAATGTTGCTGCAGACGCTGTTACATTTCCTAATGTTGTTTTGCCCGTAACGTTTAAAGTACCGCCAATTGTAGCATTACCACTTGTTAATTTTAGGTCACCTGTAGTTAAGGTCATTGTAGATGTATTTAATGTAACATTTCCGTTTGTAAACACAACATTAGCAGGTGTTGAAGAAGTACCAAATGTTGCTTGATTATCTACATAAAGTCCACCACCATTACTTAAAACCACATTACCTGTTCCTGATATTTCTAAATTATTAGAACCAGTAGAAATTGTAGTTGATTCAGTTAATGCACCACCTAATTTAAATGTACCAGAAGTTTCTATAATACCATTAGTTGCTGACAAATTATCAACTAAATCCCAAGTAGCTTTCGCTGTAGGTAATTGATTGTGAGTTGAAGCACCAGTAATAGTAGTTACAATTTCATTTACTGTTTGACCTGCGTCAAAATTGAAATTTCCACCTACGTTAACATCACCATTTAAAGTTGAATTACCAGTAACAGATGCACTTGAAGCAGTTAAGCCAGCTAAAGTTGTTGCTCCTGTAACTCCTAATGTATTATTAATTGTAGTTGCACCATCTAATTGTGTAGTTCCATCAACTTCTAATGTTGTTCCAAATGAACCACTTGTTGCTGTTAAGCCAGCTAAAGTTGTTGCTCCTGTAACTCCTAATGTATTATTAATAGTTGTTGCACCATCTAATTGTGTAGTTCCATCAACTTCTAATGTTGTTCCAAATGAACCACTTGTTGCTGTTAAGCCAGCTAAAGTAGAAGCACCATCAACTTTTAAAGTTCCAGTTGTTGCTAAATTGCCAGCAGTTGAAACATTACCACCATTCATAAATGTAGTACTTCCAATAGTTAAATTAAAACCACCATTCATAACGTTAGTGTTTTTATTTAAAGTTCCACCTAATTCCATTGTTCCAGAATTATTAGTTAAACCGTTATCAGCTGTGATACTATTAACTAAATCCCATGTTGCTTTTGCAGTTGGTAATTGCATATTAGTTGAAGCACCAGTGATTGTTGTAACGATTTCATCAACTGTTTGACCACCAGTAAAGCTAAAATTATCATCTACTACTAAATCACCATCTACATTAGAGTTACCAGTAATAGAAGCACTTGTAGCAGTTAAGCCAGCTAAAGTTGTTGCTCCAGTTACATTCAATGAAGAACCTAACATTGTAGCATTAGAAGCATTTAATGTTGTAAAGCTTGCTGCTGCGGCTGTTGTACCGCCGATTGCAGAGCCATTAATTGCTACTGCATCTATTGTTCCACCATTTATATCAGCAGTTGTTATTGTTGCTGCATTTGTAGTTAAGCCAGCATTTGCATTTAAAGCACCTGCTAAAGTTGTTACGCCACCAACACCTAATGTATTAGTAATATTAATATTATCAAAAGTTGCAGATGTGAAAGAAATTGAAGAACCAGTTACTGTTCCTTGAGCCCAAATATCACCCCAAACATTTAAGTCAGCAGAAGTAGTAGATGAACCAATCTCAACATCATCAGAGAAGTTTAATGGGTCGCCAACATTTGCAGGAGGAGTCATTGTTACGGATGTAGCACCGGTTCCAATTATAATTCTTTCAAGACCTATAACCGTGTTACCACCGATTGCAGAGTTAGCCCAGATATCACCATAAGTTTTGATAGCAGTTTTACCTTCAGCACCAGCAATAGGGAAACCAGGATTACCAGCAGAAGTGTTTCTAACTACTAATACTGCGTTATCAGCATCAGTTGCATCATTTTGACCTGTTGAATTAACTGAATTACCTTCAATTAATAATCCTCTACCATTTACTGTAGTATTTTTAATTTGAGCAGTATATGTTCCAGCACTTGAAGTACCAATTGCTTCAAATAATAAGTTATTACCATTTAAATCTAAAACTGGACTATTGTTTCCAATGTCAGTTTTAGAAAGATTCATTACTTTACCAGTAGTACCATTATGAGTAATAGAGAAGGCATCTCCTGTTCCTGCATAAGTTCCTGCATAGTCTAAAGCTAATGGATCATTTGTCCAAGTAGCACTTCCAGCACCATCAGAAATTAACACATTACCAGCACCAACACCAGTTGAAGACACTTTAACTGCAGTTACTTGTGCATTACCAATATCAGCAGTTGCTATTGTGCCGTCAAAGATATCGCTTGAAAGAATTGAACTAGCTAAATCTAATTTAGAGTATGCTATTGCTGCTGCTGCATTAACATCAGCATTCATAATTGTATTGTTTTGAATGTCATTTGTAGTAATAGATTCATCTGCAATAACACCGCCATTAATTGTAGATGTAGTCCACGCAGTTCCACCAGCATTTTTAATAATTACTTCGTTTGCTGCACCTTGTGCTGGATCTAATCTTACTTCATCACCGATAGTTCCATCACCAGTAATTAAGCCGTCAGTTTCAACTGTACCTGGCATCCATTCTAAATTTGCACCATTATAACCTAAAACATATCCATTAACTGCAGCGTTATTTGCAAGTATTTTTGGCTCAGTAACAGCGTCATCAGCTAATTTACCATTTGTAACTGCTAAGTTATTGATTTTTGCAGTTGTTACACCTAAATCAGCAATACCAACTGTAGCAGCTGTTGAGTTGTTATAAGTAAATGGTATGATACCATCGCCTTGAGTTAAATTGTTATTTAATTTACCAATAATATTACCATTAACTGTTAAGTTATTACCCACAGTTAAGTTATTAGTAAATGTACCATTAGTTGCAGTTAAATTTGTTACAGTCAAATTAGTGATTGTCATATTAGTAAAAGTACCATTAGTATATGACAAGTTAGTTCCACTAATATTAGCAACAGCACCTGTTCCAATAGTAGCATTGGTATAGTTTAAGCCAGTACCAGTTGCATTTGTAATAGTTCCACTAGTATAATTAACATTTGTACCTCTTAAATTTGTAGCAGTTGCACTTGTAATCATACCAGTGTCAGCAGTTAAGCCGTTAGTGATTGTAACACCATTATTAGCAGTTACTGCGTCAGTGAAAGTTGAAGCGCCTGTTACATTCAAATTGTTGTTCAACATTACATCGCCAGTGATATCAGCACCATTAGCTGTAATAGTTAACATATCATTTAATGTAGTAGTGCCATCAACAGTTAATGTACCATTATTAAGTTGATTACCAGTAACTTGTACATCATTATTAAATGTAGAAGAACCATTTACAACTAAAGTATTATTTGCTGTTGTAGCACCTTGTAAAGTTGACATCCCATTAACAGTTAAATCTGTTCCTACATTTACTGTAGTTGCAGTAGTAACACTATTAAAGTTAAAATCATCAGTATTATCCATCAAATCATCAGTGATTTGGTGTAAAGCAATATTACCATTTAAAATAGTTCTGCTTGCAATTTTTTGAGAAATTACAGCACCATCAGCAATTCTGTCCGTTCTAACAGCACCTGGAGCAATTAACGGGTCTGGGTAAGAGCCAGTTAAATCACCACTTGCAGGACCAGATGGAGGCGTTGTAACATTAGGAGCCAATTTGTCTTGAGTAATAGAACCTGGCTCAATTGATTCTAAAATTTTATCAGGGTCGATTTGTGGATTAGGGTAAGTTCCCATTAAATCTCCACCAGCTGGACCAATTGGTAAAGCTTGGATACCCGGAGCTAATTTAGCTTGAGTAACACTTCCGTCTGCTACTTCTAAAGCATAAGAAGCTTTATCAGCATTTAAAGCATAAGCAGAAGAAGTTAATGGAACTCTCGCAGTTGGAGTACCATTATTACCAATTTTTACTTGCACATAATATGGTTTGTCAAAAGCTAAATCTAAAGCTTCAGTTCCTGAGCCAAGATTAACACTGAAATAACCATTTACTACGTCAACTTGGAATTGGTCTGACCAAATTGCAACGCCACCTGTTGGTTGATCAAAAATCTCTACAAATACTGGTTGACTTACTGCGTTAACCGGCACTGGAGGATTTTGAGTATTATCCCAAAGGTTACCTGAGAAATTCAATAATTTTGGCACTTGTGCCAAAACCTGAGTAGAAGGAATAGATAACAATCCTAAGATAGCTATCAATCCAAGAAGAAACAATTTCTTCATTCTATTTACTCCAAAACATTTGTTAAACATAAATTTTTTCAATTTCATTATAAAATATTATCTTGAAACAACCATTGTGTTTCTTAAAGTATATTGACCTGCGAAAGCTGTAGAACCACCAACTGGGTCAGCAGTTAATTCATATAAATAAGTTCCATTTACTGCAACTTGTCCGTCTTTTGCAAGGACATTCCAAGAAACAGATTGGTCGCCTTTACCTAAATATCCATTAAATACTTCAGCTACTAAAGCACCATTTAAGTTGTATACTTTTAATGATACATTTGCTGCACTTTCTAATGTGAATTTAATTTCTGTATAATCTTTCACTGGGTTAGGAAAATTTTTAATTCTTCTTTCTTGTGACGCGAAAGGATTATCATCAACACCTAAGCTGATTAAATCAATCGGGCTCCAGAATCCCCAGAAAGCATCATTACCATCTGCTTTGACTGCACCAACAATAGATTGACCAAAACTTGCTTGAAGTTTATATTCTGAACCTGCATCTGACATAATTGCACCAGAGTTAATACCTGCGTTCATTTTAAGCAAGGTAGGTTCTTGGGAATGCAAAACTAAAGTTACTAGCAATAACACTGCTGTTACTATAATTTTATTAACTTTCATTATAACACCTTTAAAAATTTAATATTCATATCAAAAATTACTACACATTCATAGAATGCGCATTTTCAGAATGTACAAAATTAAGAAAAATTTCTAATAATCATTAAAAAATGTTAAGAATTTTTAAAAATTATTCTTCTATAACTTTTCTAATAAACAAAATTATAGAAAAATAATGAAATTGCAAATTATTTATGAATATTTTTTCATAAATATCTAAGAATTTATACTTATTTTTGAAAATATATTTCACCATTATTACTAACTTATTATTATAATAATACTTATATAAGAATATGAATGAACCAAGTAAAAAGATTATATTCTTAAAACACCACTTTTATAGCATAATAAGTGTTGATATTTCATTTAAAAATACTCTTTCTCAAATAACTAATCAATACTTCAAAGTTAATAAACAAATTGGTTCAAAAGACCGCAAAGTATTATCAGAACTTATTTACACTTATTTTAGATATAAATTTACAATAGATAATTTTCCAAATAACTATATTGATAAAAAATTTGAAATAGTTTTTCATTTTTCTAAAAAAGTGTTAAGTAAATCTGACACATTTCAATATATTATGCAAGAATGGCTGAACTATTCTAATAATTTAGACATTGATTTTAATAGCACCAACGGAATTTTTAAAAATATCACACAGAGTTTTGATTTAATACCAAAACTATATAGAAATGAATTTTTGAAGCTCGACATTGATACAATTCATACTATTTTCTCAAAATCACCTATAACTATAAGACCTGCATACTCAAATTTAAAAAATGAAAACTATTTACATACACTTAAAGCTAATAATTTTGATTTTGAGTTGATTGAAGAAACAAATTCATTAAATATTGTAACATTTAATAGTTTTGAACAATTATTTAAAGATAACAACTTGCCTTATGAAGTTCAAGATAATGGAAGTATTCTACTATCAAAGTATATTGCATCATTAGATAAAAATTCAATTTTAGATGCTTGTGCTGGTTCTGGTGGTAAATCGCTTTCAATTAAGTATTTTAATTCTAAACCTGAAATTGACTTATATGATACCAACACTAATCGACTAAAAGAGTTTAATAATCGTAATAATAAGTTTAGTGGATTAAAACTTCTTATTCAATTAGATAAATCGAAAAAATATGATATTGTTTTAATTGACGCTCCTTGCACAGGAAGTGGGACAATTCGCAGAAACCCTGATAAACAATATACAATAGATGAAGACATTATAACAGAGTATAATACGTTGCAAAATCAGATATTAGAAACTTATTCTATTTATGTAAAAAAAGGTGGAATATTAATTTATATTACTTGCTCATTATTTGAAAAGGAGAATATTTCAGTTATAAATAAATTTTTAAACTCCAATAATGATTTTATTGGAGATGAAATAACAAGTAATATAATTACAAATAATTCATTAAAAATCACTAATTTTGCATATCAATTAATTCCAAATAAATATAATGGTGATATATTCTTTATATCACAATTAAGAAAGTGTTAAACTAAAAATGATACCTATCAATAACAAAATCGAATCTATCTGGCATCAGAAGTATGTGGTTATTGATGTTGAAACGACAGGACACAGTCCAACCGATCATAGAATTATTGAAATTGCTTATGTATTAATTGAAGGCGGGGAAATAATAAAAGAATTCTCCTCTTTGATAAATCCACATCAATTCATCCCTGTTTTCATTTCCAATATGACTGGAATTTCTAACGATATGGTTTATACAGCTCCTGAATCGAAAGAGGCGATGAAATCACTTTCTGAAATTCTTAATCAGAATGATGTTATTTTTGTAGCGCACAATGTAAACTTTGATTTAAAATTCGTTCAAGATACTTTTTCTCGCGACGGATACCATTTCCCTTCAATCGCTAAATTATGCACTTATAAGCTTGCGAAAAATTTATTACCAACTGAACAGAAGAAGAATGTTGGGGCTTTGGCGAATTACTTTAATATTAAAATTAAAGATAGACACCGTGCCTTAGGTGATGCAAAGGCAACAGCTTTAATTTTAATTGAATTATTAGAGATTTTAGAAAAAAAGCATGGTTTTACAGATATTTTACAAGTTCTAAATTTCCATGATAAAAAGAATAATGCACAAAGAATAAAAAACAAACTTAATCCTGATATTTTAATTAAATTACAAAATTTACCAAACGCTCCTGGAGTTTATAAATTTTTTGATGAAGGGAATAATATAATTTATATTGGAAAATCAATCGACTTAAAATCAAGAATAAATTCATACTTCCAAAATGGAGCTATACGAGCAAGAAAAGAGATTGAATTAATTAATTGTATTCATAATATTGAAATAATTGAAACTAATACAGAATTATCTGCTCTTTTATTAGAAAATAAATTAATAAAAGAATTTAAACCTTATTTTAATAAAAAACAAAAATTAACTACAAAATATCCTTTTATTAAATTATCTTATAATGAATTATTTCCAAAAATATTTATTACTGAAAATATTGAAAATGATGGAGCAGAATATTTTGGACCATTCAGAAATGTTAGTTTAACAGAAAATTTAATTAAAATAATTGATAATAATTTTAAATTAATTAAATGCGTGAGTCATGATAGTTATAAATTATGCACTCATTGTATTTATAATAAATTACACCGCTGTTTGGTACCCGAGGATATACATAATAATAATAAAAATTACTCTCTTGAATTAAAAAATGTAAAAGATTTTTTAAATGGTTTTTCTGATTCATTAATTAATGAATTAGAAAATATTATGATTAATTATGCTAATAATTTAAAATACGAAGAAGCTGCAATATTAAGAGACCAAATTAAAGACTTAAAATTACTATATGATAAATGCCAAAACTTACCTACTGCGATAAATAAAAATAATTTTATTTTTATGACCGTAGAAAACTCAAGAGATAAAACAATTAATTATTATTTTATTTCTAATGGTATTTTAAAATTAGAAAAAACTATAGGAAAACTTGCTAATTATAATTTCGAAGAAATATTAAATAATATTTATTTTAATAATATTTATTATGAAGAAAAATATAATGAAATAGTAATAGAAGAAATGAGAATTGTTAATTCCTGGTTACATAAAAATAAGGATAATGGATATTTAATTCAAATAAAAAATAAAAGTATTGAAGAAATAAGCAATGAATTAAAAAATAATATTAAATATTTATCCTTTAATTAATTTATATCATTCCTTGTTTTAATAATTCTGTTCTTTCTGCCATTTGTAAATTTTCAATTACTGAATCTAAATTACCTTCCATAATTTCTTTTAAAGGATAATTCTTTGAATCTCCTTCAAGCCGATGATCTGTAAATCTATTTTGTGGGTAATTATATGTCCTTACCTTTTCTGACCTATCCCCAGACTTAACCATACTCTTTCTCTGAGAAGATATGTCGCCTACTTGTTTTTCTAATTCCAGCTCATAAAGTCTTGTTCTAAGAACCTTCATTGCCTTCTGTCTATTTTTTAATTGTGAACGTTCTTCTTGACAAGAAACCACAATACCTGTTGGAATATGTACCATTCTTACTGCTGTTTCAACTTTATTAACGTTCTGCCCACCTTTCCCCCCAGACCTAAATATATCAATTCTTAAATCTTCGTCTCTTATCTCAACATCAACATCTTCAGCTTCTGGTAACACAGCAACAGTAGCAGCAGAAGTATGCACTCTACCGCTTGCTTCAGTTTCAGGGACTCTTTGAACTCTATGCACCCCAGATTCAAATTTTGTTTTTCCATATATTTCATCACCAGACATTGAAAATACAATCTCTTTAAAACCACCTTTATCAGCTTCATTTAATGAAATTATTTCAACTTTAAATCCTTTAATATCAGCCCAACGAGAATACATTCTATATAAATCTCCACAGAATATCCCTGCTTCATCGCCACCAGTCCCAGCTCTTAATTCAAATATACAATCCTTACTATCATTTGGGTCTTGAGGGATAAGTAATATTTTTAAATCTTCTTCAAGTTTAGGAATTTCTAATTCTAATTCTTTGTTCTCTTCTTCTGCAAGATCTCTAAAATCAGAATCTTGAGTTTTATCTCGCATTATAATTTTATTATTTTCGTAATTATTTAAAACTTTTAAATAATTTTCTGCGACATCAACAATGGGCGCTAAACGCTTTTGCTCCCTATTTAATTCGGTTATCTTTTTTTGGTCTGAAATCACTTCTTGTGATGATAATTTTTCTAAATTATCATGGTATTTACTAATTAATTCTTTTAATTTTTCTTCCATTTTTCACCTCAATTAATTTTATTATTTTATTTTTATTATTTTATTCAATAAAAATAATATTATAAATAAAAAAAAGGAGTCCAGTATAGACTCCTTCATTTTATATTTAAAATAAAATACTAAGCATTTTCGAGAGCATTTGCTCCACCAACAATTTCTAACATTTCTGTTGTGATTGCGGCTTGTCTTTCTCTATTATAAACAATATTTAATTTATCGACTAGTTCTTTAGCATTATTTGTTGCATTATCCATAGCCATCATACGAGCAGCTTGTTCAGCAGCGTTTGATTCAAGCAAAAATCTCCAAACAGAAATATTTAATAATTTTGGTAGCAAGACATCAAGAATTGATTTTTCGTTTGGTTCAAAGATATAGTCGGATTTCTTCTGTTCTTTTTCATTATTAGTCTGTATAGGTAAAATTTGGCTTAAAGTAGGAACTTGTTTAATTATATTAATAAAATTATTAACATAAACAAATACCCTATCAACCTCACCGCTTATGTATTTACCTTTAACTTCGTCAATAATATTTTGAGCAGTTGAAAATTGTAAATTTGAGAACACATCAGGATACTTTGATACTATATCAAGATTAGTTTTACCAAAGAAAGAACCAGCTTTTTTGCCAACTGTAATTACTTTTACTTTAACATTTGGATGATTTTTCATAAAATCATCAGTAATGTACTTATAAGCTTCTTTAAAAAGTGCTGAATTAAAGCTTCCGCAAAGCCCTCTATCAGAGCCAATAATTACGAAAACAGCATTATTTACACTTTCTCTTCCTTCTGTTAAAGGATTTGAATAATTATCGCCTAAACCAGATACAAGATTTCCAATCACTTCATTTAATTTCAAAACATAAGGTCTTGCCGATTCAATCGCAGTCTGAGCTCGTCTCAACTTAGCGGCTGAAACCATTTTCATCGCCGAAGTAATTTTTGAAGTGTTTTTAACACTTTTAATTCTATTTCTAATTTCTCTTAAATTTGCCATTTTATCACTAAATAAATTGCCATTCTTTTACTAAATAATTCTGTACATAATCTGTTACAGAATCTTCAAAAGTCATAAATTTATAATCTAAAACACGATTAAATTTTTTCATATCAGCTAATGTGAAGTTTTGATATTGACCTTTAATATTTTCAGGCATATCGATATAATTAATCTTCACATCTTTACCTAAAGCATTAAAAACAGCACTGGCTAAGTCATTCCAACTTTTTTTAACGCCAGTTCCTAAATTATATATACCTTTTATATCTTTTTTATAAAATTTATACATAACTTCAACAATATCTTTCACATATATGAAATCTCTAATCTGACCACCATCACTATACTTAGAATTATTAGACTTGAATAAGTTCACTTGTCCTTTTTCTAAAATTTGATGATAAGATTTAAAAATCATACTTGCCATATTCCCTTTATGGTATTCATTCGGACCAAACACATTGAAGTATTTATATCCAGTTACTTTATCTAATAATTCATTGTCAAGCAACCACTTATCAAATAAATATTTAGAATATCCATAAGGATTCAAAGGTTTTAAATTATCAAAGAACTTGTCTGAGAAGCCGTTTTCACCCAGACCATAAGTTGCAGCACTACTTGCGTAATGAAATGGAATTCCATATTCCAAAGCATATTCACAAAGAAATTTTGAATAATTAAGATTATTAATAATTAAATAATCCATATTCAATTCAGTTGTAGAGGAGCATGCACCTAAGTGAAATATAGCTTCAATACTATTGCTTAAATCTCCACCCTCTATTATTTCAAGGAAATGTTCCTTGTTATAATAAGTTGTGAAATTTTTTCCAATTAAGTTTTTCCATTTAACAGATTCAGCAAGATTATCAACAATAATGACATCATTATGTCCCATATTGTTCAATTTTTTAAGAAAAACTGACCCTATAAATCCTGCTGCACCAGTTAAAACAATCATCTTAAACTAGCTTAAAGTTCTTTTAAAAGACTCAACAAATTTTTCAATTGTTGGGTTTAAAACTCCATTAATTTCATCTGTCAACGCTTTTTGAATTCTAATTTTTTCTAATAAATCTTTATGTTGAGTCTCAAGTAATGTTAAGAATTCTTCTTCAAATCTTTTTAAAGATTCAACTGGAAGAGCATCTAAATGACCTGAAGTAGCTGCAACAATTAGCACGACTTGCTTTTCAACAGCTAAAGGTTGGAATTGACCTTGTTTCAATATTTCAGTCAATCTTTGACCTCTTGTAAGTTGTGCAAGAGTAGATTTATCTAAGTCAGAACCAAATTTAGCAAACGCTTCAAGCTCTCTAAATAATGCTAACTCAAGTTTCAAAGGACCAGCAACTTTTTTCATCGCTTTAACTTGTGCGGCACTACCAACACGAGATACAGAGATACCAACGTTAAGAGCAGGACGAATACCAGAGTTAAATAAGTTTTGCTCTAAGTAAATTTGCCCGTCAGTAATTGAAATCACATTCGTAGGAATATACGCAGAAACGTCCCCTGCTTGAGTTTCAATAATTGGTAAAGCAGTTAAAGAACCGGCACCATTAGCATCGGAGAATTTTGCCGCTCTTTCTAATAATCTTGAATGTAAGTAGAATACGTCACCAGGGTATGCTTCACGTCCTGGAGGTCTTCTTAATAATAACGATACTTGTCTATAAGCTGTAGCTTGTTTAGATAAGTCATCATAAATAATCAAAGCGTGCATACCATTATCTCTAAAGTATTCACCCATAGAACAACCACAATAAGGAGCAATAAATTGTAATGGAGCAGGGTCTGATGCGTTTGCTGCTACAATAGTAGTATATTCCATAGCACCATTTTTCTCAAGTATATTTTGCACTTGAGCCACAGTTGAACCTTTTTGACCAATAGCAACATACACACAAAAAACAGGTTGAACACCAGCTGCTTTTGCTTCTTCAGAGTGAGTATATTTTTGATTAATAATAGTATCAATAGCAACAGCAGTTTTACCTGTTTGTCTATCACCAATGATAAGTTCTCTTTGCCCTCTTCCGATAGGGATAAGAGCATCAATAGCTTTAATACCAGTTTGTAATGGCTCAGTAACGGGCTGTCTATCAATTACACCAGGTGCTTTTCTTTCAACTGGATAAGTATGAGAAGTTTTAATTGCACCTTTGCCATCAATAGCTTGACCTAATGGATTAACAACTCTGCCTAATAATTCTTTTCCAACAGGAACAGAAGCAATTTTACCAGTTCTTTTTACAGAATCACCTTCTTTAACACTTCTATCCTCACCAAATAATACAACCCCAACATTATCTTCTTCCAAGTTTAGAGCCATTCCCATAACTCCGTTAGGGAACTCAACAAGTTCAGACATCATAACTTTAGTTAGCCCATAAACACGAGCTACCCCGTCCCCAACTTGTAGAACTGTTCCAACCTCATAAATGTCAGCATCATTTTCAAACCCAGAAAGCTGTCTTCTGAGTATCGCTGATATTTCTTCTGGTCTTACGTCTGCCATAATAAAAACCTTTAAATTTAATTTTAATTAATATTCGATGTTAGTGAAACTTTTATAGCTTCTAATTTAGATTTAATTGAGGCATCATAAACCCAGTCATTAATCTGAATTTTAATACCACCTTTTAATTTTTTATCAACTTTGAACTCAGATACTACTTTAATATCAAGTTCTTTTGAAACTTTACTTTCGATATTAGATTTCATTGAATCATCTAATTCAATAGCAGTTACTATTTCAATTGGTGTTAAACCCTTTTCTTTATTATAAAGAAAAACAAACTCACTTATAATAGCTGCAGTTAAATGCTCTCTTTTCTTTTTAATAAGAAGATTAAGAAATTGTGTTGAAATTTTATTAACCTTAGCTTCAAAAACTTCATTAAACACAGATATTTTTTTATCCGGGTGAATAACTGGACTTAAAACAAAATTACTAAACTCACGAGAAGATTTAATAACATTTTGAACTGATATCAAATCTGTTAAAACAGCTTCAAGTAAATTATTTTCTTTAGCGATTTCAAAGATAGCAAGAGCATACCTATTCGCGGCTTTAGTATTAGTCATTTTTTAATTTTTATTAATGTTACTAATATATTTTTCAATTAAAGATTTGTGCTTATCGGCATCAAGTTTTTCTTCAAGAACTTTTTCAGTAGCCATAATCACAAGGTCAGCAACTTCTTTTCTTAACTCAGAAATAGCATTTTCTTTATTTCTTTCGATTTCTTTTTTAGCTTCATCTACTTTTTGATTTCTAATAACATTAGCTTCTTCAGTAGCAACTTGAATAATTTTCTCAGCTTGTGACTTGCCATTAGCAAGCAAAGATTGAATTTCTCTTTGAGTATTATCTAATTTAGCTTGGCTTTCAGCAAGAATTTCTTGAGCTTTTTTATTGCTTTCTTCAGCGCTTAAAATTGCATTATTAATACCTTCTTCTCTATCGTGAAGTGCTTTAATAATAGCAGGAAATGCAAATTTAGATAAGATAAAGAATACAATTCCAAATATAATTACAGACCAAATAAAGAGACCGGGACTGACATTAATTAAACTTTCCATATTGATTTTAACCTAAGATTATTTTAAAATAAGCGTGCTTACTCAAAAGCACGCTTTATAAATAAAAATTATACGTTTGGAGATTGAATAAATAAGAATAACATACAAACGATAATTGCAAAGAATGCAACACCCTCAATTAACGCAGCAGCGATAATCATTGTTGTTCTTAAATCACCAGCAGCTTCTGGTTGTCTTGCAGCACCTTCTAAGGCAGCCGCAGCTAATTTACCAATTCCTAATCCAGCACCAACTACAGCTAAACCAGCTCCTATTGCAGCACCTAATAATCCCATGTTATTACTCCTTTTAAATTAATTATATTTGTTAAAAAATTAATGACTATGTGCCTCATCATGAACATGTCCAACAGCTAAACTAACAAAGATTGCTGTCAACATCGTAAAAATATAAGCATGCAAGAATGCAACTAATATTTCAAGCATAAAAATAAAAATTGAAAATCCTACTAAAATTGGAGACATTAATAAACCGAAAAGGAATATCAATCCAATTAAAATATAAAGTACAACGTGTCCCGCAACCATATTTGCAAAAAGACGCATAGCCAATGCGAATGGCTTAACAAGCATACCCATTATTTCCAATGGAACCATTAGTGGTGCTAACCATATTGGTGCTCCACCTAATAAATGGGCTAACCAATGTCCTATACCCGTTCTAACGATAGCTACTATATTGATAACGAAAAAGGCAATAATTGCCAAAGCAGACGTTGTCCCCAAGTTTCCTGTTGCTGCATGCCCACCTGGTACCATACCTAATAAGTTAACTACTAAAATAAAGAAAAATAGAGTTAAAAAATATGGTAATAGCATTTTTGAAGTTTTAGTATCTAAATTCGGTTTGACTACATCTTCTCTGACGAAAAGAATTAATGATTCCATTAGGTTTTGAAATCCAGAAGGTGCTTTCTTTGGCTCCTTCCTATATTTTCCTGAGATTTTAAAGAATGCAGTAATAACTAATACTGCTGCAATAAATTGAAATGCTACCAAGTTAGTAACAGTTAAATCTAAATCAGGAGCTTGATGATCTGATGTTCTTACTGGATGGTGATGTTCGAATATATAATCACCACTTGCTTCCATTGACTTTTTATTTGAAAAGAAGTGAAAACTTCCTTTATCATAAAATATAAATGGAAGAATGTCGAAATGAAAAGTGCTGTAATTAAACTCATAATGGTCGCCAATACCACCCAATAGCTCAACTATCTTATCACTCGGATTATCAGAACTTGGCTTGTGGACTTCAGTCTGCAAACTATCTTGACTCATAGTATGTTTTTCTCTTAAATTATGTTTTTCGATTTTTGCAAAATTATCGTTGCAAATTTAAGAATTTATTTTTTCTTAAAAAAAATAAAATTTCAAAAATCATCAAAATCACATAACTTATAAATAAAGTTATGACAAATTCTATCAAATTCATCTTTACAAAAAGCATTACTATCAAGGTACCAAATAGCAAGAACATAAAGCCAGCAACTAATGAAATAAAAAATCCTTTCATTAAATTTTTTTTATCTTTTGCTGTTACTTTTAAAATAAATATGTTTATAATAAATTTAATTAGAGGAAGAGTTATCCCCAGAATTATTTCCATTTTTTGATTTCCCTAATTGAGTTATCTTGAAAAACATTCGTATAAAACCACCAATTACACTAAAGAGTATCATTAAAATTGTAATTATATTCCCAGTTTCAAATTTTTTATCGAACCATTGACCTAATAAAACAAATATTAAAACAGAAAAAGCAAATTCACCACCTAACGTAATATAAGGCGATAATTCTTGCATAACTTTATTTTGTTGCTTTGCCAATTTTAATCCTTAATTACCTCGACCTTCTTGAACTTTTCTTTTCAGTATTAACAAAAGTAAAATCCATAAATCTTTTATCAATATTTACTCTTATAAGTTTCACCCTTAATCTACCACCCACTTTTAAATGCTTCTTCGTAGATCGCCCAACAAACCTATGATTTTTCTCTTCATAAACATAGAAGTCATCATCAATTTCTTTGACTTTGAGCAATCCCTCCGCATAAAAATCATCAATCATAACAAAAACTCCAAAATCAATCACACCAGAAATTGTAGCATCAAACTCTTGCCCTACTTTGTCTCGCATCATTATAGTATGTGTCAATTTTGCCGCAGCTCTTTCAGCTTCCATAGAATTTCGCTCAGTTTGAGAGATATGCTTAGAAATAGAATGAGTAAAAACACGTAAGTATTTTAATCTTTCAATGTCTGGCTTCATTGCAGAATATTCTTTTAATAATCTATGCACAATCAAATCACAATAGCGTCTAATTGGTGAAGTAAAGTGAGTGTAATCAGCAAAGCCCAATCCAAAATGTCCATAGTTTATTGGGTCATAAATTGCTTTTGGAAGCGAACGAATTAAAACTTGATTTACCAAATTTGCTTCTGTTTTGCCGTGATAATGCTCCAAAATTGAGTTTATTAATGAAGAAGAAATCTTCGATGAGGAAAATTTCTTCCCTAAGGAAGAAACGAAATCAATCGCCTCTCGAATTACGCTTTGGTCAGGTTCTTCGTGAATCCTGTAAATTGTTGGAATAGGCGCATCAAGTCGATAATCTTTTGTAAACCTATTAAATTCTTTTGCTACTACTTGATTAGCCGCTAACATAAATTCTTCCACTAACTGAGTCGCCTCTGTTGCTTGTTTTAGCTTAACTTCAATAGGATTTTTATTTTCATCGAACTTAAACCTTACCTCACTTGATTCAAAGTTAATCCCGCCTTGTTTAAATCTTTTTTCTCGAAGTTGTTTAGCAAGATCATTTAAAGCTAAAAGAAATTCGGCATTCTCGCCTTCACCTGATTTCAACACATCTAAAACTTCTTCATAAGAATATCTTCTTTTGCTTTTGATTACAGTTTCAGCGATTTGATAGTCGATAATATGTCCTTTTTTAGAAAAAGTCATAATCACAGAATAAGCAAATCGAATTGTTCTTGGCTTCAAGGAGCATATATCATTAGATAGAATTTCAGGCAACATAGGTACTACTCTATCAGCGAGATATGTTGAATTCCCTCTATTTCTTGCTTCAATATCTAATTCAGTATTTTCTTTTACATAGTGTGAAACATCGGCAATATGTACACCTAATACTCTATTCCCGTCTAAATCAGTTGTAAGAGAAAGGGCATCGTCAAAATCTTTTGCATCGTCTGGATCTATTGTAACAATAAACTCTTCTCTTAAATCTAATCTACCTACATAAGTTTTCTGTGATTTTGGTCGAGAAACTATCTCACACTCCTTAATGACAGCATCTGAAAAATTAGGATTTAATTCATATTCTTCCACAACTTCATTAAACTTAACAGAATAATCTTCAGTATTATGTATTACTTCTATAATTTCGACAGAGGGATTAGTTCTTACATCAATCCAATCTAAAATTCTTGCTTTGCAAAAATCATTGTCCCTTGCTCCATTTAATTTATCACTGGGAATGTAAAAATCAAATAAGTAATTATCAGATTCGGGAACAAAATAAAATTCTTTACCATCATATTCAACTTTACCTTTAATCTTATTTTTATTTCGTTCAACGATATCAATCACTTTTCCAAATAATTTATTATTTCTATCAGGAATTAGTTCAACTTTTACGACATCGCCATTTAATCCATTTGATAGATATTTATTTCTAATATTTATAACAGTTCCGCTATTATCATTACTAATTATATATGCTTTAATTTTATCTATATATAAAGTTCCAATAAAAACGTTATAAGTATCGTTTGCTGTAAGTTGGTACTTTTTCTTAGCTAATTTTTCTATAACACCATTATTTTCAAGTTCATGAACAAACTCCCTCAACTCCTCGTAATCAGGACTTGTATTCATAATTTTTAACCTATTAGCGATTTGACTAAACTTTACAGGTGCAGATTTCTTTGAAAGATAATCAATTAAAGTATCCGTTAAGGATTGTTTTTTTTTATTGTCGAACATTTATATAAATTTAGCAAAATGATTTAAGGAAACACCAGCAGCAACGGCAACATTCAAAGACTCAGTATTCCCTTTTCCTTCAATGATAAAAGAGTCAGTCAGTATTTTTTGCATTTCAGGTGAAATACCATGAGATTCATTGCCGAAAACAACGGCGAACTTACCTTTTGTTTTAATTGATTCTAAACTCTTTTTAGCATCTAAAGAAGCGCCGTACATTTCCATTTTCCCGAAGAAATTTTTAATCTCATTAGGTAAATCTTCAAAATAATGGATAGGTAACTTAAAAATTGCCCCCATAGATGACCTAACCGCTTTTGGATTATAATGATCGGAACTATCATTTCCTAAAATAACTTGCTTAAATCCGAACCATTCTGCTGTTCTTATGATTGTTCCTAAATTGCCAGGATCATTTATTCCATCTAAAATAATTGTATTCTCATTTGGCTTAATTTCCATTTGACGTTTATTTATAATTCCGACAAGTCCTTCTGGAGATCGCATCGAAGACATTTGGTCAAATTGATGCTTTGGGGCATTATAAATTGGAATACCAGTTTCAGCAAATTTTTCAACTATATCTAAAACTTCTGCTGAAGGTGAATCTCTAACTACGAGTAGCTCAGTTTCAAAGTCTGAATCATAAGCTTCACTGCACAATTTACTACCTTCTGCAATAAACAAATGGTGTTGATCCCTATTATGTTTTTGGTTTAGCGACCTAATTAATTTTCTTAGTTTTTGAGTAATAGGGATAGCATAATGCATACAATTTCACCAATTTAATAATTCAAGTAACAATAAATCATTAAGAAATTCTTAATAATCTAAATTTGTAAACGCATTAAGTAAATTTTTATTTTAAATAAAATTTACTTAATACCTTATTTAATAAATAATTAGAGTTAGAGCAATACTTATAGTCCCTTTCAACTCTGTTTTAATAACTGAACTCCTAATTCAGCGAGCTGAGTATTATCAACTAATGATGGCGAGCCATCCATAAGCGATAAGCCCGATGTAGTCTTAGGAAAAGCAATCACATCGCGAATATTATCAGTTCCACCTAATAACATCACAAGTCGGTCTAACCCAAATGCTATTCCACCGTGTGGTGGGGCGCCATACTTCAAAGCATCAAGTAAGAAACCGAACTTATCATTTGCATCTTCATCGGTTAAGCCAAGCAATGAAAACATTTTACTTTGTACCTGACTATCATGTATCCTAATCGAACCGCCACCAACTTCATGCCCGTTAATCACCATATCATGAGCTAATGCTCTTGCTTGCGAATGATCTTTTTCTAATAAATCTAAATCATCAGGGTGAGGTGAAGTAAAAGGATGGTGCATAGAATAAATCGCTCCAGTTTCCTCGTCTTTTTCAAATAATGGAAAATCTACAACCCAAGAAAAATGAAATACATCTTTCAATTTATCTAAAATTCCTTCATCTTTTGCTATCTTCAACCTTATAGCACCTTGTATAGTGCATGCTTTAGTCCACGAATCAGAAGAAATTAACACTAAATCATTTTCTTCTAACTTGGTTTTCTCAATAATTGCATTCATTTCACTTTCGGATAAAAACTTAGCAATTGGAGACTTAATTTCACCATCTTGCTTCTTAATCCAAGCCAGCCCTTTTGCACCATATTTTTTAGCATATTCAGTTAAGTCATCAATTTGTTTTCTTGAGTATCCTGCGCAATTCTTTGCATTTAAAGCAATAATGTCCCCATTTTTCTCAATTACTCCTTTAAATACTGCAAATTCGCTATTCAAAACAATATCTTTAATAGAAACTAACTCCATTTCGAATCTTTGGTCTGGCTTATCAGAACCGAAGCGAGACATTGCATCTTTATATGATAATCTTGAAAAAGGAGTTTGCACCTCATAGCCCAAAACTTTTTTCCAAAGAGTTTTCACAAAATTCTCATTAACTTCAATAATTTCATCTTGATTAATGAAAGACATTTCAATATCTATTTGAGTAAATTCTGGTTGCCTATCTGACCTTAAATCTTCATCACGGAAACACTTAACGATTTGCATATATCGGTCATAACCAGAAATCATTAGAATTTGTTTAAATATCTGCGGAGATTGAGGTAAAGCATAAAACTTACCTTTATTAATTCTACTCGGTACTAAAAAGTCTCTCGCACCTTCTGGAGTAGATTTCATTAAAACAGGAGTTTCAACCTCAACAAATCCATTATCATAATAATAGTCATGAGTAATTTTATAAACCTCATTCCTCAAAAGCATCTTGCTTTGAATTTTATTTCTTCTTAAGTCTAAATATCGATACTTTAATCTTAATTCCTCTGAAGATTCATTCTCTCCGGCAATTTCAAATGGAGGTAATTCCGCTTTATTAATAATCTGCAATTCACTAACAAGAACTTCAATCATTCCAGTTGGAATATTCGGATTAGGATTTTCTCGCTTTCTCACCACTCCACGAACAGCAATTACATATTCACTTTTAACATCTAAGCTAATTTTTGCTGTTTCAGGATTATTTTCACATTCAATTACTAATTGAGAAATTCCATATCTATCACGTAAGTCAATAAAAACTAACGAACCCAAATCTCTTTTAATATTAACCCAGCCATTTAATACAAGTTCTTTCCCC
This sequence comes from uncultured Hyphomicrobiales bacterium, assembly GCA_964465945.1. GTDB lineage: Bacteria > Bacteroidota > Ignavibacteria > Kapaibacteriales > UBA2268 > JAJRPT01. The sequence goes on from CAYXMM010000006.1 coordinate 137,827, forward strand.
ACATAACTTTCGTTCAATTCACCACATTTTGCAGTTCTCTTTAAGAAATTCATTTTTTCCTTCTTAATTTATATTTTTTTACAAAATTAAGTTATCTGAATTAAATAACAATCTTAAACTATTGATTTAAGTAAAATTTTATATTTAATTATATTAAAATTGTAGAAAATATAATTTTAATTGGTTTTATGAATTGTGGTATCTTACAATTAACTTTTTCTTATATTCAATAAAAGTGTCATCTTTATATTCCTGTAAAACAACTTTGCCATTTTTAATCAAAATATATTCATTAAAAAACTCACCAAATTCACTCAAAATATGAGTTGAAATTATAATATTTTTAACCTTATCCAATTTCGCGAATAAGTTTAAAACCAATTCTATTGAGAAAATATCTAAATTTGCTAATGGTTCATCAAGAATTATAACTTCATAATTATAAAGCAAAGGGAAGGCAAGTGTAAGTTTTTGCTTCATACCTGATGATAACTCAGAAATACGCTTATTTTCGCTTATTTTAAGCAATTCCAAAACTTCACTTATTTTATTTGCGCTAATACTTTTATAAATACAAAACACTTCTAAGTTTTGATATGCAGTTAAATGATTATAAAACTTCGGTTCATTAATTGTGGCAAAAACTTTGTTTCGCAATATAGATTCATCATTCCTATAATCTTGCGAATCAATTCTTACTTCACCCTTCTTTGGAGAAAGTAATCCTGCAATTAATTGTAAAAGTGTTGTTTTTCCGGCACCATTCTCACCAATTAAGCATGTAAAGTTTCCCGATTGAATAGTCAGATTTAGTTCACTAATAAAAGGAGATTTACTGTATGAAAAAGAAACATTATTTAATTCAATCATATTAATTAATTTCCTTTTAATATATACTTTCTGTTATCTAAAACTTTCTTGAAATTAAAAACGCAAAACCATAATAAATTGTACCCTAAAGCAATTAATATAAATTTTAAAATCATTTTAATATTCTGACTTTCAAAAATACTTATATTATCTTTAAACTTTGTTAACAAAGTAAATATTAGGTTGATTGGCGAATAAAATAAATAATTTTCAAATTTATTATTAGAAATTAAAAAATATAAAGAAACAAAATAAACCCCTTGTGGAATTAAATAAGTGATTAAAATATTTTTTCTTGTAATGAAAAAGGACAAGTTTAAAAATAAGTAAATTAATGGCGATAATAATATTGGAAATAATGTGAAAAACAATATTAAATACTTGATAGAATCAATATTATATTGAATATTAACACCTTCAAATAAATATAAATAATATACGAAAGCAAGAGATAATATTATAATCAAAACTAAATTAATATAACTTATCGCAATTATATACATCAACTTTGATAAAATTATATTTGAACTTTCTACACCTTGTATTTTTAATTGAGATTTAAAATTATACTCCACCTCCATTGAAATACTATCGGCTATAAAATAGAACAATATTAACGGATAAAACATAATTATGAAAGTATTTAAGTGTAAAAGTATGACTGATTTTATAACATCAGGAAATGAAAATAGGATTTCTTCTGAATTTGTATAATGTATTAGCGTCTGTATTCCTAAGAATACAACACCGAACACAATCGATATAATAAGATTTTTCTTTAACTTAAACTTAATTCTTTCAGCTTTTAAATAAATTAATAAGACTTTAAATACTCCAAATATCCCTTTCATTAAACTTCTAAATTATTTAAAATAAATCTTCTAAAACAATTTAATATACACAAATAAAAAACCTGCAAAGAGTGAAATCACTTTGCAGGTTGAAAAATTAATGTTCCTTGTTTGTTATTTCAGGTCTAAATGTAAAGTTGTTTTTATATAAGAAAAATATAGATATTATTAAAAATATAAAAAAAATAATTGTATCAATTATAAGATTTCTATATAAATACGAGACACTTACACAAACAATAGATAAAACTAAAAATGCAATTGAATATTTAACATTTCTAAAAAAATCATAAAGCTCAAAATTTGCTGTGATTATAAGTTGTAATAGCATATAAGTGCTATTGCCGGTAATAAAAAACAACCCTAAGAAGATTACCATAATGATAATATAAACCAATTGTTTCATATTTTTCACCAAATTGACGAGTCCCACCAGTCTAAATGAGCACCTAATATGTCTGTTAGACCAGAAGCTGCACTTCCCCACGCAGCTCCTAATTTTGCACCAGCAATTATGTCTAAACCACCAGATGCTGAAGTTGATCCTAAAAATATCCCCGCTCCTACTGTCCAATCGACAAGTCCACAAACTCCAGCCCTTGTTCTATTGTCTACTACCTTTAATTTTTGTAATGTTAACTTATTTCTCTTGTAGTTTAAATTTCTTATAAATCTATTACTATCTCTAATGTTATCATCTTTATATAATGATGAACTTTCTTCTATATGCTTTTCGTATGAATGCTTCATCATAGAAATACAGAAAAATGCGAACATTTCGTTTTCATTCCAAGTTTCATTAAGTATGTCATCTTCAATTGAGTATATCGAATCTAAAACTTCTTGTGAATTAGCCGCACTATCTGGAGACAATGTCTTAATAGAGAAATTTATCATTTTTAAAGCATAATTTTTTTCTTTAACAGTAATATGATTGGCTATTGTTACATCATAAATTATCTTATCTGTTAAAGCATCTAAATCTCCAAGTAAAAACAAATATTCTTTACCTAAATTTTCTAAATAACTATTCTGAAAATTTATAAATTTTATTGAAGAATCAACAAAATTAGTATCAATCCAGGTTGAATCCCACACTGAATAATCTAAATTATTTACAAGAGAGTCATATAGTAAATTATGCTGTATTCCAGCCCATTCTAAAGGGTTTTGATTGAATGTTGAAGATGGAAAAGTAATGGGCTTATTTATAATTTCATCCCTCACCGGTAACTCCTCCTTGCACGACCACATTAATGATGATAATAGAACTATAGAAAAAATACTAAATTTTAGTATTATGTGTTTCATAACGACTCCTAAATTAAATTGAACAAAAAATCAAATAGTATTTTATTTTTTGCCAATTTAGGCAATGCCAATTTAGGCAATGCCAATTTAGGCAATGCC
>CAYXMM010000007.1:0-124263 GCA_964465945.1 uncultured Hyphomicrobiales bacterium
TTTATTTCGTCTGTAAGAGATTGTAGATTTTTTTAATACAAAACACCCCGTCGGCAAGCTGACATCCCTCTAATAGAGGGGAATTTTGGACTTTTTGCTGGTAAAATCTTCGATTTTATATGTTAGAACTGGTTTCTTCGCTTCGCTCAGAATGACTGAGACGAAATTCATTTCGACTACGCTCAATGAACTAGTTCGTTCCCTGAGCGGAGCCGAAGGGAACTATTCTACAAATATCACCTTAATTGTTTGGATTTTACCAGGTTCTGTGATTTTGATTATGTAGGTGCCTGTGCTGAGTTCGTAGTTATACTTTATTTGTTCGCTGTTTTTTGTCGTTTGTGTTTGTTTTTTGATTACTTTACCTGTTAAATCGTTGATCTCTATTTTATATGCTCCGCTTTCGTAAGTGTTTAGTATTATTGTAGTTCTGTTTAGTGTTTGTATGTTTGCAGGGGTGTAATTCTCAATTAAACGCATTGAATCTAAACATACTTCGTAAATTGTGATGTTCCCGTCTTTGCGAAGTGGGATTAGAAATTCATTGTCAGTTGTGAAGTTACTGATTTTTATAGGGTTTTCGTGGTTCCGTGCTAAGTTTATTCTTGAGTTTATATCTTTAATTTGTGTTTGATAGTCAGATTTATTTAAGTAATCAGCGATGTCAATTACAAGTTTTCCATTTGCGTAACTATATGTTGTATTGTCGGTTATGTAAATTGCATCTTGATTGATGTTAAGCGTCAAATTGTAGTTAAAATCTATTGGAAGTGGAATTTGTTGTTGCAATTCTAAACTTATTTTGTTTGTGATGTTGTCATTCGGATAACCTGTTGCATTGCTTACACTTGCAAGTATTTCTGCTTTGCAAACTCCAGTAATATAGATTGTGTCTGTGGCTTTGCAATCACCCTCTGTTTCAACAATTAATGTGTCGATATACTCGCCAATATTTGTCGGATTGAAAATAATATTTATGTTTTTATTATTAATATTTGCATTAAATTTAGCAGTGTTTTTTGTGATAATAACATCTCTATCCGCAGTTATGGTCTGGGTTTTGGTGCTACCGAAGATTATTTCGCCAAAATTAATGTTATTTGTGCTTAGATTTAACTCTGGATTTGCTTGTTTGATTTCAACACTTTTTGTCGTTTCACAAACATTTTTATCTGTTACTCGAAGCCAGTAATCGCCTGCTTCTGTGATAGTTATTGTTTTGGAATTTGCACCAGTATTCCATTCATAACTTACAAAATCTTTATTTGGGTAAATAGCAACTGGATTTTCGCAAATAATTGTTTCGCCGAGAATCTCAAAATCAGGTAGGGGATACTTCGTAACTTCTTTTGTTGCAGTTATTTCACAACCTGCTTCACTTGTAATTGTAGCTGAATATATTCCACTTTCTTTCACTAAAATACTTTGAGTTGTTTCGCCAGTGTTCCAAAGGTAAGATTTACCTTCTGGATTGAGGGTTAAAGTTGTACTTTCCCCATCGCAAAATGTTCGATTTCCGAGAATATCCGCTTGAATTTCGTTCATATCGCTGATGACAATTTCTTTTGTTAATTCGCAGCCCGTTTTTATATCTTTCGCTGTGATTGTGAATGTCCCCGACTGATTAAAAGTTCTTTTTCTAACTCTTGAATTATCAGACCATTGAATACTAATATTCGGGTCTGCTTCAATCTCAATCTCCACGCTTCCACCATCACAAATTAGCAGACCATTAGGAGCTTTAACGTCAAAATCTGGCAATGGATTAACTTTAATTTCAATGCTTGCAGTATTTGAGCATTCACCTTCTGTTACTGTGGCAGAATAAACCCCCGCTGTCTTCACGACAATATCTTTCGTAGTTTCACCAGTATTCCACACTATTGTTTCATACGCTTTATCCAGCGAAATAGTAGCACTATCACCCTCGCAGAAGTTGTTTTGGGTGGCGGTGAGGTGGGGGTAAATATTTGTGATATTTATAGTTATAGAATCATTATATGAACAACAATTATCATCAACTATTTCATAATAAAGAGTTTGACTTTTTTTAAGTGGCTCAATAAATTCTATATGAAATTGAGTTGGGTCTTTAAGATTATTCGCAGGAAACCAAGTTATAGACTTGCTTTCACTTCCACCACTTGCATTCATTGAAATATAAGTTAAACTATCATTACAAAGATAAATAGCTGAATCTAAATCACCTGTGATTGGTTCTAACCTTGTTACTTCCCATTCATAAACTCGATTCTCATCATTATCAACTTTTAGTCTAATTTTATATTTACCCGATTTTGGCAAATCAAGTTCAACTTCTTTCCCTTTAATGTGTAAAGTGTCATTTATTGTCCAATCAAAATCAATCGCATTCTCTGGCGCATCTGCTGACAAAACGAATGGAGAAGAGGAGCAGATGTAATTCTTCCCTAAATTATTATTTAATCTTACTATAATGTCTTCATCTTCATTGCTATAAAGTCTATTGTTTGCCAAGTAACAAATTCCATCACCAGGACGTCCAGAAAAGCAAGTTACTATTGAACCTTTTGACGTTTTAATTTCATGATATCCTTCATCTAATAGTATGTCTAAATACTCATAGTTGCTATTCGGTACTTCATTAAATTTTAAATTTATGATATAATCATCTAAAAATATATCATCATTTTTCTCTTTTAAAATTGAAATATTCGAAGGTTCACCTTTTTTTGATGGACTATTATAACTCACAAACTGAACGAATTTACTCTTTTGATTTATAGGAATATTTTGTAACATGCAAGGGTCACCTACAGCAAAAAAATTCCCATATTGTGTAACGCTAATATTAAAATTACTTTTAATTAACATAACTGAATCGGTAATTCCTTGAAAATAATCTCCTTTATTGTAGGTGTCTATATATTTATTATTTATGTATATTCGGTTATTATCCTCTAAAGAGACAATTTTGTAATGATATGATGATTTTATTGATTTAAAAGGAACTAAAATATATTCATTCCCTAAATATTTAGTCGGAATCATATTTGTGTATATAAAATCCGCATATCCATATTCATCTCCTTTATATTTTGCATTGTTCTTTGGAAGATTTATACATGTTGATGATGTCGCAACTTGTATGTTTTTATTTGATGAAATTTCTAAACCTGAAAAATCATTTATAAAGTAAAATGTTCTGGTATCACCTTTTTCTAATCTTATATGATAATTTTTGCCTATTTGTAATTGTGCATAATAGTCATTGTTTTTCATTGTTCTTAAAATCACATCAGTAAAGTTATCTTGAGCTGTTATTTTTAAATTATGAACATTTTTTCTATTATGGTTTACAAAATCATAATTAAAATATTGATTAACAATAAAATGTTTTCCATAAGAACAATTTGTTGAAACTTTTTCAGCGTCAGTATTCCAAAATAAATCATCAGACATAATAATATACACTTCATTTTCTGAATTAACAAAAATTGGTTCTCTAATACTATGTTGATACAGTTCTAAGTTAAATTCACTATAATCAAAACTATACTTCTTTGAATCTCCCTTTTTTAAAAAATATCTTTCCATAATATTTAAATGTGGAATGTTAATTTCAAAGTGAGAATCATTGGTAGCAAAAATATTTATTGATAACTTGTGTTCTAATGGGAAATCAAAGCAAATTTGTTTATAAGTATTAGGGTTGAAAGATAATACATAACTATAATTATAACAATCAGCATTTAAATATAAAGAGAAACTAATAATATAAAAAGAAATTATGGTTAAAAATTTCATAATTATCCTTAAACAATAGAGAGGGAACTACCCCTCTCTTTTTATGAAGAAATATTAATTATTGATTACGAGTTTTAAAGTTTTTACTTTATTCTCGTCAATAAAAACACTTAGATAGTATGTCCCATTTGTAAATGTTTTAGTATTTAACTCATAATTAAATACATTCGATTTTTTTGAAAATGACCTTGTTGCAATGATTTGTCCATCAATTGTATAAATATTAAATTTACCCTGACCATTAAGTTCAGATTCAATTTTAATATTAGTTAATCCATTGCTTGGGTTTGGATATATTTCAACAATTGTATTAATATTTTTATTAGTTTCGCTTTCAAACATTGCTTTTTGGTTTGTAATTGTACCACCATTCATATTATTGCTTATTTGTTTACAAACTTCTATACCACAAGAAGAAGTACAAGTCGTAGAACTTGTGCCTGTTTTAACATAAGTTGTATAAGTTGGAGGCATAAACGTAAATGTAAAAGAGCAACAAGCATCATCAGAACAAGGGAAAGTGTTTTGACCTTCGTTTTTCCAACAAGGTCGTACTTTTAATATCATATCATCAGCTGCATTAACACCTAAAACTGTTGTTCTGTTATATATTAGTTCTTCAATATAATCTTGGAACCTTGCATCAGAATCTATCCTATTAACTTTAGAAGTAATGAAAATAGGAGATACTTCGTAAGAACCGTTAAAATTATCTGTAAAATACATTACAGAATTAAAATTAGCAGTATATGATCCCTGGTCTATTATACTTGCAAAATATTTGAATGTTGTGGTACCACTTGATTCTGAATAACAAGAGTTCGGTAAAATATAACTCACCAAATCGCCTTCTTCTAATTCATTTTCGGCACATACGTTTGTGCAAGTTGAGTTCAAAGTACAAGTTGTTGAATTTGAAGGTCGCCTGTCAATATTATCAATAAAAACAGAACCACCTGCCCCATCAATCGTGTATGTATTTGAACAACAAAAAGTACAGCTTGGCTGCCCAAGAAAAGTAGTTGCTGATTCAGAAAAAGTGCCATTACTCACAAAGTCAAAACAAGCAGGAGCGTTAATAGCAACATCAAAATCATCTGGAACTATTCCAGGTTCACCTGACCAATAAAAAGTGAATAAAAGCATCATTCTTTTTACTTGTGCCATTACTATATCTTCGCTTGGCGTAGTTCCTCCACAATTATCAATATTAATTTGTTTTATATCCAATGTAGGAATTTGGTTAGGTGGTGTACCACAATTTCTAAAATCATAAATAACATCAACATCGCATTCACCTACTTTCATAGAAAAAACACCATCAAGTATAATATTTTCTGCGTTTTCGCATCCACCACAAAATGTTGTTGATTGAGAGTACATTACCTTATTAAAACTCACCATCATAAAAACACTTAAAATCAATATTTTAAATTTTTGACATTTTTTTATCTTAAATTAGTTAAACAAAATCTTTTTTTAGTCCATAAAAAATTATGAACGCCAACAGGCATAAGCATTTAGGTTAGATGCCGTTCCGCCTATACTTTTGTTTAACTAAATTATAAAGTTTGAACTCCTGTAATTTGTTTTGCTTAGAACATTTAATTTGTAAATTATTTTTAATTTCATAGTAGAGAGAATTTGCGATTTCGGATTGTTGTATAAAGCAAGCGTATATATATATATATATATATATATAAGGAGTTAGGAGAATATGGAGTATTTTATTTAGCATAAAGAAAATTCATTTTATTTTTTTTGTGCTTCCACTTTTTACAAATATATAAAATGTTTTGTTATTTGCAAATTGTTCTTTTAATTGTAAATATCAATACTCTGATATTTCGACTATGATAAATTCAAGTACAGTAGAATAATATAAAAAAAGCCAGCAATTTGATTTTGCTGGCTTAATAGTTTTATAACTATGTCAATCTTACTTAACTATAATTATTTTGTCAATTTTAATTAATGGTCCTGCTGTGTATCTTATGATATGAGCACCAGAAGAAAGTTGTGAGAGAGGAACATTTGCATTATAAAATCCTCTTCCTATTTTTCCTGAAACAGGCATTGAAACTACGGTTCCACTCATATCAATCACTTCAAGTTGTACATCGCTTTCAAACGGAACAGCATAATTGAAGTTTACTGATGTTGCTGTTTGTTGAATGTTATTTACGAATTGACCTGTTTGAATTGGTAATGTTCTGAATGCTGCAGCACATGCTTGAACATCAATATAACCTTTGTCTGGTTCGTTGTAGATACATAAGTCTCTACTGCCAAAGCTGACGTCATATAATTCAGGTTCAATTTTCTCTAATGATAGACTATCAGTTGCTAAACTTGGAAGTTTAACATTAAAGAATGGATATAAAATAACACCATCGTTTTTAATAGCAGGTCCATTTCCAGTAAATGTAAGTATTTCCCATTCTTCATTTGTAGCGTCTAATTCTCTGTTTGTAATGTTAAATGTCCAACCATTTTGTCCTTTTAATATATAATTGCCATTGGCATCTTTAGTTGGTTGAATCCAATTAAGTTTATATTTGAATTTGAATGTCATTGTAGTAATGTTTGCTTCGTCCCAGCCATTATTTGCAGTTTTAGTGTCTAAAGTAACTCCTATTCCTAAATTAAAACCACCATCAGTAATTGCTAAATCTGGTGTTAAATCTTTTGTACCATTGTTGTCATTAACACTAAACTTAACAATGTTTTCTTGTGCTAATCCATTAATAGTTGAAGAAGTAACAGGGTTTTCAGTAGCATTATATGAACCTTGAATTTCAACTACACGTGTAGTTGTAAACGTTCCTTGTGGCATTTTACTAGGAATAAATTTTACATCAAAGGTTTCTGTTGTATTTGCAGGGATAACAACTCCAACAAATGTATTAATGTTGCCACCTTTGTAAGTAAAATCAAATTCTGGGACATTGTTTAAGTCTGTTCCATCATTTAAAGAAATTCTTGTAATTGTTATAGGGTCAGTTCCGTCGTTTGTAACACTTATAATATCGTTCAAATCATCGCATTTTAAAACTGGTCCAAATGATAAAGGTGTTGAATAGAAGCCAGTTGATCTACCAGGGGCTTGTAAATATGCAGTTCCTGTTTGTCTATAGCTACTTTCTTCTACTGGTTCGTGTTCTTTAATATCGCCTGAATGTGTAATTAGAACATTAGCTTTTCTAATTCCAACGGAAGTAGGAGTGAAATTATAAGACAATGTATATGTTGCATTTACAGGGATAATCCAAGGAGTAGCATTTGTTGGTAAACTTACTGCTGTTCCAGTATTATCAACTGCACTACCTGCTACATAAGTAAATTCGCTATTATCTGGATTTGCAATATTCCAAACATATAAATCGCCATTGTAACCAACGTTTTTAATTGTTACAGTTAAAGTATAAGATGCTTGTGTATTAATTAATACTGCACTTGTGTTTGTATCACCTATTGCTTCTAAAATTGGAAGGTAAACTTCACCAGTAAGAGCTCCGTCTAATATTGTTTCTTGACCATTATTAGTTACTACAGCATAAACAGATGCATTAATAATATGTGAAGTAGCACTATAATTGTCTTGAGGTGTAAATAAAATTGGAATTTCAAAAGTGTTATTTCCAGTTGCACCAACAGGAACTAATTTTTCATTCCCTGTTCCATCAACTAATCTTTTAATATATGGAATTGTAGGATCTAAATTAATTTTGAAATTGCCACCTGGTGAAGTAAATCTTGCATCACCAGTAGCTTCAGAATTTAAATAAATTGATTTTAAAGTAATATTGTTTACTTGATCAACTGAAGTAGAGGTATTTTTAACAACAATTATTCCAGAATTAACTGTAGCTTTGGTATTGTTATCTGCTGTTCTTAGTTCTCTCTCTTTGTTCCAAAGTTCATTTGAAATTGTAGCATCGCTACTTACAACTCTTGTTTTCCAGTTAGAAAGTGTGTCGTCTCCGTTATCTCCGCCTGGAATTAAATAATTAACTGCATTAGTTTTAAAAGGAACATTTCTTTCAAAAAGTCCAGTTGTCGCAGAATTAATATACGCTTTGTTTAAAGAAACCCTTGCATCACCATCAGTATGAGTAAGTGTGTATTTTACAGGGAAATCATTGCTTACATTTAAAGCCAAATCAATTCCAGTAGTATATGGTGCTAAAGGTTTATTTGTTACATTTTCATCTGTAACATTAGGTACTTCAATGCCATAAACTTCCAATGGGAAAGTAGCATTACGTTTTTTATCTCTATTATAGTTTTGAACATATAAATTTTGAGAAGTACCTGGGTTTGATTCTAATGCAGTATTAATTGGAACAGTCCCATTATTCCAATCTGAAACATACATATATGGCTCACCACCTTGTCCTTTAACAGGGAAAGCAAATTCAACACATTCGGTAACAATGATAAGGGAGTCTAAATCATACTGCCCATCGGTATAGGTTTCTGCGTCTAAATATTCTCTTGTTGGTTTATATTGAAGAGTAAGTTCTATTTGACCTCTAGGAGGGATCGATAAAGTTCCAGAAGGAGCAGTAACTGTATAGAAGTTACCCAACATATTTTTAAATTTAATTTCAGAAATTTTTGTTTCAAAATCTTTATCTGAAATCAAATTTACTTTTATTTCATTAGTTGTATAGAGACGTTTTAAGCCATAATTAAGGTCTTTATCTAATTTTAGATTGTCAGCATAATAAAATATTGTTGTATCAGTAAAATTTTCGCCTGTTCTATCTCCTTGTATAAAATGAACAAAGCCATCTTTTTTCTTGTCGACAACTTCAAAAATAAAGTTAAAATCAAAGTCAAAAGGGAGACCAAACCATTGAGCAGGAGGAGCTTTATCTGGTTCTTTTGCATAATCAATGATTGGGGCTTTAAAGTTAGCGGAGTCAACAATAGTAGGAAGTGCAATTATTCCTTGGTCGACTTGTGGTTTACAAGTATCGCAATCATCAGGGGCTTTAAAATTTCTCAACTCAGTTGCATTAACTTGATATAATCCGCAATCGTCAAGAATTGTTAGAACTGGCGGTAAAGTGTCTACTTCACCTAAGTTTCTGTATGCAGTTGCAGCTCTCCAGCCATAAGAGTCAAACGAAGAGAAACCATAAACATATCCACCGAAAGCAACATCACCTTCAAGTGTATGAGGTCCAATTGCAGGATCAAGAGTAACCCAATAAAGTTTATCATCATATTTTGTTCCAAGAGCTGGAAATTTTTGTCCAAAAACTTCTGGATTAGATGCAGAAACTAATTTTCCATCCATTTTCAAAGTTCTAATAAGTTCCATTCTTTCCTCTTCAGTAGATGCATCAGCATAAATAACTAGGTTAAGATAATTTGCCATAAACTCATTACCACCGGAAGAATTTGATGGAGTTTGGAAGATTGTTGATTTTGTAAACTGCTCCACTGCTGATACTCCAAACATAAAAGGATCATAGTCATTGATTGGAGGTAAGTCCCAATTAGCAGAGTAGGAATACTGAGCAACATAAATTGGCTTATCAGCTTTGAAATATGAGATACCTCTAATTGATTCATTAGAATGTGGCATCTCTGCTGAAACTTTGTTAAAATCGTCCCAATCACCTTTTTTAGCTAAAATACCATCCCAAAACCCAAGGTATGCTCCTGTTTTTTTATCATACCATCTAACTTCAAATGTTACGTTATCTGCACCAGCAACTACCCTAAAATAATCACCCTTGTCTGTTTGACGATTTAATTCTACAGTAACATAATTCTTACCCCAAGCAGTAACAGGGAGTGGCATAGAGGATAAATGATTTCTCCCATTTGTTACAACGAATGGTGGAATCATAACCCTTTCGTGGGATGAAAGGATTGCAATTGGTTTGTCACCTTTAATTATAGTTCCAGACATATCAAAAGCACCTCTTGTTTCGCCTTTACCTTGTATCATATAAATTTCGCCTTTGTTAAGCGTTTTTGTGATTACTGTGTTAAGTGATCTACCGCTAAGCGTTTTAAATTCTTCGCCTCTCCCTTTTAGGTTGATAGTAATTTTAGTTTTATCTTCTGCTGCTAAAACTACAAAACCAGTTTTATATGAACCTGCTTCTTTAAAATCCCAATAAGAACAATGAATATATTCATAACCCCAAGCGTTAACTGGCATTGCCATATAGCCATCTGATGTTGCTGATTTTGAGTTAAGTACATAAACTGAAAATGGTTTATCACCTTCCAAGATAAACCCATTTTGACTCACTTTGTCCTCAATTCTATTTTCCATTTGCCAATTTAAGTCGTCGCCTGTACTTACGGTTACTACTCCCATAGCTGGAACATTATAACTTCTATCAAATCCGGAGGGACTGTGCATACGAACAGTTGTTTGCTCAGAAGCTGCTATATAGACTGCTAGAACCTGCTTTGGGTAATTTATGCTTGTCTCATTAGGGTCGAAAGCAATAACGAAATATTTACCCATTGTATTTGCATTAAGTAATTTTTTTTTAATTACTTCCTTTGCTTTTGGGGAAAGATTATCTTTTGAGTATAAACTCGAGGATAATAAAAAAATTGATAGAAAAAGTAGTATAACTGTTTTCATATCGTCTCCTTAAAAATATTAAAATTTAATTTGAATAATCAACTATTACAATTAACTTTTTAGTGTCGATTTTGTTACACTTAATATATTAATTTTTTTTTTAAAACATAAAAATAAGAAAAAAATGTTAATTATTCAAAGAATTTTCTAAAATAGTTAGTGAATTTTCAATTGAATTAATTTTAACTTTAATACCAAGTGGCAAAGTAAATTGGTTTGAAGTGTGTCCTATTAATAAACCATAAAAAATAGGGTAGTTGTATTTACTTAATATATCGTAATATGCTTCCATTTCTGACATATCCCAAGTTGAACCAGAGTTTTTATTACAATCTGTACATTGACCAATAACTAATCCAGAAATACTTTTCAACATTCCTGATTGCTCTAATTGAACAAGCATTCTGTGAATTCTATAAGGTTCTTCCCCTGTGTCTTCAATAAATAAAATTTTGTTTTTAACATCTGGTTGGAATGGAGTACCCATTAATGAACTAAGAAGTGAAAGGTTACCACCGATTAATTCACCTTCAGATTCTCCTTCTTTAATTGAGTATGTTTGATAACTATTTCTAATTTCTTTATTTATTGGGTTTTGATAAGTTGGTGTTTTATTTTCAAAAAATATATCTTTAAAAGATTGCAAAGTTATTCCATCAAACGAAGATAGCATCACAGGTCCGTGAAATGTAACTAAATTTGAAAATTTGTTAATAGCAAGGTGCATTGCAGTAATATCACTATATCCACAGAATATTTTTGGGTTATCAGCAATTAACTCATAATCAATATGCTCGAGGAGAGAAGAAGAACCATAACCGCCACGAATACAAAAGACTGCTTTAATTTCTTCATCTTCAAAAGCCCAATGAAGGTCTTCAATTCGTTCTTGAATAGTTCTTGTTTTGTAACCTGAACCACTTAATAGATTTTTTGCAAAAATTGGTTCAAGTTTTAAGTATTTTACAATTTCATTTGCTTTAAAAATATCGTCTGGAGAAGATACTGCACTTGCAGGAGCTATGATTGCTACTTTATTACCATCGGATAATTTATTTGGTTTAATTAAAGTTCTCCCGGAGGTTTCAGTTGAAGTATTTGATTTTAAATTAATTTGAGATAGTAGGGCAGAAGCTCCTAAAAGTTTAATATAGTTTCTTCTTTTCATATAATTAATTAATTTTGTTGTTGTGAAAATATAAAATTAAAATTAAAATTTGTCTTATGGAAATTTTTTTTGATTTAGAATACGAAGAAAACTTACCTATTGGTGATAATGTTGATGAAGATTTAGCTTTGCTTTTGAAAACAGCAAAGTTTAAACTTTTTGAAAAGGGTCTTTATGATGAGAAACTAATTACAAAAGCATTTTGGTATTGTGTTGAAAAACACAAAGATGTGATTCGTAAATCAGGTAAGCCATATTATTCACATCCTTTGAAAGTTGCAATTATTTTGATTACTACATTTCCTTTAGTTGATTCAGAATCTATCGCTGCATGTTTATTGCATGATACTATTGAAGATGTTGATGAAGTTACTTTTGAGTCTATTTCTCAAAATTTCAATCAAAATATTGCATTTTTAGTTGATGGAGTGACTAAAATATCTACTGATTCATCGGATAAAGGAAAAAATAAAGCGCTTACTTACAAAAAAATATTCATTGCCTTAGTTCAAGATATTAGAATTATTTTAATTAAACTTGCAGATAGATTACATAATATAAGAACACTTCACTATTTAAAAGAGGAAAAACAAAAACAAATAGCTCTTGAAACCTTAAACTTTTACACTCCAATAGCTCATAGATTGGGTTTATCAAGAATTAAAATGGAGTTAGAAAATTTGTCATTTTATTTTTTGGATAAAGTAACATATCAAGCAATAAAAGACGCATTGAGTGAAAGAAGAAGAGAGTTTTTAAATTATATTAAAATATTCACTGACCATATTCAAAAATCATTGAATGATGCTAATATTCTCCATACATTTTCTATTATTCATAAACATGAATATGAAATTTTTAAAATTTTACAAAATGGAAAAGCTTTAAATGATATTGATAATTTTTATTCTATTGTAATAATTATTGAATCAAAAGATGTAACGGAGTGCTATAGGGCGCATGGAGTTTTAGCTAATGCTTTTACTGCCATAAATTTTATTGATTATATTTCCTCACCTAAAATTGATTGGAATAGGTCATTAAATTCTGAAATTTATGGTCCTGATGGGAAAAGAGTTGAAGTAATAATTAGAACAGAGGAAATGGAACAAATTGCTGAAGAAGGTATACTCTCGATTAGCAAAATAAAAGAAAGTAGAAATATTAAAATTTTCACCGATTATGAAATTGAAAAATGGGGACAATGGGTAAGCGATATTATTGAAAGTAGGGGAGATGATGCTATTCAATTAATTTGGAATTCTATTAAGACTAATCTTTTTGATTCTGGAATCAAAGTTTTTGATAAGAAAGGAAAAGATTTTACAATTCCAGAAGGTTCTACTGTTTTAGATTTTGCTTTTGAGAAATCCGATGAGAAAGGTATACATTGCACTTCTGCAAAGGTTAATGGTATTACAAGGGATATTGGATTTAAACTAAGAAATGGCGACCAAATTGAAGTTAGTGTTTCTAAAAGCTCTTTTCCTAAACCTGATTGGACAAAATTTGCTAATACAAATAATGCAGTAATTGGATTATATAATTATTTTAAAGGTGTTAATCAAAAGTTACTTGAAAATAATCAGCAAATTTCAAAGAATGACTATTCAATTAGAATCACAGGTGAGGATAAAGAGAGTATGCTTCAACATATTACCGAAGCTATAGGTAAGCATAATATGATAAAATTAGAAATTTCAACAACAGGGAGTTTATTTTCGGCATCTATGACATTGAAATTAGATGAACTTAAAGAAATGAATAAGATATTTAAAAAGTTATTTTTGATTGATGGTATTCGTTCTGTAGAAAAATTAAATTCATTTTACAAAAAAAATTAAGTAGTATCTATATTTGTCTCATATTAATTATTAATATTTTCAGGATATAATGACTAAACATAAACTTTCATTTACAGGAACAAATAATACAAATTTAATAGCAGAATTAGATATTCCTGATAATATCGAAGAGAAATTTATCGCTCTTTATGCTCCTTGTTTTACTTGCACTAAAAATCTTAGGGCAATTAAATATATTGCACAAGCTTTAAACCAAGATGGTATTTCATTGTTTAGGTTTGATTTCCCTGGTCTAGGAGAGTCGGAAGGAGACTTTAAAGAGACTAATTTTTCTTCAAATTTAGAAAATCTTCGATTTGCATATAATTTTCTTAAAACAAATTATAGAGCACCTAAGTTGTTAATTGGGCATTCTTTAGGTGGTGCTGCTATGATGAGATTAGTAATGGAGTTAGAAAGTGTTGAAGCCGTTGCAATAATTGCCTCACCTGATATACCCTCACATCTTGCTAATAAGTTAAAAAGAAATTGGGAAGAGGCAAAAATTAACGGGTCATCTAAAAGAATTATTGGTGGAATTGAATTTGATTTGACTAAGCAGTTTTTTGATGATTTAATAGAAAATGATAAATATCATGATTTGCGTTCTATTACAAAACCAGTTTTAGTAATGTATTCAAATGATGATGACACAATTAAGCGGGAATATGCTTATAAGAACTTTGAAGAAGTAAGCGGTCCAAAATCATTTATTGAGTTAAATAAAACGGGGCATTTGATGATGAAACCCAGCGACGCTTTCAATGTTGGTAATATGATTTCATCTTGGGCTTTGTCGTATATAAAATAAAAAAGGAGGATTAAATCCTCCTTTTAAATTTAAAACAAATCTAAGCAATTAAACCCAGCCACGTAGTTTACATGCTTCAGCAACCCTTTGAATCGCAATCAAATAAGCGGCATCTCTCATATAAACATTTTTACTCATAGCAAGTTCTGCAACTGCGTGGTAAGCGTGAGTCATTTTTTGGTCTAATTTTTCCATAACTTCTTCTTTTGTCCAATAATAGTTCATATTATTTTGAACTTGCTCAAAGTAAGAACAAGTAACACCACCAGCATTACATAAGAAGTCAGGAATAACCCAAATCCCTTTTGATTTGATTACTTCGTCAGCTTCTGGAGTAGTAGGTCCATTTGCACCTTCTGCAATAAATTTAACTGAATTTGCGATGAGTTTCACTGAATTTGCATTAATCTGGTTTTCAAGAGCAGCAGGAACTAAAATATCAACTTCTTGTGATAACCAAGCATCACCATCTAAAACTTCATATCCAAGTTCTTTTGCTTTATCGATATTGATTTCACCAAATTTATTTGTAATACTTTTTAAAGTAGTTAAGCTAATACCATCAGATTTTTTATACGTAAATGCTTTTTGCTCTTTATTATTCCAAGAAGAAACAGCAACAATTGTTCCACCCATATTGCTATATAATTCCATAGCAAATGATGCAACGTTACCAAAACCTTGGAAAGAAGCTGTAGTATTTTTAATATCAACACCTTTTTGTTTTAATGCTTCTCTTAGAGTATAGATTACACCATAACCAGTTGCTTCAGTTCTACCAAGTGAACCACCCATTCCAACAGGTTTACCAGTTATAGCACCTGGGTATTTAGCACCAGTAATTTTCTCGTATTCATCTAAAATCCAAAGCATGTGTTGCCCATTTGACATCACGTCAGGAGCAGGAACATCTTGGATTGGACCGATTGCCTTCCAAACTTGTCTTACCCAACCTCTACA
Organism: uncultured Hyphomicrobiales bacterium; assembly: GCA_964465945.1. Classification (GTDB taxonomy): domain Bacteria; phylum Bacteroidota; class Ignavibacteria; order Kapaibacteriales; family UBA2268; genus JAJRPT01. The sequence goes on from CAYXMM010000007.1 coordinate 15,192, forward strand.
TAATGCTTCTTGCTCTCTCATAGAAAGATTATGCACGTCCATAATAATACCACCTTTACCACCACCGAGAGGAATATCAACTACTGCAGTTTTCCAAGTCATCCACATTGCTAATGCTCTAACTGTATCTATTGTTTCTTGAGGATGGAATCTAATTCCGCCTTTGTTTGGACCACGAGCATCATTGTGTTGCACTCTGAACCCTCTAAAAACTCTATAAGAACCATCATCCATTCTAATAGGAATGTTGAAATGAAACTCTTTATCTGTGTTTCTTAATAGATCTCTTGTAGCTTGATCTAAATTGAGTTGTTCTGCTATTGCATCGAACTGTTGCTGCGCCATTTTAAAGGCATTAAATGAATTATCACTCATAATTTTTTAAATTTGTTTATTAAAAATTCGTGAATTAAATATTGTAAAATTAAAGATAATAAAATTATAAAAAAAATATATATGAAATTAAAAAATATATTCGTAATGCTAATGTTTATAATGGCTTATAAAGTTGTTATTGCCAATGAAAATGATAAGTTATATTCTTATGGAGTAAATGGTTCATTTTTGTTCTCAAAAAGTATAGCAAACTTTAAAAGTTTAGGAAATATAGCGAGTTGCTGTAATGAAAATTATTTAGGTTCATTTAGTCAGAACTATCAACTTAGTGTTTATTATAAATCAAAACTTTTAAATAAAGTTAATTATTTTGTAGATTTAGGGGTAGCTAATTATAATGATGTTTATAGTAATTATCAGCAGATTTCAATAAAAAATGGATACGCAAAGGTTAATTATGTTGAAAAACTGAATATGTTTGCAATTCAAAATTCATTTGGAATAAATTATGATATTAATAAAGTTGGGTTGTTTTTTGGTGTTCTAACGGAAGTCAGTCTATATAGCCGATATGATATTTATGAAAAATTAGTTGAACCATTGGGGAGTAAGTTCGAGAATGGCAAAAATATTAGAAATGATTTTTATAATAATCCAGCAAGTAATTTGAATAATTGGAATTTTGGTTTAATTTCCTCTATTAAATATGAAATTTTGTTAAATCAAAAGGGTAGTAAAACACTTTCTCCATTTTTACGAATGGACTATATATTTTCAAATTATCAAAAAGTTGGTGAGTTTAAAAGATTTAATATTTACTTAGGAATAAGTTACAATTATAATGAATACAAAAAGTTAGATAGCCCGATAGAGCCTAGATAGACTTAGTTTTTAAATAATGAGTAATATTTTTTTGAAATCTTTCAGACATTGGAACTTTTAAGAATTTAATAATATATCCATGATTGTTGTTTATATAGATTGAACTAATTATATTGAGAATAAAGAAAATAGGAACTGCAAATGAAACAGTATTATATGTATTTGCAGTTAAAAAATTAGTTTCAAATTGAACTGTCATAATGTATGGGATCATATTGACAATAGAAGATTGAATAGGAGTTTTAATTAAAAATTTATTACGTCGAAGATTAATAGAATGGTAATAAATAGAAATAAAAAATGTAAGAAATGTAAAAGCTGTCGCAATACCTGACTCTGCAAGTAACGCTAAAAAAGAATTATCAGAAAAGTTAGCAATTTCAGAATTATGTGAGAAAAGCCCTGAACCTACACCTAAAATTGGGCTTTTCGCCCAAACTTTAAAGCTATCGAAAACGACTTGTAATCGCCAAGTTAATGATTCGCCTGATACCAAATCATCTTCACCAAATAATAAATAGTTTAATACGGTGTGCACCCTTTCACCAATTAGATTAAGAACGCTTAACCCTACAATATCTTGAATTATATAGTCAGAAATAACAAGTACTATTGCTGAAAAAATAAATATTTTAAAATATAGTTTTAATAATTTTTTATTTTCTAAAAACATACTTATAAATATTAAAAATGAAAGTCCTAATATGGCAGTCAGTGAAAAAGTTAAGAATAAATTAATTAATATTAGTGTAAAAATTAAAATATTAAGAAATTTATTCTCAAATACTTTTTTAGTTTTAGTTATGAAAGGAATTGAAAGGTAAATTAAGTTATGCAAGTTATAATTTACTAAGGCAGATGGTTCAGAAAAAATTGAAGTAGCTCTATAAAAGTCTTTAAATTGGAGGGCAAGTTGTTTAACCTCTACATCTGCAGTTATTTCACCTTCTCTTGCAAGAAATGAGGCATTATTTAGAGCAATCCACCCACCAGGTAAGTCTAATGCCCTTGCTACTAATTGATATATTCCATATAAGTTTACAAATATTGAAGCAAATAATAAGATTTTTAAAATTTTAAAAATTAGTCTTTCATCAAGTTTTAGTGTTAAACCGAAAAAAATAAAAATATAAAGATAAAGGAAGTGTGCATAAGTTTTAGCAAACTGAACAATTAAGTCGTCATTTACTTCTAAAAGTGGCACTAAACCAGAAACTAACATAAAAAATGATAAAAGAAATATAAAAATATGAATTGAAGTTTTTGGGATATGAAGTTTTTTTCCACCCCAGAAAAAATTAAATAAAAAAATATTATCTAATATTAATATTAATAAATCAGAACTTGTAATCCCAAAATTGCCAATTCCAAACACTTGGAAATGCATTAATGGGAAGAAGAAGTATAAAAGTATTACAAGTATTTTTATTAACATTTAAGTTTTATTTCTTATATTTGTTTAATTAGTTTTTACAAAATAATAATTTGCAATTTACGTGATTATTTATGCGTATCAAAATAAAAAGCATTAAAACTAATGATGTGAAAAAATAATTTTTATAATTTAAAAATTTTATTTGTTTTTACAAGTCCTCATAAACAGCATAATTTAGAAGAACAACTATCGTTTCGTGGCATTATTTTTGTCTCAAAAATATATATGAAACGAGATATGTTAAATAGAAGAAGTTTTATCACATTGTCTGGCTTAGGTTTGCTCAGTAGTAAGCTTATTGCAGCCAATAAATTTTCACCTCAAACTGCCGGTGTTTTTGAAAATGAAGCTGGCGTTATGAATATTATTGTCCCTAAACGATTAAAAGAAGGTTCAAAGGTTGCTATAACAGCCCCGGCATCTTCTACAACAATGTGGGAAATTGATAAAGGTGTGAGATCATTTAAGTCTTTATCTTGTAATGTTGTAGTTGGAGACACTATATTAAAACAGAAAAACAAGTATAATTACTTCTCAGCTCCTGATGAACAAAGATTAGATGAGTTTATGTCTTTTATTGTAGATGATAGCATTGATGCCATAGTCTGTGGACGAGGCGGTTTTGGAGTTATGAGGATATTAGATAAATTAGATTATGAGTTGATTAGAGCAAATCCAAAAATTATTATGGGATTTAGCGATATTACTGCATTATTGCTTGCCATTTATACGCAATCAAGAATAGTTTCATATCACGGACCCGTTGCATCATCTAGTTTTAATAGTTTTACTATAAGCCATTTAAAAGATATGTTTTTCACTAATGAAAACTTAACATTTAAAGATAATTCTGCTTTATCTTTGCAGGGTGGGGAAGCCATTGGTAAGTTAGTTGGCGGTAATTTGAAAATGATTTGCTCAACCTTAGGCACACCTTACGAGATAGATACCACTGATGCAATATTGTTTTTAGAAGATGTCGGTGAACATCCTTATCAAATTGATAGAATGCTTACTCAACTTCGACTTTCTGGGAAACTTGACAAATGCAAAGGATTTGTTTTTGGTACTTTCAAAAATATAAATCAAAGAAAACCTTTTTTCCCTAACTACTCTTATACTATTAAAGAAGTTGTTGAGCAAGTTATTAAGCCATTCAATAAGCCAATATTAATGGAAATGCCGATTGGACACATTGAAAACAAACTTACTTTACCTATTGGAATAGAAGCAAGATTAAATGCGGACAAAAAAGAAATTGAGTTAATAGAAAGCCCAGTAATGTAAAATAAAAAGGACTGATCCAGATTTAATTCCAACTCAGCCCTATAAGTATCAATTTCCTAAATTTTAGAGTGTATTTACAACTTTGCTCCTTTTTTTTACTCTTCGCAATCTCCATCTACGCATGGTATCGGTAAATTTGGGTCTAAACAATCTACATAAGATGACATTGTAGAGCAAGAATTTACAGAATATGTTGTAGGTACGGAAACATCATATACAAAGAAGTTATAAACATCATCGTAATTGCATGTTACATTGTATTCTCTATAACAACACTTTGTGCCACAACTTAAATATTGAAAAACGTCAACGAAACTATACGTTTGTCCATTAATCATCCTCGTATATATTTTCTCCAGAACATTCATACCTTCAGGGCAACATACTTCTGCTGATTGATCAACCCTAATGATAGACCTTATTTTTGCTTTACATTCTTTCTCGTAATAAACTCTTACTTTACCTGTGTATTTATCAATTTGTGGAATAGAGTTTTTTACTGCTTTCACTTCTAAAATTTTCATCATTGTTGAATCTGAAAGAAATTCACTAATATTAGTTAAGGTAGACCAATTTATTCTAATTTCGTAGGTATTGCCTCCAATACTTCTATAGTCATAGTCTACAGTTGCATAATTGGAATATCTATCGTTATAATATGCTAATTGATTACTCCAAGGACCTCCTCCAGTAGGACAATCTTGTGCGTAAATTCTGTTGTGAATGCTAACTAAAAATACGATTATAATTAATAAAATTTTCATTTTGATCTCAATCCTTTATAAATTTTAAGTTATTTATTCCATTGGCATTATTAATTTGCACGAAATATTGACCAATGCTTAAATTTGAAATATCAATTGATTCTGTATAAACACCTTGAACTACTTCTTCGCCTAAAATGTTTATTATTTTATAATTACTATTTTTGTCAATTCCTTTAATTATTATTTTGTCGTTACTTGGGTTAGGATAAAGTAAAATATGTGCTTCGCTATCCTTTACATCGCTAACTAAAAATATATTTTCGTTTATAGTTAATATGCCATGTGTGTAAAAGAAAAATATATCCCCATTTGATGATTTTTGAATGTCATGGAAACCGAGTAACAAAGAAGTAATAGCACTATATTTTTCATATTCATCGCCGAATAATGTGCCAATTTTATATCCAAAAACTTCGTCCTCATAAATATCATCTCTTTGAACAATGAATTTAGCATTATCTAATATTACTTTGGAATCTACTTTAACAATTTTATCATCATTATTTATTAAATAAATTCCCCTTTCACCAGTAAAAAGTATTCGCCCATCAGATAGTTCAGTTATAGCATAAACTGACTGATACTGCTCGTAAGATGAATTTTTTTTCTCGGTTAGACCATCAATTTCTTTATATACTCGCCAAATGTCATCTTTTAGATTATATTTTGATAAACCTTGGCAACAGCCGTAATTGATGATACCAATACTATCTTGCTTTAAAATAGTTTTATTAACAGTCGAAATGTATAAATTCCCTTTGCTATTTTCAAAAATCTGTGAAACGCTCTTATTAACTTTATTGCCGTAAAATTCATTTACTCCATCTTTGTTATTCCATAAACCTTTAGGGAGTTCCGCTGATAAATGTATCATTGCAGTTTTTACTAATCCTCCATCTTGGTTAAACACCCATAAATCGTTTGCCTCATATTTACTGAAATCCAATTCAGTTTTATCATATTTTCGCTGTAAAGCAATGTTGCCATTATTTAGTGCGATTAAATTTGATTTACCGTTTACAAAACCATTATCAAAGTAGCCATTATATATTTCAATAAGGTTTGAGCCATCATATTTGTAAAGTCCACCTTTGTATGATCCTATCATCATTTCTAAACAAACGAACCACATATTACCATTTTTATCAAACGTTATATCACTAACAGTGGAATTGTCATTAAATATATCGAAGTCAAATTTTGTCCATTGATTATTCGAAAATTTATAAATAGCATTGTTTATTAAAAACAAATCACCATTTGCATTTTTAACGATTTTAGACCATCCTTTTACATAAATTTGTTGTTCAGCAGTATCCTGATTATAAGTCATTTCAATCTCTTGAAAGTCTCCGGATAAATTCATTTTAAACATACCTGCAATATCTTTTTTGCTTGTCTTATCTATAGACTTCCTTGTTAATATAAATAAGTTATCGCCAACTAATTCCATATCCATCATTAACTGATGTTTATCAAAGACTTTGTTTTTATCTCTAATAAATTCAAAAGAGTATAAATTTACGCTTAATAAACAAAGAACTAATATTATTTTGATAAATTTCATTTTTTGCACTCCTATTTACAATCAGATTCACAGGGAAGTAATTGATTAGTTAAACAATCCAGAGTTGTAGAATTATCACAACCAGTTGAAGTATATGTTATATTTAAAATTTCCCATCTCGTTCCTATAGGAGGAGTAACCTCTCCATCACATTCTAAGATATACGATGCTGTGCAACAAGCAGTGCCACAACTTGTTTTGCTTCTTATGGGATAATATTTAGTTCCTTGATAATTGAACCAATCTGGCTCGCCACCTACCCAATCTTGGTTATAACAATAAACTGAGTTTGTTTGGTCAACTTTAATATAGCATGCCAAACCCTTCAAACACTCTACTTCATCATATAAATTAATTGTTTTTGTAGAATACTCATGGCATCCACCAAGTATAAAATTTATTACATATTGTATATATAATTCTTTATAATTTTTTAAAGTAAATCTATAAACATTATCGGTAGGGATTACTAAAGAACCCCAGTCTATTTTTATATCATAAGAATTTGGTCCTGTTAGTTTATAAAAGAAGTCTACATTTGAGTCATCTAACAATATAGATGGATATATTTCAAGCCCAAAATTTTCATATTTTATAAATTCTGTTAAATCAGGACAGTCGACTTGCGACCTTGCATTTTTATTAAATAACAACATTATTGTTATTAATATTAGAAAATATTTCATACAATCACCTCAATTTTTGTTAATTTAAAAATAATTTATCATTATTTCAAAAGCAACTTAAAACATTTTTTTTTTTGCCAAATTTATTTTAAAAAAAAATAAAAAGTTATCCACATTATGACATTTTTTTAAACAAATATAGTTCATTTCTCATTTAATTGCTAAAAAATAAAAATTTATATTTTATCCGAAATTACAAAATAAAAAGGACTGAGCCAGATTTAATTCCGAACTCAGTCCTTATAAATTTTTTTAGGACGAGGTAAATAGACTAACTTTTTTAGCTAGGTCAGGAAGTCAATTTTTATTGTCCTACGTGAGCTTTGTAAGCGTCAACATCCATTAAGGAGCTAAGTTGCGATAAGTCAGATAGCTCAACTTTTATCATCCAAGCTTTGCCGTAAGGGTCAGAATTTACTATTTCTGGATTGTCATTAATTCCTGTATTTACTTCGATAACTTTTCCAGAAACTGGTGCTAATAAGTCAGCAACTGTTTTAACTGCTTCTATAGTTCCAAATTCACTGCCTTGCTCTATTGATGCTAAATCTTCATCAATATCAACATATACAACATCGCCTAATTCCGATTGAGCGTGGTCTGTTACGCCGATTGTTCCAATATTACCATCGATTTTAATCCATTCGTGGTCTTCTGTGTATTTTAGTCCCTCTGGGAAATTCATATACTTTCTCCTAATAATTTATTATATGTGTAATTTAAACTTAAATTTCTACTTAAACTTTGTTTTAGCTGAAAATGTTTCATAATCTCGATTAGAAAGCTTGTTTTTGGGTGATACTTAGTTAAACTTTGAGAATTAAAAAATTCTTTAGTTACACGTTGTGTATCTTTTAAAAATCTCAGTCCTTTTAAATCAAAATACCTAAAATCAATTCCAGCAGCGTACCAACTTTCAATCTCATCTATGACAATAAGAATTTTATCATCATCTAATTCATTTTCAAATTTATGTTGAACTTCTCTTCTTCGCTCTTTTAAAGAATTTTTAGAATCAAAATCAGCAAATATAAAATAATCCCATTCACTTACTTGCTTTATTGATTTTAAGAACTTGACATTATCAGTTTTCTTTTTTTGAGCATATTTCCAAAAGTATACTTTTTCAAAATGAGTTAAATATTTCTTAAAGAAAAATTTTAAAAATATTTCGTCATCATCACCTTCTACAAAAATATAAAGAATTTTCATTTTTTAATAAAATTTAGTCAAGTAAAGATGATGAGATAATTACATCAATTCCTAAGTCATTTTGTAAGAACACTTTTGCATTTTCGAAATCTTTTATTTTCTTTATTGAAGAAAATCCATTTTCATTTCTCGAAATTAAGTAAATATCCTCTAATTTCACACATTTTAACATCTCAGGATTGTGGGTTGTTAAAAATATTTGATTTTCTCTTGAAGAATCGTAAAATAAAGACACAACTCTTGAAATCAAATAGGGGTGTAATGCTCGCTCAGGTTCTTCAAAAATTTTAATTTTAGATTCGTCAAAAAACATTGCTATCACAAGACAGAAAACAACCATAGTTCCATCGGATAGAATTGTGCTTGGAAGAAATATATCTTTATAATAAGATTCTTGCAAGTTAATTACAAGGTTCTCATTGAAATAGTTTTCAATATTAACATCTTTAATGAAAGGAAGCGCTTGTTGTACAAGATTTATAAATGTATTTTTATGATTTTCGTTTTTAAACAAATGTCTAAGCACTATTGATAGATTAGAACCATTTTCTTTTATTTCAATTAAGTCATTAATTGTTGAAGGCAATTTTGCTTTTTTGACATCAAAATCATAGATTTTACTTTTGAAAATATCAATATCAAATACATCAACTAAAATCTGTGCTAAGCAATTTCCCTTGTTAATTTTTTTAGATATTAGTTCCTTAGGAAATTTTTCATCTGTTAATTTACTTTGATATGATAATTTACAATTTTGATTTAATAGTTCATATTTATTATTATTGCTTGTTAATAATACTTTTTCAAATTGTAAATTAATTTTAGAATCATAATAAAATTGAATGTGATAAATTAGTTCTTTGAAATCGGAGTCTTTACTATGAGAGATGAAATGATAATAAATTTCCGTTTGGTTGTCGTCGTTACCAATGTTTTTAAAAAACTCGATATCACCTTGTAACGACAAAGCATTGTTAATTCCGACTTGAGATAAATCCTTTAAAAATTTAAAAAGCTGAATAAAATTAGACTTGCCAGAAGCATTTGCTCCAACTAACAAATTTAAAGAGTTAAACTCGACATCTAACTCTTTAAAATTTTTGAAATTCTTGGCTTTTATATTTTTAAGAAACATTATCCTTAATCCACTTTATGTTCCAACCAATTATATCTATCAAGGTATTTAGTATCAAAATCCCCTTTAATAAAATCTGGATTTTTCATCATTGTTTTATGAAAAGGAATAGTGGTTTTAATTCCTTCAATTACAGTTTCACTAAGAGCTTGGTGCATTTTTGCTATTGCTTCTTCTCTTGTCCAAGCAGTAGCAATAATTTTAGCTATCATTGAATCATAGTAAGGCGGAATTTCATACCCAGTATAAACGTGAGAATCAATTCTTACTCCTCGACCACCAGGGAAATGAAGAGCAGTAATTTTACCTGGTGAAGGTCTGAAATCATTTTCTGGGTCTTCTGCGTTAATTCTACATTCGATTGAATGAAGACGAGGTTCAGTAATTCCATAAGATAATTTTTTTCCGTCTGCGACTCTAATCTGTTCTTTAATTAAATCGACAGTTAGTGACTCTTCTGTAACGGGGTGTTCTACTTGAATACGAGTATTCATTTCCATAAAATAGAAATTTTCATCTTTATCAAGCAAGAACTCTATAGTTCCAGGACCAACATAATTAACAGCTTTTGCACCTAAAATTGCTGTATCACCCATTTTCTTTCTTAAAGCAGGGGAGACAACAGGACTCGGAGCTTCTTCTATTAATTTTTGATTACGTCTTTGGATAGAACATTCTCTTTCGTTCAGGTGAATTACATTTCCGTGTTTATCACCAAAAACTTGAATTTCGACGTGTCTTGCTTCTTGGATAATTTTCTCAATATATAATGATGCGTTATTGAAAGAAACTTCAGCTTCATTGCTTGCAGTATAATATGCTCTTTCGAGTTGTTCTTCTGAATAAACGAATCTCATACCTTTGCCACCACCACCGGCAACAGCTTTAAGTAGGAGAGGGAAACCGATTTCGTCAGCAACTTTTTTGACATCGTCATAAGAATTAACAACACCAATACTACCAGGAACTACGGGAACGCCTGCTTCTCTCATTGTTTCTTTTGCAACTGACTTATCGCCCATTTTTCTGATTGCTTCTGCGGAAGGTCCAATAAAAATAATATTATGAACTTCGCAAATATTTACAAACTCAGCATTCTCAGATAAGAAACCATATCCTGGATGAATTGCATCCGCATTTGTTATTTCGGCAGCGGCAATTATATTTGGAACTTTAAGGTAACTTTGTTTCCCTTGGGGAGGTCCAATACAAACTGCTTCGTCGGCAAACTTTGTATGCAATGAATATTTATCCGCTTCAGAATATACGGCAACACTCTTAATTCCGAGTTCTTTACAAGCACGAATTATTCTTAAAGCGATTTCGCCACGATTGGCTATTAGAATTTTTTTAATCATGATTAATCTGCTTTAATCAAAAACAAAACTTGATTATACTCAACAGCTGTAGCATTATCTACTAAAATTTTCTCAATAGTTCCGCTTACATCAGACTCTATTTCATTCATAACTTTCATTGCTTCGATAATACATAAAGTTTTACCAATTTCAACTCTATCACCAACTTTTACAAAATTATCTGCATCTGGTGATGGAGAGCGGTAGAAAGTTCCAACAATAGGAGAATTAATTTCATGTAAATCAGAATCATTATCAACATTAACATTGCTTTCACTACTTGTAGTTTGAACTGATACAGCAGATGAGCTTGTTGCAGGAGCAAAGTTCATAGGAACTTGCTGAGGAACAACGTAATGTTGTTCATTTCTAAATTTTTCACTTTTTTTAGAAAGTTTAATTTTTTCACCATTCTCTTCAATAGTCATTTCCGTTGCCGTACTTTCATCAAAAAGTTTAAGCAAACTTTTCACATACTTTAAGTCCATTTCAAACCCTTATTTATTAATATTAATCTTTTATTCTTTCAATGTAGGATCTTGATTGAGTATCAACCCTAATTTTATCACCTTCATTTACGAAAATAGGAACATTGATTGTTGCTCCAGTTTCTAATGTTGCAGGTTTTGTAACATTTGTTGCCGTATCGCCTCTTAACCCTGGTTCTGTGTGGGCTACAACAAGATTAACATGTAAAGGGATTTCGACGGCAAGTGCTTTTTCACCTTCAAACATAATTGCTACATCTTCATTTTCTTTCATAAATTCTTCTTGGTCGCCTACCATACTACCAGGTAGTGTTACTTGTTCATAAGATTCATTATTCATAAAAACAAAAAATGTCCCATCTTTAAACAAGTATTGATAGGGATGTCTTTCAATTCTAACAAAGTCGATTGACTCGCCAGAACGAAATTTATTTTCTGCTTTGTTGCCAGTTATTAAATTACGCAATTTCACTTGGAAAAACGCTCCACCTTTACCTGGTTTTCTAAATTCACATGTTTCTACAATGTAGTTGTCATTATTATATTTAATAACTGCACCAGTTCTTAAATCGTTAGTTGAACCCATATTTATAAATTAAATAAGTTATACAAAATACAAAAATAATTAATCAATCTTTTATATACAAATTTAAAATATAAACATTATTTATGTGAGTAAAATTTTAGTTCTATTTTACCACTATTAATGAATGATATTATATATAGATGTATAAGAAAATATAATGTTAATAAATTCTTTAATAAATTATTAATGCAAAGAAAAACATAAATTATTAAAATTTAACAAGATATATTTTTTAAAATTAAATTAATGTGAAAAAATACTAAGAAAATGAATAAAATTTTTGTTTTTTCAGAAAATGTTTTTAATTTTGTAATCTATTCTTGCGCCGGTAGCTCAGCTGGATAGAGCAACAGCCTTCTAAGCTGTGGGTCACAGGTTCGAATCCTGTCCGGCGTACTTAAAATAATTGAGTCAGGCTAGGTGGCTAAGACAAACCCAACTCCGTCAGGTCAGGAATGAAGCAGCGGCAAGTTTGTTCTTGGGGTATCTGGCTTGGCTTTTTTTACTTTTAGGGTAATATGAAAAAAAATATTTTAATAAGTTCTGCTATTAATCAAACTCGTGCTTGTATTACTGAAGATGGGGATTTAGCAGAATACTTTATTGAATTTCCTGAAAAAGAAAAAATTGTAAATAATATTTATTTAGGTAGAGTTACTAATATCGTTCAAGGTATTAATGCTGCCTTTATTGATATTGGATTAGATTCCGATGCTTTTTTACATTTCTCCGATGTAGATGAATCCCTGGAAAGTTCAATTATTCTTGATGAAGATGACGATGATGAAGAACCAATTGTAGTCGATACTAAGAAGCCAGAGAATCCGAATAAAAAAAGTAAACCTACAAAGAATATTCCTAAAATTCAAAATACTAATGATAGCGACATAAAGCTAAGAGTGAGTAAAGTTGATGGTGATAATTCCTCTTTAGCAAAATTTTCGACAAAAAAATCAGGCGATATTCAAATCAACCTTAAGCCAGGTCAGGACATTGTTGTTCAAGTTACAAGAGAAGCATACTCCACTAAAGGTGTTAAAGTTACTTCAAAAATTGCTATACCTGGTAGATATTTAGTCTTACTTCCTTTTGATAAGCTACTTGGTGTTTCTAAGAAGATTAAGCTTTTTCAAGAGAGAAAACGATTGCGCTATGTAGTAAAAGAGTTTAATCAACGTGAATATGGATGTATAATTAGAACTGCTGCTAATGGAAAAAGTAAAGAAGAATTAGAAAGAGACTGGAGTTACTTGAAAAGTGTTTGGGAGGAAATGGAATATAAGATTAAAAAACATAATTCTCCTTGCTTGATTTATAAAGATGCGAGTTTAACTAAGACTTTAATTAGGGATATGCTCGATGTTAGGGTTGAAAATATTATTGTTGATTCTAATCCAGTTTTTAATGAAGTTAAATCATATTTGAATTGGATTTCTCCTCAGATGTTATCTAAGTTAAAACTTTATAAAGGTGGAAATTCTGTATTTGAAGAGTTTGAAGTTGAAAAAGATATTGCTAATATTTATAGAAGAACGGTTAGATTAAAAAGTGGCGGTTCTATTGTAATTGATCAGACTGAGGCAATGACTGTAATTGATGTAAATTCAGGTAGATCAACCGATAACGAACAAGAATTAACAGCTGTAAATACGAACTTAGAGGCTATGGTAGAAGTTTGTAAGCAAATAAGATTGCGTGATATGGGTGGAATGGTTGTGATTGATTTTATTGATATGCTAAATGAAAATAATAAGAAAAAATTATTTAATGAAGTAAGAAGGATTATGTCTCGGGATAGGGCTAAGTCTGTAATTTTTCCACTAACTCAACTGGGGTTAATGCAAATCACTCGCCAAAGGATAAATCAAAATATATCAGAAAAAGTTAACGAAGTTTGTCCTGTTTGCAATGGTATAGGAACGATTTCAACATCATCAATGGCTATTAATGACTTAGAAAAGTGGATTAAAAAATTTAAGTATAACTCAAATGAATTTAAACTTTTGATTAGAGTGCATCCAAGTTTAGCAGAGGAACTTTTACAGGGGACTATAAGCAAACTTAATAAGTTAATGTTTAAATATTTTCTTAGAATTAAATTATTAAGAGATGATTCCTTAAATTTGAATCAATTTAAAGTTATTAGCGTCAAATCACAAAAAGATATTACAAAAGAATATTTTAATGCTTAAAAAAATTTCCATATTCGGTTCAACAGGTTCAATTGGCAAACAAACTTTGGAAGTAATTGAGCAACATTTAGACAAGTTTCAAGTAATAGCTTTAACTGCTAATAATAATATTGACTTACTTTATCAACAAATACTAAAATTTAGACCAAACTTAGTGGTTATTAATGAAGAAAATTCATATAATGATTTTGTTAATAAATATAAAGTGAATTGCAAAGTACTTTATGGAAGGTCTGAGCTAATTGAATATTCAAAAAACTTAGATTGTGATTTGTTGGTGTCATCTTTAGTTGGGTTTGCTGGTGTTGAACCAACTTTAAACGCTATTAAATGTAGAGTAGATATTGCACTTGCTAATAAAGAGACACTCGTAAGTGCAGGCAATATAATAACTAAAGCAGCCAAAGATAATAATGTTAAAATTTATGCTGTTGATAGTGAGCATAATGCAATTTTGCAATGTTTAATTGGTGAAGATTCTGATAAAATTGAAAAGTTAATTTTAACTGCCTCTGGTGGACCATTTAGATGTTTAGAAATTGAAAAATTTAAACATATCACTATTAAAGATGCTTTAAATCACCCAAATTGGTCGATGGGAAGCAAGATTACTATTGATTCAGCTACGATGATGAATAAGGGGCTTGAGTTGATTGAGGCATATTGGCTTTTTAATGTTGATGTTGATAAATTAGATGTGATAGTGCATAAACAATCAATAATTCATTCTATGGTTCAATTTGTTGACGGTTCAATTAAAGCTCAATTAGGACTTCCTGATATGCGAGTTCCTATATCTTATGCTTTAAATTATCCTAATAGATTAGAACTAAACGTTCCAAGATTAGATTTTACAAAGATTTACGAACTGAACTTTGAAAAACCAGATTTAGAAAAATTTCAATGTCTTAAACTTGCTTTTGAAGTTTTGAAACAAAATCCACTGAATGCAGTTGTATTAAATGCAGCAAATGAAATTGCTGTTGCTAACTTTTTAAATGAAAAAATACAATTTATTGATATTCCTAACGTTATTAAAGAGATGTTAAATGCAATTGAGATAAATTTAGAAGAAAGTTTAGAAAATATTATTGAAATTGACAATTTAACAAGAATTAAATCACAAAATTATATTGAGAGCATAAGCTAATGGAATTTTTATCGAGTATTTTTTATTTTATCATTGTTATACTAGTTTTAGTCGTAATTCACGAATGGGGACATTTTATAGCTGCCCGTATAACAGGAATGCGAGCTGATATCTTCGCTGTTGGTATGGGAAGAAGGTTATTTGGTTGGAATAAAAAAATGGGCTTTACTTTAGGACCTTTACCAAAAGATTATGAATTTGATGGAACAACAGATTGGAGAGTATGTCTATTTCCTATTGGTGGATATGTTAAAATTCCAGGTATGATTGACGAATCAATGGATGATTCTTATGATTCTGGCGATATAAAACCTTATGAATTTAGAGCAAAAAATACATTTCAAAAAGCATTAGTTTTATCTGCTGGTGTGATAATGAATTTTATTCTTGCGGTTGTTATTTTCGGTGGAATTAAGTATTTTCAAGGTGATTATAAAACTTTGACTAACGAAATTGCCTATGTTTATAATGATAGTTTTGCTAGTAAAATTGGCTTAATGACTAATGATAAGATATTGAAAATAAATGGAAATAAGACGGGCACTTGGGAAGATATGATGTTCGGGCTTTCGTTAGATAATTTTGGAAACAATTTGAATATTGAAATTCTTCGAGATAGTTCTAAAAAGCAAATTTCTGTAAATAAAGAACAAATAACTAAGTTAATTACAAACAATAAGAAAATGGAAGCGGGCTTTAATCAAGCATTAGGAATAGACCCTGCCAATTGTGTTGTTGTTGTAACGGAAGTGTTGTCATTGGAGCCAGCAGGTAGAGCTGGCTTACAAAAAAATGATACTCTGTTGAGTATAAACGAAGATATGATTACTTCGAGTTCGCAACTTGTTGATTTAATAAATAAAAATACTGGAACATTAACTTTAAAATTTAAACGTGATAATAGATTATTAAATACTTTTGTAACTCCTGACCCTACCACAAATAAGATTGGTGTGTATACTGCAACTATCTACATAGGAGATAGACTTCATATTGATTATGGATTATTAGAATCTACAAAATTGGGCTTTAATCAATCTGTTGAATTAGTAAATTTAATTGTTACTTCTTTTACTGAGATTTTTAAAGGTAATATTGAATTTAGTAGCGCGGTTGGCGGTCCTATTATGATTGCTAAACAATCGGCAAAAACAGCAGAAATGGGATTTATGAGTTTTCTTGTTTTTATTGCAAATCTATCAATATCGTTAGCTTTAATTAATATTTTACCAATTCCTGCTTTAGATGGTGGTCACTTGATAGTTGTAATAATTGAAGGTATAATAAGAAGAGAACTTCCAACAAAAGCTAAAGTAATCATACAAAATATTGGAATGATATTACTTTTTGCTTTTTTAATTTTTGTGGTTTATAAAGATATAATGAGATAATGAAAAAAATTAAAGTTTTAGTTTGTAATGATGATGGGATTGATGCACCAGGTATAAATGCTCTTGTAAATTCGATAAAAGAAATAGCTGATGTCGTTGTTGTTGCTCCTGATAGACAACAATCAGCCGTTGGTCATGCTTTGACAATATCTAATCCATTAAGAGTAAAAGAATATATGAAAAATGGTAAATTTTTTGGTTATTCAGTAAATGGGACACCGGCTGATTGTATTAAAATTGCTTTAAGTGGATTATTAACCGTTAAGCCCGATTTAGTACTTTCAGGAATTAATCACGGGCAGAATACTGCAATTAATATTCTTTATTCTGGAACTGTTTCAGCTGCATCTGAAGCTTATTTGAATGGTTATAATGCTATAGCTTTTTCATTAGATAGTATGGATTATAATGCTGATTTTTCTATTGCAGAAACATATATTCAAACTATAATCAAAGATATTTGGGCTAACTTACCGGACGAAAAATTTCTACTTAATGTTAATATTCCTTATAAAAACCAAGATGAAATTAATGGAATTAAAGTAGTAAAACACGCAACAACGACTTGGATTGACAAATTTGAGAAGCGAAATGATCCTTTTAATCGAGAATATTATTGGTTTGCAGGGGAATATCGAGCTTTAAGTAAAGATATGAATTCTGACGATAAAGCATTAGAAGACAACTATATAACAATTACACCACTTAAAGTAGACAGAAACTTTACAGAGCAAATTGAAAAGTTTGCTTTTCTTACTAAAAAATAAATTATGAATATTTGTTAATAATTTATAATTTTGTTTAATGGAAGTTTATAAAATATTAAATAATATAGAAATTGGCGATGTTATAGATGAGAACATTTATAACAAGCAAAGGCATTTGCTCATTAAGATTGGAACAAAACTAAACGAAAATCATATTGCCACCTTAAAGAAGAATAACATTTCTGGTGCATTTATTTCAATGGAAGAAAAAGAGGAGATAATTATTTCTCCTTTAATTAGGAAAGAAGTAAGAGATAAAGTGTTATCAAGATTAGTATTTAGCAACTTTGAAGCAATTAATAAAAACCAGTTCAATGATTTAATTGAAATGGTAATAGTGTATAATGCAACTAAGAGTAGAAATGAAACTAATAAATAATGTAATAACAAAAATTGACGAGTTTCCAACTCTTTCTTCAGTTTATGCAAAATTGAATGAAGTTATTTCTGACCCAAATTCAAGTGCCGAAGATGTTGCAAGAGTAATAAGTCAAGACCAAGCAGCAGCTGCTAAAGTATTGAAAGCAGTTAATTCACCTATTTATGGTTTTAGAAAAAATATTTCAACTATATCTCAGTCAGTTGTATTACTCGGATTTAATGAAATTAAGAACTTAGTATTGACTTTAGAAATAATGGATAATTTCAAAGAAACTGGTAATTTTAAACATTTAAAACCAATTGAGTTATGGAAGTTTTCAATTGCGACAGGAATTATTTCAAAAATTATTGCTGAATCAAAAGGGTCAAAAGAAGTAGAAAAAATCTTTATTTTTGGCATTCTTCATGGTATAGGTAAATTGTTATTTATGAAGATGTTGCCAGATTTATATGAGAAAGTTATTGACTATTCTTTTGAGAATAAAGTTTCGACACGGGAAACAGAAATAAAAATTATAGGTATGCACAATTCAACCGCGGGCAGGTTGTTAGCTGATAGATGGCATTTACCTCGTGAAATTAAGGATATTATTAAGTATCATCTAATGGGTGATATGGACGGCATATATAATGAAAATGTTGCTATCGTTCATACGGCTACAATAGTTGCTGACATATTGAATTTAGGGCATTCCGGAGAATTTAAAGATAGATTTGTTAATGTTAATTCTTTTAATAAATTAGAATTAGAAGAAAACTTTTTCACAAAAAATTTATCAAGAATATTAGAAGAATACAATGAAGCTACAAAAAGTATATTAAATCATTATTGAAAAATAAAAAAACTATATTAATCATAGATGATGAAATTGACATAAGGGAAGATTTAAAAGTTGCTCTTGTGATTCATCAGTTTGAAGTTTTGCAAGCTGAAAATGGCTTTCAAGGATTTGAGAAAATCATTAAACACAACCCTGATATAGTAATTTGCGATGTTATGATGCCTACTATGAATGGATTGGAACTATTAAGTTTAGTTAGAAAAAATGACTCAATTGCAAACATTCCATTTTTATTCTTGACTGGTAAATCAGACTACCAAGATATTCGTGAAGGAATGGATTTGGGAGCAGATGATTATTTAATTAAGCCGTTTGACATTAACAGCTTAGTTAAAGCAATTAACATCAGATTAGAGAAGTCTAATATAGAAAAATCTATGTATGAAAGTAAAATTGAAGTAATAAAAAATTCTATTTTTAGGTCAATTCCTCATGAAATCAGAACTCCTATAAATGGTATATTGAACAATAGCGATTGGATTATTAAAAACTCGAATAAAATGACTATCGATGAACTCCGAGAGAATGTTATTGATATAAACAAGTATGCAAATCGCTTAAATCGACTTTTTGAGAACTACATTTTTATTATAAAACTGAAATTACTTAAACAAAATTCTACTGATCTTGAAGATATTCAAAAGTCATACACTAATTATCCTAATGTAATTATTAGGGATATAGTGAATTTGATTTGTAGTAAAAAAAGCACAAAATGTGTTCATAGTGTAAGAAATGATGTTTCGAAAATTAATATTAATGAACATCATTTCACTAAAATTATTTATGAGCTAGTTGAAAATGCTCATAAATTTTCTTATTCAAATAATACTGTCAAATTAAATAGTGTTTCTGATAATAATAAATTTTACTTCACTATCACAAACATTGGTACGAAATTCCCAGAAGATAAAAAATCAGAGATTAACGACTTTTCTCAATTCGATAGAGAAGTAAATGAACAGGGTGGAGTTGGACTTGGGTTAAGCGTTGTAAAACAAATTTTAGAAATTTATGGAAGTGAACTAATTATAAATACAGATGATGAAAAGACAGAAGTATCTTTTACTGTTAATATTTAATGATTTTATTAAACTCTGAATTATTTACTTTAATAAAATAAATACCTGCACTAAATTTGCTTAAATTCATTTCTGTTTCAAAGTTCATCGGTTCAATATACATTATACTTCTTCCCATAAAATCATATATTTCAACCTTTGAAATTAATTCCTTAGAGTTAATTTTAATCGTCTCATAAAATGGATTTGGAAATATATTAAAAACTGCATTTTCATCAACACTTAAATTATTCACACAAATTTGTTCTGATTTATTAGTGCATCCATTATTACTTGTAATTTCAACATAATAACAACCATTTTTATTAGGTGTAAATTTGCGAGATGTTGCACCTTTAATTAAATCCTTATACATATACCATTGATAACCTGTAGCAGCACTAAGACAAATAAATTCACCACTTGTCGAATTGAAAATGACATTTGGAACGCTTGGCTTTGGCTTTAAAGTAATTGTTGCTTGCTTTGATGTATATTTATTGCCTTTTGAATCAATCGCAGTAAAGAAATGAATACCAGGTTTATAAACAGTATCATATCTCTCACGACTCCCGCTATTCCAATTTATGTCAGTGTATATTGCACCTGCGTCTAATAATACAGTATCACCCTCACAAAGTATATAATCGCCAAATGGAACAATAGCAATTTGGTATGAAGACCTATAATTCGTCTCCTTCCAAACAGTATCACTACAACCAAAATCGCTTTTTTCAATAACTCTTAACACTCCATTTTCAGAATCACTCCAAACAACCTTTATTACACTACTTGTATCAGGTGAAATGACAATTCCATTTATTGCTATCCATTTATATTTTGACCCAGGATGATCGTCAGTATAGTAAGTGTATTCAACTCCATTATCACAATTAAATTCACCAATTATTTGAGAGCTAATACCTGGAATGACGCTTACTAAAACTAATGCAACGTATTTCTGGTTGAACTCGTCTGTAACAATACATTGATATTGTGTAGATTTTGTTGGGGATGCTATAGGGAATTCTTTTGTTGGGTCATCTAAGGATTCAACAGGCGACCATTGGAATTTTAAGGTTGTTAATGTTGATGATATATCTGATTTTATTTGAACAGAATTTCCACCACAAATAATATAGTCTGAGTTAGCCAAATCCTCCATAAAAAACTCAACCACATGAGCATCTGATTTCAAAGAATCTTGATATTCATATTGAATGCCATCGGCAGTTGTAGGAATGAAAGTAGAAGAAGTATTTCCTGTAATTAAAACAGTGTTTTCATATTTCACCTTAATTGATTTTCCTAAATCTGAACGTTCACCACCAAAGTAACTTGAATATGTTAAACTATCTCCATTTTTAGAAAGTTTAAACATTATCATATCTGAATACTTCAAAGAGTCATTAAATGTGTTGTCAAAAGTTAGGTAGCTCATTGGAAAGTCTATTGAGTTTGTTAATCCTGTACCATAAACTGCTCCAAACCTATCAATATCAAGTCCATAGCATCTGTCGTTTGATTCTCCACCTATATATGTGGAAAAGATAAAATTTTCAGCAGTTGAGTCAAGTTTAACAATAAAAGCATCTGCTAAAATACTTTCTTTTCCTCTATTGATTTTAGTAGAATAGGCATCTGGAGTAGTTTCAAAATCTAATGATTCTGTTTGCCCGCCAACATAAATATTATAGTCATTATCAACCTCTAAACTATATGCTATATCTGGCTTTCTTCCACCAATTAAAGTTGAAACTAATATTTTCGTTCCGTTACTATTTATTTTAGAAACAAAGCCATCACTATTTACTGAGCTATTTTCTTCATCTGTATATTGTCTTTTAACCGCATTTGCTGTTGTAGGATAGTTTGGAGAGCGAGTTAATCCACAAATATAAATGTTTTCTTTATCATCTACTTTTATTTCTTGTGGAAAGTCATCTTTCAGTCCTCCAATTACTCCAGACCAGATTACTGAGGAAAAGTCGTTATTAAAAAGTGTTACAAAACCATCAATATTGCCTCCATAAACAGCATTGAATACACCAGAGGTAGCTGGATAGCGCGCAGAGTCAGGTGCTTGTGTTGTATATCCTGTGATAGCAAATCTTCCATCTTTGAATGTATGAATACTAAGAGGAAAGTCGTCTCTAATTCCACCAATATATGTTGAATTTAGAATTATATCACCAGTATTTTTTAATTTAATAATAAAGCCATCATAAGCGCCATTGTGCTTGATTGAGTATGAATCGCCAACAATAGGGAAGTCTGTATTAAAGTTTGAATAGCCAGTAATATAAATTTGATTAAGTGAATCATAAGAGACGCTTCGGCCATAATCTTGCTTAGAACTTCCAATGTATGTTGTAAAAATATGATTATTATTCGCATCAAGTTTGGTGACGAAAATATCTGGATTGATTTCATTATCAGTGCGAGTTAAAGTTCTACTATATGAGCCAAAAGTTGCAGGGAAATTTAAAGAACTTGTTTCGCCAGTAATTAAAGTATTACCTTCATTATCTATTTCAATATCTTCACCAGAATCGTAACCTAAACCACCGATATAAGTACCATAAATTAAAGGGTCTAATGTGAACTGAGAATAAAAATTGTTTTTACTTTTATAAGTTATAATATTATTATCAATAAAGACATCAACATCAATTTCGTTATTATTAACTAATGCTACTAAATCCTTTTGAACGATATGGTTATTGTTTGATATAAAATATAAATTATTATCTTTATTTATAATTTTGTCGCTTCCATTTACTTCAATTCTAAAGCTCTCATAATTATAAATATCATATCTAAATTTATCATTTTGGAAGTAATATCTTATATAAGCGGAACTCTTTGTGTCATAAATAACTAATTCGATAGGAGACATACAATTTTGTATCCAATTATCAGGATTGTTTCCTTTTAAAATATTAATTTGGTTACTACTGCTATTTAGTTCTTCAACGTTTTGAAATGAATTGTCAATGAATTTATATTCTAAATTAAATCCGTTAATTTCAATATTATCAGAAAGATAGTCCGTGTTATTTAATAAGTTTTTTTCAAAATTTTGGTAAATAAATCCTTCTTTTGTTATCCAAATTGTTTCATTTGAGTTAAATGAAACATATAAAACATCACTATCCCAAACACCAGAGTTTTGAATAAACCCTGAATATTTTGAAAAAGCAGAAGAGATTAAAAGTATAAATAGTAAGTATATTTTTATCATTTAAATAAAAAAGTTAATTTTATAACTAAATTATCGGCAAATTAATAAAAAAATTAACTTTCTTCAACTTCTTCTATGTAATTCACAATAGTTCCGTCTAAAATTTCTTCAATAGTTTTATCAAAATCTTTATTTTTAGTAACTATTGTTTTAAAATTTAGTTGATTTAAGCTATCAAGTGAATTAGCACATAGCCTACGTGCCACTACATATTCGCAGTCAGAAATTGATTGAGCAATTTTTCTGTGTTTCACTTTTGAGCCATCAATTACTTCAAGAGCAAATTTACCAATTGAATATTTGCTATCTCGAGGTGCTAATACAGGAACTGCATTATCAAGTAAATCGGCATAAACCTCTCGTAATTCTGTATTTACGATTTTATTATCGTTTATAGTATGCACCGAAAAATATTTTGTTTTACCAAAATCTCCTAAGATATGTTTCCCGTCTGTGCTAACAAAAGCAATTTTAGTATTTTGAGCCACTTATTTTTCCTTTCTGAAAAGTAAAAATTATTTTCTAATTTTAAGTATGAATATTGACGAAAGAAAATTATTTTTAATGGAAATTGCTTTAAAAGAAGCAAAAAAAGCTTATAAGAAAGGTGAAATACCCGTTGGCGCTGTGCTTGTTTATGAGGATAAAATTATCAGTAAAGCACATAATACTATTCAGAAAAATAGAAATACATTGAAACACGCTGAAATTATTGCTTTGGAAAAAGGAATGAAAAAATTAAGTGCTAAATTTTTAAATAATTGTGAATTGTATGTTACTTTAGAACCTTGTCCAATGTGTGCAGGAGCAATAATGTTGTCAAAAGTAAAAAAAGTGTATATAGCAACGAAAGACCCTAAAAGTGGCTTTGGTGGTAGCATATACAATATTTTAAACAATGAAAAACTGAATCATAGATGTGAGATTGAATATGGAATTTTAGAAAATGAATCTTCTGAGTTATTAAAAAATTTCTTTATTGAACTTAGAAAGTCTAAAAAACAAAAATTATAAGTTTATTTTTGTATTTAAAAAATATTAAAAAAAAATTAATTTGATTGAATCTGGAAAATTATATTTAATTCCTACTCCTATTGGAAATCTGGAAGACATATCTTTTAGAGCTGTTAATATTCTCAAAAATGTTGATATTATTGCATGTGAAGATACCAGAAATACTGGAAAACTTCTGAAATTACTTGAGATTCCACCTAAAAAACTTTTTGCATACCATAATTTTAATGAGCATAATTCAGCAAAAGGAATTATTGAGCAGTTAAAAGAAGGGAAAAATGTTGGATTAGTTTCTGATGCTGGCTATCCTTTGATTTCAGACCCTGGCTATAATGCTGTTAATCTGGCAAAAGAAAACTCTATAGAAGTCGTTGCTTTGCCCGGGAGTTCTGCTTTAATTCCAGCATTGGCAGCATCTGGTTTTGAGACTGACTCTTTTATTTTTTTAGGATTTCCACCAGCAAAAAAAGGTAGAAAAAGTTTTATTCAAAAAGCAACTATTAATTATTGTACAACAATTTTATATGAATCGCCTCATAAGATTATCCGTCTTTTAGGTGAGTTAGATGAAGTTTTAGATGATAGAAGAGTTTCAGTTTCAAGAGAGATTTCAAAAGTTTATGAACAACATATTCAAGGTAAACCCAAAATGATAATTGAGTATTTAGAAAAAGAAAACAAAGTAAAAGGTGAATTTGTAGTAGTAATTGAGAGAGTGAAATAATGTTTATTACATTTGAAGGCATAGATGGCGCCGGTAAAAGCACGCAAATTGAATTATTAAAAAATTATTTTATTGAACAAGGAAAAGAAGTCTTAGCAATAAGAGAACCTGGTGGATTAAAATTTTCAGAAAATATTAGAAATATATTATTAAGTAATGATACTAATATCAATAATACTACTGAGTTACTGCTGTTTTTATCTGCTCGTTCTGAACTTACTGAAAAAGTAATTTTACCTGCTTTGAATGAAGATAAAATTGTAATTTGTGATAGATTCTATGATTCAACTTATGCATATCAGGGATTCGGAAGAGGAATTGATTTGGATAAAATTATTCAAATTAATAAAATAGCAACCCAAAATCTTACTCCAGATTTAACTTTTTATTTGCATATTTCAATAGAAACATCTTTAAGTCGTAACATAGAAAAACATAAAGATAGAATGGAATCAAACACAATGGATTTTATGACAAAGGTCAAATATGGGTTTGATGCAATAGCTCAAATGTATTCTAAACGTGTAAAAGTAATAAATGCAGAAAAAAATGTTGACAATATTCATAGAGAAATTCAAACTTATTTAGAAAAATGAAATATTCTATATTATTCATATTAATACTCATTTCTTGTGACTCTTTTTTTCCGAGAGAACCAGAAGTCCCAAAGAACATTGAAACGAACTTTCAACGTCCTGACAATCCTAATGTTGTTGTTAATAATTTGTTGAGTTCATTTACAAATAAAAACACAGTGAATTTTCTTCGATGTTTCCAAGATGATTTGAATAATGATGATTTTGAATTTATTCCAACTCAGGATATAATTGCAATTAATCCAACTTTTTTTAATAATTGGAGTATCAAACAAGAGGAAATATTCTTAATAACATTGTTTAATTCAATGGATAAAGGAGTGTTACCTTCTCTGACATTATCAAATCAAAAAATAAATGTTAATCCGAGAAGCGCAATTTTTGAAGCTGATTATTATATAAAAGTTCAGCAAAGCAAAATTGAAGACGCAGAAGTCGAATATAAAGGTAAACTGATATTTAACTTAGTTTCAACGACTGAGGATTATTGGTATATCCAAAAATGGCAAGATTTGAATATAGAAAATTCAGATTTTCCAACTTGGACAAAGTTAAAATTTAATTTCGGAAAATAATGAAATTAATTTTATATATAATTTCGTTTGTTATTATTATGGTTGCGTGCAATCCATTTGCTCCTTCTATTGATAGTGATTTGGGTGGCAATGATTTCCTTGCAGACCAGACCACTGTTGATGGCTTTTTTCAAAATTGGTCTTCGGCTTACAACTATCGAGATACAATAATTTATAGACAACTTTTACATTCTGATTTTGTGTTTTCTTACCAAGATTATGACAAAAATATAGATTTGTCATGGGATAAATTAACTGATGTTCGTAAGACAAATGGTTTATTCACAACAGCTAATTATATCGATTTAAGTTGGAATGATTACATATTTTCAATAGGGGATAGCGTTACTTGGGACGCTACAAGATTATTCTATTTGCAAATTACTTTCTCCGAATCTGATGTAATCAACATTACTGGTAGAGCAAAAATTCGACTTAAACGAGAAAATAGTAAACAGAATTGGCAAATGGTTCAATGGGTTGACGAATCAAGTTTTTAGCAAAATAAATAGTATAATACAACCATTAAATTTCAATTTAAACTAAATATAATAAAAAACCTTTCCGAAGAAAGGTTTTAAAATTAGGAAATGTAAACGAACTTCTATTCTTTGATAAACCTTAAAAATTTAGTGTCGTTAGCTTTTGAAAGTTTTATAACATAAGTTCCGCTTGATAAACTAGAAATATTAACTTTTAATAACTTTTCATTTATAGGAGATATGTCTATCATAAGATGACCTTTTAAATCATAAATCTCAACTAAATCTAATTTGAATTCTTGTAAAGCATCAATCATCAATATATTTTCTGCTGGGTTTGGATATATTCTATAACTTTCTCCATTAAAATCAGCAATATTAACACTTGTTGAAACTTCTCGTTTGAGTGTTGTGAAAGACCAAATAGGGCTGAATGACGATTCACCATCAGAGTTCTTTGCAAGAACACGCCAAAAATATTGAGTATTATTTTCTAAATTACTTACTGAATGTGTAGTTGATGCTAAATTATTATTTTCATTAACAAAAGCTCCAAATTGATTTGATTTTGATAGTTCAAACTTATATGAGGTTGCATTTGTTGAGGCATTCCATTCAAAATTAACTATTAAAGTGTCAATTTTTGTAGAAGCATCGTTAGGCAGTAAAAGAGTAACATTCCCTGGTGGGACAGGAGTGCGTTTAATTTTAAACTTCCAAACTTCAGAGAAGTCTGTTTCTTTTCCATTTACTAATGCTTTTGCTTTCCAGAAATAATCTTTATCAATTTCAAGATTATTAATTCTAATAAATGTGCTTGAAGTTGTGTTATTTGTTAGTAAATTATTAGCGAATTGGTCAGAATTAGATACAAATATTGAGTATTCAGTCGCTCCATTAATTGATTTCCAAGTAAGATTAAGACTCGTTGAATCTCCAATTAAGGAATTATTTGCTGGCGATACTAAAACTGGGTTTTCTATCGGAGTAGAAAATGTAAAAGTGCTTGACCAATCAGAGTAATTTGTATCATTTAAAGCTTTAACTCTCCAATAATATACTTTACTTTTCTGAACTAAGTAAGCATAAGAGTTATTGTTCGAAAAATCTTCAAGAATTTTATTTGTAAAATTAATGTCATCTGAAATTTGGATAGAATATTTAGTTGCACCAGCAGAATTAGTCCAGCTAAAATTCATATTCAAACTTACATCAACAGCATTATTTGCGGGTGTGTTTAAAGTAATTGGCTCGAGTTTAGTAGTGAAATAAAAAGGTGCAGACCAATTATTTTCGCCAAATGTTCCGGAACTTTTTACTTGCCAGAAATAATTTTTATTATAAACTAAACCACTTAAATTTGAAGTTGTATCTGTAAGTGTATTTGATGTTAAAATGGTATTGAAGTTAGGTGATTGTGAAACTTGAACAATAGATTCCTCACCTTTTTCAACTTTATTCCATCTTAAATTTACACTTAAATCAACATAATTTGAGTCAATAGGAGGGAAGATTAGAGTATTTTCTGCGAGTTTTGTATTAAAAGCCCAATAGTTCGACCATTCTGAACTTGAGTTTGTATTATGAGCTTTAGCACGCCAAAAATATCGTGTAGCATTTTTCAATCCTGTAACATCTAATTCAATCAACCCATGTCCGAGCACTTCTTTATCTAAACTTGAAAAATCAATGTTATCATCAATTTGAATATCATAAGTTTGTGCACCAGTAACACTTTCCCAGTTAAAAGTTAAATTAGTTAAATTGTTTTTAGAATCTCTTACAGGCGATAATAATGAAGGATTTGCTAATATTGTATTGAAATTCCAAATTTCCGACCAATCGCCATCTCCATTAGAATTAGTTCCTGCTACTCTCCAATAATACTTAGTAAAGTATGAAAGTCCACTAATGAGTTCAGTTGCGTCATTTGAGTTTAAATTAAAATCAATAGAATTAAATGTTGGATCGATAGATACTTGTAATTTATAAGAATCTGCACCTGGTATTTCATTCCATTTAAAATTTAATGATAGCAAATTATTAAATGAGTTATTCTCAGGAGCAATCAAGGTAGTATTTCCTATTTTAGTTTTAAAATTCCAAACAAGAGACCAATCTGATAAGGAAATACCTGTTTTAGCTCTTACTCGCCAAAAATACTGCTGATTTGCTAATAAATTTGTAATAATATGAGAAGTTCCTGATACATTTGCATTTTCATATTCAATAGTTAGGAAATTTGAACTTTTAGAAATTTGTATATGGTATGTATTTGCTAAATTTACTGCGTTCCAAGTAAAAGTAGCAGAATTAAAACTCAGATTATTAACTCCTGAAGTAGGACTTGCGAGTATTGGTTCGTCGAGTTCTACGGACAAATCTCTAAACCAGAAACCCCTGCCATAAGAGCCAGCATATAGTCTTCCATGGTCTTTATTAACTTCTAAATCATTAACAATAACTCTTGGCAATCCTTCTGAAAACTCAACCCAACCGCTTGAATTGTCATCTCGATAATAAATTCCAATATCTGTTCCAATATAAACTCGGTTAGTTATATCATCTTCATACAAAACACAATTCACAGGTATATTCGGTAAGCCCGTTGACATATTCGTCCAATTATTTCCTCCATCAGAAGAGAAAAATACTTTGCTTGAACCATCCCAATTTGAATTAGTTGCCCATATTTTATTTTCGTTATTAAATTGAATATTAAAATCTGATATATTAGTGGAACCAGGACGACTAACTAATGCCCAAGTCTCACCTTTGTCGGTGGAACGATAGAATTGGCTTTCAGTACAAGCATAGACATAATTTGAATTGCTTTTTGCAACATAAACTTCTTCAAATGCATTAGAATTTCCAAGTGTTTTCTTAGTAAAATTTTTACCTCCATCCGTACTTTTCCAAAGATATTGATTCA
This sequence comes from uncultured Hyphomicrobiales bacterium, assembly GCA_964465945.1. Lineage (GTDB taxonomy): Bacteria > Bacteroidota > Ignavibacteria > Kapaibacteriales > UBA2268 > JAJRPT01. Next base: position 44,282 of record CAYXMM010000007.1, read on the forward strand.
TTCCCACATAAATATTATTATTATTATTTGGGTCTAAATCAAAAGGAGTAACCCAAGGCCCACCTTCATTAATATCATCATATTCATTATCATTATTTTCATCATTGATTTTTTTCCAATTTGTACCATTATTTGTAGATTTTACTATACTACCATTTTGAATAGAAGCATAAATTATATCATCATCTGTAGGGTCAAACAAGCATTTCATTCCATCTCCGCCAACTACATCAATCCATGTTCCATTTTTCTTTTTAATCATTGTTCCATTATCTTGAGCACCTCCAATAATATGGTCTAATACTTGGCTGGAACTTGAAATTTTATAATATTGAGTTATACCCAAGCCCTCTGATAACCAATTCCAAGATGTACCTTTATCTGTCGAAGAATATACTCCACCATCATTTCCAACTAATAGTATATGGTCTTTTGTAAAATGAAAATCATGTTGGTCTGCATGAACATCTGGAACTTGCCCGTTGTCGTACCAGAAATTAGATAGACTCCAATTTACACCTAAATTTGTAGTTTTCCATGTTGAAACCCCACCAATTAGAATAGTATTTTTATCATTATTCGGAACAGCTATAGATAAGTCATACCAGCCTTGCCCGCCTGACCCACTTCCATCAGCTGAATGAGTAAGCATATTAGGTGAATCTGCTAACAAACTAAAATTATCTCCAGCATCAGTGGATAAATAAATACCACGAAGACCATTATCAGACTTACAAGCAACTAAATAGACATAATCATTACTTGCAGGAGTTACTGCAATTTCAATTCTTCTTATGTCGGTTGTGGGTATGCCACTTTTTATTGCAGTCCAATTACTTCCGCCATCAGTTGATTTATAAAACGTTCCCGGATTTGAATGAGTAGTTGTATAAACAATACTTGAATTATTGGGTTTAAATTCTATGTCTTTACAATTCCCAGTTAAAGTTCTATTCCAACTCGCACCTGCATCCGTTGATATGTAAATTCCATTATTAACTGCCGCAAAAATTTTATTTGTGTTAGAAGGATCAATTAATATTCTATTTATTATTCTGAAATTTGTAACAGTATATGAAAGCCCAGTCGTATTCCAACTTATTCCACCATTTGTGGATTTAAGAACTCCAACACCATAAGTACTATTTCCATCTCTGTCACCAGTAGCGAGGTACATTATATTAGAATTTGTTGGATGTATTTCAATATCAGAAATTCCTATTGTTGATAGATTTGTTGTGTTGTCAGTGTTTGTAGTCCAAGTAAGACCTTTATTTGTAGATTTCCATAAACCACCAGAAGCAGCACCAGCATACCATATACTGCTATTACTTGGGTCATCTTTTACAACATTAACTCTACCTAAGCCATTATATCCACCTGGTGAACTTGTTCTACCCATAAATTGCCATTCATTAGCAGATTGAAATTTACTACCTTTTTTCATATTATCTTTAAAAAGTAACTCAAATTCATTCCCTTTTGGAAACGAACCATCAGCATATATTCTACTTTTCCAATAATTTTCCCATCTCCGATATTGCTTGATACCTTGACCTTTTTTCTTTTGGTCTTTATCTTTCACCCAATTATTAAAACTCTTTTGAATCTCGAAATAATTTTGTTGCTGAGCTTCATTTAAAGTTTCCACCCAAGGTTGAGATGCCAAAGGTAATGCTAGTAAAAATAGTAGTATATATTTCATTTTCCCCTTATTATTTGATTTATATCTTAAATTTAAAAGTTAAATAATTGATTTGCATATTTTCGATGTTTGTAGAAGTTTTATTGATGAAAATATTTTCATAATAATTTTCACTTATTAAAATTGCTATTGCCGACCCAACAACAGCACCAACTAAAACATCAGTTAGAAAGTGTTTCCCTGCTAATATTCTCAATACTCCTGTTGAAGAAGCCAAAGCAAGAGAACCAGCCCACGCAAGGTTTTTTGTTGCTCGTGAATAATCAGAATTTTCAATATTATATGCTAAAAACACTGCACTCGAAAAAGCAATCGCTGTATGGCCTGAAAAGAAAGAGTTTCTTCCGTCGTAACTCTTTCTTGCTTCAATGTTTAAATTCTTGTCATAAGTATAAGGTCTATATCGGTCGATAAAGTTTTTAGATATTAACACTAAACTTGAAGTTAAACCTAAAACCTGTACATACTTAATATTATAATTGAAAAATTCGCCAAAATCACTACTATTAAACAAAGAATATATAACAGGTAATGCTAATGTTGTTCCTAATGCTATATCTGAACTTAGTTTAATATCTTTATCAAAGTTGAAAACAAAATTTTTATCAAGAAAATTAATATTATTTTTATCTAAATTTGTAATTGTGTTTAAGTTCGATTGTGAATAATCTTCCAAGAATAAATTTGTTAGATTTAATAGCCCAGCAGAGCCAAGAATAATGTAGTCATTTGAATTTATTTTTTCAAATTGTCGTTCTTTTGAATAAATTTTATTAAGTTGAATTTCGTTAAATAAAAAAATTATTAAAAGTATTATGAAATATTTATTTTGCCTCATTTTATCACTATTTATTTTTAGTTGCTCCGAAAATACGAAAAAAGAGTTAAATAATATTGAATATGTTGCTAACAAATATGTTTACTTAGCTCATTCAATAGGACTTCACGATGCTGATTATGTAGATGCTTACTTCGGACCAGATTCAATCAAGCAACAAGCAATAAAAGATTCACTTAGTTTAATAGAAATTAAACAGAAAGTTAATGACTTAATTGGCACACTTGAATCAGTGGAATTGCCTGACAAAAATAATATGCTTTTAAAACTAAGACATAATTTCTTAAAAAATATGTTAAATTCTATGAACACAAGGATTAACATATTATTAGGGAACTATCCAAAATTTGATGAAGAATGTAAAGAACTTTATGGTTCAATTTCTCCAACATATTCTGAGGAATACTTTGAGGATTTAATTAAAGAATTAGATGATAAACTTCCTGGCTCTGGTGACATTAAAGCCCGCTACCAAGATTATAAATCAAAATTTATAATTCCAAAAGATAGGGTAGATTCTGTATTCAGATTTGCCTTAAATGAAGCAAAAAAAAGAACAAAAGCACATATAAAACTCCCATTTTACGAAGATTTTGAATTAGAATATGTCCATGACAAAGCATGGAGCGGATACAATTGGTTTAAAGGCAAAGCGTTCAGTTTAGTTCAAATTAATTTAGACCAACCAATTTATATTGACAGGGCAATTGATCTAGCATCTCATGAAGCATATCCAGGACATCATACGCATCATACTTTAATGGAGAATAAATTTGTAAAAGATAGTAATTGGATAGAATTTACAATTTATCCTCTTTTTTCGCCTATGTCATTAATTTCAGAAGGAAGTGCAAACTATGGAATTGAAGTAGCGTTTCCAGGCAAAGAAAAACTTGAATTTGAGAAAAAATTCCTTTATCCACTTGCTGGTTTAGATTCAAATCAAGCCGAAACTTATGATAGAATACAAGAAATTATAGGGAAATTAGATTACGCAGGAAATAATGCTGCAAGGAAATTCTTAGATGGTGATTTCACAGCCGAGCAAACTATTGATTACTTAGTGAAATATAATTTGATGAGTGTTGATAGAGCAAAGCAAAGATTAAGTTTTATTAAAAAATATCGTGCTTACGTTATAAATTATAACGTTGGTTTGGATATGGTGCGAAATTTCATTGAGCTTAATGGAGGAACAACAGATAATCCAGAAAAAAGATGGATGATTTTCCAAGACTTAATCACAAATCCTTATTTACCTGAGGATATTGATATAAAAAATAAAAAAAGTCATTGATTTTTCAATGACTTTTTTGAAGTAGCGGGGACACGACTCGAACGTGCAACCTTCGGGTTATGAGCCCGACGAGCTACCTATTGCTCCACCCCGCGATGTTTAGAATTCAAAATTAAGGATTTATATTATTAAAACCAAATAAACTATGAATAAAAATACAAACGAACATATTTTAGATATTTTAGATTTGAATAAACTCAATAGAGAACAGAGGTTAGCAGTTTTCTTAGATAGGCATACTTTTATCTCAGCAAATGCTGGCTCTGGCAAGACTTCTGTCATTATTAAAAAATATTTATTTGAACTCTTGAATAATCCCATTATTGATAAAAACCCTGAAAATATTGTTGCTATAACTTTTACAAATAAAGCAGCAGGGGAAATGGCAAAAAGAGTTTATAAAAGTTTAGAGGATATAATTGATTCTAAGCAATTAAGTGATTGGGAATTAAACAAAAGAGAATTTCAAAATATATATAAAAATTTATCAAAATCTAAAATTTCAACTATCCATAGTTTCTGTTCAAGTATAATCAAAGAATACCCTATTGAATCTAACCTTGTTCCTGGATATAAAGAAGGAGCTATGAAGGAAATTGATATTGCAATGGATGAAATTTTGAATCAACTTTTTAAAGATTTAATAAATAATAAAGAAAACAACCAAGACGAATATAATTTTGTAGCTAAATATGGAATTTATTCTCTTTCAAAATATTTAAAATCGATCTATTACAAAAGAGAGTGGTTGTACAATGATGATGGAAGCATAAGGAAATTAACTAAAGATTTGTTTGATAGTTTTAAGAATGATTACAAAGACTATTTGATAAGCAGAATTAGAATTGTTGTTGATTCTTATGATAAGGGCTTATATAATAACAAACAAGAATTTGAATCAACTATTGAAAACACTAAAGATAAAAATTCAAAAGGTAAAAGTCAATTCAACTACAATTTATTCGTTTCAAAAATAACTGAATTAAAAGGCATTTTAACAAGTCAAAATGATAACATAAATTTAGAAGAAATAATTGAAAAACTTAATGGTTTAATGTTATGCGGGAAAATTAAGCAATCTTTAACACATAATTTTCTTTTTCCGTTTGGTAATGTATATTTTGATAGTAATGAAAAATTAAAAAGTGAAATTAATAAAATTATAATTAGCATAAAGTCTAATTTATTAAGCGATACATATAATCAATTAACAATCAATGACACGAATACATTCTTAGAAATTGTAAGAAGATTTCTTGAGCTAGTTAATAATTTTAAATATGATGAAAGTTTAATCGACTTTGATGATGTTCTTATTATTGCTGATAAATTATTAGACCACCCACATATTTTAGAAAGTGTTAGAAGTAAAACCAAGCTATTAATGGTTGATGAGTTTCAAGACACATCACATGTGCAATTCAGCATTGTGAAAAAAATTGTTGGTGTTGGGGATTTGTCAAATATTAAATTAGTTCTTGTTGGTGACGAAAAGCAGAGTATTTATGAGTTTCGTAATGCTGAAATTGAAGTATTCAAACAATCGAAAGATTTTATCAAAGAAATTAATAGCGATTTACATATAAGCTTAAATGGTAATAAAAAGATAGATGAGCATTTTATTTATGGTGATGTAAGAGCTAAAGAAGATGAAAATTTAGGTGTAGTTGAGTTAAAAACTTCATATAGAATGGCACCTTATCTTGTCTCTTTTTTAAATGATATAAATTTAGTTAATTTTAATAATGCTACTAAGCCAAGTATTTATGACTATTTTAAAGAGTCGATAATTGATAAAAACTTAACCAATTATAATGAATTTGTGTTTGGTATTAAAAGTGAGTTAATCAATGATTTTTCTAATAATTGTAAAATTGAAGTAGATGTTTTGATTAGTGAGTCTAAAAACAGAAGTCATAAAAATGGCAATGATAGAGACAGTGATAATGAGACTAAAGAATATAATGAAAATAAAGATAAAATCACGGCACTTGTAACAAATAGAGTAATTAAATTAATTAATGATGGTGTTAGCTTTGGTAGTATTGCAATTATTTCAAGGAAGAAAACATATTTTGCAGATATAAAAGCTAAATTAGATGAAAAAGGTATTCCAAATGTTAATCACTCTAAATATAATATTTTCCATAAAAGAGAAATTAAAGATATTTATTTGTATTTAAAGTTTATTGAAGACCCATATAATGATTTGAATTTAGCAGGACTACTTCGGTCATATTTCTTTAATTTTAATGATTCAGAAGTTTTAAATTTATATGAAACTACTACAAAATCAGGTACAACATCATTATATGAAAAGTTAGAAGAATCACTTTCAAATGATAATGCAAAAAATAAAGAAGTTTTTCAGTTTTTAAGTAATGCCTTAGAAAACAATGTTCTTTTTAGTTTTTCAATGCTTATTGATTTTCTTATTGCAAACTCATATTGGAATGATGCTGTTCTATTTTTAGATAAAGAAAACGAGTTTAGTGAATCAATTAGATTGTTTAATCAAGAGTTGCAAAAGTTTCAAGAAAGTAATGATTTAAACTTAACTGAGTTGTTAAATTATATGCTCATTCAAATTTATTCTGAAGAAAAAGAAAATGAAGAAGAAGCAAGTATTGATAAAAATAAAATTAATATTCTTACTATACATGCTTCAAAAGGACTAGAATTTAAAAATGTCATTCTTATCAATTTAGAATCAGATTTAATCAAAGAAAATAATAAAAATCAAGATATAAAATTCTCAAAACATCTTAAATTTCCAGCATTAAAATTAATTAATGAGGAAAATTTTGATGATGAAAATGATAGTGAAAGCGAGAACATAATTGTCGGAGATGAGGAAAAGTCTAATGGGATTATTGATGAATATGGAGGTATAGAAAGAAAAATTAAGAATATGTGTGAAAATGTGCGATTATTTTATGTCGCATTATCAAGAGCTGAAGAAGGGTTATACTTACTTGCAAATTTGAAAAATACTAAAACTAAAGCTCTAACAATCCCAAATAATTCATTTATTAAATACCTTTATGATTACAAAGCGTCTTTAAATAACTCCCCTGTTAATATTGAAAAAATTAATGATAAAGATGAATATCTTTTAAAAAATAAAAAAATTTATGTCCAATCTCTTAAAGAAAGAAAAGAAGAATTTATCTCATATAAGTTTAAGTTTAATGAACTTAGCATAGAAGATTTAAAATTAGAATATAATGCTAACCAAGAAGAAAAGTTTGTAAATGAGAACATTGACTTAGACAAAGAAATTAAAATTGAAATTACAAAAGAAGATTTCACGGCAACTAAATTTAAAAACTATCACACTTATAAGCCAGAATATTTCAAAAGATATATTTTAGGTGCCCCAGATTTTAAATTTATTTCTGATATAAAAGTAACCGATTTTGATGATAAGCCATTAGAAAATGCAACTGAGAGAGGAATTATAGTTCATTATCTTATGGAAAATATTCTGAAATGGCTTGATGACAACAATGAATTAATTCCTGAAAAAGTTGAAGAGATTCTTAATGAAACAAAAGTTCCAGAAGACAATAAACAATATTACTTTGATATTTTGAATAATTTTGTTGATAGTCTGTTTTTCAAAAATATTATTAAATATAAAAGCAAATTCATAAGCGAATTATCATTAAAACTACCTCTTGAAAAATCCTATTTGAGCTGTAAAATTGACTTCTGTTTTAAAATTGATAATGAAAACATTGAAGTATGGGATTGGAAAACGGATAGGATTTCAAATGAGAAAGAGTTTCAAGAAAAAATTGATATATATACATATCAACTCAAAAGTTATGTCTATGCTTGCTACTTTTACTTCAACAAACCCAAAAAAATAACCACAAGATTAATATTTTTAGATATGTTAAAAGAAAATGACAATACTGAAAATTGGATATTTAAAAAAGAATATTCCGAAAATGATATTCCAATTATTGAAAAAGAATTAATTCAAACACTTAAAAAAGTAAATAAACTCAATTTTGGACTTGAATAATGCTTACTCTTTTATCTAAAATATATAATAAGTTTGTTGATATTAGAAATAAAAAGTTTGATAATGGAAAGTATCCTATTGTAAAACTTAATAGCAAAGTTATTAGTATTGGTAACATTATCGCAGGTGGAACAGGTAAAACACCTTTTTCAATATTCATTGCAAAACTGCTATTAAACAAAGGAATTAAAGTAGGAGTTGTTGGGAGTGGATATGGTAGGAGAGATAAGGGCTTAAAAGTAGTTTGTGATGGAAGCAAAATACTAACAGATGTAAATGGCTCTGGTGATGAACTTGCATTAATTGCTCAGAAATTATTAATTCCTGTTGTAGTTGATGATAAAAAAGTGAATGCTGCTAAATTCTTAGATGAAAATTTTGATATAGATGTGATTATAGTCGATGATGGATTTCAGCACAGATACTTACATAGAGATTTGGATATTGTTTTAATTAATGATTTAACAATTAAAAATCCTTTTACTTTCCCAAAGGGTTTATTAAGAGAACCATTTGAAAATTTCAAAAGAGCTGATTTAGTTTGTTTAGAAGAAAATGTTTTTAATAATGAAAAGTTCGACGAAATAGAAAAATTATCCTACAAAAAGAAATTCAAATGCCTAAAAATGTATTTTTTAGAAAAAATCGAAATAATTGACAATATTCAGGGAAATGCAGTTCTAACTTGTTCTATAGCAAGACCAAAAGAATTTGAGGTATTTGTAAAAAGTATAGGTGTACAAGTTGTTCATTCAATTTTTCACAAAGACCACTTCGATTACCATAAAGAAGATGTTGAAAAAATACTTTATATTTGTAAATCTAAAAATGCAAATTCTTTGATTGTAACTGAAAAAGACTTTGTAAAGTTAGTTAAATTTAAAGACTTAATCTTTAAAAATAATATATCAATAATAGTATCCGAAATTGAAATTACAATTAATAATACTGAAGTACTTACAAAACTTATTAATACTAAGTGTAATTTTAGCATTTAATTATTCTTTTGCTAAAGATAGTCGTCTTCGTGTAGCAATATCAAAGGGTTCAGGTCATAAGTCATATAAAAATTATATAAATTGGGTAAATGATAAATATCCTGATATTGAAGTTATTGACTTGTTTGAAAAACCCAAAAGTTATATAGATTCTGTGCTATCTATTTCAAATGGACTTTTACTATCAGGTGGCTTAGATGTCCACCCAGGGAGATTTGGAAGAGAACGCGATACACTTCAATGCGAAATTGACCCAATGAGAGATACACTTGAATTTTACATAATAGATTATGCAATAAGTCATAAAATGCCAATTTTAGGTATATGTCGTGGCTTACAAATTATGAACGTAGCAATGGGTGGCTCACTAATTGTTGATATTCCAACTGAAATTAAAGAACATGTAGAGCATTCAAACAACATCCCAGAAGATTCGTACCATAGAGTAATTATTGAAAAAAACACTTTGCTTCAAAAATTGACAAATTCTAATGAAGAAATTGTTAATAGTAGCCACCATCAATCAATAGATAAACTTGGAAAAAACCTAATGATTTCAGCTAAAGCTGCTGATGGTGTTGTAGAAGGGATAGAGTGGAAAGATAAAAAGAATATGTCGTGGTTTTTGGGTGTTCAATGGCATCCGGAAAGATTAATTAACAAAAATGCTTCAACTCCATTTTTAGATGCTTTTATTGTTGAAGTTAAGAAATTTGAAAGAAAAAATAAATGAAATTTTGGCCCCTACCCGATAGCTACGAAAACACACTACCAAGAAAGAACTCTAAAGGTAGTTTTTGGGAAGATAGAGGTGATAGATTTAATGCAGGCGTAGATATATATACACCAGAGAATTCAATACTTTATGCTGTTGAAGATGGTATAGTGATTGACATTGATAAATTCACGGATTCAAAAATTCCATTCTTAAACGATACTTATCATTTGATAATAAAATCGCCTGAAAAAATAAACTATAAGTACTGTGAAATTGATGAGATTAAAGTTGAGATTGGTGAACAAGTTAAAGCCGGTCAAGAAATTGCAATTATAAAATCTATAGTTAATAAAAATGGAGTTGATGAATACACTCCGTATTTTATCAAAGAGCTAATTTATGAAAATTACTTATCGAAGCTTCACTTAGAAATGTATAAAGCACCTTTTACAGAAGTTAGACCTTATGAATACGGAAACTTTTTAGGTGATGAAAAACCACTCGCTATTATTGACCCAAATGTGTATTTTATGGGTGTTAGAAAACTTGCAATCGGCTAATTCTTGATTAAATATTCTTTCTTTAATAAATTTAAAATCTTCTTAATTCCATCAAAATTTATTTCTAAATCACTTAGAGGAACAGATAAAGTAATGTCTCCATTGTTAAACTCAATAGTTAAATATGTTTTATTTAGTAGTTCATTCTCGCTTTCAACTTCCTTAACATCGATTCTTTGAATTATAGTCCAATTATAAAGTTTATCCATTCCTTTTAACCAAATCCCACTCTCATTGAATATAATTTCCGGATTTCTTTTGTAAACCTTAAATATAGTAGTATATGCAATGTAAATTGAAAAAAGTAAATTTGCAATTCCTGTTATTATATACAATGTCGAATTATTAGATAAAAATAACATTGTTATTCCTATAAAAGCGCTTACTACAAATAAAATTAATCCTATTAAAAGAGTATATTTTACTGTAACAAAAACTCTAAATTCATTATTCATTTTAATATTTCTCCATTAACCTTACTCCAAAATAATAAGTCGATTTCATCAACATTTATATTAATTTTATTACTAAACTCTAAAAGTTTCTGCTCTACTTCAAAGTATTTTGCTTTTGTTGAAATATCAGGAACACTATTATAAACTCCACATTCTACCAGCATTTTTAAAATATGTCTATCTAAAATCGCTAATCCTTCGTAACCTATATTACGCAGGAAATGACTTGCTTCCTTGTATCCAAATCCATCAATACCTCTCGCTAACCAGTTGCGTTTTGTATAATTATCAACTTTTGTATTTAATAACGCTTCAACAATAGCCCATTCATTTTTTATACTAATCAATCTTTTTGCCTTTTCATTATGAAAGCGAATATTATGCTTTGGGTTATTTAAAATTAGTTCTAAATTTGAAATTTCATTATTAAAAAAATTTTTCTCTTTCAATATTTTCTGAATTTCAAAAGCGTTTTTTGCCTTAGTTTGAGGAGTGCATAAGCAGTAGCATAATTCATAAAAATAATCTTCATTCCTGACATTCTTGAAATCTTCTAAACGCTTACGTATATCTGCTTTTCTTGCATTATAATGGGTTTCTAAATCTTTTGTTAATCCAACTTTGGAACTCATTTTATTTATACACTTTTTTAGGAAATACTTCTCAAAATTAAATAAATTAATTAAATTTGCTTAATTATTTATAAAAAATTGAAAAATGAACTCCGAAAAAACAAATTTACTAAACAAAGAAATCAAAGTTCTTGATAAAGGTTTTGTTAGATTAGTCGATGTAATGGGCGATGATAGTTCAATCGTCCAAGCTGCAAGAGTCTCTTATGGCGTTGGAACTAAAACCGTTAATGAAGATAGAGGGCTAATTAGATACCTACTTCGTCATAAACATACAACTCCTTTTGAAATGGTAGAATTCAAATTTCATATTAAACTTCCTATTTTCATTGCAAGACAATGGATACGTCATAGAACAGCAAATGTGAATGAGTATTCTGGAAGATATTCCGAGATGAAAGATGAGTTTTATCTGCCTGATGTTGAGCAACTTAGACATCAATCCACCCTCAATAAACAAGCAAGAAGTGAAGAACAACTTGATAACCAAGTAAGTTTAGAAATTCAAGAAATGATGCAAGACACTCAAGAATCACTTTACAACGAATATAAAGATTTACTTGATAAGAACTTAGCTCGTGAAATCGCAAGAATAAATTTGCCACTTTCTAACTACACTGAATGGTATTGGAAAATTGACTTACATAATTTATTCCATTTCTTACGACTTCGCATTGACGACCATGCTCAATATGAAATTCAAGTATATGGTAAAGCAATTGCTGAAATAGTAAAGGAAATTGTTCCAACTGCTTGGGAAGCATTTGAAGATTATATCTTAGAAGCGGAATATTTTTCAAAAATGGAAGTAAAAGCTCTAAAACAATTAATTGATTTTAGTAAAGTTGAAAACTTAGATGGTGAAACTTTCGGATTAAAAAAACGTGAATTTAATGAATTAGTAGACAAATTAAATAAAATATCAAATTTATAAAGGAAATTATGTTAAAATTAACAGCCGTATTACTTGTAATATTCGCATACACTTCATCAGCAAACTTAGCTGAAGGTATTGTAGAAAAATATCTCACTGCAATTGGTGGAAAAGAAAAAATTAATGCAGTGAAAGGTTGGGAAATAAAAATCTCTCAATGGAACGCAATGACAAAAGCCACTGAAGACGTATTGATGAAATTCCAAGGTGATGACGCTTTCTACGTTTCTCAAAAAATGCAAGGTAAAGATAATATTTTTGTTTCTGATGGAAAGAAAAGTTGGGGTATTTCTCCAATGCTACAAATGAACGAAGTTTCTGAAATTCCTGCAGAAGTTCTTCCTTCACTTAAAGCAAGTTTTGAACAGACATTCCGACTTATCAAAGGGCTTTTCCTTGACTACAAAGAAAAAGGTATTAAAGTTGAATTTTTAGGAAAAGAAGATTTAAACGGAAAATCTGTTAATAAAATCAAAATATCTGACCCTGAAGATAAAGATAATGTACAAAAAATGTTCGCATATTTTGACAACACTACTAAACTAATTTCAAAAGTAAATATCGAAACTCCACAAGGTAATATGGCATTTGTATTCAAATCGTTCAAAAATGACAAAGATGCAACATATCCTGATAATATCGACATCGAAATGAATGGCAATGTTATGGCAACTCTTAACGTAAAATATGTTAAAGTTAATCCAAAATTCGATGCAAGCACTTTTGCAAAACCAAAAGTAAAATAAATTAACTTTATTCAAAAAGTATGATGAAGTCCAACAATTTGTTGGACTTTTTTATTTAAAAAAAAATCATTAATTTTAGAAAATTATTTATTAAATAAGGTGATTATTATGAAAAGTATTTTACTAATTATTGTGTTTCTTTTCTCACCAAGTATTTTTGCTCAAGACAGATTACTTACAGCAAGAGATTGTGCTATTATGATAGATGCAAAAGTCGTTATCGGCTTGCAAACAACAATTACTTTATCGTGGTTACCAAATGAACAAGCTAAACAATATTATATTTACAAAAAAGAATTAGGGGGATATTTCACAGGTGAGCCAGTAGCAACTTTAGATTCAGTAACATATATGTGGACTGACAACGCAGTTAAAGACGGAAAAACTTATGAATATAAAATTGTAGGAAACTCTATAGGTCGATTCAGTGGTGGAGCAGTTCAATATTTAGCAGTTGGTTATAAGGCAGTTAGTGTAAATGCTCCTGCGTATCAAGGTGGTAGAGTTTTGGTGCTAGTTGATAGCACGATGAAACAGCCACTTAAAAATGAAATTTTTAGATATTTAAACGACTTAACAAGAGAGGGCTGGGCTTATGTAATTCACTATGTTCCAAGAGCTGAGAGCTTTGACGGCAAGAAAGTTAAAGATGTAAAATTAAAAATCTTAGAAGAGTGGAACAAAAAACGCTTTGACTATATATTTCTGCTTGGTAGAGTGCCAGTTCCTTATTCAGGAGATATTGTTCCCGATGGACATACAAACAACCATCAAGGCGCCTGGCCCGCAGATATGTATTACGGTAGTATGAACGAAGCATATTGGACTGACATATCTATTAATTCAACCACTGCACCAGATAGAACTAAAAATATTCCAAATGATGGGAAGTTCGATATTTCACAACTTTACAATAATCAAGGGCAAATCGTTATAACAACAGATGCATCAGTTGGTAGAGTGGATTTTTATAACATAACATTATTCGAAAAAACTGAAACTGAGTTATTAAGAGATTACTTAGATAAAGACCATAATTTTAGAACTGGTGAAATGAATATTCAAAATAAAGCATTAATAGATAATAATTTTGCAGCTTCGTCAATATTAGGTGCTTTTGCTTGGAGTGGTTGGGCGAATTTCGGCTCAGTTTTAGGCAAGGATAATGTAATTTCAGGGGATTGGATTAAAAATAAAAACCCAAATAATTTACAGGATAGCACATATTTAATGGCATTTGGAGATGGAGGTGGAACTTATATTAGTTCAGGAGGTGTTGGAGCAAGTGAAGATTTTGCTAAAAATAATCTAAATTCAGTTTTTTCTATTCTGTTTGGTTCATATTTTGGCGACTGGGATGTAAAGGACAATTTAATGAGAACAGCACTGGCTTCGGCTCCTTCTATTCTTACATGCTCTTGGTCAGGGCGCCCTCATTGGTATTATCATCATTTAGGGTTGGACTTTCCAATTGGGTATTCTACAAAAGTTACAATGAATAACACTCTTGATTATGTACCGATGCTTGTTATGAATAACGGAACTCCAACTTTTCCAGAAGGATTATTATTATTAGCTCATACTAGTCTATTAGGTGACCCAACCCTAAAAGTAAATGCTTCACCTGACCTAAGTAATTTAGCAAGTTTTAGTGCTACTGAAGAAAATGGTGAAACTAAGCTAACTTGGGACTTACTAAAAGATAATAAGCAACATAAATGGGATGTATTTTATTCAATAGATTTGAGTGACAGATGGTTCAAAGCAAATGATGAACCTATCACAACTAATTTTTATACAGACGATTTCAAATACGACGGAAAAATTACATATTTAGTTCGTGAATTAATCACTGAATCAAATGGAACAGAGAGTATTGGAGTTCATGGTATTTTAAATCGATATAGTCGTGGTAATATTACAACTATAACAAGAGACGACGCAAATGGCATTAAAAACAACGAAAATGTATTAGATTTAATACTTGGACCAAATCCAGCATCTGACGATATTTCCATTAAATTTAGAACAACTTCAGGCACAGCTAAAATTATTATTTCAGATTTAAGCGGTACCGAAATAAAAACTTTTAAATTTAACAATTTAGGTAATTCAGAAAATTCAATAAATTGGAACTTAACAACGGAAAATGGAAAACTCGCAAACGGAACATATATCATTAACTTAGAAAATAATAATAAAGTTGTGACTAAAAAATTAATAATAGGAAGATAAGAAAAGAGTATTAAATTGAAATTTGTTGAATAAATGTAATTAAACAATAACTGAAAATAAAATCACCTTCGAAAGTTCTATTTCCTTCCGAAGGTAATTGTTTATGATTTTTACTTTTCAATTTTCTTACTTGCTTTTGCTTTCTTGATATGTTTATCCCAATCTTTGAATGCTATAGGTAAAGCTTCTAAAGCATGTGCAATAGGAATAATTTCAAGTTTTTCTTTAACGGATTCTTGAACTTCTGCTAAGTCTCTAACATTCTCTTTTGGAATAAAAACTGTTTTAATTCCGATTTTTGATGCTGCAAGCAATTTCTCATTCAATCCACCTATTGGCATAACATCACCTCGCAAGTCTATTTCTCCTGTCATTGCTAAATCGCCACGTAGTTTGAGCCCAGTTGCTGCTGAAATAACAGCTAATGTCATTGTTATTCCGGCTGATGGTCCATCTTTTGGAATAGCACCTTCTGGCACGTGTATGTGAATTTCCTTTTTCTTATTAAATGATTCTGGAATATTTAGCGCAGTCAAGTTTGCTCTAATAAAAGATAAAGCTGCATAAGCTGACTCTTTCATCACATCGCCCAATTTTCCTGTGAGCGTTAATTTCTCAGGTCCAGGCATTATATTCACTTCGACTGGCATTGTATCGCCACCAACGGAAGTCCAAGCAAGACCCGTTGCAACACCAACTTTGTCATCAAGATTTTCAGCACTTCGTCTAAATTTAGGAATACCTAAATATTCTTCAACTTTTGTAGCATCTATTGCATAAGTAATATTGTTCATTGATTTCTTAAAGTAAGGATTATCAACAAGAGCTTTTTTTCGAGTTGCATTTGACTTTCGAGATTTATCATATTCAAGAACTATATCTTTTGCAAGTTTTCGGAAAATTGATGCAATTTCCCTTTCGAGATTTCTAACTCCTGATTCGCGAGTATATTCTTCGATGATTTTCATCAACGCATCATCTTGCATATTAATATTGAAATTATCTAAGCCATATTCTTGCTTCAACTTAGGAACAATATGCTTTTTCGCAATCTGTAATTTATCTGGGTCGAGATAGCTATTCAAATCAATCACTTCCATTCTATCTAATAACGGAGCAGGAATATTATATTTAACATTTGCTGTTGTGATAAACATTACATTCGACAAATCATATTCCACCTCAAGATAGTGGTCTGTAAAGTTGATGTTTTGCTCTGGGTCTAATACCTCCAATAAAGCGGAAGATGGGTCACCACGAAAATCTGTGCTCATTTTGTCAATTTCATCAAGAAGAATAACTGGGTTAATTGCACCTGCTTTTTTCATTGATTGAATAATTTTACCTGGCATTGCGCCTATATAAGTTCTTCTATGACCTCTAATTTCGGCTTCGTCACGAACTCCACCAAGCGAAAATCTAATGAATTTTCGGTTTAGAGAACGTGCTATAGACTTAGCTAATGATGTTTTACCAACACCGGGAGGTCCTGCTAAACATATAATCTGTCTCTTCAATGAACCAGCAAGATTTAAAACAGATATAAATTCCAAAATTCTCTCTTTTGGCTTTTCCATATCGTAATGATCTTCATTCAAGATTTGAGCTACATTCTCAATATTCAAATTATCATCGGTTCTTTGGTGCCAAGGAAGAGATGTTAAAATTTCAAGATAAGTTCTATTTACTGAAAACTCAGGCGACATTGTAGGTGTTTTTTTCAAACGTTCAAATTCTTCTTCTGCTTTCATTTTCACTGCTTCTGGAAGTTTTGCCTCATCTATTGCTTTACGAATTGGGGCAAGCTCTGGCATCGACTCTTCATCTTCTCCTAGCTCCTTTTGTAAAGCACGAATTTGCTCTTGAATATAATAACGTTTCTGTGTTTTTTGAATTGAACTCGTAACTTTTGTATCAATTTCGTCTTCAATTTTTAAAAGTTCAATCTCCGCACCTAAAATTTGCGAAAGTATATAATATTGTTTTTTTATACCTTTTTCTTCTAAAATCTCTTGCTTTTTCTCTGGCTTAGCATTAATATTTGCAGCTGCATAATATAATTTTTTAAGTGGGTCATTTATGTTTTCAAAAGCAGTGATTATATCCGGCGGTAATTGGGAATTACTTTGGATATATTCTTTAAATAATATTCCAGCGTGCCGTTGCAATCCTTGTAATTCCTTATCTTTTTCATTAAATTTGTTAGGAATTTGTTTCACATTCGCTTCAAGGTAAAGTTTATTATCAATTTCTTCTTCAATAACTGCTTGGAATAAGCCCTCAACTAAAACTTTAAGCAAGTTATTAGGTAAGCGTAAAACTTGTATGATTTTTGCTATTGTTCCGTGTTTATAAATATCTTCAAAACTGGGTTCTTCAGTGTTTGAGTTCTTTTGAGTAACTACAAAAACGAATTTATCCCTATCAACAGCATCTGCAACTGCTTTTAATGACGATGTTCTTCCTATGAGTATAGGGAAAATCATATTAGGATAGATAACAATGTCCCTCAAAGGAACTATAGTAAGTCGTTTTGGTACATCTATTTGATGCTTATCAGCATCTTCTATTGAGTTTAATATATCTTCTTTTTCTTTTGCCATAATTAAAAAATGTTTTTTTAAAATTAAATAGACGAATAACGTAACTTATCATTTATTTATTAGAAAGTAAAATTTTTTCTTTTTCTCTTGCATATTAAAATTTCTTTTTTTAAATTGTAATAAATTAGTTGTCATTAAATTTTATTTTGATATTAAAATTGTATAAATGAATAAAATCGTTTTAATTTCAATCGTATCATTAATGCTTACATTACTTTCCTTTAACGAAAGTAATGCTCAATGCGATAGTTGCCCAATTAATTCAACGCCAGCAAACGTCAACTTAAATTTAGGTGGTGGGTGTATAGTTACAATTCACTATTGTATGTTTTGCCATCCTACTGGACATCCAGAAGCAAAGTTATGTGGTGTATATATACCAGTTTCATGTGGTACAATAAATATTGATTTAGACTTTTGGACGAAAGTTCGGAATGAAATGATAAAAGATTTAGCTTTGAAATGTAGTTATTCAGGACAAATTGGTCCATGTCCGCAACGAGCAGCTTTTAGTATATACCAAGCATTTTGTATGGGTGTTTATCCAAATAACCCGCAAAACCCAACAGAATATATTATAAAGCCATGCGATGGGGAAGCTGGAGAGTGTTATAAAGAATACGAAGTTTGTTATCAAGGTACTGAATTAATTATAACTGTTGTTAATTCACAAACAACACCAGGGGCTTGTGATTTTATGGAGTTTGAATTTGATCCACTAAATCCACCATACTATTGCTTTAGTGCATGTCCATAATTACTAATTGAAATTTAAAAAGTTCCAATTAAAACAACAAATTGGAACTTTATATTTAAAATTTAAACGGAATAAAAAATGATTATCTTAATTTTAATTATAAATTTTCTATTTAGCCAAGAACAAATAGACCCTTCTAAGTTTTATTGTAAATCAAATTATGAATTAAAAATTTTAAAACTAAATAATAATAATCTAATATTTTATGGTTCAGAAGGTGGAATCATAAGGGTAGGCGATAATGGCGAAAAATGGGAGCAAACTTATTCAGGTACACACGAGAAAATTTTAAAATTAATAGAATACAATAACAAAATTTATGGAATTACTGAAACTGGGAATTTTATGTATTCAGAAGATTACGGGGATTACTGGAAATATAAGAAAATCGGTAACATCTTAACAGATATTACAATTTTGAATGATAAAATTTATATTTCAAGCAATAACGATAGTATTTATATATCTGAAAACTTAGGAATCTCTTGGGAGACAAGAAAACAAAATCACGTTAAAAATATTAAAAACATAGTAACAGTATCTAACAAATTGATAATATTCGGTTTCAATCAAAATAATAAACTCTTTGTAGTTGATGAAGATTTATCATTTCTTGACGAATTAATTACTCCAATTAATGTAAATGAGCTTTTAAATAAAAATAGTGAGATTTACATTAAAGATAATAATAAAATTGCAAAATTAAAAAGTGATTTGACTTGGGAAACTTATAAAATATTTGATGAATATAAAGATTTTAAGTTTTACCCTTATGATGACGAAATTGCTATTTTTGTTAGTAACTTATCTGAAAAGTATAATCCAAAAATTGAATATTATAAATTGAGTATTAATAATAATAAAACTGAATATATTAACTCATATTCAAATAATAAAATGAATGTTATAAGTTTTTTTAATACTGAATTTGAAACAATTGATATTGAAAGATTAAATAACGAGTTTATTTTATCAAATTATAATAAGACTATTCTAAAAATAGATGCAAATAATAAATGGGAATTGGTCTCTACTGCATCAAAAGGATCACCAAGATATTATATTCAAAATTATGATAATATTGTCTATAATTCAGGATTTGGCGTTGTTGTTGCAAGCAATTATGGCTCTACTTTTCAGTTTAAACCATTGCCTGTGATTGATAGTTATGGAGACTCAATTAGAACGAGTTTAGATCAAATTCAATTTATAAACAACCAAAATTCGCTTATTATTTTAAGTGATATTGGATATAAGACTGATAATTTATCAAAGACAAATCCATATAGAATTGCAATTACAAAAGATAACTTTAATTCTATTCAACAAATTAATTACTTATTTTCGCCCCCATTCCAAAGTATTTCAAATAGTATTGATTGTTTAGGTAAAATTAGCAATTCACCTATAATAAATAAAACATATACTAAAATGACTGACAAGCCAGATAGTAATGGAATGTTGAGTGTAGCAAGCTATTATAATTGCTTGTATAAATTTAATTTTGAAAACGAACAAATTGATTCGATTAATACTATAATTGATAGCATACAATTTCCTCAAATGTATATAGAAGAAGGTAAGATATGGGTTTACGGGATAAATTCTATTTCAAGTAGAAATGCAATAATATATTTATCTATTGATAATGGACTAACGTTTAATCTTGTTGGAGATATTGATTTATCAATCGATAATAAAAGTTATCCTCATCAAACAAGCACTCCTATATTAAGAAGAAGCAAAAAAGACACTTTATTCTTAATTTCAGAACTTATAATTGCTAAGATAAATGAATTTGATTTCTCTTATAACAAAATTATAAATAGTGGATATAAACTCTTCGATGGTATATCTAATTCTACGGATGGTTGTTTGGAAGATCATATTTTTATTATAGAAGAAGTTGCTGATAATTCAACAAAAAATAATGTATATTCAAAGTTAGAAATAAACAACAATATTGTTAAAATAAATAAGCTATTTATAATTAACAATTTAATAAACTTGCATTATTCAGAAAGTCAAGAATCTTTTGTTTTATCCCAAAGTGTAGAAGCAAAATATAAAAGACTTTATTTCCCAATTGAATCCGATAGATTAAATTACTATAGTTCAGTTGAAGATTTAGAACCCCCAGCCATCTGGACATATCCACCTTATCCTAATCCAGTGAATGGAAAAGTAAGAATGAAATTTTACTCAGCAATAATGAATGAATTAACAAAGTTAAAAGTTGAATTAGTTGAAATATCAACAGGAAATCGATATGAAATCAATAAATACAACTTATCTGCACCATCAGATTATTGGGGAGAAATTGAATTTGATTTAACTAACTTTAATAGAGGTGCATATTTACTTAATTTTAAAATAGGTAACACTAATAGAAGCGAATCAATTATAATTGAGTAAAACTTTAAAATTATGATTTTATTAAAGTAAAGGAGCATTAATACTCCTTTTTTTATTTTAACTAAAAATATATAGACGAATAATGTAATTTATCATTTATTTATTTAATTTTGAAATTAAATTTTAAACAATTTTATAATGTCAGACCACAAACACGATAATAAACACGAACATAATCCAGTGAAGCATAATCATTATCATGACCATGACCATGACAAAGACCATGACCATAGTCATAATCACAGCCATAGCCACGGACATAGTCATATTCACGAAGCAGAAGGCAATATAAAGGTTGCTTTTTTTCTGAATTTAACTTTTACGATTATTGAGATTATAGGTGGATTATTAACAAATTCGATAGCAATTTTATCAGATGCAATTCACGACTTGGGTGATACTATTGCAATAGGTTCAGCTTGGGCTTTTGAGAAAATTTCTTACAAAGAACGCGATAGAAAATTTTCTTATGGCTACAGAAGATTTTCACCCTTTGCAGGTCTTGTCAATTTGATTATACTGCTAACTGGTTCAATTTTCATTATTAGCGAAACTATTCCAAGATTATTGCACCCTGAAAAAGTCGATAGCTCTGGAATGTTAATTTTAGCGATTTTAGGTGTTGGGTTTAACGGACTTGCTTTATTTAGATTGAAAGGGAACAAAGAATCTGCTAATATTCGAACAGTTTTCTTGCATTTAGTGGAAGATGTTTTAGGCTGGATAGCAGTGCTTGTTGGTGCGATAATTATTTATTTCACAGGTTGGACTATAATAGACCCAATTCTTTCACTTGGAATTGCTGCATATATCTTGTTCAATGCAGTTATGAATTTTAAAAACATATTACCAATTTTCTTACAAGCAGTGCCAAAAAATACAAATCAGACTGAAATTGAAAAAGAACTTAAAAATATCAAAAATGTAAAAGAAGTCCATGATTTGCATACTTGGAGCTTAGATGGTGAATATAATATCGTAACTGTGCATCTTGTTGTTGCCGATGACACTTCAGTTGATGATATTATTAAAATAAAAGATGAAGCAAGGCACATTTTAACAGAAGAAAAACAAGAACACTATACAATTGAAATAGAATTTGAATCTGAAATGTGCAAATTTGTTGATTGTTAATTAAATTTAATTTAAAAAAATTAGGAAAAAAATGTTTGAACCGAGCAAAGAGAATTTAAAAGATTTAAGTAGAAGGTTGAGTGATTTATGGAGGTATCTTTGACATTGAAGGTAAGGATAAGAAAGTAAAAGATTTAGAAACAATTAGCGAAAAAGGTGATTTTTGGGACAATCAACAAGAAGCTCAGAAAGTAATGCAAGAAATGAATGTTCTAAAGGATTGGGTGAAAACTTGGAACTCCGCAAGCCAGTCAATAGATGACTGCAAAGCACTAATCGAACTCTCCGAAGAAATGGACGACGAAAGTCAAGAAAATGAAATAGAGCAGGAACTTGCAAAAGCAGAAGCTCTAATCGGCGAACTTGAAGTAAGGAATATGCTCTCAGGCAAAGATGACAATAGAACCGCAATTCTACAAATTAATGCAGGGGCAGGCGGAACTGAAGCGTGCGATTGGGCAGATATGCTGATGAGAATGTTTATTAGGTTTGGTGAAAGAAAAGGATTTAAGGCGTATTTAGCCGATAAACAAGAAGGCGACGTTGCTGGAATAAAGTCTGCAACATTAGAATTTCAAGGCGATTATGCTTATGGATATTTAAAAGGGGAGTCTGGTGTTCATCGACTTGTGAGAATTTCTCCGTTTGACTCAAATGGTAAAAGACACACTTCGTTTGCTTCGGTTTATGTTTATCCGCAACCACCCGAAGATGTAGAAATAGTAATAAATCCCGCTGATATTGAATGGGATACTTTCCGAGCTGGTGGAAAAGGTGGACAGAATGTGAATAAAGTTGAAACTGCGGTTAGATTACATCATAAACCGACTGGTATTATAGTTTCCTGCCAACAAGAACGCTCTCAATTAGGCAACAAAGAAAATGCTATCAAAATGTTGAAAGCAAGGATATATCAGCAGAGAAGGGAAGAGGAAGCTAAAGAAAGGGCTGCAATCGAAGGTAAAAAAATGAATATAGAGTGGGGAAGTCAAATCCGTTCTTACGTCTTCCAACCATATACTATGGTGAATGACCACAGGTGTGAATACAAAAACACAGACATACAAGCTGTAATGGACGGAGACTTAGACGAAGTAGTGAAACAAGTTTTATTAAGCGGAAACGGTGGCTTTTAAATTAAGAAGGACGATATTTTATCGTCCTTTTTTTAGATTTAGTCAAATTGTTCGTAAAACCATTGTAAAATGTTGAAAACTTTTTTACTAAATTAAAAAAAAATCTTGCATATTAACTTCGCATTGCGTAACTTCGCATTGCGTAACTTCGCATTGCGTAACTTCGCATAAATTAAAATTAATATTTGAAATTTATGTAAAGTTAAGAGGTTATAGTGTCAAAAAAATTACTGAGAGTTCTTGTTATTTGTGCGTTACTTTATACTTTGTTGAAAAGTGAAAGTTGTTCAACGCCAGCAAGTGTATGTATACAGATTGATCCAGAATCATGTCCAGGTGCAGATATAAGTAATGCTGTACTGCATTTGAAACAAGTTGGGTATGATGTTACGTATTATAATTTACAAACTGCAGAATATTCTGAAGTTCCATTATCGGGTTTTCAGCGTCAAGAAATAAATCATTCTTCAAAGTATATATTAGGTACTGCATCAGGAGAATTAGCAGGATTTCAAAATTATATTGAAGGTTATGAAATCAATTATGGTTTTTGGTCAAAAGATTCTTTTAGAAGGTATACATGGGCTGAAATGTTTGAATGGAAAAACGGTCGTACTCCTACACCACAAGAATTAGCAAGTTTAACTTGTGAACAAGTTGGAAAGTGGTTTAAAGAAAGACATACAGTTAAAAGGTCATTACTCCCTGATGACCCTCCGCATGATGTAATTTGCACTGTTGCTCCAATAAAAAAATATTGTTTTGACATAAATTATGAAGAATATATTTTAAGTGGAAAAATTGAATTTCCAGATGGTTCAAAGTGTGAATTAGAAGAAGTTAATTTATTAAGAGAAGACTTTAGTGGAAGTGATAATCCAAATCAACAACTTATGAAAATTAAACAGCCATGTGCTGCTTGTAATATGCAATAGAAATTTATTAATAATTTAGGAGTACAACAATGTATAAAAAAATTATCTTCTTAGCAATTTTTAGTTTATTTTTAAACTCTTGCGAAGAAGAACCACTAAAAAATAATAAAGTGGTAAATCGCACTTTCAATACTTATGGAGGGCAAAGTTATAGTTTTGATGATATTATCAATGAATTTAATAATTCAAATTTAACAGCTGTAATTGATTTAAAATGTTTGCTTAGAAACGACTTTGTATTTAATGAACTTGCTGGAGGTGTGCCAGTAACCTTACCTTTCGATGGTTTAGACAACTACGGATATGCATCAGTTTTCGATGCAAACAATAATCCAATTGATGTGCAGAGTATTGTTGTAAATGCATCAACATTTAAACAATATGCTCCAGGAGCATATCATAAGGTTGGAACGGATGATTTAGAAATATATATGCAAGGTAGTCAATATCAAAATAAAATTGAGATACCAGCTATACATGGTTTTCCAGGTATAAAAACTGCTTTTAATTTGCCTCCAAAAGTTGAGATTACTAATTTAAATAGGGGAGACACTGTCCATACTTCAGCAAATTTCAATTTAGCTTGGATTGGTGGAGGCGTTAGTTCAAAATGTGAAATCGCAATTAGATATTCTGATGAACTAAGTCTTCCTACTGATACTGTTCTAAATTCTGGAGTTTCTATGATTATAGATAATTCTGGATTTTATAATTATAGTAGTGTTACATTACAAAAAGCATTACAATATGAAGGTTACTACGATGTTTCTGTAAAGACATTTGACCCAGTATACTTGACTTTAACAAATGGAAAAGAAATATTGATTGTCGCCGAAAATATTCACAGAAAGACAATATATTTTAAACCATAATTAAAATTAATACAATTTGAAAATAACTTTAAAAGGGAGCTCAAATGCTTCCTTTTCTTTTATAAAACAAGATATAACTTAGAAAAAATATAAAATGTTGAAAACTTTTTGAACAAAATAAAAAAAGTTTTTGCATATTAACTTCGCATTGCTTAAATTAGCATTGCTTAAATTAGCGGAAAATAGAATTAATATTTGAAATTTATTTAATTCAAAAAGGGTATTATCATGAGAAATATAATTTTATTATGTATATCTATACTTATCATAGTTAGTTGTAAAGAAGATGAAAATACAAGTAAAGTAATAAATGAAAAAAGCTTTAATGAAAGCCAAGCCGACACTTTATTGTCAATTTATATTACTGAGCTTTCTGAAACCTATAACATCAAAGAAGTTATAATGTATAATATAATTGAAATTGAAAATAATAAATTCTTTTATGCTAAAGTGAAAGTTGTTGGAATTAATGAAATCAACGAATCGATAGAAGAGATAATAATTAAATTTTTTGACACAAATATACCAATTACTAAATACATAATAACTAATTTAAATGAAGGTTTTAAATTTACAACTGGAAGTGATGGCGATTGTACTGATTGTCAATTTAAGTCAGACGAAACTAATTTGCAAAGTATATTAGTTGAATGTAAAGATGATAAAGATAAGAGTTCTGATTGTAATTTAGAATTTCAAGAGAATGTAAATCTATGGGATTTGAATAAATATAACCAAGGTGTTATTTTGTTAAAAGGAATTGTTAATGCTAATTTCACACCATTACAAAATACTTGGCCCTTTTAAATAATTTTTATATTAGTTAAAATGTAAAAGATAGATTTTTACGAAATAAAGAAAACAATAAAATGAAAAAAAGAGTATTTTAAATAAATTAAAAATAGTTGCTTTAATAACAATCATAGACCTATTGTTAATTGTTGCAGTGAGGTATTTAAAACCAATACACTTTTTAGAGTTCGATTTTAGTAACCTTATAATTCTTTTTTTCGCTTCCTGCATATCAATTTTAATTGTATTAGCTTACGATAGAAAGCATCACAGAGTCTTGTTTAGAGAGGATTAAGGATAGCATTATTTAGATTGTTTAAAAAGAAAGGATGCTCAAAGGCTTCCTTTTCATTTATTTAAAAAATATTACACTTTTTTACATTATCCCAGTTAAATCAATTCCTAAACTATTAACATCAATATCTCCGCCGAAGTCTTCATCAAAAAATTCTTCTTCTTCGATTTTAGCTGGCTTATCTGAACTATTAGCACTTCCAAAACTATCATCACCAAAAAAATCATCATCAAAACTCTCTACATTGTTTGCTTGCTTGTTTTTAGAAGAACTATTTTTGTGTTTCATATATTCCTCTTCATCATTCTCATAAGAGAAAGGAATAGGTTCTGAGATTCTTTCAGTTTCGAGTTTCAATTTCTCTAAGTCAAGTAAATCTGCTTTTTCGAATTTTAATAAAATTCTATCGCCACAATTACACACAACTTCAATATTATCAATATCACCAGAGTCATCTCGATTTACAACTATAGTAGCAGGGCTATGTCTATTTCTAACTTTTGGAGCATCTACAATTTCAACAGATTTAGAACTCTTTTTTAAATGCTTTTCTGGAATTAAAATTTTATCACCACGTAAAAGAGAATTTCCAGAAATTTTAGGATACACAATATAATCACGGAAGTTATTTTCTAAATCTGTTTCCTTGTTTGTAATTTCAATCTCTTGCCCGAGATTAGATTGAAAGCTAAGTTTCTTTCTACGTTCATGGTCGTAATTCACCAGTTGGTCAATATCGTCCTGCGAAAAGTCCTTAGTATTAAAGTCTGGGTCTTTCCTTATTTGCTCTTTTATCCCTTTTGAACCGACGTCTGTTTTCAATTCTCCTTTGTTAATAACATCGGTAGAATCAAACTCTTCGGTGAATGGGTCTAAATCTAATTCAAAATCATCCATATAGAAAGCTTATTTTAATTTCAAATACTATGTAATTAATTCAATAAGTAAGCCAAAAAATTACTTACTTTTAGTTGAGTCCTGAATTGCATTAATTTTAGTTGAATCTTGAATAGTTTTCGAACTATCTTGATTTGGCAATAACTTCTTTGGGTCAAGCAGTTTCTTATAATCTACTGAATCTAAATCAAAGTTTTTAATATCATTATACTTAGATTTCAAACTATCAACACTACCACCCAAAGTAGATTCCAAAGTTTCATTAAAGAAATTCTTAAACGATTGTTTTGCCTTTTCTAATAAACCATCAGGTTCTTTTCTCCTCCTATCAATAACTTGAATAGGTCCAGTATCTCCAGGTGGGACAATCACAAGCATATTTTTCTTCATTTTATCATATTTCAAACTATCAGGAATTTCAGTTCCATTAACTTTACTATCTAAATAAACAATCGATAAAGCTAAATCTTGTGAAAATTCAGATTTAGGGTATTTTTCTTGAAGTAATTTATAATAAAATAAAGCACTATCTAATTTAATTAACTTATTCTCGAAAATCCAAGCAATGGAATATAAAGATTTGGGCGATAAACTATTAGTAGGGAAGAAGTGATAGCAGTTTTTATATTCTTTAATTGACTCATTATACATTCCTTGTTTTCTCAACTCTGTGCCAGATTTAAAATATTCAGAAGCAGAGTCAATTGCATAATGCTCTGTAAATCCTAACATTTTAGCAGTGATTACACCATATTCACTTCTTGGAAATCTGTCAACAATTAATTGTAGCAAAGAATCTGATTTTCTTGTTTCATTTTCTCTAATATTCATAGCAACAGCATAAAGATATCGAGCATTATCAATTTCATTTGTATCACTTTTTGCAAGAGCAATTTGATAATACACTTTCATTGAATCTGGTTGTTTCAATTTCTCATAAGTTCGAGCAATAATATAAGCAGCTTTTGATGCTTCTTTTGATACATCAATTCTTCCGTTGTCATTCAAACTAATTGCCGTGGAGTTTTCATCTTTAACTGACTTCTCATTTAATCCCACCCTTTGATTATCCAATATTTTCATATTACGATTAATCTGAGTGATATAAGTATACATTTCGTTTGACTGAATAAACACTTCAGAGCGCATACTCCTTGCTTTAGCAAAATAAGTCTCTGCATTACCAAAATCATTTGCATAGTAATAATCCATTGCTCTTTCATACTGGTAAACTTTATACATATTGCTTTTTTGATAAGCACTATCGGCGATCGCTTCAACTTTTTGTAATTTTTCAAGAGATGCTGTTGTATCTTTAGGGTCTGCTTTATATTTTAAACGGAGCAAGTCCATTCTGCCAATAAAAGCATGGTCTTTCCACTCTTCAAACTTTCCATCATTCTCAATTTTAGTTAGCAACTCATCAGATCTTTCAAATTTACCTAATCTGGCAGCACATTCTGCCTCATAAAGATAAGCTTCAAACATACCCACATAATCAGGACTATAATCCTTATTCACTTTTTGGAAAGCAAGTTCTGCTCTCTCATATTGCCGTAATTGATAAAGCAAACTTGCCATTTCAATTTGCCATTTTGCTTTAAGTGCTTTGTCATCTGTTTGTGCAATTGCTTGCAGGTAAGGTCTCATAGCCCCTTCCTTGTCACCTTTATACAAACTCAAATCTGCTTGCAATCGGAATGCCTCACTTAATATATCATACCTTTCCAACTGCCAAGCAATATCAACAGTTCGAGAAAGCATTTTTAAACCATAATCCCATTTTCGTTGAATTAAAAGTGATTTTGCAAAAAGTAAATGCGCATCTGGTGATTTTTCTCCCTCTGGGTAAATATCAATTAACTCACCACATTTCACTTGAGAAGGCAACCATTCACCTTTATAAAAATAAGCAAGTGCCATTAAATAAAGAGTTCCTTCCACATAACTACTTTTTGATTTTCTTGCAAGAATTTTAGAACCCTTGATAATAACAGAGTCCAATTTCACTTTAACGGGTTGTAATTTAGCTTGACTAATCACAAAATTTTGCATAAAATAAGGTACGCCGTCATCGGATAAATTATCCACATCAACAATTCCATAATCAGCAGCAAAAGTTCTTGGCTCGATTCGTTTTGTCTCATCGTAATACTCAAACTCTTGCTCTGTTTTCTCAATTAACAAATCAGCATTATAATATGTATTAAAATAAGTAGTAAAATTAGTCCAGAACTTACACCCAGCAAGTCCAAAAATTATAAATAATATTATTAAAGGTTTTCTCATTGATTAATTTACGAATTAGGAATATTTATGTTTGAATTTACTTTTTTTCATAGCTATAATCTGGACTTCTTCCAAATTTCTTATCTAAGTCCGTTATTGTCATATCAAGAATCACAGGTCGCCCATGAGGGCAAACATAAGGAGTTTCACATTTAAACAAATCAATATAAAGCTGTTCCATTTCCTTTTGACTAAGAGATTGACCTGTTTTAATTGAAGACCTACAAGAAAAAGATGCAGCAATGTTTTCACGTTTTGTCATCCTACCTTGTTCTTGAAATTCACTATACAACTCCAATATCTCCTTAAAATCTTGTTCTTCAGCTCCATTCTTCACATCGATTGGTTTAGCACTTAATATTAATTCATTACCTTCAATATCAAAATTAAAGCCAAGAAGTCGAATTTCATCTTTAATCTCATTTAAAGTATGCAATTCATTTGTTGTGAGATTAAAACTCTCTGTAAAAAGCATAGTTTGTTCAGTAGATAATTCCTTATTGAACTTTTTAATTGCCTTCTCAAAATTTATTCTTTCATGAGCATTATGTTGGTCAATAATTAGAAAACCTCTCTCATTTTGCGTAAGTATATATTTATTATGAATTTGAATAAAATTTCTTTCTTGAAAAGGAATACTTTTGAAATCATCTTTAAAAATTAAATCAAACGCAGTTAAATCGTCATTTGGTCTAAATTGCTTTTCATTTGCCTCCTTATTATAATTTTTACTATAATTAGTTTGCTTTTTTACATCATTACTATCATTTTTCCAACTTTCAAATTTCTCATTCTTATTAAAATTGAAAACCTCACCTGTATTTTTATTTACAAAAGAATTATCACCTGTTTTTTCAAAAGGATTTTTAAAATCATCAAAATTAATATCATTATTAAAATTTACAGCGATTGAACTTGTCAAATCACTTGATTGCAATGTAGTTCTAACTGCATTTTTCACAGACATATAAATCATTCTATCATCATCAAATTTCACTTCGTGTTTTTGAGGATGTATATTAATATCAACTTTATGAGCATCAATTTCAAGAAAAAGAATATAAGGAGGATATTGATTTTTATCAATTAAAGGACCATAAGCACTAACTAAAGCGTGGCTAATTGACTTATTTTGAATGCTTCTATTATTTAAGTATAAAAATTGTTGTGCCTTACTTAACTTTACAAGTGATGGCTTCGCTATATATCCATTAATTTTAACCACCCCATCGTCATAATCAAGCTTAAGCATATTCTCAATAATTCGATGACCCATAATCTCATTAATTCGTTCTTCTAAAATATTTGAACGTAAATTTAAAACTAAATTATTCTCATTATTAAATATAATTTGAACATCTTTATGACTAAGAGCAAACTTATTAAGTGAATCTATTATAGATTTATATTCAGATAAATTTGATTTGAGAAACTTTCTTCTAGCGGGAACATTATAAAAAAGATTCTTAACAAAAATTTGAGTTCCAACTTCTGTATCACATTCTGTAACAATCGGCTCTCTATTTGGCTCTGAAATCAAGCAATAGCCAAGTTTATCTTGTCTTCTTTTAGTTCGTATTTCCAACTTTGCCACAGCAGAAATAGAAGCCAAAGCTTCACCTCTAAATCCAAAAGTGTAAATCGCTTCTAAATCTTCTTGTGTAACTAACTTACTCGTAGCATGCCGTTTTATAGAAAGTTCTAAATCTTCCTTACTCATTCCAATTCCATTATCTTGGATATGAATCAAATCCTTGCCAGAATTATGAATAGTTATAAAAAGTTGAGTTGCTTCTGCATCAATAGCATTTTCTACAAGTTCCTTTATCACAGACTCAGGTCGTTGGACTACTTCGCCAGCAGCAATTTGATTAGCTAAATAATCAGGTAATATTTTAATTAACGACATATTAAATTAGTATATTCTATTATACAAAATTAATAAAATTCATCAAAAAATTTATTTAAAATTTATAATCATATTCCTAATTCAAAATAATAATAACGATTATGATTTTTTATCTTACTTTCCATTTCACAAAACTACAAAAAATTTAATAATATAATGGAAAGTTATAAGACCTTTCTTCCAAACAAATTTATAATTGTTGTTTTAGAAGTTAAATTAATGTGAAACAATAATATTATATTAATTGAAAATAAAATAATTTTTATAATTTATTCAAAATTCATATAATTTTAAATTCAAATTTGTAAAAATACCATATATTTAGTATTTTTTCTTAATTTGCATTAAAAATTTGAATAAAACTAAAAGGTTAATTATGAAAAAAATGATTTTCATTTTTGCATTGTTATTTTTAAACTATAGCATCTTTTCTCAAATCAAGCTGCCTGAAAGTCAACAGACTGTTTTTACCCCTGAAGATATGCTAAGTATGAATCGGCTTTCCGACCCTCAGGTTTCGCCTGACGGAAAATGGGTACTATACACCCTTTCTACGCCAAGTATTGAAAAAAATATATTTTCTACTAATCTTTACGTTGTTAGTATTGATGGAGCTAAAACAATTAAAATCACTGATAGCCAATCAAAAAACTATCACGGACGTTGGATTGAAGGTGGAAAAAAAATTGCCTTTTTATCAACAAGAATGGGTTCACCACAAATTTTTACACAGAAATTTCCTCTTGAAGGTAGCGCCGAAGGGCAAACAACTATAGTAAATGGTATTTCTTCTTTCAGATATTCACCTGACGGAACTTTAATTGCATTTTCAGCTGATGTAAAAACTAAACAAACAATAAGCGATAAATACCCAAAGTTAAGAAACACAAATGTAATGTCTTATGATGCTTTGCCAGTAAGAGCATGGGATCATTGGGAAGATGAGAATAGAAGCCATATATTTTTAATGCCAGCGAGCGGTGGTACTGCTGTTGATATTATGGATGGTCAAGATTTCGATTGCCCGTTACAACCTCACGGTGGAACTGAAGATTATTGCTGGACAATGGATAGCAAAAAAATTGTATATAGCTCCAAAAAAGCAGATAAACCAGCCAGAAGCACTAATTCCGACTTATATCTATATGACCTTGAAGCAAAATCTACAACTAATTTAACAACTTCTAACTTAGGATATGACAAGCAACCTCTCGTGTCTCCTGATGGCAAGTCAATGGCATATTTAAGTCAGCAACGCGCTGGTTTTGAAGCAGATAAAGTACGTTTAATGCTTTATGATTTCGCAACAAATACTACAAAAGAACTAACAACAAGTTTAGACCAATGGGTTACTCAATTTGAATGGGCTAATAATAGTAAAACTATATACTTCTCTGCAACTGAAAAGGGGAGAGAGCCATTATTTAAAGTTGATGTAGCTAGTTCAAAAATTGATAAAATCGCTGGTGGGGACTATGATTATGCATCTGGATTGGGAATTACTCCTGATGATAAAACCTTAGTCTTAGGCAGAACTTCTATGCAAGATGCTGTTAATCTATTCACTTACCCTACAACTTCAACAGATAGCAAATTAAATAAAATAACTGATGTAAATGCAGTAATTGACGTAAAAAGAAAAAACATTAAAATTGAAGAAAAATGGGTTAAAACAACTGACGGCAAGCAAATGCAAGTTTGGGTTTTATACCCTCCTAATTTTGATGCAAAGAAAAAATATCCAATGATAACATATTGTCAAGGTGGACCACAAGGTCAAATTTCTAACTATTTTTCTTTTAGATGGAACTTATATCTAATGGCATCACAAGGTTATGTAGTTTGCGCACCAAACAGAAGAGGAATGCCTGGTTTTGGGCAAGAATGGAATGATGCGATAAGTAGAGATTGGGGTGGGCAAGCAATGGACGACATACTTTCTGCAACAGATGCTGTATCAGATATGCCTTTTGTTGATAAAGAAAAGTTATCTTGTGTAGGAGCAAGTTATGGAGGGTTTTCAGTATTCTGGTTGGCTGCTCACCACAACGGAAGATTTAAAGCATTCATCTCGCATTGCGGAGTATTTGACTTAGTAAGTATGTATGGTTCAACCGAAGAAATTTTCTTCCCAAATTGGGAACAAGGAGGACCATATTGGGAAAATGACGAAGATTACAAAAAATTCTCACCACATAATTTCGTAAAAAAATGGGATACACCTATGCTAATCATCACTGGTGGAAATGATTTTAGAGTTCCATACACACAAAGTTTAGAAGCATTCACAGCATGCCAAGTAAAAGGCATACCTTCAAAACTATTATTCTTCCCAGAAGAAAGTCACTGGGTATTAAAACTACAAAACGCATTAGTTTGGCAAAATGAATTTTTTGAATGGTTAGGAAAATACACAAAATAAACAAAAAGCCGAGTTCAACTCGGCTTTTTTATTAAACTAATTCTTCAAATCCACCCAAATCAAGGAAAATTTAGGTAGATTTGCCTGTTTGCCATATTGAGCGTAGCGAAATATCCCATAAATTATTTACTTGTAAATGATTTAAAACATACCACTTTGTAGAAGAATAATATTAACAGCCAAATTAATGTAGAAGTGATTAACTTTGGGTGAACTGAAAAAAAAGGAGGAAAAAATTCCTCCTTTGATTAAATACTGATATTATAAATTGCCTCTGAGTTCTTGGTCTCTTTCGATTGATTCAAAAAGAGCTTGGAAATTACCTTGTCCGAAGCCAGAAGCACCTTTTCTTCTTTGAATTATTTCGTAAAAAAATGTAGGTCTATCACCGATAGGTTTTGTAAAAATTTGAAGTAAATAGCCCTTACCTTCAACATCAATCAAGATGCTATTTTCTTTTAATTTTTCAATATCTTCGGTTAGTCCAAAATCTTTTTTAGAAATTGCTTCATAATAGGTGTCAGGCGGAGAACTTAAAAATTCTACACCATTTTTTCTTAGGTTTGCAACTGTTGTGATTATGTCTGTTGTCATAATCGCAATATGTTGGATGCCAGAACCATGATATTCGTTGATATACTCTTCAATCTGACTTTTTTTAAGCCCTTCATAAGGTTCGTTGATTGGGTTTTTAATAATTTCATCTTTTGAACGAACTACTTTAGATAATAAAGCAGAATATTGAGTTGAAATATCACCAGGTCCAAAATGAACGAATGTTTCAAAATCTAACGAGCGATTGATATAATTAGCCCAATAGTCCATTTCATTGATATTAACATTACCTACAATATGGTCGATACCTTTCAAGTTAGTTTCTTCACGATTAATCTCCCATTTAAAATGAGGTGGCTCGAAGCCAGGTTGGAATAAACCTTTATAATTGTCATAATTAATGAATACAATTTCGCAATCATCATATAAACGTATTGATGCCATCTCAACATAACCATCTTTGTCACTTATTTTGTGAGGTTCTTTTACAGGAACAGCACCATTTTTCAATGATTTAGCATAAGTAACTTCGACATTATCAACTTCGACACTCCAACGCTTTACTCCGTCTCCGTGTCTTGTTTGGAAGCCGTTTACATCATAAGTTGAAGGTTGCAAAGCCGAAGTAATTAAAATTTTAAATTGTGGATTAGCCGGAGATGCTAATAAATAAGAAGTTCTATCTCTGTGACCAGTCTCAGGTCCTTTATAAGCAACTATATCCAACCCTAATGCTTTTGCATGCCAATAAGCCATCATCTTAGCAGAGCCACTATAAAATTCTACGAAGTCATATCCTCTAATCCCCATTGTGTTGTTATGTATTTTGGTAGGAACACCACCATAACATATACCCATTTCCATAGATTTTCTCCAAAATTTATTTATTCATTTACAAATATAAGGAATATTAACTCATTATTAAAATTCATTAAAAACTATAATATTTTAAAAGTTAAAATTAAAACAAATATTCTTAAATAAAATTAAATTTTCATAATTTTGCATTTTATTTTAAATAGGAAAAAAATGGCATTTCAAGGTTTAGATTTCTTTAACATAGATGAATTATATTCAGAAGATGAATTATTAGTAAGAAACTCAGTTAGAGAGTTTGTAGACAATGAAGTAATTCCAATTATTGAAAAGCATTATTTAGATGGCACATTCCCATTTGATTTAGTTCCAAAATTAGCTGAACTTGGAGTATTTGGTATTAAAACTTCTGAGAATTATGGCGGAGCTGGTGCAGGGTATACAACTTACGGTCTTGCTATGCAAGAACTTGAAAGAGGCGATTCTGGTATTAGATCATTCGCTTCTGTTCAAAACTCTTTAGTAATGTATCCTATTGAAACTTATGCAAATGAATTAATTAAGCAAAAATGGTTGCCAAAATTAGCTAATGGGACAGCAATTGGTTGTTTCGGCTTAACAGAGCCAGACCACGGCTCAAATCCAGCTGGAATGCTTACTAATGCTAAAAAAATTGATGGTGGTTATTTGTTAAATGGTGCAAAAATGTGGATAACAAACGGTACCCTTGCAGATGTGGCAGTAGTCTGGGCGAAAGTCGATGGTAAAATTAATGGTTTTGTTGTTGAAAAAGGTATGAAAGGATTTACTGCACCTGAAATGAAAGGTAAACACTCATTAAGAGCATCAGTAACTTCTGAATTAATTTTCGATGATGTAGAAATTCCTGAAGAAAATAGATTGAATATTGAGGGGCTAAAAGGACCTCTTTCATGTTTGACTCAAGCAAGGTTTGGAATTGCTTATGGTGCAATTGGTGCGGCAATGCAAGTTTATGAATCATCTGTTAATTACTCAAAATCAAGAGTTCAATTTGGTAGACCAATAGCGGGTTTTCAATTAGTTCAACAGAAGTTAGTGTGGATGATGACAGAGATTTCTAAAGCACAACTAAGCGTTTATAGAGTTGGTAGAATGATGGAAACTGGTAATTTTAGACCACAACATATTTCTTTTGTAAAGCGAAATTCTTGCGATATCGCATTAGAATGCTGTAGATTAGCAAGAGATATTCATGGGGCTAATGGAATATTAAGTGAATACCCTGTTATGAGACATTCGGCTAATTTAGAATCAGTTAAAACTTATGAAGGAACCCATGATATTCATACATTAATATTAGGTCAGGACATTACCGGTATTAGTGCTTTTGAATAATCTTTAAACAAATTTTAGAAATTTCAATTTTTATTCTTATTTTTACGAAATTATAATTAACGAAAGTGAAATTATGGCAACGAATCCAAAAATCGTTTTACCCGATATTCCAAATTTGAGAAAACTCGAAGTTTACAAAAGTCATGGTGGCTATGAACAATTCAAAAAGATTTTATCATGGACACAAGACGAAGTAATTAATGAAGTTAAAAAATCTAATCTACGTGGTAGAGGAGGGGCTTGTTTCCCTACTGGTTTGAAATGGTCATTTATGCCAAAAGGTAATGATATTGTTAAGTATCTTGCTGTAAATGGCGATGAGTCTGAGCCGGGTTCCTTTAAAGATAGACAAATTTTTGAATATAATCCTCACCAATTGATTGAAGGTATTCTTATTGCAAATTATGCAATGGGTAATAAAGCTGGATATATTTATATCAGAGGCGAATATCACAAATGGGTGGATATGATGCAGGAAGCTGTTGATGAAGCTTATGCTGCTGGATTAGTTGGACCTAAAATGAAAGATACTTGGGGAAGTGATTTTATAACTGATATTTATGTTCATAAAGGAGCAGGTGCATATATCTGTGGTGAAGAAACTTCACTTATGAACTCTATCGAAGGTGATAGAGCTTACCCTCGTTATAAGCCACCTTTCCCAGCTGTTCGTGGATTGTGGGGACAACCTACTACGATAAATAATGTTGAAACTATTGCAACAGTTCCAGCGATTTTGAAAATGGGAGCAGAAAATTTTGCTAAATTAGGTGCGCCAGGTCACCCTGGAACTCTTCTTTATGGAGTTTCTGGTCATGTTAATAAACCAGGTGTTTATGAACTTGAAACAGGTATCACGCTTAGAAGTTTAATTTATGATGTTTGTGGTGGTGTGCCAGGTAATAAAAAAATTAAAGCTGTAATACCTGGAGGTTCTTCAATGCCAGCACTTAATGGAGATGAATTAGATGTTTGTATGGACGAAGATTCATTAAAAGTCCTTGGTACTCACATCGGAACTGCTGGCGTTATGGTAATGGATGAAGACACTGACTTAGTGCAAGTTACATTAAGGATTGCAAGATTTTATCATCACGAATCTTGCGGGCAATGTACTCCTTGTAGAGAAGGTAATGGCTGGTTAGAAAAAGTTTTACGCAGAATGTTAAAAAACGAAGCCACATCAAAGGACTTAGATTTACTTATTTCAGTTTGTAACAATATCGAAGGCAATACCATTTGTGCTCTGGGTGATGCGGCTGCTTGGGCTGTTCGTGGCTTTGTGGCAAAATTCCGTCATGAATTTGAACAAAGAGTAAATGACAGCGTTTCTTACCAAGCATTAAATGTTGTTCATGGCAAAAAAGCAACAGCGAATAATTTAATTTGGACTAATTAATTTATAATAAATATATTATTTAAACGAACAAGGAGTATCACTCCTTGTTTTTTATTTAAAAATAAATGTCAAAAATCGGAATAATTGGTGGAACTTTCAATCCAGTTCATATAGCCCATTTAGCTATAGCAGAACAATTCTATGACCAAATCGGACTTGATTTCT
Source organism: uncultured Hyphomicrobiales bacterium (assembly GCA_964465945.1). GTDB lineage: Bacteria > Bacteroidota > Ignavibacteria > Kapaibacteriales > UBA2268 > JAJRPT01. The sequence goes on from CAYXMM010000007.1 coordinate 82,201, forward strand.
GCTATTTTGTTCCCACTTACTTATCTCCTTTTAAATTAGAAAGTAAAAATGAAATAGAAGTTAATGCTCTGCACCGATTAAAAATGGTTGAACTTGCGTTAGGTTCTAACCCTCATTTTAAAATTGACAAATTTGAAATTGAAAATCAGAACGTATCATATAGCTATTTAACAATTGAGTATTTTAAAAATAAATTTCCAAATGCAGAACTTTACTTTTTAATAGGACAAGACCAAGCAAATCATTTTCATAAATGGAAAAATTGGGAATTTATATGTGCAAATGCCCAATTAACAATAGCAAAGCGAATTGACGAAAACTCATTTCCAACAAAAGAAAGAGACGAAATTACGAATAAATTAACATTTGAGACAAAGCAACCAATCTGGATTAATAATTCAAATATGGAAGTATCTTCATCAGAAATAAGAGAAAGAATTAAAGATAAAAAGTCTACAAATTACTTACTTCCCGATAAAGTTTATGATTATATTAAAAAAAATAATCTTTATTTATGATATAGATTAATTTTTTTTTACATAAATCATTAATATTTTTAACAATTAATTTTTATTAAAATAATATTTTCGTAATTTTGTAAAATGGTAATGGGCTAAAAGCCCATTTTTTAATATTAATTTATCTCGGTTTTGAGCAAATGGCTAAAAGAAGAAAACAAAAACATCAAATAGATAAAAAAATAATCATCGAAGCTTTTGCCGAAATGGCAAAAAACAAAAACATTGACAGAGACTTGTTACAAGGAGTTTTAGAAGACACTCTTTCCATGATTGTAAGAAAGAAATTTGGACAAGAATCAAATTTTGAAATCATTGTTAATATGGATAAAGGTGATATAGAAATTTATCTAATGAGGGAAATTGTAGAAGAAGTTTTCGATCCGAATACAGAAATTACTCTTGAAGAAGCAAATTTACACGCAGAAGAAGGTGAAGAATATGAAATTGGTGATGAGTTTATCGAAGAAATAACACTTGATAATATTGCTGATAATTTTGGACGTAGATTAGTTTCTCTTGCTTCTCAAAATCTAAATCAAAGAATTAAAGAAATTGAAAAAGACTTAATCTTTAATGAATATAATAAAAAAGTTGGTGAAGTTATTGTTGGAGAAATATACCAAGTTCGTCGTCATGATATTTTAGTTATGCACGATAAAAATGAAGTTAGACTACCAAGAGATCAACAAATTCCTAACGAACAATATAAATACAAGAAAACACACTCCATTAAGGCAATAATTAAGGAAGTAAGAAGAGCTGGAACATCCGGACAACCAGATGTTATTATTTCAAGAACTTCTGAAAAATTCCTTGAAAGATTATTCGAAATAGAAATACCAGAGATTTATGATGGAATTATTCAAATTAAAGGTATTGCAAGAGACCCAGGTGAAAGATCAAAAGTTGCTGTAATGTCTTTTGATGAAAGAGTAGACCCTGTTGGAGCTTGTGTGGGCATGAAAGGTATTAGAATACACTCCATCGTAAGAGAACTGAATAACGAAAATATTGATTTAATTGAATATACCGAGCAACCGGCTGTCTACATTATGCGAGCAATCGCCCCAGCTAAAATTAAAGATATTCAAATTAATGAAGAGTTGAAAACAGCAACTATTACACTTGCGGAAGACCAAGTCTCTCTGGCAATCGGTAGAAATGGACAAAATGTTCGACTTGCATCAAGATTAACAGGCTACAATATATCTTTAATAAAAGAAGGTAGTGAAGATATTGATATTAATGAATTTGATGTCGAACTTGGTGAAGTATTGTTAAATAGCTTATTAGAACTTGGTGTTACAACAGCAAAAGAATTCTTAAATGAAGATTTAATAGATCTATTAAATTTAGAAGGTATGACAAAAGAACTTTTAATAGAATTAAGAGAAATAATGTTAGCCGAATTTGAAGAAGAAGAATCACAAGAAATGATTGATAAAATTAACGCATTATAAAAAAGAGAAATAACTAAGAATTATGGCTTCAAAAATTAAATTGTTTAAACTCGCTTCCGAAATTAATATCGGTAAAGAAACTATTGTAGAATTTCTACAAAACAAGGGCTTTGATATTCAAAACAAGCCCACGACTGACTTGACCGAAGATATGATCGATGCAGTTTATAATAAATTTAAAAAAGAAAAAAGAGCTGCTGAACTACAAAGGGAAAAAATCTCTAAGCAAAAAGAGACTCGTAAACCTTTGGAAAAAACTACCGAAAGTGTCAAAGAAGAGAAAAAACCAATTAATGATAGGATTAATGAACTTCTTGCTGCTGTTAAGCCAAAACCTGTTGTTGAAGATAAGCCAGTAATTGTACAAAATACTATAACTGAAATTGCTTCTAAAGTTGAAGAACCTATTAAAGAGACTGCAAAAGTTGAAAAGGAGAAGCAAGATTCAACTAAAAAAGTAAATCGTGGTAAAAATGATATTGAATATTCTCAAACTGAACCTGGTGAAACACCAAAATTAAAAGGATTAAATGTTCTTGGTAAAATTGAATTTGATAAACCAAAACCAAAGCAACCAAAACATGAAAATAATTTTAAACGCGAAAGAAAGAAAAAAATTACTGGAAACATTAATTCTGCTTTAACTCAAGAACAAAAAGAAAAACTTTCTTCTGTCCAAACTGGTAAACCTAATAAGAATTGGAGAGATAGAGATAATAGAGCAGATGGCGATAGCAGAGGATTTAATAGGGGAGGCGAGAACAGAGGTGCTGATAATAGAGGATTTAACAGGGGTGGCGAGAACAGAAGTACTGATAATAGAGGATTTAACAGGGGCGGCGAGAACAGAAATACTGATAATAGAGGATTTAACAGGGGCGGCGAGAACAGAGGTGCTGACAATAGAGGATTTAACCGAAGTGGTGAGAATAGAGGTGGAGACAATCGTAGTTTTAATCAAGGTGGCGAAAATCGAAGCTATAACCGTGGGGGAGAGAATAGTGGAGGATTTAATAGAGGTGGCGATAATAGAGGAAATCGAGATAACAATGGTAACAGATTTAATAACACTGGTGGAGATTTTAGAAAACGAGGTGAAAATAAATCACCTAATAGCATTGATAATGTTTATAAAATTAAACCTTCTACAGAGCAAGCTCCTTCTATTGTTGATAATTCTGCCAATTTCAAAAAAAGAAAGAAAAATAGTTCTTATGTAAATATTGATGAAGAAGTAAACAAAAGAAAAGATGCTACAGTTTCTATTGATAAGAATAAGAAAAAGAAAAAGAAATCTGTAAGAGAAACAATTAAAGACGAGGATATTAACAAAGCAATTAAAGCAACTCTTGCTGGTATGGAAGATACTGGAGCTTCTGCTCGTCAAAAAGCTAAACAAAAGAAAAAAATTGAACGAGAAATTAAAAGTCAAATCGAACAAGAAGAATTAGAAAGAACTTCTAAAATTCTTCAATTGACTGAATTTGTTACTACTTCTGATTTAGCAAACTTTATGAATGTTAGCCCAAGTGAAATCATTAAGAAATGTATGTTACTTGGTCTTATGGTTAGTATTAATCAACGTTTAGATAAGGATACTATCACTTTAATCGCTGATGATTATGGGTTTGATGTTGATTTCCAAGACCAAAAAGTATTTACTGCAATAGAAGATGAAGATGACCCTGAAGAGACACTAAAACCACGAGCTCCAATTGTTACCATAATGGGACACGTTGACCATGGTAAAACATCTCTATTAGATCATATACGTAATACAAGAGTTGTTGCTGGTGAATCAGGTGGAATTACTCAACATATTGGTGCATATAGAGTTATTCAGAAAAATAATAAATTTATTACTTTCTTAGATACACCTGGTCACGAGGCATTTACAGCAATGCGTGCCAGAGGTGCTCAAATTACTGACATCGTTATTCTTGTTGTTGCAGCAGATGATAGCGTTATGCCTCAGACAAAAGAAGCAATTAGCCATGCACAAGCAGCTAATGTTCCTATTGTTGTTGCAATTAATAAAATTGATAAGCCAGCTGCAAACCCTGAAAAAATTAAACAACAATTATCTGAAAATAATGTACTAGTTGAAGAATGGGGTGGTAAATACCAAGCGGTTGAAATTTCTGCAAAACAAGGTATTAATATTGATGAGCTTTTAGATAAAATTATTCTTGAAGCAGACTTACTTGACTTAAAAGCTAATCCTTATAGAAATGCAAGGGCAACAGTGATTGAATCCAACCTTGATAAAGGTATGGGAGTAGTTACTACTATCATTGTTAGAAAAGGAACTCTTAAAATTGGTGATGTTTTTGTTGCTGGTACTTCATTTGGAAAAGTTAGAGCAATGTTTGATGAAAGAGGTAACAAACTTGAAGAAGCTATTCCTTCAACACCTGTAAGAATTGTCGGGTTTGATGGTATGCCATCATCAGGTGATAATTTTGTTGTTGTTGATAGTGAATCACAAGCTAAGAAAATTGCGAATGAAAGGTTACAACTTAAGCGTGAACAAGAACTTAAACAAGTTAGACGCGTTACACTTAATGAGTTTTCAAATAGTATTGCTGGTGGTGAGATTCAAACACTAAATGTAATTCTTAAAGCGGATGTAAATGGTTCAGTTGAAGCACTTAGCGATGAATTGCAAAAATTAAATCACAAAGAAGTTGCTGTTAATATGCTTTTAAAAGGCGTAGGGCAAATCACAGAATCTGATATTCAACTTGCACTTGCTTCTAATGCAATCATTATGACTTTTAGAACTGGTGTTACAACAAAAGCAAAACAATTAGCTGATAAAGAAGGTGTTGAGATTAGAAACTATGAAGTTATCTATGAAGCTATTGATGATGTAAAAAATGCTCTTGAAGGAATGTTAAAACCAGAAGTAAGTGAGCAAATCTCTGGCGAAGCAGAAATTAGAAATATCTTCAAATTAGGCAGAACACATAAGATTGCTGGTTGTAAAGTTATTTCAGGTAAGATTCTTAGAAATTCTAAAGCAAGAATTTTAAGAGATGGACTACCAATTCATGAAGGAAAAATTTCATCATTGAAACGTGAAAAAGATGATGCAAAAGAAGTTGCCGAAGGATATGAGTGCGGTATTATGATAGAAAACTTCAACGAATATATGGAAGATGACATCATTCAAACATTTACTTTTATTGAAACTAAACGTACTTTCTAATGTCAATAAGAATTGAAAAAGTTCAGAGTGAAATTAAGAAAATATTAGCTCAGCCAATAAATGAAATTGCTTTAGAAAATTTCAGAGGAAAGCTAATTACCGTAACCTCTGTTGTCGTCTCAAAAGACTTGTCTGTAGCAAAAGTTTATCTTAGTGTTTTTGGAGGTAATCAACCACCTCTTGAAGTCATTACATTTATTGAAGATAAAGCAAGCCAACTTAGAGGATATTTAGGTAGGAATATTAGATTGAGAATAACTCCTGAATTAAAATTCTTTTTAGACGACACACTTGACCAAATCGAACATTTCCAAGATTTAATTAAAAAAGCTAACTCTAATAATGCAGATAGTTGATAAGAATTTTCAAAATTTCGATAAATTCTTGGAAATTTCTAATGAAGAAGGGGCTTTTGCTTTAATAAATAAGCCAAAAACTTGGACTTCTTTCAATGTTGTGAATAAACTAAGATATGCAACAAAAGTAAAAAAAGTAGGACACGCAGGAACCTTAGACCCACTAGCCGAGGGCTTAGTATTAGTTGCCTTTGGTAAAAAAGCAACGAAAGAAATAAATAATTTAATCTTATTAAAAAAAAGATATTTAGCTCAATTCAAACTTGGAGCTACAACAAAATCTTATGACTCTGAGTTTGAAGAAGAAAATATTAAAGACACAAGCGCCGTGAATTTAAAAATTATTCAAGAATTAATTGCAAATAATTTTATTGGCGAGATTTCTCAGATGCCACCTGATTTTTCTGCAAAAAAAATTAATGGAACAAGAGCATACAATTTAGCTAGAAAAGAAAAAGAAGTAAAATTAAATCCTGTTTCAGTTTTTATTCATAATTTTGATGTTATAAGTTACGATAATCCATTTGTAAATGTTGATATTGAATGCTCAAAAGGAACTTATATTAGGGCAATCGCAAGAGATTTAGGTGATGAGTTGAGTTGCGGTGGGTATATGACAAAGTTATTAAGAACATCAATAGGAGACTATAAACTAGAAAATGCTTTATCTATTGATGAATTTATAGGTAAAATTAATTATGATAAAAGTATATAACAATCTAGAAAATATTGAATTCGATGAAAACACCATCGTAACTGTTGGAACTTTTGATGGCGTACATTTAGGTCATAAAGAAATATTAAATCGACTGCTTTCTTTTAAAAGTAAAAATAGAACTTGTATTGTTACTTTTCATCCTCACCCACAGCATATTCTTGGAAATAAAAGTATAAATTTAAAACTTTTAACTTCGATAAATGAAAGAATATGGCTATTTAATGAAATGGGAATTGATTCTGTTTTGGTAGTCCCTTTCACAAAAGAATTTTCGAATTTAAGTGCAAGAGATTTTATCATTAATATAATTTATAAAAAACTTGGCTTAAAAAGGTTCTTAATTGGATACGACCATACTTTTGGAAAAAATAGAGAAGGCAATTATGATTTACTTCAAGAACTATCTAAAGAAATGAATTTTGAAGTTGAAAGAATTGAAGCAAAAACAAATGATGAAGAGCAAGTTATTTCAAGTACAAAAATTCGTCAAGCGCTTTTAAATAGAGATTTAGAACTCGCAAATAAGTATTTAGGTTGGAATTATATAGTAACTGGAATAGTGAGAGAAGGTTACAAAAGAGGAAGAACACTTGGCTATCCAACTGCAAACATTGTTCCAGAAGAAGACCACAAACTTTTACCAGGTAATGGAGTTTATGTTGTAAAATCAACTATCGGCGACACTGATTATTTTGGAATGGCAAGTGTTGGCGTTCGCCCAACATTTCTTGATAATGCACATCAATTATTAGAAGTACATTTTTTTGACTTAGATGAAAATCTATATGGAAAAGAGTTAAAAATAGAGTTTTTAGCATACATAAGAGAAGAAAAAAAATTTGATGTACTTGATGAATTAGTTAAAGAAATGAATAAAGACAAAGAAATTTCTCTTAAATTTTTAAGAAGAATCGTTAATTCAAGTTTATAAAGTTAAGTATTTGTTAAATTTTCTTAACAAAGAACTTTTTCAAAAACAATACACACTATAAAACATTAAAAAGTAAAAAGTTAAATATTTTACAAATACTTACAAAAACAATTCAAAATTAATTTATACTTTATTTTCAATTAACACTATAACCCGAATTTTGTAATGTTAAAATTACAAAAAACAAAAAGGGTCAAAATAATTGAAAAGAATATTAACATCACTAATAGTAACCAGTCTATATCTGTTTTTCCAAACAAGCACAACATTCTCACAAAGTGTAGGAACTTTAAAAGGGATCATTCTTGATAGTGAATCTGGTGATAAATTAATTTCAGCAACTGTATTTATTAAGAACACAAAATTAGGCGCTCAAAGTAAGCACGATGGGTCTTTTATTATAAAAAATATTCCAGTAGGAAGATACGATGTTGAGATTAGTTATATTGGCTATAAAAAATATGAACTAAAGCAAATTCAAATTAAAGCAAATCAAACAGAATCTATAGAAATCAAGATGCAATCAAACTCTGTATCATCCGGAGAAGTTTATGTTACTGCAAAAGCCACAAAAGAATCAAATGAAACCTTACTTAAAGACAGAAAAAAAGCTAATGCTTTTACTGAGGCAATTGGTTCGCAAGATATGTCAAAGTTAGGTAATAGTGATGCCGCTGATGCGATGAAAAAAGTAACTGGAGCCAGCATTGTTGGTGGAAAACATTTGTATATTCGTGGATTAGGCGACAGATATGCTAAAACAGAATTAAATGGTGCGAGTTTACCTTCTGCCGACCCAGATAAAAGATCCGTTCATCTTGATATGTTTAGTGCTGGGGTTATAGAAAATATAACATTAGTGAAAACAGCAACACCGGATAGACCTGGTGATTTTACAGGAGGTGCAGTAGATATTATAACAAAGTCTTATCCAGACAAATTTTTTACAAACTTATCTATTTCAAGTGGATACAATTCACAAGTTACAGGTAGTAATGTTTTATTAAGTTCCAAAGGTGATTTAGATTGGTTAGCAACTGATGACGGTAGTCGAAGCATACCTAATGCTGTTCAAAACGCAATAAAATCTGAAAAAGGAATACCTAATGGGAAAACATTATTTCTTGCTGATAGAGACTTAGTAAATGCTCAAAATTTAATCAACTTAACTAAAGCATTCAATGCTAATATAGCACCAGTGTCATACAATGCACCGATTAATCAATCAATCAATCTTTCTTTTGGAAACAAGTATACTATCAACAAATCTCCATTTGGATTTTTAGCAAATATCAATTATTCACAAAACTATGAGAATTACTCAAATGGAAAGTATGCAAGATATAATCTATTAGGAATAAAAAATGAAAGTTTGTTCCCTTCTTACATTGCAAAAGATATGAAAGGGTCTCAAAATGTTAATTTAGGTGGCTTTACAAATTTGTCATATACATTTTTAAATGATAATGAAATTAGTTTAAATTTAATGTTCAACAAAGCTTCTGAAAATTTTGGAATGAGTCAAACTGGTTTTTTTAATAGCTCTGGCATTCCTAATAGGGGTTTTCAAACTTATGCTTCAAAATTTACAGAAAAGAGTCTTTTCACTTATCAATTTAAAGGTAAACATAACTTTACTTCACTAATTAATTCAAAATTAGATTGGAATATATCTTTATCAGGTAATGATATTTCGACTCCAGATTTAAAATTTTTTGCTTATGACTTTAATCCAAATAACGCAAGTGATATATCAAATTTAGCCCCTAATGAAGTTAATCCAAGCTATACAATAAATAAATCCGCATATAATGAACCAACAAGAATGTTTCGAAAAATGACTGAAAATGTATATAATTTAAGTTTAAATTATGAAATTCCACTAAAGGAATACGTTGGTAATGATTTCATCATTAAAGTAGGAGCTTTATCAATAAACACAGAAAGAGACTTTAAAGAAAGTAGATTTGTGTATAACTCAAGTTCTAATCAAATTCAAAAAAATGACATAAATGGAAATCCATACACTTTCGACCCGAATACATTGTTAAACAGCATGACAGGAACAATTATTAAAGGAAATTTTATTGAAATGCCTATGTTCATAAGCTATTTTGCACCTGAATTGTACTCTTATACTGCATCTATGAACATCTTTGCTTATTATGGAATGATTGATTTTAAAATGTTTAAAAAATTAAGAATAATAACTGGAATAAGAGTTGAGTCTTCTGATTTAAAAGCATTGCCTTATGATAAATCAAAAATAGATGGCTATAAAGAAGAATACAAAGAAATTAATAATATTCCTGAAAGTCAAGAAGTTAATATTACTTTTAATGATTTTGGAATTGATGAAACAGATATTTTGCCTTCATTGAATTTAGTATATGAACTAAATGAAAAATCAAACATACGTAGTGCATACTCAAAAACATTAGCCAGACCAAACTTGAGAGAAATAGCTCCTTATAGCTCTTTTGATTTTGTTGGAGGATTTATTTACTTAGGAAATCCATTTCTCAAAAGATCTTTGATTGATAATTTTGACTTACGATATGAGTGGTTCCCAAATATAGGGGAAATATTTTCCGCATCAATTTTTTATAAAAATATTGATAATCCGATTGAACTTAATCAACCTACAGTGAATGACCAAGTTAGATACCAAAATTCAAAGAGAGGAACAATTTTAGGAGCTGAATTTGAAATAAAAAAGAATATAAAAAATACTTTAAAGCCATTATTTAAAGAAATTCCAGATTGGACTGAATACTTCACTTACTCAATCAATTTAGCATTGACTCACTCAGAGGTTGAAATCCCTGACGGAAGAGAGAAAACAAACTTAATGCTTACAAACCCAAATGCTAAATTAACAAGAGAATTTTTAGGACAATCCCCGTATGTTGTTAACTTTGACATAATGTATTCAAACTATGATTTAGGAACAGATTTAAGTTTAAACTTCAATGTTTTTGGAAAAAGGTTAACAACTGTAATGTTTGGAATAACACCTGATATCTATGAAAATCCAAGTCCTGATTTGAATTTTGTATTTTCACAAAAAATATATGATAATTGGAATATAAAATTTGCAGCGACTAATCTTCTGAACTCATATACACTATTTGCTCAGGATTACAAAGGTTCTCAGTATGAAACACAAAAATATCTAAGTGGCAGACAATTTAATCTTAGTCTTAGTTATAAATTTAATTAATTTTTATTTAAGGAGTTTTTATAAAATGTTTAAAAAACATATTCTGCAAACAATAATCGTAGTATTATTGGTAAATGTAACGCTAAAATCACAAACAAAAATAGTACTAAGAGATGACTCAATCAAAAGAGGAGAAACACTAAATCTGACAAAAAATAATGAATATATATTAGAAGGATTTGTCTTTGTTGAAGAAGACGCAACATTAAATATTGAAGCAGGAACAGTAATCAAAGCAAAACAAGGAGTTGCAGAAAATGCATCGGCGCTTGTAATTTCAAGAGGTGGGAAGATTTTTGCTAATGGAACAAAAGAAGAACCGATAATTTTCACATCAGAACTTGACGATACAAATATTTACGATGATTTGCCACTATATTTATCTGGATTATGGGGAGGAGTTATCGTTCTTGGAAACGCTACAATTAACACACCAGGAGGAGTTGAACAAATTGAAGGGATACCTTCAAACGAATTAAGAGGTGCTTATGGTGGGAATAATGATGACGATAATTCAGGAGTTTTAAGATATGTTTCTATTAGGCATGGGGGCACAAATATTGGAGCGAATAATGAAATCAATGGTTTAACATTAGGAGCAGTTGGTAGAGGTACGAAAGTTGAATTTATTGAAATTTATGCAAATTCTGACGACGGGATTGAGTTTTTTGGTGGAACTGTGAATACAAAAAACATAGCAATAGCATTCTGCGAAGATGACTCTTTTGATTGGGATGAAGGTTATAGAGGAAATAATCAGTTTTGGTTTTCAATTCAAAGCCCATCAACAGGAAATAATATTGGTGAAAATGATGGAGCAACTGACCCAGAAGATTCAAAACCTTATGCAATCCCATATATTTATAATGGGACATTTATAGGAAGTGGGTTGCAAAGTAATAGAACAGAATCAAGAGGATTTCATATAAGAGATAATTCAGGTGGATTTTATAAAAATTCAATCATCACTGATTTAGGTGGAGCTGGATTGGAAATCGAAGATTTATCTGACCCTATTGCAGAAGATTCTAAAAAAAGATTTGAGTCTAGTGAGATTCAAATAACAAATAACTTATGGTTTAATATTGGCGATAATACATACAATACTGTTTCACCAGATGTTAAAGGTTCTAAACCATATTCTCAAGATTTTGTTCGAGAATATTTAAGATTAAACAATAATGTAATTTCAAACCCTATGCTTGCCGGGATATCCAGAATTAATGACGGTGGTCTCGACCCAAGACCAAATCCCGGAATAGCATGGGAATTAGATAAAGCTGAATTGCCTGTAAACAACAATTTTTTTGAACAAACAAATTATATAGGTGCTTTTGGTGATGATAATTGGCTTGATGGATGGACATTTTTAAGCAAAGGTGGATTTTTAGGCAATCTAAAAACTACAAGCGTTGGTGAATTAGGTAAACAAGTTGAAAATGAACTTTATTTATATCCAAACCCTGTAATTGATGATTTAACAATAAGCTATAATTTAATAAATAGTGGTGAATTAGAAGTAGAAGTCTATAATTCATTTGGGCTACTTTTATATAAATTAGAGTCTAATTATTTTAATAGTGGTATAATTAACAAAACTTATAGTTTGAATCAATTAACACCAGGTATATACTTTGTAAAGTTAAAAACTGAAAGTAATGAAACTACTAAAAAAATAATAGTTAAGTAGATTAATTTATTTACTGGTTTTATTTTCATTGAGTTGCATAAAATTATTTTTGCAACTCTTGTTATTTTTAATTTAAAATTATTTAATTTAGTTTTTTAAATAATTAAGAGGGGTTATGAAAAAATATTTACTTGTATTATTTGTCTCTCTTGGCTTATTAAATTCGTGTATGGAATTTCCAGATGAAATTATAACGCCACAATGGGATATTGAATTGAATGTCCCAATAATTGATACTCTATACTACTTAGACGAAATTATAAAAGTAGATAAGAATATCAAAATTGATAGTTCAGGTGGAAAAGATGTATATTATATAGAATCAGATGAATACAAAAAATACTTCTCTGTTTCAAGTTTTATAAAAGACCAATTAAATGGGAATTTTAACGAAAATGTTCCTGTATTAACTGGTGATAGTTTAATAGCAATTCCAATTATTTCTGGTGCCGAAATTGATTCGGCTCATTTGAAGTCCGGGCAAATAACAATCAATATACAGAATACATCAAATGAATCTGTAGATTTTGTTGTAAAAATGCCGAAGTTTAAAGATGCACAAGGGAATTTATTCACTTTCAGTGGAACAATAGGAGCAAAGTCTGCTTATACAAATAATTTTGACTTAGCAAACTACCAATATTCTGCAAGAGACCAAACTAACAAAGCAGAATTACAAATTTATGTAGATTCAAAGCCATCAAATCCTTCCTCTGATGTTTTAGAAATTAATCTTTCTTTAACTAATTCAGATTTCTATTATGTTGAAGGTAAGCTTCCAACTAAGAAAGTAAGAGATATCAGCGAATTAATTGACTTACCTATAACTGACGACATTGCTGAACTAAGAGATAACCTTGAATTTGAAAATGCTGAATTAATTATTAAAGCTAAATACTTATCTAACTTTGACAATATATTTAGTGTTGAATTTCAAGATTTTTCAGTTTTAGGTCAAGATTCAAAAGGAGGTTCTAAATACCTAACTGATGGAGCTGGTAATAATAATTTAGGCAACATTATGGTAGATAATGGGCAGTTTGAAAGAACTTATAATAATTCAAATAGTAATGTTTCTGATTTCTTAAGTTTTATGCCTGAAAAAGTAAGTGTAATGTCTGGTATCTTTATGAATCCGACTAATACAATAGGTATAGCAACAGATAAAGACTCAATTGAAGTTAGCTTCAAAATTAAATCTACTTCTGAAATTAAAATTAAAGAAGTAACAATGCACGATACTTTAGCATTTGAAGTTGATAGTAGTTTAAGAAAAGAAATTGAGAATGGTAGACTACTTGAATTAGTCTATAAAATTGAAAATGGCATTCCATTAGAACACGAGATGACATTGTCCTTTACAGATTCACTTTACAATCCATTTTTCTCAAAAAATATATCATTACCTGGTGCAAGAGTAATTGACAATAATAAGAATTTTACAGCAAAAGATGTAAATGATAAAATTACTCTAAATGCTCTTGAAGTATTAAGTTTAGCAAAAACTTATTATATCATCTTAGATTGGAAAGTTTATACAAATCAAGACCCTTACAATGCCTTCTTCTCTAAAGATCAATACTTTAAAATTAAAACTTATTGCCGAGCAATTTATAATGTTAATTTAGATAAAGAGGACGAAGATGAAAACAAATAAGTTATTATTTATATTAATCGCTCTTTTCTCAATTAATTCTTATTCTCAAAATGGAAGTTTTGGTCAAAACTCTGCTCGAACTATTGGTATTGGAAATGCTGGCGTGGCTCTTATGGATAGATTATATTCAAATCAAGTTAATCCAGCAAGTTTAATGAATTTTACTGATTCTTCATTCTTTGAGATTACTAACATAGCAATTTTACCAAATTTTAATATTTCTGGTTCAAGTAATATTTTACCAATTAAAGATTTAAACCTTTATTTTTCAGGTGTAAATGGACAACCATATTATTTAAAGGATAAAGATAAATCAAATATTATTTCAAATATAGGTGAGACCGGAGAGATTTTCTTCACTTCAAGAATAAACTTACTTAGCGTTGGTTTCAAATTTGGAAACATTGGTGCTTTTGGAATTTCTGTTGATGGATTAGCAAACGCTCGGTTAAACCTACCAAGTGATATGGTTAAATTAGTTCTATATGGTAATCCGTTAGGCATTACATATAATTTCAAAGATTTTACTTATCAAAGCGCTTTTAATAATGTAATAAGTGTTTCTTATGCAAATCGAGTTTATAGTGATTCCGTAGGAATGCTAAAATATTTGAACGTTGGGACGAATGTTAAAATGTATAGCAGTTTGGGCTTTGCTGACTTTAAAACAAGCAGAGCTTCTGTTTATACAAATCAAGATGCACATATCCAATTTGATTTCTTAGGAACTGCAAGGACGACTGTTGGACCTGAAATTAAGTCTATGATTGAAGATGACAAGGATATTGAAACTTTACCAAAATCAGCTGGAACTGGCTTCGGTGTTGACTTAGGTGTGTTAGGAGAACTCGATAATGGATTAAGATTTGGGGTCTCAATTACAGACATTGGTAGTGTTAATTATACTGAAAATTCCGAAACAAAGGAATTTAGTTTAGCTACAACAGTGAAAAGTGTCAATGAAAAAGAGATTGATTCGTTAATAGACGGAGTAAAGCAAAAATTAATCGGAACAAATAGTTTTGCCATAACAGCACCTACAACTTTACGGTTAGGATTTGCTGTTCCAATTCATAAGTTTGTTTCATTACCAGGATTAATGAATGCTTACCTTGATTACGCACAAGGTTTTAATAATAATTATGCAAATGCAACTACTCCAAGAGTGTCATTAGGACTTGATTGGAAGCCATTCGAGTATTTACCAATGCTAATGACAGGACTTAGCAATGATATTACTGGTAATATTCGTTGGTCGCTTGGATTAGGATATAGCGTTTGGAAAATAGATTTATATTTAAGCACTTATGATGTAATTTCAGCTATAAGTCCAAATACAAATGCTGCTATTTCATTCAATTTTAGATGGAGATTTGATTGATTGAATTAAATGTTAATATAGATCACGTAGCAACAGTAAGAAATGCAAGGGGTGGGGTAGAACCTAACCCCTTTGCTATTGCTAAACTTTCAATTGATAATGGGGCAGAAGGTATTGTTTGTCATTTAAGAGAGGACAGAAGACATATCAAAGATGCCGATGTATTTAAGTTAAGCGAGCTTGATACTCGTTTAGATTTAGAAATGGCAGTCTCACCTGATGTTGTAGAACTTGCTTTAAAAGTTAAACCAGAGCTTGTTACTATTGTACCTGAAAAAAGAGAAGAGCTAACTACAGAAGGTGGATTAAATACTCAGTATAAACAAAATGAATTGAAAGAATTAATTAAACGATTTCATGATAGAGGAATTATTGTAAGTCTTTTTATTGAGCCAAGTATAGACACAATCAATGACTCATTAGAAATGAATGCAGATATGGTGGAATTTCATACAGGACATTATGCAAATGAATATTTGATAAACAAAGATTATCATCTAAACTTAATTAAGTATGCAGTACAATATGCGAAATCAAATAATTTGCGAATTGCTGCTGGACATGGTTTAGACTATATTAATACAACTGAAATTGCTAAAATCAAAGGAATCGATGAACTAAGCATCGGTCATTCGATAATCTCAAAATCGATTTATATTGGAATTGAAAAAGCTGTTAGAGATATGAAGGAAATAATTAAGAATGCTCAGTCAAACTGATAAACAAATTTATAATGTATTTGAGCACATTGCAGAAAAGTATGACCTCGCTAATGATGTTTTTACTTTCGGACAACATAGAATTTGGAAAAAGCAAGTTTTAAAGTATTCTAACATTTTTGAAAATTCAAAGTATCTAGATGTTGCCACAGGAACAGGTGATTTACCAATTTATTTATTAAACAATTCAAATTTTAAAGTAAATTGCTACGCAACAGACATTAATCAAAAAATGTTAGATGTTTTTCAAGAAAGAATTAAAATTGAAAAATTAGACATTGAAATATCAACTCAAGATGCGAGAGAGCTAAACTATGAGAGTAATTTCTTCAACGCAATCACGATATCGTATGGAATAAGAAATATTCCTCAGCCAGAATCAGCAATAGCAGAATTTTATAGAATACTTCAAAATAATGGCACATTGGTAATATTAGAAACAGGCGTACCATCTGGAATTTTAAAAACTCCTTACTCTATTTATGCAAAGTATATAATTCCACTATTAGGTAAAATTATAACTAAACAAAAATGGGCTTATGATTACTTAAATAAAACAGCAAATAAATTTCCTTTTGCAATAGACTTTGTTGATTTAGTGAAAAACTCAGCAAACTTTGAACTAATGAAGTTAGAAAGAAAGTTATTTGGTGCATCATATATTTATGTATTTAAGGCAGTAAAATGATTTATGTCAAATTATTATTCCATAAATATCAACTTTTAATTTTACTTCCATTCTTACTTTCTTTAAATTTGTTTATCGAAGCAAAAGAAACAAGTTTATTATTTCTTTCCAAATATATTATTTTTCTTTTGTTTTACTCTATGGCTATAATAGTATTTCGTAAAATATACAAAATAAAACAATTTGAACCATTAAAAGAGTATTTAGAAAGCGTTCACATAAACTCATCACTTGCTAAAACTAACCAAACTACGATTTCAATTATATTTTCAGGATTATGTTTAATTGTCCTTTACTTTTGGTTAGATTTAAGTATTTATGGTGGTTTTGCATTTTTTACTGGAGTATTGATTATAAATTTATTTACTTTTATATGCTTTTATCATAGAATTAGGTTATTTGATAAATATTTCAATTTTGTATTTTTAATATTTTTAGTTGTTATTTGGCAATTTTATAATTTTCATTATTTATTTCATTTAAAGTTCAATTTTCAAATTCTTCTTGATTGTATCGTAGTTAGTTCATTAGTTCTTGCTTTCAACATATTTGAAGATATGCAAAAGCTTTACGTTGATCATCAAGTTGATAAAAAAACTTTAGTAAGAATGATAGGAATTGAGAAATCAAAGAAAGTAATTTATGGACTAAGTTTATTAATATATCTACCTTTAATAATTATGACAATTTCAGAATACAACCCCTTTTACTTGTTACCTTTATTTTCTGTTCCTATGCTTTTTAATATAGTGTTTAGAATGTATAAACTTAACATAAGTGAATATAAAAAATTAAAAGCACTTTTTTTAATCTACTTATTTTATCATATATTTTTGATGTCAATTTCAAACATTTTTGCAGATAAATTCCATTTTTTATAAATAATTTTTTTATTTCAATAAATTTATTTAATTTTAGTTGTTAATCTTATCAACTTACTACAAATAAAATATGAAACTTTTTACCATATTTTTTCTAATTTCTTGTAGTTTGTGGTCGCAAGTCAAACTACCAAATCAAATACGCTCTTCTTATGAGGGGAATGAGTTTGTTGTTTGCTTTATGCAAAATGAAGTATTGGTAGAGGGAGCAAAAGTTGATCAAAAAATCTTTATTTCGTCACGTTACAATGCATCCGCCACTCTATCGTTAGCTGATGGAACTTCACAGGTTTATAATATTACTCCAACTAAATCCGAAAAAATTCCTATTCCAATGTATTATATGAACTCATCACCTGGTGAAGTAATTAGGAAAAATATAATAATAAAATCAGACAAAAGTATTTCAGTTACTGGATACTCATCACAACTAATGTCAAGTGATATGTTTGCAGTTATCCCAACAAGTCGCTGGGGTTATGAGTACCAAGCAATTACAATGGGAATAGATCATTATTCAACAACTGATAATCCTTCAAACGATCCAGTTTTAGCTGCCCCAAGAAGCGGTGAGTTTATGATAATTGCAAACGAAGATAATACTGTTGTTAAATTTACACCAAAGAAAAACACTAAAACTCACCCTGCAGGTGTTGAAGTAATGGTAATTTTAAATAAATGGGAATCATATTTAGTTCAGGCAGAAGCAACTCAGACTAAGACTGCAAACGACCTTTCTGGCTCTGTAATTAGGTCAAATAGAAAAATCGGAGTTCTTTCTGGACACATGAGAACTGCAATTCCTCCTAAACTCGAAGATAGAGTTTATGACACAAAAGACCATATTGTTGAGATGTTAAACTCTTCAGAATATTTTGGAAAAGAATATGTAACTGCTCCATTTGGCGAAGGAATCAAAAGTCTTTTTGCTGTTACAACATTGAAAGATAAAGCAGATATTGATATTTTGACAGATAAAGGAGTTGAGAAAGTATCATTACCTTACCCTGGTGCTGTTAAGTATATAAGAGTTGATGAAGCAGCAAAATGGTCGTCCGATAGTAGTTTCCAATTAGGTCAATTTATGGCAAGGTATGAAGAGGACCAAGATACCTGTAATGAATTTTACGACCCAGCTTTTGTTATTATTCAACCGATGGACTATTTTAATAATAATTTGAATTTCCTTACACCAGGTTATAACGAATCCAATTATAGTCATTACGACAGAGTAACTATTTGTGGGGGAGACCACAAGAATAGGCAATATATTTCACACCATGCTATAATAATTGCAAAAGATGAAGCACGTCAAAATACTATGGTAGATGGACTTTTATATCAAGTTTCAAACTTTACTGGAACAATACCTGGAACAGACTATTATTATGGCTATGCGCAACTTGAACCAGGTGAACACAAAATAGAAACCCCAGTTGGAGGTTTCCAAGGAATCCTATATGGGAATGGTTATTATGATTCCTATGCTTATTCCTTAGGGTCTGCAATTATAAATAACAAATTAAAAGATACAATAGCTTTGCAAATTATTGAAAACACAGATTGTGAAACTTATCTTGCAACAATAACTGATAACGATGAGTTTAAGTCAGGTATTCAATATATAGATATAAATAAAAATTCGTATAATATTGATATAGTTGAAAACAATGCAACAAACACAGTCGCAAATCTAAGAATTAAACAAAAAGACAAAAGAAAAGAAGCTTTCGTCTCAATTGATTATTTTGATAACGCAGGCAACGGAATGAATACCACACATTATTTCAAAGGAATTAACCCAGTAGTAAAAGATATTAATTTAGGGGAAGTTCTTTATAACCCAAACAACGAGTTTTTCTTCAGTTTAATAAATGATGGTAATCAAGATATTAAAATTAATGATATAAAATTTGATTCTAATAAATTAGTTCTTGCTGAACCATTTGTGAATTTCTATTTGCCTGCACATGATACCATTCAATTTGGCTTTTTTATGTCAAATGTTGGAGCTGAAAACATTCCTCAATTAAATAATGTATATGTCGAATCAGAATGTAACGTGATTGATACTGCAGAAATAAAAGTAAGTGTTGTGAATTATGGGATGACAGGTGAAGGGTACGATTTTGGCGATATTCTTCTTGGTGATACTGAATGTGGTAAAATATATTTTGAGAATACAGAAATTATTCCGTTAACAATTATAAATTTAGAATATGAACAAACTCATATAAGTTTAGACACTAATGGACTTTTCCCTATTACTCTTAGAAAAGGCGAAAAAATTGAGATTAAAACATGTTCTACCCCAATGGATAGAAATAATATAAATCTAAATGTTTCCGCAATATCTTGGTTAGGAGGATTTATTATTGAAAGAGAAAATCCTCCATTAAAAGAATTAAAATACACTGTGCAAATTAAAGAAAATATAATAGGTGCTATATTTAATAATCTTGAATATGACTTCGGAAATGTATATAAAGGGTACGCGAGCAAAACGAATTTAGAATTGGGAAATAGTGGCAATTATTATGGTGTTCCTGTTTTTCAGTCATTGAAAGTTTTGAACGACACGATGAGTCAAAGTAATCAATTAGTTAGTGAAAACCTCATTTCAAGCACTACATTTAACATAGGGGATAAAAACAGCTATGAATTTGCTTTTGAACCACAAAAATCAGGAGCATACTCAAACACTCTTACTTTTGCATATCAAGAAGGCGTATTAGATGAAACTTTCGATATAGTTTTAAAAGGAAATGCACTTATTTCAGAGTTTACACCTTATGATAATTGTTTTGATACAATTTACACGATAGAGTCTGACACACAAAACTTTAAATTATTTAGTTACTTAGGTGATGTTTCAAGAGATGTATTTTTAATTAGACCAAATAAGCTTTATTATTCAG
The DNA here is from genome assembly GCA_964465945.1 of uncultured Hyphomicrobiales bacterium. Lineage (GTDB taxonomy): Bacteria > Bacteroidota > Ignavibacteria > Kapaibacteriales > UBA2268 > JAJRPT01. The sequence goes on from CAYXMM010000007.1 coordinate 102,555, forward strand.
AAATTGGAAGTAGTGTTTTAACTGAACTAGATTTAAGCGAAAACCCTTTTGAATTAATTAATTTTAGCTATAGTAAAACTATAAACACAGGTGAAGCAATTATATCAGATGTTTCTTTTACCCCAACTAAAGCAGGGTATTATAAATTAGATTTGATATTAATAACAAACTCATTAGAAGTAGGCAAAGCATTAGATATAATTTATTCAACTATATGTGGAGTTGGCACAACTCCATTATTCCCTAATGTTGATTTAACTTTAAACAATGATGATTTATGGGCTTGCGATACTTCACTAGTTCATTTTACACTTGCAAATATAGGTGAAACAAATATTATTGTTAATAAAGTGAATTTAGAAAATCCAATATTTACAAAGTTATTATTTAATAATTCGCTTTTACCATATCAATTAGATATAAATGAAAGTTTAGATGTACCTGTTGAAGTATTTTTACGAAGAGAAGAAACATCTACTTTGAAATTTAATATTGAAGCAACTGACTTAAATGGTGATTTTTCGACTACATTTACTAAAGAAATTGATTTAACACCAAAATCAAAGCAACTAATTTTACCTCAATTAAGTTTTAATTCAAGCATTAAGGATACAACAACGATAAGTATTTATGGCGACATACCTTATGATATTGACATTCCAGCAAAAATGACAATAGAAATGGAAGTTGATTATGAAGTTTTATGGTTAATTTCTGAAACTGCTGAACTAATTGTTACTTATTCTAACGGACTAACGAAAAAAATTCCTATTAATGTGTCAAAAAATCTCAATAAAATTATATTTGATTTACCATTTTTTGAGTTTGATGTTATAGGTGGAACACGTTGGAATTTGGCATTGAATTTTTGGACAATGATGAGCGATAAATACAAATCAAATATAATCGTAAATGTAAAATCTGATGAGTGTTTTGAAGAAAATACTGCAAATTATGAATTAAATTTAGATGAAGTCTGTGCTCAGGGTATAAGATTGGTTGATTATTTCGACTATGGAAGCATAAAAACTGATTTTATTTATCTAAAAAACGACCTAAATGTAAATATTAATATATCCGTAAGTTCTAATATATCTATATACTTAATTGATATGTTAGGAAAAAAATTAGATTTAAGTAAAAAAATGTTTGTGAATAAAGGAAATTATTTCTTAAATTATGATTTGAATTTTGTACCAAACGGAAATTATATTTTAGTTGTAGAGACTAAATTTATAAAAGAAATTAAAAATATAATAATTATTAAGTAAGGGGTTAAAATGACAAAATATATACCAAAGATACTTGTTGTTTTTTTATTGGTAGCATTCTCGAGTTACGATGCGTTCTCTCAATTAGATGACCCATTAGCGCCAAAAAAAGATACTAAAAAATTCTTTGTTGGACCAATAGCAGGTTATAATAGAGTGATGCACTCAACAGACAGATCTACTTTCCAGGATGGGAATATTCCTTGTCCTAAATTTGAAAATGGTTCTGCTAATGGATTTTTCGTTGGTGGTTCAATAGAGTTTTTACTTGGAAGTGCAAAAAACTCAAAAGCATCTATTATAGGTAGAGCAATGTATAGCACTTTACCTTCTTTCTTTGAAGTTCAAGGTGAAGATTTACCAACTGTTATTAATGTTCAACAATCTGATGGTTCGTACAAACCAGAACAAAGAATCACATCAATTAATTATTTGAATGATGTAAGCTATAATACACTTGCTTTTGATGTATTAGTAAAGTATAACGTTCTTCCCATCTCAGATAAATTACAATTAGGTGTTATTGCTGGTCCTACTGTAGATTTAGTAATGACTTCAACTGAAGAAAATAGAATGACATTAGTTGAGCCACAAAATGCTCAATTAGTTAAGCAACCACAAAGTGTACTAGATGCAAAAGGTTGGACTTATTCAGCTGATAGTAGAACGCTTTATTTTAGTAAAGGCGACATTCCTAATTCAAGTAGTGTTAGAGTTGGTCTTAAATTTGGGGCTCAATTAGAATACAATATGGAAGGATTAATTATAGTTCCAAACGTTATGTATAACTTTGGATTAACAAACATTTCTTCTTCAATTGACTGGAGAGTTAGCGCATTGCAAATTGGAGTAGATGTTAGATTTGCAATCTAATTTTATCATTGATTATTTTATAGAAAATGCCTCCTTTTTTGGAGGCATTTTTGTTTTATTAATACATTAAATTAATGATTATAATTTATAAACTTTGAAAATGGAAATTCACACAACGAATTATTTTAACACATTGATTGTAGTTGCAGAAGATATAAAAGTAGTTTGTGGCGTTATCCCATCATCGAAAACAAGTAAAACTATTGCAGAAATGCAATATGAAAGGATTATTGATAATCCTTATAAATATACTTCTGATGAAATGTTATTTCAAATTTATGCTATACGAAATGATATAAATGAATCAGATATTAATCATGAAAAAGAAAAGTTCTTTTCTAAGGGACAAGCGTGTTTAAGGACATCGCCTCTGGCTAGGACTTATGGATTCGGAATACATTTTAATGAAGTTGGGAAAGTTGCAATTTATGGGGTAGAAACTTTTGAATATAATCAATTATTAAATGATGAAAACATTAAGAAAGTAAAAGCAATGCGAACTAAAAGGATAAAATAATTTAGTTTGATTTTTAATTGTTTTTAATAAACTCTATAATCACATTAATTTCATTACTACAAAAATCAGCAATATCTAACTCTTCATCAGAATAAAATATTGTTTTTAAATTTGCATTGTTTCCAGCAACAATATCAGTTTCACTATCGCCAATCATAAAACTTAAACCCAAATTAATATGATGCTTTTCTTTTGCTTCAAATATCATTTTTGCTGATGGTTTGCGACGGAAAGGAGGTGAATTTTCAAATTCAGATGCAATAAATATACTATCGAACCTCTTAACTCCATAATTACTGAAAAGCAAATCATTCATTTGATTATGAACTAAGTCAACTTCTTCTAAAGTCATATATTCTTTAGCAATTCCTTGTTGATTTGTGATTATAATTTTTAGGAAATTGTGATTATCGCAAAACTTAAGCAAAGGAAGAATTTTCATGTTTAATTCAAATTCAGAAAAATGCTTAACATAAGAACCAACAATTCTTTTATTTATTACCCCATCTCTATCAAAAAAAATACACTTCATCATTTTGCATACTTCTCAATAATTTCATCTAAACGAGAAAAAACTGGCTTCCAAGAGTGGGTGTCAATAATTAATTGTCTTGCCTTCATTCCCATTTCTCTTGTAAGTTCAGGATTCCCTAATAATTGCAGCACTTTGCTTTTAAAATCTTGGATGTTTATAGAAACTAAGAAATGTTCTCCATTAACTCCATTGATTCCTTGTATCCCAGTATTAGTAGAAACAACTGCCAATCCAGCAGCCATTGCTTCTAATAGTTTATTTTGTATTCCAGTAGCTCCTTCATGCGGGTGCATGAAAATTGAATTCCGCTGATAAAATTTAAAAATATCTGGTACATCAGCATAAATTTTAACATTTTTATTTTCAATTTTGTATAAAGATTGTGGAGGATTTGCCCCAACCACTGAAAATAAAATATCAGGATATTTTTTTATTAATTCAGGCATAACATACTTAACAATTTTCTCAATCATCATCTGATTTGCCCAAAGATCTAACTTCCCAACAAAAAGCAATCCTTTTCTTTCTAAGCTATTATCAATTTCAAAATCAACTATATTTGTTCCATTAGTAAGTAGTCCAGTATTTATAATCGGCTCGTTTTTATTTATTTCAGCAATATCTTTATTTGTAACGAAAGTTACTAAATCAAAATATGTCATTGTCTTAGTTTCATATTTACTAAGTTTTTTAAATTCCCACCAACGAACTAATTTTTGTAATATAGAGTTGCTTTCTTTAAATGATCTATATTGATATAACTTTCTACAATCTTCAGCTATCAAAACTTTTGGTACATCTTTTTTAATTAAATATTCAGCAGTTCTCATAAAAAATGCAAAAGAAATATCAATTTTATTTTCTTTTAAAATCTTATCAACCACAGATTTATATCGTTTATCAAAATAAAACAATATTTCTAATGGTTTATTACCTATGAATTTAAATAGAATTTCAAAAGCTTTAGTGATTGGATTTAATTTAATAACATACACTTTAATTCCAAACTTTTCAATTTCTTTCATATATTCAAAATAATCAGCTTTACCTTGATAGAACGTAACTAGTATAACATTATATTTACTAGATAAATGCTTCAACAAATTAAATGATTTAATTCTATCGCCACCTATAACTGGGTAAGGAATTCTTGGAGTCAAAAATAAAATATTTTTCATTCTTCCTCTATAAGTGTATATGTGTCATAAGTGGTTTCATCAGCATCATCAATAAATCTGCTATGCTTTGACAACACAAATCCACTCTCAGAATCAAAGATATTTGTAGGATATGTTATATAAAGATTATCTTTTGCCCTTGTTGAAGCAACATAAAATAACCTTCTTTCTTCCTCTAAACTATCCAACTTACTTGCAGATTTTGTAGTTGGAAATTTCCCATCTAAAGCCCAAACAATAAAAACATATTTCCATTCCAATCCCTTTGCCGAATGAATTGTAGATAAAGTAATAAACTCATCATCATTACTTTCCCCTTCAATATCTTCAACAGAAGCAATTGCTGGCTCTATTGATAATTCAGTAATAAAATCGTCTAAACTATTATAGCGAGAAGCAATTTGTTTAAGTGTTTCTAAATCCTGTAATCTTTTGTTATCATTTTCATAATTTAATGTTAAGATAGGAGTATAATAGTTAATTACTTTATCAATTAAAATATCTAAATTACTTTGATAATTCTTTCTTAATTCATTAATTAATCCAAAGAAAATAATCAAATCATCTTTTGATTTTAGTCGATTCGTTGAGCTAATATACTCAATTATATTGCTTTTTGAAATATGATATTGTTGCGAAATTTTATTGATTGTGGCATTTCCAATACCCGGAAACAATCTCAATATCCTATGAATAGAAACAATATCATTTTCATTATGAATAATTTTTAAATAAGCCAAAACATCTTTGATGTGAGCAGATTCTATAAATCTCATTCCTCCAAATTTTTTAAAAGGAATATTAGCTTTGTTTAATTCTATTTCTAAGTCAAAGGAATTAAAGTTTGAGCGATATAGGACCGCAATATCGCTTAAAGGTGTTCCATCTTCTCGAGTTTCTAAAATTTGCTGAACTAAAAATAAAGATTGCTGCCTTTCATTTTTAGTTGATAAAATTATTGGTTTCTCACCATTAGTTTTTGATGAAAATAAGTTCTTTTTATATGAAAAATTAGAATTATTAATAATTGAATTAGTAAAGTTGAGGATTGGAGTTGTACTTCTATAATTCTCTTCAATCTTATAAATTTGGCAATTTTCAAAACTCTTTGGAAAAAATAAAATATTTTGGTGTTCAGCACCTCTAAATGAATAAATTGACTGCGCATCATCGCCAACTATCATAATATTAGAATCTTGATTTGTTAACATTAAAATTAATTCGTGTTGTAACCTATTGCTATCTTGATACTCATCAACCAGAATATAATTAATCGAATTTACAATTCTTTCTCTAATATTTCTGTTTGTTTTTAATATATTATACAAATTTAATAATAAATCGTCATAATCTAATAACCTTGAATTCTGTTTAAATTCTGAATATAATTTATTTATATTTTCAATATCATTAATTTCATTAATAAAATATGCAAACTCTGATTCTACAATACTTTTGATAGATTCTTGTTTATTAATTGCCATCGATATTATTTTTAAAATAACCGACTTTTGTGGAAATCTTTTTGTTTTAAAATTGCTATTTGAAGTATAATTTGAACGAATTAAACTTATAATATCTTCTGAATCGCTTTGGTCAATTATATTAAAGTTACTGAAATTTAACTCATTTGCAAATTTTCGAAGAATACTTAAAGCAAAAGAATGATATGTTCCTGAATTAATTTTATTACATCTACCATCTAATAAAGTTGCCGCCCTACGTTTCATTTCTTCTGCTGCTTTTCGAGTGAAAGTAAGTAACAGAATACTTGAAGGGTCAATTCCTTCTTCTATTAGCCGAGCAACTCTATAAACAACTACACGAGTTTTCCCAGTGCCAGCTCCTGCAATAACTAATGCTGCACCCTTATTGTGCATAACAGCATTGTATTGACTTTCATTTAGGTCGTTTTTATAATCAATCTGAAAAGTTTTCTGTTCAGTTATTTTTTTAAGAATTAGTTTCTTCAATTTCAAGGTCTATATTTTTGAGAAAAATACTTATTCTCATCTGTTACTGTTAATAAATTTCTTTGTTGCCAATTAACTAATTTTATAATTTTATCTCTATTCTTTTGAGCATAATTTTTTATTTCATCTATATTTCCAGCACTAAGCAACATATAATTATAGGTTTCAAGAAGACCAAGTTTATTTAACTCAATTTGGTATTCAAAAACTAAGTTTGGATAAAAAGTATTTGTATTTTGTTCAATCCAAATTTTTAGAAATTCTTCACGGAAACGACTTATCATTTCAATAGAAATATCGCCTTTAGTATTTATTTTCTTTAAAGCAGCTTTTGCTGTTTCTTGATATTTGAATAGAAAAGGATATTCGCTTGCTTCTTCTATTGAAAAATCTTTATAAAATTTTGTAAACTCTAAATCTCCATTTAATTGATAAGTATTAATAACATTTTCATAAATATCATAAAGTATTCCGCTTAACTCTTGTTTCTTACTATCGTCATTTGAAATATTCATAAAAATTTCGCCATAAAGCAAGCTTACAACCTTAAAATCAGTACTCTTGTAAAACTTAGTTAATTGAAAGTAATTTCTATCGTAAGTTGGGTTCATATAAATTCCTTTCTCCCATAAATCAGATGCTTCAACTCTTTCTTGCATTCCAAGTTTTGTAATACCTAATTCGTAATACAAACTCCCAGCATTTGGATATTTATAAAGCCCTTCATTTAATATATTCACCGACTTTGTTTTTTCACCTGCAAAGTCGTAACAAGAACCCAAAAGTTGATAATATTCAACTCTTGCATTGGGTTTTCTCATCAAGTCTTCTAAAATATGAATTGCTTCTGTAAAGCCTTTTTGTTTGTAATAGATTACAGCACGTTCATAATAGAACATATCATTATTTGTCAATTTATAAACAGAATCTAAATATTGATGAGCTTTTTCAAATTCCCTTTCATTAATTAACTCCATTGCACTATTATAATACTGTTCTATTTCATCAGAAAAACAACTTGAATAAAGCATAAAAAAGATAAAAAATATCATAATCTTCATAAAATTCTTCCAAAATACATTTATTATTATACAAATACGTCTAAAACACTAAAACGATTTCAAATAACCATTTATTTTTTTTAGTTTTGTTAACTTTTAAACACAATTTAAGGTAAATTTATGAAAGTATTGATAAATGACGGAATTGCCCCGGAAGGTGAGAAGATTTTAGTAGACGCAGGTCTCGAAGTTCATAATATCAAAATCCCTCAAGAGGAATTGTCTTCCAGAATTACTGAGTATGATGCAATCATTGTTAGGTCAGCAACTGAGGTAAGAAAAGATGTTATTGATGCAGGAAATTTAAAAGTAATTGCAAGAAGCGGGGTTGGACTTGATAATATTGATGTAGATTATGCTAAAGGGAAAGGAATTAAAGTTGTTAACACCCCAGCAGCTTCATCTATTTCAGTCGCAGAACTAGCTATTGGCCATTTATTTGCTATTAATAGATTCTTAAACACATCGACAACAATGATGAAAGATGGTAAATGGCCTAAAAAAGAATTTTCAGCTGGAAGAGAAGCAACAGGTAAAACAATGGGTATTATTGGCTTTGGAACGATAGGTAAAGAGACAGCAAAAAGAGCTAAAGGGTTAATGATGAACGTTGTTGCTTTTAATCGTTCACCAAAAGAAAATGATTTAGGTGTCAAAATGGTTTCATTTGATGAACTTTTAGCAACTTCTGACGTTATTTCATTACACGTGCCATTTAATAAATCAGCAGGTGCTTTAATCACAGCAAAAGAATTTGATAAAATGAAAGATGGAGTAATTTTGATTAACTGTGCAAGAGGTGGAGTTGTAGATGAGAAAGATTTATTGAATGCTTTAAATTCTGGTAAAGTCGCAGGTGCGGGGATAGACGTTTTTGCTAACGAACCATGCACTGAAAATCAAGCAGAGTTAATCAAGCATCCAAATGTTAGTGTTACCCCTCATATTGGTGCTTCAACTGATGAAGCTCAACTAAGAGTAAGCACTGAAATTGCTGATAACGTTATCAATGCACTTAAGAATTAATAAATTATATTTAATGAATGAAATCAATTATAGTTATACCAACTTATAATGAAAAAGAAAATATTCTCCGACTTATTGAGAAAATACACTCAATAGTCGGAGATATTCATATTTTAGTTGTAGATGACAACTCACCAGATGGAACTGGGCAAATTGTTAAAAATCTTAAAGAAAAAGACAATAGGATTCATCTTATTCAAAGAGAGGGGAAGCAAGGGCTTGGTACGGCTTATTGCAAAGGATTTGAATATTGTTTAGAAAATAACTTCGACTATATTTTTGAAATGGACGCAGATTTTTCTCATGACCCAAATGAAATACCAAACTTTCTAAAAGCAATTGAAAGCAATGACTTAATTTTAGGTTCAAGATATATCAAAGGTGTTAATGTGATTAACTGGCCCCTTAAACGACTTTTACTTAGTTACTTCGCAAATATGTACACAAGGTTTGTTACTGGAATGGATGTTAAAGATGCCACTGGTGGCTTCAAATGCTTTCGTGCATCATTGCTTAAAAAGATAGACTTAGCCTCTGTTAAAACAAATGGCTATGGCTTCCAAATTGAAATGACTTATCGAATATGGAAACTAAAAGGTAGAATTAAAGAAATTCCTATTATTTTTGTTGATAGAGTTGAAGGAGTTTCTAAAATGAATAAAAAGATTATTTGGGAAGCAGTCTTTCTTGTTTGGAAATTAAAACTTGGAATTGTAAAATTAAAAACTCGTTAATTGAAACAAAAAATAGATATATCTATTGTTATTGTCAATTATAACGTTAAGGATTTCCTTAATGATTGTATTCAATCTATTTATAAGTCGATATTTAAAGGAAATTATGAAATTATCGTTGTAGATAACAACTCAAGCGATGATTCAATAAAAGAGTTATCCACAATTTTTCCACATATTAACTTTATTCCGCTTGAAGAGAATCTTGGTTTCAGTAAAGCTAATAATATTGGTTTTAAAGAAGCAAAAGGAGAATTTGTATTAATTCTAAACCCAGATACAATACTTAACTCTGATACTTTACAAAAAACTTATGATTTCTTTAACTCAAAAAGCGATATTGGAGCTGTTGGTTGTAAAGTATTAAATAACGATTTGAGCTTTCAACTCGCTTGTCGCAGGTCATTTCCAACTCCATGGAATTCTTTTTGCAAATTATTTGGCTTTCAAAACTTATTTCCAAATTCTAAATTTTTTGCATCATATAACTTAATTTATTTAGATGAAAATAAAACTTATGAAGTAGATGCATTAATAGGAGCATTTATTTTCACTAAGAAAAGCATATTAGAAGAAATTAATGGATTTGATGAATCTTACTTTATGTATGGTGAAGATTTAGACTTATGTTATAAAATTAAAAAGAATAAAAATAAAATATATTATTTTCATGAAACATCAATAATTCATTTTAAAGGGGAAAGCACAAGAAGAAGTAATTTGAACGAAGTGAAACATTTTTATAATGCAATGCAAATTTTTGTTTCCAAACACTATGCTCATTCATTTACTTTTCTAAGCTTATTACGTGTCGGAATTAAAATAAGAGAAATTATCACATATTTTATGAAGTACAAATTAGATATTTTGCTTGTAATTTTAGACTTATTTATAATTTCAATTATTTTTCCAATAGCAAACAAATTAAGATTTGGCAATTTTGGCGGTTATCCTGTTGAAAACTATTTTATATACTTATACATAGTCTCAATTTTTGGAATATTTGCACAATTTATATCAGGAAATTATTTTGAAAAAGATAATAGTATTCGAAAAGGATTAATAGCAGGAATAATAACACTTCTTGGAGCGGGGTTTTTCCTATATACTTTGCGAGGTCTTGACCTTAGTCGTATTGTATTATTTATAACATCTATGAGCTTTGGTATTTTAAGCTTCTTACTTAGAAAATTATTTTTCTTTAAAGTAGCTTTAAAAAGTAGCAACTATTTAATTTATGGAGATAAAAAACTAAGAAATGAAATTTATAATGAATTGATATTAAAAAAACTAAATGTAAAAATTGCAAATAATGAAAACCAAATATATAGTATATTAAAAGAGAATATAAGCTATAATATAATTCTTTGTGATAACTCCGATTTAATTGAATTTAAAGAAAAGGTATCACAATACACAGATAGTATAAATTCTATAATTAATATATCTGATTTTAAGGATTTTCAATTCAAACATTCTATTTCAAATACACTGAGTAATTATACATTTAATAAATCAAAATTAGACTTATTAAGAGTAAAATTTATTAAGAGAATTATAGATATATTTTTTGCATTATGCACATTAACTTTTGGTTTATTATTTATTATTTCCAATAAAACTAAAATAAAAAACGTTTTACAAGTTTTAAAAGGTGAGAAAACTCTTGTCGGTTTAAAAGAAACAAACAAAAAATTAAAGTATAAAATAGGAATATTCAGTTTAGCAGAATTAGATAATTCGCAGTTAGAAGAAAATATTTCTGAATTAAATAAATACTATATTAGTAATTATTCATTAACTTTGGATTTTGATATTTTCATAAAATCAATTTTCAATAAAAATAGGTGAAATGTGGCTGGCTTGATATTAGACTTTGAAAAACCAATAATAGAACTTGAAAGCAAAATAAATGAAATGCGCCTAATGAGTGAAGAACTTGACTTAGGCGAACAAATTACAATTCTAGAAAGCAAAGTTGAAGATTTAAAACTTCAAGTTTATAAAAATTTAACTAGATGGCAAAGAGTTCAAATCGCTCGTCATCCAGAAAGACCAATAACTTCAAACTACATCGAAAATTGTTTTGATGATTTTATTGAGCTTCATGGCGACAGAAAGTTCAAAAACGATCCTGCTATCATCGGTGGTATGGCAACATTTGAAGGGCAACCCGTAATGGTGGTAGGACATCAAAAAGGGAGAGACACAAAGTCGAACCTTTATAGAAATTTTGGAATGCCAAATCCAGAAGGTTATCGCAAAGCCCTTAGATTATTTAAAATGGCTGAAAAATTTAATAGACCTATTATTACATTTCTTGATACTCCAGGCGCTTACCCAGGAATTGAAGCCGAAGAAAGAGGACAAGCGCAAGCAATAGCAGATAATCTATTAGAAATGGCAAGATTAAAAGTTCCAATTATTGTAATTGTCATCGGTGAAGGTGCATCAGGAGGAGCAATTGGTATTGGTGTCGGCGATAGAATCTTGATGTTAGAAAACGCTTGGTATTCTGTAATTGCGCCTGAATCTTGCTCATCAATACTTTGGAGAAGCTGGGATTATAAAGAACAAGCAGCAGAGGCATTAAAACTTACTGCACCAGATTTACAAGAAATTCACGTAATTGACGAAATAATTGAAGAGCCAATCGGTGGTGCACATAAAAATCCTAACCTAATGTTTAAAATTTTGAAGACTGCAATTTCAAATGAACTTAAAAATTTAAAAAACTTTGAAATTGATAAATTAATTGAACAAAGGCACGAAAAATTCTTAAATATGGGATATTGGGAAGAGTAAATTGTTTATTTTGTTATTTTTACTTGCATCTATATTAAATCAATCTTCTTATGCGCAAGACTACTTACAAGTCAAAGCAAATAAAGGAGATGGGTTAATTAATTTATTCCAAAAATTTAACATTGAATATTCAGATGCAAATATAGCATCATTTAAAGAAATTAATAAATTAACTTCTATATCATTACAATTAGATAAATCTTATTTTCTTCCTATTCAAATATTTAAGTTTAATGGTAAAAGTATTAGAACTTCAATTAATAATAATGATTATGATTATGCCTATGCAATTCAATTATATAATGAAGATCTAACTAAAAAGAAAATCAAAGAAAAAGATTTTCGAATAGACAAAGAAATTTGGATACCTGTTAATTTTAGCATTATTAAAGTAGATGATAATTCTAAATTATCGAAGAAAGAAGAAGTAAAAAAGCAAAAGAAAGTTGAAGATAAGCTATATCAATTACTTGGGAAAGGTAACGAAAAAGTCATTCCAATTGATTCTCGACTTGAAAAATGTGCTTTTTACCTAGTCTCAGGACATGGCGGACCTGACCCCGGTGCCCAAGCCCAAAAAGATGGTTATACACTCTCAGAAGATGAATACGCTTATGATGTGATTCTTCGCTTAGGACGCGAATTACTTAAACATGGCGCAGAAGTGTTTTTCATAGTTCAAGACCCAAACGATGGTATAAGAGACGACGTTTATTTGTCTAACTCCAAAGATGAGATATATCATGGTGGTGGCAAAATCGTAGTTGATCAAAGACAACGACTCAAAGATAGAAGTGATGTTGTAAATCGACTTTATAATTCTAATCCAGCAAATAAAAAACATCATCAAGCAATTTCTATTCATGTTGATTCAAGAATTTCTAACGAAAAGCAAATTGATATATTTTTCTATCATTCTGCTAACTCAAGTGAAGGTGAAGTAATTGCAAATTCTCTTCTTACAACTATAAAATCTAAATACGAAGAATCCCAACCAGGAAGAGGATATGAAGGTTCTGTATCACACAGAAACCTTTATGTTTTAAGGCATTTTATGCCAGTAACAACCTTTATCGAACTCGGGAATATTCAAAACTTTCGGGACCAGCAACGTATATTAGTTGCAAATAATCGTCAAGCAATCGCAAATTGGCTTTGCGATGGACTAATCGAATACTATTCAAACAAGTAATATTCTTATTATTATTTAATTATACCAAATATATTTAGTAATTTTGAAGATTAATAATTTCAAATTTTGGAAACATTATGAATAGAATTCACAATTTCTCTGCTGGTCCTGCTATACTTCCAGTTCCAGTTGTAAATGCGTCAGTGAAAGCCATTGAAGAGTATAACGGCTTAGGTATGTCCGTTATGGAAATGAGCCATCGCTCAAAACCAATCGTTGCAATGTTTGAAGAAACAAATGCAAATGTTTTGGACTTAATGAAACTTTCTGCTGATAATTATGCTGTTTTATTCTTAGGTGGCGGAGCATCTATGCAGTTTGCTATGGTTGCTTATAATTTCCTTAAAGGAACTGCTGACTATATCAATACAGGAACTTGGGCAAGCAATGCTATCAAAGAGGCAAAAAAACTTGGGAATGTAAATGTTGCTGCATCTTCTGAAGATACTAATTTCAATTACATTCCAAAAACTTATAATCTTTCTCCTAATGCAGATTACTTACATTATACTTCAAACAATACAATCTTTGGAACTGAATTTAAACACATTCCACAAACAAATGCTCCATTAATTTGCGATATGTCTTCTGACTTATTTGCAAGAGAAATGGATTTTTCTAAATTTGACTTAATCTATGCTGGTGCTCAAAAGAATATAGGACCTGCTGGAGCTACAATGGTTGTAATTAAGAAATCTTTCCTTGACAAAATTAATAGCAATTTACTTACAATGCTGTCTTATAAAACCCATGTTGAAAAAGAATCAATGTTTAATACTCCGCCAGTATTTCCGGTTTTCGTGGTTGGCGAAACTTTAAAATGGATTAAAAACGAAGGTGGTTTAAAAGCAATCGAACAAAGAAATATTCATAAAGCAAATTTAATATATAACGTAGTTGATGAGAACTCTTCATTCTACAAAGGAAGCGTAATTCACAAAGAAGATAGATCATTAATGAATCTAACATTTAACTTGCCAAGTGAAGAATTAGAAGAAAAATTCATAAAAGAAGCAAAAGCAAAATCATTAGACGGCTTAAAAGGACATCGCTCAGTTGGTGGAGTTAGAGCTAGCACATACAACGCTTGCCCTGTGGAATCTTGCCAAGCCCTCGCAGATTTTATGAAAGAATTCTACGTAAACAACAAATAATTCTCTCTAAATATATATAAACAAAAAGGTTATTCTAATGCAGAATAACCTTTTTTTGTGTTTACATCTACCTTAATCTCTTATATCTTAAAAACCGAATCAACAATGCCGTACTCTAATGACTCATTAGCGTCCATCCACCAATCACGATTAAAATCTGCCATAACCTTTTCAAATGACTGACCACAATTATCTGCCAAAATTTGTGCACTTAATTCTTTAGTCTTAATAATCTCTTTTGCTTGAATTTCAATGTCCGAAGATTGACCTCTTGCACCACCGCTTGGCTGATGAATCATTACCTTGCCATGAGGGAAGATAAACCTTTTACCTTTTTCGCCAGCCGATAATAATATCGAACCCATAGAAGCTGCTAAGCCCATACAAATTGTAGAAACAGGTGATGAAATCGACTTCATTGCATCGTAAATCGCAAAACCAGATGTTACATACCCACCAGGAGAATTAATATAAAATTTAATTTCTTTACCTGGGCTCTCAGCATCTAAATAAAATAGTCTATCAATAATATGCTTTGCAGAATCGTCATCAACTTGCCCCCACAAAAACACCTTTCTTTCTTCTAATAATTTTTTATCAATCAAATTTTGAGTGCCATCAAACTGCTTATTATCTTCCATTTTTTCCTTTTTGAATTTTAAATTTATTATAAAACGAAATTAATGAAAACTTATTTAATTTATTTTTGGTTCAAGACTATTAAAAAAGATTCCAAATCTTTGTAAAAGGTTAAGAATCAATGAAAAACAAGTATATTTATCATTCAAAAATAACGGAACAAAAATTCATATAAATATTGTCATACTTCTGTTATGATTTAGAAGCATCAAAAACAGCTGAAGTACTTTAAATAAATCGCAATACAATTAATAAGATTTATGATAAAATTAGAGAGGTGATTTACATTGATTGTGAACAACAAAGTCCACTTGGAAAAGGTAGCATTGAACTTGATGAAAGTTACTTTGGGGCAAGACCTGTAAAAGGAATAAGAGGTAGAGGTGCTAAAGGTAAAACAAAGGTATTTGGAATGCTAAAGCGTAATGGTAAAGTTTATACTCAAATAGTTAATAATTGCTCTATAAGTGAATTATTACCAATTATAGAAGAGCAAGCAGATAAAGTTCTACAATATATACAGATGGTTTTAAAAGTTACGACGGATTAGCAGATTACGGTTACAAAAGGCATCATAGAATAATTCATAGTGAAAATGAGTTCGCAGAAGGACATAATCATATTAATGGAATAGAAAACTTCTGGGATCTATGTAAAATCCGATTAAGTCGTTTCAGAGGTATTCATAAGAAGAAATTACAAATATATTAGAAAAAGAATAGTCATATAGAAAATTACCACCACTTCGATAAATTAGATTAATATAACAATTAAAATAAATTCATAATCTAAAAATTAATTTTTAAAAATCAAAATATAAGTCTATATATATAAATAAATTAAAAAAATGTTAAAAACTAAATTAAATTATTTCACATTTTTCCCGTTATGTTTTAGCATTAAATGTGTCTATGTATATATGAAAAGTACAAATTTTCAAAAAGTATTGTATGGAAGGATTTAATTAACAAGATATGTCGTTACGTTCAAAATAGTAGCTTCGTCATTCTGAGCGAAGCGAAGAATCCAGATTTTTTATTTAAAATCGAAGATTTTATCGTTTTTTTAAATTGTATCTTATGTAAACATAAGATACACATTTTACTGGATGTTTCGCTGCGCTCAACATGACGACAAGTTCATTATATATATGAAAAGCGCAAATTTTGAAAAAGTTTTATTAAATTGTAAAAAATAATTAATCATTTTAGAGGGGTTTTTATGAAATTTTTACCAAAAATCGAACTAATACTTCATAAGTCCTTATATATATGGGTCATTTTAGTTACAACTGCTAATGCTCAGATTATGTATAATAAGGCAAAACCAGTTAGCTTGGAATCACAATCGTTCAAGCAACTGCAAGAATTGCCAATTATCGACTTTCCTGTCGATGAAAATGGTTCGATGTTCCAGTCGTCGCTTAACGTTGATGTAAAGAAAAATGCGCTCTTTGAATCGGCAAAGGGAAAAAATATTGCTCGACTTATGATAAAAGTTAATGCTAAATCACTTGGAAATATAACAATAAATTTCAAAGATGTTTTACTTAATAATAATTCCTATTGCTTGGTTTACACGCAAGACCAAAAAATAGTAGCAGGTCCAATATATCAAAAGTCAATAAATAACAAGCAATTCACAATAATGAATATTCCCGCTTCGGAATTAATTTTAGAAGTGATTTACAAAAACAAAGCCGATTTCACATTAAAATTAAATGAAGTAAGCTTTGCATCTCTTGTAAATTTAAAGGAAGCAAAGAAGAAAGAAAAGAAAATCAATCAGGAGAAGTTTTTATCGGGTAGTTGCGATAATTTGGGAGTGGTAGGTTTTAAAGATAATATTTTAAACTTAAAAAAAATGGATTGTTCAAGTGGTATATATAATAGTAGTGAAGGATGTGAATGGCTCGGAGCAAATAATTTGCAAATGAATGACATAAAGACTTTCTCAAAATTTAATTCAATAAATGATATTGGATATACAGATTTTAAAGCAACCCGCTCAACTTGTAATTTTATGTTACATTGGTTGGCATGTCCTTTAGATTCCATTTATCCAGACAGCTTAAGGTTCAGTACAAATAATGCAACATTAATTAATTTTCCGTCAGTTAATTGCGGAGACTCATATATTATAGTTGCGGCTCATCAAGTTGGGGCTTATGGCATAGATTCATTACAAAATTCACAACATGCAAGGGATAATGCAATAGTCAGATTTAATTACCACTACAAATATGGCACACCCGAGCATTTGTTTAATGTTATATGTAAAGATAATGTAAATAACTTTAATTTATGGAGATCTACTATAAATTTTGATGAAGTGATTGATTATCAAGGCGTTGAAATATTTGCTATGGACGATGCAGCCGCACAAGATTTTATAATATTAAAAATGAATTGTAAACCATTTTATAAAGAGAATCACCTTGGCTGGACTAAACAGACAAAGTTTGATACTCAATATAATTACATTGGACACAATGAGTTGCATTCTGATTATCATTATCTTAATTCTTTAACTTATAAACCATTTGCAGATAATACATTTATCATTGGTTCAAGAACAGGAGCAACTCCAAAACTTATACTCAGCAATTATTTTACTTTTGATAATAACTATGTTATTGCTGATGAAAATGAAATTTTTAGTCACCCTTCTGGCTCAGATTTTAATTATAGTGGTTACTCTGGTTCTTGTATTTTTTACAAAAATTACTTGAATAGTGGAAGTGAAGTTGCTCTTGGAATTATGGATGATGGGGACAGATATGTTTTTTTTAATAAAAGTAATTTTAAAAATATACTTGATAAAAACATATCAGTGCCACCAAGTGGCTACTCATCAATTAGTGAATATTTTACAGCAAATAGTTTTAATCCGCTTTTTAATTCTGAAATTAAAAATATTTTGCATCATAAAAAGAATGGAACAACTTCAATTACCGCTATTGATACTTTTCGTTGGTATCCTTCGATGAGCAACAAGGAAAAATGTCCAAGTCCAGTGGCAACAGGGGATTCTTGCGACTTTGATATAAATGATTATACAAGCATAGTAACTGCTGGCGATTCAGTTTGTATTTCCATTAGTCAAATCCCAAGTTCAAAATTTCCTGACCAAAATAATATCCCAAAAGGATATAGAATTTACCACAACTTTGGCGAGCAAAAAACACTTAAATGGGAATCATTTCAAGATAACCAGGATATTACATTCCCGATTGAATTTTGCCTGTCAAAATGTGAAATGTTAGATTTACTTGCTATAGGTCGAGATGGCTTAGATATTGGAATTGATTTCTATGATGAAAGTGGCAATGTATATAATAATATCGGTTGTGATACGGCATCAATTTATTACGAATTTCCAACATTTTGTGAGCTATTTGATGTGAATATACAAAAGATAGACTCATCAGGAGCTTGTTGCACCTATAAAATTGATTTAACTATTGATTATGAACTTGGTAATCTTTTAGATTGTAGTGCTAATCCTAATATACGGAAGCTGTTAGATTCAATATATTTCAAATCATCACTAGAGTTAGAGCCATTCAGAATACAAGAAACAGATAGTTTAACATTTGACACATTAAACGGATTAATTTCATTTCAATACACACCATGTCCCGATTCAATCCCAACAAATACTTCGTTTAAGTTTTATGTTTCAAATAATGGTGTAATGTGTGAAATAGATAGTATAGATTTTCCATCTTGTGCTTGCAACTGCCCTACAAATGCTAATGACTGGGTAGATATAATAGTTAATAGTGGAGAGCCACCTTGTTCCCCTGATGAATGTAAATTTATAGTTAACATTGACATTCCGTCATTAGAAGGGCAGTGCTATAAATATTATAAAATTGACGACGAACCAATACTCAAACCCTTACCACCAAATGGTGAAATACTTTTTACCCCTTCATGCATTTATAAAGGTGAATCAAAAGACATTAACATTAATTTATATGTAGATGGTCCTTTTAGTGATTCTTGCTTAATTACAAAATCCATTATCTGCCCTCTTGTTGATGAAAAAAATATTTGTACTCCCGATTGTCCAGAGTCTGAGTGGAAAGATTCTATATCAACAATGCAAGTACCAGGTTGTACTGATTGTAATGTTAGAATTTCTTATGTTTATAGAAAGGTGGCATGTTACAACCCACCAAGACAAGATCTTCAAATCAATAAACTTGAGACATTTAGTTCAAACCCATCAAATCCGGATGCTTGTGGCTTATGCACTATTGATATTAAAGAACTATACCAGCGAGCAATAAAACAACTCATTCTTGATAATCCTATGGATTTCCACCCAATAGCAAATGAAGAAGAGTTTCCAAATCCTGAATATTGTGACACAACATGGCGAATAGTACAAAATTCTTGCTGGGCACAAATTCCTCTTGGACAATATGGAACGGTAGAAAACCCTACACCAAACTTTGCGATAGTTCCTTGTGATTCTTCTGAATGTTGTATGGTTGAACTGGAAGTTTGTAGGTGGGGTAGCCCAAGAAAAATTAACATTTCAGTATTAACAACTTGGAATGAATTAGACTCTTGCGATTCTAAATATTTTTGGTATCATAACCCACATGTTGAAATAATTGACACAAGTGTATTTCCACCTGATTTCGTTATGGTATGTTGTTCTTATGCGCAATGCCATAGCACTTGCGAGGACTGGCTGAATGACTTAGATACTATGAACTTTAAGGGATATTTTAAATCTTCTATTGACAATGATAATGATGATAATAGAAAAATAGAAATTAATGGTAGAACAAAACTAATTCAAAATTATGACAAAATAGATTTAGAAATATACACAAGTAAAGAGGCAGAAATTGCATACATATCCTTGTATAATCTACACGGAAAAGTGCTATATAGCAGTAGTATTGAGTTGAAAAATGGTACTAATCACCTAATAATTAACTCGTCGGCTTTGCCAACTGGGCTCTATTTTCTAAATATAAACTTAGACGGAACGCAAAATTTTAATCATAAATTCATAATAATTAAATAAGGAGGCAATATGTGTAAGTATATTTTTTTAATACTTGTTTTATCTTTTAAGATAAATTTAAATAGTCAAAATGTATGGGAGATGACCGAATGGCGAGCAGGTGGAAAATTTGAAACATTGGAATGTATTGACTCAAATAATTGCTTTTCGGTAACTCGGAATGGAAGAGTTTTGTATTCAAGCAATCAAGGTAAAAGTTGGAAAATACTTTTAGATGAGAAAGTAGGGTATAGAACGGGTGGTTGGATTGAAAGCACTGCTTTTATTGATACAAATGAATTTTTTTTAGTAGATTGGAAAGGTATAATTTTTAGTACTTCTGATGGAGGAAAAACATTTGATTCGCTTGATATTAGAGAAAATTCTGAAATATATGGATTAAAAATGTTTAATAAGAATGAAGGACTTGCAACTGTAGCGATATGGAATGTAGAAAATCCGAGAATGTCTCTTTTTTATACTAAAGATAGTTGGAAAAGTTGGGATACTATTATTAGCTGGGAAAATACAACTTATATAAGAAAACCATTCTTTCATAATGATGACCTATTATTTGAATATTCTAATTATACAGTTATAAATCCAGGGTCTTATCTCATAAAATATAGCATTGTAGTTTTAGATATTGCAAGTAAAAGCGTAACCAAATTAACAGAGCTTCCAACTCTAAGTTCACCAATTAATATAATTACCCCAAATGCAACTTATGCAAAAACAGAAAGCTATTATTTTAAACCCTTCTTTATTTCATTATCTGGTGAACAAACATCTTATGACGGCATACTCAAATATAATTTTAAAACAAATGCTTGGCGAAAGGTTTTAGAATTGTATTATACTTCGAATCCATTTACTTTGCGTGACATTGCATTTAAAAATGATTCGATAGGAATTGCAGTAGGTAGTTGGGGTAAAATCCTTTACACCTACGATGCGGGTGAAAGCTGGTACTATGAAACAGAACCAAATAAATTTATAGATGTCGGTGGTTCAGAAAATCCTGTTATGCACGTGGACTTTGCTGGGAATACTCCTATAATAGCCGGTTACGATAAATATTTATTTCAAATGATTGAAGACAATCTTGCCCCTCAGCCACAAGACACGTTAATTATAAGTGGTTATGTAATGGATGGCGATAAGCCCCAAGTCGAAGTACCAGTTGCTTTAGATAATAGAATAACGATGACTGATAGTAATGGATTTTATAAGTTTATCCATATACGAGCTAAAAAAGAGTATAATATAAATGTGTTAAATAAATATTATTCATATACACCTTATAGTTATTTACCAAAAATTCTTCATTTTTTTACAACCAAAGATACGATGATTAATTTTCAAGCAAAAGATGAAAGGGAATACTATAATTTTTCTGGTAACGTAGTAGATGATTCTTACAATGGTTTAGAAGATATTGCCGTTGTGATGACAAAGGTTGGATATGAATATCAAAAAATTAAAGATACTGTGTTTACAAATAAAAATGGCTACTATCTATTTGAGAATATGGAAAGTTTTAATTATGAAATTTCTCCATTCTCTGATAAATATACGTTTAAACCACAAAAACTTACATATAAATTAAGTGAAAACATTAGTACACCTTACTATTTCATCGCCAGCCCCATAACCAGCGTAGAAGTCCCTCAGAAATTCCAAGTACGAGCGAATGTATTATACAGCGAAGACGTAGCAGGAA
>CAYXMM010000008.1:0-124157 GCA_964465945.1 uncultured Hyphomicrobiales bacterium
TAAAGTCGAAAGACAAACGAAAGAAGCCCAGCATATTGCTGGGCTTCTTTTTTGTATGAAGCCAACCAACATTGTTCATTGTTTCAGAATTGTTCTTATAAAGTTTTCTGAAACATTGATGCTATGGCTAAACTCTTTGATACTTTTCGGGTTTCTTTCCTTGTATAACCTTATAATATATTCCTTATGTGTTGTTATTTTTGGAACGTAAAAGACTAACCCACCAAATTTTTCAAGCATTGTTTGTGCTATCTCTATTCCGCAACTATCTGCGAGAAACTGAAAATCGGGTGTCATTTCTTCGTATTTTATTTGGCTATAAATATTCATCGTATTCCTCCTCAATTTCTGAAAGCACGGATTCGTAATTGTCCATATAATCAAATATTAAAAATCGAATGTCTTCGAGTAAATTCTTCTCTCCAATTTTCATTTTTATTAATTTTTGAATTAACTCCTGAAATAGTATTCTTATTTCTGTTCCGTCTGATATTGTTTTTTTGTCAAAATTGACTTTTGGTAGATGCAATTCAATTGCTTTCATTCTAATTCCTTTGTTTTTATGATATTATTTGTTAATTTTGTTTTATTATCATTAAAAATATAATTTATATAGTGCGAAATTATGTAAATAATACATAAAAACAAAGAAATAATTACATTATAATTTAAAATTATTTTTTACTTTATTTTTAAAATATGCAGGAAATTGAGGTGGGGACAAATAAGGAAATGGGATTGCGTCTTAAAGAAATTCGTTCTATAATGAATGAAGGGGCTAAGCTTTCTGGCGAACAGTTCGCATATTTGCTTGAAGAAACAGGCGATAGAATCCGAAATTATGAGCTAGGTCGCGCGGGCATTCCTGCTCGGTTGTTTTATAATCTTTATCTACGTGGGTTTAATCCTAATTATATTATCACGGGTGAAGGTGATCTTTATGCTCCTACTAAAAAAGGGGAAGAGGTTAGAGATAGTATTGAGAGTAGAATTTCAAGAAATAATATTGTAAAACTTGTTCGCGACAATACAGATCAAATTACGAAAGCCGCTGCTGGAAAAAAAGATGATTGAGGAAATACTACAGCAAAATGATACGTTCAAAGTCGATGGTGATTCAATGATTCTTGCGGGGCTTCATAATGGAATGCACGTTATTATTGATAAAAGCATTACTCCAAAACCCAAAGACATCGTTGTTGTTGAAATTGATAATAAGATTTTTATCAAGGAATTTGACATTTCCGAGAATTTGCCAATTTTCCGAAGTCGCAACTTAAACTACCCTGACATCATAAATTACAAAACGTATAAAATTTTTGGTGTAGTTATTAGCCGATTTTAATTTACCTTCAATTATTTTACATTTTTTTTATATTTTTGTAAGAATGAAAAAAATTAAAAAAGAGAGAAAGAAGTATGCAGAGATATTCAGTAAACCAATATTTAATAGAGGTTATTTTAGCGTGGGTGAAATCAAGCGAAGTTGCAATTCCAGAAATTCAAAGACCATTTGTTTGGAACAGTTCTAACGTAAGGGACTTGTTAGACAGTTTATATAAAGGTTATCCAATTGGTTATATTATTTTGTGGAAGAATCCTGATATAAAGTTAAAAGATGGAAGTTTAAGTCAAGGTAAAAAAATAATAATTGATGGGCAACAAAGAATAACTGCGTTAACAGCTTCAATTTTAGGCAATTCAGTACTTGATAAAAATTATAAAGAAAATAAAATAAAAATAGCATTCCACCCAATAGAAGAAAAATTTGAAGTTCAAAATTCAGCAATCCTAAAAGATAAAACTTGGCTACATAATGTTTCTGAAGCAATAAATGGTAACCTATTTGAAATAGTTGAAAAGTATTGTAATGACAATCCAGAATTCGATAAGGTAAAGATTCAAAATTCATTTACTACATTAATAAATATTCCTAAAAAGCAAGTTGGGGTAATAGAACTTTCATCTGAGTTAGATATTGAAACTGTTACTGAAATCTTTATTAGGATTAACTCCAAAGGTGTCAGTTTAAGCCAAGCAGATTTCGTTATGAGTAAAATTGCTTCTGACACAGATTTCGGTGGTATGGAATTGCGGAAAGCAATAGACTATTTCTGTAGATTGACAATTGATCCAAAATTTTACAAACATATTAAGGAAAATGATAAAGATTTTGCTATTTCTGATTTTTTTGGAAAAATTAGTTGGCTTAGAAATGAGAACGATACTTTATATGACCCAGATTATAATGATGTAATTCGTACATCGTTTATGTCTCAATTTGACAGAGGGAAATTATCTGATTTAGTAAGTTTGCTTTCTGGAAGAAACTTTGAAACAAAATCTTATGAAACTGAAATTGCTAAAAGTTCATTTGAAAAATTAAAATTTGGAGTAGAAAATTTTATAAGTGAAACTAATTTTAAGCGATTAATTATGATTTTAAACTCAGCAGGTTTTATATCTCCAAAGCTTATAAGGTCATATAATACTTTGAATTTTGCTTATGTAGTTTATTTAAAACTAAAAAATGATAAAGTTAATTCATCAGAAATTGAAAGTTTTGTTAAAAAATGGTTTGTCCTAACAAATTTAACAGGTAGATATTCTGGCTCATCAGAAAGTGCTAACGATTACGACATTAGACAGATTTCTAATAAAGGGTTTAAAACTTTCTTGAAAGAAATTGAAGAAAGCGAGCTTTCAGATTCTTTTTGGGATGTTCAATTACCTCAAAAGTTAGAAACATCATCAAGTAATAGTCCGCAATTTCTAATATTTTTAGCAGCACAAGTTAAGAATAATGATAAAGGGTTTTTATCGCGTGATATTTTAGTAAGAGACTTGATCTCTAATAAAGGCGATATTCATCATCTATTTCCAAAAGATTACTTAAAGAAAAATGGTTATGACAAAAGTTCTTATAATCAAGTTGCTAACTATGTTTATATGCAAACTGAAATTAACATCCGTGTTGGCAATAAACCTCCAAAAGAATACATGGAATTAGTTATTTCGCAAATTAACAATGGTGATAAAAGCATAAGTGGAGTTACATCCGAAAATGAAATTTATGAGAACTTAGAAATGAATTGTATTCCAAAAGAAATGTTAGAAATGGATATAACTAATTATGAAGAATTTCTAAATTTAAGAAGAAAGATTATGTCTCATAAAATAAAGAACTACTATTATTCTTTATAGAATATTCTAATAAAAATTAGTTAATCAATAACCATAAATCAACAAGGGCATATTGCCCTTGTTGTATTTTTTTAAAAAAAGATTAATCTAATACGTCGTAAATATCTTGTAAATTAGGGGTTAGAATTACTTCGATTCTTCTGTTTTTCGCTCTGCTTTCTGTGTCGCTCCCTTCTAATATTGGCATATATTCGCTTCTTCCCGATGCTGTTAGTCGTGTTGGATTGACTTTGCCTTCTTCTTGCAGGTATTTTACTACTTCTGTTGCACGTAATACTGATAGTTCCCAGTTGTCTTTAAATCTTGCCCCGCCTGTTACTGCTTGATTATCAGTATGTCCTTCTACTAATACGCTGATATCTGGGTTTTCGTTTAATACGACAGATAGGTCTCGCAAGGCATTCATTCCAATTTCATCTATTTTGGTAGAGCCAGAGCTAAATAGTAATTGATTTGATAATGACACATATACTTTTCCATTTTTAACTTCGACGCTTAGCCCTTTGTCTTTGAAACCAAGTAAAGCATTGGAGAGTTTGTTTTTTAAGGTGTTCATTTTTGCATCGCGTTCGGATAGTTTATTTTTCAATTCTTGGAGGTCATTTCCTAATGAGCTGTTTTTTAGGGTTAATCTATTTAAATCGTCTTTTGTGCGACCTAATTCATTTTCTAATTTAGTTTTTTCGCTTTGCAAAACTTCAATTTTGGAAAGTAGTTCTTGTATATCGTTTCCGGATTTTGATTTTAGTTGGTTGTAGTTTTCGTTCGCGTTTTTAAAATCACTTTGGCTTTTATTTAAGTTTGATTTTAAATTATCTATATCAATGTTTAGTCCGATAATATCTTTGTTTAGACCATTAATAATCGTGTGCATTGAATCAACAATATTCTCTAATGAGTCTTTAGAATAGACTATTGCTTCATATTTAGATTTAGAAACGCAGGAGTCTAAAACAAACATTGCAATTAAAAGTATTGAAACCTTGCCTATTAATAATATTTCTTTTTTCATAAAATTCCTATAAAAATGGGAAATAACGTTCTTTGTGTAATGGTTTTAATTTTCTAATATCGAGTACTAATAAGAATGAAGATGCATTAAATGTTGGCTCGAAGGCGGAAGATTTTATTTTTGCTCCTCCGATTTCTGTTATACTTAAATATTTTTTAAGTAGCGGTGGAACTATAAAGCCGAGTTCTAATAAGGTTTCTTTAAGTAATTTTATATCTAAAACTGGGTCTTTTCCATCCATTTTATTACTCATAAATTTATAATCTTCTTCGTTAAACTGGTAAGGGTAAATTGGAGTTATTTCATTATCATACTCTGCATACCATTTATCTACAAATACTTTTATATAAGTTTTTGCCTTTTCAGAATAATTGTTTCCAATCGAAATTGACCCGTATAATAGATTAATTTCTTGGTTTCGTCTAACAAACTCGCCTATTCCATACCATAAGTAATCTAAGTAATTCCCAGCCCAGTATTTCTTTTGAATAAAACTTCGCCCGAGTTCCATTAATCTATCTTGTTTCTTGTAAAATTTATCGCTTAGATTATAATATTTGCTAATATGCGATTCTAAACTATCACCAACTATTAAACTTTTCATTTTAGCAACACGATAAGAGCCAATGATGTCTTCGTTATCACTAATTATAATATGAATAGCTTTTAAATCATAATCATCTACGTCAATCTGTTTATTTGTTCCAGCTCCAATCTCTCCAAATGTCTCTGTTCTTAATTTGCCGATTTCTTGTAATAAAGGATCGTTTAATGTATTAAAACCTAATAGGTAAATTTTCACATTCCCTTTTATTAAATCAGGTTCATATTGCTTTAATAAATTATTCAAAATAATGTTTAATAATTAATTAAAAATATTATTAAACTTATCCTCTCCTTTTTTAATTGCATAAATATATTCTTTCAATTTAGCAGTGAGTTCTTTGTCGCTTTCTACTCTTTTGAAAATCTCTGGATTTACTAAATTACCAAATTTATAGTTTAAAGTGTATCCCTTTTTTTTAAACATCTCACGTGGTAATAAAAATGTGGCAAAAATATCCTTAATTTTAATTAAAAAATAAAATAAAAATGTGTTTCGACCGCTAATAAAAATCGGTAAAATTGGAGCATTAAATTTCCTTGCAATCATTACAGCGCCTTTGTTCCACTTTGGGTCCCTGATTTTAAAACCTTGCAAGCGAGAGACTTTTCCAGCAGGAAAGAAGATTACACATTTTTCTTCTTGCATCATTTGGCTGATTCTGATTAAATTTTCGCGTTGTGATTTGGTGTTGAATAAATCAACTGGTAAGAAAATTCCATTTAAATTTTCTAAGTTACTTAATAAGTCATTTACAACAATTTTTGCATCAGGTCTAACTTTGTGAATCATTTCGACAATACTTAAGCCGTCTAATGCACCTAATGGGTGGTTGGCAACTATGACTAATCGCCCATCTTTTGGGATTTTTTGTAAATCGCTTTTACTATAGAAATAGGAGAAATTAAGCATTTTGAATATTGCTCTTGTATAATCAAGATTATGCAAGTTATGGCTATTTCTAATAAACTGATTAATTTCTTTTAAATGTAATATTTTTCCGACAATGAAAAGAGCAAACGAAATCCCAAACTTTGGATATTTTTCAAATATCTTTGGGTTTTTAGATTTAATTAGCTTTTCGAGAGAAATTTCTTCCATTAATTAAAACTCATAATCTACAAAACTTGTTTTTTCTCTCACCAAATTTAGATAATCTACTAATTCAAGATGAGCGGGGTGAATTTTATACGTATTAATGTCATCAATATTTTTAAATACTGAATCAATCACAATATCGAATGACTTAATTGAATCATCTGCATTGCAGTTAATTCCACAAACTAATTCTACAATTTCTGGTATTTCGTTTTGCAGTCCTTCAATTAACTTTTTTGCTTTAAGTAGGTTCTGATGTTTATCTTGTCCGTCAGCAAAATCATAGAATTTCATCATTACAATGTGTTTAATCATATATTTTATTGATTTAATTTATTCAAATATTTCAAAATTATGGTATTTTAGTTAATTTGCAATTTTAAAAATTAAAATTTAAAAAATGATTTTATCAGGTAAAGAAATTCAAAAAAGAATTGGTGGCGATATAAAAATCGAACCATATTCTGAAAAGCAACTAAATCCAAATAGCTATAATCTAAAATTACATAATGAGCTCCTTGTTTATGATAATCCAGTTTTAGACATGAAAAAGCCGAATACTGCGAGTAAGTTAATTATTCCAGAAGAGGGTTTACTTCTTGAAACCGGGAAACTTTATTTAGGCAGAACTCTCGAATATACTGAGACTAATAATCTTGTTCCTATGTTAGAGGGGCGCTCTTCTATTGGGCGACTTGGCTTGTTTATTCATATAACAGCAGGGTTTGGTGATGTGGGATTTTCTGGATTCTGGACATTGGAAATGCTTTGTGTTCAACCGATTATCATTTACCCGAATGTAGAAATATGCCAGATTTTTTACCATACTATTGAGGGAGAATATGGCACTTATGAGGGTGGTAAATATCAGAAAAATAAAGGTATTCAGCCATCTATGTTATATAAAGACTTTGAAAAATAAAAATTAAGAAAGATAAAAATGAGTAACTCACAAAAAAAAGATTTAGCAAAACACGTATTTAATATTTCACATATTACAGGTGAATTTAAGCTTAGAAGCGGAGTGATTAGTAATGAGTATTTCGATAAATATCAATTTGAATCGAATTCTGAGTTACTAATTTCAATTGCTATTCAATTAAATAGATTTGCAAGTATTTTGCAATTCGATTACCTTGCGGCACTTGAAATGGGGGGTATTCCTATTGCAACTGCTATGTCAATGCTAAATAAAAAGAGTATGGTTTTTGTCCGAAAAGAAGCAAAGCAATATGGAACAGCAAAACTTGCTGAAGGACCAGATATTAATGGAAAATCGTTGTTAATCATTGAAGATGTTGTAACTTCAGGAGGGCAAATAATTCTATCTGCAAACGACCTAAGAGAGCGTGGTGCGGTAATCACAGATGCAATTTGTGTAATAGATAGAGAATCTGGGGGTAAAGAGAAACTTGCAGAAGTTGGAATTAAGCTTCACTCACTCTTCACAATGACCGAACTAAAAGATGCTGTAAAATAATAAAAGCCCAAAAGGGCTTTTTTATTTTCTAGTTTTCATTAGTAATTCTTTTATTGAATCAATGCTTTGTTTCTCGTCGTCTCTATATCTTTCGCTTAATCTATCGCCACCCATTCCTGAATCTTTGAAATTCTCATAGTTTGGAGTTTCTTTGGAGAAGTCAGGCATTTTAAATCCACCGCTTGCATCGTCATCACCGTCGCTACTACTTCCTCCGCCATAAGAACCACTAAGCTGTCCAAAAGCATTCTCTCCAAAATAACCTAAGTTTGATTTTTCGTCTATATCTATACCTTTTTGGATTAAATCAAGTTTTTCTTTACCATATAGGTCTAAAAGTTTTTCAAAGACTGTTGCACGAGTAAATGGTTTCGAGATAAATCCAGCAGCACCGGATTTTACTGCTTTACCTAAATTTTCCACATCAGATAAAGCTGAAACCATAATCATTGGAATGTCTTTAATAGATTTAATGGATTTCATAACTTTCAAAGTTAAATGCCCTGATAATTCAGGCATTAAAATATCCACTATAATTAAATCTGGTCTAAATTCAATTGCTTTTGCAATTCCATCAAAACCATTATTTGCGAGGTATGCTTTCTTAAACCCGTAACTTCCTAAGGTTTTAGATAAAATCCTTTGCATCCAAACATCATCATCTATGATTAATACTGAGTAATCTTTCATTCTGCTAATCCATTAGATTTGTTTATTGATTTTAAAGTTGGAGTTTTTGCAATATTTCCATTGCTCGACTTACTTAAATTCACGGGACTTGAAATTAGTATATCTTTAAGTGAGTTGATATCAGTTTGGGAGGCAGCTTTGTTAGTTTCTACAATCTTATCGTGAACTTCTTTACGATGCACTGGTATAGACTTTGGTGCTTCTATACCTAAACGAACAATACCCCTATCGAAACTCAACACAGTAACCATTACTGAGTTTCCAACTGTTATCTGTTCTCCTATTTTCCTTGATAATACTAACATAATTTCAATTTTAAAACATCAAATTAAGAATAATAATTTATAATACAAAATCAATTAATTTTGACTTCATAAGTCGCTGAATACTTTTCATTTGGTAAAATCACCTGCCTGCCCTTGTTCTCTCTGATATTAATTACAATTGGCGCTTTTAAATTTGCAGTCATAACTTTGTCTTTATTTGCTAAAGTAATAATTGAAAAGATTGCTTCCTCTTCTAATTGGAACTTTTTGCCAGGACTATAACTTTGTAATAATATCCAAGGGTCAACAATTGGGAAACCAATGTTTGGTTCTTCCATAGAAATTAACCACTTAAAGGGTTCAGTCTCTTCCTCGCTTATAATTACAAATTCGCGAAGTTCATCAAATCCTAATATACCTTCATCAAAATGAATTATATTTTGCTGAGGCACTTCTACTTCACCAAAGTGTAAAGTCCTAATTAATTTTACATCCTGTTTTTGCATCGACAATAATATTAATTTATACTATCTTTTACATATCCAATTTTTGAAGGGCTTTTTACATCAACTTTTGATATTATTAACTCCACCCTTCGATTTTTTGCTCTACCACTATCGGAAGCATTACTTTCCTTTGGTCGCTGTTCTCCATAGCCCCTCACGGCTACATTATTTTTGTTTAACCCATTTTGCATCATAGAGTAAGCAACATTCATTGCTCTTGCAACACTCAGATGCCAATTTGACTTAAACCGCTCATTACTGATAGGAACGTTATCTGTATGACCATCAATAGTTATTTGATTAGGCACATCACTTAATATATCGGCTAAGGAGTCAACAAACTTTAAACCCTTTGGCTTAATATCAGCATATCCCGAATTAAATAACAATTCTTCTGGCATATCAATTTTAATAGCGTCGCCCTCGCGAACCATTGTTACATCAGAACTTTTAAAATATGAGAGCAACCCTTTTTCAATTTCATTTTCTATAGAGTCAATATTTCCACCACGACTATTTGGGAAACTTGGCTCAGGTAATATGCCTTTGCTACCATCTAATAAGCCGTCTCCACCTTCTAAAACGCTTTTAGCACCACCATTAAATGCCTGTTGAAGCGCTTTCTGTAATTTTTCATAATTAGCAGAATCTATCTTAGTTGTAGCATACAAAATTACAAAAAAACCAAGCAATAAAGTAATTAAATCTGAATAAGAAATTAAGTACCTATTATGATCATATTGATTCTTTATATTTTTCCTTTTAGCCACAACACCTATAAGAGCAATTCATTAAATGATTTATCAAATTTAGTGCCAATATTTTTAGATTAAAAATATGAAAAATTTATAAAAAACTATTAAAAATATACAAATTAAATAATAAATAGATAATTTTGAATAAAAAACTAATAAAATAATGAAAAAATTAGCATTTTTTGCTTCACATAATGGTTCAAATTTCCAAGCAATTGTAAAAAATTGCTTTAATAAATCTATAAATGCAATACCAGAGTTGCTTATTAGCAATAATTCAGATTCTGGTGCGATGATTTTCGCAAAAGAGAATAATATAAAAGCCGTTCATATTTCAGACAAAACAACATCAAACTCTAACCAAGAAATACTTAACGTTTTAAAAGAAAATAAAATTGATTTAATAATTCTTGCTGGATATATGAAGAAAATCCCTTCCGAGGTAATAAAAGCATATCCAAATAAAATCGTTAATATTCATCCTTCTCTATTACCTAAATATGGTGGAAGAGGAATGTACGGTTTGAATGTACATAAAGCCGTTA
Source organism: uncultured Hyphomicrobiales bacterium (assembly GCA_964465945.1). GTDB lineage: Bacteria > Bacteroidota > Ignavibacteria > Kapaibacteriales > UBA2268 > JAJRPT01. The sequence continues at coordinate 10,161 of CAYXMM010000008.1, forward strand.
TCGAAGCAAAAGAAAAATTCTCAGGATTAACAATTCATTACATTACTGAAAACTACGACGAAGGTGAATACCTCCTGCAACATCAAGTGGAAGTTCAACCAGATGATACTCCTGAAACATTGCAACAAAGAATATTAGCCCAAGAACATTTAAAATATAGCGAAGTAATAGTGAGTTTGGTAGGAGAGTAGATTAAGTTTAATATCACTTGGATTATTTTAAGTGGGTTGAATTTATAATTAATTCTTCACTACTTCCAAATCTACAAAACTACCTTTATTTACGACTTTTTCCGCTGTTGGAAATTGTCCGACTACTATTCCATCTTGGAAGGTTTCGTTTTCTATTGTTGTAACAGTGCCAACGTTGAGACCTAAGCTTAATAGCTTTTGAGTTGCTTCTTCAAGAGTTAATGATGATAAATCTGGTAAGACGATTTGGTTTTCAGAACCCTTGCTGATTACAATATTTACTCTATCATTATATTTTAATTTTGTTCCTTCGACTGGACTTTGCGAAATTACCATTCCTGCTTCTATGTTATCGGAGTGAATTTCATTGATATTCCCTAAGCTTAAGCCGGAATTAATTAATTCTACCCTTGCTTGTCTTTTAGATAGATTTGCGAGTTTTGGAACTGTAATTTCTTCTATACCCTCGGAAATTGTTAGATATACTATTCTATCTTCTTTGATTAATCTATCTGGTTTTGGCTTTTGACGAAGGACTGTTCCTTTTTCTAAATTAACATCAAATTGCTTTTTAACTACTTCAAATTTCAAATTATTTTGGTTTAATATTGCTTGTGCTTCGCTTATATTTTTACCAATTAAGTTAGGAACTGGCATAATTTCTTTACTATGAACTATATTTTCAATTACTAATGAATCAATAATCAATACGAAAATATAGAAACTAATAATAAATATAAAAGTAGTTAAGGCATATTTCGGAAAATTGCTATTGCTATTAAATAAGTTTTTAAACATACTATTATTCGTTTTTTGTGAATTATCTGATATTTCTTTTGTGATATTTTCTGATTTAAAATTAGCTTTTGAATTATTACTTTCTTCTTTAACGTTTTTATTTAAAAAATTGTTAAACACACTTTTCGGTTGAGAATTTTTGTTTTTGTAAAATTCTCTCAACTCTTCAATATGTCTTTTGCTTTCGTCCATTTAACTAATTATACATTAATTATAAAAGTTTATGCTAATTTTGAAATTATAGATTAACAAATATATTAAAAAATATGATAAACTGCATTGATATATACAAAATTAAAGATTTTATCCTAAAAAATGATAGTTTTATTATATCTACTCATTTATCACCCGATGGTGATGCAATTGGTTCTTCGGTTGGACTTTGTGATTATTTATTGAGACTTGGCAAAAACGCTAAAATTATAAATAATGACCCAACGCCTGCATATTTACAATATATTGATGAAAAGCAGTATATAGATGTATATGACGATGTTAAACATAAGCGGATAATAGAGGAAGCTGATATTGTATTTATTTTAGATTTGAATGATATTAAACGGCTTGGAAAGATAGGCGAGTTTTATGTAAGTTTAAACAAAACAATGATTGTCATTGACCATCACTTAGAGCCAAAAGAATTTGCAAATTACTATTATAAAGACACAGATATTGCCTCAACATCAGAAATTATTTTCGATTTAATAAAACTTTTTCCTGAAGATTATAGTTTTATAACGGCACAAGCGTTATATACCGGAATAACAACAGATACAGGGAATTTTGCTTTCGATAGAACAACAGCTGAGACTCATCTTAGGGTTGCGGATTTAATTAAGCATAATGTTCAACCTCATTTAATTTATGATAGGATTAATAATTCAAAAGATTTAAACTCACTTCATTTTTATGGTGATGTTTTGAAATCGATTGAATTATTTAAAAATAATTCTGTTGCTATAATGACAATAAGCCAAGATATGCTACAAAGATATAATAAAACAGAAAATGAGTTAGATGGTTATTCGGTTGCACCTTTGATGATAGAATCTGTTAAAAGCGCTGTAACGATTGTTGAAACAAGTACCCCTAATTGTTTTAAGTTATCATTTAGAGCGAAGAAGGGCTATGGAATTAGAAATATAGCGGTTAAATTAGGTGGTGGAGGACATGAGCTCGCGGCTGGGGCAAAAGTTTATGATACGACTTTAGAAGAAGTCAGAAATAGTATTATTTCAGAATTTTAAAATTAAATATTATCTAATCTGTTTCGTTATTTCTACAATATATTGTTTGTAAAATGAAAGGAAATTTAATGTATTATAAAAGCAAATTGATAAAAAGAAATTTTGAAGAGACAGAACTGGAAGTAAGAAATGGGCTTTCAAATGTTGGATTTGGCGTTCTTACTGAAATACCAGTTAATGAGGTAATGAAAAAGAAATTGGATATTGACTTCAAAAAATATAAGATTTTGGGAGCTTGCAATCCTCATTTTGCTCACAAGGCGATTAGTGCAGAAGAAATGATTGGAACTTTATTGCCATGCAATGTGGTTTTAATTGATAGGAATGGCGATACAGAAGTTTCTATTATGAATCCTCTTGTAGCGATGTCAGTTGTTAATAATTCATCACTTGAACCAATAGCAACAGAAGTTAATAATCTTTTAGAGCAATTTTTAGATAATCTATAAATGGAGAATGAATTTCAAGAAATAGGGATTTATATTCATTTTCCATTTTGCAAGAGAATTTGTAGTTATTGCGATTTTGTGGTTGATGATAAGCTGTTTCTTGTTGATTCATATATAAATCATTTAATATTAGATATTAAGAATACTTCAAAAAAATACTTCGATTCTTCAAAGTATAAAGTAAAAACTATCTACTTTGGTGGGGGGACGCCAAGTATAATGTCCCCTCAACAATTAAGTCTGATTGTAGAAGCACTACACATTAATTTTAATTTATCAGATGTAGTAGAATTGAGTATAGAATCAAATCCAAATTCTATAAATTATGAGAAATTGCTTGATTATAAGAGTTTAGGAATTAATAGAATTAGTATAGGTGTTCAATCATTTATTAAAAGAGATTTGGGACTACTCAAAAGAAGCCATTCGCCTAATAATGCAATTCAAGCAATAGAATCTGCACAAAGAGTTAATTTTAATTCAATAAATTTAGATTTAATTTTTTCTATTCCTAATCAAACAGAAGAAAATTGGTTGTTTAACCTCACTTCAGCTGCTAATTTGGGAACTGATCATATTTCTTGTTATAATTTGACTTATGAAAAAGGAACTCCTTTGTTTAATAAATTAATGACAGGAGAAGTAATTAAGCATTCTGATGATTTTGATTCGAACGTTTATCTTTCAACTTCGGAGTTCCTCGAAAAACATAATTTTCTTCATTATGAAGTGTCAAATTATGCAAAAAAAGGTAAAGAATGTATTCATAATTTAATGATTTGGGAGAATAAAGAATATTTAGGTTTTGGAGTTGGCGCTCATTGGAAAATTGACAAAATCCGATATGAAAATACAAAGGATATGAAATCATACTTTGAATCTTGCAAAATAGGTGAAATAAATAAAAATATCAGAAGATTAGAAAGTAAAGAGATAATAGAAGAATATATAATTTTGGGTTTACGTTCGCAAGGTATAGATGTTGACTACTTAGAAAGGATATTAGAGATGAGTTTAAAATTAGGAGAGAATTTAATATTTAACAGGTTAATTTCTGAAAAATATATTACTTTTGATAAAATTAACATAAAATTAACAAACATTGGCTATCTATATGCAGATTCAATAAGTTATGAGTTATTAAAAATATTCAAATTAATTTAGAATTTTATTTTTAATAAATTTATTATTTAATTTTGTTTCATATTTTATACAAATTAAGGTTATTCAACCATAATGGATACAAATCTAATAATAGTAATTATCCTACTTTGTTTAGCAATAGTTGACCTTACTGTTGGGGTGGCAAATGATGCAATAAACTTTCTTAATTCTGCTATTGGCTCTAAGGTAGCAAAATACAAAACAATAATGATAGTAGCATCAATTGGTATTATAGTCGGTGTTATGATGTCAGCAGGTATGATGGAAGTTGCAAGAAAAGGTATCTTCGACCCATCGTTTTTTAGTATGCCGGAGATATTAATAATCTTTATTGCAGTTATGTTTCAAGATATATTGCTTTTAGATATTTATAACACTTATGGCTTACCTACTTCGACTACTGTTTCGCTAATAAGCGGTCTTTTTGGTAGTGCTATAGCAATTTCACTAATTAAACTTTCTAGCTCAGGGCAGGAGTTATCTTTGGTATTCACTTATGTTAAGTCAGGAGCAGTTTTAGCTATAGGAGGTGGAATAATTCTGTCTGTTTTAATAGCATTTATTGTTGGAGTGGTAATTCAATATTTTTCAAGATTACTATTTACTTTTGAATATAAGGATAGAGTTAAAAAGTTTGGTCCTATTTGGGCTGGATTCGCTTTATCATTTTTAAGCTATTTTTTAGTAATTAAAGGACTTAAAGGTTCAGATTTTATTTCAGAAGAGGTCAAAGGATTTATTTTTAATAATTTATTTCAATTATTTGGGTTTTTAGTAGTATTCTGGACTTTATTAACTTATTTATTTTCGTTTATAAAAAAATTCAATCCTTTAAAATTTATAGTCCTTTTTGGAACATTTGCTCTATCACTTGCTTTTGCTGCAAATGATTTAGTTAACTTTATCGGTGCGCCAATTGCGGGCTTAAATGCTTACCAATTAGCTCAAACATTAGAAAACCCGCTAACTACTGGAATGGGTGCCCTATCAGAGCATATTCATGTAAATGAGTATATCCTATTTATTTCTGGAACCATAATGGTGATAACTTTAATAATGAATAAGAAAGCTCAGACGGTATCGAGAACGGAAATTAGCTTATCAAGACAATCAGACGGGTATGAAAGATTTGAGCCAAATGTTGTTGCGAGAATTATTGTTAGATTAGCAATTAACATTATTAACTTTTTTAGTAGAATTACTCCTGAATCAATTAAAGTTAAAGTTAATAAAAGATTTGACCAAACTAAATATGTGCCATATAAAGATGAAGATGGCAAAGAGGCATCGTTCGACTTAATCCGTGCGGCTGTAATTACAGTTGTTTCTGCGGCTCTAATTACAATTGGAACAATATTAAAATTACCATTATCAACAACTTATGTAACATTTATCGTAGCGATGGCAGCTGCTTTGCCGGATAAAGCTTGGGGAAGAGAGAGTGCTGTTTTTAGAGTTTCAGGTGTTATCACTGTGATTGGTGGCTGGTTCTTTACTGCAATTTCAGCAATGACAGTTACAGCAATTATAGCAACAATTCTTTATTACGGTGAAGTTTATGCGGTAGTTGGTTTTACTTTTTTAATTGCTTTAATAATCTATAAAACTAATGTTTTACATAAGAAAAAAGAAAAAGAACATAATGAAAGAGAATCGCAATTAGTTAGTTCAATGTCAAATGAAAGTAATGCATTAGACAGGGCTATTGGGAACTCGGTTAATACTATAAATGAAATTAAAGAAACTTTACAGAGTGCAGTAAATACTTTATCTAATGATGATGTTAGCACTGCAAAGGCGATGTATAAGAAATCGAAGCAAATTGAGCGTGATTTCAATAAATTAAATGCTGATTTATTAAAAGTATTAGAACTTGATTCGAAAAGTGAGTATGATTATGCGTCAATGTTTGCTATAACACTTTCAGGGTATAGAGATATAGGAATTAGTTCAAGACATATTTGCGAGCAAATTTATCAATATACTAATAATAATCATGCTCCTTTTAATAAAGACCATGTTGAAGATTTGAATCAATCATTGAATAGTTTCTATGATTTAATTGATAATTTTACTAAAATGTTAAGTGAAAAAACATTTGATAAAATTGAGTTATATAAAGAGCAAAAGTCGGAGTTTTTGAAATCTCTTAAAAAATTAAATAAAAATCAAATTAAGAGAATTAAAGATAAAAATTCTAAAACTCGTAAATCAATTTTATTTTTCAATATTATTACAGAACTTCGTAACATTGCATTCGTATCTGAAGATTTATTAGAATCAATAAGTGTATTGTATTCTTCAAATGATTTGCTTGACTTAAAAAATAATGAAAACTAAATGTCTCATATTGGTTTTGTTCTTTGTTGCGACTTTAAATTTAATTTCAAAAGAAGATAAGTGCCATAGTGCTAAGAATTTAATTGTAAGTAACTTTTGGACTTTGCTGCCAACAGATAATGTAACTTTCTATGATATTCAATATCATAGAAAGTTAACCTGTAATAATACTCTTGGAGGTGAGTTCAAACTTCCTGCAAATACTAATATATCAGGTTATTCACTTGGAGTAGAATTCAGACATTATTTTTTTGCTGATGCTATGGATGGGTTTTATATTTCCCCTGGTTTAGCGCAAATAAAGTTACAGGAAAAAGGTGTAGAAGAGAAGGTTGAAGTTTATGCGTTCAACTTTCTTGCTGGGTATTCTGTTATTTTTGGCGAGCATTTTACTTTTGATGGCGGAATTGGTTTGACATATAATACAGGACCATATTTACAAAAACAAACATTACAAGCAGGTTATAGTAATACTCTTCCAAATATACGAATTGCTTTCGGGTGGGCTTTTTAATGGATTTACAAACATCACCAGTTTCAACAATTATTTTTTTTACTACGTGTATAGTAAGTTTACTTTCATTGTATAAATACCCACATTTAATTGAAAGATTTATTTTCCATCCATATAGTTTTAAGAGAAAACAACGAATGGCGACCATTGTTACAAGCTCTATTGTGCATGGGGACTTATTCCATTTAATTTTTAATATGATGTCATTCTATTTTTTTGCCTTTCAATTGGAACAAATTATAGGGCATTTAAACTTTTTTATAATTTATTTTTTAAGTGTAGTATTAGCATCTGTTCCATCAATATTGAAAAATGGTGATAATCCAGACTATTATGCATTAGGTGCTTCAGGTGGAATTTCAGGTATATTATTTTCTTTTATTTTATTCTATCCTGATTCAAGCATAATGATGATGTTTATTCCATTTCCAATCCCTTCTTATATTTTTGGGGTATTATATATTGTTTGGAGCTGGTATGCTGGGAAGCATGCTAATGATAATATTGGACACGACGCACATTTATGGGGAGCACTTTCTGGAATTGTCATTACAATTATATTATATTACGAAAGTGGGATTATTCCTCATTTCATAAATAGAATAACAAATTAATTAAAAAAAAATTATTTTATTATTATGATAATTAATTGTTTTTTCTTAAATTTAACATCTTTAAATTAAAAATAGAAAATTTTAGGAGATAATTAATGAGACTTAATAAGTATATTATTTCAGTTTCGGAAAAGGAAAGAACAAATTCCTTTGGCATATTATATTATATGTTAGCTAAAAATCACGAAGTTACTATTGAAGAAGGAAATTATCTTGGCTATACAGCTCTTGCCTTACCTCGCTCTGGTATAACTCCTGAAAATTATGGGGAAAAATTCAATTCTTTAATTGCTGAACTTGCTCAAAAAAAATATCTTGATTCTATTAATGCCATTGGTAATTATATGGAAGACTTTTCGCTTACAGCTAAAAAACAAGCTCTTTTATATGGAATTGAAGCAATTCTTGTTGATGGAGTGATTGATAATGAGGAAAGAGATTTATTATATAAACTTAAAGAAATAGCAAATGTTTCAGATGAGGAATATGATATGATGTGGGAACTCTCTGCAATTAGATTAGCATAAAAAATCAAGGACTTTTTCAAGTCCTTTTTTTGTATGAAGTTAAAAATAAAAAATAAATTCACTGATAGGTTTATTGAATTAAATTTTAATAACAAAGACATTACAATTAATGGTCTTAGAGATTCTCATTGTCATTTAGTTTGGCTTGGGCTAAGCGAAGTTGGTCTAAACCTTGAAAAATGTAATTCTTTTCAAGAATTGATTGATAGTACATTAGAATATACTAAAAAAAATACTAACACTTGGATTATTGGGAGGGGCTGGAATGATGAAAAGTGGAATAATCAAGAAATAGAATATCGTCAAGAACTTGATAAATACTTTCCGAATATTCCAGTCTATTTAAAAAGAATTGACGGACATGCTGCAATTCTTAACTCAAAAGCTCTAAATGAAGCAAGTATCACCTCTAATACTATTGACCCATTGGGTGGAAAAATAATAAAAGACGTACATAATAATCCAACTGGTTTGCTTATTGACAATGCTTTAGAAATTGTAAATAATGTCATTCCAAATTATTCTGATGATGAGCTCATAAATTACATTTTAACTGCCCAGAATAAGTGCTTGGAGTATGGGCTTTATGAAGTAAATGATATGGATGTCTATTTAGAATGGTTACCTGTTTTCAACTATTTAGCACAAGAAAGTAAGTTGGATTTAAAAATTAAATCTTATATACGTGGCTTTGATAGAGGGTTTTTAACTAAAAAAATACTTCCTTATGAAATTAATAATTTAGAAATTGTCGGCTTAAAATTTTATTCAGATGGCGCCTTGGGTTCAAGAGGAGCTGCTTTAATTGAAGACTATAGTGATAATGCTGGTAATAAAGGTATATTTTTGATTGATGAGGCAACTTTTATAGATTTAGCTTCACAGGGTATTGAGCGGTCTTTCGAAATCTCAACTCATGCTATTGGAGATATGGCGAATAGATTTACTTTGAATGTTTATGAAAAACTTAGAAAATCATACCCAAAAGCGAAATTCCGTATCGAACACAGCCAAATGGTTCATCCTATTGATATAATTAGATATAAAACAATTAACGTAAGTTCTGCAATCCAGCCGATACATTGTATCAGTGATGAGAAAATGGCAGTTGCAAGAATTGGCGAAAGAGTTCAATATGCTTATCCTTGGAAGTCGTTAATTAACTTAGGGATTGATGTTTCTGGTGGTTCGGACTTTCCAATTGAAAGCTTAGACCCTTTGCTTGGAATAAAGGCACTTGTTGAACCAAATATTTTATGGCAAGAAAATGAGAAGATAGATTTAGAAACTGCTTTAAAGATTTATGGTGTAATTAAATAATTTTATTAAGTTTGCTATTTAACTAATGCGAAAACTCTATGAAAAAATATGATTTGTGTGTAATAGGTGGAGGTCCTTCGGGATATGCTGCAGTAATGCGAGCAATGGATTTCGGAAAGAAAGTAGCGTTTATTGAAAAAGAAAGGTTAGGTGGAGCTGGAATTTGGAATGGGGCTTTAACGTCAAAAACTATGTGGGAACTCTCGGCTAATTATACTACAAGTCAAGCTATTGGCTTAGGGTATAGGGCTTATGATTCGGAAATAGTTTTTAGTGAAGTTTTAAACCAAATGAATCAAGCAACTTTTGAGAAATATGCGCAACTTAAAACACAAATTGATTATTTTCATAGGAAAGGATTAATTGACTTTTTTAATGGTCATGGGAAGTTAAAGACTAAAAATGAGATTGAAATTTCTTATAAAGATGGACAATCAGAACTAATTTGGGCTGATAATACAGTCCTTGCTATTGGTTCAAGACCTCGCTATGTTCCAAATATTGAGATCGATGAGAAGACTATAATGACCTCGGATGGTATCCACTCAATCACTCATTTACCTGAATCAATGGTAATCTTAGGAGCAGGGGTTATCGGGTCTGAGTTCGCTACCATTTTTTCAAATTACGGAAAAACAAAAGTTTATATTATTGATAAGCAAGATAAGATTTTACCTTTTGAAGATAGGGACTTAGCTGATATTGTGGCTTCAAATTTACAAGAGTCCGGAGTCACTATTCATTATGGTTCTGACCTTGTGAGAATGGAAGTCGTAGATGGTCGGGTTGAGTATGAAATTAATGTTGATGGTAGAACAGAGATTTATAATGTTGAAAAGGCGCTTATTTCTGTTGGTAGAGTGCCGAATATAGAGAATTTGGGCTTAGAGAATGTAGGAATAAAGATTAATAGTAGAGGGTATTGCATTGACGATGATACTCAAACTTGTGTCGATAATATTTATGCAGTAGGGGATTTTACTGCTGATATTGCTCTTGTAAATGTTGGCGAATTGGAAGGTAGATATGCAGTAGAAAGAATTTTTGGCTCACCGAAGCGTAAAATTAACTATGATAATATTTCTACAATTATGTTCTTAAATCCTGCTATTGTTGGCGTAGGATATAATGAGATTAAATGCCGACAGATGAATATACCTTATAAAGTTGCTACAATGCACTATAAGTTTGTAAATCGTGCAATAGCAATGAGGAAAACAGAAGGACTTTTTAAAATTTTGGTTACAAATGATGAAGAAATGAAAGTACTTGGAATGCGCGCCTGCGGAAGGCACGCTTCAAGTACTATTGAATCTATTGCTTTGTTGATTGACAAAGGACTAAGTATTCACGAACTTGCTGAACTTATTCACCCTCACCCTTCAATCACAGAAGGAATACAAGAATGTGCGAGAATGCTTTGTGGAAAATCTATTATTAAACCTGAAATCTTTAATATGGATTTGAAATGTTATAGTGTTTCTGCCGAAGGTAGAATGAGTCCAATCATTCATTACACGGAAGCATAATTTTTATTTGAGTCTTAGTTAAGCTAAGTAATTAACAATTACTTAGTTTTTTTTATCCTCTTTTTAATTTAAAAATTGAAAATAATAAAGAATTATATTGAATTAGGACAAGTTGCAGAGCAACTTAAAAACGATGAATTAGTTGTCATTCCAACAGAGACAGTCTATGGCTTAGCTGCAAACGCACTTAGTGAAACAGCAGTCAAGAAAATTTTCTTAGTTAAAGGACGCCCTCAGGATAACCCCTTAATCATTCATACTAATTCAAAAGAGAATATTTATAAATATACGATAAATCAACCAAACTATATTGAAGCTTTTATAGATAAATTTATGCCTGGTCCTTTGACATTAGTGCTTGATAAAGCAGAGATTGTTCCAAGTATTGTTTCCGCTGGATTAACTACTATAGGAATTAGAATACCGAATAATGCTATTACATTAGAACTTTTAAGGTTAGTTGATTTACCTCTTGCAGCACCTTCAGCAAATAAGTCTGGTCGCCCAAGTCCTACAAAGATTGAACATATAATTGCAGATTATGGGATTGATTTTGAAGGAATTTACGCTTGTATTGATGATGATGAATGCCAAGTGGGAATTGAATCAACTATAATCAAATGTGAACCAAATAAAGTTCAAGTTTTAAGACCTGGAGTAATTAGTAAAGAAGATATTCAAAATATAATAGATATTGAAGTAATCGAGTATCAAGGGAGTGAATTACTTTCACCAGGGATGCGATATAAGCATTATTCGCCGAACATTCCAATTTTAATGTCTGCTATTTTTGATGAAAATCTAAGAACGTTGAACTTAACTTATAAACAAAACATTCAACATTTACGTAATGTAATGGACTTTGATGAACATTCTCTATATGACATATATAGAAATGCTGAATCAATGGGCTATGTAAAAATTAATATAATAGAAAGTATTGAACTCGTTAATAATAAGGGTTTATTTAATAGAGTTTTAAGGTCATTAGAAAAGTAATCATTTTGCTAAAAATGGTTTAATTAAATTAATATTTCTTAATTTTGGGTTTTATAATTTATAAAAAATGAAAATGATCGAATTAAATGGCAAAAATTTAGATGTATGTAAAGTTATTGATATTGCAAGAAATAACTCGCAAGTTAGTATTGCACCAAAAAGCTTAGAGAAAATTCAAAAATGTAGAGCGTTTTTAGAAGATAAGGTCGCTAATAAAGAAGTGATGTATGGAGTGAATACGGGTATTGGTGAATTTTCTGAGATAATTTTACCAGATGAAAAATTACGAGATTTTCAAAAATACTTAATTTATAATCATTCTGCCGGAATAGGTGAACCCGCTAAAATTGAATATGTGCGTGGAGCAATGGCTGGAAGAATTAATGTTCATGCAAATGGATTTTCCGCAATAAGACCAGAAATAACTAAAACGTTAGTTGAAATGTTAAACAAAGGTGTAACTCCTGTTGTTGCACAAAAAGGTTCGGTTGGAGCATGTGGCGATTTAGCTCCAATGTCTCAAATTGCCCAAACTTTAATGGGTGAAGGAGAAGTTTTCTACAAAGGTGAGCGACTTCAGACAAGAGTAGCATTTGAAAAAGCTGGGATTACCATACCAGGTTTAGATGTTAGAGATGGATTAGGAACAATAAACGGCTCTAATCTACTAACTGCAATGTCAGCAATTCATATAAATGATTTTGATAATTTAGTAAAGCATGCAGAAATTGCAGCGGCTATGTCATTAGAAGCTCTTATGGCAAACCTGAAACCATACAATGATAAAATTCATTCTGTTAGGGGTTTCCAAGGTGCTATTAAGTCAGCAAGTGTAATTAGAAGAATGGTTGAGGGTAGTGAATTACTTTCTGGAAAAATTAAAATTAAAGTACAAGACGCTTACTCAATGCGCTCAACTCCACAAGTGGTTGGGGCGACAAGAGATGCTTTGAACTGGGCAAAAAGTCAAGTTGAAATTGAATTAAATGGAGTTGGAGACAATCCAATTTTTGATAGTGATGAGAAAATGGTCTATTCGGGTGCAAACTTCCAAGGGACTCCTGTAAGTTTGCCTATGGATATGGCTGGTGCATCAATAACAATGATGTGTGTATTGTCCGAAAGAAGACTAAATAGATTGCTGAATCCTGCTTTATCACAAGGGCTTCCAGCATTCTTAACGAAAGACCCTGGCTTTTTTAGTGGATTAATGCTATCACAATATACTGCTGATAGTTTAATTGTTGAACAAAGAATTTTATCAGCCCCTGCATCTGTTCAATCTATTCCTGCTGCTGCTGACCAAGAAGATTTTGTGTCTATGGGAATGAATACAGCATTGAAAAATGAAAAAATTAGGGATAATGCATTCGGTATTTTAGGAATAGAATTAATGGCTGCGGCGCAAGCACTAAACTTTAGAAAGTTTAGCACAGGAAAAGGAACAAGTGTTGCTTTCCAAGCTATTCGCGAAGTTGTAGATTTCCTTGATATTGATAGACCTTTGCATTATGACCATGACAAAATGGTGGAACTTGTTAAATCAAATGAGATTATAAGAAAAGTAGAAAGCGTTTTAGGTGAAATATAAATTTGCCTTTCGAACTTATAATTATTTTTAGTAAATTTGTTAATTAATATAATTCAAATAATTTTTTAATCTTTTTAGGAGTTTTTATATGCTAAATAAAGCAAAAAACATATTCTTTGCATTAGTTGCAATGTCGGTTATTTTTGTTGGCTGTGAAGAAACAACAGACCCTGTAAATAAGCCATTACCAGCAGCCCCAACAAATTTACAGGCTACTTCAATTAGTGAAACAACTGTTAACATCAGGTTTGATGCGTCAACAGATAATGATTCAACTGGATTTATTGGATACGAAATTGAAATCATTGATGCGGCTGGGAATGCTGTTGGTACTGATACTCTTACAGCACAAGCATCTGCTTCTGGCTATTTAACTTCAATTTCTAACTTAGAAGAAGGAAAAGTTTATAGCTTTAATGTGTCTGCTATGAATGATAACGGAAAAAGCGAAGCAGCTACTGTAAAATGGTCTCCTGCTTTTAGACTTAACACGACAATCAATAATGTTGCGATTAAAGTTTATGGCTCTAAATCTCAATATGGTTCTGGATTAAAAATTTATTCAGAAGATGAATTTGGTGATAAAGGACCAGAAGTTTTAACTGTTGCTAAAAAAGCAATGTGGAATTTAGCTTTTGATGACACTCAAAGTAAGGTTAGATTTGGTTCAGCTGATGCTGTTTCTGTAGGTGCTAATAGCGATAATCCTACAAACCCAGCTCAAATTAGCAACAAATTATATGACGTAACTTCATTAGACGAAGTATTTGACTCACAAGCTTTAAGTCAAGGTTCTTTTACTTCTAATTTAATTGACTTAGGTTCTCCAGTTTATACAAATAACAAAGGTATCGTTTTAGTTTTTAGAATTAAAAATGATGATAATACTTATAACTATGGAAAAATCTTAATTAAAAAAGACACTGATGGTAACTTTGTATTTAATGATGGCCAAGATGATAACTATCTTGATTGCGTTATTTCATACCAAAGAACTTCTGATGTACCTTATGCAAAAATTGGATTTTAATTTTAATTAAGGATAAACAATGAAAAACATTAAATTAATCACAAGTTCAGTTTTTATTATTTTACTTCTTTCTGCGGTTTATAGTTTATATGCTGCTGAAGTTAAAGGTAAAACTGTTAGTTTAAGTGCTGTTGTAACTGGTGCTAATGCAGACCTAACAAAAGAGCAAGCAGTTGAATATGTTAAAACAGGTAAACCACTTGCTTTCAAAACAAGCAAAGGCGAAATCTATTTAGTATTTAACACTGACGGATCTCTTGCTGACAAAAACTTAGCTTTAAATGCTGGCACAGAGTACACAATCACTGGGAAAGTCCATAACAAAAAGGGCTTAAAATATATTATTGCTGACAAGTTTAATTAAGGAGAGAAATGAAATATTTAATAGCAATTTTTACTTTAGCTTTTTTGCTTATTTCTTGCGGTGGCAATAAAACCGAAGAAACAAAACCTGAAGAAGTTACTGAACAAGTTGAACAAACAACTCCTGAAGCAACTGAAACAGTAGAACAAGCTCCAGCAGTTGAAGAGAAAGTAGAAGAGGTTAAAGAAGTAGCTCAAACAGGAGTAACTGAACCAGCTTCTACTAAAAAAACAGAAGAACTTGCTTCTGGTGTTAATAAAGTAACAAAAGGTAAAGGTGAATGGTCTGGTAATGTAGTAATGTTATCAAACTTCGTTACTGGCAGTGCTAAAAACTTAACAAAAGAAGAAGCAGTAGCAAGCGTTAAAGGTAAACAAATGATTGCTTTCGTTGTTGATGGCACTCCTTATCTTGTATTTAATACAGATGGTAGCTATGCAAACAAAGCATTAGCAACAGCTCTTGCAGATGGCATTGTGAATATTAAAGGTAAAATGAATGTTGTTGGCGGAATGAACACAATCATCGCCGATATTATTGAATAAATTATCTTTATTAATAACTTAATGCCCCAATTGAGGTAAGACTCTTTTGGGGTATTTTTTTTTGATTTAACTATTAAATTTTGCCTCGATATTTAAAAAATATACGGAAATCCCGCACTTACTGCTATTGGATGCAATAACCACATAGTTAATGAAAAAACGGCAGGAACTGCTAAGTTATCATCAAGTTTTAAGACTGAAGATGCCGATTCTGCAAAGGCAGTTAATGCGGAAGCTAATATTCCAA
Organism: uncultured Hyphomicrobiales bacterium; assembly: GCA_964465945.1. Lineage (GTDB taxonomy): Bacteria > Bacteroidota > Ignavibacteria > Kapaibacteriales > UBA2268 > JAJRPT01. The sequence goes on from CAYXMM010000008.1 coordinate 25,630, forward strand.
AATATAGAAAATAGTTCCCGTGCCCTTCTAAAGCCCAGAAAAATACAACAATTAATGACGAAGTTATAAAAAAAGTAAATGTTCCTTCCCAAGATTTATCAAATAAAGGATGTTTTCCATATCGTCTTCCGACTAATGCGGCTGATAAATCTGAAATAATAAGGATTGTAAATGAAGTAACTGCTAAAATTTTAGGGAAAATTAATATCGTCAATAATGCAGCAATCAGCACCCAAGAAGCTCCATTTAACATCCAACCCTCTCTTTTCTCGTGTTCCCTGAACATTGCACCAAAGTATTTATAAACAAGATTATGTAAAGGCATTCCTTTTTTAGAAAGTAAATCTATTAATAAAACTATTATGAAAACTGGTAAAACATAAAAAAGGGCGATTTCAAAGTTTGTTATATAATAAACTCCAGGAATAGAAAGAGAACAAAGGTGTATGCTTTTTCTAATAAGTTCTTGTTTATATGATATTTGATTCTTAGCCATTTGGAATTTCTAAAATAAATTTTGTTCCTACACCAACTTCACTTTCAATGTTAATTACTCCATTATGCTTATCTATAAATTCTTTAACTAAAATTAGCCCTAAACCAGTTCCTTTTTCATTATCAGTACCTAATGTTGTAATATTTGAACTGAAATTGAAAAGCTTGCCAATATTCTCTTTACTTATACCAACACCATTATCTTCAATTTCAATTATAGATTTAGATCCCTCATTTCTTGCTCTTATGAATACTTTTCCATTTTTAGGAGTAAATTTGATTGAATTACTAATTAAGTTTCTTAAAATAGTATTCATCATATTGACATCGCCCATAACATTCATACATTCTTTTACATCAATATCAATGTCAATATTCTTACTTATAGCACTTGGTCTAAGTAAATTAACAACAGAATTAAAAAGTAAGCTAAGATTAAACAATTCTGGACTATAGACTATTTTTCCACTTTGAGTTCTTGACCAAATTAATAAGCTTTCTAATAATCCTAAGACTGAATTTGATGCTGTGTAAACTTGATTAATAATTTCTTTTTTATCGGTGTCGTCAAACATATCATAATCTTTATCAAGCATTTCAGTCGTACCTTTTATAGCACCAATTGGATTTTTTAAATCGTGCGAAATAATTGAGAAAAATCTATCTTTAGTATTATTTGCTTCATCAAGTAACATATTAGCAGTATTCAAATCTTCATTTTTATGATTAATTATTTCTAAATTTCTTTTTTGAATTTTAAATTTCATATATAAAATTACAAAAATTAAAATACCTAAAACAATTATGAAAATTAAAATTGCAATGTTTTGAGTTGTCTTATTTCTTGTTACTTCTTTTTCTCTTTCATTTTTAAGAATTTGCATATCTCGCGACACAGACGCAACTTGACCAGTAATGCTAAGGTGCAAAATACTATCTTTTATAGTATTATATTTTTTAAAATAAAAATATGCAGAATCAATATTATTCTTAGCTTCAAATGTTAAATATTTATAATAAAACTGGTCAGCATTCAAGTCGGTAGAAAAGAATTGAGTAATTAGACTGTCATTATAAGCTAATAAAGAATCAACATTCTTAAACTCTTTCTTTTGTAAATATACACTGAGAAGTTTATAATTGATATCTATAATTTTCTTCTCCCAGCCCAGTTTTTTTAGTGCTTCTACAGATAATTTATAATATTTAATAGAGGAATCTAATTTATGCATACTTGCATAATTTGAACCAATATAAAAATAAGTATAAGGTAACCCATCGGGCCATTTCTCATCTTTTAAAAAATAATTTAACACAATTCTATAAAGACTATCAGACTTAGAGGATTGGCTTTTGTCAAGTGAATAAATACCTGCTAAGTATAGTAATGCTCGATTATAATTTATTTCATGCTTTTCTTTTTTTGCAATTTTTACTGTTATATCTAAATATTTCCTCGCACTATCTAATTGCTTCATATTTGTATAACAAAGTCCAATCCCTTGATATAAATAGTATAACGGCACTTCAGCAAGGGTATCTTTCCTACCTTTTATTGTTAAAACACCTTCTTTATAATGTTGCAATGCCAAATCCCAAAGTCCCTGGACATAGAATACATATCCAACATCATTATATGAATATCCAACTGCACCATAGTCAACTAATTTATAAGAATATTCCATACATAGATAGAAATAACTTAACGCTTTGTCAAACTCACCTAAATCAAAATAATATAAGCCCAATAAATTATGATAATCTCTCATCGCAGTGTCTAATTTATATTTCTCAGCTAACTTTATACCTTCATCTAAATAATATTTAGCAGAATCTCTGTTATAGAAACGGAACCTTCTATAAACTTCTGCATTCACTAAATGATATGGTCGTGCCTTTGGAGTTAATTTATACATTACGTTTTTTAAAGAATCAACCTCCTCTAAGTAACTATGATGAGATATTGAAATGCTAAATAAAAATAAAAAAATTATAAACAAATACTTCACTTATTCTTCTCCATTTCATCGATAGCAACGGCAACTGTGGCATCACCTGTAATATTTGTAATAGTTCGCAACATATCAAGTATTCTATCTACTCCTAAAATTAATGCAATTCCTTGTGGTGGTATATGAACCGAATTAAGTATCATTACCAACATTATCAGCCCAACCCCTGGCACAGGTGCAGTTCCGATAGATGCTAAAATTGCTGTGAATAAAATAGTAAGTTGCTCTGTAATATTTAAGTCTAACCCATAAACTTGTGCTATGAATACGGTAGCTACTCCTTGATATAATGCAGTCCCGTCCATATTGATTGTTGCACCTAATGGTAATACGAAACCGCTCACTTTCTTACTAACACCAAGTTTATTTTCAACGCAATCCATTGTCAGAGGTAAGGTTGCAGCGCTGGAACTCGTCGAAAAAGCTATAGCATGAGCATTTCTCATTCCTTTGAACAAATCTAATACTTTAAGTTTGCTAAATAACTTAATTAAAGTTCCGTAAACTAATGTTGTATGTAAAAATAGAGCAAGAACAACCGTGAATGAATACCAAATTAAAGTTTGAAGAATGTCAAATCCGAAATCAGCGACGGTGGCTGAAATTAAAGCAAAAACTCCAAAGGGTGCTATCACCATAATAATGTCAACCATTCTAATCATTGTTTGGCTTACTCCCTCGAAGAATAAAATTACGGGTTCGTTATGTCTTTTATCTAAATAAGTTAAGGTAATGCCGAACATTACAGAAAAAAATACAATTTGAAGCATATCACCAGTAGCCATTGCTTCTATCGGATTTTTCGGAACAATATTAACTAAAAAACCAACTATATCTATATCTAAATTTTCTGTAATTTTGCTTGCAGATTCATTTTCAAATGTGCTTAATAATCGGCTCTTTGTTTCTTCATCAAGCATCTTACCTGGTTGAATTATATTCGTAGTAATAAGGCCAATGGCAATAGCTATTGCAGTTGTAATCATAAAAAAGATAAATGCCCTCGAGCCAATTCTGCCTAGTTGTTTTATATCTCCTAACGACGATGCTCCAACAATTAATGATGCTATAACAAGAGGAATTGCTAAAAAGCTAAGCAACCTAATAAATAAGTCCCCAATTGGTTTGATTAAAGTGGCTATTGTTTGGATTTTTGCAATATTTACTATATTTGAGTAATTAGTATAAACATCATCTTGAACTATTGTAACTATAAATTTTTCATTCTTATACTTTTTAAATGCTTTTACAACAGCTAATTGACCTTCTGAATTAAATTTAATTTCTTCATTATTTGGTCTAATAATACTTACACTATCCCAATTTGAAATTTCTCTTGAATATTTTGTTCCGTTTTTTAAATACTCAATTTTTAATTTATGAGTATCAACTGAAAAAATTGTCCCGAATATAACTCCAAAAAATAGAGCTAAAACAATTTGAGTATGAATTGCAATCTTTGGAATTTTCATATTCAATTAAATTTATTTGTGTAAATAATAATTAAGCAATTTACAAATTTAAAATTTTTAATCAAAACGAATTATTTTTCACTAAAAACAAAACATTTGTTTGTTAAATCGACTTAACAATCTTAATTTTGTAATCAAAAAATTTACATTTTGGAGAAATAAATGCCATTCATACCAAATTCAGATAAAGATAGAGAGTTAATGCTTGAAAAGATTGGAGTTAAACACTTCGACGAGTTAGTTGCATCAATTCCATTATCAGTTAGATTTAAATGTGATCTTAATTTATATCCTCAGCTTTCGGAATATGAGGTTGAGAAATTAATGAAAAAATATGCTAAGAAGAATATTTCAACTGATACTCATATTTGCTTTATGGGTGGAGGTGCTTATGATAGATTTATTCCTTCAATAGTTCCTGCGACAATTGATAGACCTGAATTTAGAACTGCATACACTCCATATCAAGCGGAAGTATCACAAGGTACTTTGCAAGTTATGTATGAATTTCAATCAATGATTTGCGAACTAACTAAAATGCCAATAGCAAATGCTTCTCTATATGATGGAGCATCTTCTCTTGCAGAAGCTTGTCTTATGGCAAATGCTCACAATAAATTAACAGATGTCATCTTTGTTGGGACTATTCACCCTAATTATATTGACGTAGTAAAGACAATTTGTTATGGCAAAGGGCTAAATTTTAAATACGTAAGTAATATTGATGGCGCTGCAGACCTTGAAAAATTAAAACAAGAAGTTGATGCTAATACAAGCGCAGTAGTCGTTCAACAACCTAACTTCTTTGGTAACTTAGAAGATGTATATGAAATTGAGAAAATAGCACATACAAATTCAAAAACATTGTTTATTGTGGTAGCAGATATTACTTCACTATCTATAATCGACCCTCCAGGTAATTATAATGCAGATGTAGTTGTTGGCGAAGGACAGGGATTAGGAATTTCTTTAAGTTTTGGTGGACCATATTTAGGAATTTTCGCTTGTAAAGAGGAATATCTAAGAAAATTACCAGGTAGAATTACAGGTAAAACAGTCGACCAAGACGGGAAACCTGGTTATGTACTTACTCTTCAAACAAGAGAACAGCAAATTAAAAGAGAAAAAGCAACATCAAATATTTGTACAAATCAAGGTTTATTTATGCTTGCTGCGACTATTTATATGGAAACCCTTGGAAGAGAGGGCTTAAAAGAAGTTGCAAATAATTCTTATAATAATGCTCATTATTTAGCAAGTGAAATTTCAAAATTGAATGGCTTTAGTTTAGCAAATGATAACGCATTTGTTTATGAGTTTTGTGTCAAAACACCAGTTGAACCACAAGTTATTATTGATGCTGCAATTGAAAATGGATTCTTAGCAGGAATTGATACAAAGATCGTTGGAAATGAGAAAATGAACGGCTTGTTAATTGCTGTTACTGAAAAAAGAGATAAAGAAGAAATGGATGCTTTTGTTAGTTTCCTTTCAAAATTTGCTAAATAATTAATTAATATTTAATTTAGCAATTATTAATTTTAAAATTTGTTCTTGAAATATGGATAAAGAAAAACTAGTTCAATCTCTATCTTCAAATACTAAGAAAAAGCATAGCATAATTGGTATTTCTTTATTCATATTGATTTTTTTGTACTTACTATTTTCTGATTACGGGCTGATTAAGAGATTTTCTTTAATCTACGAGAAATCTGAAATCAAAGAAAGAATTTCAACTAACTTAGAAGAAATTGAAGACTTGAAAGAGCAAAGGAAGAAACTCCTTACCGATACAACAGAGATAGAAAGAACAGCACGTGAAAAGTATGGTTACGTAAGGAAAAATGAACACATTTACGTAATCAAAGAAAATGAATAATTTAATAAATTGAGAACTATTCTCAGGAAGTTAGGTGAAATTCCTACACGGTTCCGCCGCTGTAATGACTGACAAATGCTATTAGCAATTATCACAAAAGCAACCACTGGGTTTACCTGGGAAGGTGTAGCACGAGGAAGAAGTCAAAGTCAGAAGACCTTTATTAAATTCTCATTGTTTAAATCTGCGGAAACAGATTCAATGGGGCATATCCTAACAGTATATCCCCTTGATTTTATATTTTAATTTTTATTAAATAAAGGTATTATAATGAGTAAGTTATTATTATTCATAATGTTATTATCTATAACAATTAATTATTCTTTTGCCCGACAAGTTAATTATAATGAATTTGAAGGTGTAGAAGTTGGGTTTAATCCTGTGTACTCTTTCCACTATGGCACAGTTACACATGTTTTCTGCGCGGGGAAAGATGTTAATGGGAATGGAGTTTTAGATGAAGCTGCGGGTGATGAATCTCCTTCTTGGTGGACAATTGGAAAATCAGGCGATAAGTTTATTGCAAATAAAATGAAAACTTTTGAATTTCAGTCTATTGCTTATGACTTTAAACCCGAAATTGACAAACAAAATGGAAATATTTATATTCCTTTTAAAAATAAGATTTCTTCTTATAAACTTCTTACTACAGAATTAATTAATGATGCTATTTATACAGGAAATATTGAAGCAGTTAAATTTGCAGGAACTCATTTGTTAATAATTGAGAAAGGCGAGATGAATGCTACTACTTATAATTATGATAAAAATACTCTTGCAGTATTTAATCTTCAAACTTCTATGGTTCTTCAATCAATTCCTTTGGATACTAATGCAACTGATTTAATTCTTTTAACTAATGACGCTGGTGAAAATTCAATTTATATTCTTTGTAATCCAGTTACAAATAGTGATAAATTTAGAATTCAGTTCGCAGTATTACCTCATACACAAATGCCAACATTTACTTCAACTGAATTAGTTGGTGTAAACTCATTTATTGAAAAAGATGGAAAAGTTTACGTTTCTTGTAAAGAAGATAGATTCGCATCTATTGGAAAAGTCAATGAAATGTTAGCAATTTTTACGAATGGGGAAGTTCAAAAAAGCTATACTGGAATCAAAGTATTTGAAGCATCAGCTATGAATGTTATAGGGGATGAGTTACTTATGGCAACACCTGCGTTAGATGCAAGATGGGTGAAAGATGATGGGAATGTTGATTTCATATCAAATTTTGAAATGTTAGAAATTGACAATTTTAAGCATTTAAGTTACTGGGGTAATGAATATTTAGTTCTACTTGCGAACACAGCTATAACAAATAATAATGTATATATAGGAAAAGAAAAACCAGCAGTAGATTTGTTTAAATATATTAAAGTTGGTAGCCAACCAGCGAAGATAGTTTACTCCACATCAAATGATACTTATAATATTTTCTGTTTAGGAATTGATGCTAATTTTAATGGTGCTTTTGACGATGGAGACGAATTACCTTCGTGGTGGATAATCCAAGGTAAGGGAACTCAAGTTTCAAGCAAAAAAGTGTTTGATTTCCAAATGGGCGATTTAAAATTTCCATTAAAACTTGCTTATGACCCAGAGATAGACTTAGTATATATTCCTCATCAAGGTAAAATTTCTTCTTATGATGTTTTAGGGCATACTTTAGTAGAAGAAAATGTATATGTAGCAAATGCTATGTCTGCTGATTTAGCGGGTCCGCACTTAATGTTCCCTGTTAGAAATGACGACAAAAAAGATGAATTAGTAATATATGACAGAGCAAACTCTAATGTATTACAAACGATTCCAGGTGGTGAAAATATACTTGAATCAGTGTATTTCACACATTCGGAAGGGATTGGAATTGCAATTTTAAACGAAGGTAACTACGGAGCAAGCGATGCAACATTGATGTATGGAACTCTGCCTCATACTCAATTACCTAATTTGAATGTGCTAAATATTGGAATGACTGGAAATGATATTACTTTTGATAATGGATATATTGGAACTACGTCAAACGGTTCTCATAATATTAATGTTGTAAGATTTGAAGGTAACGAAGTAACAGAATTGAAAACTGGAACTGCTGGTTACAATGGTCCAAGAAATATTAAATTAAATATGGCTGATGATTTTGAATGCTTTATTACAACATATAACAATGATGTTCGTTTCTTAACAAATGAAGGTTTAGGTGATATACTAAAAACGAAAGGTAAAGCGGAAGACCTTTTTATAAATCCAGAAAAAGAAATTTTATTAGCAACAATTATTTCTAATGATGATTATTCAGCGAATAATCAAGTTGCAATATTTGGCAATATAATTACTTCAGTTGAAGATAAAATTGAAAGCAAATTAGATATTAAAGCATATCCAAATCCAACTTCTGACTATGTATATATTAGAAATAATTCACCAATAAAAGAAATCCAGTTATTTGATATTAATGGTAAATTAGTTTATTCTAATAATAATCAAAATGAATTAGTCAAAATTGATTTAATGAATGTTCATACTGGTGCATATATTGTAAAGGTAATAGATAACAATTCTGTAAAAACAACTAAAATTAATGTTGTTAAGTAATATTATCTTTTTTTGTAGTATCCTGCTTAGTCAGCAGGATACTACAAATTATTTAATTAAAGATATTAATATCAAAGATTCAATTAATTCCGAGAACATATTAATAAATAAAATATTAAATTTGAAATACATTGAAAATTCTAACAAACAATCTCTTTCAGGTATTTTAAATGGAATTAATGGAATTAATTTAAAAGATTATGGCGGTGGTGGAGGTATGCAATTAATATCAATACGTGGCTCTAATTCTAATCAAATCGCCTATATTTACGATGGGTTTAAGCTAAATGATAAAAATAATGGAGCATTTAATTCATCATTATTTAATTTGAATAATATTTCAAATATAGCAGTTCAAAACATTGGTAATTCAAGTAAATATGGTAGTAATTCATTATTCGGCAGTCTAATTTTAAACTCTAAGATTCCAAGTTATTACAATTTCAAATTAGATATAGCATCATTTGATAATTATAAATCCAATGCTTCTATACCATTTAAAAATAATTTTGCTTTAGATTTTTCTATTCATAAAAATCGAGCACTTTATCCGATTAAATTAAATAATAAATTCTATACACGTTCAAACAGTGAGTTAATTAATTATAATATTAATATAAGCAAAATATTTATTTCTGACTCCGGATATCATAATATAAAATATCTTATAAATTATCAGTCGCAAGGAGTTCCAGGTGCTGTTGTCCAAGATAAGTTAGAAAACACAAAAGCTAAATTATTATCAAACAATAATTATATATTTTATAATAATTATTTCAAATATAATAGCTATCAAATTAAAAGTGGAATATATATTAATTATTCTGAGCTAAATTATAAAGATACATTGAATAAAATAACAAACAGCAATGGAATAAATAATAATTTTTTCACTAATAATTTTCAAACATATTTTGAAATAAAAAAGACATTTATTAATTCTTATATAGAAGTAAGGTTAGACAACGATTTTACTAACTTAGAAAGCGATGCTTATTATAAAAACAAAAAAGGTAATATTTTTGGATTATCAGCAAACTATTATTTTAATATAAATAACTTAAATTTTTATTTTGCATCAAGATATGATATAATTTCATATACAAGCAACAATATATCAGGAACAGCTCTCGTAAATTATAAAAGCAAGTATTACGAACCATCACTATCAATAGCAAGAAGTTTTAGAGCGCCAAGCTTTAATGAAATGTATTATTTGAATTATGGAAATAATAATTTAATTCCAGAAATATCAAATACAATTAATTTTAATAATAAAATAAAAATAAATAATATTGAGTTAAATGTAAATCCATACTATTCATTAATAGATAATTATATTATTTCAATTCCAATATCACCTGTGCTATGGTCAGCTCAAAATCTTGAAGAAGTCAATAATTATGGAATTGAAAACAATATTAATTACGAACTTAATAATTTTAAAATTAATTTTAATTATACCTACCAAAAATCAATATTTGTTGGAAAAGGAATATTAAAAAACACGAACATTCCATATATGCCAAATGAAATAATTTCCTTGTTTGCAGAATATAAAAATAATATTGTTAATATTTATAGCGACATTATATATAATTCCTTTAGATATTATAATCAAGGCAATGATGCTAACTCAATAATTCATCCATTTACTTTATTAAATATTAATTTTAATAAAGAAATAAATATATTTAATAATATATTGTTAATTAATTTAGCAATAAATAACATTTTAAATACAAACTATCAATATGTTAGAAATTATCCTATACCAGGAATTAACTATAATTTATCATTAAATTACAGGATAAACAAATGAAAATAATATTTTTAATATTAATATTAACGTTAAGTTTAAAGTCTAATACTTTTATTGATACTGTTTATTCATTTACTGCTGGTACAGGAATGAATACTGGTCAATCTTCAGAATATTTTCCAACAAATATATTCGGTCCACCATCTACAATAGCAACAAAATATATAGCAGAAACACGACCTGAAGAGATACTATCGCTTGGCTTAGGTGGTGAAATCGTTGTTGGTTTAAAGAATAATATAATTATTAATCAACCTGGAATTGATTTTATTATATTCGAAAATTGTTTTATAAACCAGTTCACTAATAAAGAATTCGCTGAACCAGCAAAAGTATCTGTTTCTGCTAATGGAATTGACTTTATCGAATTTCCATTTAATATTGATTCTCTTACAGGTCTTGCCGGAGTAACACCTACAATAGGGAGTCAAAATCCATTTAATTATCCTGCTTGTGGTGGCAATGGCTTTGATTTAGAAGATATTGGACTTGATACTATAAACTATATTAAAATAACTGATGTATCACAAGAAATATTAAATAATAAAAATCATAAAAATTACGACCCAACTATATCTGGTTTTGATTTAGACGCTGTTGCAATATTACATCATTCTGAAATTATAACATCAGTCAATTTTAACAAATTATCTGATAAACCAAAATACTATGATATTTTTGGAAATGAAATTAATGATATAAATAATTATTATGGTTATTATTTTAAATTAATTAATAATAGAATTATAAAATATGTTAAAACAAATTAAATATATATTATTATTATTTATATTATTTGGTTGTGTCGAAACACCCGAACCAGATATAAATGACGAAAAAGCGGGTAACTATATCGTTTTATCAGAAGGGCTTTTAGGGCAGAATAACTCTAAATTAGCTTTAATTAATTTAGAAAAAAATATTATTAACTCACAATATTATGAACAAATAAATAATCAACAATTAGGTGACAATGCAAACGATATGATTATTGTTGGGAATAATATTTATATTATTGTTTCACAATCAAATAAAATAATTAAAATCAATAAAAATACAGGCAAAATAATATCGGAAAATATATTAGATAAAAATAGATTTATGAAGAGAATATATTTTGATGAGTACATTTATATTTCTGATTTATTAAATAATTCATTATTGAAAGTAGATACTGCAAGTTTATCGATATTGAAAGAAATAAATACAGGACCTGGTCCCGATGGAATTGCAAGTAATGAAAGATATATTTTTGTAGCAAATTCTGCTGTTGGCCAATTCAAAGATAATGAAAAAGGAGCAAGAACAATTTCTTTTATTAATAAAATAACAGGTGCTGAAGAAAAGCAACTATTAATCGGGCCCAATACCACAAATATAATTGTATTAAATAATCTTTTAATTGCTTCTTATGCAAATTTCCATTGGGAAGATGGAAAAATTGGCGGGCTTATTTTCTATGATTTAATAAGCAATCAAATAATAAAGGAAATTAAATGTGATATTACTTCAAAAATAGTATTAAATAAAAATAAAATATATTTTATAAATAAGTCTGGTTTAAACTCATTAAATATTAATGATTATTCTATAAAAAATGAATTGCAAAACACGACAACAAATATTTGGTATTCATTTAATATCATTGATGACGTATATTTTATCCTAAATGCAAAAAACCATCAAGTACCAGGTGAACTACTGATTTTTGATAATCAAAATAAAATTGCTAATTTTACCACTGGTTTAAATCCAAATACTATTTTAAAATTAAATTAATCAGTTATGACAAAAAACTTCTTACTCGGAATTTGCTTAATAGTTGCCGCATATCTGCTTGGCGATTCATTTTATGATGCAAAAAAACTCGATAACATTCGCAATATGACTATCGAAGTCAAAGGTTATGCAAGCAAAAATATAGAGTCTGATTTCGCTGATTGGACGGGCTCATTCTCGGTTCGAAGTCAAAATTTACAAGACGCTTACTCACAACTAAATATTGTCAAAGTTAAGGTTGAGGAACAACTAAAAAAACTCGGTGCAAAAGATGGACAAATGAAATTCTCTGCCCTTGAAACAATTAAAATATTCAATGAAGTTACAACTCCAAATGGCTACCAACAAACTTCAGAAGTAATTGCTTACGAACTAATGCAAACAGTAAGTATTGAATCAAATGACATCAATATAATTGAAAAAATTTCAAAACTATCTACAAATTTAATTTCAGAAGGAATTAACTTTTATTCTTATGCACCTCGTTACTTTTATACAAGAATTGATAATCTTAAACTACAAATGCTCGCCGAAGCGGCTAAAGATGCTAAAAATAGAGCAGAACAATTAGCAGAAAACACTGACGCAGATGTAGGAAACTTAATATCAGCAAGTCAAGGCATATTTCAAATTAACCCAAAAAATTCACAAGAAGTGTCTGACTACGGAATTTACGACACTTCAACCAAACTAAAAACTATATCAGCAGTTATAACTGCACAATTTGAGGTAAAATAGAAATACTAAATGGCTAAGTAAATTATTAGTTTTGTTTATAGAAATAGCTATAGATACAAAACATAGAAAACTATGACATTATAAAAAGATACAGAACGTGTCCCAAAAAAGCCGATTTCTTATCCACGTTACTAATAATTGCATATAAATTAGATAAATATAAATTTTTATTTGTTTTTTAAATTTTATTGCTTATTTTTGTAATTCTATATTTGAATAAATGAAAAAAGTCGTAAAATGAAAGCAGTAGTTGAAATATCAGGTATCCAATTTGAAGTAGCCAAAGGAGACTTTGTTAAAGCACCTTTTATTGATAAATCAAATGGTTCTGAAATCACTCTCGGTCGTATCTTAATGACTAAAGATGGTGATAATGTTAATCTTGGTAGCCCTGCAATCTCTGGAACTATAACTGCAAAAGTCATAGAGCAAGTTAGAGATGCAAAAGTTCTTGTTTTCCATAAAAAAAGAAGAAAAGGTTATCAAAAAATGAATGGTCATAGACAATCATTCACTAAAATCGAAATTACAAACATAAATATTAATTAAGGTGTTATAATGGCTCACAAGAAAGGTCAGGGGTCCATTAAAAACGGACGTGATTCAAACGCTCAGAGACGTGGAGTTAAAAAATTTGGTGATGAATTCGTTACTGCTGGTAGCATCCTCGTTAGACAGCTTGGAACTAAATTTCATCCAGGTAGTAATGTTGGGTTAGGTAAAGATTTTACTCTATTCTCTAAAGTTGATGGTCAAGTAAAATTTGAAACTCATAGCAGAAACAAACTTAAAGTTTCTGTTTATCCGACAGAAAATTAATTTTTCATTTACACACTTCACTTGCAAAAATCTCGGTTATTAATCGAGATTTTTTATTTTTGTAGAAAACAGAACTATAACTTTATGACTTTTGTACAATATATTACTATTTTAATTTGCTTTTCAATGAATTTAATTTCTCAAATCCCTGCTGACAGAGTGTTTGATTGGTCGAATGCAGGCAGCAAATCTAATTTTAAATATAACAAAATAATAGTTTTAAATAAAGAACAATTAAATATAGAACAACTTTCTAACTCCACTATTTTAAATAATTTAATTATAGAAAATCAAGGTAAATCAGTTCAAATTATCCTCCCAGAAGGTTCGTTTACTTTTGATAAGCCAATCAACCTTAAATCAAACATATCACTAAAAGGACAAGGTGCCGAGAAAACTGAACTAATTTTTGATTTAGACGGAACAGGACATTGTATCAATATTAACGGCAGCGCTGAAAACTCTAAATTAATTTTAAGCAAAGATATTTTATTGAAAGAAAAAAAGATTATTGCTAAATCCGATAATTTTATAAACAATAATGTTTGGCTTAAAATTGAATTTGAAGATAAAGCACTTCTTTTCTCAGATTGGGCTTATGGTAGCGTAGCTCAAATCCAAAAAGTAAATAACGTTATCGGAGACACCATTTTTTTAAATTCAGAATTTAGAAGAGAATTTAAAATTAGTGATGTTGTTAAAATTATGAATATTAACCCGATTGAAAACGTTTCAATTGAATGCTTAAAAATTAAACGGCTTGATAACACAACACCCGAACAGACCAGTAATATTAATTTTAGTTACGCTGTAAATTCAAGAGTCTATAATATTGAATCAGAAAACTGTAATTTTAGTCATATCCAAGCAAGTTACAGTTCAAATTTAGTGATTTCAAACTCATATCTTCATGACGCATTTGAATATGGCGGTGGAGGTAGGGCTTATGGAGTTTTGCTCCATTTCTCAACAGGTGAAGTTCTAGCCGAAAACAATATATTTAAGCACCTCAGACATTCGATGATTTTGCAGGCGGGAGCAAATGGGAATGTTTTTGCTTACAATTATTCCGTCGAACCATTTTGGTCAGAAACTTCATTGCCAGAAAATTCCTCTGGTGATATGGTTTTGCATGGGAATTACGTTTTTGCGAATTTATTTGAAAATAATATTTGCCAAAACATAGTTATAGACAATTCACACGGAGCAAATGGAGCATTTAATACAATTTTTAGAAACCGTGCAGAGTTATGGGGTATATTTTTCAGTGCCGATAGTTCTCCAAGTCAAAATATTATCGGTAACGAAATAACCAATAATAATTTTCCATACAATCTTTTGAATTATAATATATTAGGTGAAAATCATTTCTTATTTGCAAATAATAATAAAGGAAACTTTTCACCAAATAAACCAGATAGTTTACCAATCAAAAGTCTTTACTATAAGCATAAACCAGAGTTTTTAAGTGAGAGCGAATTCGGAGGAATTGGCTTTCCCAATACCGTAAAATCTAATTCGATACCAGCAAAAGGTAGATTTGACACAAAAAGTATTTTTGATTTACTATGCTCTGACATTCCAAATAATGTAGAAAAAGAGAGTAATAAAGTTCATTTTTATCCAAATCCTTGTTCTGAATATTTAATAATTGATGGTCAAATTGATTTTAATAAAATCAATATATTTAATATTTTTGGTGATAAAATAAACACTTATAAAATTATAAATAGCCAAATAATTAATATTAGCCAGTTAAAATCAGGAGTATACTTTATAGAATATGGTCAATTTTGTTATAAATTTATAAAAATTTGAATCGGTAATTGCGGTATAATCTATTATATTATACAAGATTTATTTAGTAATTTTGAATATTAAGTCGGTCAAAAAGTTTTTGAGGTGCTAAATGGAAAATAATTTTACATTTGAAGATTTAAGTAATGAAAATGGCTTCACATTTTGGTGGGCTTCTGAGTTGTGCAATATACTAAACTACCAAAGTTTTCAATCATTTGAAAAGGTAATAAGTAGAGCCAGAAGAGCTATTGAGAATGTTAATATCGATGCTTATACAAACATTGTTGTAGAAGAACGTGTGATAAATGGTAAGCAACAAAGGGACTTTAAGTTATCTCGATTTGCTTGCTATATCACTATTATGAATGCCTCATCTTCTAAGCCAGAAGTTGCAAAAGCACAAGCATATTTTGCTCACCAAGTGAGAGAACTTGAGCTAATTCATCAAGACAGCGACCAAATTGATAGATTATTAATTAGACAAGAATTAACTGATGGACAAAAACATTTAGCATCAACTGCAAAGAGGGCAGGTGTGCACGATTATGCTAGATTTCAGCAAGAAAGATTTAAAGGTCTCTACGATATGTTTAATGTCAATTTGGCTAAAAAAAGGAATGTAGAATCTAAGAAAATTTATGAAACAATGGGTAGGACAGAACTTGCAGCGAATTTATTTAGAATCACTCAAACTGAAGAACGAATTAAAAATCAAAAATTAACAGGTCAGTCAAATTTAGAATCAGCACATTATAGTGTAGGAAGGGAAGTAAGAGATTTAGTTAAAAAAAATACGGGTCTATACCCAGAAGATTTACCACAAGACAAATTATTGCCTTCAGTAAAAAAAGAGTTTAAGCAAACTCAAAAAGCATTACAAAAAGCTGATAGTAAAAAGAAAAAATAACTTTTCTTTATTTTTGTATAATTACCATTAAAATTATTACCTATGGAAAAATTTAATAGAACCGTTTTAGATGCTATTGGGAATACTCCAATTATCAAACTTCAAAAAGTTGCTTCACATATTGAATCTGAAATTTATGTTAAACTTGAATATATGAACCCAGGCGGTTCTATTAAAGAGCGAATCGCTAAGTATATGATAGAGCAAGCAATAGAACGAGGAGAATTAAAACAAGGTGGAACAATTATTGAAGGAACTTCTGGAAATACTGGAGTTGGGCTTGCTATGTATGCAGCTGTTCACGGTTATAAATGTATTTTTGTTCTTCCTGATAAGCAATCTATTGAGAAAATTAACAATCTTCGTGCTTTTGGGGCAAAGGTGATTGTTACTCCTACCAACGTGGCACCAGATGACCCAAGGTCTTATTATTCAGTTGCGAAACGTTTAGCAGAGACTACTCCAAACTCATTTTATGCTAATCAATATTATAATCTTGATAATAAAATGGCTCATTATTATTCAACTGGTCCAGAGATTTTCGAACAAACAAATGGCAACTTTGATGTCTTTATGTGCGGTGTAGGAACTGGTGGAACTATATCCGGGACCGGAATGTATCTAAAAGAAAAAATGCCAAATGTGAAAATTGTTGGTGTTGATATTGAGGGTTCAATATTATTACCTTTTTTCAAAACTGGAAAAGTTGTTGAAGCGAAGTCCTATGTTTTAGAAGGTATCGGCGAAGATATTTTTCCTGATAATCTTGATTTTTCTGTGCTTGATGATATGGTGCTTATTCGTGATAAAGAAAGCTTTATTATGACAAGACATTTACTTACAAAAGAAGGTATATATACTGGTGGTTCTGGCGGAGCAGCTATTGTTGGTGCTATCCGCTATGCTGAACAACTCACGGAACCAAAGAAAATTTTAGTGATTTTGCCTGATTCTGGAAATAGGTATACTGGTAAAATCTATAACGATGACTGGATGAGAAATAATGGCTATTGGGATAATACTTTCAATGTTACTATTCAGGAGCTTATTGATGCTACTGGTAGAAAAAATATGGAGATTATTTCTATCACTGACGAAAATACCGTTTCTGATGCTGTGAAATTACTTAAACAAAATAATATTTCTCAAATTCCTGTTTATTCTAAGGGTAATTTAATGGGGATTGTGAATGAGAAAAATGTTTTACGTAGCTTATTTGAAAGCAAAATTAGTTTAAGCGATAACGTTTCGATAGCAGTTGATAGTAATTTTGAAGTTGTCAATGTCAACGACTTCCTCGATAAAGTCGCGGATAGTTTGCTTTTAAGAAAAACTGTTCTGGTTGAGAAGTCAGATAAAATTATTGGAATTATTACCGATATTGATGTATTGAATTTTATGTCAAGTCGAAATTTTTAAGGTTGTAAATGGAAAATATTAAAGTTAAAGTTGATAATAATGAATTTAAAACTTCGATTAACCCAAGTGTTTTAGATGAAGTATGTTACAATGGCGAAAGGTATAAAGTTGAAGTTTTAAAAACATACCCAAATAATGTTTATACAATTTTAGTTAATAATAAAGTATTGCTGGTGCAATATGAAGAGAATTCAAAGGGTGTGAAAATTATTTATGATAATTTTGAACATAAAGTTGATGTAAAAACTGAAACTAAAGCATTATTAGAAGAATTTATCAAAGATTCTGGATTAAGCAGTACCGATAGAGATATTTTCTCACCAATGCCTGGTTTGATTGTTAAAATTTTAACGCAAGAAGGAGCAGAAGTAAAACAAGGTGATAAACTCATCATTGTAGAAGCAATGAAAATGGAAAATGCTCTTGCTTCAACTGTAAGTGGTTTCGTCAAAAAAATTCACGTTAAAGAAGGTGTTCCAGTTGAAAAAGACGCTTTACTTATCGAGATTAGCGACACTTAATCATCTAAAATTTATTTTTCTAATTTTCAAAAAACTTATCAATAGCAAGTGATAATCTTGCTACTTGTATAATTTTTATATTGCTATCTACTTGATTTAAACTTTGGTCCGGTATAATTGCTCGTTTAAATCCAAGTTTAGCTGCTTCATTTATTCTGATTTCAGGCATAGACACAGGTCGGATTTCACCAGTTAAACCAATTTCGCCTATTATCACAGTTGATTTTGTTAATGCTCTATTTTCATAAGAACTTATAAGCGAACTTGCTATTGCTAAGTCTGCTCCAGGGTCATTAATTGAAAGCCCACCTGTAATATTTAAAAATACGTCATGTTTGAAAAACTTTATATCTAATCTCTTTTCCAAAACTGATAAAATCATTTGAAGCCGTTTTAAGTCTAAGCCATTTGCTATTCTTTGAGGCATAGAATAACCAGTAAACGTAACGAGTGATTGAATTTCGGATAAAAACGGGCGAGTTCCTTCTATCGTTGGAGTAATTGCTACTCCTGGCTCCAAGTTCTTACTATGAGAAAGGAATATACCCGATGGGTCTTTCACTTCCATTAAGCCAGCCGAAGTCATTTCAAAAATTCCGATTTCATTAGTTGAACCGAACCTGTTTTTAATTGTTCTAAGTATTCTAAAATTTAACCCGTTATCGCCTTCAAATTGCAAAACTGTATCTACAAGATGTTCTAAGATTTTAGGACCAGCGATTGCACCATCTTTTGTTATATGTCCGATTAAAAAGACTGTTTTATTATATGTTTTACAGATTTCCATTATTCGCTGGGTGCATTCACGAACCTGAACTACTGAGCCAGCAGCCGATGCTATATCTTCGCTATGAATACTTTGAATTGAATCTATTATAAAAATATAATTTTCGGAACTTTTCATTAGGTAAATAATATCTTCAAGAGAATTTGTTGAAACAATATCCAATTCAAGATTAACATCGCCTAAGCGCTTTGCTCTATTTTTAATTTGAGAAAGAGATTCTTCACCTGTTATATAAATCGGATTAAACTTTATTAAGTTGGAAGTAATTTGTAACATTAAAGTTGATTTACCAATACCAGGATCGCCACCGATTAAAATCAAACTCCCAGGAGTTATGCCACCACCAAGAGTTCTATCAAGTTCATTAATTCCTGTTCTATAGCGCTTGCCGATACTATCATCAACCTCTAAAAGTTTCTTTATATCAATATTTCGCTTACCTTTTGATGTAGTTTTAGTAATATTGAAAGAAATTTCTTCTAAACTATCCCATTCATTACAATTAAAACACTTCCCCTGCCACTTGCTTGAAGTAGCACCACAATTTTTACATTTGAATAATGATTTTTCTTTTTTCAATTTATAACTTCATTAAATTTAATAAGCCAAAATTAACGTATTTTTTTGCTGTTAAAAAATTTATTTCAAAATTAAGATTGCCGTCATTTTAAGCGAATATGAATAATCTCAAAAAAAATTCCCCTCTATCAGAGGGGTGTCGGCGCAGCCGACGGGGTGTTTTTCTTCGGTTACTGAGCCAGTCGAAGTACCGACGGGGTGTGTTGTATTACAAATACTTTGTAGAATTATAACATTAATAGAAAAAACGAGCAAAATCTTCAAGTCCCTCCCTTCGGGAAGGATTTAGGAAGGGTTGAATTTCTTGCAGACGAAAACGACAAAAATTTTACACAAATCGTGTAACTATCTAAAATATAAAATAATTACACGCTTTCAAAAAAAACCAAAAATACCCCGAATCTGCAAAAATCTTACAATAACACAACAAAAATTCAAATCATACAAATAAATTTAAAACAATTGAATTGCAGAAATACTTCAAAATCCTTATTTTGCTTATATGAAAATGTAAAAATGAAAAAATATGAAAATATTCCAGATAATTGAAAACCAACTAAAAAAAGAACCTAACTATTTTACTGACGAAGGTAAACTTAAAAAATGGGTCGTTATTAATAAAGCTCAAAACTTCGATGAAGATTTAATCGGCTTACTACTTGACAATGAAGAAACAAAAAAATTATTATTCAAAGAAATTAAAGGTGCTTTGGTATTCAATCAATCTTATTTTATAGAATTTCTCGAACAAAAAAATTATTTAAATGATAGTTATACCAAATTCAAAAATAAAGTTGGATTAACTATTGACGGAAAATACTTAAACCAAAGGAACGAAGTAGCACTTGTCTGGCCCTATAAAGATTGCGTTCTGGAAGGAGGACAAACTAAAGAAGAACACAAAAGAGATGAAATATTCTTTAATGAAATTCTTGCTCAAGATGAAATCACTCAACTTCTCGAACCCAAAGTATTAACAAATGCAAAAGTTTATGATAAAGATGGCGAACAAAAATTTACAAAATTCAATCGTGATGAAAACGGAACTATTAAAGATAATCTAATAATAAAAGGTAATAACTTACTTGCTCTTCATTCACTAAAAAAAGAATTTGAAGGAAAAGTAAAACTAATATACATAGATCCTCCTTATAATACTGGAAATGATACATTTACTTATAATGATAGTTTTAACCAGTCAAGCTGGTTGACTTTTATGAAAAATAGATTAGAAATTGCAAAAAACCTATTAGCTAGTGATGGATCAATCTATGTTCAATTAGACTTTCATCAAGTTCATTATTTAAAAATATTAATGGATCATGTTTTTGGTATTAATAATTTTCAACGTGAAATTATTTGGAGAATAGGTTGGCTATCTGGGTATAAAACAAAAGATAATAATTGGATAAGAAATCATGATAGTATTCTCTTTTATTCTAAAGATGAAAAGAAATTAAAATTTATTAAAAATTATATTCAAAAAAATGAATTTAAAAAAATTTCAAATAGTGAAGCTGAAAGATATCCAATTGAAGACGTTTGGAATGGTAATGAATATGATGACTTAAATAGTATAGCTATTGTCTCTTTCTCTGGTGAAACAGTTTCAAAAATGCTTGAAAAAGATGATGAAGTAAAAGGGCAAAAATCAGAAAAATTAATTGAAAGAATAATAAAAGCACATACTGAAAAAGGAGATATTGTTTTAGATTTTTTTGGGGGTACAGGAACAACTGCAGCAGTATCACATAAATTAGAACGACAATATATAATTATGGAACAGTTAGAAAAACATATGAATATTTGTTTTAGAAGAATAAATAAAGTAATTGAAGGTGAACAAAGTGGAATATCAAAAAAAATAAACTGGAAAGGTGGCGGCTATTTCACATACTTAGAACTAAAAAAATACAACGAAGAATTTATTGAAAGAATTCAAGAAGCTAAAGAAACAATAGAATTATTAAATATTTGGGAAGATATGAAATTAAGGTCTTTCTTTAATTATAACATTGACATTAAAAAACAAGATGAACATATTGAAGATTTCAAAAAGTTGGAATTGAAAGAACAAAAACAACATTTATTTGATATTCTTGATAAAAATCAATTATATGTAAATCTTTCTTCACTTGAAGATAAAGATATTGCATGTTCAGAAGAAGAAAAACAATTAACAAAAGATTTCTACAAAATTGAAAAATAAAATGAATAATAATTTATTAAATAATTTAGAACATCCTTTAGTTTATGACGCTCTTAATAAAGTTTCATTACCGAATTCTATTGAATCAAATATAAAATTTTCCATTCGTGAATACCAAGAAAACGCATTCAAAAGATTTATTTATTTTAGTGAAAATAATATAATTAATTCAATCCAACAACCACCCTGGCATTTATTATTTAATATGGCAACTGGTAGCGGAAAAACATTAATTATGGCTGGTCTTATGCTATATCTTCACCAAAAAGGATATAGAAATTTTTTATTTTTTGTTCATTCTAAAAACATTATCCAAAAAACTAAAGAAAACTTTCTAAATAAATCTGCTTCTAAATATTTATTTAAAGAAAAAATAATTATTGATAACAAAGAAATTTTAATCAAAGAGATTAATAATTTTGATGAATCGGATAATCAAAATATAAATATTAAATTTACAACAATTCAGCAACTTCATCTTGATTTAACTAAAACAAAAGAAAATAACATAACTTATGAAGACTTACAAAATAAAGAAATAATATTACTTGCAGATGAAGCGCATCATCTAAATACTTCTACAAAAAGTGATAAAGAACTTTTCGAATCTTGGGAAAATACTGTAATAAATATCCTTAAGCAAAATAGAAAAAACATGCTTTTAGAATTTACTGCCACTCAGGATTTTGATACAAAAGAAATAGCTGAAAAATATGAAAATAAAACATTATATAAATATGATTTAGCTTCTTTTAGATTAGATAAATATTCTAAAGAAATAAATCTTTTACGTTCAGAATACGATGATGAATATAGGATACTTCAAGCATTAGTTTTAAATCAGTATAGACAAGAAATTGCATCAAAATATAATATAAACTTAAAACCAGTTATTCTTTTTAAAGCAAAAAACACAATTACAGAATCAGAAAATAATAAAATGTATTTTCATACACTTATTGATAATCTGCAGAAAAGTCAAATTACTAAACTTTGGACAGATTCTACATTAGATATTATTGGGAAAGCAAAAAACTATTTTATCAATAACAAGATAAGCGATTCGGAGCTAGTTAAAAGATTAAAAGATAACTTTAAAGAGGAAAATACGCTTAGCGCAAATAATGATAATGAAGCAGAAGAAAATCAAATTTTATTAAATACACTTGAAGATGAAAACAACCCAATAAGAGCAATTTTCGCTGTCCAAAAACTAAATGAAGGATGGGATGTATTAAATTTATTCGATATTGTAAGATTATATGAAGGTCAGAATACTGGTGGTAAAAATAAAGGAATTGGTAAAACCACAATTTCGGAAGCTCAACTTATTGGACGTGGGGCAAGATATTATCCTTTTCAAATAAATAGCGAACAAGAAAAATATAAAAGAAAATATGATGACTTAGAAAATGAAGATTTAAAAATTCTCGAAGAATTATATTTTCACACTAAAGAAGATAGCAGGTATATTTCTGAACTTAAAAAAGCCCTTGAGGAAATCGGAATCTATGAAGATGAAGATAATATAATAGATAAACAATTAACATTAAAAGATTTATTTAAAAAGACTGATGTTTATAAGTCTGGAAAAATTGCTCTTAATGGTAGAAGAGAAAAAGATTATTCAAGAATATTTACTTTATCAGATTTAGCAGTAAATTCTAGGAATATTGAATATAAATTACCATCAGGGTTTGGAAAATTATCGTCTGCATTTTTTGAAATGGAAATAAAAGAAGAAGAAGAAAGTAAAACTTCGAAAGATTTAAAAGTTTCTGATATCGATTACAATATTAAAAGATATACATTATCAAAAAATCCTTTTTATTACTTCGGTAATTTAAAATCTATATTTCCCCATTTGAATTCAATATCAGAGTTTATTAAAAATGAATTAGATAAATTAGAAATTAAACTCATAGGTTCTCAAATTAGATTTAAAAATTTAACAAGAGATGATAAATTAAATGCTTTTACAAAGTTATTAGAAGATATTGAAAAACAGATAACTTCAAATTTAACAGAATATGAATCAACAGAATTTACTAGTAAAAAAATAAATGAAGTATTCAAAGATAAAACACTCAAAATCAGTAATACTGATTATACCAGATTAAATGGTCAAGAAACGTTAGTTCTAAACGAAGATTGGTATGCTTATAATGCAAACTATGGCACTTCAGAAGAAAAACAATTCATAGAATTATTTCAAAGAAAATTTCATCATTTAAAAATGAAATTTGATGATATTTATATATTAAGAAACGAAAGATTTTTCAAAATCTATGATAAAGTAGGTCGTGCCTTCGAGCCAGATTTTGTATTAATTTGTCGTTCAAGAGATAAGAAAAAAGTAGTCTATCAAGTTTTCATAGAGCCAAAAGGTAGACATTTAATTTTACATGACCAATGGAAACAAGATTTCCTAAAACAATTAAAAGAAGAAAAAGTTCATTTAGAAATAATAACAGACCATTACATTATTACAGGAGTTGAATTTTATAATTATGATAATGAAAATGAATTTACAAATAGTTTAAATGAAGTATTAAATGATAGTTAGTCAAAAGTACTTACACTTTAACATATAAAACTATTCTAAAAACCTAATACTTCTCTAAAACTTGAATTGATGCAGCAAAGTCTTTTGGGTAGTCGGCAGTAAATTCCAATTC
The DNA here is from genome assembly GCA_964465945.1 of uncultured Hyphomicrobiales bacterium. Classification (GTDB taxonomy): domain Bacteria; phylum Bacteroidota; class Ignavibacteria; order Kapaibacteriales; family UBA2268; genus JAJRPT01. The sequence goes on from CAYXMM010000008.1 coordinate 50,147, forward strand.
TTGATTAGTAATAGGGTGGATAAATTTTAAAGAATAAGCATGCAAAGAATTTCTTGCTAATATCGGCTTTTCGTCAGTATGTTTTTTTAAGTTGAATTTCTTTTTGATTGACGAGACTAAAAACTCGGAATTATTGCCATATAGGGCATCGACTAAAAGTGGCTGTCCTATTGCTGCAAGATGAACTCTGATTTGGTGGTGTCTCCCAGTAACAAGTAAGCACTTTACAAGTGCAGATTTTTTATAGTTCGCAATAAGTTTAACCTTTGTAAGAGATGCTTTTCCACGTGCAGAAGGTCTGCTTTTTCCTTTTATCGTAGGGTCGGGCGAAATTGGAATGTCAATTTCAATAGGTTCTTCCGAGAATTGTCCTTCGACGATTGCGTGGTAAATTTTCTCAATTTCGTGCTTCTCAAAAAGCTGACTTAAATACCTATGAGTATCAGCATCCTTAGCAAATACCATAATTCCGCTTGTATCTCTATCAAGCCGATGAACAATAAAAATTTCGTTATATTTATCTTTTAAAGATTTGTAAATAGAAGGAAGTTTATCGTTCCATCTATCAGGTATTGTGAGTACCATTGGAGCTTTATTGATTACAACTAAATAATCATCTTCATAAATAATCTTATAGTCTTTTTGTTCTTTCATTTGCTGAGTTAAAAGTATTTTGCATTAACATTGCTATTGTCATTTTCCCAACGCCACCAGGTACTGGGGTTATAGCAGAGCATTTATCAAAAACATCGTCGTAATCTACATCACCAACGATACGATAACCTTTCTCGTTATCTGCATCAACTCTGTTAATTCCGACGTCAATAATTACTGCACCTTCTTTAATATCTTCTTTATGAATTAAATGAGGCGAGCCGACAGCAACAATAAGAATATCAGCTTGTTTAGTATAATAAGCAATATCTTTAGTCGCTGAATGGCAAATAGTAACTATTGAGTTAGCAAATTCTTTTTTTTGATACATTAAATTAGCAATTGGTTTGCCAACAATATTACTACGACCAAGAACAACGGTATGCTTTCCAGATGTCTCAATATTATATCTTTTAAGCATTTCAGTAATGCCGTAAGGAGTGCATGGAATATGACCTTTAAGACCTATTACTAATCTACCTACGTTTTGAGGATGAAACCCGTCAACATCTTTATCCGGGTTGATTGAAGTAATAACTTTAAGTTCATCGACATGCTTAGGGAGAGGCAATTGAACTAAAATTCCGTCAATATTATTATCATTATTCCAAGTGTCAATAATCTGAAGAATTTCATCTTGGCTTGAAGTTTCAGGTATTCTTTTCAGTATAGAATGAAAGCCAAGTTCTTTACAAGTTCTTTCTTTACTATTAACATAAACAGAAGAAGCAGGGTCTTCGCCAACTTGCAAGACAGCAAGTCCAGGGACCAAATTATATTCTTCAAATAGTTTTTTAGAATTTTCTTTTAATTCATTCTTTATATCATTAGATATTTTTACGCCGTCAATAATTAATGTCATTTTAATTTTCCGCTTGTTTAATATCTTTTATATATAATTGTGGATAGTTATTTAAGTAATGTGAGTTAATTTCAAGATTATAAATAATATCAAAGGGTTTACCCGATGTAACAATTTTCATTTTATCAGCTAAGCCATAAGCAATAGAATCAATCACGAAATTTTGTTGAAAAGCTCTGAATTTTAAATTATTCTGCCCGATTATTTTAACACCATTTGCAGAAGTTACACCTTTCGAGATAAATAATGGTTTAGCATTTGCAAACCCATGTGGGGCAAATTTAGATAGAGTTTTCAAAAACTTGGGAGATAATTCGTTTAATTTAAGTTCTGCATCTATACTTAGTTCAGGAGTAAGCATTTCGTTTGAGATTTCGTTGCGAGCAATATTGTCTATAATTTCTCTAAGTTCATCAATTTTATCTTCGGCAATAGTCATACCAGCAGCGTGAATATGTCCTCCATATTCATCTAATAGTTTTGAAGCTGCTCTTAGAGCATTATGAACATCAAATCCATTAGCAGAGCGTGCCGAGCCCTTACCCATATTATCAATTGATGTTAAAAGGAATGTGGGTAAATTAAATTTATCAACTAATCTTGAAGCAACAATACCAATTACCCCAGCATGCCAGTCTGGTTTATGCAGAACAAGCACTTTTCGTCCGTCTTTAATTTCTTTTTCTGCCATGGGAATTGCCTCTTCAAAAGTTTGAGCATCAAATACTCTGCGCTTTCTATTTTCATCTTCAAGTTGTTGAGCAATTTGAAAAGCTCTTGTTTCATCGTCGTTAGTCATCATCTCGACGGAACGCATAGCAGCACCCATTCTACCAGCAGCATTAATGATTGGTGCAAGAGCATATACTGAATTTAAGGCCGTTATTGTTCCAATATCAAGTTTAGAGCAATGAATAAGCCCACGAAAGCCAGGTCTTGTGTGCTCATTTATTCTTTTAAGTCCGTAATGAACTAAAATTCTGTTTTCACTGAGAAGTGGCACCATATCAGCAGCAGAAGCTATAGCGACAAAATCTAAATATTTATATGCTTTTTTGGGAGTACCTAATTTTTTAAACACACCTTGAATGAGTTTAAAGACAACACCGCAAGCAGCTAAATTTTTAAAAGGGTAATTACATCCTTCTTGAATTGGGTCAAGTAAGGCATATACTTCAGGAAATTCATCACCTGGTTGATGGTGGTCGCAAACTATAGTGTCTATATTTTTACTATGAGCGTATTCTAAGGGCTTTACTGCGGTTATGCCGACATCTACTGAAATAAATAAAGAGCAATTTTTTTGTAAGGCAAGATTGACAGACCTAATCGATAAGCCAAAACCATCGACAAATCGGTCTGGAATAAAGTAATCAACTTTTATTCCGAGTTCGCGTAAAAACAAAACAATCATAGAGGTTGAAGTAGTTCCATCTACATCATAATCCCCATGAACCCAAACTGCTTCTTCATTATCCCTTGCTTTAATGATGCGTTCTACGGCTTTGTCCATATTTAGCATCAAAAACGGGTCATATAAGTCGTCTAAATTCGGATGGAAAAATGTCTCCGCATCTTCTTTAGTCGTAATTCCCCTGTTGCAAAGAACTTTTGCAAGTGTTTGAGATATTTTTAATTCCTTAGATAGATTCTCTGTTGTTTGTTCATCGCAATGTTCATTGAATTTCCAACGATAATTCAAAATAAATTATATGCCTTATTAATTATATTTTGCACAAAACTACAAAATAAATTTTAATTAATTGCAAATAGTGTCAAATTTATTACACACTTTTTTATATTTTCTTATTCAAATTAAAAAATTAAATGCAAATAATAAAAACTGACAATCTGACCTGACGAAATGACTTATGATTGACATATTTTATTATGTTTATTTAAGTTTTGTCATAAATTATGTTTTGGCATAATTTTCCTATAAAACTAATAAAACAGATTTAATAATTATTTAGGAATAATAAAATGTACGGAAGAAGAAATTTGTTTAACAATATGGAGAATGCTTTTAGAACATTTAATCGTATTGGAAATGAGTTGTCAAAAGGTATAACGATTGAAACTGGCAGTTTCAATCCAAAAGTAGATATACTTGAAAATGATGATGCAATTTTAGTATATATGGAAATTGCAGGAGTAAAGAAAGAAGATGTTAGTTTATCAGTAAATGATTCTAACATTTTAACAATTAGAGGGACACGAGACACAAGGGTATCTGACGAGAACAGAGTTCTATTGAGAAATGAAATAGCGTTTGGAGAATTTGTTCGTTCATTCCAAATGCCAGACGAAATTGATAGTGAAGCAATAAAAGCAAATTTTAACAATGGTCTTTTAGTGATTAATATACCTAAAAAACAAGCTGAAGAACCAAAAGAATTTAATATAAATATTAACTAAAAATAAACAAAAAGGAGATTAAAATGTCAATAGTCAGAATAGACCCGTTTAGAGGATTTGATTCTCTTGCGAAAAAAATGAATAGTTTTGTCGATGAGTTTGACAAAGGTTTTAATGTAGAGTTTGGTGGATTTTCACCAAGGATAGATATATCAGAAGATGAGCAAGCTCTCTATGTTCATGCTGAGTTAGCGGGAATTAAGAAAGAAGATGTGAAAGTTTCGATTAATGATGATAATATCTTATCAATCAAAGGTAAGAAAGAGAAAGAGCATCAAGAAGAAGAGAAAAATAATGAAGGCAAAAGAGTATATTTAAGAGTAGAACGTGGCTATGGAGAATTTACAAGAAACTTCCAATTACCTGAAAACTTGGATAAAGAAAATATATCAGCCAAATACGAAGATGGCGTATTAAATCTAACAATAAGAAAAAAAGAACCTATTAAGCCAAAAGAAACCTTTGTTACCATAGACTAACAAAAAAAGTCGCCATTTACGGCGACTTTTTTTATTTTAAAGTAACTCTATTTTAAATACTATTCGGATTAAATTACAAAAAAAAGCCGAGATAATCTCGGCTTCTTCAATAAATATTGATTATGAACTTACTTCGTTCCAGTTTGAGATTCCTCAATCACAGATGAAGAAGATGCTCGCATATCAGTTTCAATTTCAAGTTTGTTTATATCTGAATTTGTTAGTCTTTTGCCACCTTTGAAGGTTCTTGTGTAGTAAGGTGAGCTTAAGTCAGAAATCATTACTCCGCCTCTTGAACTTGCGTGAGCGAATTGGTCGTTTCCAAGATAAACTCCAACGTGAGTAATTGGTGCATATCCTTTTGTTTTGAAAAATATCATATCGCCGAATTTCAAATCATCTTCTTTGATTACTTTACCGAAAGCAAATTGTTCATTTGCTGTTCTTGGCAATTCAATTTTAAGGGCATCTCTATAAATTTCTCTCATAAATGCAGAGCAATCTATACCTTGCCTCGTTGTTCCGCCAAATCTATATGGTGTTCCAATCCAATCACTTATATCTTCTAAAAATTCGTGTTTGCTTATTCCATTATCTGTATATTCTGAAACTTCGCCATCATCTAACATTGCTTCCCAGATTGTCTCAATTTTATATGGATCATCTAAGATACCATTTTCACTTATTAATTCTTCAAGATCTTCGCCTTCATCACCAATTACTTTAGAATTACTTTCATTTGAAAATGTTTGAAGTAAAGAGTCGGCATCGATTTTTTTTGCAGGGATATATGTTAAAACAACTTTGTTTTTTGCTTTTCTTTTTTTCTTTTTAGGTCTAGCTTCGCTATAACTAAATAAAAGAACTAGCATAATTGCAGGCAATAATATGAATTTGGTAAAGTTGTTTTTACATAGCATAATTATTTCTGGATTAGTTTAAAAAATAAATTATAGTTTTGTAATCACTGGGAATGCAAATTAAGGAATTTATTTATAAATCCAGCAAAAAAATTATATTTTTTTTTAAAAAAAATTAAAATGAAAGGTCAAATATGTCTATAAGTTTATCTATTGTTCAATTTAAACCAGTGTATTCAGACTTAGAAAGTAATATAAAATTTATTTCTAATACAATTAAATCGGACAACTCTGACTTGATTGTTTTTCCAGAGCTTGCAACATCAGGGTATTTTTTTACTGAAAAACAGGGCTTAAATGAAAATTCACTCCGTTCTGATGGTGAATTAATGTCTAATTTTCAAAATTTTGCAACTGAGTTTAACAAGGTAATTGTATTTGGGTTTATTGAAAAGGATAAAAATTCATTTTATAATTCTGCTATTATTTTAATGCCTGACAAGAATGAAAGCAGTGTTTATAGGAAAAGTCACTTATTTTATAAAGAAAGATATGTGTTTGATGAAGGAAACACGGGTTTTTTTAATGTTTATTGGAAGGAAAAAGATGTGAATATTGGAACGATGATATGTTATGACTGGCGATTTCCTGAATCTGCAAGAACGCTTGCTCTTAAGGGTGCGGATATTATTATTTGTCCTTCAAATCTTGTAACTGGTGTATGGAAGGAAGCAATGAGGACCCGGGCTTTAGAAAATAAGGTTTATGTAGCAGTAGCAAATCGTATCGGAACTGAAAGTTTAAATAATGAGGAATTAGAGTTTAATGGTGAATCCGCAATTATTTCATATAATGGGAAATCCTTAGTTAGTGCTGGTCCTGACAATGAAATTATAATAAAAGCAACTATCCACCCTGAAAAAACAAGAGATAAATCATTTAACTCAATAAATAATATATTTAAAGATCGGAGACCAGAGCTTTACTTTTAATTTAGAATAAATAAGCAATGCTTAAATGAATCTGCCCCCAATTTAGTGAGTTTTTTGCGTAAATTGTTTGACCATAATTGAGTTCAGCAAATATGTTATCTTTAATATAAGATATACCTGCTGTAATATTAAAATTTTCGTTTTGAGGATTTGCTCTAAATGGTCTATATGGGATTCTCTTATCAAAATCTCCAATTATATTAGTATATTGGGCTTGCACTTTAAGTTTAAATACATCGTTATTAGTCAATTCTACTCCAAGATAGCTAATCATTTGGTCTTTAAACTCATCAGAATGACTTAAATAGTTTGACCCAAGTTCCAAATATGAACCTTCAAATTTATAACCGATTAACCCGCCAAATGACAAAACATTTGGAATTGCATAAGAGAAGTCTTGTTTATTAATTAGAATTGAATCTCCTTTTGTAACATAATGTTGTATTCTATGAATATCAGTTGTATCATAAGTTGAATAATCTACTTCATCGCTTAACCCCGATAATGAGAATGATGCATTTACGTTTGTTACCCACTTTTCCTTTGAGAAATAATATTCTAATCCAAGCTGATAATTATTCATATTAAATTGAGATTTTTCTTTTAAATTATATGATATTTTCTGATTTGTCTGCCACTCGCTAATTCCATAATAGAAAAATTCTTTATGTGTCATTGATAATTGGATAGCACTTAAATTTATACTTGTTGCTAAATTTTCTAATAAAAAGTATTTTGCCGATAAACTATAAAGAGCTTCTTTTTTATCAAAAATATAATTAATTGGGGAGAGTGAATTGTCTGTATATCGAATAGAATCTACATACCTAATTAATTCAGTTTGACGTTTGCCGTTTATATCGTAAAAACTACCACCACTTTGATGATTAAAATCTAGCTGAACGCTATTTTTAAACTTTTTCTCAATAATCTCAAAGCTTAATAATTCTATTTGAAATAAAAATAAAGTTATAAAAATTGCTATAATCTTTTTCATTAATTTAATTTAGTATTTTAAAAAAAGTAAATTATGAAAAATGTTTGAAAAAGTAAATACGGATTATCCAGATAAGATTGAACAAATTTTAACATTTACTGCTTCAAAAAAGCAAAATCCTGAAAGATTAGATACATATTTAACTAGTCACGTTACAAATGCTTCCCGAAATAAAGTTCAGCAAGCAATTAGTGAAGGTAATGTAACTCTTAATGGAAAAGTTGTTAAACCAAGTAAAAAAGTTCTGCCTAATGATGTAATAGTCTGTAAATTAATGAAATATCCACCAATCAAACTTATTCCTCAAGATATTCCATTAGAAATTTTATATGAAGATGATGATTTATTAGTTGTAAATAAACCTTGGGGAATGTGTTCTCATCCAGGGGTTGGAAATAGAGATCAAACATTAGTGAATGCTTTATTATATCATTTAGGAGCAAGAGAAGTTATTGAATTTGAATTAGATGATGAAGACGAAGACTTTGAGCCAAACTTTAATGAAGGGGTTAGTTATGCTTCTGATGCAATAAGACCTGGCATAGTGCATCGACTTGATAAGGATACATCTGGTTTGTTGGTGGTTTCTAAAAAAGATGATGCGATGAGGAAATTACAATCTCAATTTGTTGATAGGTCAATTTCTCGATATTATTATACAATAGTTTGGGGTAAATTAAAAGAAAAATCAGGAACGTTTGAAGGGAACATTGGGAGATCGCCAAGGGATAGGAAGAAATTTGCTGTATTAAAAAATGATGGAAAAAACGCTATTACTGATTATGAAGTATTAGAAGAATACTCTATAGCAAGTTTAGTTAAAGTTAAACTGCGGACAGGTCGCACCCATCAAATTCGAGTTCACTTCAGCCACTTTGGACATCCTGTGCTGGGCGACGTCTATTATGGTGGTGATAGATTAATTTTAGGGCAACATAGTAAATTTAAAAAATCATTAGGTGAAAAATGTCTTTCTTTCGCTAAACGGCAAATTTTACATGCAAAAGAAATAACGTTTATACACCCAACCACAAAAGAGACAATCACAATAATATCAGAACTTCCTACCGATTTTAATAATATATTAGAAGTGTTAAGGGGAAGTGAAGAGGGTAAATAAATATTTAAAATAATTCCACTTATTCTGTAACAAAACAACCTCTAAAAAGTCAATTATTATAAATATTTGCAAATAACAAAACATTTTATATATTTGTAAAAAGTGGAAGCACAAAAAAGTAAAAACTTTATTTTAGTATGCTAAATAAAATACTCCATATTCTCCTAACTCCTTATATATATATATATATATATATATACGCTTGCTTTATACAACAATCCGAAATCGCAAATTCTCTCTACTATGAAATTAAAAATAATTTACAAATTAAATGCTCAAAACAAAATAAGTTACAGGAGTTCAAACTTTATAATTTAGTTAAGCAGAAATATAGGCGGGTGTGAGAGATTTATTTAAACGCTATTGCCTGTTAACCCTGCCTCTAATTCTCTAAATTTGTTTAATTAATAATAAGGAAAAATATTATGTTGAAAACAACAAAAATATTTTTAATAATGAGCATTTTTATGCTTATAACTTCTGTTAGTTCTGAATTAAAAAGCCAAAATTGTCCTTCTGGTTTTAATTCACTATTTGTCAATATGAATATAAATGGTTGTGATTATGAAATTGAGGTTTGTTATGCATGTGGTACAACTGCTCCATATAGTGCTTTAAGAGTTATGGGGTTTGTTAAATTAGTTCCAACATGTTCTCAATCTTGGAATACTGATCAAGTAGTAGACTACATTTGGGATAATTTAATTACAAAAGATTTTATAGATCAAATACTTGATTCATGTACACAGGAAATTCCACCTTGTGATGTACCATTTAGTGGCGATTATTATATCGAACGAATTGAAGATATTTGCTGGTACAAAACCAATATAGGAGGTCTGATATATTATTACCCTTGCTATTGGGAGCAAGTCTATTGCCAAACAGATTGGAAAATTTGTCGTTTACCTAACGGTGAATATAGAATAGACTTGTATTATGGACCCACAGTTTCAGGAAATGTTGAGACAGCATGTCCTTCAAGTATAGAGCCACCTGATCCTGCTCTTAACCAACAAACAAGCTGCTTTAACTTAAAAACACTTTGTTCACCTTATTAATATAGGTATAGCCCTTTTTATAAATTATATAAAAGGGGCTAAATTTAAAAATGAAAATTATTATTTATATACTATTCTTAGTAAGTTTAAGCAATTTATATTCTCAAAGAGAATATTACAATTGGTACTTTGGTTACAATACAGGTAATTCAAATGCAAAAGCATTTGGTTTAATTTTTAACGACACTACAAATTCTCCCAAAGTAGCATTTTATAATAAAAGGTTTAACGCTATTCATACAAATCCAATCTCAATGTCTGATAAACTGGGTAACTTGTTATTTACAACAGATAATGATACCTTACGTGATGAAAATTTTAATTTTATCTTTGCTATGAGAAATGAGTTTTTCAGTAATGAGACTTGGATTGAAATAGACGCATCTCCTTTCTGTATAACTGATATAAATAATAAAAATATACATTATTTATTTTATAATAATGGTATGTATACAGCAAATGCAATTCCTACTTGGATAAATATTGATAATTTAAAATTTGCATATTGGGTATATAATTCACAAACTAAAAAGATGATAGAAATAGATAAAAAAATTAATATTAAAACAATAAACTGTCTTGAAATCACTTTAAATAATAACAATAGAGAGTATTGGGTGTTAATAAATCAATATCCAACAAATGAGCTAATATCCTATAAATTTAATAGTGATGGTATCGACACTTTAAATCCAATAATAAATCAAACTTTAAATGAATTAGATTCTCTTACGCCAGTTGAAATAAAAGTATCACCCAATAGAAAAAAAATTGCAATTTTATATAATGTATACTTCAAATTAAAAGATGATAATAAAATTTTGAACAAATTATTGTTAGCGGATTTTGATGATAGGACGGGTATCATCTCAAATATTGGATTAACAGATGTAGAATTTAAAACAAAAAAAAATCACACAATGAAATATTTAATTTCGAAATCATTAGAATTTTCTCCAAATTCTAAAAAATTATTCTTAGGGTCCACGAAATATTATTTTAATTTTGTTGAAGAATTTTTAACTCAGTATATTCTTGATTCTAATAAAAATGAAGCTAATCTGCAAAATTGTGATATTATTGAAACAAAAGATTTAGACTTAGGGGTTTCAGACCTTGAATTAACTCCTAATGGTACAATTATTTGTAATGGGAAGAATGGAAGAAGTTTAAGTGTAATTAATAACCCCAATGAATATCACAATAATCTAAAATACAGTAAGATTAATTTTGCACTTAATGACACTATACTATATGGTTATATGGGCGATAAATTACCTAAAACACTTTCGTGTAAATACTCATTTTTGAATATTAACCATTTTCAAGAGATTTGTGAAAATGAAAATTTAATATTAAAGGTAACTCCATTTTATGATATTCCAAGTGCATCATTCACTTGGAATGGACCAAAAGGATTTTACTCAAATGAACAATATCCAATAATTAAGAACATTAGTAAAAGCAATGAAGGTTATTATAAGGTTAAAGTATATAATTCAACTGACACTTTAAGAGATAGTTCATTAGTTACTATTAAAGAAATATTAGAAACAAAAGTTGAACAAAGTAAAGAGTATCTTTGTAAAAATGATAGTTTAGTCTTATTTACCAATGAAAATTATGAAGTTGTATGGAACGACAGCATAATATCAAAGTCTTTCACGGTCTATAACACTGGGACTTATACAGCTTTGGCAATAGATAGTAGTAAGTGTGCATTACTTAAAACAATTGTAATAAATGACTTTTTGCCAGTTTTATCCGCCACCCAAAACAACTTCTGCGAGGGTGATAGTGCTACTATTTCGCTGGATAAAGCGTATGAAACAATAGTGTGGAATACTGGTGAAACTACGAAAGATATTGTCGTGAAGACAGCGGGGGTTTATTCTGCCACAGTAACAGAAGGTGAATGCTCAAATACTGCAAGCATTGAAATTAAAGTTAATCCATTGCCAGATTTTGACGTTAAAGCTCCTAATGGTCTGCTAATTTGTGATGGTGGAAGCGTGGAGATTGAGATTGAAGCAGACCCGAATATTAGTATTCAATGGTCTGATAATTCAAGAGTTAGAAAAAGAACTTTTAGCCAGTCGGGAACTTACACTATCACTGCAAAAGATATAAAAACAGGTTGCGAATTAACGAAAGATATTGTAATCAGTGATATGAATGAAATTCAAGCGGATATTCTCGGAAATCCGACATTTTGCGACGGACAAAGTACTACACTAACTCTAAACCCTGAAGGTAAATCTTACCTTTGGAACACTGGTGAAACTACACGTAGTATAGAAGTCAGCGAAAGCGGTAACTATTCAGCTACAATCACAAGTGAAGCAGGTTGTGAACTTATTGCAACAAAAGAAGTTACGAAGTATCCTCTACCTGATTTTGAGATTCTCGGCGAAACAATTATTTGCGAAAACCCAGTTGCACTATATCCAAACAAAGATTTTGCAAATTATGAATGGAATACTGGTGCAAATTCCAAAACAATAACTATCACAGAAGCAGGCGATTACTGGCTTCGAGTAACAGATAAAAATGTTTGTGAAACGACAAAAAGTGTTGAAATCAAACAAGCAAATCCAGAGTTAAATCTAAGCACAAATAACATTAATTTTGGCGAAATAATCTTCGGTAGCACCAAAACCCAGACCATAACTGCGGATAGAGATGTTATTATCACAAAAAACACTGCTAAATTTAATGCAAATATTAATAATAAAAACATAAATATTATTTTCAATCCGACAAATATTGGCGAGTATATCGACACATTAATTGTTGAAACAGAGGGTGATTGCAAAGCCACAGACACAATCTATATTACTGGAGTTTGCAAAGCAGAAATACTTGCAAGTGTAAGCAATGCAACAGGTTATCCGAATGACAACATCACAAACAAAATAAGTTTAGAATTGCAACAACAAATTCCACTTCCAATAGATTTTAACTACAATTTGACGCTTAACATCAATCAAGATGCAATTTACATAACCGACAATACAACATATAGTTATGCAAATGGAAGACTTGTAATTGACATCGCTGATTACTTAAATAAATCTAACTATCAAACACAAATTAAAGACATTAAATCAAGAATAAACTTAGCACGAAACCACGATAACCCTATAAAAATCAGTAACTTCACAACTGACAATGAATTTCTAATTCCACTTCGCATAGACGGGAACATCACAATTTACGAAGTATGTTTAGATTCAATGCGACTAATTGAGAATTATACCCCTGCAAACATACAAGCACTAAACAGAACTACAATAATACTAAACACTTACGAAAGCGGAGCATATAAAATAGAAATCAGCGATTTAACAGGTAAAGTAATCACAAAACAAACACAAACGACAAAAAACAGCGAACAAATAAAGTACAACTACGAACTCAGCAACGGCACCTACATAATCAAAATCACAGAACCCGGTAAAATTCAAACAATTAAGGTGATATTTATAGAATAGTTCCCTTCGGCTCCGCTCAGGGAACGAACTAGTTCATTGAGCGTAGTCGAAATAAATTTCGTCTCTGTCATTCTGAGCGAAGCGAAGAATCCAGTTAAATAAACCAGAATTTGCAATGCAAATTCTCCAATTAATAACTACGGAGAAGTTCAACGTTAATAGCAAAACAAAAAAAGAACCCGTCATTCTTCGCTTCTCTCAACACCCAGAAAAAAAATTTCAAAAATATTTGTTTATTCTAAATTATTTTTTAATTTACAAAAAATGAATTTTATTTTCTGAAAAAGTAAAGTTATAGTGTAATATATGCAAGCAAATTATTACCATATTCTCCTAACTCCTTATATATATACGCTTGCTTTATACAACAATCCGAAATCGCAAATTCTCTCTACTATGAAATTAAAAATAATTTACAAATTAAATGTTCTAAGCAAAACAAATTACAGGAGTTCAAACTTTATAATTTAGTTAAACAAAAGTATAGGCGGAACGGCATCTAACCTAAATGCTTATGTTTGTTGGTGTTCATAATTTTTTATGGACTAAAAAAAAAAGATTTTGTTTAACTAAAAAAATAGGAATTTTTATGAAAAAAATAATTTTTTCAATTTTAATAATTTTAGTACTTTTATCAATAAGTAATAATGTTGTTAAAAGCCAGCCATGTCCTTCAGGTTGGAACACAAAAACTTTTCTAATTAACTATAGTGGATGTACATATAGTGTAATACTTTGTTATGAGTGTTTAGTTACACACCCTGGCGAAGTAAGGGTTGATTTAAAACATATTCAATATGTTTCAGGAAATTGTGCTCCTATTCAATGGGATGATGCAATTAATTTCATAAGAAATTATGTATCATCGGCACAATTTTATTATCATGAACTTTGTCTAAATATACCTAAACCTGAACCTTGTGAAGGTGATACATCAAAATTTCTAAAAGCAACATATAGATATGATTATTGTTTTGAAGAATATGATGGTATAGATAAAGTTAGACCTTGTGAATCTGATAGTTACTGCGAAGTAACGTATAGATATTGTTTTAAGAGTGGAGAGGTAAATAAATATTCAACTGAAGCCAAGCCAATAGGTATAATTCCAACATATAAAGATTGTCCTCTTTTTGGTCATCATGATTTAGGTGAATGTTTTATGGTGCATACACCATGTAATCAGTAGTTTAAACAGGTTACTTGAAAGAAATCAAGTAACCTGAGTTTTTTAATTATTTGAGGAAAAATATGAAAATTAGAATAATCTTTTTAATAGCTATTATACCCTTATATCTACAAGCAAAATGGGAAATCATAGATACGCCCAAAAGCGACGTTCCTATTGAATATATTTTCAAAGTGAATGATGCATTAGTTTCTTATTCTTTTAAAAGCTTTTACAAAAGCACAGATAACGGTGAAAATTGGGTAAGAATAGAATCATCGGGTCTGGATTCTGTTTATGATTTTACTCAAGTATACTCTGATGGTAAAGATATATATTTATTAAATACTTATACTGGACAAAAAAATGGAGTTTATAAAAGTAGTGATAATGGAGAGAATTTTGAACTTATATCATCAACTAAGTTTAGCAATCTTGGTATTAAAAAAGGTAAATTTTATTTAGATGGACAATTTTTACTAACTACTTATGACTTTATAAATTTTGATACAATTAAAATTGATTCGAAATATAGAAATATTGGAGATCAACATTTTAAATTTATAAATAATACAATTATTTATTTTGATAAAGGAGTAAACTCCAACAATCCGCCATTTGTTAATAATGGTATTATATATAGTAATGATGACGGAAAAACTTGGCAAGAATGGAATGACGGTTTAATTAAAAATTATGCTTTTAATTATGATGTACATTTTACAGATTCAATTTCTTTTTTAGGCACAAGTAAGGGGCTTTATAAATCAGCTGGAATTGGTAAAAAATGGGAGAAAATCGATTTCCCTTCAAGGTCTCTGGAAGTTAAGACTTTAGATCTTTTGAATAATGTTTTATACATTGCCACACCAATTGGTGAAATATTTAGTTCAAAAGATTTTGGGGTTACTTGGGATACTATAAAGCAAAGTCCTACCTTAAATACAAGATGTATAAGAGTAATTGATAATCATATTTTTGCTGTTGGATTAGGTTCTTACAAAATAGTTGATGATAGTTTACAACAAATAGATATAATAGATAATATTAATGTTTGGGACTTCACGTTTAGTAATGATATAAAATATATGTCTGCAATTAAAGATGGAATTTATTACTCAGATAATGATAATAAATGGAAAATGTTAAATGATTCATTAAATCAAATTAAATTTAATAAAAATCGAATTGCAGTAAAAGATAGTATTGTTTATGCGATATACCAAAATAATATTTTATCAACTTCAAGGGATTTAGGAAAAACTTGGAAAGATACAAATATAATATCAGAGTTTGATTACTTGTATGATATTTTCACATTTAATGATGTAGTCATATTATTATCTCCATATAATCTTATAATTTCTTACGACGATGGTATTTCATGGATTAATATTAAAGATAGTGACCCTAATTTTAACTTTTTTATAACAAACATTGTAAATGACGGAAATAATTTTATTGCATCGACATCAAAATCAAAAAATGGATTAATTATTTCAACTGATAAATGTCAAACTTGGGAAAAACTTACTTTATCAGATAATGAAGCAATAAGTTCTGATTATATTCTTCATTTTGTAAAGTATAAAAATAAAATTGTTGTACCTAAATTAGATAATTTTAATAATTATATATCCAATAGTTTGTATAAGTCAAATGATAACGGGGAATCTTGGAAACTTGAAGAATTTTCAAATGATAAAATGTATATTTTCCAAATGATGAACTATAATGAAAACATATTTATGGCTACAACGAAAGGATTCTTATTTTCAACAAATTTTGGAGAAACATGGCTATATTATAATGACGGTATAAAAATAAAAGGAATGGAAAGAATTGTTAATGTAGCATTTAGAGAGTTGAAATTACATAAAGGAATATTATATTTAACAGCAGCAGATAAAATATATACATTACCTCTCTCCGAACTAGGAATAAACTACACCTCCGTCGAATCCACCGAATCCCGCAACTACCTATGGACTAATCCGCCGTACCCACAACCGACGAATAGTCAAGTTAAAGTTAAAGTATATTGGGATAGTGAATTACCATTCACGAGCGACGACGTAGAAATTTACGACCTAACAGGGACAAAACTAAACACCGAAGGACAAATAAGTGTTATAAATGAAAATAATTGGCAAGGCAATATAATCTGGGATGCAAGTAATCAAAATCCCGGTATATACTTAATGAAAATAAAGCATGGTACTGAGACAAGGACAAGGAAAATAATAATCACCGAATAAACAGCACTCCCGAAGATTACTTCGGGAGTTTTTATCATACTTGAACCAGTTGTATTGAACTTAGTCAAAATAAATCAAATTAATACTTAACTGCAATAAAAACTAAGCCGTAATTCTGAGTGAATGTGAAAAATCTATTTTCTTATACTTATAATAGAAGATTTATTAAAAAAAATAAATAATCAATCTATGCAAAAAAAACTCTCTTCCATTGAGGGAAGTACCCGTGAGGGCGATGGATGATAAATTAAAGATAGAGAGTTATTCTTGTTATATTGATCTATCTAATAGTATTAAGCAGTTAACTCAGATTTCTGAAGATAATGCAAGAAACTTGAACACCCAGCCAAATATCATAATTAAGTAAATCAAACTATTTATCTGAAATTATTAGTTATTTTGTGTTTTTAAAACTTTTATATTGTAAATTTTGTCCCTAAATAGTAAATTAAAAAAATATAAAAATTCACAGGTTCAAGAGAAATTTCAAATCAAGAGTAAAAGAGTTAAATTTAAAGATGATTTGAAAATTGAAAATCTTTTGAATGGGAAAGTTATTGCTGCTATTGGTGCAATAAACCTTGTTAAATCAGGTGGCATTATCTATGAATGTCAAATTGCAGGGGTTATCAAGACTAGATATACCGAGTCATCAATCGTAGCGGTTGGCGATGATGTTTTGTTTGAAGTTATTGATGAAATATCTCAAAATTCGGGTTATCAAAAAGGTATTATTCGCGAAGTTGAAAAAAGAAGAACAAAACTTTCAAGGATTTCGCCTCAGAATAAGAACACAGAGCATGTTATCGGTGCAAATGCTGATATATTAATAATATTTATGGCAGCAGACTTTCCAAAATATAATAAACGATTGATTGATAGATATTTAGTTGCTGCAAAATGTGGGGATTTAGAGCCGATTATTGTAATTAATAAGTCAGAACTAAGTGAAGAAGAAATTTTAAAAGATGACTTATATACTTATACAGATGAGTTAAATGTTGAAGTATTTTTAATTTCGGTTAAAGAGAGTATTGGATTAGAAAGTTTACAAGATAAACTAAAAAATAAACGTAGCATTTTAGCTGGTCCTTCAGGAAGTGGAAAATCATCTTTTATTAATTATATCTTGGGGACTAAACATCAAGAAATTGGAGAGGTAAGCCAGAAAACAGCAAAGGGTTTGCATACTACAAGTTTTGTGAGAATGTTCGAACTTGAAGATAGTGGTGAAATAATTGATTCACCTGGGGTTAGAGAATTTGCTTTGTGGGATATAAGCAAAGAAGAATTACCGACTTATTTTGATGATTTTATTGAATTTCACCATAATTGCAAGTTTCTACCATGCACGCACACACACGAGCCAAGATGTGCAGTAATTGAAGCATTGGAAGAAGGAAAAATTGACCCTGATAGATATGAAAGTTATATTTCGCTACTATCAAGTATTGAGGATAAATAAAAAAAGGACTATTCGATAAAGAATAGCCCAATTTAAAGTAATGAAGTTGCTGGATTTAGCTAAGTTTTTGCTTAGTTTTCTTGTCGCTCATTCCACGTAAATAGAATAATTTAGCACGACGAACTCTACCAACTTTTAAGATTTCGATTTTTTGAAGTGCAGGTGAAAAAATTGGGAAAATTCTTTCAACACCAACGCCATTAGAAATTTTTCTAACAGTGAAAGTCTCATTAAGACCAGCACCTTGGCGAGAGATTACTACACCTTTGTAATTTTGGATTCTTTCTTTGTTTCCTTCTGATACTCTAACAGCAACATTAACTTGGTCGCCAGCTTTGAATAAAGGAATTTCATTATAATTTTCGCCGTCTTTTTCTTTGCGAATATTCAAAGCATTTTCTTTGAACATTTCATTTACTAACTTTAACTTATCCATTTTATTTTCCTCGTTAAGAAAAGAGTTACAAAATTACGTGTATTTTATGAAAAAAACAAATAAATTTTAAAAATAATTTATTTTGATTTATTTCTTTAAAATGATGAACTCAGTTCTTCTACTTTTAGCTTTACCTTCACTAGTGGAATTGCTTGCTACTGGCTTACTTTCGCCATAACCTATCGCTCTAATTCTTTCTGGCTCAATTCCGCGTCTAATTAATAAATCACGAACGGCATTTGCTCTATCTTGTGAAAGTTTCATATTATTTTCGTCATTTCCAACATCATCAGTATGTCCATTGACTTCAATTTTAATTTTATCGTTAGATGCAAGAAGTGCAAGCAATCTGTCCATTGCTTCATTCGATTCTGGTTTTAATTCGCTTTTGTTTGTGTCAAAATAAACATTAAGTAAAGTAATTGCACCAGGCAATGGAGTGTTATTAAAAGTTTGAGATTGTTCAATTGTTGTGTCTTTCAAACATACTTTCATATTTACTGTATGATTGCCATAATTTGGTTGGTCGAACTCTAAGACATAATAATTATTCAATCTAAAATAAAGGTCTTCAAATACGTAATTAAACTCGTCAGTCAAGTAAATATGATGATAAATTCCATTTGTTGCTCTTGCAACTCTTTCAAGCAAACCAGGGGTTGTGTAATATCCATAGTCTATTGAATTAACAATTACGTTTGCAAATTTTGAATTGTCAATAACTTCTGACTCGCTAAATTTTGATGAGTTATCTGCTCCATCGGTAAAAACCATTACTACTTTTGTGTATTTGTCATCTACTTTGCCTAACTCTTCAACTGCTACATTTATTCCGTCTAGTGTTGCTGTTAATCCACCAAACCCACTCAGACCCGTTACTTTATGTGCGTTCAATAATTGATTTTTATCCGCAGTTGGCTTACAATCTACTTCAACATGTGAATCATAGCTCACTAATGTGATTAAGTCATTTGGACGTTTATTTTGAATAATTTTCTTTACTGCTTCTTGCATTACTGTTGCTCTTTGTTCGCCCATTGAACCGCTTAAATCCATAACAATAGCAATAGCAAGGTCTTGAACTTCTTTTGAAGCAACTTGTCTTACTTTAAAATTTTTAATTTCTTGGAAGCCATCAAGTTTTAATCCACAAAATAAACTTAGATATTGTGATGCTTCCGCACCTGTTAAGAAATACCGACCTTGTGTAAGATGAAATTTCACTTTTACTTTATCGGATGTGTTTGCATCTATACTTGAAATTACTAAATTTGGAGTTGAATCAGTTTTGCTAATATCTTTAAAATCATTCAAAAATATTGGTTTATAGTCTTTTGGTGGTTGTTGGTCGAAGGTAGAAGATTCACCTTTGCTTTCTAAGCTATTTAGCCAATCGTAGAATATATCACAAGAATTTAATAGAAATAAGCCGGCAAAAAGAAGTATTACTTTTTTCATAAAAAATATTAAATAAGTTAAAAAAAAAATTAATAATCCAAAAATAAACAAAAAATTGACACCATCAGCTATTTGAAGTTATATTTTTATCTTAAATATAATGTTAAAACTGAAATATCAGCAGGCGAAACACCTTGTATTCTTGAAGCTTGACCTAATGAACCAGGACGGATTTTACTTAATTTTTCGACACCTTCCCTTGATATTGAAGGAATTTTAGTGTAATCAATGTTATCAGGAATAAATTTTGTTTCATTTTCAGCAAAGTGGGCAATTTCACGTAATTGCCTTTGAATATATCCTTCATATTTAGCAGTAAATTCAATCTTGTTTAGAATTTCCTTATCTGCCATAAGTTCTTTGAAACTATAATCATCTTTTGGATTAAGATTAAATAGAAACTCGGAAGTAAATACACTTCTTTTTAATAAACTATAAATATCAGTTTTTTCTTTAAGTGGCTCTTGTTCTTTTTCAATTAATAATTTATTAATTACATCTCTTGCTGGCTTTGTTTCTTTTGCATAATTAATTCCATAATGAAATTTATTAAGATTATTTTGCAATCTTTCAAAAGATCTATCTGGAATTAGCCCAAATTTATTACCATATTTCATTAGTCGCTCATCTGCATTATCTTGACGGAGGAGCAATCTATATTCAGCAAGTGAAGTAAAAATTCGATAAGGTTCTTCGGTGCTTTTATTCACTAAGTCATCAATCATCACACCGATATAAGATTCAGAACGTTTTGGTATAAATGGCTCTTCACCTTTAATTTTTAGTGCAGCGTTAATTCCAGCAATTAGCCCCTGCGAACCCGCTTCCTCATAGCCAGAGGTCCCGTTAATTTGCCCAGCAAAATATAAACCCTCTATCGCTTTTGTTTCAAGAGTAAATCTAAGTTGATAAGGAAAAAAGAAATCATATTCGACAGCATAACCTTGTTTAAGTAATTCGGCATTCTCCAAACCCTTAATTGAGTGCAAGCCACGTAATTGGATATCTAATGGCAATGAAGTAGAGAAACCATTTACATAAACTGATTTTGTATTTAAGCCTTCTGGTTCGAGTAAAACTTTGTGTGATGGTCTTTCATCAAATCTAAATATTTTTTCTTCTACTGATGGGCAGTACCTAGGACCTTTACCTTGTATCCTACCTGTAAACATTGGTGAACGGTCGAAACCTTCACGCAAAATTTCATGAGTAGTTTGATTAGTCGCAGTTTGAAAACAAGCTAATGTATTTTTAACTTGCGAAGTTCTGTAAGAAAATGGGACTGGATTTTCATCGGTTTCTGCTAAGGTCATTCCTTCGAAATTGATTGAATCAAAATGGATTCTTGGTGGCGTGCCTGTTTTTAAGCGACCTCTTTCAAATCCATATTCGTTAAGCATATCGCTAATTTTATCTGAGGATTGCTCACCAATTCTACCACCTTTAGTTTGAGTTTCACCTGTGTGCATTATTCCACGTAAAAATGTTCCAGCAGAAAGAACTAACGCTTTGGTATGAATGACGATATTTCCTTCAAGAACAACTGCACTTATTTTATGATTTTCCAAAATAACTTCTTCGGCTTTACCTTGAATTAAGCTTAAATTTTTTTCCGATTTTAAAGTTTGAGCAACATAAATTGGATATAAGTCTTTATCAATTTGACATCTTGGCGACCAAACAGCGGGACCTTTTGATATATTTAACATTTTAAATGAAATGCCTGCTTTATCGGCAAGGAAGCCCATTTCTCCACCAAGTGCATCAATTTCCTTTACAAGATGACCCTTTGCGGAGCCACCAATAGATGGATTACAACTTGGCATACCCATATTGTCTAACCTCATAGTGATTAAACCAACTTTCATACCCATTCTTGCAGCCGATAAGGAAGCTTCAATTCCAGCGTGTCCCGCACCAATAACTAATATATCAAATTTGTTTTTCATAATTTACAAAATTAACTAATAATTGGGAAATGAAGTTTAATTGATATAATTATTAATAAATCATAGTCTTATAATTAAGTTTGAAAAAATTTGGTTTAAATAACTTTTTTCGAATGAACACAAAACAAATGGCTTAATTTATCTAAGGTTAAATCACACCTAAATCCTCTCCAAAATTGTTATATTATTTTCAGAATATTGTTTAGAATAAATGATAAAATTTATGTAAAATATTTATAAAAATTATTAATAAAAATTGTCATTAAAAATAAATTCATTAATTTTATGAATTATTTTAATATAATTGTAACAAAATGATACTCGTTATGTTAATTGTATTATTAAATTTTACAAAAAAAAATAATTATATGGGGTATGTATGAAATGGTTAGTGTTGCTTTTAGTAATGATAACAGTTGCTTATTCTTCAACAAATGTAAACTTTGTTAAGAATCAAGGACAAGTAGATTCCGATATTTTGTATTATGCTCAATTAAAAGGGCTAAATATATTATTGAAAAGTGATGGGTTCTACTATGATTTTTATAAAGAATTTGAAAAAACTGATAAAAGTTTTATTAAAAAAGGTCATGTAGTTAAACTTGATTTCAAGAGTTCAAACTCTTTTAATGTAAAAGCAAATGCTTTGGAGGCAAAGTATAATTTTATCAAAGGTAAAGACAAATCGAAATGGATAACAAATGTGCCTTCGACTAATAGTATTCTCCTTGAAAATGTCTATGAAAATATTGATTTAAAAATGTATTTCGATAATAATATGCCTCGTTATGATTTAGTTGTAAAGCCGAATGCAGACCCATCACAAATTAAGTTTACTTTTAAACATGTTGAGAATTTAATAATTGAAAATAATATTATTAAAGGTGATATTAGTGTAGGTGATTTCATAAGCAATAGTTTATATGCATATCAAGTTTTTAATGGTGAAAAAGTACAAGTTAAATGTAATTTCGTAAAAGATTCAAAAGGTGGGCTGAAGTTTGAATTAGGAAATTATGATAAGACTAAAAAATTAGTTATCGATCCAATTATTTATTCAACGTATATGGGTTGGAACGGAGATGACTATATTACACAAGTTAGAACATTAGATGATGATAATTATTATGTTGCAGGTGTAACCTCTTCACCTGATTTTCCAGCAAGTGAAGGTGCCTATCAAGAAGAATTCGGATTTAAAAATGACGTATTTATTTCAAAATATACTAGAAAAGGCGTAGACCATACTTTGCAAGTAGCAACTTTTTATGGTGGTTCAGAAGAGGACGTAATAACTAAAATGAAAATTGGCTTAGATAAGAATATATACATTTGTGGATATACTAGTTCTTTAGATTTACCGATGAAAAATTCACTAAAATCTGATTATGCAGGTGGGTTAGATGGATTTGTCTGTGTTTTAAATCCTAAGTTAAATGATATTGTTTATTCATATTATGTTGGTGGTAGTAGTGATGACGCTATTAATGATATTGAAATAGTTAATAGCAAGGTATTTTTTGGTGGTTATTCTAAATCAATGGGTTTAAAATTAACTTCTGCATATCAGGATGCTATTAAAGGAGAAAAAGATGGGATACTTGGAGCTTCTAATTCAAATGGTTCATCAATTGAGTATTTAACATTTTTAGGAGGGGGAAATGAAGATGAAATTAATGGAATTGATATTGATGCCCAAGAAAATATTTATTGGATTGCTACTTCAAATTCACAAGATTGGAAAACAAAACCAAGTGGTGGCTGGATGAATAGAAACTCAGCTTATGATAAAACTCCGAATGGAAATATGGATATGGTAATTGGTAGATTTACTAAAGATGCTGGTATCTTGCAAATGTGTACTTATTTTGGTGGATCAGCTAATGATTATGGTATTGATGTTTTTGCTAATACTCAAAAAAATTATTATTTTGTTGGTTATTCTGAGAAAGAGGCAACTCAAACAATCGAAGCAAAAGCAGGATTGTATCAAGAAAAAAATGCTGGCGGAATTGATATGATTTTTGGAAGATTGTCTGATTTAATAACTAAAAGCGGAGGTATCGGCACAGGTAATACATACGAAAATCAAGATTTAGAAATTTCAACTTTCATTGGTGAAAAAGGTGATGACATTCCTTATGATGTCTCAAGAAGTGCTGATGGAATGAATTTTTTAATTACAGGTAAAACTAACTCTACTAAATTCCCACAGATAAACAATGAGATAAATAAACTTAAATATGCTGGTAAGTTTGATGGTTTTATTCTTGAAATTAATAACTTTGGTACCAATGTTACATACTCAACATATTTAGGTGGTAAGGAAGATGATATAATTAGGGCTGGAGCTTATTTCCCTAATAATAACTTTATTTATGGTGGTGAAACAATGTCAAACGACCTGTATACAAATGGGTTTGGAGTTTCTAAAACAAGAATAAATAAAGATGCTATTTTCGGTCATACTGCAAGAGGTATTTTTACTTTGAATGGACCACTTGGAGGAGAGAAATATTGTCCAAACACTGCTCTTGGTGTTACTTGGTCGAAAGATCAATTCCAAGATGGTGCTGGGTATAATGTATATTTATTAAATGATAAATTAGGAATCAAGCAAAAACTTGTTGACACTGTTAAAGATAATTTCTATAATTGGATTGTTGGAACTGAAGTTGTGCCTGATTCATCATATAAAATTTTAGTAGAACATTCGACTGGGCTTTATGGTATTTCAAAAAA
Organism: uncultured Hyphomicrobiales bacterium; assembly: GCA_964465945.1. Classification (GTDB taxonomy): domain Bacteria; phylum Bacteroidota; class Ignavibacteria; order Kapaibacteriales; family UBA2268; genus JAJRPT01. Next base: position 74,560 of record CAYXMM010000008.1, read on the forward strand.
TACATTTGTTATTAACCAAACTCCTAAAATTTCTTCATTTACTTCTAGTGATGATAAAGTTTGTATCGGTGATTCTGTTGTACTAACTGCAAGTGTTGATGGTGTGTTTAAACCCGTGTATAATTGGAAGTTTGGCAATACAATTGTTGCTACTTCAAATTCTGGCACTACAACAATTAAAGATCTTAATGTGGAAAAGTCTGGTAAGTATACTTTGGAATTAGTTGGCGAGTGTAAACCAAACGCTGTTAGCGAATCTGTGAATATTGATGTCGCTCCTAATACAAAAATTACTGACCAAACAGAGGATTTAAGTGTTGATGAAAATAAGATTCTTGAACTTTCTGTTACTGCTGTAGGTGGAGAGTTGGAATATAAATGGTTTTTGAATGACGGGGAATTATCAGGACAAACAAATAGCGTTCTCAAAATCGAACAAGCACAAAAAGCTGATGAAGGGAATTATACTTGCCAAGTGAAAGGTAGATGTGGTGATGTGCAAATGAGTTCTGTAGTCAATGTTAAAATTAATTCCGCAAGTTCAGTTGATAATTTTGGTGAATTTAATAAATTCTATTTTGATGGAAATAATGTGAATGCTGAAGTTAAAATGAATTATTCCGGTAATGCACACATTAAGATTTTCGATATTCAAGGAAAAGAAGTTTATAATTCTGTAAATTATATATCTCAAGGGACAAATAAGCTGTCAATCCCTTGTAATTATAATAACGGAAATTACTTATTTACTATCATAGCAAACGATAATGTTTCTACTTATAAATTTGCGATAGTAAAATGAGTTTAAATTATCATATATCTTATTAAAAAAAGCACCTTTAAAGGTGCTTTTTTTATAATATTAGTTTATACTTCATATTTATACTTAGGTTTTATGAAGTAGGTCATTTAAGTCCAGCTGGTAAATCTATTTCTTCAATTTTAAACTTACTTTTAACTTCTTCGTAATTTTCAATATTTACTTTTGACATATCATAGTCTTGTAAATCGTCTAAGACTACAATTTTTATTTCAACTTCATTCTGAGGGCTTAAATCCCAATCTTTTGAAATGAAATATTCCATCTCCAAAACCCCTGGCTCTATCCAGTATCCCCATTCAATTGTATATAATATTGAATCTTTTTCTCTATTAAAGAATACTTCTGTTCTTGGCATTAGTCGCCATCTATTTGCAGTTGTGCCGATTTCTGCCATATAAACTAAAACAGCACCTCTATTGATTACATTTTCGTCAATCTTAGGTACATTATACCTAACATAATGGCGTGGTCCAGCATCGTCATACTGCCAATCTGTTGTTTTAATTTTAATAAATTCAGAATAAGCATCAATATCGTCTGTTTGATAATTTGCATTATCGTCGCTATCACACGATGAAATCATTAGTGCTATTAAAACTAAGCTTGTTGCTAATATTATTTTTTTCATTTTTACCCCTCTAATTTTATATTTATTACGATTTAAAAAAAAATTTGTTAAAATATTTTTAAGAAATAAAAAAAAGATATAATTTCGCAGTTGTAACAACACTATAAGGTTAATTATATGTCGAAAAACATAGATTATGATGAAGATTTCGATAATGAATTTAATGAGAACTTCGATGAAGTAGATAAAGATGATTCATTTACTGATGATGATGAATGGGAAGACGATGATTTAGTCGATGACAGTTATCTCAATGACTTCGATATTGATGAAGAAGAAATTGATGAAGATGATGACTTCTAAATTGCTTTCTAAATTAGTATTAAATAATAAAATAAAATTTCAAATATTAAATTTCATTCGTAATTTGTAATTTTATAAATTACAATCTATAATTATATGCAATCTCTTGCTTACATTCACTGGGGAATTTCACCAGATATATTTTCATTAAGTTTTTTAACATTAAGATGGTATGGGCTACTCTTTGCGGCTGGCTTTGTTATTGGCTATCGAATAATGGAATGGGTGTTTAAAAGTGAGAATATCAATATAAAATTATTAGACTCACTAACTATGACGATGGTATTTAGCACTGTTATTGGCGCAAGATTAGGGCATTGCCTCTTTTATCAACCAGCATATTATTTAGCAAATCCAATTGATATAATAAAAGTTTGGGAAGGTGGTCTCGCAAGTCACGGAGCCGGCTTCGGTATTCTCATCGGTCTCTATATATTTGTAAAACGCTTCCCAGAAATTAAGTTAATTTGGATTTTAGATAGAATTGTAATTACGATTGCGTTAGCCGGATTCTTTATTAGAATTGGTAATTTAATGAATTCTGAGATTTTTGGACTTCCAACGGATGTTTCTTGGGCTTTCATTTTTAATAATATTGATAATATCCCGAGACACCCCACTCAAATTTATGAAGCATTTTCTTACCTTGCAATTTTTATTTTTCTATTCATTAAATATAAAAATAACAAAACAAATTTAAAGAATGGATATCTGTTTGGGTATTTTATGATGCTTGTTTTTGCTGCAAGATTTATAATTGAGACATTTAAAGAGAACCAAGTTCCATTTGAAAGTATATTGCCCATAAATATGGGACAAATCCTAAGTATTCCGTTTATTTTGGCTGGAATTTATTTCGCTTTTTTCTACGATAAAAATAAAAAAAGTTTCAAATAATTTAAAATATATTTGGTTTGTATTATTTTTTTAGTTAATTTAGAGTAATTCAAAATTAATCTAACAGGAAAACTGCCTATAAATCTGTCTACTTTCTTTTTTACATATCTATAAAAATTTTATGATATGTTATTAAAATAATTTGTTTTTAAAAAATATTGTTTTTAAATTGTGTTTTCTAAAATTGAATTTTCAATCAATTTAAAATTTTTTTAACTGAAAAAAAGAAAAGGTAGCTTATGTCTGGTGGAAGTGCAGGAAAGGTTTATTTCGTATTGTATCTTGCCGTTGTGTTAGAACTCCTTATTATCATCGTGGAACGCGATGAAGCCGAAGAGCATTTACACAGAAAACAAAAAGAAGCCATGCAATTGGTGCAAAGTATTCTCTCTCAACTTCAAGCAGGTTCTGGTTCAGAAGGTATTAATACTCGACCTCAAGATGAAATCACTATGCGCCCTGATGGTATGGATGCCGCTACTATCAAAGAAATCCTCGGGGCCGAAATAAAATCTTATAGAAAGTATATAATTGAAGTTGGGGTTACTGATGTTAGCTCTGAATTACTTGAATTAGTTAAAAAGGTCTCTTCTTCATCTAAAGAAATCGAAGAAAAAGATAAGCAACGTCTTGATAAATTTGTTAGTTTATCTAACGTTCAAGATATGGAGTTTCAAATTTTCTTTACTCGTTCTGCAAATCAAAGAGATGTGCCTACCATTGCCCCAGAATTTTTTACTGAAAAAGAATTAAAAGATAGAAAGATAAATACTGATCAATTATCTGCTGGTCAAGTTGAAACTACTGAAGCAGGAGTTGCTTGGGAGTTTCTCGGCTCTCAAAAACTTGAACTAAATAACGATGCAACTTTAGCTGAGTTACTAAAAAATATAAAGAATAAAGGTAACACAAGAATTAAACCAGTTTATAAAACTCCAGAGATAAAAGGAGATATGCTAAGTTTTGTTCCTGAAGAAATTAAATCTGGAAATAGAGCCGATAGTTTATTCTTCTATGTTCATAGCGACAAAGACGAAAAAGCTACTGAAGACCTAGTTAAAAAATCATTTGAAGTTAATTTTCAACCAAAAAAAGGTCAAGGTGGCTGGTATAAACTTAGATTTATGTCTAAAACAAGCAGAATCCTTGGTATTAAAGGTGGAACTGAGAAAATATCTGACGATGCCGTTATCAACGTAGGTACTGTTGAATTAAAAGCTAAAGATCTTGCAAAAGTTAAAAATGATATGAAAAGCGAAATTTCTAAATTCGTTAATGTTACCGAATTAGAAAATATATTATTAAGCTTTAAAGATGAAAAATCAAATAAAAAAGAACTTTCTGATAAATTTAATTCAATGATTAACGAAGGTATTGCTAAAGCGAAAAAAGAACAAATAGAACGCAAAAGCGGTGATGAAGATTTGTCAGTTAAAGTTCGGCTTTATGGATATATGGCAAGATTGCTAACCCCAGGCGCTTCACGTTACTTCGACCAAAATAGCAACTCAATCGACTTCGATGTTAGGGTAGTTATACCAGAACCAAAACAAGTTGCTCCACAAATTATGGTTAATTCTTATTTGCATACTTTTGATGAAGCAACCCCAACTTTTATGTTTAGTATTTCGCCTTATCAAGAAGGTAGAAATAATATTAAAGGTTTTGTTTACAATAAAGGTGATGAGACTGGTGCTCCTGTTGCAGAAGTAACATTCCAACCAACTAGTCCAAATGCACCTAAAGAAGGTGAAGCAAGATCATATATTGCTAAACTTAATAAAAAATTATTAGGTGGCAACGGTGTTGCAAGACAATATACTGTTAAATTATCTCATGAATTATCAGGAAAAAGAGGTGATACAACTGCTACTTTAAATGTATATCCAACTGTTTCAGAAGATGAAGTAACAAAACTTGAAAGACAATTTGGAGCATTTGCAACTTATGGAACAGATTTCTTCTTTAACTTCACGCCTCCTTCTGGAAGAAATATTGCACCTGATCAATTTGCATACTATTTCAAAACTGATGGAGACCAGCAAGATAGAGGTGCGAGTCCAGGTCTAAAAGCTGAAAGAAGTGATAAACTTACTTTTCCTTCAAATGCAAAAGAAGCTACTTTGAAAATTGTATGGATTAATCCAATTACAAAAGAAGAAGTCGCTGTGTTTCCTGAGAAAACTGTTAAAATTAAACAAACTGCCCCTTCAATAAGTACTAATTTCACAAATGAAAGTATTGCAGGTGATGAAGTATTGTCATGTAGAATTACAAATATTAAATTAAGCGCACCTACAATTGGAAATGGAAAAAATGCTAAAGTTGATTTCAGCGTAGAAGTTGAACAAGTTCAAGTAAAACAAAATTATAGAATTGTTGGAAAGCCGACGTTTAATCAAGATGGTGAAGTAGTTACTGTTGACTTTAAAATACAAGGCGAACCAAATGAAGATGGTTGGGCAAAAGGTAATGTTACTTTGAAATTTACCGCAATTGCAACTAACCCAGAAAATGGTGTGAAATCTGACCCTGTTAAAAAGACGTTTACTTTTAAAGTGAACAAAAAGATAGAAGCAGAAAATGATTATTTTGGTAATTAAATTATAAATTGAAAATTAAATTTAAGGTATTTAATATGTTTAATAAAACCCTTTTAGGTATATGTTTAGTATTCGGATTATTCGTAATTACTAATATTGATACTTTAGCTCAAAAAGGAAGAGTTGATGAAATTCAAAGTGTTTTACAGAGTTTTAAACAATATAGGTTTGGCGCTGTAAATATTTATGAAATTACAAGTACAGCCGAGATTAAGGAAATCTTAGACTCTAAAAAATCAGCGGCCGATGGTGGAACAGATATTAAAAAAGCTGAAGCAGTATTAGAAAAAGTAAAACCTGAAATAAGAAAACTTATCGAAAGTGGTGTTCTAGCAGAAAAGGACCAAAGTGCAATTTCTCAAGAATTAATTCTTAATGGTTTTGATGTTCCTGCACCTGATGAATTTAAAGCAGTTTATGATTATTATGTAGCCAAAAACTTTAATTCAGGTCCTCAAATGGATATCAAAGTATATGTTGTAACAACTCAACCAGAAAAAGTTGGTGAATTACCAAAAGAAATCATAGGTACTTTAGTTGTCGAAAAACCATTTGAAGAAATGACTTCTGATGTGAAAGATAATTTAGAATTTGTCGACCCATCTATGATATATTCATACAGAATGCTTAAAGGGTTCGAACTTGATAAAGCAAAATATTCCTATGAAAATATGTATGATTTAGTTTATTCTTACTTTATTCAAGGTTCTTATACTAATAAGACAATGGAAGCAAGAGGTATTGGAACAGATATTAGGTACTTTAGTGAACAAGTTGGTGTTACAACTTCTTTAATTAATTACAATATACCTGGTGTTAAAAACGCAGATATTCAAACATTCAAAAGAATTTCTTATGGCGAGCCGCAAAAATATGAAGGCAAAAATATGGAAGTTCTAGTAAGTGCTGACCAAATTAGATGGGTTAAATATCCAATGTTCTATGTTGAAAGAAGAGGGAAGTTACAATTAGATTCATTAGGCAACCCAATTGTCGATAATAAAAGAGCAAATAATTCAGAATTGCCAGAAATTGGTTTTGAATTAAAATATGGTGCTGATGATATTAATATGCCATCATTTACAAGTGAAAGATTGACTTTATCTGCTCTTTGGGGTAAAGTTAAATTAGGAGCTATTTTACCAACTTCCGGTTGGTCAAGTTTGCAAAATGATTTATTTAGTATTAATAGAAAAATGACTCACGGTGGTTTTGGTATCGCTGGTGAATTTGACTTCGACTTACCAATTATCCCTAAATCAGATGTATTTAGATTAAGTTTTGGATATACTTTTGGCGATCCAGTTTCTCCTAATTATGGTGCAAAATCAATAGGTCAACAAATTGAAAAAGATCCTATCGCAAATTCATTTTTAGTTAGCGATATGAGAAATAACGATTATATGTTAAGAGTTAATTCAACATTGCAATATACTTTTGGTTTAAGCATTGATGAAAATTATTTGCTAAGATTTGGTGTTGGAGGGTCATTCTATTCAATGGAAAATTGGAAATATAAAACTCAAAATGATGCAAATAACATTCCATCTGGTTCTGAATATTATAAAAATAGCTCGGAATTAGTTGGTGGTATATCTGCTAAAGTTGATTTTATGGTTCAGAACACGTCTACACCTTATGGAGCTTCACTTAATTACTTCGACGAAGTGATTAATTTGAATTTATTTGTTCAATTCCCTGTAGTAGATAATATGCTTTTCTTAAAGCTAAAAGCAAATGGAAATGTAATATTAAGAGATTTTGATAGACCATGGGAAAATGGTGGCTTCTTTATGCCAAGTGTTAATGTTATTTATGTATTTTAATTAAAAGAATAGTAAGGTTAATAAATATGAAAAAAATTATTTTAGTTATATCATTATTCTTGGCGTTGAGTTCTTACGCTCTATCAAAACAAGAGTATTTAGACTCTCTAAGCACAATTGATCCTGAGTTAAGAAAATACTTTCCAAGATGGAAAGTTTGCGAACCAGACTTACAATATCAAATTTACCAAGCATTTCAAATGCTCGGATTTAATCAAGACCAATTAGATATTCAATCTATTGAGGTGCTTGCATCCCCTAAATCTATAAGAGAAAGAACTTATGAAGTATTATTGTTGTCTTGTGGGGCAGCATCATTAAATTCACGTGATTTAGATAAAGAATTAAAGAAAATAGTAAGTTATTTGTCAGGAAGTGACAGATATAATAGATTTAATGCAACATGGCAGAAAGGTGATAGAGATTATTGTTATGCTGAAATACCACCTGAGACTCCTGTTAAACCTGACCAAGGTGCTGCAATAAGAGATTATTTTGCTCCGACAAATACTAAGCAAGCATTAACTTTATCTTTATTTGACCAAACTTTAAAAATTGGCGCAACTGATTTTTGGGTTCAAAATAAAATGGGTAATGACCAAGTTGGCTTGCCTTATTATACTGCTGGTGAAAGTAAAATAATATTAAAAAGACCATTGTATGTAAATAATGACCCTGCAACAAATAAAAATACACCATATTTAATTAATGCCTACTTAGGTGGCGCATATAAAGTTAGCACTGGAATATCAAATAGTAATGGTATGTTCTCTTGGTTGCCAAGCAGAAAATTAAATAGCGAACCGAATGGTAAATTAATCTTTGGTATGGACGTGCACATGCCGTTTCATCCTGCGGCTGGATTACATGTTAATATTGAATCACCAATTAACTCTATTGAGGATGGGGCAATTGAAATCCAAAAATTTGGTCATACAGCTTTAAGACCAGGTATCGATTTCAAAAGAACAGACCCAAGAAATGGCGACCCACAATATGTTGCAACAGGAGTTGCACCTGTATTGCAAACAACAGGGCAAGTAACAGCTTTTTATAACCTTTGGTTAAACCCAGCAAAAGCAGAAAATTATTTCAGATTTGACTTAGGTATTTCTTATGCTGAAGTTAGAGAATATATGATGTATAGTAAAGTAGTTGACGTCGATGGAGATGGAAGCCCTGAATATGAGTATAAAAATATGACTTCAAAAGCAGATGGAGTGAAATTATACCACCCAGATGAATTTGCAGATTGGTTATTTGCTAAAATAGAATATAGAAATCAAGCAGTTTATCCTTTTAGTGCTAGTGTTCAAATTTCAAATCAAACAATTTTAGCAAGAGCATATATGCCTTTATTCGGAGATTGGTTATTGTTAGAAGCAAAATACTCTACACCATTGAGGGATGCTTATGATTATGAAGTAACTAACTTCTTCATTATTTCACCAGTGATAAGAATTGCTATAAATTAAACAATTCATTGGAATTATTATCCCTCTTTCGACTCTTTGAGTTGTTAGAGGGCTTTTTTTTAAAAATTAAGATTTATTATAATGAAATTACTTACTCTATTAATATTAATTATATCTTTTTCAAATTTATATAGTCAAAGCGAACAAGTTGATTCCAACGCTCGAAAAGCTAAAGAATTACTCGAAAGCGCTAAAGTACAAGCTGATAAAAAAGACATTAGAATGACAATTAGAAATGTCGATATAACAAATTATCCTATTATAAAATTAATTGTTGAAGCTTATAATATTTATGGAGAGCCATTAGATACTTTATTGCCTAAAAATATTGCTGTTCAAGAAAACGGAGTAGATAAAGAAATAATTTCTATAGAGAAAATTTCGATAGATGAAAGAGTCCCTGTTGACTTCGTTTTTTTAATTGACCAAACTGGTTCAATGCAATCTTATATTGATGCAACAAGAAAGCAAATGTTTGAATTTTCTAAATTAATAAAAAGTAGAGGGATTGATTATACTTTAGCTCTTGTTGTTTACTCTGATTATATCGACGCAATAGAACAAGCAACAGAAAATGTAAACACTTTCACCTCTTGGTTAGCAGATATTAAAGCCCACGGTGGTGCTGATGTGAAAGAAAACACCCTTGAAGCAATTAATATAGCATTAGAAAAAATAAAATATAGACCTTCTGCAAATAAAGTTTTAGTTCTTGTTACTGATGCTCCATATCATCAAAAAGGTGAAAATGGCACTGGGACTACTAATCAAACTACTGAAAGCATAATAAAAATGCTTAAAGATAAAGATGCGAGGATGTTTTGTATTACTCCTCCATTTTTAAAAGAATATAAGCAAATTGCAGACGCAACTCGTGGGAATGTTTATGATATGGACTACCCTTTTAGTTCAATTTTGAATAATTTTTCTAATCAATTAACAAATTTATATACAATCAAATATAAAACCTCAAAAGCTGCAATACCGGATTCTATTGATATTGCTCTTTTTAATGAACAGAAAAAATTGATAACTGAAAAAACTATTCCCATAGTTGAATTAGGTAGAAAACTAATTATTCAAGACCTTCTTTTTAAAACAGGTCAATCCAATATCCCAGAAAATTCACCTCAATTAGATGTATTAGTTGAATTTATGAAAAATAGACAAAATGTAACTATTGTTATTGAAGGACACACTGATGCGGTTGGCTCTCACGCAATAAATGATAGATTATCACTTGAAAGGGCTGAAGTTGTGAAAAACTTTTTAATTAGCAATGGGATTAATGCTAAAAGAATTAAAACTACTGGTTATGGTGAAAGACGTCCAATTGCCTCAAACGATACTGAGTTCGGTAGAAAATTAAATCGCAGAACGGAAGTAGTTATCATTTCTAAATAATTAAACTATATTTTCTTAATTTTGTTTTTACTAAAAATTTATTTTAGGATAATTTCTTTATGACTAAATCGATTGACCAAAAAATTGAAGAATTGAATATACTTAAAGATAAAGCTCGATTAGGTGGCGGGAAAGCAAGAATTGATTCACAGCACGAAAAAGGGAAACTAACTGCAAGAGAGCGTTTAGATTTACTTCTTGATAAAGGCACTTTCACTGAAATGGATATGCTCGCTCATCATCATTCTTCAAGCTTTGGTTTAGATAAAGTGAAGCCACTTGGTGATGGAGTTGTAACGGGTTATGGTTATATTGACGGAACTAAATCATTCGTCTTTTCACAAGACTTCACAGTCTTAGGTGGCTCGCTAGCAGAGCAACACGGAAGAAAAATTGTGAAAATCATGGAAATGGCAATGAAAACAGGAACCCCTTTAATTGGACTTAATGATTCAGGCGGAGCAAGAGTTCAAGAAGGAGTTATATCACTTGGTGCTTATGCTGATATTTTCTTACTTAATACATTAGCATCAGGAGTAATCCCACAAATTTCATTAATAATGGGACCATGTGCCGGAGGCGCTGTATATTCACCAGCAATAACTGATTTTGTTATAATGGTGAAAAACACATCTTATATGTTTGTTACTGGTCCAAAAGTGGTTAAGACTGTTACTCACGAGGAATTGACAGCAGAAGATTTGGGTGGAGCTTCTGTGCATGCAGGTAAGTCAGGTGTAGCCCATTTTGTAGCAAACAATGATATGGATGCGATTGAAATTGTAAAAAAACTATTAACTTATATTCCCTCAAACAATCACGAGCCGGCTCCATTTTTTAAAAATAATGATCCAATAGGTAGATTAAACGATGATTTAACTTATATCATTCCAGAAAATTCAAATATGCCTTATGATATTAAAGAAATTATAAAATCTATTGCGGATAATAATGAGTTCCTTGAAGTGCATAAAGATTATGCTCAAAATATTGTTGTTGGATTTATTCACCTCGGTGGCAGGTCTATTGGAGTAGTAGCAAATCAACCAGCAGTTTTAGCAGGTGTTTTAGATATTAATTCATCAAAAAAAGCAGCAAGATTTATTAGATTTTGCGATGCTTTTAATATTCCACTTTTAACTCTTGAAGATGTGCCAGGGTTTATGCCAGGTAAAGACCAAGAATGGGGAGGTATAATCTCCAACGGAGCTAAGCTATTATTCGCTTACTGCGAGGCGACTGTTCCAAAAGTTACAATTATAACAAGGAAAGCGTATGGTGGAGCTTATGATGTGATGAGTTCTAAGCATATTAGAGGAGATTTCAACTTTGCTTGGCCCACAGCTGAAATGGCTGTTATGGGTGCAAAGGGTGCGGTTGAGATTATATTTAAAAAAGAGATTGACGAAGCAGAAGATAAAGAAGCCAAGCAAAAAGAATTAGAAGATATGTATAACGAAAAGTTTGCTAATCCTTATATTGCTGCTTCTTATGGCTATATTGATGATGTTTTTGAGCCAAAATTTACAAGACAGAGATTAATAGATGCTTTCAAAATTCTTGAGAATAAAGTAGATCAAAACCCTCCTAAGAAACATAATAATATACCTTTATAAATTATTTCCTAATCACTTTCGAGGGTTCGCAATCAGCTTCTATCACGCCGCTTTTATTATTATTGCTAAAATCGGGGCTAAGCATTGGAATACCAAGGTTCAAGCCCCTAAGTATCATCAAAATTGCCACAAACGCTATGCCATAAGGAATAATCTTATTTATTTTTTGCCTAATTTGTAAATCAATTTGATTTTTAAAATAAAATAGAAATAACATAGCGGGGATTGTTCCTAATCCAAATAGTGCCATATAGGATATAGAGTAAATAATTGAGCCAGTAGCAATAGCACCAGCAAGAGCTGCATAAACCAACCCACAAGGTAATAATCCATTTAATACACCAAGTATTATTGAACCAGAAAACGTAGTCCGTGTAAGCTGTTTTCCCATTCTTGATTTTAATTTAGATAAGTGTATACTAATCTTACCTTTCGATTTAATTTTAGATTTAATTTTCTTAGGAAGCACTAAATATATAAGGATTATAGAGCCAAGGGCGATAGAAAGGTTTGACTGTAATACTACTAAGGTGAGAGACTCACCTACAATCCCAAAAAGTAGCCCGAAAATAGAATATGATATTACACGCCCTACATTATAAGTTATACCATTCAATAAAACTCTAAAATTAGATTGTGATTTGATTGGAATTGCAATAACTATAGGACCGCACATTCCTACGCAATGCACCGAACCAAGAAAACCTAATAATAATGCAGAAATAAATATCATAATTACAAAATTAATAAGTTTCTAAGTGAAAGAATAATTATAATACTTTTATTTCATAATTCTTTCTAAATTTGCAAAAATATATTGGCACAAAATAAAATAAGGCGTTTATGGAAATGTTCAAAGCAATCGTTGCACGTGAAAATTCAAACAATAATTTCACCTATGGCTTTGAAGAAGTTGGTTTCGATTTCTTAAAGAAAAACGAAGTCTTAATAAAAGTACATTATACTGCTTTAAATTACAAAGATTCTTTGGTTGCAAAAGGACATAAAGGAATAGCTCGAAACTATCCGACTATACCAGGTGTTGATGCCGCTGGTGAAATAGTTGAATCAGCGAACCCTATATTTAAAACAGGAAGTAAAGTAATTGTTACAGGTCATGACCTCGGAATGAATACACCAGGTGGCTTTGCCGAATACATAAGCGTTCCATCAGATTGGGTAGTCCCTTGTCCAGTTGATATGACACTAAAAGAAGGAATGATTTTCGGAACCTCTGGAATGACAGCAGGGATTTGTGTAAATGAATTAATCAAAGCAGATATTGAGCCAAATAAAGGTAAAATTGTTGTAACTGGCTCGACTGGTGGCGTTGGCTCTATGGCGATAGGAATACTGGATAAACTTGGCTATGAAGTAGTAGCAGTTAGTGGGAAGAAAGACAAAGTAGAATGGTTAAAATTTATAGGGGCATCAGAGGTTATACCAAGAGAAGAATTATTAACTGAAAGTAATAAGCCATTGCTCTCAGCAAGATGGATAGGAGCGATAGATAATGTTGGGGGTAAAATATTAGAAAACTTACTTAAAACAACAGGGCATCATGGCGCTGTTTGTAGCGTCGGCTTAGTTTCTTCCGATTCATTTTCAAGCACAGTTTATCCGTTCATACTACGTGGGTTAAAGCTAATTGGGATAGATTCAGCAGAGCGAGGGTTAGAGCAAAAACTTGGAATATGGCTCAAACTTGCAAATAATTGGAAACCAAAAAATTTAGATAAAATATATAGAGAAGTTCAGTTTAATAATATTATAGACGAAATAGAAAAAATAAATAAAGGACAACAAGTCGGAAAAGTAATTATTAAAATTATATAAAAAATTATTTGATAATTTATTAAAATTAATTTGCAAATTAAAAAAATCTTCTTAATTTTGTAACTCTTTAAAAAAGAATTTCTTTTTTAGATGTACATTGGAAATTTTTAGAGTTTAAACTCTGATTGGGATGTAGCCAAGTGGTAAGGCATCGGTTTTTGGGTCCGACATTGCGCAGGTTCAAATCCTGCCATCCCAACTTTTATTATCTAATTCGACAAAATATTTTTTATGTCTGAATTTACTATTGTATCAGGAAGGTCAAATCCTGGACTTGCAGAAAAAGTAGCAATCTCTCTTGGTCGAAATGTAGCCGATACTACTGTTAGAAATTTCAGTGATGGCGAAATTTGGGCTAAATATGAAGATAATATTAGAGGCGTTGACGTCTTTATAGTCCAATCTACTTTCGCTCCGTCAGATAATTTAATGGAATTGCTAATTCTAATAGATGCTGCAAAAAGGGCTTCTGCAAAAAGAGTAACTGCCGTTATTCCTTATTTCGGTTATGCTCGCCAGGACAGAAAAGACCAACCACGAGTTGCTATTACTGCTAAACTAATTGCGAATTTATTAACTCGTGCTGGTGCTGATAGAATTATTACTGTTGATTTACATTCGGCTCAAATTCAAGGTTATTTTGATATTCCACTTGACCATTTGTATGCCTCACCAGTGTTAATCAAAGCTCTTAAAAATTATAAAAATGTACCTTTAACTTTTGCAGCTCCTGATGTAGGAGGTGTCCGAACTGCAAGAGCTTATGCAAAACGTCTTGACGCTGGACTTGTTTTAGTAGATAAAAGAAGACCAGAGCATAATAAAGTCGAAATCACTAATATAATTGGTGAAGTTGAAGGTAAAGATATTGTCATTGTCGATGATATGATAGACACAGGCGGTACTTTTGTGAATTGTGCAAGCACTTTAAAAGAAAGAGGTGCTAACTCAATTACTGGTATCTGCGTTCACCCTGTTTTCTCCGGCAATGCAATAGAAAAAATAGAAAATTCTGATGCTATTGATAAAATGTTCGTTACTGATACCATTCCACTTGCAAGACCTTCTGACAAAATAGAGCAAGTCTCTGTTGCAGACCTTCTTGGAGAAGCAATTATCAGAACACACGACAATAGATCAATTAGTTCACTTTTTGAAATTGAAAGATAACTCATTTAGAGGTTAAAATGGCTGAAGTAGCATTAAAAGTTGAAAAAAGAAGCACTGGTAGAAGAGCTTCTAAAGATATTAGAAACTCAGGTAAAATCCCTGGTGTTTATTATGTTAAAGGAAGTGAAGGTATTCCAATCGTTGCTGAACCATTAGCATTAAGACCTATCGTTTATACTGCTCAAACTAAAGTAGTAAAATTAGATATTGATGGCGAATTGAAAGATTGTGTTCTTAAAGACATCAGCTTTCATCCAGTAACTGATAACATCTTACACTTCGATTTACTTGGACTTACAGAAGGTCATAAAGTAACAGTAAAAGTTCCATTCAAATTTAATGGGCAAGCAAAAGGTGTGATGTCAGGTGGTTTATTCAGACCTGTTATTAATAACACTAAAGTAACTTGTCTTCCAAAAGACCTTCCAGAATTTTTAAATATTGATATTTCTGGTTTAGATATTGGAAAAGTTATTAGATTAAATGAATTAAAAGCAGTAAATCCACAATTAGAATTTGCTATCAAAGAAAATCCTGTTGTTTGTACTATTGCAAGACCAAGAGTAAAAACTGCTGGCGGTAATTAATTTTAATTAAAATTTATCGATAAAAGCCACCTTTTAGGTGGCTTTTCTGTTTTAAAAACAATTTTTGACAGAAAGCAATTAAAAATCTACGTAATTCGGATAATTTTACAAACTTTATTATTTTTGAATTATGAAAAAAACATATCTGCTTTTATTAACTTTAGTAATTACATCTTGTATTCCCGAAGAATCACCCGTTACACCAAAGGATAGAGGTGATTTAACCACAGGTTATATGCAAAAGTCCATTTATGATTATCAAGGATTTTTCGACCTAAGCTCAAATCAATTCATTACATATAACCATAAAACATCTTGGGATATAGCTTTGGATTGCTCTGAAAATTACATTATTCTGAATGGAGGAAGACCAGTAAGAGCAGCAATGATAGAAAGTTCTGACTTCATCGGCGCAAATGAAACCTTAATGCCTGATAGCGTGTATATTGATGAACCAACAGGCGAATGGGATAAATCTGCCTTGGGAAGATGGTGGATAGATGATGCAGGAAACCAAACTCAACAAAGTAAGATATTTTATATAGATAGAGGCAGAGACGAAAGACGCAGACCTCTTGGAATATTTAAGTTTCAAGTTACAAATTGGGATAATGAAAGTTATACAATCCAGTTTGGAGACATAAAAAAGCAACAAATATACCAAATGAAAGTTAAAAGAAACCCAGATTATAATTTTGTCTATGTCAATTTTAGTGATACTACAAAACTTCAACAAGTAGAACCACAAAAGAATCAATGGGATTTACTTTTTACAGAAAATTCTGAATATGTCCCACTTGATGCAATAGGTGTAAGCCAAGAAACAGATGCCATTCCTTACCAAGTAAGAGGAGTCTATTTAAATCCAAGTAGTGTTGAAGCAATTCTATATACTAACCCAGATTCACTCGATTTTAAAGATATAAAAAGAGAAGATATTCAATTATTAACACTATCAAAAAATCTTAATGCAATAGGTTATGATTGGAAAGCGTTTAGCTTGCAAGGCGATGCATATACAGTTTACTCAAATAAATATTATATAATAAAAAATAGGTTCGGACTTCTATACAAACTAAGATTTATAAGTTACTTTAGTAAAGAAGGTGGCGAGAGGGGATTCACAACTTTTGAATATCAACAATTATAAAGGTTTTTATGAAAATAATTTTACTATTTCTTTTAATTTTAATAACTTATACTTTAAGTGCTAAGAAAATAATTGTCTTAGGAGTTACAACTACTGAGATTATCTCTGAATTAGACGCTCAAAAAGAAGTTATAGCTTGCGATACTTGGAGTAAAGATATTGAAGGAATGACTAATGCAACAGATTTAGGCGAATTTCCTAAATTTGATTTTAAAAAATTAAAAAGTTTAAACCCAGATATAGTCATTGTTGATGCAGAAATTGCAAAATTTGGAGTGAAAGAGGAATTAGATAAACTAAACTTAAACGTGCAATATCTACCCAATATTTTTACTAAAAAGCAAATAGAGAAAAATATAGAAACAATAGCAAAATTAGTTGGAAAATCAACTCAGTATGATAAAACACGCGATATGTTTAGAATAAAATACGCTGAGTATGAAGTAATGCTCGCAATGAATTCTATAAATTCAAAGGTTCTATTCTTAGATACTGACTATAATGGTGGAGTAGTAGTTGCAGGAAACAACACTGCTCCAAATGAAATATTAAAATTAGCTGGAAATAAACTAAAACTAAAACAGAACGATTGGCAGAAAATAACTATAGAAGAGATAAATAAACTCAATCCTAATGTGATATTTGTTTCAGATGAATTAGTTAGTTCATTAGGTGGAAGTGAAAAAGCAATTAAATTTTTTTCCACAACGAATGCTGGAAAGAAAGACAAAATTGCAATACTCGAAAGTTGGGAAATGAGAAATTTTGGATATAAAGTATCCGAAATTCTCCTAAAAGTAATGGGAACATTTAATGAAAATGGTTTTTAATTAAATTTTTCGTAAATTACATTTAAAATAAAGTAAAAAATTCAAAAGGTGCTGATAATGGAAGACCAAAAACTATTAGATGATTTTCAAGCAAAAATTGATAGGGGAGATAAAATTGAGCCAAACGATTGGATGCCAGATGCTTACCGCAAAAGTTTGATCAGAATGATGAGTCAGCATGCGCACTCAGAAATAGTAGGTATGTTGCCAGAAGGAAATTGGCTTACTCGCGCACCAAATTTAAGAAGAAAGATGATTCTCCAAGCAAAAATTCAAGATGAAGCTGGCCACGGCTTATACCTATATTCAGCGGCAGAAACACTTGGTACAACAAGAGAAGAAATGCTTGATGCTTTACATACGGGAAAAGCAAAGTATTCTTCAATTTTTAATTATCCTACATTATCTTGGGCTGATATGGGAATGGTTGGCTGGCTAGTTGATGGTGCTGCAATGGTAAATCAAGTAAGTTTAATGGGAACATCTTATGGACCTTACTCACGTGCTATGGTTAGAATATGCAAAGAAGAAGCATTTCACAATAGACAAGGTTATGAAATTGTTGCTACACTTTGTGCTGGGACTGAGGAGCAAAAAGAAATGGCACAAGAAGCACTAAATAGATGGTGGTATCCAGCTCTTATGATGTTCGGTCCGAAAGGTAATGATTCAGTTCATTCAGACCAATCATTAAAATGGAAAATTAAAACAGAATCAAATGAAAGTTTAAGACAGAAATTTATTGATATGACTGTTCCACAAGCTGAAGCAAGAGGTTTGAAAATTCCTGATGAAAATTTAAAATGGAATGAAGAAACTAAAAGTTATGAATACTCTGACTTGAATTGGAGTGAGTTTTTTAATGTAATTCAAGGGAATGGACCTTTAAACAAAGAACGGGTAAAAGCTAGAAAAGATGCTCATGATAAAGGTCTATGGGTAAGGCAAGCAGCAGAAGCTTATGCTGAAAAAAGAAAGAAAAAAGTAGCATAAAAAAATTTAGAATTTTTAAAGAAAGGGTGAGTAAAAGTTCACCCTTTACTTTTGAGTGTGAATCTAAAAAGCAATTTATAACCTAATTAAAATAAAATTAGTTAATTTTGTAAAATTAGAAATAAAATAAAAAATATAAATTGTTAACAAGTTTTCAAAAATTAAAGAAATCAATAGAGAATAAAAAGACTCTACTTTGTGTTGGATTAGATTCCGATGCAAGCAAAATACCAGATAAATTTGGAGATGCACCCAAATCATTATTAAAATTTAATCAAAGAATAATAGAATTAACCGCTGAATACACATCTGCTTATAAAATCAATTTTGCCTTTTATGAAAAATATGGCTGGCGAGGAATGAAAATGCTTGAAGAAACGTTAAATCTAATTCCAGGAGACATTTTCACAATCGCAGATGCAAAAAGAGGAGATATAGGCAACACAGGAGAGCAATACGCTTCAAGTATATTTGATTATTATAATTTTGACTCAGTTACAGTTGCACCTTATATGGGTGAAGACTCAGTAAAACCATTTCTTGAGTACGATGCAAAATTTACTTTCTTACTCGGATTAACATCGAATAAAGGTTCGCAAGATTTCCAAATGCTTAACTATGAAAATAAGAATTTATATCATAAAATATTTGAAAAAAGTGCAGAGTGGGCAGAATATAAAACACTTGGATATGTTACTGGAGCAACACATCCCAAGCAACTTGAAGAATTGCGAAACTTATATCCAGATAGAGTGTTTCTAATACCCGGAGTTGGCTCACAAGGAGGTAAGCCCGAAGAAGTATTACTTGCTAACAAAAATAATTATTCCTTTGTTAATGTTTCAAGAAGTATTATTTTTGCTGGTAATGATGAACAGATTGTAAATGAATGTAAAAAATTTAGCGAGAGTTTAAGATTTGATTCTAAATGACGTCAAAATAGAATATAAAGAAGTAGATATTCAAGAATCTATTCAAAAGCTACTATCTAATCCCATTCGGATTTGGAAAAGTTCTGATAATAAAAGATTTAAAATCTTATCAGCTGGTTTTATCAATCCGTATGAAGGTCCCGACCTTAAAAACGTAAGCATATACTATGATGGGCAAATAATCACGGGTGATGCTGAAATAGACCTTAAAAGCTCAAACTGGTTTAAGCATAATCATAATATATCCCCAAATTTTGAAAAAGTAATTCTTCATATAGTTTTCGATAAAGATAAACAAATCGACAGAGAAGTTCTTACTCTAATCTTAGAGCCAAATGAAATCTCTATGAAAAAAGAAAAACAAACTAAAAAAGTAGTAACAGCCGAAGATTTAATTGTTATTCAAGAATTTTCATTATTTAGATTAGAAAGAGTATCAAAATACTTTGACAATCTTTATGGAATAAATAAAAATCTAAATATCACAATTTTTCAATTAGTTAACATTTTTCTTAGTAAATACTTTAACAAAAGAAGAAGACATAATATTTATACTCAAATAGACTATATTAAAATTCATGATTCTGTCAGAGAGTTTCTACACCAAAATGACCTCGCAAATAATCAAGATTTAGATAAAAAATTAAACACTTTCTTATCTTTAAAATATCCAGGTAACGGATTGAAATTTGAAATATTAGTTAATGCAATCTTACCATCTCTTTAC
This sequence comes from uncultured Hyphomicrobiales bacterium, assembly GCA_964465945.1. GTDB lineage: Bacteria > Bacteroidota > Ignavibacteria > Kapaibacteriales > UBA2268 > JAJRPT01. Next base: position 94,360 of record CAYXMM010000008.1, read on the forward strand.
TCCTTCTATCAAGACAGGTCAATTCTTCTTGATTGGTATTATAAAGTTTTAGCTAAAAATAAATATGCAAAATTAAAAAAACGATTCCCTCACATCCCACAAAATTACGTCTGGCAACAACAAGGTATGCTCGAACTACTTAGAGATACCGGAGAAGAAAAGTTCATGGTAAAAGATATTGAAGTTAAATACTCATTGAATTAGAAAATGACTGGAATAACAATAATTTTAATTTATGTATTAATATTTTTAGCAATTTACCCTTTTGCTATCTATCCTATTATACTTTATATACTTTCAAAGGTAAATAATAGAAAAATAAAGAATGATGAAAAGTTTACCCCAGAAATAACATTTTTAATTTCAGCATATAACGAAGAGTTATATATTGAAAAATGTATAAATTCAATCTATAATTCAGAATATCCAAAAGACAAAATTACAATTTTTGTAGGTTCTGACGGTTCAAACGATAAAACAAATTCTATATTAGACAAACTTAACAAAGAACATTCAACGCTCAACTATGAAATATTCAAAAGAATTGGTAAGAATCAAGTTTTAAACCAATTAATTAAAAAAGCAAATACAGAACTTATTTATTTCTTAGATGGTGATATGGAAATTCCAAGTGGCACAATCACAAAAATAGTATCATATTTGGCAGATGAAAAAGTTGGTGCTGCATATTGCAATATAAAAATGACTCACAGTTCAAAAGATACAGGTGGGCTTGGTGAAAAGTTATATCAAAAATTTGAAAATTTCATCAGAACAAAAGAAAGCCAAATTTTAACAACAGTCAATAGTTTCGGAGCATTGTTAATAAGGAAATCACTTATAAGTTCTGGATTCCCAAGTGATAGAATACTCGACGATAATTACGCTGTACTAAACGTTTCAAACCAAAATTTTAGAGTAACTTACGATAATAAAGTGATTATAAATGAGTTGCGGCCCAAAACATTAAAAGATGAGTTTAAAAGAAGAATTAGAATCATTTCCGCAGGTCTTGCCACATTTTTATACTTCAAAAAAGCATTAGCATTTAAAAAAGGATATTTCTCGTTCTTCTTATACTCACATAAAATAATCAGAATATTTTCACCAATCTATTTGATTTTAATTTTATGCTTATCAATAATAATTGAAAAAAGTGAAGTAGGTAAATGGCTTTTAATGTTGCAATTCCTATTTTACTCCTCAGCATTCGCTGGCTATGCCTTAGAGTTACTAAAAGCAAAAATCAAAATATTTAAAGTTCCGCTATTTTACCTTGTAATGAATTTCAGTTTCTTACTTGGAATTTTTCGATTTCTCTCAAGCAAACAAAATTCAATCTGGAATAATGAGGGCTTAGAAAAATGAGGTCGCTTAGTTAATGGCATATACTATCATAGATACTTGTATCAACTGCGGACGTTGTCTAAAATATTGTCCAGTTGAAGCAATCGAAGTTGGCGAAGAAATATTTGAAATTGACCCCGATATTTGCGTTGAATGTATTGGACATTATGACACACAGCAATGTGCAATGGTTTGTCCTGTAGATGCGTGTATTCCGCTTATTTAAAATTAATTTAATTACACAAATTAGCTCACATTTCCTTACCCACTTCATACCACAAAAATAAATAGCATATAAAAATATAATAATCAGAAGGATTAAAAACTCCCTAAGACAATAAAAGTAAAAGCAGTAACTTCAATTTCAAAACTACATAATTATAAAAAATTATACAATGACATATTAAATTTAAAATGTACTTCTGTCAATTTAATTTTAAACTAATAATTCAACCACAATCTCCCACTTGAATTAAATCTTCTAAAACTTTATTTTAATTAAAATCATTATAATATCAATAAATATATGAATATAAAAGAAATAAATCAATTTTAATATCGAAAAAAAATCTAAGAACTCATCAAAAGATATTAACAAGAAATAAAAATAAAAATAAATAATTTGTTTATTTAAAATAATTTTCTTTAATTGTGTATTAAAGTGGGACAAAGTGGGAAAAAGTGTTTCGAAATGTGTTGAAATGAATCTTAATCTATGAACTTCTTACAAGGATACGAACAATACTCATTAGACGAAAAAGGGCGTGTAAATATACCCTCAAGGATGAGACGTGCCTTGCCCGACGAAGCGGATGGAACATTCATACTCACAAGAGGAAATGACAACTGCGTTGCTGCTTATCCATTGAATGAGTGGAAAAAATATATGGATATGATTAGTCAACTTAACCAGTTTGACGAAAAAAACAGAAGATTTATGAGAGCATTCCTTAAATGGAACGTTGAAGTTACTTTGGATAAACAGAATAGAATTACAATTCCAAAGCAACATCTCGAACTTGCTAATATTACCAAAAATGTTGTAATACTTGGGCAGTTCGACCATATAGAATTCTGGGATCCAGAAAGATTAGAAAATTATGAAAAAAATAGCGACATAGCTATTGAAGAATTAGCCGAACAAGTTATGTTAGGCAAATAAAATGAATAGTGCTAATAAAGTTAGCGACTATCATATACCCGTTCTTTTAAAAGAAACATTAGAATATTTGATCTCGGATAGGTCAGGCCTATACGTTGATGGAACCTTAGGTGGAGGTGGTCACGCAAAAGAGATCCTTGCAAGCTTAGATTCTGGGGGGAAACTATTTGCTTTTGACAAGGACCCTGATGCGATTGAGTATAACCGTAAAAAATTCGCAGACCAACTTCAAATGCCACATCCTAAGATTGTTCTCGTCAATATGGGCTTCGAGGAGGCATCCAGCATAGAGGAACTCAACGGTAATCTAAGTGGCATACTGCTGGACCTAGGCGTTTCCTCAAAACAATTTGATTCAGGCGAAAATGGAATGAGCTTTCGCTTTGACACCAAATTGGATATGAGATTTGGAAACGCTGGGTTATCAGCTTTAGATATAATCAATTCTTACGATGAAAAAGAACTTTACATACTATTAAAAACACTCGGCGAAGAACCCTTCGCCAGCCCTATTGCTAAAGCAATATTTAAAAACAAGAGCGGTATTCAAACCACTTTTCAACTTCGTAATCTTATTGAAGAAATAGTTCCTAAAAAATTGTTTAGCAAATCCCTTGCCAGAGTCTTTCAGGCATTTCGTATCGCCGTAAATAATGAACTCAACGCACTGAATATTACATTATCAAACTGCGTGCCACTTTTAAAAGTAGGCGGCACCTGCGTTATCATCTCTTACCACTCATTAGAAGACAGAATTGTTAAACAAAAATTCAAAGAATTTGAAGGAAAAGTTCATCATATAAATAAATATTCAACCGAAGAACATCAAAATAATTTTAAAATCCTTACCAAAAATCCAATCCTACCTTCAGATCAAGAACTAACCCAAAATCCTCGTTCCCGTTCCGCTAAATTAAGAGTTATCAGAAGAGTAAAATAAAAATTACAATAAAATTCTTATCTTTGTAACTAACTAATAAATAATTACGGAAAATTTATGAAAATTATCGCAATCTTGATATTTGGAATAATACTTACTTACTCAAATATTAACTTAAATGCTTGTACTAACTTTCTAATCACAAAGGGTGCTTCTGTTGATGGGTCAAGCATGATTACTTATGCTGCTGATGCTGGTGGATTTATGGAACCACTCTTTTTTTTACCTGCGGCTGACCATAAAGAAGGTGATATGCTTGAAGTCCATGATTGGGATACGGGGAAATTATTAGGTAAAATTAAACAAATTTCACGTACTTATCGTGTCATTGGAAATATGAACGAATTTGGTTTAGTAATAGGCGAAACCACATTCACAGGACACGAAAACCTTCGAGACACATTAGGTATAATAGATTACGGCTCATTAATTAGAATTACCCTCCAAAGAGCAAAAACAGCAAGAGAAGCAATAAAAACAATCGACCAATTAACAAAAGAATACGGCTACTACTCAACTGGCGAAAGCTTTTCAATAGCAGATAAAAACGAAGTTTGGATAATGGAAATCATTGGTCGAGGAGTCGGCAACAAAGGACTAAACTTCGTAGCAAGAAGAATACCCGATGGCTATATCTCCGCCCATGCCAATCAATCAAGAATACACAATATTGACTTCAAAGATAAAGAAAATTGGATATATAGTTCTGACCTAATCGATTTTGCTAAAAAGAATAATATATATAAAGAATATAAAGGCGAGTTCTCTTTTGCAGACTCATTCAACCCGCTTGACCCAGGTGGAGCATTATTCTGCGAAGGAAGAGTTTGGCGATTTTATTCCCTCGCTTCCCCAAGTGCTAATTTTTCAGATGATAGATTTAGAGCAGTAAAAGACGCCGAGCCATATCCACTTTTCATAAAACCAGATAAAAAACTCGCAGTAACCGATTTAAAAAACTGGATGAGAGACCACTTTGAAGGCACTGACTTTGATATGACAAAAGGATTAGCCGCAGGACCTTACGGCTGCCCATATAGATGGAAAGGACTAACTTGGAAAATCGAAGGCGACACAACAAATAGTTACGCTTGGGAAAGACCAATAGGCACACAACAAAGCGCTTGGACTTTTATCTCACAATCCCGCTCAAATATGCCAGATGAAATCGCCCACATATTATGGTTCGGACCCGATGCGGCATCAACAAGTTGCTACGTTCCCTTTTATGCAGGCAACACAAGCATACCATACTCCTACGACCACGGCTCAATCACAGAATTTTCTTGGGATGTTGCCTTTTGGGTATTCAATGCAGTCGCAAACAGAGCATATTTACAATATGATCACATAATAAAAGACATAAACTTAGTCCAAGATGAATTCGAAAATAAATTCTTAGCAATGCAACCAAGCATAGAAAAAGCCGCAACAGATATGTATAAAATCGACCCAAAATTAGCACAAGAATACTTAACCGACTATTCCAACACCCAAGCTGAAAAAGTAGTCTCCTCATGGCGCGAATTATGGAAACAAATCAGCGTAAAATACAACGACGGCTATATGAACGACGTAACAAAAGACAATGGTCGCTCCCCCAAAAGCATCTATTACGACCAAGAGTTCCTAAAAGCAGTACTAAAATCAAAACCCGGCTACTACAAAGTAGATTGGCAGGAGAAATGAAATGATTAGCTATATAAATTGTAAAATATTTATTATCTTTATCATTTTATCTAGTACAGTTTTTTCACAAACTATTTATGATGAAGGTTATCAAAATGATTTAATAATATTAAAAAAATTTCTTGAAAATAACCACCCATCATTATATAGGTTTAAAAACAAAGAATATATTAATAATCTATTTGAACAATCAATAGAAAGCATAAATAATAATTCATCTGAAAGAGATTTTTATAAGACTATAAAGCATATACTGAGCGAAATACAAGATGGACATCTAAGTTGTTCTGCTCCTGAAAAAACAATAAAAATTATTGAAGAAAAAGAAAAGCATTTTCCGTTATCTCTATATTTTACATCAAATAAAGCTTTCGTTAATTGTTCCAATTTAACAAATTATAAATCCGGCATAGAAATAATAGAGATTAACGGAAAGAGTATAAATGCTATTAGAAAAGAACTTTTTCGATATATAGTTTCTGATGGAAGTATTGAAACAAAGAAATATTGGATTTTGAATCATTCATTTTGGTTCTACTTCAGTTTAGTTTATGGGGTTAACTCTGAATACGAGATTACATATAAGGGTAATAATGGTATTTTACAAAAGTCGATTATAAAAGCAGAACTCAAGAAAGATATTCAATGTAATCGAATTGTAAATGAATCAAACGATAATTTAGTCTGTTTAGAGTTCGTTAATAATCAACTTGCTTTGTTGAAAATAAAAACATTTGTAGAAAATGATTTAGTAAATGCTAAAATTAATTTTTCTAATTTTCTTGAAAGCTCATTTACTGAAATTAAAAAAAGAAAAATTAAGTCTTTAATTATAGATTTAAGAGGGAATGGTGGAGGTAGAGATGTCTTTGGTTCTTTATTATATTCATATTTAACAAATTTAAGTTTCAGATATTATAAAGAATTATCAACAGTAACAAAAACTCTTATGGAAAATGAACACTCTAATTTATCTATTCAACAACCTAAGAAGAATAGTTTTTTAGGGAAAGTTTATGTTTTAATTAATGGTTTAAGTTTTTCAGCAACTAGTGAATTTTGTAATGTTGTTAAAAATAATAATAGAGCAGTTTTTATTGGAGAAGAAACAGGAGGAACATATTGTGGAAATACATCGGGAAAATTTGCCGAATTGATACTTCCATATTCTAAATTTACTATATTTTCACCAACAATTAAGTATATTATGTTCACTAATAATGACAAAAATACTAACAGAGGAATAATTCCAGATTATGAAATCATTCCCACGATTGAAGATTTAAAAAGTGGAATAGATAAACAACTTAATTTTACTATTAAACTTGCTGTGAAAAATGAAAAGTAATTTTTGTAGATTATCAATAAGAATTCAAATTTCAATTAATAAATTAAAAATTTTTAAATCCAAACCCGGCTATTATAAAGTAGATTGGCAGGAGAAATAGGGGTGGAGTTGCTTAAAAAAAAAAAAAAAAGTTAAATTTGAATTAAAAATAAATTTTAAAGGAGAATTATATGAGAAGTGTCTGGAAAACTACTTACGATGAAAATGAAATTGAGATTGAAAACACTTGGTTTCAAGGCGAAAGACTATATGTAAATGGAAAATTACAAGATGAAAGGCAAAACTTCTTTTCTGCTGATTTATCGGGACATTTAATTAATACGAATAACGAAAAAGAAAATATCAAAGTAAATATGAGTGGGTGGGTAAAAATTAATTGCCGACTTTTCATCAATGACCAAAAAGTTGAAGTTAAGCAAATACAATAATCACAAACAAATTCCAATTCATTTAGTGTTAATAATATACAGGATTTATTAGACTGGATGGATACTCAATAATAAGTATGTAGTTGCTTCTGAAAGGAGCAACTACATTTTTTTTTAAAAGGAAAAAAATGAAAATTATTATATTAATTATCTTATTTACACTTTTCGCTAAATCAGAGTATACTTTTCAAGTTTTAATTGACATAAGAGCATGTCCCGGGTGTTCGTTAGCGGGGTTAAATGATTTAATTGAAAATTTATCGTATAAATATCCTAATATCAACAGAAATGCGCTTGTAGTTTGCGACGATGTACGTGAATTAAAATCACTTCAAAATGAATATAAAAATATTGAATTTTTTTGTGATTCAGAAGGTATTGTTAAAAATAAGTATAAAGTAAAAAGTCAATTTTCATTAATATTATTAGATAATGATAGTAATATTGTTTATAAAAGTCTAGATATTCTTCATAATCAAATTAATTACACTCAAATTGATTCAATATTAAATAATAGTGCGTTTACTAAATTAATTGAATCTGACGATAATTTTATTATGTTTGCTAATTCTGGTAGCGAGAGTCCCGATGGTTCAAAAATTTGTATATTTGATTATCTAAACTTTAGGATAAGTGAATTTAACACAAGAGATGGTAGATTATTAAATGAAATAATAATTACTGATACAATACCATTAATGTTCAAAAAGAATTGTACTGAAGATGAATGGAATAGATTTTACTCCGAGAACCCAAATATGGGAGTCAAAATCCAAAATTGCTTATATAATAAAGAACAAGAAATAATTTTAACTGGATATTGTGTAGGTGCTGTTAATTCAACCACTTTTACTAATATTAATGACAAAGGTAAAATTGACACAACTATTCAATATAATGGAATTCCGAAAAACTTTACTATAAATATAAAAAATGGTATAATTACTATTGATAGTTTAGAATTTAACAACTATGCCCAACTAAGAACAAAATATTACAAAGAAGATTACTTAATTTCAAACGTTTTCTTGAACAAACAAATTCTAAGCGATTATAATAAAGCATACATAATGAAATTAATTAATTTAAAAAATAAAATTGAAACACCAATTATTAGCTTTAGTGAATTAAAAAAGAACCACATAAGTTTTAGAGAGCCCATTGAAGAAATTCTTCAAGCACATAGTGTTTATAATTTTAAAGATGATAAATTAATATTTATAAATAGTTATAATGACATATTTTTTATCAAACAGAATGAAGCACTCACTCAGATAGAACCCAAAGGCATTTTAAAACAGGCATTTACAAGAGACCAAGAGTACGATTCAGAATCATTTCTTGATTCATCAAAGATTCAAAATTTTAATAAATATTTTGTTCATTCAATTACTTTTGATGAGACAAATAATTTTTACGTAATACTTTATAACGAAGCTAAAGCTATTGATAAAACACTTGATATAGTAATTCAGAAATACAATTTTTATACAGGATTTCAGAAAGAAGTAAAAATAGATTTGAATAGTTTCGACGATAAATTTATATCAACATCATCAGTTTCTTTCAAAAGTTTGAAAATGTTAACAAAATGGAAAAATGGCAGATGGAAAATAATGGATTTAACTAAGTATATTGATTAGATGTTTATCATTATTTTGATTTCATTTTTTTTTAAACATTTAAAAATAATTTATAAATAATAAACTTTATCATCGCATTATAAAGCATATTTTTGCGTATTTCAAATTTTTGTATAATTAACTCTTCAAGTCCGTCCCTTCGGTTACTGAGCGTAGCCGAAGTATCAGAGGGTTGTCGACTTGACGACGGGGTGTTTTGTATTTATTACTTCGTAGAAGCATAATATCAATAGAAAAGATAAACAAAAATAAAACTGCTCCGTAGGAGTAGTATAGAAAAAAATAAACCCACCTTCATAAGGTTTCAACCCTCCCGAAGGTTAAAAAAATAGTTCTTTGAACGTATTGGAATTTCTTGCAGACGAAAACGACAATATTTTTACACATTTCTTGTAACAAATAATATTAGCAAATACTTACACGATTTTAAAAAAAAATGAAAAATTACCAGAATCTGCAAAAAATTAAAAATAATATACAAAACGATATAAAATGGCATAATAAATATATTCAAAAATTAATCATATTTTCGTAACAAAAGCATAATTACAGCATCTTATATAATGATATTCATTCTCACTCTTGTATCTATTTTTGCATTAAGTCGGCTAAAAGAGAGTTTTAACAAAGACTTGGATTATATAGAAAAATAATATATTCGCAAAGTTAATTAGAAAAAATCCATTAAAGCTTTCAAATAAAAAAGTATAGTTAGTTGATATGTATATATGAAAAATGTTTTTTTTTATTAGAATATTATTGTAACTTTGCCATAAGCAAACAACAAACTTTTAAAAAAAGAGGAAAAATTGACAAATATTCAAGCAATTTTTCCCTCTTCAAAAGTAAATTTTATTAATTATAATAGTCTTGGACCATTTTTAATAACTTTAAATTAAGATAGAAAATGAAAAAAGTATTACTTTTTACTCTTGCAACAATAATATGTACCATTACTGTAAAGGCACAAATTGTTCATATTCCCGATGCTAATTTTAAAGTCGCTTTGTTGAATCATACCCCTATAATCAACACCAACGGCGATGGCGAAATACAGGTAAGTGAAGCAGAGGCGTTTACCGGAAAACTATTGATACCCGAGTTGAAAATTGCCGATATTACAGGCATTGAAGCGTTTATTAATATCTCTTCTTTAGATTGTCAAAATAATCAACTTACGAGTTTGGATGTGAGTTCAAATATTGCTTTGACAGATCTTGCATGTAATGATAACTCCCTGACGAGTTTGAATCTAAGTAATAATACTGCTTTAAAAAAGATTTCTTGTCATAGGAACAATCTGATAAATTTGGATGTAAGTAAAAATAAATTTTTGCAATACCTTTTATGTTACAATAATAAGCTAACGAGTTTGAATCTAAGTTCTAATACTGCTTTGAGAATCATTTCTTGTGATGATAACAATCTAACGAATTTGGATTTAAGTTCTAATACTGCTTTAAGCAACTTTTCTTGTGATGATAACAATCTAACGAATTTGGATTTAAGTAATAGTAAATTTTTGCAATCTATTAATTGTTACAGCAATAGTCTAACAAGTTTGAATGTGGCAAACAAAAACAATAGTAGTTTGAAAATATTTCATGCTGACGATAATCCTAATCTAACTTGCATACAAGTGGATGATTCTACATATAGTAAATCTAAATGGATAGGAGATAGTTTTGGATTTGACGAAAACGTAAGTTTTAGTGAGGATTGTGCAATAACAGGAGTTAATGACCAGACAGCCAATACAAATGAAATTATTTTTTTTCCCAATCCTACAACAAATCAAATTAATTTTTCGGCTTATATAAATGTACGCTTGACAAATCTAAAAGGACAAAGTATTATCGACAGAAAAAATACTAACATGCTTGATATTTCAAACCAAGCAGCAGGTGTATATCTTCTTTTATTTATCAACAACAATGGAGAAGTAGTGCAACGAAGTAAGATAGTGAAAGAATAAACTATATGATAGTATCTAACTATATAGAGTGGGAAAAAAGATTTAGATTACATCGAAGAATAATCAATTCGCAAAGCTAATTAGAAAGCATTAAAAATAATATTTCTAAAAAAAAGTAAAATATAGAAAAAATTTTGCGAAAAAGCATATTATTTATCATTTTATTTTAAATAACATAAAAAAACACACCATAATTTAAAATTATTTTATAATTTTGATATATAAATTATATATTAGTTTTAAAAAATATTTTAAAAACATAAATACATATAACACTACATTATAATTTTACATTAAACGGAAATTTATCAATAACCAATCAAATCAATTATGGGTATTTTTACTAAAAAACCAATCTCAATATTATTAGGCGAAGCCGCTGACTCAGAAAAAGGACTAAGCAGAACTCTAACTTCAAGCGCATTAATTGCACTTGGAATAGGAGCAATAATCGGTGCGGGCTTATTCGTAAGAACTGCTGCAGCCGCAGCCCAAAGTGCTGGTCCTTCCGTAGCATTAGGATTTATAATTGCCGCAATAGGTTGCGCATTGGCTGGATTATGCTATGCCGAACTATCAGAGGGTTGTCGACTTGACGACGGGGTGTTTTGTATTTATTACTTCGTAGAAGCATAATATCAATAGAAAAGATAAACAAAAATAAAACTGCTCCGTAGGAGTAGTATAGAAAAAAATAAACCCACCTTCATAAGGTTTCAACCCTCCCGAAGGTTAAAAAAATAGTTCTTTGAACGTATTGGAATTTCTTGCAGACGAAAACGACAATATTTTTACACATTTCTTGTAACAAATAATATTAGCAAATACTTACACGATTTTAAAAAAAAATGAAAAATTACCAGAATCTGCAAAAAATTAAAAATAATATACAAAACGATATAAAATGGCATAATAAATATATTCAAAAATTAATCATATTTTCGTAATAAAAGCATAATTGAGAAAGCATATTAACCAAACAAATTTTAACATTATTATTAATCAACAAAAGTTCAAGTATTTACACAATAAGCATCTAAATGGTGAGTTAAGGAAAAAAATTGTATTTTTGTAGTATGATTATCCACAATGTGAGTTTTGTATGAGGAAAATACAAGGTTTCGTAAATAAGAATGAGTTAGGAGCAGGAACAAGAGGAACTTCCCTTTCGTTCGATGCAATGAGGTTCGAGGCGTTAAAAAAAGATTTTGATTTGGGCGAAATGTTCTATTTAATATCCAAAAATGAACTGCTTTTTAATAAAATTATAAAGCAAAATCCATCAGCACATAATATCGATGGCGTATTAGATTATTACAATAGAAACTTTAAGATTTTGATGAATGAGTTGAATTACAATGAAAACCAAGTATTTTTTTCAGCAGACCATGCTTCTTCGGCATTATATTTGGCAGCGTTTAAGCGTATGAAACCAGATGTAAGAATAGGTGTAGTCTGGATTGATGCGCATACAGATATGCACTCTCCATACACAACACCAAGCGGGAATATGCACGGAATGACTTTATGTATAGCATTAAGAGAAGATAACATAAAGTGTAAAAAACGTGACCTAGACTCAGAAACTAAAAAGAAATGGCATTATTTACAGAATTTGTCTGGAGAAAAAAAAGCACTCAACTATGAAGACTTAGTCTTGGTTGGAATTAGAGACTACGAAAAAGAAGAGAAAATTAACTTAGAAAGAAATAGTATTAAACATTACTTAGTTAGCGAAGCAAGACAGGACGGAATCGAAGAATGTGCAAGATATATATTAGAAACACTAAAAGATTGCGAACATATTTATATATCATTAGATGTAGATTCAATGGACCCAAAACTTGTCTCATTTGGAACAGGTACACCGGTTAATAATGGATTTTCTTTAGAAGAAATGAAAAATTTAGTTGATTTACTTACAAAAAGTGGAAAAAAGACAAGTTTTGAAATGGTTGAAATAAATCCGCTTTTAGATAGTCATAACGAAATGGCAACAAAATGCTTAGAAATAATAGAGATTGTATATAAGAACTTAAAAAATGAAAATTAAATTATTAATAATTATATTTTGTGGATTTGTTTCATCTTGTTCTTCGACAAAAGAAGGAAAATACGATGGACAAATTAGAGAAGACTTTAAAAAGTATATTGAGAAAATTGATAATAAATCTATAACTCCAGCAGCTTCCGATTTATTTGTTGATGCAATGGTCTTGCAACAACAAGAAAAATGGGCTGAGAGCATAATTGATTTGAATCTTGCATTAGAGCAAGACTCATCAGCCGGAATATATTACGCCATCGCAAGAGCTTATTCGCAATTAAGGAGAAATGAACTTTCCATTCAAGCAATGGAGAAATCATTAGATTTGAATCCAAGATTTTTACCAACACTGGAAATGTTAGTCGAGATGTATGTTCACAATAATAACATTAAAGATGCTATCATAGTTCAGAAAAAAATCTTAGAAATTGATAACTCTTTATTCAATCGACTTAACTATGCTAACTTAGTGGAAATGTATAAACCAATAGATGCAATTCCATTATACGAAGAAATTTTAAAAGATGACCCAAAGAATGAAAAACTTATTATGGCGCTTTTGGAATTATACAAAGCAACAAAAAATAACGACAAATTCAAAGAACTCTTAGAAAAATTACAAGGATTAAACAGCACAAGCACCACTATTGGCTTACAACTATTAGATATGTATTTAAACAATAAAGAATATAGCGATGCAGTGGAACTATTAAACAAAGTTGATAAAAATGTTCCGACAGAAGATTTAAAAAAATATTATGGAACTGTAGGTTATAGAATGCTTTATGATAGTTCAATGAACGATAAATTAGTTATAAATAGTTATTTGGATAAGATAGATTCAAGATTTTATTTCGATTGGCAGATGCATTTACAAGCGGGATATTTAGCTTCTAAAATCGGTAATTCAACCCTTTCAAACGAAATGTTTGAAAAAGCATTAAAGTTTTCAGATACAATTCCCGATATATATGCAAGTATTGGATTATATTATTTACAGAAAATGAAAGATAGTATTGCCATTATCTATCTTGCAGACGGATATAAAAAGTTTGCTAATGACTCAAGATTCCCGTTCTTTTTAGGTGTAGCTAATCAATCTTTAAAAAATTATGAAACTTCAGTTGCATATTTTAAAAAATCTAATGAACTCAATCCAGAGTTCTTAGATAATTGGATACAACTTGGAGTAGTATATGATTTAATGGGTAAAGGGGATAGTTCAGATTATTATTACGAAGGCGCTTTAAAAATAGATTCTCTAAATCCATTAGTTAATAATAATTATGCTTACTCTTTATCTGTTAGAGGTGAAAGATTAAATGATGCAGAGGAGATGAGCGAAATTGCGTTATCAATGGAGCCAAAAAATGCTGCATATTTAGATACTTATGCATGGATAAATTTCTTAATTGGTAAATACGATAGATCACTTGAATTTATCGAAAAAGCAATTAAACAAGGCGATGCAAGCGCTGAAGTTTATGAGCATTATGGCGAAATATTGATGAAATTAAATAGAAAAGATGATGCTATTAAAGCGTATAAAAATTCTTTAAAATTGGACCCCGAAAGAGAGTCTGTAATTGAAAGATTAAAAATTATTGAGAGAAAATAAATGTTTGCTATAATTGGTTTAGCAGTCGTGTTAGTTTCAATGTTAGGTGGCTTCCTTATGGCAGGAGGTAATATTATAACATTGATTCAACCATCAGAATTTATAGTTATTGGTGGAGTTGCAGCGGGTTCTTTAATTGCTGCGAATCCATTGGCATATATTAAAAGTATATTTGCTTCTTTTGGAACAGTTCTAAAAGGAGTAAGTGTGAAAAAACAAGATTACCTTGATTTAATGAAAATGCTATATGAACTTTTTCAATACGCTAAAAGAGAAGGACTTATTGCCCTTGAACCACATGTTGAAAATCCTTCAAGTTCAAGTATAATATCAAAATACCCAAGTTTTCTAAGTAATCACCATGCTACAGAATTTTTATGTGATACTATGAAAGTTATTCTTTCCGGCGGTATCCCCGCTCATGACCTTGAAGAATTAATGGATATTGATATCGAAGGTATTCATGAAGAAGAGCATAATGTTGTGCATTCTATTGTAACAATGGGTGATGCCTTGCCAGGTATTGGGATTGTTGCAGCGGTATTAGGGATCATCATTACGATGGGTTCAATCAATGAGGGTGCAGAAGCAGTAGGTCATCACGTAGCAGCAGCTCTTGTTGGAACATTCTTAGGAGTATTATTATCTTACGGATTTGTTCAACCTATTGCAAGAAACCTTGACTTGACAAACAACTTAAATGCAAAGTATATGGCAGCATTAAAATCAGCTTTACTCTCTTTTGCAAAAGGAGCACCTGCAAGCGTTGCCGTTGAATTTTGTAGAAGAGCAATTGATCCAGGTAATAGACCAACATTTGCAGAAAGTGAAACAGCAATAAAAGGTGGTTAATAGCAATGGCAAGTGAAGAAAACTCAGGCGAACAACCGATAATAATTAAAAAAGTCGTTAAAGGCGGTGGCGGGCATCATGGTGGTGCCTGGAAAGTGGCTTATGCCGATTTCGTTACCGCAATGATGGCTTTTTTCATTGTTATGTGGATTATTGCTTCTTCCGAGCAAACTAAACAAATGGTTGCGGCTTATTTTCAAGACCCTGGTGCCTTCTCTTTTGTTACTGGAAAAATGACTATCCCTATTGACCTTGATTTGAAAAAAATGAAAGGTAGAGAAGAAGAAGACGGCGAAGGTAAAGGAAAAAACTCTGCCGACCAAATCCTAAATAGCGAATACTATAAAGCAATTAAAGAAGCAATTAGAGAAAAAGCAATAAATGATAGCACGCAAGCTGCCAATAGATTAGAACAAGTCGGAGAAGACTTAGAGCATTTTATTAAAAAGTTAGAAAACTTAAACGAAGAAATGAGGAAGATCGCCTCTTCTATCGAAATTAGCGTGACTAATGAAGGATTGAGAATTGAGCTGATTGAAAAAGACGATGGAAACTTTTTCCAAGTCGGTAGTGCAGTTTTAAATAATAATATTAAATTTATACTAAAAGAAATAGCAACTGAAACCGGAAAATTACCTAACTTTGTAGATATTGAAGGACATACAGACGCAAGAAAGTATGGAAAAAGTAATGAGTATACAAACTGGGAACTATCTGCCGATAGGGCTAATGCTGCAAGGTCTTATATGAGCCGTACAGGGCTTTGGGAAGGACAAGTTAAAAAAGTAATCGGTTATGCAGACCAATTTTTAAAATATCCTGAGAACCCATTCGACAATAGGAATAGAAGAATAAGTATTTTAGTTCAAAACTTAAAAGTTTCTGATTTTGAAATAGCTGATGGTGATTTAGAAGCACCTGATAAAAATAACACGCAAGAATAATGATTAATGATATATCATATATAATTATTAATGATAATAGTATTAGAACCGAAAAATTAACTGAGTTAATCAAAGAGCTTGATATTAATAGCGAAGTAATTCATTCTTCTGAATTTAATGATTGCTTAGATAATATTATACTTAGCAAACCAGCGGTCGTTTTTTGTGATGAAGTCTTTGGCAATAAAAATGTTTTTGATTTAGATAATGAACTTAAAAAAAGAAATATTAGAAGCAAAGTTTATCTAATTGTTGTTAGTGATTTAGACGAATATGAGCACTTAACTAAGTATATTGATGCAGGTTTTGATGATTATTTAATTGGACACGAAAAAAAACAAATAATTCATAATAGAATTAGGTTAGGAACAAAAATTCTCTCAATGCACCTGAAAATTGAGCACGAAAATTACTTATTACATAAATTATCTCAACAACTCGAAGAAGATTTAAAAAATATTATTAAAATATCCACAAAATTTATTCAAGCAAGACTGCCTGCCTCTCACGAAATGATGAGTAATATTGCAGTTACTTCAATTTGGATCGCAGAAAAATTCAATCAATTAAGCAAGCAAGACATCAAAGATATAGAAATTGCTTCTTATTTCTGTCAAGCAGGACGATTGTTTTTACCCGATGAGTTACTTAAAAAACCAGTAATGTCAAACGGTAGGGTGCTTAACCCAATGATGAATCAAATTCCAATCGTAAGTAAAGAAATTGCTACTTCTATTGATAAATTTAAAAATGTGGGCGAAATTTTATTTCATATATATGAAAATCTTGATGGAACAGGCATACCGAGTAAAATACAATCTTGGCAAATCCCTTTAGCGTCAAGGATTATTCGTGCTGTGTTAGATTTTGAAGAAAATATGTACTTTAATAATTTGGATGCAAAAAGTTCTATAGAAAAGCTGAAAGGAAGGATAAACAGAATCTATGATGGTAGGGTAATCAATTTACTTGAAGAATACATTGAAAAACAAGGCAAACAAAATAATTATGAAGAAGATTTTGCTTTACTTTTAAGCGAATTAAAGCCAAGTATGATAATATCCCGCGAGATTAAGGCAAATTCTGGAATGAAATTAATGAACTCCGGCGCCGAACTATCTGAAAAAAACATACAAATGCTTATAAATCACTCCTCAACCGACCCTATATTAGGTTATATTTACGTTTTCAGGGATTCAATCCCAGAAATAAAAATTGATTAATTTTCAATAATTAATTTTTGTGTTATTATTTCTTGTCCTTGCACAAATTGTATAATGTAAACACCACAATTTAACGCACTTACATCTAATTTATTTCCATTTTTTATAAAATTATAGCTATTCCCAAGTAAGTCAAATATTGAAATAGTAGAATTTATATATTCATTTTTGATTTGTAAGAAATTAATTGCTGGATTTGGATAAATCAACACACTTTGTTGATAATTTTCAGTCGATGAAGTTGATGATTCTCCTCCACAAAATTTCCAATATTTTAGTTCATGTCGCTGTACTGAGCTACCAGTGGCAGCACTAATCCCTAAGTAACCGCTGTTGCCATTTATTAAATCAATATAATTACTTAAGTTAAAATCATTTAAATGTGCCACATTTTTTTCATAAGAATTGGCTTGATTAAGAAATAAATCCAAAGTTTTAGCATTCCTATCATATTTTATTTTAAAAATATAAGTAGATTTGTTTATTTGAATATTATCAATATAAGTGTCTTCAAAGATTAAATTATTTGAATTATGATTAGCACTTACCTTACTCTTTGAAGAAAAAATTGCTAAATGATTTCCATTCGGGTCGTTGTAATCATCGTCTATATTTTGATAAAGGTCAAGTTCAATTACAAGAGCGTTTTTAATACCTTCATAACCTATACCACCTCCATAGTTGCCAATTACGGCTGTTTTATCAGCTTGGATAATAAATGCAAGACCATCGGCTCCGGGGGTAAAACCATCGTCAAGACCTTTATTATCGCCATTTGAAAGCTGGAACGCAAATTCACTTGATAAACCATTTGATAAATCTATTGGGTTTTCAGTCCAGATGGCTCCTCTTTGGAAAAAGTCATCTTTAGTTAATCTTAAAGTAGAATCATATACAACTGCATCTTGCGAGAGAATAAGTCCATCGATGTTACGAAAGCCATTATATTCGTAATTAGTATTTTCACAAGGTGTTGATTTAGGAAATCCAAAAATAGATATAAATGGATGTTTCGTATTTATTTCAAATGATTTGTCTATTGCATTTTCTGTAATTGGAAAATTTAAAGAAGATGTATATCCATTTAAGTAGACTTTGTCATTTGACCACAAAATATCTTTACCAACGTCATCGGCTGAACCTCCTAAGTAGGTTGAATATTTTAATTCCTTTAAATCTTTATCAAAAATAGCAAAAAAAGCATCCTGATTTCCTCCATGAATTTTTTGAAAAGCGTATTCGCTATTTTGTAAATCTGTTGATTCAGTATATCCTGAGACGTATATATTTTTCTGGTTATCTAAAGAAATACCACCACCTTGGAAATTATATGTGATTTTGCCTTCGTTCTTAGAACCACCGAAATATGTTGTTTTTTCGACAATACCATTTTCATCGACTATAGAAATAAACATGTCCAAATCATTACCATTGTAAGTTTTAGTTTTTTGGAATACATCTCCTTTTGCAATATTTGTTGCATCGGTGTATCCTGTCACTATAAATTTTGTGCTGTCTAAACTACATAAGTTTTGAATATTTGTATGCTTAGTTTGGGGATACTTGTAACTCCATACTACTTTGTAAGTGTTTTTATCAAGACCATAAAGAAAATTTGCGCCAGAGTTGTTTCCAATTTGCTTCTCTAAATTTAGACTTTCAGAATACCCTCCAAGTATTATAAAATTCTTAGTCAAGCATAATGATTCAGTAGTTTCAAAGGAACCATTGCCATATAAAGAAGAATAGATGCAGTTGTTTCTTGGTGTGAATCCCATTAAAAAGGCATTATATCCATTAGAAGTGCTACCATTGTTATTATTATACCTGATATATGCGTTATAAGTAGTAAAGAACTCCATATTTGCATTGAAAGTTCTACCACCAATCCAGGCAACACTATCATTACCAATTTTTACATCATTTGCCGCGTCATAGTTTACATCTCCATTATAAGTTCCATACTCTAATTTGCCTTCGTAATTTAGCCGAAAAATATAAATATCAGAATTTCCTGAAACTTTGTTCTTAATAGATTTATCAAAAGTTGGCATTTCATTACCTTGTGCTTCACCACCAATCCATACCATTCCAAATCGTGAGTCAATTCCTATTGCCCTATCAATACCACTACTTCCTACATAAGTTCCCCAAAGTATGTTATTGTAATTATCTAATTTAATTACAAAACAATCTTCATCATTATTGCTTGTCGAATCATAAGCGTTCTTTAACCAACCTTTTAAATTACTTGCTGTTGAACCACACATATAAACGTTTCCTGATTCATCTTTTGAACTACTACTCATTAATCCTTTATCACTAGCTCCTACAAATGATGAAAATAATAAATTGGGATTATATTCCTGAGTTACAAATAGTCTTACACTTTGGTCAAAAGTTAAAATATTATTGTCTTCGAGTTGACTAGAAATCACAGAAATTTTATTATCACCTAAATTATAAATATTTAATTTATCGGTTATATGAATGATTATATTAGAAAATTTTAATGATGGATAAACGTCTAAATCTTCGGTTTTATGGTCAGCACTATAGTAATTAACTTTGAATGAGTTTTGAATTTCATTTATTTTTAAATCTTCACCTTTATTATTTTTAAATTCTATTTCAACACTTTCATTTGTGTTTGATATAAGAATTTTATTTCCTATAAATTCATATTTATAATTATTTGCATAAGAATAATAGTTTCCATCTGAACTTTTAAATATATAATTTTGAGAGTGTACTTGTAAATTGAGACTCATTAAAACAAGTAAAATCAACAATATTTTCATATTATAACCTCATTTTCTTATTAATCTTAAATCAACATTATTCAAAAATAATAAAATATAAATAAAAAAAAAATTTTTAGTATGAATAAATTATTGATATACTTCAACAACATTGTATTACATAAACACGATTATTTTTGTCTTATTACTTATTTTTAGTTAATTTTGTATAGATTTCTATTTAATATTGGACAATTATGAAGTATTTTTTAATTATTATATTAAGTTTTATCTTGCTATCATGTAATGAGAAAGATGATAAACCAGCAGATGACACATTTAATAGAAGCCAAATGTTAAGCGATTATGTAAAGTATTATATAATTCCAAATTTTGCAGAGCTAAATAATGAATTTGTAATTTTTGAAAGTATTGCTCTTTCAATAAAAGATAATTCAGATAATAAAAAAATTGATGACCTAAAAAATCAATTTAAAAAAGTATATTTGTCTTGGCAGAAAGTTGCAATGTTGAACTTCGGTCCTTCGGAAACATATTCTCTACTTAATGTAATTAATATTTTTCCATCAAATAAAGCAAAAATTATTGCTAATATTCAAAATGATGAAAATAATTTATTAAGTGCTATAAATATAGATGCGATTGGATTACCCTGCTTAGATTATCTTTTATTTAGTGATGATGAATTACTTGGAAACAAATTCGACGATATTAAATTTAAAAAATACTTTTTAGATGTTTTGCAATTAATGAAAAGCAGAGTTGATAAAGTAAATTCTGAATGGAATGGTAACTACAAAGTTACCTTTGCAGAAAATGATGGAAAAAGTGTTGGTTCTGGGATTAGTATGATAGTTAATTCTTTAAATAAATATTGGGAAAAAGACACAAGAGATGGTAAGTTAGGTATCCCAATTGGAATTAGAACAAATGGAGTTGTGCAAATTGAGAGAAGTGAGGCATTTTATTCAAATTATTCAAAAGAATTATTAATTGCTGGAGTTGAAGCATATATTAATTTCTTTAAAAATAATGACAAGGGGTTGAGTTTATATGATTATTTATATGCTCGAAGAAATAAATATGGCGATGGGAAACTGCACGAGACAATTATGAATAATTTTACAAATATATTAGCACGATTGAAAAGCTTAAATGGAGATTTTAAAACTAATATTGAAAATAATAAGCAAGAATTAATTTCTATTTATCAAGATATTCAAAAACAAATTGTCTATTTAAAAGTTGATATGCCATCAGTTTTGGGAGTTTCAATTACTTATCAAGACAATGATGGCGATTAATGTTGGGCAAGGTTAATCAATATTTAGAACATGATGTTAGTATTGCGCCACTTATATCTTTAAGAATACTATTTGGTTCAATAATGCTATTTTCTTTAATTAGATTTATAGCAATGGGTTGGATAGAAGGTCTTTACACAAATATTGATTATCATTTTTCTTTCTTTGAATTTATTATTTATCCAGGTGATACAATAATTTATTTAATGTATTATTTATTAATTATTTCCTGTATTTTTATTATTTTAGGATTTTTATATAAATATGCAATTACTATATTTTTTATTTTATTTACTTATATAGAATTAATTGACAAATCATATTATTTGAATCATTACTATTTTATTTCTGTTTTAGCTTTTGCTATGATTTTTCTTCCTTTATCGAATTATTTTTCAATTGATTCAATTATTAAGAAAAGTGAAAATAATAGTATTAAAAATTGGCAATTATTAGTTCCAAAAATATTAATTTCTATTGTTTACTTATATGCAGGAATTGCTAAAATTAATTCAGATTGGTTAATTGAGACAATGCCGCTGAGCTTGTGGTTGCCTGCATCTTCTGATTTACCAATAATAGGAGGGCTACTTCAACAGCAATGGGTTGCTTATGCATTTTCTTGGGCTGGTTGTATTTATGACCTAACAATATGGGTATTTTTAATTAATAATAAAACAAGAAAATATGCTTATACTTTTGTGATATTTTTTCATCTTATGACATCAGTATTATTTCAAATAGGTATATTTCCATATATGATGACACTATTAACTTTAATATTCTTTTCGCCGGAAAAACATAATATTATAATAAATAAAATTAAATTAATATTAAAATATAATGTAAAAAAAAGTGAAATCAATTATTCATTATTACCTAAATATTTATTTATTATATTTATTTTATTTCAAATAATATTTCCATTTAGATATATATTAAATAAAGGAGAATTATTCTGGACAGAAGAAGGATACAGATTTTCTTGGCGTGTAATGTTAATGGAAAAGACGGGCTGGGTAAATTATAAGATAATTGATAATAAAAATAAGATTGAAAAAAATATCGACCCATCTTATCATTTAAGTGACATACAAGTTAAACAAATGTCATTTCAACCAGATATGATATTACAATACGCAAAGTATTTAGGTGATAAGCATTATAAAATATATAAAATAAAACCAGAAATATATGTCAGTTCTTATGTTTCAATAAATGGGCGTGGAAGCAGGAAATATTTTAAAGACAGTGTAGACATTTATAACGTAAAGTTTAATAATATAGCAAAATATTTAGAAGAAAGGTAAGAAAAATAATTAATCATTTTGATACTAAGCTAAAAAGTTATAAATTTGAAAGTATGTAAAATTAATAATGGAAGTTATTCATACATAATTATAGGTTATTTATGAAGCTAATTTAATGAGCGAGCAATTATATTTTTTTAACCCGCCAATTATTAACATTAAAGACGCCAACTTTAATAGTAATTCTGATAGTTCCTGGTCATTTGCAGGCAAAACAATTAAAGAGACAACCTATATAACGCATGGGTATTATACATACCCTGCAAAGTTTATCCCTCAACTTGCAAAAAGATTAATTCTTGAAAATAGCAAAGTTAAGGATATTGTAATCGATCCGTTTAGTGGCAGTGGCACTACCGTTATTGAAAGCATCGTTAATCAACGGGTTGGAATTGGAAACGATATAAATGAAATTGCAACTTTAATTGCTAAAGTAAAATCTACTCCACTTAATACAGAAACGTTGGAAAAGGAGTTTTCTAAATTGTATTTTGAAATTGCGAAAATATTTGAAAGTAATTATGAAGATTATCTAAATTTCGCATTGAAGCAAATTCCTCAAAATGAAAGAATAGATTTTTGGTTTTGCGAAGAAAATAAAAATAAATTGGCAATACTTTTAACCAAAATAAATGAAACTCAAGAAAATGATATAAGAAACTTTTTCTTGGTTGCTTTTGCTCAAATTCTCAAAACAAGTTCAGTTTGGATGCAGAAAAGCGTAAAGCCGACAAGAGATAAAAATAAAAAACAATATAATCCATTTGATTTATTTGTAAAGCAAACTAAAAAAATGATAAAAGGCCATTATGAATTTAATAAAATATTATTACCTGAAATAAAAAATAATATTGACCTATATAGACGTATTGAATGTAATGATTCGCGAAAGCTAAATTGTAACAACGGAGAAGCAAGTTTAATTGTTTCAAGCCCACCTTATGTTACCTCGTATGAGTATGCTGATTTACACCAATTACCTCTTTTATGGCTTGGCTATTTAACAGACCTAAGCATTTATAGGAAAAAATTTTCTGGTAGCGTTCACTCAGAAAGAAGTAGTGTTGATTTAAGAAGCCAAATTGCAGATAATATAGTTAATAATTTAGAGAATAAAAAAAAGAAAGAAGTTAGAAATTATTATTCGGATATGTTAGAGACTTGGCTTGAAGTGAAAAGAAGTTTAAAAAAAGGTGGTAGAGCTTGTATTGTAATTGGAAATACCAAATTCAATGGAGTTGAAATATTAAATTCAAATGTATTTACTGAGCAATTTAATAATATTGGCTTTAAAACTATAAAAATAATTGAAAGAGAAATTCCTTCAAAGATGCTACCTTCAAGTAGAGATTCTAAAACAGGAAGGTTTGCAAAAACTTCTAAAACTGATAATTTAGTATATCCAGTTGAGTATATTTTAATTATGGAGAAATTATGAACTTTAACGATTTAATTATTATCTATGAAAATGCAAAAGTAAAATACAAAAAAGAAACTTATCGTTACATTTCACAAATCTTAAATAATGCAAAAGAGTTACATAAAAAGGATTTTAAGGGCGGAGACCACGAGCAGTCTTGGAGAGCATTTAAAGGAAAGAATCTTGAAAAGCTAATTGAATATATAATTACTGATGAAATTAAGAAGTTAGGATTAGAAATAGTAAATGGTAACATACTTGAAAGAACATTAGAAAAAAATTTAGATGAAGGATTATGTAATGTAAAAAGAAACTTATACATAGACTATGGCGAGTTTGGAGCGCATTTACCTGATGTTGATATTATTATTTATCAAAAGAAAACATTTAAGATTATAGCAGTTTTATCTTAAAAGTTACATTAAGGGAAAGAATAGCACAAACTGGCTATTGGAAATTGAAACTACTAGAATCAGGTGCTACAAAACATATTAAAGTATTTTTTATCACTCCAGATGAAGACAAAACATTAACTTATAAAAATCCAATGAAAAAAGGTAGATCTATTGTAGAAGTAGATACAGATGGTGGATATGTATTAAGTGAAACTTCAATTGAAGAAAGTATTAAGATTAAAATGTTCGATAAGTTCTTTAAAGATTTAAAAAAATTATTAAAAGATTAAGCTTTTATATATAATAAAAAAATGCTACACACTTTCGCAGATAAAATAATTAATTTTAATAATAATTTAAAATATTCAGGTAAATTACCAGAGGGAATTTCAGTTTTAAACCCATTTATTAATAATCCTGAAACTATCATTGTAATGCAACAATTCTACAATAAATATTATAATGATAATAAAGAGCGAAAATTTATTATTGGTATAAATCCAAGCAGACACGGTGCAGGAGTTACAGGTGTTCCATTTACTGATACAAAAAGATTAGATAATATTTGTGGTATTATGATGACGTCAGCACACACTCACGAGGTTTCGTCTGTGTTTATGTATGATATGATTGAGGAATATGGTGGTGTAAATAAATTTTATAGGAATTATTATATTAATTCACCTTTTCCACTTGCTATTGTAAGAGACGCAGGTGGTGGTAAATTTCTAAACGCAAATTATTATGATTTTGAAGAACTATTTCTTTGTGTTGAAGAATTTATGATTGAATCGCTTAAAAAGCATATTGAAATTGGACTTAACACTGATGAAGTTTATATTTTAGGGAAAAAAAATGCAGAATATATTAAGAGAATTAATGATAAAGTTAAAATATTTAAGAGTATGAAAGTGTTGGAACATCCACGATATATTCAGCAATATAAAAGTAAAGAAAAAGCATTATATATTGATAAATATTTGAATATATTTAAATAAAATAATTTACAAAAAAAATAAAACAACGACAAAATATATTCGTATTAATAAGTATAATTTTATATAAATTTGAAAGGTTGGTTAGAGGAATGCAACAAAGATTAAGCGTCTCTGAAAATGTGCCAGAAGCGTATAAATTAATGCTTGAAATGGAAAAATTCATTGCAACAACAGATATTGATATTAAACTCAGAGAGTTAATTAAAATAAGGTGTTCACAGATAAATCATTGTGCCTACTGCCTTGATATGCATATAAAAGATGCACTGAAAGAAGGGGTGTCCGCTCAAAAAATCAATTTAGTTGCGGCATGGAATGAAAGCATAATATTTACTGAAGCCGAAAGGGCTGCCCTTGCCTTTGCTGAAGAAGTAACGAATATTTCAGATTATGGAGTAAGTGATGATGTGTATTTTGAATTAAAAAATCATTTTACACAGAAACAAATTGCTCAATTAATTATAATAATTAATCAAATTAATTCTTGGAATAGAATTGCAGTTAGTTCATTGCAACCGCATCCTATTGATTAAAAACTAAGCAATAACAGGAGTCAAGCAACTTGTTTGGCTTCTGTTATCTTAAATAAAAATATAAATATGCTGCGAGTTCATAAATTAAATATCGCATATAATTAGACGCTTTTGCATTTGGAAAAAAATCGAATATTTCAAAATGAAGTTCTTTGATTTTATGTTCTGTTGGGGCTAAAAGATAATTCTTTATTTGATATTTATTTGCAAGCATATTTATCCTTGGTAAATGACTTGCTGAGCTAACTAATATAATTTGATTATATTTTAACTTTGATATGTAAAACATTTGTTGCTCGGAATTAGTTGATTTTTCGTCCAACTTAATGTTGATTTTTGGTTTTAATTTTTTTGCAATGTTATACATTGTTTTTGCCTCACTGCTTTTATGAAAGGCATCTCTACCGCTAAGAATTAATGTTGACTTATTATTTGAAATTAAGAGGGATTCTAACAAACGTATAGCAGATGCACTTTGTGGTTGAGAGGAGATTGGCATATTTTCGTCATTATAACCACCACCACCAAAAACAAAAATAGTAGCATCACTTTCAATTTTATTAATATCTATTTGAGGAAATTGTCTTTCATAATAAAATAGTAATGTTTCAGAAAAAATGGAGGTATTTAGAAAATAAAAAATAATTAAAAATAAATAGACAAATAGTTTTTTATTTGTTTTGTTAAAAATAAAAATAGTTAATAGTAATAATAAAATAGAAATAAAAAGTGGGTCAATAAAAGCAAGAATAGTTTTCATAATCATTTTTTTATTAGTTCCTAAATATCTTTTGACTTTGTTGAATAAAACTCAATGTCAAAAATAAATAAATGTATGAGATATAAAAAATAATAAATATATAGCGTAGAAAAAGTTTTAAACCATTACTTCATTTTATTTTGTATCTCTATAAAATCATCCATGCTTATAATAGGGAATGGAATGTTTTTCACAACGTTAAAATGTTTATCATTTGTTACCAAATATTCGGAATGGGAGTTTAAATATGCATCAATAAATTTATTGTCATCAGGGTCTTCTGATATTAAATTATATTTAAAATGGGGTTCAACTTGTAATACGTTTTCTTTTATATTAAGTAATGTAATAATATTATTTGCGGTTTGTAAACCAAACTTTAAAGAGAATATTTCAAGATATTCTGTAAATATTTCATTTGAGCAAACAATTTCAATTTCATTATTAATTATTTTATCAAATATAATTCTATATTTAGATAACTTTGGTATTGAAACAAGCAAAATATTAGTATCTAATACTACTCTCATTTATTGATTCTAAAATCTTCTTTTAGCCAATCTTCTATTTCATAAGAAGAAATATTATTTTTTTCAAATAACATATTAACTGATTGGTCAATATTATTAATTAAATAAGATTGAACTAAATGTTTTATTTCAATGAGTTGTTGTTCAGGTAATTCATACCTAAATAATTCTAAAAACACTTTTTGTAAGTTTGTATATTCCATAGATTCTTTTTCAATATAAAACGAATATAATTATTTTCTATTTTAAAAATTGATGAACATTATTTTTAAATTAAATTATCAAACTTAAAGATTTGAAAACTATTATTAACTTTTAATTAAATGATTTGTATGTTCTTTGATGTTATCATTTTTTTATCAGTTCCTCAATATCGTGTATTTCTTTTACTAAGTTCTTTGACAAGTTATCGTAGCCGTCTTTTGTTATAAGTATATCATCTTCGATTCTTACGCCGATGTTCCACCATTTTTTGTCGCAATCGCTTCCTTCCGGAATATATATGCCTGGCTCGACAGTTATGACGTTCCCTTCTTGAAGATTGGTGTATGTTCCTACATCATGAACATCTAAACCGAGATAATGTGAAGTGCCATGTGGGAAGTATCTTCGCGATTCGGCTGTTGTTTCTATAAGTCCTAAATCAATCAACGCACTATCAATATATGCTCGGGCAATAGAATCAACTGAAGAATGCTTCACACCTGGTTTGCAATGATTTATTGCTAATTTTTGAGCATTTAACACAATTTCATAAATTATTTTTTGTTCTTGGTTAAATTTTCCACTTTTAGGTATTGTTCGGGTAATATCGGCGGCATAACCGTGATATTCTGCTCCACAATCAAAGAGAATAAGGTCGTTGTTATGGATTGAATCTCTGTTTGTTGTGTAATGTAAAACACAAGAATTAAGCCCAGAGCCAACGATTGAATTGTAGGCAGTATTTTCTGCACCAAGCCGTTTAAATTCACCTTCCATTATTCCTTCGATTTCATACTCATATTTGATATTGTCGATTTGAGAGATTACTTCCTTATGAGCTTCAACTGAAATATCGACTGCTTTTCTCAGCAAATTAATCTCGTATTTATCTTTAATTTCTCTTAATAGTTTAATTTTTTTTATATCAATATTAATTATTAGAAATGGGTTTTTTTCTTGAATATTTTTAATAAATGGAATATCAACTTCAATAGGTGTGTAATTATAATCTTTGTATGGTGCAAAGTTTTCACCCTTGGTATAAGGTGCAATTAGCATTTCTGGTTTATTAGCGAATAATGTATTAACATCAATTTCATTGTCCCAGAATACTTCTTGAATGCCAGAGAACTGCTTAATTTGTTCTTTATTTGGTCTTGTTCCGTTCCACATTTTATCCATATTATCTTGCTTTTTGACATAAAGCAATTCAAAAAATGTTTTCCCATCAATTTGAAATCCGTCTGGTGACATAAATAGAATTGCTACTTTAAACCCATAGCCAGTTAAATACATTATATCTGAGTTTTGACGAAATTTTGTGTGTTGCTCTTTTGTGTAAAAATCGGAAGAGAAAGCTAAATAAACTTGCCCATCGAATAAATGCTTTCTAAAATCGTCTCGTCTCTGTTGATAAACATTCGCAGGTGGATTATCTGGATACGGGTAGTAGTAGTTGTCTATTGGGAATAAGAAATTAAGTAATAAAATGAAAAAAATCATATTAAGCCATTGTTATTGTTGCACAATCTATTAGTTTGGGATTGAAATTCGAAAGTTCTTTTGCAATAGAATTGATTGTTACGCCTGTTGTAATAACATCATCAACTATTAAAATACTTTTGTTTTCAATATCCTTTTCAAAATTAGTATTTATTTTGAAAACATTTTCTAAATTTTTCTTTCTTTCTTTAGATTTTAACTTAGTTTGAGTTTGAGTGAATTTGTGTCTAAGCACTAAATCTTCAATAATTTCGGTATTTAGTTTGTTATTAATTCCGAGTGCTATGTGGTATGCTTGATTGAAGCCACGAGTTCTTTTTTTAACTTTATGCAAAGGGCAAGGAAGGATTATGTCGTATTTACAATCAGATTCTTTCGTAATTTTTTTCCCTAACTCTTCGCCTATGGTTTCAGCTATCCAATAATATTTTTTATATTTTATTAAATGAACGATTTTTTGACTTTCTTCAAAATTGGAGAATAGTGAATATATTTTATCGAAATAGAAATTATTAGAGATATAATCATCAACTTTGTTATTTTTAATTTCAAAAGGGTCGCTGGCAATATCAAACTTAAAATAAATTGAATTTGAAATGATGCTCTCATTATCTTTTAATATATAATTTGTAACAGGGCAGATAGGAGGATACACTAAATCCAATAAAGAAGTAAGGGGATATTTTATAATTTCTGTTAATTTCATATTTATTGAAAAGTTAATTTAATACAAAAATAGAAAAATATGAATTATAAATAATAATTATTGTGGAAAACTTTTTTTAAAAAACTTGCAAAAAAATTTGGTAATTAAATTGGCATTGCCTAAATTGGCATTGCCTAAATTGGCATTGCCTAAATTG
>CAYXMM010000009.1:0-121144 GCA_964465945.1 uncultured Hyphomicrobiales bacterium
TGCCAATTTAGGCAATGCCAATTTAGGCAATGCCAATTTAATTTCCAAATTTATTTGCAAGTTTTTTAAAAAAAGTTTTCAACATTTTTATAAATTCTTCTTTTTAGATTCTTTGCTTCGCTCAGAATGGTGGTAAAACAAAAAAAAGCGAGCATTTCTGCTCGCCTTTTAATTTGTGTTAACACAATTTTACATTAGAATTATTTGTGTAAAATAACTTCTTTTGTAATTGTGTTACCATCAACTGTTACTTTGATATAGTAAACACCAGCTGATAATTCACCAGCCTTCCAAGTTACTGAATGTGCTCCAGCGTTCATTGGTTCGTTATTTACTAAGTTTGTAATCATAGCACCAGCAGTGTTGTAAACTTCAACGCTCACATTAGCGAATTCTGTTAAATCAAAGTTGATTGTAGTTTTATCGCTGAATGGGTTAGGATAAGGTTCTGTAACGTTAGCAGAGATAACTTTAACATCAGTTGCGCCATTTGCGATAGTAAACATACCAGATCTAGCGTATTCTAAGTTATTGTTGTTGTCAAAGATTGCTCTAATAACAGCTTTATCAGTATTAATGTTAGGAAGCTTCCAATCCCAGTTTTGTTTCAATGCGTTTGTATTTTCTTCAATTGTAGTCCAATTTAAACCACCATCGATAGATAATTGTAAGTCGAATTGAACAACATTATTATTATTCCATCTAACAGTTTTGATTGGGTCGTTTTTAATATCTAAAACATCGCCTGCTCTTGGAGAAATGAATGCTACATTTCCAGAAAGAACTCTAAATGCTTCAGAAGATGCTAAGTACTCATTAGTTTTAGCGTCATACATTGCGATAACTACTTTATCTGAGTTGATGTCAGAAGGAACAATCCATTCTACTTTACTTGCTAAAGGACCAACGTTAGTAATTAGTTCTTTCCAGTTTGTAGAACCATTAGCAGAGATTAAGAATTTAACAAGTTCAACTTCTTCAGCAACATATTCTAATTCCGCTTTTTGACCAGCGAAGTAGATAGGGTCAGTTGAAGTAGGTTTAATAACTCTGTTTTTAGGTTGAGTGATTGAGAACACATTATCAGAAATATCAACAACTGTATTATCAGTAGCATTGATAATTCTAACTAAACACTCATTAGATTCAAAGTTATCTACATTGTATTCAAAGTTAGTAGCAGCCGCTTGAATTTGATTATTGTTTAATCTAATCCAAGAGTTACCTCTATCAAGTGATAATTCAACAAATAAGTTTTGTTCGAAAGAAGGTTTAGTCCAAGAAACGAAGTAAGATTTACCAGTTTTCCAGTTTTCGCCACCATTAGGAGAAGTGATAACAGCATTAATTTTTGTATCAACTCCACCAGATTTATCGAAGTTACCGTATCCAGTGATATTATTACCATCTATATCTAAAACAGCAGTAGAGAAGTGCCATTTGAAGTCAAATTTATTAGCTAAATTAACATCTTTAATAGCAAATACTAAAGTACCAACTAAAGTTTTCTCGAAAGGCACACTGTAACCAGGGTGTTTGTAGAAAGTATTAGTTGAAGCATCTCTATAAGGTTTATTGTCATAATCTACTTCCACTGATCTTACGTTGTCAATTGGTTTAGGAGCTACTGGTAATGGTGCAGAGTAAGTTTTGAAGTAACCTAATGCCGCATCATCATTCCAAGGGCTTTTTTCTGTATTAGCAATTGTAACGAAAGATAAGTTTTTGTTGTCATAGTCTAATGCAAAAGTACAGTTACCAAGAGCAAATGGATCACCAGTGTTCTCGATATATACATTAAGCATTAATAATCCT
The DNA here is from genome assembly GCA_964465945.1 of uncultured Hyphomicrobiales bacterium. Lineage (GTDB taxonomy): Bacteria > Bacteroidota > Ignavibacteria > Kapaibacteriales > UBA2268 > JAJRPT01. The sequence continues at coordinate 1,816 of CAYXMM010000009.1, forward strand.
TCATCTAACATAAGTTGTGGTTCTGAATAAACATTGTAGCTTAATCCACCAGCTTGTAATTTAGCTTTTCTGATTTCCTTAATATTATCAGAAGTCTGCATCATTCTATCTAAGTTTTTAGAAGATTGAATTGCTCTTTCATTGATTAATTCAGAAAGTTCAACGTCATTAAGGTTTAGTTTATTAAACTCAGTACCATTATCAATTTGTTTGATAACTGGAGACACATTATAAATAGTTGTCCAGTCTAAATATTGAGCTAAAGACCATACTTTACCGAAGTTATTATCAATAACAGATCTATCAACAGCGTTAACAGTTCCATCACCAGTAACATCAGCAGTTAAGTCATTACCTAAGCCCTCTAATCTTGATTGAACGGCATCAGCAACGTTAATTTGACCATCTCTAATTACATCACCAGCAACCATTGCAGATAACTTACTTGCAGTTGCAGAGCTACCTTGACCTGCAGTATATGCTAAAGCAGTTCTTGAGTAATCTGGAGAAGTAGGATCAATAGATACTGCACCAATAGCTGAGTAAGAATCTGCGAATGCAGTTGGGTCTTGAGCATTAGCAGCAGTAAGTATATCAGTTGTATCGCCTTCCCAGTTTTGGAAATCCCAACCAGATTCAATTGCCCAAGTAGTTTTAGGGTCACCTGAGTAAGTGAATGGAGCAGAATATCTTGACATAACTGGTAAGTGATTTTCATGCTCTACTAATACATAATATGTAGAATCAACGATGTCAGTAAATACATAATCAACATCACCAAATTGAGAACCATCATTACCTCTTGTTGAACCAGCTAATGGATCTTTTTCAACGTAATCAGCTGTGTTCACAGTTGTTACTTTAATAGTTCCAGGGGTTCCTGATTGATCGTTATATAATGTAATTCTTAAACCATTTTCGTCAAATTGAGTACCTAAAATACCTTGTGGATTCGCAGAAGCATCCTCTCCGAAGTCATTTACTGCACTTCTTTGGTAACCTTCAAGTAATACTCTTACAGTGAAGTTAGATGGAGGAGTAATAGAGAATACATCAGTTTGGTCTTTTAAGTCTTCAAAATTTTGCCAGTAGTATGGAGATGCAGAGTTAATTGTAACTGCACCATTCAATTGTAACCTTGCATTTTCTAAAGCAGCAGGAAAAGGTTCTTGCACATTGCTTGTAGAATTATGCTTAGTAGTAGAAACATTTAAGTTACCTGCATATTGAGTATGAGGTGGATTTGTTCCTAAGAATTTGTAAGACGAAGTTAATGGTAAACTAAATGCATCAGTATATGTAGCAAAGTCTTTATCAGATGAAGTTGGGTTGTAAGGAATATTTACAACTCCACCACCACCAAGATTAGACCATTCTAAGTCAGAATTTTTTGAAAGAACGCTATTACCAGTTGAGAAACCAGCTTTATCGTAGTTAAAACCAATCCATCTAACTCTAAGAGCAGTATTAGATTGAGCTACTTTTGCATGAGCCATTGGTTCAGCAAGTTTAATAAATGGCTTATTACCAGTAAATTTAACTCCATTATTAACTAAAATCTTAGCATTTAAACTATCATTTGTTCCGTTAACAACTGAAAACATACTATAATAAGCAAAATTATCAGCAACAACAGCAGTTCCATCGAAATCAAAAGAAGCAACTAAGTTAGTTTTATAAGTAGATAATAATTGATTAGCTTTAACATTTGCAGCACCTTGAATGAACTTAGTCATTTCAGTTGGTTCACTACCAGTAGAAGCAGTTCCATTAGGTGTTCCACTCCAGTATCTTAAACCTTTCATTTCACCAATAAATGATTGGTTATAAGTAGCAGAATTTCTCCATTCATAAGCTAAGTATGTAGGATATCTGTTTCCTGAGTTTAAAACAACATTAGAAGCAGTTACTAAATTACCAGTATAGTTAGCAGATGTTTGTTTATTACCATCAATATAGAACCTAATATCAGGAGTTCCAACACCATTACCTAAGTTAACATAAACAGCTACGTGAGACCAAACTGAGTCTTGGTGAACTGTATATGGAATTGCAACTGGTAAAGCAGAGTCAGATTCAACAGTGTATTGTTGACCATCAGCTCCACCAACTACTAATTGTAATTGACCTGATGCTAATAATCTTAAAGCATAGTGAATAGTTCCAGTAGTAGTATCCAATTTGTTAATGATTGGGAAATAAGCTTCTTCAGTTGTAGGAAATCTGTAAGGTTTAATCCAAGATTCTAAAACAGATGCACCACCTAAGAAGTTCATATCAGTTCCATTATTGATAGCTAACATAGAGTTATTACCAGTATTTTGGAATGAGAAATAAGGAGCAACTTCAAATTGAGCAGTTGTAAATGTAATATTATCTTGATTATTATCAGAAGTACCACTAACTCTAAGCATTACATCTTTAGAATAGTTTGAATCACCAGGAGCTACTGCTTGTAAATCATTATATTGACCAACAACTGTTGCAGATCTATATGGTTCCCATAAATCTGTATTCGACTCAGCATCCATATTATTTAATAAAGCACCAGTATTGTCAATAGCATAAGCCCAAGTAGTTCCACCATCACGGCTGAATTCTAATACTAAATCATCAGATGTTGAAGTTGAAGTACCAAGACCAAAAGAAGCCCATCTTACAGGGAAAGCATTTCCTGAAAGATTAGTAACACCAGACATAGAGTTAGGAGAAGTAATTCTTACGTGTCCTCTATCTGGTCTATATGGGAATCTTTCTTCGCTAAGTGTAGAAACTGTTCCATTATTAATATCAGTATATAAGTTAATTACATTAGCACCATTTTGGTTGCCACTTCCAGCTCCTGAAGCAGAAGCATAGTCAGTTGAAAGTCCATTTAATGGATAATAAAATTCAAGAGAATTTCTGTTATCACCATTAGCAAATGGAGAAGCAGATGGGTCAGTAACACCAGACATATATTGTCTAATTTCACCTTGAGTCATTGCTTTTCTCCAGATTTTAACTTCTTTAATACCAGCGTTTAAGTAGTCATTAGCATCAACAGTTCCATTAGGGTTAACACCAATCCAAATTGGTTGAGAACCTTGTTCAGGTCTAATATCAATAGCATTATCATTTAATGATCTACCCATTAATTCACCATCAACATAAACAGATACGATGTTATTGCTAACAACACCTGCAATATGATGCCAGTTACCTGGTTGAGCTGTATTTGTGTCAATCGGAACAGCAGCTGATGCAGACGAAATAGCTTCTGGAGATATTACATTTGCAATATAAGCAGTTCCATTTTCACCCCTACCAGTTCCACCACCTAAATGGTCTTTAACTCTGAAAGCAGGATATTTACCATCTTTTAAGTATAACATCCAAGTTCCTTCAGTTGTATTCGGACCAGAAGACGATGCTAAGATAGCTGGTTCAATAGTTGAAAAAGTTCCTGAATTTATACTTGTTAAATTCACCCATGCTTCAACAGAAAACTGAGTTGGATTATCAAATTTATTCTGAGTTTTCATAAACTCAGTAGCCCCATCTAATTGTAAAAAGAATATTCTTGATAGAATGAAATTAGCATCACTAATATCATAAGCTCCATCAGTAACATTTGATCTTAAAGAGATGTCAGAACCAGTACCAGTTGTATCTAATTGTCTAATTCTTAATCTTGCTTGTTCTGATCTATAAGGGAAGAATGGATCATCATCCCACATAACTCTTAATACTCCACCATAACCATCACCAGAACCAACAGGTAATTGTGAGCCATCGCCTTGAGTAATTAAGAAACCAGTTCCAGCACCATTAGAAGTTGTTATTTCACCATTTTGATAGTTAGCAGTCGTTCCAAGAGTGTTTTGTGCATCTCTATGCTCAGCAACTCTCATAAATTCTGTCCAGTTTTGAGCACTTTCAGAAAGAGAACTATTATAACCAACTACATAGTCAAATCCATAAGCAAGTTTATTCGATGTACCATATCTACTTGTAGCAACTGGAGAAAACAATCCAGAACGTTCGAAGTAAATAGGGTAGCCAGCAGTTGCCATTGAAGTATAAGTTTTGTTTCTATTTACCGCTTCACTTGGACCATTAGGATTTAAAATAGTAATACCTCTAATAGCCATATTTGAAGAGTTTACAACAGTAGCATTAGATTTAACATCATTTCCATTCACATCATATAATACAAAATTACCGATTGATTGTAAAGAGTTGAAAGAAATGTTAGTCATATCAGATAAAGTTAAAGTACTATGACCAACGATATCAAATACTAATCGACCAACAAAAGAACCAATTCCGTCTGTACTTGCTGCAATACCTTGAGTTGAAGGCACTGTAGGAATAGAGACGTGCATAATATAAACATAATTAACACCATCAGTAACAGGATTTGCAGACAATGCTGAATATCCGTTAGCACTATGGAAAGAAGAAGTAAAGCTCGTATAAGGTAACGGAGCTACTTGTTCTACATTATAAGCCACTGAGTCGGTTGTATGTAAAGCATAAGATGCTGGGTCAGCTGGTGATAGATGAGCAGTGTTATACGTAACACCGATAGTCATATTACCGATTTTAGGAACTGACGAACTTGCACCTTTAAGCCAAAATTCAACACCGATTTGATCACCCATTCTTCTTTGTTTCAAAGTAATAGTATAGTTTTGGGCGAATATATCAGGAGCGAATAATAGAACTGCGAGCATCAAGACAAGTGCCTTTCCTTGGCAAGCTTGTATTGCTTTTTTTATTCTATTAAAGTTCATGATTTAATCCTTTAATTAATTTAAACAATTTTCGATTTAATTATGGTAGAGGCGGACATCCACCCTGCCTCTACCGATTATTTATTACTCAACTTGAGAGAAAATCTCAGTTGTACTTGTTGTTACTCTTAATGTATAGTTAGAAGAAGAGTAAGCATCATCGTCCACTCCGTAGATTTTAAGCACATAAGGACCAGCAGAACTAACCGCTTTTAAGATGATTACCTCATCTCCAGTTCCTGTTACTTTAGAATCTCTCAATAGAGTTTTATTCACTAATCCAGCAGATGCATCATACAATTCAACTTGGTAATTAGCAGGTAAATTAGATAATCTGATAATTACATTGTTTCTTGTAGATGGTATTCTGAATTGATACCAATCAATTTCATTAGCTGCTGAAATTGTTGAATTAATATCGATATCTGTTTGTATATTCGCTGGTGCACTTTCAGTTACGCCTGAAGATATATCACCTGTAGAAGTTGTAAATGATATCGGGTTTCTTGTTGTTTCATTTGTAAATGCAGTTCCTGTTGCATAATTGAAGTTTGGAGTTGTTCCATTATAATCAAACACTTGAACATAATATCTTGTATTTGGCATTAAACCTTCAATATCGTTTGAAAACGCGGCAGCTGCTGCTGCTACGTTAGCCATTACAACATAAGAACCAGCACCTGTTTGACCTGTTCCTACTGCACCAGCATCAGTAATATCTAAGCTTGCTGTATATGCAACACCATCAGTTGGAGCTTCTGGTGCAGAACCTTGTCTAATTACTACGATTCTACCATCTGTTGAACCTGAGTTTGCTGTTAAATTAGTAATTCTTGCAGTTGTTGCAGTAATATTTGCTATTGTTACAACCGCATCGTTTGCTACTGGCTCTGCTTCTAATACTTTTATTGCACTTGTGTTAGAAGATGAAGTCAATGATGAACCTGTCGCATTAATTACTAAGTCTGTTGAACCAGATGCTGCTGTAATTGTTGGACTTACTACAACAATATTAGTTCCATTTGCAATTGTTCCAGTTGTTGTACCACCAACAGTTCCAGTTCCAGATACTTTTGCAATTGTTACTGTTTCTGCTGCTGTAACATTAGCTGGATAGCCATTTGCATCAACTGATCTAACTGTAACAGCTAATGCGTTCCCAGTTGTTACTGAAGATGGATTATGAACTATTTGTAATGCTGTTGCAGTTCCTGCAGTTCTAATTGTGTGCGTATTTGCTGTTGCTGGCAACGGACCTGCTGCATTTAATGTCGCAGGAGAACTAAGAGCAATATAGTCAGCAGATGTTAATTGAGTTTTAATTGTTGTTCCTGCAGTTGCGCCACTTCCTACTTTTACACCTACTAAGTATTTTCTTGCAGAAGTAAGAGTTTGAGTAAATCCAGCAAAAGTTAAATTACCATCGCCTGATGTTGCTGTTAAAACACCATCGTCAATTTTTTCAGATACTTCTGGGTATCCATTTTCATTTGAGTCATAATATAATGACCAGTTTGAAAGGTTAGATGACTCAGCAGCACTGCTCAAAGTAACAGTGATATTTGCACCTGTGAAAACTACTTCTTGACCATTATCTGGAGTTAAAGTAAATCCAAATATTGGCTGTCTATCAACTTTAGTTCCTAAATTACTTGAAGCTGGGTTATTTGCAGTTGATACTGTTACAGTATTATTAACAAAAGTATAAACATAACCGCTATGTGATGAAGCAGTGTTGCCATCAATATCTGTTCCTCTTACTCCAGCATCTGTTGATGTTAAATCAGCATAAGTTAAAGTAGGAGTGATATCAGGAGTTGCACTATTTACACCTGCTTTTACATCAGCCACAACAAAGAAATAAGTTGGAGTTGTTGCTAATTGTTTTTTAGCTGTAAATACAAAGTTAAATCCTGATGATGAAACACTTGCCGTTGTAGTAGAAATTAAATTTCCACCACCCATATTAGCAAAGTTATTATCTGTTGTTGAAGCATATACTTGAACATTTTCAAATACATCTGTTGGGTCAGTATCCATATCTAAAGCAAACCCAGTAATACCAGGTAAACCAGTATTTGAAGAAACTGTTGCTTTGAATCCGAATAATACTACATCTTCTTGATTAGCAACTAATGGATTGTCAGTAATGCCAACCTCGTGAGGAGAAACCATTATAGAAGGTCTGAATGAATATGCAGAGCCAGTTAATGAAAACTCTTCTGAAATTCCACCACTAACAGTTACTACTAAGTTATTTGTTGAAGGTGTTATTGTTGAAGTTGATGCTGTTACTGTAGAAACAATATCTGCTACTAAGAAGTAATTTACAGGAGTTCCTTCATCAACACTAATATAAGCATCATCTTCACTTGAAACATCAAATGTAATATAATTATCACCTGATTGACCACCTGTTGTTTGAGCGCCACCTGGAGCAACATCAATTAAAACTGTGTTATCTTCTGTAGTTGAATAATCATCATCTTCAGAATATACTAATGTCCAGTTTGACGCTTCATTTGTAGCACCTAATGCTCTACCAAGGTTAAATTTAACTGTAGATAAATCAATAGTTCCATTTGAAGTAAATTGAACTCCAAAAATAGCATTATCATTAGTTCCAGCATTAATAGGAGTAGATGCTAAACCATTTGTTATTGTTGATGCAGATAAAACATCAGGAGAACCAATTGTCCACCATTCTGTTTGACCTGTAAATTGACCAACTACAGCTGGTTCAGTTGTTAATCTTTTAGTTGAAGTATTTAATGTAGTTGGTTCGATAGTCCATACATCAACTGCTGGATCATCGCCATAAACTAAAATTAAATCATCTTCTGTTAATGTACCTAATTCATCTGTATCATATTTGAATGCTAATTTACCACCAATACTTGCATTTGCATTAGTAATTGAGTAGTATCTTGAAGCTTGTGGGCTTGCACCTACTGTTAATGGAATATGGTATCTTTTTACTACAGTTGCACCTGGGTCAGCTGTTGTTGTTATATACGCACCTAAACCGCCAATATCATTTGATGATAATACAGCACCAGGAGCTGATAAATCTGCATAAACATAACCCGTTGAAGTAGAAGGTCCATTATTTAAAACTCTACCACCAGAAGCTGGTTCAAATAATTTTCCACCAGCATCGGCATCTATAGTTAAAATATTATTACCATTTAAGTCAATATCACCTGATTGTAAGAATAATGTTCCTTCAACATCAAATTGGCTTAACATAATGTCATTAGTTGTTCCAACTAATCTTAAACCACCAGTATTATTTAATGTAATATTATGAGCTAATAATTGAGCTGATGTTCCTAATACTCCTGTTCCAGTTAAATTAATATCCTGTTGAGATGCACCACCAAAATAAATTCTTGTGTTATTTGATTGGCATTCTAATTGAGCATTATTTTCTAATGTTAAATCTGAATTCACATAGAAATCAGAATTTGCAGAAGCTAATAATTGAGTAGAAGCTCCTGATAATGTCAATCCGTAAAATTTTAAGTTTGTTGCTGCAGTATTATTCAAAAGAAGTGATTGAAGACCACCACCCATAAATGTTACAGTTCCACCAGTTGCCACAAATGAACCACCAGTTGTACCAGCTATTTCAAAGAAACCCGCTACTGACATATCTGTTGAAGTTGTTACAGCATTACTTGCTACGTTGTTGATTGTCAAATTACCAAATGTTAAAGTCCCATTGTTTTGGATAGTTTTAGTTGTTCCACCACCGAAGAAAATATCATCTGTTGTACCAACGTTTGCAGTTGCAGGAGCATACGTACCATTAACAATTAAATTACCATTTAATAATATATCATTTGTTTGAGTAACAGTCCCTTCCACAGTAATATCATTAAATTGAGTGTCTGTATTTAATGCAGTACCAGTTAATACTGTAGTTCCATCAAAAGTAATTAAACTTGTTCCTGAAGCTACAAAGTTACTTGCAGTATTTGTAAAGTTACCTTCAACTGTAAAGTTATCTGTTGTAAATAAATCTGTACCACCAGTTATAGTGATAATGTTTATTGTTAAATTACCATCATTTGTAATTGTAGAAGAACCTGTTCCATCAAAATCAAGTGTTCCAACAGTATTCATATCAAATGAACCAGTATTTGTTACTTCTAAATCACTTGATATATTTACAATAAAGTTACCAGCTAATCCATAAGAACCAGTAAATGTTACATCTACTAAATTTAATTGGTTATCTGCACCTGTAGTAATAGTTTCATTTGTTCCTGTAAAATAAATTTCATTTGTTGTTGCTGTAAATACTGCCGCAGTTGTTAGCGAACCACCGATTGAAAAATCATCTGATGAAGCTAAAGCAGCCGCAACTGTTACATCGCCTAAAACTAAATCATCATAAGAACCATTATTTACAATAGTAGCTGCTGCGTTATTGAAAGCAATAACACCAGTATGAACAAATGAACCACCACTTGTTAATGTTACGGCACCTGCGGCACCTCTTATATCTATAGAAGCACTTGCAGTTGCACCTGTTGCTGTTGCTGCAACACTTAATAAACCTACTGAAAATGTTCCTGAACCAGAAATATCTGAACTTGCACCTGATAAAATTATATTTGAAGTTGCATTAGATGTACCAAAGTCTGGACCATTTTGAATAATATTCCCACCAACAGTGATGATATCTGTTGCATTTAAAATAATTGCACCAGCAGTATTATCAAAAGTAATATTACCAACAGTTCTTGTTCCAAAGCCAACATCTGTTGCCTGTCCTTCAAATATAATATCTGAAGTAGCATCTGTTGTTAATGTACCATTTGTCTCTACAGCATCATCTAATCCATTAACGTTAGTTCCAGATAAATGAAGAGTTCCTCCATCGCCATAAGTTAAATCCATAACCCCAGCACCTGCCATTGCAGCAGCTGTTGCTGTTAATTCAATACGACCATCAACATTATAGTCTAATGTACTTGCCATTGCAACAGAAACTTGTAATTCACAATTATCTGTAACAACAACATTTCCACCAGCTGCTCCACCTAAAGTAGTAATAGATATAGCAGAAATTTGTTTATCATCATCAGTAATTGTTGTTGCATCTAAATCTGCAGGGTCACCATAAAAAGTAACTGTACCCGCAGGGTCAAATGTACCAGCACCAGATAAATTTTTAATAATTGAGTAATTACCAGTATTGGCAGCAGTTGCTGCAGTTATTGCTAAGTTAAAGAAAGTTGAAGAGTTACCAGATACAGTTAAGTTTCCAGTCCCTGCTTTCGTAACAGTCCCAGCTGAAGCAATAAATTTACCAGATAAAGTAACTACACCGTTATTATTACCAAATGTCATATTATCGTTTGTTAAAACGCCAACTGAGTTAGAAATTGTAACTAAGTCAAATGATAAAGTTTGACCATTTGTTTCAATTGTTTGAGCAGCAGTTCCATTAAATGTAGCTAAAGAAAGAGCGGAACCAGTTAAAGTTCCTGGTGCTGTTAATGTTAAGTTTCCTGCTATATTTAACCCTGAAGTAACATTTGCATTAATTGTTGAAGCTGCTTCCACAACTAAATGATGTAAGTTATATGTTCCAGCTCCTGTATTAGCAATAGCCGTTGCACCTACTAAATAAATTGTTGCATCGTTTGTAGTGCAATCTAAAGTTCCAGCTGCGTTCATATCTAAACCATTTCCAGTTGCATTTGCTATACTAAAATCACCTGAAACAGTTACAGTATTAGCACCACCTACTTGCAAAATATTAAATACTAAATTATCTTCATCACCAGTGCTATTAGTTATACTTGCTGCACCAGTAGTTCCCATAATTATTATTCCAGTAGCTCCAGAAGGTAAAACCATTGTACCTGTTGTTAAAGTAAAATCACCATTAACGGTAACATCAATATCTACTGCATTACCAGTTTCAACAATAGCTGCCCCATTTATTGTAATATCATTAACAGTTGTAATGTCAGTACCAGCACCATCAAAATCATCAAATCCAAAGTCAGTTGCTCCAGAATTAAATTCATAATTAGTTGCATTATTAAAAGCATTTGCAGTTGTTGTTGTAAAGTTACCTGCTATTCCATCTGCATGAGAAGTTTTTAAAGTAGAACCAGATGCTGTAGTAACATTACCAGCTGCACCTTGTGTTGTAATGACTTTATCTTGCAGGTTAACAATGGCTGACGCTCCAATATTTATACCGCCGTCATTTGCTTGTGCGGCTAAAGTTAAATCGTCAGCAAAGGTAACATTACCAGTTAATTCTATTTCTGCGTAATCTGCAACAATTAAACCAGTTGCCACATCAACAACGTTAATCGTTGCAGTACCATCTACAGTTAATGCGTCATAAGCAGTTGCTGCACCTGTTCCGTCAAATGATAAGACACAACCAGTTGCTACACCTAAGAAGTTATTAACAATAATACCTTCTAAAGCGCCAACAGTAACTGTATTTGTAGTTCCGTTTATATTTAAACCATAGAAATCAATTACTTCACCATTTGTAGTTATTGCTTTAGTTCCAGTCATATTTATTGTACCAGAAGTAGCAGTAACAGTTGTAACACCACCAGCATTTGCTGTAATAACAATGTTTCCGCTCATTGTGAAACCACCATCAACAGTAATAGCTAAAGCAGAACCTGTATTTGTACCAAAAGTCAAATCATCTATTGTCGTGATACTTGCAGCTGTAAAGCCAGTTTTGCCACCTTGAATAACGTAATCTGTTGCAGTACTCCAAGAATATGTATCTAAGTCAATCGCACCAGCCACACCATCACCATCGTTTACTGTAATTACAGATGCAGCACCAGTTGTTATTGAACCAGTTCCTGAAATTTGATTAGTTGCTGTTACAGTTAAGCCCTTAGCAGCAAGAACTGTTAAATCCGCATTGAAATTTAACAAATCGCCTACTAAAGTAGTAGTTTCGTTCACATTCAATGAAGCTCCTGTATTAAAAGCAAGAGTTCCTGAATTAGTTAAAGTTTTTGTGTCTCCATCTAATGTAACAATAGCAGGAGTCTGAATTGTTAATGAAGAACCAGAAGCAACAGTCATATCTCCGTTTACTGTGAAATCAGTCGCAGTAGTATAAACTGAGTTATTATTAAATGTAACATCATATAATTCTAAAGAACCATTATTTAATATTGTATTACTTGATCCTTTAAAATAAACATGAGAGTCATCATTATTATTATTTGTAATGAATGTTCCATTTACAGTTAAAGTACCATAAATTTCCATATCACCATCATTATCACCAGCCGGAGTTGTGATAGCACCATCTATAGTTAAATTAGCAAATTGTAATTTAGAAGCTTGGCTCGCTGCATTACTATTTGTAATTCTATTTGTAGCACCTGCACCATCGAAAGTCCATGACAAACGACCTGTGCCTCCTGGATTGGTGTATGCAATTGTTCCTGCAGTTAACGTAAGGAAGTCCCTTATACGCATTGTTCTGCCAGAACTTGCATCTGGTTTTAGTGTAACGCCTGCTGTTTCACTAATTACTAAAGAGTTAACATCAGCAGCAGTATTTACAACTACAGTGTAAGCTGTTACAACGGTAGCGTTATTCAGCGTTACATCATCCGAACTGGTAGGGACCGCATTGCCACTCCAGTTGTTGGCATCGTTCCAGTTCGATGTCCCTGCTCCACCGTCCCATGTTATGGCAGCGGCAAGCGCATCAATACTTGAGAGGGATAGAAAGACTGCAAGCAGCACTCCCAGTATTGTTAATTTGTTTCTAGATTTCATAACTAAATCCTTTTAGAAATTATTAAAGACAATTAATTTACGAATTTTTATTTTAATTCTCTTGTTTGAAAAGTTTTATGAACAGGCAGCCGAAGCCGAGCATTATTTGAGGATATTCATTAATCATATTGGTGAACGAATATCGGCGAATCCGACTTTTTTCATATATCCTCCATAATTTTGATTAAATAAACACATCCTTTGTGTGAACCTTTATTTTCTAACATTTTCATTATCTTTTTAAGCATTTTACTTTTAATTTAAAATAATTTTTTACTATTTCATTAATGAATATCGACTAATTAATTGAAAAACTTTAGAAAAATGTAAAAATAATTTACACTTTGTTGGTTTTTCAACTAAAAAATCAGGTATTGCTCAATATTGACCACTAACAGCCATAATTATATGATAAAAAATACTTTATGGACTTAATTCAATATAAGTGCCAATATTTTGTATTTTTTTTATATCATTGATATATTTAAAGTTACAATCAATCATTATTAATTTTTATTTATTTTCAAGTTTAACTATTGTGGAAAACTAATACAATAGTGTTATAATTTAATTATTTTCTCAAAGAATTGCCCGTCTCTATCTTCAATCAGAATAAAAAACACCCCTACTTCTATATTTCCTAACTCTAACTTATTATTTCCAATTCTGAAATTGTATTCAAATTCACTAACAATTTTACCATTGAGGTCGAATATCTTTACAGAATTAATAGAATTTTTTTGCGAACTAATCTCTGTAAAATTATTTATCGTCGTATTGTTTAATAACTTAAATGAATTATTAGTTTCTTGCTGTAATTCCGTAGATGTACTGACACTTATAGTGAATAACGGGGTAGCATCATATAGCATTTCAGGGTCATCGCTCCAAATTGCTCTAATCATCACAGCACTTGAACTAATATTAGGAATACTCCAATTATAATATCTTGCCGATGCATTCAAATTTTTTGCAATATCAAGCCAATTATCCCCAGCATCTAATGAAAATTGCAAAGTGAATTTTCCAACCCCACTTGAAGTCCATCTAATTCTTTCAGTTGTTCCACCTTCAAATACTGTAGTTGAATTAGGATAAATCAAATCTAACTCTCCATTTAGAACTCTCATTCTGTCGGAAATATCAATTATATCAGCACCACTTATAATTCTGATATAAAAGATATTTGAACTTAATTTAGGTAATGTCCATTGATATTTTTCTGCTTTAGCATCAGCATTCTTTCTAATAATACTCCAAGTGTCGCCACCATCTGTGCTATACTCAATATCAATTTTATCATATCCGGAAGTAGAATAATAAACACTAATTAACTCCCCACCTTTGAAAATACCATCGTTTTCAGAAGGGCTAATAATTTGCCCAAAACGTCGTTCTATATTAAATGGGTCAGACTTAACTAATTCTATTTGAAGTTGTGCATCGATTAATCTAACCCTTGCATTTTTAACCTCTGCACTCGGTAGCACCCAATTATATTTAGTAATAGTAGAACTAAACACATCTTGAGTAATTTTCTGCCAATTTGTTCCATTGAAGTATTCTAATTGAATAGGATTTCCCTCATTGGACCATTTTATTTCTAACATTTGTTCAGTAGCATAATTTTTAGAGCCATTCGGGTTCAACAACTCAATCTTAAACTGCTTAATTGGTTCAATATCATCTTTGATAGCGAAACTACTAATATTTGATAAATCATTATTATAAATAATTGTGCTTTTATGCCATTTGAATTGAATAATCGCATCTTTACTTTTTATCTTAAAACTAAACTTGCCTAAACTTGTTAATTGAGTTGGCACATCAATGCCATTCACATTTTCTGGCAATACTATCTCTATAGTTCTTATATTTTTATATGAATTCACTATTTCCGGATTTGGAGCAGAAAATGAAGCTAAATACCCAGACTTATTGCTGAAAACAACACCAGTGTTATTATAATCTATATATTCTAAACCAAGAGTGTCATAAATAAAAGCAAAAGAAGAATTTCCAAGTTTAAATGAAGCACCATTCGATTTTATAAAAAATTCAAGTGTTGCTGTACTATCCTTCACCGTTGTTTTTGAAGTAATTTCGTAGCTAATTGAACTTAATAAACTCGTATTAGTTATAATTTTCACTTTCTCACTATTAGGAATAAGTTCATTTCCTTTAATTGAAGGAATAAATGTTGCAGATTCACCATACATAATATATGCAAAATCACCGAGCGATTGCATCTTTCCAATATTTCGGAATACTAACCCCCTATCAAACGCATTAACAATCGAATCCCCATTCAAATCATAACCTACTTCAGTACCATAAGTATTATTTAAAATTTCATCAATATCTATTGAATTAATATACCCATCTTGATTAACATCACCACCAACAAGAGCAGCAAAGGGAGCGCTATTCAATCCAGTTTTACCATCATTATAATTCAGTCCAGTTTTAGTCCAATTTGTCGAATCTTTACTCGGTTCAGAATTTCCAAGAGCCGTATATCTAAATTTTTCCCAAGCATTTTCTGATTTTGATATTAACACATTATTTCTTACACCATTCCACGAAGTAAAGTCCCAACCCGATTCAATCACCCATGTTTTCTTATCATCACCTTCATAAACAAAAGTAACAGGAAATCGACTCATAACAGGTAGATGATTTTTCTGCTCAACAAGAAGCCAGTATTCGCCAGTAGTTAAATCAGGAAATAGAAATCCTAAGTTAGAAAAATTATTAGAACCAGAATTTTGATTAAAAGCATTAAGTTCTTCATAACCAGCGAAGTTTTCGGCTTCTCCTACTTTATTACCTGGTTTCCCATTCACATTTTCAAATAAAGAAACTTTAAATCCACCATTATCATATCCTGCTTTAATTTGGTCAATTGGAAAACTTCTTCCATTATGTCGTCCTTCTAATAACACTCTTAAAGTAAAGTTTTCACCAGGTATAACAGAGTATAAAGGACTCTCAGAGGATAGTAGAAAGTTTTGATTTTCAAGAACATACCGAGCATTTAATCTAAACCTCATATTATCTTTGACAATAGGCAATGCACCCTGGTCTAAATTTATATTATCTTTATTTATATCTGGATTTGCAGTGCTTACATCTAAACTTGCAGCATAATAAACATTAGACCCAAACTCCTTAAACCTATATTTTGCTGAGTCTGGGACAGAAAAAGAATTTCTTGAGTTCCCTGCCCAGTAATTCGAGCCAACAAACTTATAAGGAACAATATTATTACCAGAACCACCTTTTTCAGAAAACTCCAAACTCGGCGGATTACCAAATCTCTGTCCACTTGTAAAACCATTATTATCAAGCCCAAAGCCCACCCATCGTAATCTTAAGTTTTTATTATTTTGCTTAAATATAGAATAGGCAGTTGGTTCAACTAACCTAATATATGGAACAACCCCAACAAAATGAGGAGTTGGACCAGAAAAATTTAACACGAAATTAGTATCAATTGATGCAGGAATAACTCTAATTTTACCATCTTTATGAAACATTCCGCCATTAAAAGAGAACGAATTAATCAAATTTAGCGTATCAGCTCTTTTTATTTTATCAATTTGTATAGTTAAAGCACCTTGAATAAATTGAGTTAA
The DNA here is from genome assembly GCA_964465945.1 of uncultured Hyphomicrobiales bacterium. Classification (GTDB taxonomy): domain Bacteria; phylum Bacteroidota; class Ignavibacteria; order Kapaibacteriales; family UBA2268; genus JAJRPT01. The sequence continues at coordinate 18,029 of CAYXMM010000009.1, forward strand.
ATCCCCATTTTCATAACTTTTATTTATTGGAAAACCTTTCCAAAAACGTAACTCTTTTATCTCACCCTCAAATCCCAGACTTGCTTTCGCATCTTTAACTATTGGATAATACCCAATATATAATCGATTTGAATTTAATGAATCATAATTACTATCAACTATTTCGCTTAATTTATAATTCAAATTATTTTCAATTCCGTCAATCCATAATTTATACGGAAATTTAGTTTCATAAGGATTAAAATAAAAAGCTATATGAGTCCATGCACTATCAACAGTATATGAAATAGGTTCCAGAATTTTATAATTTGAATCAGAAACGATTTTCACTAAACTACTATCGGATTTCGTATATGAAAATTCAAAAGTACCATTTTCAAGCAATGATAAACTATAATTCACTTTTCCAGTTGCAGAATCAACCATTGATAAAATTGGAAATTGCTTCTCTACCAACGTCGGAAATCTATAAGGTCTTACCCAAGTTTCAACAAATATACCCTTCTCACTCGGCAGAAATGTCTTAGAACTATCAGTATAAATTATAGTACTTTTACTTTTACTAAGAGCCAAATCTCTTGAAATAATAAATTCACCAGTTATATTTGAAATCGCTCTTTGATTATAATCTTCATGCCCAGTAATTCTCATTAACACTTTTTTTGAATATGGCAGAGCATCACGCAATCCCGCACCAGCATCATTACTTTGAAATGGCTCCCATGTCGCTTTAGTATCTTCAGCATCCACAGCAAAATTACCTCCAAGTTTTGTTCCAATAGAGTTCTCCGCTTGTATCCAAGAAGCACCATTATTTGTAGATACCTCCACATATACATCTTTTGAAAACCTCTTCTCACTATTCCCAATATTATAAGTTAAATATCTTATTGGATAATTTAAACCACTTTGTAAAACCATTCCTACCCCAGCATTTGGTGACGTAATCTTCAAATGTGGTAAATCAGGAACAAAAGTAGCATTGTCGCTCACTTGATTTGCTCTATAAAAATCTAAATTATTTGCTCCATTTTGATATTCAGAATTTGAAGCATAATCAATTTTCTCATCATTAAGTTTATAATATAAATCAAGCCCTGTCCGTGAATCTGGAAGTAGCAACGGGTCAATACTCTCCGGACTTTCTAAGCCAGAAGCATACTTCCTAATTGAATCCTGCTCAAAAGCCGAACGCCACACCTTAATTTCTTTAATCCCACCAGCAAAAAAACTTTTAGAATCCAACTTTTCATTTGGATTAACTCCTATCCATATTGGGTGGTCGGTAATGAGTAGCCGATAATTTTCATCTTTGTTAATTTCATCGCTTGCAACTAATTCTCCATCTACATATAAATAAGCAACTGAATTTTTTAATACAGCAGCAATATGCGTCCAATTTCTTGAAAAATCATCTTCCTTATCAGAATACTGCTTAATAGACAAAGCATCTTCTGCTATTAAATTAACCAAATAACCATCTTTTCCATTATTCTGATTCTCTCTCGCTTTAAAAGCAGGATACTTCCCATCTTTTAAATAAAGCATCCAAGCGCCCTCTTTCTTTCCGAAAATTTCCGCTTGATTAGGACCACCACTCGAAACAACCAATCCAACATCACCACTATTATACTTCGTCGGATTTACCCAAGCTTCAATAGTTAATTGCGTCGGATTTGAAAAAGTATTTTGCGATTTAAAATACTCATTTGACCCATTCAATAAACTTGTGAAATAAACCCCCATCGCTTGTGTAGTTGACGATTCAGATGAAAAATTTGACTTCTCCCTTTTAGTAATAACTGAATCAATAGTCCCCGAAAGCATAGTAATTCTCAACTTTACTTGACTATTCCGTTCCTTAATTTGAGTTGGCTTAGCCCATAAAACTCTTACAGGATTTCTAAAATTTGAATTCCCAAGCGGTTGCCCAGCAGCAGAAGTCAAAACATAAGTTCCAACTTGACTCGGTCTCGCAATATCACCAGACCGATAAAAAGCCGAAGAACCAAGCCCCTGATTATTATGCTCCGCAAGACGCCCAATTTCAGTCCAAGCACCATTATTATACTCAACAACATAAGCAGTATTCCCACTAACAGGACCAGGATTTGATTGCGGATTAACACTCCTTTCAAAGTAAATTGGATAGCCAACACCTTTATAAGAATTTGCTAATGCGCCATATTTCTTATCCCTATCAATTATTTGATTTGAAAAAATTGGAGATAATAACGTTACACCAATAATTGTGAAGTTGCTCGGTTGTTTGATACTGACTTTACTTGTAATATTTGTTCCAGCCACATCTAAAACCGAAGAAGCAGGATTTGACAAAAGAACCTTAATACCAGTTTGAGAGTTTAAAGGAGGATTATTCTTAATATCGAAAATAATTTTACCAAGAAAATCACCTTTGCCAGAAGAAGATGGTCTAAAGCCACCATCTCCCATTTTAAGCAATCTTGCTCTAATACCAATATTTGTTGAATTATTTAAAGCCGACAAACTTGTATAACCATTAAGACCATTAAATTCCGAGTTGATTTGAATAAGTGGATTCGTAAGAGATAAGTCAGAAGAAATCGAATCCGATATACCATTTGTTGTATTTGTGTTTGGGATTAAATAGTCTTTATTATACTCCAACCATATTTGCGCATCGCCAATAATCGAAGGATTTGGTGCAATAGATTTAACCCAAATTTCAGCGTGAATTTGGTCATATTTGCGACGTTGGATAATATTCAACTCATAATCCTGAGCCAACACTTCCATAGCAAACAAGAGCAAGAGCAACGCTATTACTACTTTTTTTGACATTTTTTAACCCAAACAATTGTTCAACACACTACTATTGACAATATCTATGCCATTGAGAAATTGGCAATCGCAACTTAGGACATAAAACAAACAAAAAACTAAGTCTTTCTACTGAATTATTGTGAAGATTAAAAAAACTAAACTTAAAACAATATTCACAACACAAATTCTATTAGGAGAGCTATAAGGAATATTTTTTTATAGTTTTTTTAAATTGTCATTGACATTTAATTTTAAAATAATTTGCTTTCATCAATAATTGATTGCAAACTATATTTAATATTAATTTCTTTATTTTTATCTAATAATTTAGGCAAAGTTAAAGTTTCAATATTTAATTCTTTACATATCAAAGGAATTTTTTGAAAAAGTTTATTATCATTACTATTAGCAGTTTCTTCAGTTACTAAGATAACATCCTCTCTCTTTTGAACTAAATTTAAGCAAAGAATAACTTGCTTCAAATCCGCACTATTTATGAAATCTTCTTTTTGCTTTTCAAACTCTTCTTCGTTCAATTTTTTCTTTACTAGACTATTAACAAAGTTATTATCAAGATAATGATAAAATTGCTTTGGATTTGGTACAACAAGGTCGCTAGTTTTATATATTATTTTATTAGTTTTTAAAAAACTTAATTTATCAACCACATCGCCATTAGACACATATTTACACTCTTCAAGAACTGCGTCAATAATGATAAATTCTCCACCTTCAAGTTTTGTTTTGAAAAATCCAAAAATTACATTCTGCTCATCGAATGGTAAGTAATAACGAACTAAAGATAAAAGCGAACTTGTGTCAATTACTACCTTCATTGTATATATTTCCCTAATTTAGTAGGAGGAATATTTAATGATTTACAAACATCATATTCACTAATTATACCTTCATAATAAGCCAATTGAATGGTTGAAATAAATAAAGGAGAATTTATTGGCTTAGGTGTTGAGCCACCTTTTTTTATTCCATTGCGATTGTCTATTTCTCTTTGTTCCTTCTCCCTCTCTTGCTTTTCAAGATATTTACTATCCAAATCTTTCTTAATAATATGATAGTCATTTATAGATATTTTATTTTTAAAAAGAAGTCTTGTAAAAAGTGCAATTTTACTTATATGTGTTTGACTTGAAATATCCTCAATCAAATCCGAATAATAATCATTATTAACATCTGCTATTTCAATTTCATCGAATTTATTATCAAAATCACCAGCTAGAAAATAATAAGCGAAGTCATTGCACCACCTCTCTATATCTGATATTTTCTTATTTGCAAGATTATATATATCAAGTTGTTCAATTTCTTCTTCATTAATCAAATAATGACCCAGTTCATGTGCTAAGGTAAATATTTCTCTTCTAAAAGATGATTGTTGTCGCTTAAGAACAATAAAATTAGGTGTAAGAAAGAACCCATCTATATTTGCTTTTTCTTTTTTATTCCAAGTCTCAACAAATTCAAATACAAGAATATTTTTATCCGCAAAAGTCGAAATTAAAGATTTAAGAAAATCCTTTTTATTATAATTAAAGGAAGGGTATAACTCTTCCCTTATCTTAAAAGCAACATCTTTAGGGTTATCTTTTATATTATAAATAGGTAATATCCGTTCAATATTTAATTCGGCAAGTTTTGAAATTGCTGAAAGCGAAATTTTAGCTTCTTCAAATTTATTAACAATTTTTTTAGCCCCGATATTTAGGTCAGTTTCAAATTTTGTTTTTCTAAAAAATATACTTACTTCATTAGATTTTTCTAATACTTTTGGGTCTAAATAAAAATTAAGTCTCTTGTTAAATATCTTGTCAATTCGTTTTAAATAATTAATTTCAATATCACTTACAAAAATATCGCTTTCTATTAATGGCTTTTTAAGACCTTCGTTAATAATTGCAAGTAAATCATCATTTGTCATTCCATACAACGACAGCAAATAATTAAGTCTCGATATATTAAATTCTACTTTCAAAAAATCAACTTGTTTTATTAAAAACTAACATTACCATTCTACAAAAATATCAAAAAAAACTAAGTCTTTCTACTGAATTTTAAAATTTTTTAACTGCTCTATCTGAAAAAAATAAAAAAAAAACAAGGGCTGGTAGCCCTTGTTTTCTACTTCTTTTCCTCACTTATATAAAACAATCGTGTTATTGATTTGAATGATTCTTTGCTTTCTCTTGAGTTCTTTACGTAATTTAATTGTTCTAACTGATTTTCACTTTTTATAAAAAAAGTATCTGTAAAGTTTTAACTATAAATCTTCTTATCAAAATGTGTTATAGCACTATCCACTTCTAAAAAAAGCAAATCCTTATTTATCCTATATTTTCCGAACATATTACCACCACAAGTGTGATACCTAAAATCCTTATTTTCGTAAATAGTTAATGTATCTCCTACACTATACAAAGAAATACCTAAAATATATTTATTATAATAAAAAGCCAGTGGGCTAAGATGATTACTGGCTATATAAATACCTTCCTTAATCTTTTCATTTGAACTTGAACAAGAAGATATAATAGTAATGAGAAATACAAAACTAATTACTTTTAATATATGATATTGTTTTGTTTTCATAAGTATTTACTAAATTAATCAAATTATTATTATTTGATTTTACCTTATTTTCATAGAAATTTAAAAAATTAAGAATCAAAACTATGAGTCTTCTTTATCTATTTTATTTGTTTTATTATTTCTAAAACTCAATTTGTTACGCTTTTTTTGATAAAAAAAATAAATATAAACTACAAACATATTCGCTGTCAAAGTTCTTACAAAACTGTCTACAATATCAGATTTGAAAAAATAATTCTTTGGGAACAATAAATTTATAATTGTAATAAAAATTAGATTACCAAAAAAATAAAATAAAAATATTTCTAATTTACTATTTGCTTCAACTTTCATTTTAAAACCCTTATTTTTTGTGTTGTTAAGTTTAAAAACGCAACATCAATAGATAGATACTCTCTAAATATCAGTATTTAATATCCTATCGACTCTCTTCTTAACTATCTAACTTTCGGCTCAATACAAACTACAAATTCAGCTTTGATTTTTTCAGTCTTAAATTTTTGATTTAATTCTCTCAAAGTTCCGTAATGGTGCGTTTCGTATATGTGAGTCAAATTCATTCCAATATATGCCTTTCTATTAGGCATAATTTTAGAAGCAGACTCTAAGAAAACTTTTAACCTGTAAGGAGTTTCAAGCAAAATAATTGTTCTTTTTTCTTTATCAAGTTCTTTAAGTTTCAACTCTCTTTCTCTATCAGTTCTACCGAGAAAGCCAGCAAAAACAAACTCATTAGCAGGAAAACCACTTCGTACAACGGCAGTCATAATTGAGCTAACACCAGGAACAACTTCAATATCAATATTGTTGCTGATGCAAGCCCGAACAATTTCAAGCCCAGGGTCAGCAAGAAGAGGAGTTCCACAATCAGAAATCAATGATAACTTCTCACCAGCTTGAAGTTTATCAATTATTCGTAGCAAATCTTCTAAATTAGCATGCTCATTAAACTGAAGTAGTTCTTTTTTAAGTTTCAAATGGCTAAGCAATTTAGTTGCTTCTTTATATTCCTCGCAAATAACAGCATCTGATAACTTTATCATATTCATCGCACGAATAGTTATATCATCAGGATTACCGATTGGAGTTGAAACAATATATAGTTTGCCTCGTTTTTCAGACATAATTAAATTATAATTTGTGGCAATAAATTATTAATTTTGCTTTTTGGTAAAATTAATTTACAAATATGGCGAAAAAAGTTAAAAGAACGACAACTCAAAAAAGAATAGTTCAAGAAAACAAAGTAGAATGGAATTTTCCATTGCACAAAAAGAATATGACTATCTTATTGATTGGCTTAGGTGTTATCATTTTAGGATACCTTGCAATGTCTACAGGTTTAGGTGATGAATACGCCTTAGTAGAAGGCTCTTGGAATTCCCCTTTAGCAATTGGAGTTGGACCAGCATTATTAGTGATTGCTTACTTAGGTATTATACCTTATGGCATAATGAAAGTATTTGGCGAAAAAGCCGAAAACTCTAACACAGATACAAATGAGTAATACAAAAGCAGGTTACGTAGCAATATTAGGTCGCCCAAATTCTGGGAAATCAACATTGCTCAATGCGCTTTTAGATTATAAGTTATCAATAGTTACCCCAAAAGCACAAACTACACGTAAACGAGTAGCTGGGATTTATTCGACAGAAGATACTCAAGTAGTCTTTTTGGACACACCAGGAATTATAAAGCCAGATGATGAAATACATAAGAGTATGATGACTTATGTACAAAATTCCGTTGAAGAAGCCGATGTACTCGTAATCTTGATTGACGCGTCAAAATACGATATAGGCAAAGGATTTGATAAGATGATTACCGCTTATACTTCATCATTTAAAGGTCCCAAAATATTACTTTTAAATAAAATTGATAAATTTGAAGATAAGAAAAAACTCCTCCCTTTAATGTCATTTATGCAGAAAGAGAACGCTTTTGATGAGATAATTCCTATTTCAGCATTAAAAAATGATAACCTTAAATTACTCCTTGATATTATTAGCAAATACTTACCTGAGAATCCATTTTATTACGACCCAGAGCAAATAAGCACCGAAAGTCAAAGATTTTTCGTTTCAGAATTTATCAGAGAACAAGTATTTTTCCGATTTAAAGAAGAAATACCATATTCAGTCGAAGTTAACATTCTTGAATTTAAAGAACGAGAAAATGGGAAATGGTATATTTCAGCTGAGATTATTGTTGAACGAGATTCACAAAAGAAAATAATAATAGGCAAAAATGGAGAGAAAATAAAAGAATTAGGCACATATTCAAGAAAAGAAATAGAAAACCATCTCGGCTTAGAAATATTTTTAGAACTCTTCGTCAAAGTTCGCGAAGATTGGCGAAACAATACCACTCTGCTTAAAAGCTATGGATATTGATTTATATATCAAGAGTTAACTGAATTGGACTTGATTTTTGCTCACCTGTATTCAAATTTGAAATAGAAATCCCTAATAAACGAACAGGTAAATTTGGTGGAATTGGAATATAAAGTAGCTCTTTAGCATTATTATAAATACTATCATAATCATTCACTAAATGCTGTAAAGTTCGTGAGCGAGTATTAGATTGAAAATTATTATATTTTATTTTTAATGTAATTGTCCTTCCAGAAATATCTTTTTTTACAAGCGAATTTGAAACTCTTTCAGCAATTTCCGAAAGTTTTTGATGCATAATAGTTAAATCCGAAATATCATCGAAAAATGTTCTTTCAGCACCAATTGATTTTCTTACTCGAGAAGGTCTCACCTGACTTTGATGTTTTAAATGAAGTAATTCATAGAAATATATGCCAGATTTACCAAATTTTTCTGCCATATATGAAATATCATTTTTCTTAATATCATAACAAGCATTTATTCCTAACTCTCTCATTTTAGTTGCAGTTACTTTACCTATGCCAGGCACTTTTTCAATAGGCAATTTATCTATAAATTCAGGAGCATCTTTTGGTTCAATAACAAAAAGCCCATCTGGTTTATTATAATCCGAAGCAACTTTAGCTAAGAACTTATTAAATGAAACACCAGCAGACGCTCTCAATCCAGTTTCTTGAAAGATTAGTTTTTTGATTATTTTAGCAGTTTTATAAGCTGTTATATTATTTTCAATGCAATATTGGGTCACATCTATATATGCCTCATCAAGAGACATCGGCTCGACAAGGTCAGAAAATTGCTTAAAAATTGCCATAATTTTTTTACTTTCGGCAACATAAACATCGAATCTAGATTTTACAAAAATTAAGTCTTTACACAACTTTTTTGCTTGAAAGCCAGGCATTGCACTGCGAACACCAAAAGGACGAGCTTCGTAACTTGCCGTTGATACAACACCTCTCCTTTCATTACCTCCAACTGCTATTGGCTTACCCCGAAGATTTGGATTATCCCTTTGTTCTATCGCAGCAAAATAGGCATCCATATCAATATGAATAATTTTATTTATCATAAATTTTGTAACTAAATTAAGAATAAAGAGATATTATTTATATAAATATTTGGAAAAATAAAAATTACTTTTTAATTTGTCTTATGAAAAAAAGTATAACTATATTTTTTATATTAATTTTCTTCACTTCCTGCGACGAAAGTAACAATCCTTTTACGGACTCACGACAAAATTTAAAAATTAAAACGGAATCTCAATTTTCCTTAAATACAACGACTAATGCTATTGAAAACAAGATTTATGAAAAACATTTTGATGAATCTGGTAATTTAGTAACAATCATTTATTTTAATAATCAATCTAAAAAAACTGCTCAGTCAAATTATACATACGAAGAAAATAAAAAATTTGAAACCTATTATGAATTTGATAAAAATGGAGATACTTTAAATATTTTAAATAAGAATTTTCACTTAGATAATTCGGGCAATATTATTAAAATTGAAGTATTTGATAATGGCTCATTGAAAACCCTTAGTGAATTAATTTATAATGATAAAGGAAATATAAGTGAAGAAAAAGTTATAAATGGCGAAGGGAAAATTGAAGAGAAAAAGTATGAATATAAATATAACTCAAAAGGAAATTTAGAGTCAATTTCAATTAAAAATGACGTTAGCGGCGAAATAATCCAAAAAGATAGTCTTATATATAATCACAACAAATTAGATATGATTAGTTTTGATATAAATGGAAAAATAAGCCAAATTCAAAAATATAATTATGATGAAAATGGCTTGTTAATCAAAGAATTAAATATAGACTCTAATGGAAACATAGTAAAACAATATATTTATCAATATACTTACTATTAATCAATTTGATAGAACGCCAACTAATTCCAAATCAAAAATTAAATCTTGACCTGCTAATTGATGATTTGCATCAAGAGTAATTTCTTCACCTTCAATATCAACTATAGTTACAGGAATTGATTCTCCATTTGGAGTAGGAAGCAATAATTGCATTCCAATGAATGGTTCTAAGTCGTGTGGTAAATGACTTGTAGATGTTTTTAAAATATAATCTTCAATCACAGGACCATAAGCTTTATCTACAGGAATTTCGATAGTTTTTTTCTCACCTTGTTTCATTCCAATAATTGCTTCTTCAAACCCTTCGATTACTTGCCCAGCTCCTAAGTCAAACTCAAGAGGGTCATTTCCGACTGATGAATCGAATTGAGTGCCGTCTTTTAATCTTCCAGTGTAGTGAACTTTTACAATATCTCCGCTTTTAGCTATTGACATTTATTTTATCCTATAATTATAAATAAGTTGCAAAAATAAGAATATAAATTATAAAAAGAAAAAGCCACAAGAATGTGGCTTAGTTATATTTTTTGTTTAAGACATATTACATATCTTGTAACATATTTTTAGCTACTTTTTCTATAATTTCTGGTCTATTATAAAAACCTTGTTCAATTTTAATTTGAATTGCGCTCAATTTTTTTGCCTCTGATGAAATTTCTAATGTATCAACCTTACTTCTTGCTATAGAAGCATTTTCTTCTTTAGCCATTGCCTTTTTTTCTTTAGCATCGGCAGTTTGATAAATGGCTGCACTATTTTTGACTAAATTTATATTCATTTTAGTTACGCTCTTGAATAAATTAATAATCTCTTATTATTATTTGTTGCTTTAATTAAATCAGAATGAATTTTAAGCTTTTTTTCTAACATTGAAATAACTTTTTTGTCGTTAGCTAAATAATCATTTTGTCTCTTATTCCAATACGGAATATTAGAATTATAGTTACTTACTCCAGTATCAGACTTGCGAAATTCGATAAATTCTTTAATTAAAACTTCTTTTTCAGAATATAATAATTGAATTTTATCAATAGTAAGAGTATCCATACTTTCGTTACTATTGATTAAACTTTCAATTAAAAAGTTCTTTTCTTCTATTTGAGATAATATATCGACCATAATGGTTAATACTTTAATTTTTTATTAATTTATTTTAATACTTTACACAATCGCATTAGTAATGCTTCCACCTTCTGAATTAGAAGTTAACATCCTTGCAATCTGAAGTGAAACTTCTGAAGGGAATTGCTTTACAACCTCTTTAGTTTCATCATCTATCAATTTCATCACCATTTTCTTTGTCTGCTCATCAATAGAAAACTCTATTGCTAAATGATTTTGAGCAAGAAAATGCTTAATTTCACCTTCAAATTTTTTATAATCTACAGGTTTTAAATTTTCATTTGTAGTATCTTCTTTTTTATTAGTTTTTTTATCTAACTCTACTACAAATTTTTGAAAATTGCGACCATCAGCATCAAGTTTAGTTTGAAATCCACTCAAACTAGACTTAATGTCATTATTAATATTTTTTACAGCATCTATCATCTCATACCCCTTAGAATACTATTCTAAAAAATAAACAGAGCACTCATTTAAAAATCCAGCTAAATAGTTTAAACGCCACTATTAGACTGAATAAACGAATTAAAAGAATTATACTGGGCTTGAGCTTGATAGTAAGAATCCAAAATCCGAGTATATTGTTTCTTTTGCGCTTCTGCTTGTCGGTCAATCCTTGACTGCATATCCTCAATTTTCTTTTTCTGGTCATCAATTTGATTAGCAATATCTAATGTTTTAGCTTTCATAAGGTCATCACTGCCTTTTAATCTATCAACATTTTGCTTTACTTTATTGATTATACCATCACTTGCAAGAAAAATATCAGAAACCTTTGAAGGGTCTTCTGTGAGTAATTGCTTCAATAAGTCAGAATCCTTAATAACTAGTGTTCCATCACTATTTATATCTAACCCAATATTAGTCAAATATTTGGGATTGCCGTCCTGGGCTGCTGTTACTTCTTGAGTAAGTATCGAACGAAGATTAAATCTAAGTCCGCTTACTGCTGAGTCTGAACGTAATTGGTCTTTATCAGAACTTAAAAATTTTACAAGATTATTATAAGTATCAATAAATGGTTTAATAAACCCTTCCGCTGTCTCATTATTCACACTAGTATTTAGTGAAATTTCTGGATCGGAATCAGCTTGAGCTTTAATTAAACTAATCGTCATTCCACTTAAAACATCAGTCATAGTATTTGAATTTCTTCTTACATCAACCCCATTTACTATTGTATATGAATTCAATTCTGCTTGGTCAGTTACCTTATAACCAGCACTTGTAGTAGTGGAAACAGTTCTTGTTGATGTATTTGGATTTAATGCGGCTTGAGTAATTCCCAAAGCATTAAATACCTCCGAATCATTAAAATTCAAATTATAATCTTCACCTGTGCTTTGACTTCTAAAAGTTAATTTTGAAGTAGTAGTAGTATCTTTAACTAAGCCAGCTGTAATACCAAAATCATCTGAATCATTAATTGCAGTAACTATTTTCTGCATAGCATCAGAATTCGTTTCTGTACCATCAAAATCAACATTTACAGATTTAGTTTCACCATTAATAACAAACTCAAGAGTCTTAGTTCCTGATAACCCAAAGTTATCAGCACTTGTAAGCTGAGAAGAAATAAGTATATCAGCTGTTGCAAGGCGTTTAACTCTTAAAGTATTTAGTCCATCCGGTGCTTCGCCAGTCGCAGTAGCTGTGGCATAGTCAGATGAAGAGGAAGTTACTTTCTTCGCAGAAAAATTACTCGCTGCATCGTCAGCTTTAAACTTATCTATTTGAGAAATCATAGAATTAAGCTGACCGTTAAGTTTATTATAATAAGTAGAAGTTTTTTCGAGTTTGGTTTGCTGTTGCTGAAGTCGAGTGATTTGTGGCTGTTGGGTAGCACGATAAGCCGCTACCAGTTGGTCTAACTGGTTATTTTGCGATTGCCCTGTGTTAAAAATACTAGCCATTCTATCAGATAAATATTAACTTTTCTATAAATGCAAAAATCATACCAAAATAGTGGTATGTTATTCAAGTTCAAACGTTTTAGCCCAAGTGTTTCTAAGCTCTGTAATGATTTTAAGAGCTTCATCATATTTTTTTTGAAAAATACAACGTTGGCAATATTCGTATAGTCGATATAGACGTGTAGATAATTCGCCAACTTCAAAATTCAGACTGCCCATTAATTCAACAAGAACTTTACTCATTTTATTTACATCATTTCTTTTGCATGAAACAATAAAAAGATCATACATTTTTAGTATAATTTTTTCTTTGCTCCAAGACATCACTTCCTGCTCAATATACGAAGGAATTTTTCTTCCATCGCCTCCTCCACCATAAGCACGTGAAGCTGCTAATTTTTGGGCTGCATTTGACATAAATAATCCTAATTATTCCAATTTTAAATTAAAGTATCTGGGGGAATAACCCCCAGATAAAATAATTATTAAATGCAGCTAAATTAAATCAAATTACCTGAATAGCTGTAAAAAGTTAGCCGGAGTTTGATTTGCTTGCGCTAAAGATATTGTAGATGCTTGTTGTAAGAATTGTTGTTTTACCAATTCTAATTGCTCTTGAGCAACATCAGCGTCTTCAATTCTTGAGATAGCTGCAGTATAGTTTGTAATTTGCGAATTTAATAATTCCGCTTGAGAATCCAATCTAACTTGGATACCTCCTAAATAAGATGCTACTTTATTCACATTATCAATAGCATCAGCTAAACTTGTGAGTGTTACATTAACTTGGGTTGTTCCGAAGATACCTAAGTTAGAAGCACTAACTTCATCTAATGACTGCAAGTTCAAGCCAGTTACACCTGCAAAAGCAGTTGCATTTCCACCAGGAGCAGTTGCACCACTTGTTGCATTTAAGTTAAAATTATTTGATGCCACATTAAAGTCTGCATTGCCTGTTGTAAGGTCAATATCAACTTCTAATAGTGTATCATCAGCATAATAACCGATTGTCCAATCACCTGAATAGTTACCCCATAGCAACTGTCTTCCTCCAAACACAGTTGAGTCAGTGATAAATTGGATTTGTTGAGACAATCTATATGCACCTTTTGCTAAGGCAACTTTCTCATCAGTACCTAAGGCACCTGAGGACGCTATAGCTGCTGCTTCTTTAATATCAATTAATAAACCATTGATATTATCAAGAGCATCTTGAGTAATTGCTGTAACATTCTTAGCATCACCAGTTGAGTTTAACGCTGCTTTTAATGCAGAGTTTCTTGCACCCAAGTTTCTACTTGTGATGTAACCAGAAACATCATCCGCAGCAGAGTTAATTCTCTTCCCTGTTGATAATCTAAGCTGTGATGTAGCAATCTTATTAGATGCTATCATTAATGCATTGTACGAATTGAGAGCTGGGATATTCGTACGTATCCTTCCACCACCAGAAATAGCTGTTGGCATAATAACCTCCGTGTATGTTGAATTTCGACATTGGGGCTTCCTGCCAACAAATTGATCCTCTTATCTAAGAACATATATCGTCATAATCTTTTTAAAACTTTAGATTATTTGACATTTTTTTTTACTAATTTAATGAACTATCCTTATAGACACTAACCGCGTTTATTTCTAATGAATCCATCTTGTTATTCCTAAATATGATGTATTCTGTAGATGCTAATTCAGTTTTATAGTCTAATATATCGTCGTTATCTAAAAAAACTTTAATTTTTTTCTCATAATTATATATTCTAAATCTTTTTAACTCCGAATTAAACCTGTAATATGTTGTTTTTATTAGATTTCCGTCTTCACTAAATATAATTTTATCTTGCTCTGCATCAAATTCAATTTTGAAATTTTTACGCTTATCGATAAAATCTTGAGGTGTTGTTCTTAATAATATATCAAATTTTGAATTTTTTTTAAACACCACTCCAAAGTCAATTAAAAATTGAGTTTCTTTTGCATAAGCAAGAGCAACGATTCCTGTATCTAATATTGAAATTGAATTACCATTTAAAACTTCAGTTGTTTGCCAGCCATTTATTCTCAAACCATAAACTCTCTCTTCTGATATTTTAAATCTATTTAAACTGAATTCATCGCTCACACAGGAACTTAGAATTATAGTTAGTAATAGTATTAAAAGTATTTTAATCATAATAGCTCCGCCAATTCATATAAATAACTTTGAATTTTTTTCTTTTTCTGCCAAGTATCAGGTAAATAAGTATATGTAATCTTTTGATACACTCGCCCTACCATTACATTTGTTTTTCCAGCGATAAGAGCATCAACAGCCGCCATTCCAAGATGACTTGCTAAAACTCTATCCTTCACCGTTGGGCTTCCACCTCTTTGAATATGTCCAAGCACAGCAGTCTTTGCATCAATATTATAATTTATTTTCAATCTTACGGCTAATTCATTTGCACCTCCATATTCACCACCCTCCCCAACTATAATTATAGTTCTTTTATTTTCACCCATTCTTTGAATTACTTTATAAAGATTAGCGATGTCCGATGCTTTTTCTGGAACTAATATATGTTCTGCGCCGCAAGATATTCCAACATCCATAGCAATATGCCCAGCATGTCTGCCCATCACTTCAATTATGAATATTCTTCCGTGTGAATCAGCAGTATCTCTAATCCTATCTATCGCTTCAGCAGCAGTATTAATTGCAGTATCGTAGCCAATAGTAAAATACGTTCCAAATAAATCATTATCAATTGTTGCAGGAGTTCCAACAATATTAACTCCAAACTCTTCATATAACCTATTTGCTCCACGCAAAGTTCCATCACCACCGCATGCAATAACACCATCAATTTCAAACTTCTTTAAATTTTCAAAAGCTTTTTTTCTACCTTCAGAAGTCATAAATTCTTCCGACCTCGATGTACGAAGAATTGTTCCACCTTCATCAATTAAATTCACAGTCGATTTTCTATTCATCGCTACAAAGTTACCATTTATCATTCCCTCATAGCCATTATAAATACCAACAGGAGCAATTCCTCTTGCTACACAGACTCTTACTATCGCCCTAATATGAGCATTCATTCCAGGAGCGTCACCACCACTCGTAAAAAAAGCAATTCTTTTCATTTTTAAACTACATTAAATGTTTTTCTATTTTTCGCAATTATTCTACCATACTCAATTGCTTCAGCTAAACTCCTATAATCAGCTTTATTTTTCCCAGCTATGTTCATAGCAGTTCCATGATCTGGCGAAGTTCGAATAATTTTAAGTCCAGAAGTAAAATTAACTCCACCTCCACTTGCAAATAATTTTAATGGAATTAGCCCTTGGTCATGATACATTGAAATAATTCCATCATATTTAACAAATTCACCAAAGCCAAAGAATCCATCTGCTGAAAATGGACCATTTACATTTATACTCTGATTTTTAGCATCATAAATTGCTGGAGCTATTATTTCAATTTCCTCATCACCAAATGCACCATTTTCACCTGCATGCGGATTTAACCCTAAAACCGCAATTTTAGGTTTTTTTATCCCGAAATTCTCCTTTAAAGACTGATGTAGAGCTGTTATATTATTAAAAACCAACCCTTTTGTTATAGATTTTGCCACATCTTTTAATGGTATATGAACTGTTATTGGAACAACCCTTAGACTACTACTAAAAAGCATCATTTGAGTAAGTGAACTTGAATAAAATTTATTGAAATACTCAGTATGCCCCGTAAACTCCCACCCTGCTAAATACATTGATTCTTTTTGAATTGGAAGAGTAACAATAAAATCATAATCACCTTTCGAAGTATAAAAAGACGCCTTTTCTATTGCCTCTATAGCCAGTTGACCAGCATCTTTTTTACTATTTCCAAAGCTAATATTTACGTCTGCTTCACATTCTTCAAGAAAAACTTTATTATTATTAATTATAAGACAGTTATTTTCAATTTGAAACTCAAAATTAAGCAGTTGAAAATAATTTCTCATACTTCCAATATTACAAAATAAAGTAATTTGCGAATTTAATTCTTGATTGTAATAAATATATTTGAAAAACGTCTCCAAACCAATACCATTCAACCCACCACAAGTAATAGCAATTTTCATACTTTAGAAATTCCCTTTTTTAATTTGTTTTTTTACTGGTTTTAAACTCATTAAATAAGCATATATAGCACCCAAATCTTCATCCTTCATACCTGCATAAGTTGACCAAGGCATTTCACTATGTATATCTTCACTTGTTAATCTTCTTGTTTTCATTGTTGAGTCTCTATACATTGCAAACCTACTTATAAAGAAATCCTCTGTCCAGTTACCAATTCCAGTTTCTTTATCGGGTGTTATATTTGCTGTTAGTATTTTTTTACCCGAAACCGTTGTTAATTCAAAACCACCTGTAAAAGCACTATCTAAAATTGGCTTTCCATCTTTATCATAAGGAGTATGGCAATCAATACAAGAACTTGCAGTAATCATATATTTGCCATATTCAACTCTATTATTTTTGTCAGGAATTTTTTGATGCTGGGCTTCTTGCGGAAATGCTAACTTCATAATCATTGACATTGGAAAATCAACATGCGAATGATGAGGGGTTGATTTCACAGGTTCTAAAGTTCTTAAATAAGCAATAACTGAATAAATATCTTCTTTATCTAATTTACAAAAATTCATATATGGCATAATCGGAAAAAGTACATGGTTATCTTTACCAACACCATTAACAATAGCTCTATAAATTTCACCGTCTGACCAATTCTTTAAATTAAATGGTGTAAGATTTGAAGGGTAAAGTGCTCCTAAAGTAAATCCCATTTTCTCATCATAAGGAATTGCATTTGCTCCTATCGAATTCTCATCTTTTGGAAAAGACATAATATCTCTCTGCCTTTTGCTATGACAATCAACACAACCCATCACATTATTTGCAAGATAATGACCTCTTGCAATACGTTCAGGAGTTACATCAATTTTTATATCTTGGACTTCAATATTTGGAAGAGCAGTCTGCACATAAACTACAAATATTACAAGAAGTCCGATAATCACAGCAACAGAAATTCCCACCCATTTGATAATCTTAGAAAACATAAGAAACCTCTTAAACGAATATTGTTACATACAATTACAAACTTATAAAAAATAATTAATTTACAATGCTAATTATTTTTATCACAACAAATACAGATACATTACAACTATATAAATTTTTTTTGTAACAATATAACTTCTAATTTAAAAAATAATTGAAACATAAAATAAAACCCCTGCGTTAAATATTAAATTCATAATTTTACGGAGAAAATATTAAAATTTTTACTTTTTTGTAAATAGTTAAAGTTAGAAGCATGGAAAATAGCAAAGGGCATATCCTCTGGGTAGATGACGAAATAGAATTATTACGCGCTCATATTATATTACTTCAAAAAAAAGAGTATGATGTAGATACAGCAACCAATGGTGAAGATGCCTTAGAAATGATAAAAAAAACACCTTATGACTTAATATTTTTAGATGAAAATATGCTTGGTATTTCTGGTCTTGAAACACTTAGAAAAATTAAAGGTTTTGATAGATCAATCCCAGTTGTAATGGTTACAAAGAACGAGGCAGAAGCCCTAATGGAAGAGGCAATCGGTTCAAAAATAGATGACTATCTTACCAAACCCGTTAACCCAGCTCAAATCCTACTTGCTTGTAAAAAATTCCTTGAAGCAAAACGAATCACTACCGAAAAGTTTACCCAAAATTACTTCCAAAGTTTCAACCAAATCACTATGCAACTAATGCAAAGACCAAGTTGGGACGAATGGGTTACAATCTATAAGCGAATGGTTCAATTCTCAATGGAAATTGACGAATTACCTGATTCTAATCTTAAAGAAACATTACAGAACCAATGGAGAGACGCCAACACAGAATTTTCAAAGTATGTAGAATCTAATTATATCAGTTGGATAAATAAACCAAAAGGTGAAGAAGAACCAATCCTATCACCCAATGTAAATGATAAGTTCTTATTGCCTCATTTAAAAGATAAAACAGGTCCAGTATTTTACTTCGTAATAGATTGCTTGCGCTATGACCAATGGATGTTAATGGAAGCACTCTTATCAAACCTATACTCTATGGAAACAAACTTCCATTGTGCTATCCTCCCCACAGTAACAGCATATTGCCGAAACGCAATATTTGCGGGCTTATATCCAATTGATATTAAAAAATACTTTCCACAATTCTGGAACGTAGAAGATTCCCTTGACGAACATTCTTATAACAAATATGAGAAAGAACTATTAATGACCTACCTCGAAAGAAAGAGAATAAAACTAAACAGAGAGCCAGCTTTCCTAAAGATATTCCAAACTGATTTTGGACAAAAAGTTGAAAAAGACATATTAAATTATTTAGAATATGATTTAACTACCATAGTAATAAACGCAGTTGATATGATAGCTCATTCAAGGTCTGACTACTCAATATTAAAAGAAATTGCCCCTGACGAATCAGCGTATCGCTCATTAACTAAGTCTTGGTTTATGCACTCAAGCTTATTTGGAATGTTAAAACAACTCGCAAATATAAAAGATGTAACAATAGTTATAACTACTGACCACGGCTCTGTTAGATGTATGAGAGGAGTAAAAGCTTATGGAGATAGAGAAACAACCCCATCGTTAAGATATAAATTCGGCAAAAATGTCAAAGCAGATAGTAAAGATGCAATGCTAATAAATGATATCGAACAATTAAAAATTCCAAGTATGGGAATTAGCGTAAACAACGCAATCGCAAAAGAAGATAAATACTTACTTTACCCAACTGATTACCAACACTATATGAACAAATACAAAGATTCTTTCCAGCACGGAGGAATTTCATTAGAAGAAATGATGGCGCCAGTGATAACAATGAAGCCAAAAGTATAGAGGATATTCACAATCCCTTCGCTTTTGCTTCATCCCATATTGTATCTAATTCTTCTAAACTTTTATCGGAGATATTCTCATTCTTTGAATTGAGATTCTCTTCGATATACCTAAATCTTCTTTCAAATTTTTGAATTGCACCAAGCATAGCATTTTCTGCACTGATTCCCTCATGACGTGAAACATTTACCAAACTAAATAACAAATCGCCAAACTCTTCCTCTTTCTTTTCTTGACTGAGTTCTCTTGTTTCTTTAAACTCTACAATTTCTTCAAAAACTTTATCCCAAACATCATTTTTATTGTTCCAGTCAAACCCCACCCTAGCAACCTTTTCCTGAATCCTTTGAGCCCTTAATAAACTTGGAATAGTTTTAGGAATGCCCTCAATCACCGATTTTTTAGCATCTTTAATTTTTATTTTCTCCCAATCTTTCATTAATTCAATTTCATTCTCAATAGGCGTGTCTGTAAATACACTTGGCAATCGTGAAATCAATTTCTTATGAATTCCTGATATAACATCAATAAGTGAGAATGCGCCTCTTTCCTCAGCAAAGTACGAGTGCATAAAAATATGAAGAAGTACATCACCTAATTCCTTCTTTAAATTCTCATCATCATTTTCGTTTATTGCATCAATCATTTCATATACTTCTTCTATGATTAAAGGAGCAATTGTTTTGTGAGTCTGCACCTTATCCCATGCTGAGCGTTCTCTCAATGTTGCAATTAACTCCCAAAATGCAATAATATTGTCAGATATACTTCTTTCATTTTCAGGAGTTGGAATGGTTAATTTCTTATTATTCATAAATTAATAAAGATTAAAAAATAATTTCATAATTTTGTAATTCTAAATTAAGAAAAAGTTTAAAAAGGGTTATATTATGTCAGCAAAATATGCATTAGTTTTGGGATGTTCAAGCGGATTCGGTAGAGCGACTACATTGACTTTAGCAAAAGAAGGATACAATATTTATGGCGTTCACATGGATAGAGGAACAGCTAAAACAGAAGCAGAGGAATTTCAAAAAGAACTCGAATCTTACGGCGTTAAAGCGTTATTCTTTAATGTAAATGCTGCTTCAGATGAAAGAAGAGAAGAGGTTGTAAATGCAATTAAAGAAAATGCAACTAAAACTCCTAATCATGAACTTAGAGTGATTATTCATTCGCTTGCTTTCGGTGCATTGAAAAGTTTTGTTAATGAAGATTCAGAACAAATGCTTTCTAAAAAACAAATTGAAATGACAATGGATGTAATGGCTAATTCATTAGTCTATTGGGTTCAAGATGTTTTTAAAGCTAATTTACTTGCTAATAATTCAAGAATTATCGGCTTTTCATCAATAGGTGCTTCTCGTCAAATGCACAATTACGGAGCAGTTTCAGCAGCAAAAGCAGCCCTTGAATCTTATATGAGACAATTAGCAGTTGAGTTAGCAACTTATGGAACAACCGCAAATTCCATTTTCGCCGGCTTAACTGAAACACCTGCAGCATCTAAAATTCCTGGTTATAGCAAAATGGTTAAATTTGGAAAGCAACAAAATCCAACTGGGCGATTGACTACAGCCGAAGATGTAGCAAACGTTGTTAGATTATTAATTGATGAAACCAATACTTGGATAACAGGAAACACAATCAGAGTAGATGGTGGCGACGCTATCTATGAGTTTTTTGAATATGATTCAAATTAATTAATTTATTATTAAATTATGACACAGCCAGCAATTATGCTGGCTGTTTTTATAATTATATCCCGTCATTCTGAGCGAAGCAAAGAAACCAATAAAAATCATAGTTCATCGAAAGAAGCGAATTTTCCTCCCCACTGGGGAGGATTAAGGTGGGGTCAAAAAACAAATTACAATTAAAAATAATAAAAATTCTTAACTTTGTAATATGGAACTTGAAAAAATATATAATGAAAATTGTTTAACCACAATGAACGAAATGCCCGATGAATTTGTTGATTTTGTAATCACATCACCACCATACGATGATATACGTAACTACAATGGCTATAATTTTGAATTTGAAAAAATTGCAAAAGAACTATTCCGAATAATTAAAATCGGTGGAGTAGTAATCTGGGTTGTAGCAGATGCGACCATCAACGGAAACGAAACTGGAACTTCATTCAAGCAAGCATTATATTTTAAAGAAATTGGATTTCGGCTTCACGACACAATGATTTATTATAAAAATAACCCAATGCCACAAACAGGCGATAGATATCATCAACATTTTGAATATATGTTTGCCTTTTCAAAAGAAAGCCCAAAAACATTTAATCCAATAACAGAACCAACGAAATATCAAGGACTTGCAAATATGAAAAACAGAGGGAAAAATGGTACACTGAATTATGAAAAAATAGAAAGAACAAAAGAAAAAAAAGTCGGCAACGTATTTTCTTATTCTGTGGGCGGAGGAATATCCACAAAAGACAAAGTAGCATACAATCACCCTGCAATTTTCCCAGAAAAACTCGTCGCCGACCAAATCAATACTTGGACGAATGAAAATGATATAATTTACGATCCATTTATGGGAAGTGGAACCACAGCAAAAATGGCGCATTTACTTAATAGGAAATGGATTGGGTCTGAAATATCAAAAGAATATGTAAACATTGCAAACGAAAGATTACAAATACACTCCACAGAAAACCTATTTACATCAAAATAATATTAATTTATGGATTTAATAGAAAGAGGTTCTCAAACAGCAAAAGATGGCTTCAAAAACGAAATAGATATAAAATGTGATAATTTTAAACATTACAAATACGAATTAAATAATTACATTTATACTTTAAATTTTATTTTTAGTGATAATTTGGAAAGCGATATAACTTCAGTAAAATCTTATAAAATAGAATTTTTATTGATACAAAACAGTAGTAAAGTTATACTTATGCAAACAAGAGTTTTATTAGAATTTTATATGTTAAAAACAGATAATAACAAAAACAGAATTTATGCAGAAGATTTTATTAAAAATAAATGTGAATGGCAGGGAATTAGAAAAAGAATATTAGGCATCGACCATAAAGATATTAAAGATAAAATTAAAACTATAAATTCAAGACTATTACATTTATTAAACAATAGAGATGAATATGATTATATAATTAAAGAAGATGTTATATATTTAATTAATAAATGCTTAGAATTATCACAGGAATTTTTATCTATTCTTAAAAGAGAGAATATTTGTACGTATGATGATAAATTTTTACAAATAGATAAATCACTTATTAGCAATGTCGAAAAATTTAAAAATAATTTATTTAGAAATTCATTTTAACATTTTCCCCGTCATATTGAGCGCAGCGAAAAATCCAGAAAAAAACAAATTCCAATTAATAATCTAAACACTACCTTTTGAATGTTGTTATAGTGTTTAAAAATCATTTTAAATAACAATAATAAATATCAGGAATGGAATCTTCAAGAGGAAAATTAAAAAGTAATTAAAACCTAAATTAAAATTTTACCCAAAGCCAGCAATTATGCTGGTTTTTTTTATTTAGTTCAAATTGTTTTTTAATTTTGTAAAAATTATTCAGCGATTATAATCGTCTAATAGCAAAAAGTGAAAGGCATCTAAAATGAATGTAAGAATTGATGGTTCTTCTGGTTTCTGTTGGGGAGTTGTTCGCTCTGTTAATATTGCAGAAGGCACACTCAAAAATAATAATAATGAGAAAAAAACTTACGTGTTAGGTTCTATTATTCATAATCCCAAAGAAACAGAAAGATTGGCTAACAAAGGACTCGAAACAATTACGCACGAAGATTTTGAAAGAATTTCAAAAGATGGACCCGCTGATGTAATCATTCGTGCTCACGGCGAACCACCTTCTACCTACGCCAAAGCAGAACAATATGGCATACATATAATAGACGCAACTTGCCCTCTCGTTACTGGCTTGCAAAATAGAGTTAAACGATTTTACGATAAAGGTTACAATATAGTAATTTATGGAAAGATAAACCATCCCGAAGTTATAGGTATTCGCGGAATGATTAATGATAATTGTATAATCGTAAAATCCGTCGAAGAGGTTCTTGAAAAAGTTGATTTTAGCAAAAAATTAGCCCTTTTTTCACAAACTACTATGGAGAAACCAACTTATATCAAAATTAGAGACTTAATAGCTTCCAAAGTCGAAAGCTTTGTTGAAGGTGGTGATTCTAAAGAACATTTTCAATCTAAAAATACACTCTGCAATCAAGTCTGGGGCAGAGAAGATAAAGTTGTTGATTTTGCATTACAAAATGACTTAATAATCTTCGTTGCCGGTCGAAATAGCTCAAATGGAATAAGCTTATTCAAGCACATGCTTAAGAAAAATCCAAATATGTATTATATAGAAGATGTAGATGAACTAAAAAGAGAGTGGTTTGAAGGCGCAAAAAACGTTGGAATAACTGGTGCAACATCTACCCCGAACTGGTATTTAGAAAAAGTTAAGTTTCAAATAGAAGATATGTTCGAGTTTGAATTAGCATAGTTTTTAATTATACATCAAATACTTAAACCAAATACTTTAACGAAGACTAAATGCAGATAATTGAATTATGATATAGAGAATTTAAACGTAAAAGTAATGGAATATAATGGCGATTAAGCATAGTTATAATATAACAATAAACTGGACGGGCAACACGGGGTTTGGCACTAAGGATTATAGTGCCTACGAAAGAAGTCATATTATATCTATTGAGAATAAAGTGGATTTATTTGCATCGTCTGATAAGTCATTTTTGGGTGATGGTTCTAAGCATAATCCCGAAGAACTTTTTATTTCGTCTATATCAAGTTGTCATATGCTTTGGTATTTGCATTTATGTACTATAAATGGAATTGTAGTGATTAAATACAGAGATGATGTAAGTGGCACTATGGTAGAAACTGCTGAAAATGGCGGACATTTCACCGAAGTTGTTTTACGACCGATTGTAGTTATTACAGATGCTACCCGAATAAGCAGAGCGAATGAATTGCATAAAGAAGCGAATAAAATGTGCTTTATCGCAAATTCTTGCAATTTTCCCATTAGTTATATCCCACAATGTTCAGCTTTAAGTGATTAGAATATTTTAGTTGTTGAAAGGTTGTTAAATCAAAATGGAGGTTATTCTTAGATTTGAATTTTAAAACATTGCTTCTTGATTATTATCCTTTTTAATAGGATAGAATTTTGTTTTGTCGTTGTTTGCAATTCCACCATATTCGTTTATTGTGTCTTGCAGTTGGATAACCACATCTTCGATTTTGTAGTTTATTTCGTCGTTTGTGTACCGAAGGACGTTCCAGCCCTTGCTTTTTAAATTGTTATCTCGGCTTTTATCATACTTTACATCTTTTTCATTTAGATGGTATCTATCGCCATCGCATTCAAGAGCAAGTTTTATTCTTTTGCAAAAAAGTGCAAAATCAATAAAATAATGATTGTCCTGTATTTTTTGGTGATATTCTCGTTCTGCTGGGATTTCATTCTCTTTTAGCTTATCCCACATTTTTTCCTCAATGCGAGTCCCAAGGTATAAATCATTTATTTCGATTGCTGTTTTTAACTTGTTTAGTTCAGAATTAATAAAAATAATCACTCTTTTCCTATTTGAAATAATTGGATTTTCAAGTTTGAATAATTTACCAGTAGTAATTTTATAATATAAATTGTCTGTTTTTAAATTTTCGGGTTCGTTGGGAAACAATTCTTTCCGTTTTACTTTTTCAATATTCTTGACTTTAGCGTAATATTTAATTTGGAACCCGTCTGTTTTAAATATTTTTCCTTGATAGAATGCAATATACTTTATAGAGCCATCACGGACCATAATTGGAGTTGATTTTTTATCAGCAGGAATCCTATACCAATTTTGATTAATTAGTATTTTTAAATCGTTTGTGTCTTTTAATAAAGCAACTAATAATTTTTTTGTTTTTTGCATTTAGGGAAATTAAGGAAAAAAATAAAAAAAAAATCACTTGCTTTTTAAAAAAATCTATTTAATTTTGCTTCGGAAACTTTGTAAATTTTAAAAGTTTTCTAAATTTATGTTGTTCTAATTTAAGGGTGAAATGAAAGAAAGAATTTTAGATACTGCCAAAGAAAAGTTTATAAATGTGGGGTATGTCACATTTAATATGGATGATTTGTGTCGCGATTTGGGTATTAGTAAAAAAACTTTATATGAGTATTATCCTTCAAAAAAGGATCTATTTAAGCAATGTGCTATTGAATTTTATGCTGAAATTAAAAGCGAAACTCACGAAGTGCTTGAATTGATGATAAAAGACGAAAAATTTCTTTTTTTCGACCACTTAAAGCAAATGTATGAAGTGGTGAATAAACATCATAAAAAATTGAAACAAACCTTTATCACAGATATCAGAAGATATGCTCCTGAGGCGTGGAAATGTTCTCATGATTTTGAAGCTGAAAGACGATTTTATTTTGATAAGATTTGGGAATTAGGAATTAAAGAAGGGAAAATAAAAAGTAATATTAATAAAAACGTTTACTATATAATGTATTTTGGAGTTCTGCATCATGTATTAAATCCAGATATTTTAGCCGATTTATCAATATCTTCTTTCCAAGCATTAGAACAAATTTATAAGGTTTTAATGACTGGTATCTTGACAGAAGATGGTGTAAAAGAATTTAAAGAGAAAATTAATTAATTTTTATATAAAAGGTGTTTAAATATAAATGAAAGTTTTAGTTCTAATAGTATTGCTTTTAGCAATGAGTTTAGATGCACAAGTTTCACTTGATTTGAATAGAGCTATTTCAGAAGCTTTAGAAAATAATCATCAAGTGAAAATTGCAAGATACACGCTCGAGGCAGCTGAAAAAGATGTCTCAGAAGCGTATGGATTTGCATATCCAAGATTGGATTTGAACGCATCATACAGTAGGGCAATCATAAAGCCAAAAGTTATTTTTGCAGGTGGTGGATTTGGAAGCTTCTTCCCACAACCATTAATTAATGCAATAGCAACTGCGGCAAACGTCGACCCTACAACATTAATGGGTAGTAGCAACCAGAGCAAGTATTCTGTGATGACAGTAGGTTCACATAATAATATTAATGCTGCTATTGAGTTAAGTCAACCAATTTTTAACTACTCAGTTTTTACTGGAATTGGTAGCTCTGCGATTTACAAACAAGCAGCAGAAGAGGCACTTACTACTGAGCAAGCCAACACAGTAAAAAATACTAAAATGGCTTACTTTGCTACTTTACTATCAAAAGAAGCAGTTGAACTTATGAAATCGAGTTTAGATAACGCTCAAAAGCGTTTAGATGAAATTTCGATTTTATATAAAGAAGGTTTAATTGCTGAATTTGAGCAATTAAGAGCTAGCGTTTTAGTTGAAAATTTGAAAACTGAACTTGCTAACACCGAAACTAATTTTATAAGTACTAAAAATAACTTAAAATTAGTAATAGGAATGAAAGGAAGTGAAGATTTAACTTTAACCGATTCATTCAATGAACACTTAAAAGGTATCAATGTTCCGGAGTTTGATGAAACTCTATCAAAAATGATGGCTTCCAACCCTCAATTAAAAACATTGGAGCATCAAGTTGAATTGCAAAACGCAATGATTGATTTGAATAAAGCAGATTATATGCCAAGAGTAGATTTATTTGCTAATTATATTTTGCAAGGTCAATCTGACGATTTCCAGTTCTATACTGCAGACCAATCTAACATTGGTGTTCGTTTTTCGATGAATCTATTTCAAGGATTCCAAACAAATGTGAAAGTTGCTAAAGCTCAGATTAACAAAGAAATGACTATTACTCAAAAAATGCTTGTTACTGAATCATTAAAAAATAATGCTGAAAATGTATTATTAAAAATGAAAACAGCTAAATTACAAATAGAATCATCTCAATCAACTGTTAATCAAGCTCAAAGAGCTTATGATATATCAAAAGTGAGATTCACTGAAGGTGTTGGGTCGCAATTGGAAATGAATGATGCCGACTTATCTTTGCGCCAAGCAAAGTTAAACAATTTGAATGCCTCATTTAACTATCTTTCTGCTCGTTCTGAGTATGAAAATTTAATTGGTATTATACAATAATAAGGTAATTTATAAATATGAAAAAAATATTAATGGTTTTTTGTGCTTTTGTATTATTGTTGCAATCTTGCACTGATGAAAAAAGCAATAATTTAGAAAGTAAATTAAAAGATTTGAAAACTAAAAGAGACGCTCTAAACGAAGAAATAATTGACTTAGAGACAAAATTAGGTGTTAATGAAGTTAAGAATATTTCAGTTGAAGCCCTAAACTTAAAAAAAGAGAAATTTGTTAAATATGTGAATATGCAATCAGTTGTATATTCTGATAAAAATTCAAATTTAAGCCCTAAAATGGGCGGTATTGTTACTAAAATAAACGTAGAGCCAGGTTCATCAGTAAGCGCAGGCCAAGTGTTGCTTGAATTAGATAATTCAATCCAATTAAAAAAACTTGCCGAAGCCAAAAATAGAATGGAGTTTATTGAAACTATTTATAATAAACAAAAATCTATTTGGGAGAAAAAAGTAGGTTCTGAAATTGAGTATTTAAAAGCTAAAAATGATTATGAATCTATGAAAAGAGGAATAGCTTTAATTGAAGAAGAAATTGATATGCTCAAATTAAAAGCTCCATTTTCAGGTATTATTGACATTATAAATGCAAAAGTTGGTGAAGCAATAGCGCCCGGCTTAGGAGTAGTTTTAATGTCTTCCAATACTGGATTAGAAGTTAGAACTGAGTTCCCTGAAAATTATATTAATAATATTCGTAGAGGCATGGATGTTGTTGTAGAGTTCCCTGACTTAG
The DNA here is from genome assembly GCA_964465945.1 of uncultured Hyphomicrobiales bacterium. Taxonomy (GTDB): domain Bacteria; phylum Bacteroidota; class Ignavibacteria; order Kapaibacteriales; family UBA2268; genus JAJRPT01. The sequence goes on from CAYXMM010000009.1 coordinate 46,565, forward strand.
GAATTGAACCATTAAATTTGAAAATTACAAGCGTATCAGGCTCGGTTGATAAAAAAGATAGAACATTAACTGCAATCATCAAATTGCCAAGTAATATTAAAGACTTACGTTCAAATATGACTTGCGTTGCTAAATTTTCAACTTACACAGCTGAAAACACAATCGTTATTCCAATTAACTTAGTTCAAAAGTCTAATGAATCAACTTATATTTATGTAGTTGGTAAAAGCAAAGACGGAAAAACAATTAGCCAAAAACGTGAAGTAAAACTCGGTCAAAATTATAATGATAAAGTAGAAGTATTATCTGGCTTGAATGAAGGCGACCAATTAATTACTTATGGTGCTGAAGGTGTTAAAGATAACTCTTTGATTGAAGTATCTCAAGTAGTTAAAAACTCAAATTATTAATAAAGAAATTTACATAAAATATGAAAGATTTTAATTTTAAACCTACCACCTGGGCGCTGAACAACAAGGTAACAGTTTTTTCCATTGGTTTTGTTCTCGTCTTGGCTGGTATAATCTCTTATAACAAGTTACCAAAGGAACAGTTCCCGGAAATCGTTATTCCAACTGTCTACATTGGAACTGTGTATGCTGGTACTTCTCCTGAAGATATGGAGAATTTAATTACACGACAAATTGAAAAACAACTTAAATCAGTTACAGGGGTAAAAAAAATCACAAGTAAATCAATTCAAGATTATTGTGCTATCACTGTAGAGTTTAATACAGGAATTGAACCTGCCATTGCTAAAAATAGAGTTCAAGATGCGGTAGATAAAGCTCAAAGCGATTTACCTACTGATATGGAACAAGATCCAATGGTACAGGAAGTTAACTTTTCTGATTTTCCAATACAAATTATAAATGTCTCTGGACCCTATGACTTAGACCAAATCAAAGAATATGCAGAAAAATTACAAGACAAAGTTGAACAACTAAAACAAATCACTCGTGTAGATATGATTGGCGATTTAGTAAAAGAAGTCCAAATCAATATTGACCTTTATAAAATGCAATTAGCAGGTATTTCTTTCTTTGACATTTCTAATGCCATTAAAAATGAAAATATAAACCTATCAGGTGGTAATATTGACATTGGAAATATGGAAAGAACTATCAGAGTTGTTGGGCAGTTCAAAAAAGTTGACGAAATAAAAAATATAATAATCAAAAGTGGACAAGGAAATTCTCTATACTTAAGAGATTTCGCAAAAGTTGAGTTCACAGATGCTAAGAGAGCAAGTTACGCAAGATTAAACCATAACCCAGTAATCGCACTTAGTGTAGTGAAAAGGAGTGGCGAAAACTTACTCGAAGCTGCTGCCGGGATAGAAAATATCATTACAGATTTAAAGAAATCTAGTTTCCCAAGTGACTTAGAAATAGTAACAACAAATGATTTATCAAACAATACAAAAACTGCAATTAACGAACTAATTAACTCGGTAATTATTGGTTTTCTACTTGTAACACTTGTTTTACTATTCTTCATGGGGATTAAAAACGCAGTTTTTGTGGGGTTAGCTGTACCACTCTCGTCATTTATCTCTTTTTTAATTATGCCGAGTCTTGGATTTACTTTCAATATAATGACTACCTTCTCCCTCCTTTTAGCATTAGGTATAGTTGTTGACAATGCAATAGTAGTAGTTGAAAATACTTATCGTCTACATACCAAAGAAGGTCTTGATGTTAAAGAAGCAGCAAGAATTGCAGCAGGCGAAGTATTTCAACCAGTTCTAACAGGAACTATTACAACCGTTGCTCCATTTTTCCCATTATTATTCTGGCCTGGAATAATTGGGGAATTTATGTATTTCTTACCTGCCGTATTAATCATTGTATTGACTGCTTCGCTTATTGTTGCGTTTATTATGAACCCAGTGTTTGCTTTGCAATTTATGGATAGTAATAAAGAAAAATCTAAAGATAGCAAGAGCTTCTTTAAGAAAATAAGTATTTTTGGAGGAGTTGCTCTTCTACTTCACTTATTAGCTATGGGTGGAGATAGCGACGGTATAAAAATTATCGCAAATTTAATCATTTGGGGAATAGGTCTTTCTATCGTTTATAAATACTTACTTGAGCCAAAAGTTATAGAACCTTTTCACGATAAATTCCTGCCTTGGTGTATTGAAGGATATAGAAGAATAATACGAGTAATAATTGTTAAACGAAGACCATTTTTAGTTCTACTTTCTACATTAATTATTTTAGTTGTTGCGACAGTTTTATTAATAATTAGATCTCCACAAGTTGAATTCTTCCCAAATACTGACCCTAACTCTGCAGAAGTATATATCGAAATGCCATTGGGTACACGTGTTGCCGTAACAGATTCAATTACACAGATTATCGAAAATAAAGTTTTTAAAATTGTAGGTGAAAATAATCCATTAGTTAAATCTATACAATCGAATGTTGCTATTGGAGCAGGCGACCCAATGGATCCCGATAGAAACCCTAAATCTTATCAAGGTAAGGTTACTGTTTCTTTTGTTGAATTTGCAAAAAGAGATGGTGCATCAACTTGGGCTATTTTAAATAATATACGTGCCGGTATAAAAGGTATGCCTGGTGTTTCAATCAAAGTAGATAAAGAAAGTTCTGGACCTCCAACCGGTAAACCAATCAATATTGAAATTCAAGGTGATGATTTAGTAGAATTGAATTTATTATCCGAAAAATTGAAAACACTCATTGTAGATTCATCTGGAATTCAAGGTATTGAAAATTTAAAGTCAGACTTAGAATTAAATAAACCAGAAGTAATTTTATCTGTGGACAGAGAGAAAGCAAACAAAGAAGGTATCTCATCAATGCAAGTTGCTTTGGCAATAAGAACAGCCCTCTATGGCTGGGAAGCTGATAAATTCACAATTGGCGAAGACGATTACGATATTATGGTAAGAATCGACGAATCATACAGATACGACATACCTACTTTACTTAATATCAGATTGTCTTTCAGAGATGCAACAGGTCAATTTAGACAAGTTCCAATCTCCTCTATTGTTAATATGGAATACGCAGACTCTTATGGCGGGATAAATCGTAAAAACAATAACAGAGTGGTTACTTTATCCTCAAATGTTATTGAAGGTTACAACGCAAACGAAATAGTTGCCAACATTAAATCATTAACTAAAGATTTTAACTTACCAAATGGATATGAAATCAAATTCACTGGTGAGCAAGAAGACCAACAAGAAACTTCTGATTTCTTGGGATTAGCATTTATCGTGGCTATTTTGCTTGTTGTCTTATCATTAATCTTTATGTTCAATTCCCTTATTAAACCCTTCATTATCCTCACAGCAATATTTTTCTCACTAATTGGAGTGTTTTTTGGACTTGCAATGTCAGGAATGACAGTAGTGATTGTAATGACAGGAGTGGGTATAATAGCACTAGCCGGTATTGTAGTCAATAATGGTATTTTGTTAATTGACTTTACAGATGAACTTTTAAGACGTGGAGAGAAAACAAGAACAGCAATCACAGAAGGTGGGGCAATAAGATTTACCCCTGTTATTTTGACAAAACTTACTACATTATTAGGTTTATTCCCATTAGCATTTGGTATGAATATTGAGTTCTATTCTTTATTAACAGAATGGAATCCCCACATAAACTTTAATGGTAATGATAATACTGCATTCTTTGCTCCATTAGCATGGGCTATAATCTTCGGTCTAACATTCTCTACATTCTTAACTTTACTTGTTGTACCATCAATGTATATGATACAACATAATTTAAAGGTAAAATATAGATTCTTTAGACTAAAAGGTAAAGGAATGATAGGAGCAACTTGGTGTGTACTATTCAAACGATTACCAAATTATAACTGGAAATAATTGGTTAAGGTTAGTGCTTATACTAAAAATGGCTATTTCGTTTGAAATAGCCATTTTTTTATTTTTAAATGTTTCTTATGTTGAATAAAATTATAATAATAGCTTTTTAAAATCGAATTTATTTAATTTATCTTTGCCTAATTTCAAAATTTTAAATCAATTCGTAATAATTTTTGTAAGATTTTACTTTATCAAAGAAAACATCTGGTGAAAGCGTTTCATTCAATAATTTTTCCATTCTACTTCCAAATTTTGAATAATCACATTTTTTAATTTCGCAAGTTTCTTCATTAACATTCACAATAAATATACACAATTCTTGGGGTCTATGTGCGTGATTAATATCAAACATCAGGCGTATATATTTCTCTGTATCTTTAGAACTTAAGGTTTCATACCTATCTATTGTTCCATCTTTTTTATAATGTGGTATTTCATCTCTCAATATAATAAATTGTACATAAGGAATTGAATTTGCTTGAATATTTGCTGTTTCACCCATCATATTTTCAAAATAATTATTTGCATTTTGCTTATAATTCCGTGTAATAAATTTAATTCCTAAACAAAAAATTGGAACTGAATTATTAGAAATAGTAACATCAATATTCTTAGGATAATACTTGCCATCAACTGTCTTTTCTTTTGTTCCCTTTGAACCTATGTAATTATAGCCATAATCACACCCCCAAATACATTTTAAAACATTCGCAATATAATCATGTAATGGAATAACTTTTTTATTACTTCTTGGTCCCTTTGATTTATACTCATTACATGATACCTTAATTGCCTCTAATAAATCTTTTTCTTTATAACACATATCAAGCCTTTATTATTCTTGTTGATTAAAACCTAAATTCTTTTATTTGCTTTGATGTAATGGATTTATACCCACCTGAAAAATCTTTCCCAGTAATCTTTATACACTTATAAAATTCTTCAGAACTTAAAGTTTGTTCGATTATTTCCCAATCCGTATCATTATTATTTTTTGTAATAAACAAACCAGAATATACAGCCACATCTTTATCTAGTTTATAAAACTCAATTTTCCCATTAACTAAAGTGCTTAAAACGATCTTTTCTTTATGTATTGATTGCACTGCTTGACTTCTACCAAACTCAAACCACTTTGCATTTTTATCTAAATCTCTCTTGATTAATTCTGTTTTATTAAATAATAAATATTTATATGTATACGGAAATTCTAATTCCAATTCCTTTTCGTTATATGCAATATACTTCCCATTGATAAGCTTATACGGAAATATAATATACTCTAAGCTACCAAGATTTCCTTTATATTTTGAACCTTTTACAATTTTGAATAGTATTTTTTTCTCCAACTTAAACTTATTAAACATCACATAATTATCATCTATTTCTTCAACTCTTGATATAAATATTTTATCTCTCAATGTTGCGAATCCATATTGAACATCATAAAAATCTTTAATTAGTCGTGTTTTATTCTTCAAACTACTTAAAAATAACTCATCATTATTACTTGTGAATGAAAAATTATCTATGTTTAACTTCTTAAACGAGATTTCATTTATTAATTTAATTTCATCATTAATTAACTCTTTATAAGCAAAAGATTCTCTCATATTATTATTCTTGAGAATAGTAATTGATGTATAGGTTGAAAATCCTTTAAATATTTTATGATGTTTAAAATCAATTAAAACTTCGAGTAGCTTCTTAACTTTTAAATATTTTCTAAAATCTTTATATGAAGTATTATGTAAAAAACTATTAGGTGTTATAAACCCAATTTTTCCATTTGCATTAACACATTTAATAGCCAATTCAAAAAATATTAAGTAAATATCGATAGTACCACTAACAAAACTAAATTCTTCTTTTATAAAATTTCTGTATTCTTCATTCAAATTATGTATTCTTATATAAGGTGGGTTTCCAACAACAAAATCAAACTTATTCAATAAATTGTTATAATTATATAATGTATCAGCATTAATTAAATTCCAATTAATAACTATTTCTTCATCATCTAATAATAATTCATTTACAAGGAAATTTAATCTGTAAATACATTTAGTATATTCAACCTCATCAATCTCAATTCCACAAATATATTTTTCTAAACCTGCTTTTATTTCTTTATTACTAAAATTATTGGATTTATATTCATTAATAAACCTTTTAACAATTTCAACCAAAAAAGCACCATCACCAAAAGATGGTTCAAATATATGCTTATCAATAATATTCCCTTTCTTATATTCAACTAAATCAAGGATATTATCAACTACCCACTTTGGAGTGTAAACTTGCCCTAATCTTTTACTTTTTCTCATCTTTATCTGTATTTATTTTTTCATAATGCAAAAAAAGAATTTCATCTTAGTAATAATTGCTAATATTCTATAAAAACTACATCCTAAAAACACCGAATTTCGGCTCTTCGATTGGAGCATTTAACGATGCAGAAATACCAAGTGCCAGCACTTTCCGCATATCCAAAGCGTCAATTACCCCGTCGTCCCAAATCCTTGCAGTGCTGTAATATGGAGTTGCTTGATATTCATAAAGTTCGACGATTGGCTTTTTAATTTCATTAATTTCTTCTTCGCTTAATTTCTTTCCGTTAGATTCAAGTTGCTTCACCTTCACCTGCGCTAAAACATTTGCTGCTTGTTCGCCACCCATAACAGAAATTTTCCCAGAGGGTAGCATCCAAAGAAAATTTGGTTCATAACCACGTCCACACATTGCATAGTTTCCAGCCCCATAAGAGCCACCTACCATAATTGTGAATTTTGGAACTGGAGCGTTTGCAACAGCATGAACTAACTTAGCGCCATCTCTTGCTATTCCCCCGTGTTCATATTTCTTACCAACCATAAAACCAGTTATATTCTGCAGAAAGATAAGTGGAATTTTACGCATACTACAAAGTTCAATAAAGTGCGCACCTTTTTGACTGGATTCACTGAATATAACTCCGTTATTTGCCAATATTCCTACTGGATAACCCATTATATTTGCAAAACATGTAACCAATGTTTTACCATAATTTTCTTTAAACTCTTGTATTCGAGACCCATCTACAATTCTTGCTATAACTTCTCTTATATCAAATGGAGTTCGGATATTTTGAGGAATAATGCCGTATAATTCATCAGGATTATAGAATGGCTCATCGTATTGTTTTCTGCCAATATCTGTTTTCTCTCTTTTGCCGAAATTCTCAACTATATCCCTTGCAATAGCAAGAGCATGCTCGTCATTTTCAGCAAGATGGTCGGCTACACCTGAAATCTTAGTGTGAACGTCCGCACCACCAAGCTCTTCGTCTGTAACAATTTCTCCTGTTGCGGCTTTTACTAATGGAGGTCCACCGATAAAAATAGTTGCTTGATGTCTTACCATTATAACTTCATCGCTCATTGCTGGCACATAAGCTCCACCTGCGGTACAAGAACCCATAACTACTGCAATTTGAGGTATTCCCATAGCTGACATCTGGGCTTGATTAAAAAATATATTACCAAAATGATCTTTATCTGCAAAAGTTTCCGCTTGATACGGCAAGAATATTCCACCCGAATCAACTAAGTAAATACAAGGTAAATGATTTTTCATTGCAATAAGTTGAGCGCGGACGTGCTTCTTAATTGTAATTGGAAAATATGTTCCACCCTTAACTGTTGCATCGTTTGCTACTATCACACACTCCTGCCCGTGTATTACTCCTATGCCTGTTACAACCCCAGCCGATGGTGCTTCGTTATCATACATATCATTAGCAGCAAGTGCGGAAAACTCTAAAAAAGGAGTGTTTTTATCAATTAATTTTTCAATTCTATCTCTAACAAGAAGCTTACCTCTTTCTTGATGACGCTTCCTATGATGCTCTGGTCCGCCAAGTTTTGCTTTCGTTAATTCTTCGCTTAGTTTATTAGTAATAGATTTATTAAATTCGTAGTTTTGCTTAAAATCTTGTGAATTAGTTGATATACTTGATTTGAATCTTTTCATAATTAAGAAATTGATAATTGTATAATTGTAAAATTAAAGATTAAATAAGTAAATACAAAAAAAAAGCAAGTTATTTAAACTTGCTTTTTGTATTTATAATTTTGCTGCGGGTTTCAATTTAGGGAATTTCTTATCTAAAATTTTATTCCACTCATCTACTCTATTTTGAACGGCTTTTACCTCGTCAGGAATTTTACCTGAAATAACAATAGATTGCATTAAATCACCTTGCTCTATAGCATCAACAACATTCTGTCCAGATAATACTTTACCAAAAACTGTATGTTTCCCATTTAACCAACTTGTTTCAACGTGAGTAATGAAGAATTGGCTTCCATTTGTATTAGCTCCAGAGTTAGCCATAGAAAGTATACCTGGTCCTGTATGCTTTAAATCACCTCTTGTCTCATCTTCAAATCTATATCCTGGATCACCTGCACCAGTGCCATAAGGGTCGCCCCCTTGAATCATAAAGTCTGCTATAACCCTATGGAATTTTAAACCATCATAATATCCTCTATTTGCAAGATTTACGAAATTAGCCACAGTTAAAGGAGTTTTATCCCCGAATAATTCAATAACAATTACACCCTTATCCGTAGTGATAGTAGCAGTTAATTGGTCTTTGTTTGTGCTTTTATTTTCATCTTTTGCAACAGATTGGCAGCTATTGAAAGAAAAGAAAGCAAGTAAGAAAGCGAAAGTAATAAATTTCATATTTTTTCCTTTATTAATTATGACTATTATTTTACTAAATTTTTAATTATTTGTTTCAAAATCGATTGCTTTTTTAGGTATAGTGAAGTAGAATGTCGTTCCAACTCCGAGCTCGGATTTAGCCCAAATATCACCGCCAATTATTTTAATAAATTCCTTGCAAACGATAAGTCCAAGCCCTGTTCCCTTTTCGTTTTTTGTACCTAAGGTTGTAATATTCATATCAATTCTGAAAAGATTATCAACCGCAAGTTCACTCATACCAATTCCATCATCAGCAATACTTACAGTATAATTTTTCATATCACTTTCAACAGAAATCTGAATTTTACCTTCTTCATTCGTGAATTTAATTGCATTATTAATCAGATTTCTAATAACAGTATTTATTAAATTAGAGTCAGAATAAACTTTAACTTCATCTTTCACATTGTTAATTAATGCTATCCTCTTAGCATTAGCAGAAGTTTGATACAACTGAATATTGCTATCTACAAGATATTTTAAATCAAAAATATCAGGTGAATAAACAATTTTTCCTCTTTGAGTTCGCGACCAAGTAAGCAGATTTTCTAATAAACTATAAATATTTTGAGCATTTTCATTCAAGTCATGTAAATACTCATTCAAATCTTCGGGGTCGAGGTTTTTATTCTCTTTTGCGAGAGTATCAGTCGCTAAGGCGAAGATAGATAATGGACTTTTTAAGTCATGAGCCATTATTGAGAAGAACTTGTCCTTCGTTGCGTTTAACTCTCTTAATTCATTTTCTGTTTTTATTCTTCTAATTGAAAACTTAATTGCTTTAAGTAAATCTTTTGAATTTATATCTTCTTTGTTGATGAAATCTTGTGCACCTCTATCAATTAAGTCAAGCCCAAGATTAATATCGCCACTCCCTGTAAGCAAGATTATAGGAATATGAGGACAACATTTAAAAACCATATCAAATGCAGTTACACCATCACCATCAGGTAGATGCAAATCAAGTAATATACAATCAACTTTCTCAGATTGAACAATGCTTAATCCGTCATTAATATTATTAGCACTTTTTAAAGTAATAACTTCACCCGTAAGTGATAGTATTTTCTTAATAAAAAGTAAGTCTAAATCTTTGTCTTCAATTACAAGTATATTCATATCTGAATTTTTTTTCATTAAATAATCTTAAAATTAAAAAATTTTTTCTTGATTTGAAAATATTTTTGATAAGAAACTTTGTCTGTGATATTTGCAAGCACCATATTTACGTAGTAATTCTATATGTCTTTTTGTTGCATATCCCTTATGCTTATAAAACTCATACTCTGGAAACTCTTTATCCATCACACTTATGACATAATTGTCTCGGTTGACTTTTGCAACTATAGATGCAGCAGCTATTGAATTTGAAAGCATATCACCTTTAACAATTAAAGAGAAATTAGTCTTATATTTTTTAAATCTATTTCCATCAATTAACAAATGATCAGGTTTTAATGATAAATTTTGAATACTATTATCCATCGAAAGTATTGCAGATTGTAATATATTTATTTTGTCAATGATGTGATTATCAACAAAATTGATACTATATTCAAAATGTTCAATAATTAAACTTACTAATTCTTCTCTTTTACTTTTTGATAATTTTTTTGAATCATTCAATTCTTTTATAAAATCAAGATTTATAAATTGAGGATTAATGATAACAGCTGCGCTCACAACTGGCCCAGCAAGACAACCTCGCCCAACTTCATCTACGCCAGCTACAATTTGATTATTTTGCCAAAATGGCTCTTCATACTCAAAATTAGGCATCGAAAATCATCTAATAAAATCATTAAATTTTTTAATCTGAATTGGTTCACCTTTATATTCAGTTACATTATTTTCTGTTTCCCAAATTCTTATACTGGTTAATTTTGCATTGTCGAACTTACCATCAAGAATATTCCAAAACGTTACAGCAATATTCTCAACAGTAGGAATTATACCTTTCAAAAAAGGAACATCTAAATTCAAATGCTTATGGTCAACTAAATCAACGACATTCTCATTGATAATTCTTTTCATTCTCTTTAAGTCAATCACATAACCAGTTTCAGGGTCTGGAATGCCACTAACCGTAATCTCCATCACATAATTATGTCCGTGCCCGTTAGGATTGTTACACTTGTCATAGACTTCATAGTTTTTTTCTTCAGACCATTCAGGATTATGCAGACGATGGGAAGCAGAAAAGACTGCTCTTCGAGTAACGCTTATCATATTCTTTCGTATAAATTATTTAATTAGTAATTTTGCATTATTAACGTTTAAATATGTAATTTATTTATTTTGAATATGAAGAAGATTTTATCACTTATTTTATTTGTTTTTATTCTAATATCTTGTTCTTCAACCAAGAAGACACAGGAAAAACTTGAAGAAACAACAAAATTACCCTTTTATAATGATTCATTAAAAACATTACAAATTGAAGGAACGCTTGATATTGCTATGCAAGATATGGACCAAAATGTAAACATTGAAATTAAAGTAAAGGAACAATCTGAAATTGCAATGAATATTTTCGGTCCTTTTGGAATTGAAGTTGCAAAAATTCATTCAGATGCTGAAAAACTTACTTTCTTTAATGTATTCCAAGGAATTGTATTACAAGGAAAGCCAAGTTCACAAAATTTAAAAAAAGTCGCTAATATATACTTAACCTTTAACGAGTTAATTTCAATAACAAGATGTGAAATCCCTGCATTGAATAAAATGTTTAAATTTGTATCCGAAGAAGACGAAGTTAAAAAATTCATAAGTTCAGATAATTCATCTATTATTGAATATGTTTATGTTGATAAATTTGGTTTATTAAAAAAATATGAAAAAAGCAATATACATAACATAAAAATACTTGAAGTTAAATTTGACGAATACAAGTCAATAAATAATTTCAAGTTAGCTCATCAAATAACAATTAATTTTCCATTAATGAAAGGGGAATTAAAAATCGATGTCGATAATTATAAATTAAATCAAAAATTAGAAGATTTGAAATTAATGATTCCAAGCTCTATCAAAATTAAAGAGATAGATTAATATTGTTTAAATATATTTTAATATTTGTATTTTTTTCTTTTATAGGATTAAAGTCTCAATCTGATAGTTTGAACCTTTCGGACAAATTATCTTTTATCTCAGATAGTTTAAATATAAACAATATAGACACAGTAGCAATTACTAAAAGTAACTCTGGGCTTGATACCATTATTGAAATGAAAGCAATAGATACTGTTTCTCTCAATTTAAAAAATAAAGTTATGCGACTAAAAACAGAAGCAAACATTATAATGGGTGAAAGAACATTAGAAGCAAATGAAATCATTATCCGATTTGATGATAATACTTTAGAAGCAAAAAGTGGAAAAGATAGTACTGGCAATAGTATTGCTTTCCCTAAACTTACTGAAAAAGGTGAAGATTATTTCGGAGACAGAATATTATATAATTATAAAACTGCAAAAGGAGTCATTTCACAAGGGGAAACTCAACTAAGCGAAGGATATTACTACGGACAGAAAATAAAGAAAATATCTCAAAATGAATTTAATATTCAAGATGGCTATTATACACCCTGCGAAGAAGACAATCCAAGCGCATATTTTGGCTCTTCTGAAATGAAGATGATTGGAAAAAGCAAGATATTCTTAGACCCAATAATCTTTTACGTAATGGATATGCCTATATTAGCATATCCATTTGGTTTATACTTTTCAATCCAATCAGGTAGAAAATCGGGCTTTATCGTTCCGCAATTTGATATTTCTGGGACACGTGGTTTAGTTTTTCAAGAGTTCGGATATTATTGGGCTGCTTCTGATTACTGGGATGCTAAATTCACTATGGATTTCTACTCAAAAGGTGGTTTCTTAGCTAAAACTTTATTTAGATTTAAAGATGGTGATGATTTATCAGGTAGTGTTGATTTACAATGGGGTAAAACAAGATTTAACCCTGACGATGATTATAGTCAGAATTATTCAATAAGAGCGAATAATTTCAACTGGGTAATCACCCCACAAGATAGAATTACAGGGAATTTTAATTATACAACTCAAGACTTCAATCGTAAAAATACTTCTCAATTAAGTCAAAGAATTTCCCAAAATATCGTTTCTAACTTAGCTTACTCAAGAAATTTTGATAATGGTGTTACTTTATCTGTTAATTACAATAGAAATCAGCAAATAATCACTGGCGAATATACCCAAACACCCACCGTAGAACTAATTCTACCAAATAAATCATTATTTAAAATATTAGACAAAGATGTGAATTTTTCATACTCAGGTAGAGGTGAATTAAACAACACAAAGAGTAGATTGATTAGTCCCTTTAACTCAGGAAATGGAACTGAATATGATACAAGTTTTACTAATAACTCGAAATATTATATTTATCATAACCCAAGAATTAGTTTTAACTTACCTAAGATATTAAATTTAAGTATTCAACCAAATGTAAATTTTGGGATGAATAACTTCTTTAGAAAATTAGATAGATACTATGATGCCACTAATGACACATTAATAGAAACTTTTGAAGATGGTTTTTTCAATGAATATTGGATGTCAGGTGGGGTGCAAGTTCAAACTCGGCTTTATGGTATTACACAAGCCGAATTTTTAAGAAAATTCAAAATTAAAGGAATTAGACACACAGTTCAACCCTCTATTTCCTATAATTATCGACCAGACCAATCTAAAAGTGGATTCTTCGATACATACACAAATAAAAATGGCGATGAAGTGCAATATCGAGTTTTTGAAAAAGATGGCGGTGGTGGGTCTGCTTCAAATAGAACGTCTCAAAATCTATCATATAATTTGAATAATAAATTAGAAGTTAAAATTGACAAAGGCGATAGCGTCGAAGCGCAAAACTTAGAATTGTTAAACTTTAACTTGAATGGTTCTTATGATTTTGAAAGGGATAGTTTGAAATTCTCGGATATTAGAGCAAATTTTAATACACCTGTGCTTGATTTCATAAACTTTTCAGGTAATATGTCGATGAGTATTTATGATAGCGACCCAATAATGGGTTCAAACAATACAATCAGTTCTTATAGAAAAGTAGATAGGACTTTGCTTTCTGCTGGAAAGGGCTTAATGAGAGTTGAAAGTTTTGATATTGGCTTAGGAACATCTTTCTCCGATGAAGGTATTTCGCTAAATCAGAACATTCCACAAGAAGAAAAAGCAGTGCAAGACAGCTCTATTAGACGATTAGGTGGTAAATTTTTCAACAACTCTATTGACGGATTTAACACATTTGATGTCTTTGGAGATAATAGCCCTGGTTATACACCTTTGAATTTCAAATGGAATGTCAGAATTAATGTAAATTATTCTAATGACAGAAGAAACCCTGATAAATCTAATGAAACTCTGCGAACTCAGATGATAATTGACATAAAATTAACTGAGACAATGAAAATTTCTGGTGGGCTTAATTATGATTTCTTCACTAAGCAACTTAGCGCTCCTCAAATCCAAGTTTATAAAGACTTAGGTTGCTGGGATATGAGTTTAAACTGGACACCAATAGGGATCCATAAAAGCTTATTTTTCAGAATTGGCTTAAAAGCATCGCAATTAAAAGACTTCCAATATCTACTCAGAGAAAGCAATATCTATTAATTATTTTAGCATTATTAATGAATTTAGTGTAACATTTAGTAATTTAGAGTGTCTATTATATAAATTTAATTTACAAAAGATAAAAGATGAAAAAATTAATCCTTTTAATAACATTATTTTCTTGCTTATTATTCTCACAAGAATACGAAAAAAACAAGGTAAGAATTAAAATCTCTTCCGATTCAGAGATTTTTAATCATTTAATTAATAATCAACAAGATGCAATTCTAAACGATTTACTTGGAGATTATAAAGTAACCAAATTTATCCCTGATAATTTAATCGAGGCATATAAAAAAGCATATAGAAAAAAACATAGTAATATGCTTATGTCAAGCGAACTCGAAATTGAAAATATTTTTGATTTTGAATATAGTAATTCAATAGACGCACAAGTTTTGTCAAATATAATTGAGAAACTTGAAGGAATTATTTATGCCGAACCAATTTATAAAAGAGAGTTCATTGGAGTTCCTAATGATACGCAAGTTTCAGAACAATATCACCATTCTTTAATTAAAACATTTGAAGCATGGGATTTAATAGATACAAGTAATGAAGTTGTAATTGGGATAGTAGATACAGGAATTGAATTCACTCACGAAGACTTAAAAGCTAATATATGGAATAACAAAGGCGAAACTGGGAAAGACTCACAAGGAAAGGACAAAAGCAACAACGGAATTGATGACGACGGCAATGGTTATATTGATGATTGGCGTGGTTGGGACATTGCGATGAACGACAATGACCCATCGCCAGGACATACTCACGGAACCCACGTTGCTGGAATAGCAAGTGGTGTTTCAAACAATAGCATCGGTATTTCTGGCGTTGCAAAAAATTTCAAATTAGTAGCAATAAAGGTCGGTTATGATAGCAGAAATAATACAGGCGTTATAAATGGGTATCAAGGACTATTATATGCAGCAATGATTGGTTGTGATGTAATTAATTGCTCTTGGGGTGGCGGAGGTGGTTCGAAAGCAGAAGAAAGCGTTATTACTTCTGCGGTAGAGTTAGGTCCTGTTATTGTTTGTGCTGCTGGGAATAACGGCTCTTTGCAAGCATTTTATCCTGCAGCTCATGATGGTGTAATTTCTGTTGCTTCTACTACTGAAAATGACACCCCATCTGGCTTTTCAAACTTTCACCCAAGTGTAGATGTTTCTGCTCCTGGTTCAAATATATTTTCTACGGTCTTAGATGGTAAATATGATTCAATGTCCGGAACGTCAATGGCATCTCCTGTCGCTGCTGGAGTTGCTGCCTTGATTGTTGCAAATTACCCTCAATATACTAATCAACAAGTTATTGAGCATATTATGGCTACTTCTGATAATATTGAAAATAATTTATCTCCTACGAGAAAAGGTAATTTTGGAAAAGGTCGAGTTAATGCTTTAAATGCTCTTTCTATGAAAAATGTAAAGTTAGTTAGAATGACAAACTATACCGTTACCGATTTAGACGGTAACAACGTTTTAGAACCAGGCGATGAATTAAATATTGAAATAGAATACTCAAATAAACTTAGTGCTATCTCTGGTTTAGATTATAATGTGATAGGTAAAGAAAATAATAAAGAAATTACACTTACTTCTGGTGTGATTGGTGATATGGCAGTTGGCTCAACTAAAACAATAAACTTCAAATATACTCTACCAGAAAACATAGATTACGATTTTATTTATCAAATTCCTGTGGATTTGACTAATAACAACGATTACACAAGTAGAGATTTAATTTCCTTTACCGTTAATCAATCATTCAGAACATTAAGTAAAGCTTTAGTAGATTTTACTTTAAATTCAAAAGGTAACATTGGTTATAATGATTATCCTGCAAATGAGCAAGGAGTTGGTATAACTTATGGCGAAAGCGAGTCATTGATGTATGAAGGTGCTATTATGCTTGGTGCTGGAATGAATTTAGTTGCAAGCTCTGCCCGCTCATCAAATCAAAATACTCAAGATAACGATTTTTATATCGTTGATGTCGTTAAAGAAAAAAATGTTGGTAAAATAACCCAATTACAAACAAAGTTTTCGGACAAAGGATTTTTAGAAGTTCTTGGTGTTGATGTAAAGCAATCTGCTTATTATGTCGAATTAGGAGTTTTATCTCAAGCAATTATTTTAGAGCATACAATTTATAATAGTTCTTCATTTACTTACGACTCACTTTTTGCAGGATATTACTTCGACTGGGATATAAGTATGTCCGGTAGAAATGATATAGCAAATTGGGATGCTAAAAATAAATTTATGATTCAAAAAAGCAACACCGACCCTAACTTACCTCATTGCGCCTTAGCTGTATTATCAAATCAAAATGCTATTGGCTATGCGTTAGATAATGATGGCGAAGAAGAAGATAACCCAGGGGTTTATGACGGATTTTCAAAGCAAGAAAAATGGAAAATTATGTCAGGAGCAATTAAAAGAACAACTTCAAACATAACGGATTGTTCTTCGATTATTTCTGCTGGACCAGTGCAGTTAAAACCATTAGATAGCGTGAAAGTTAATTTCGTTATAATGTTTAGCGATAAAGAAAGCGATTTCCCATACATATACACTGCTGCAAAAGAAATGATGGGAAATTTAGAACATTTATCTGTTAGTAACGAAAATCAAAATTTTGACATATATCCTAATCCTACAAATTCAAATTATATAAATTTCGAGTTTATAAATGAAACTGCTGGAAATTTGAATATTAAAATTGTTGATATGAATGGAAACGTAATTAAATCAAAAAGCAAATATTTTAATTCTGGTAAAATTTACGGCTTTGAAGAAATAAATGGTTTATCAAACGGCGTTTATAATGTAATTATAGAATCTCCTAAATTAATAAAATCAAAAAGATTTATAATTAAAAAATAATTTCAAAGGGTCGAAAGACCCTTTTATTTTTACCTAATAATTAATAATTCATAAGATTTTTTAATATTTTATATATGAGATCACTTTGAACAAAGAGATAAAAAGTATAAATGTTATAAAATATATTTCATCTTATTTGAGTAATTGCAGAATATATTGAGTCTAAATTGCTAGGTTCAATATAAGTTACTTTAATTGAATCTTTTAACAATTCAAACAAAGTAATACCATAAATATCATAATTTATATAATCAATCTTAAAATTAATACTATCTTGACTTTTAGCGCAATCATTTTTTTCTAAATTAAGTTCATTAAAGTAATATAACTTAATATTTGATCTTGCTGTAAGTTTTTCACACCACTCAATAGTTTCCAATAAACAACCTTTACAAGAATTATCAGGAACGAAAAGAATTTTATTAACTATTTTATTTAAATTTAGCTTTGAAATAAGTTCATATTTTAAACTTGAATTATTATTCAGTTCATTTTTTTTTATTTCTGAGTTATTACAACTCGTAAAAACCATAATAAAAAATATAATATAAAATTTATTTATCATATTCGACCTCAAATTTTTGCAAAATGATATTTCCATCAAAATTATTATTATCTTGTTTTAAAATATAAATTCCACTTTTTAATATAAAAATACTATCATAAAAGTATTTTCCACCTTCCATTTTAATTTCTTCTAAAAATTTGAAATTATTGTCAAATATCATTATAGACCAGTCTCTTGAAATAATTGTGTTTTTTAAACTATTCTTATATAACGATTGCTTATGTGCAACAATTCTAAAATATAAGTCGTGAAACTTATCATATAACAAAGAATAGTATAATGGAGTTTGAATTGTATATTCAAAAACATATTTGTTATCAGGTGGAGGATAAATTTGTGGTTGTGGAGGAAAACTTTTCAAATACTTACTTTTTGCTAATTTTATTTCTTCGATAGAATTATTTTTCAAGATTAGAATATTATTAAACATTGGATAATGGAATATTAATTCATTTTTGTTATTTAGAATTTTAGACACTCTATTTCCAGTCGAACCCCACCAACTATTTTTTGAGTATATTTTAGGAAATCTCATATATAACTTTTCAACTCGTTGTGTTTTTAAATCATAAATGATTTCAGTTTGTTTGGTATAAAATGTATCTAAATACCCAGCTGGAAATATTGTCAAATATAATTTATCCTGATATTTAATAAAATTCGAACATTGATTAATAAACATATTATATTTTGAATTATTTATCCATTTTGGAATCTGCCATGAAGATAGAGTGTCAAATTTAGAATTAATTAATAAAATTTTACCAGTTTCTTTATTGATTAAAAAGATAGAATCTTTTGATTCAACAAAAGCATCTTGATATTTGTCAAAATATTTTTTAAAGAGAATTTGATTTTTATCAACAAAGTAAAGTTCATTATTTTTCCATTTAAACTGAATTAAACTTTTGTCTTCCGATAATTCTAAAGGAAAAGTACGATTCGGATAAAAACTTATTGGAGCCTTTATTAGAACTACTTCTTTTTTTTTGAAAATGACTTTGTCTTTACAAGAAAAAAGAATAAACAAAGATGATACTAAAAATATCATCTTTGTTATTTTAATAAAACATATTTTGCTGTTAATTATCATCAACTAATGCATACTTATGTTGAGCAACAGGTACCTTAACAATTTTTTTATATCCATTAATTAAATCATTGTAAGCACCAGTATGTAAAGCTAAAAACGTTTGACCATTACCATTAGAATAATAATCTGATGAATTTCCAGAATTTACATTTTGCTGAAAATTACCATATTCTGGACTAGTAAGTCTTTCACCACAAACTATGACACAATTTGTTGCAGGAGCATAACAATCATGAAGTACATCACCATCCCATGTTTCATTATCGCAATTAGTGTTCCAAACTCCACCTCCGCCACCTCCAGCAATAGGTGGATTGATAATTGAATCATTAGTAGGGTCAACAACTCCATTATCTTTACATGAAGTAAAGATAAACGACGATATTGCTATAATGCAAAAAATTAAATTTATTTTTTTCATAATTCTCTTCTTAAAAGTTAATAAATAAATAAGAGATGCCTAAGCACAATTTTGATTAGAAGCAGTTATTTCTGTTGCTTAGGGAAACAAAAACTCTACAAACTAATTAGAAATTGTCAACTCATTAATTGCAAGTTAAATCATTTTTTTTTTGCAAATTTTATTTTAAATTTCAAAAAATAATTATTAACATTTCCAATAATTTATAATTTTAAAATATTTTTAAAATAATAAAAAAAGTTCTTGCGAAACCGAATGGTTTCTCTTAAATTTGCAACCGAATAGTTTCACAAAAGATTATTTTATTTATGAGAAGAGATATTTTTCAGGCAATAGCCGACCCCACAAGAAGAGCAATTATTGCTTTAATTGCTTTGCAGGCAATGACCCCAAGCGCCATTGCCGATAATTTCAACACAACAAGACAAGCAGTTTCTAAGCACCTCCGAATACTAAATGAGTGTGAGTTATTAGAACAAGAAAATCAAGGTAGAGAAATTTTTTATTCACTTAAACTCGAAAAAATGAAAGAAATTGATATTTGGTTAGAACAATTCAGAAATATGTGGGAAAATAGATTTAGTCAATTAGATGTTTTATTAAGTAATATTCAAAATAGTAAGGATTAATATGGAAAACAAAACTAAAATTTTTGCTGAAGAAGGTAAGCAAGATATAATTATAACAAGAGAATTCGATGCTCCCGTTGAGCTTTTATTCGAAGGGTTTATCAAGCCAGAACTTATTGGTCAATGGATGGGAACAAATGTTCTAAAATTTGAACCTACAAAGTTTGGAAGTTATGAATTTCAAACGGAGCATAATGGGCATATTGTTTTTAGAGGAGTTGGAGCATTTCACGATATTATTTTAAACAAAAAAATTATTAGAACTTTTGAAATGGAAAATTCTGAAATTGACGTGCAACTTGAATTTTTAGAATTTGAAAAATTATCAGATTCAAGAAGTAAATTAACAAAGCAAATCATTTATAAATCAAATGAACACCGGGCAATCCAACTTAAAATGCCTTTTGAATATGGGCTTAATATGGCTCATAATCAATTAGAAAAAATACTATTAAATAAATAATTGGTACAAAATATGTCAGCTAAAACAAACAAAATAATTTATTGGGTAAGCACTATTTATTTATCCTTTGCAATGCTTGCAGGAGGCATTCAACAAACCTTACAAATAGGTGGATATAATGAAATTGTAACTAAATTAGGTTACCCATTATATATGCTTTCTATCTTGGGTGTTTGGAAAATATTAGGTGTAATAACTATACTTCTTCCAAAATATACACTTTTCAAAGAGTGGGCTTATGCAGGCTTTTTCTTTGCAATGTAAGGAGCAGCCGCTTCTCATTTAATTATGGGAGAGCCATTTGTAGATGCATTGCCTGCAATTATTTTACTTATTACAACAATAATTTCTTGGATTTTTAGACCAGATGATAGAAGAATTAAAAATGAAAAAAAGAATCAAATAGATGAGTTATTTTCAATATTTAAAGGTAAAATTTTATGACAAAAATGCTTTTTGAACTTACGGTTGATAAAAAGAATCAAACCGTTGATATTATACGTGAATTTCCGTATAATTTAGACCTAATTTGGAGTGTTTTCACTAAACAAGAGTATATAGACCAGTGGATTGCACCTAAACCATACACTTCTAAAACAAAGTATATGGATTTTAAAGTAGGTGGGAAGAGGTTTTATGCAATGGTTAGCCCAGAAGGTGTCGAACGTTGGGCACTTCAAGAATATACATCAATTACTCCAAAGACAAATTTTAAAGTTTTTGGTACATTTACAGATGCAGACGGCAACCCTGAGCAAAATGGTTCTGAATGGAATCATACTTTTAGTGAATCCAATGGAATTACCAGAGTTCACATCACTATTTATAATGAATCATTATTAAGAATGGAAAACTTACTCGAAGGATTTAAAGCAGGATTTACTATGAGTCTTGAAAATTTAGAAGATTTATTAACATTACTAAATACAAATATTTAAAGGCATTTATGAAAAAACAAATACATCCTTGCTTATGGTTCGATGGACAAGCTCAACAAGCAGCAGAGTTTTACTGCTCTATATTTCCTAATTCTAAAATTATAAATGACAACGGAATGGTTGTTAACTTTGAATTAGATGGATTTTACTTTATGGGACTTAATGGTGGTGATAACTTTAAATTCAATGAAGCAGTTTCATTTGTAATTCCTTGTGAAAATCAAGAGGAGATCGATCACTACTGGAACAATCTAATTGCTGATGGAGGCAGCGAAGGAAATTGTGGCTGGTGCAAAGATAAATATGGTGTATCATGGCAGGTTGTTCCCACAATATTAGAAAGTTTAATGATGGAACCCGGAAAAAGTCAACGAGTAATTCAAGCATTTTTAAAAATGAATAAATTCGATATTGAAACATTAAAAAACGCTTAGATAATAATTTATTTTATTAATTTAGTAAAACATTCATCTTATAAAATCTTATTTATGAATGTTTTACTTTTTTTTATTTGTTTATGAAATTATTATTTAATTTTGTTGTATTTATTAACTAAATCAATTTATATGGAAGAAAAAATACAACTTGAACATCCACTTGGCAAAAATGCAATAAGAATAGATAAAAGTAAATATTATATTCTAAAATTAACTATTTTGAAAGTATTAGAGCATAAAGCACTTACGCATAAAGAGTTATATCAAAAAGTTGAAGAAGATTTTAATAAAAATAATGTCAATTTTGAAGGTAATGTCGAATGGTATATGGAAAGTGTAAAACTCGATTTAGAAGCAAAAAAATTAATTAAAAGGAAAAAAGAAAAGTCAAAATTATATTTTGAGATAACGTAAATGTTATATTTATATTCAATCATATAAAAATAGATAAATGACAATTTTTTTTTTATCTAAATATTTTAATTAACATTTGTTTGATAAATAATATTTATTACATTTGTCAAAATGAGAAGTTAAATTTATAAAAAGTAATAATTTTGTCTTTTATGTTACAAGTTAATTTCCTACATATCCCTCTAAGTTCTTATATATATACGATTACTTTATAAAACAAAATTAAAAATTTATCTGAAGTTTTAGAAGGTTAACTTATAAAACGTACTAACTCTCAACCATAAAAAATATTTCTAAAAACTTAATATTTCTCTAATACTTGAATTGATACGAAAAAATCCTTCGGGTAGTCGGCTATAAATTACAATTCCAATAGATAAAAAACACAAGGGTGCATATCTAATAAACTTTAAACTTAACAAAAGTAACAGAACAGAATCAATAATTATTCAATAAAAAAATGCCGAGATATACTCGGCATTTTTTAAATTTATAAAATTTCGATAATCATTGCGTTTGCTTCGCCACCGCCAATGCACAAAGTTACTAAGCCATACTTACCACCTGTGCGTTTTAGTGCATTAATTAGTGTAACTAGTAATCTCGCTCCTGAAGCGCCAATTGGATGTCCTAAGGCGATTGCTCCGCCGTTTATATTCACTTTGTTTCTGTCGATACCCAGTTCTTTGATTGAGTGCATTGGAACAACAGCAAATGCTTCGTTAATTTCAAATAAATCTATTTGGTCTAATTTCATATTTGCTTTTTTTAGAACCTTTTGAATTGCTGATGTCGGAGCTGTTGTGAACCAATCTGGTGCTTGTGCATGTGAGCAATGTGCTATAATTTTTGCTAATGGTTTCATTTCATTTGCTTTAGCCCATTCTTCTGAACTCACAACTAAAGCAGCTGCTCCGTCATTTAAGTTTGAGGCATTAGCAGCAGTAACAGTTCCATCTTTTTTGAAAACTGGTTTTAATGTAGGGATTTTATCAAAATTAACTTTTTCTGGGTCATCATCTTTTGTAACTGTGATGTCGCCTTTTCGGTCTGCGATCGTTACAGGAACTATTTCATTCGCGAAGTAACCACTTTGTTGAGCTTGAATTGCTAATTTATACGACTCTTCTGCAAATTTATCTTGTGCATCTCTTGTGAATGTATGAGTTGAGGCACAAAGTTCGCCAGCATTCCCCATGTGAAAATTATTATATACGTCCCAAAGTCCATCGTGTATCATTAAATCAACCAGGTTTTGGTTACCCATTTTATAGCCATTTCTCACACCAAAAAGTGCGTGTGGTGCGTTTGTCATTGACTCTTGTCCGCCAGCAACAATAACATCGGCATCGCCATTATTGATTACTTGGTCAGCAAGCATTACGGCTTTTAAACCAGAACCACAAACTTTGTTTATTGTCATACATTCAACACTTGTGGGTAAGCCAGCGTATATCGCTGCCTGCCTTGCAGGAGCTTGCCCTACGCCACCAGTTAAGACATTACCCATTATTACTTCATTCACTTTGTCGGGCGACACGCCAGCTTTTTCTAAAGCACCTTTGATAGCGATAGCCCCTAATTGCGGAGCGCTTTGCGATGAGAGAGAACCCATAAAACCACCGATTGGAGTTCTTGCGCCTGATAAAATTACATTTGCCATATTTTTATTTCCTATTGAATTATTTAAAGTACAAAAATAAGGATTTAAGTTTAGAAGGAAAAGAATTGATTAATTTTAATTCAATAATTAATTTGTGCTTGTAATCGTAGTAAATTTCCTATTTGGTGGTTGTTTCTATTTATGTAATCTTCGTATCTTCTATTTGAAATATTATATTCAGCCGTGAGTTCAAAAACATCGCTTGCTTGCCATTCTATTCCTAAATCTATTTCTTTGACGGTGTAGCTTCTTGCATCAAGTTCGTGCTTTTTTCCTCCATCGTAATATTGAAATCTCATATATGGCAAAAGTATAGATTTCGCTATATCAAACTTATAATTGAAAAGAATAAATCCACCGTTTAGATTTTGGAGAGTAATGGAATTAATTGATTTATTAAATTCAGGACCTCTACCTATATTATATTCAGCAAAAATACCGAACGGCTGTGGGTATAAAATTACTGAAATAGCAGCTCTTTGGTCTAAATATTCACCATTATTGCTAACTTTTACTCCATTAGAAATATACCTCGTTGGCATTAAATATTTCCCAGTATAACCTTGAACGCTCAACTCAAATATTTGATTACTAAACTCAAAAGGATACGAAACTTTTGCTATAATATGTTTGTTTTCATTAATTTCCGGTCTATTTGCTGTTTGACCATTAAAGACTCCAAATCCAAATATTCCGTAATTGCCATAACCACTTAAACGATTATCTTTAATTCTTTGCATTATTTTCTGAATACTTTCAGGAGTCCAATAAAAAAATACTCCCAAATCTCTTTCATTTTTAAAAGCACTATTTATCCCATCGCTTCTATCTAAAGTAATTCTATTTGAACTTGATTGCATTATTTCCATTCCAAAAGGAATTTTACTCTGCCCTAATCTAATTCTAAACTCATTCTTTGAATCAAAACCAATGTCAAAGTAAGCATTTTTTAATTCCATAGAATGGATTTTGCCATCAACAACACTTGTAGCAAAATCAGGTTGAATATTATATGAAATATTATCAGTTAAATTACCATAAAAAGTAGGTCGCAATCTCCTAAACGAGAACTTAGTATCACCCCCCCAAGCTTGGTCGCATTGCGAGCAGGATAAATCCGGGTTAGTTGCGAATAAATTATCGAATCTTATTTGTGCATATCCTTTAATTGACAAGCCACTTGATCTTGATTTTACTTGTTGTGAGTTTTTGTCTTTTAAGCTAAGCGAATCTTCTTGCGAGAAAGAAAGAATTGGAAATATAGAAATAAAAATAGAGAGAAAATACTTCATTAAATTGACCCAAATTTAATAAATGAAAAACTTTATTTTATTTTTATTATTAAAATAAAATACAAACTTAAGAATTAAAAATTAAGAGCACATAAAGGTTCTGTTAATTTTGTGTTAATTTTATCATTTGATTATCACGTTTTGAAATAAAATCTTCATAACTATTTTCTTTTGCAATATCAATTTTAAAATTTTCATTATCAATTTTACTTAGAATTATACAATCGAAACCTAATTCATTTAATTTTTGAATTGTCAATAGCTCTCCTTCATTTATTCTCAATACACTTCTTAACAACCAATCTGAAAGCGCATTATTAGGATTAGTCATTATTGCTTTTGATCTATCTTGACAGACTTTTGCGGAAAATATTTCACCTGTCGGAATCTCTAAATTAAAAATTTTATCTCTTCCAGGAAAAAAGTTTGGGAAGAGTTTATGTATTTTACTTGGAAATTTTAGATAAACTTCACCAATATCACGACTTCTTCCTCCAGCGTTCCATTGATTTAAAGCACTTTTTGGATAAACATATTTTTGTTCATCTTTAATACTATATAAAGGAAGAATAACATATTCTAATTCTTTGCTTAATAAATATTTATCAGTTATAATTGTATTATTTGTAAAATTGTCGAGTAGTAAAGAATAAGGGTCGTCCAAAATTTCAACAGGTAGTTTAAATACATTTTGAGGAATATAGAATTTTCTAAAAAGAGTACTTTTAGAGTAATTATAACTATATTGATTTTTATTATCTTTAAAATGAAAACTTGCATTTTGTTGCTTGATTTCACTTATATTACCTATATCAATATTGTCATAATCTGTTTCATAAATCAGAAGCTCATTTTCTTTTCTTGCAACAATATGGTAAATAGAATTTTCTATATTATAAAGACGTTTAGCAAAGTTAATTCTTTCATTTCTAAATTCTGAAAGTTTAACGGCTAATTCAACTCCTCTAAATTTTGATAAAGTTTTAGACAATGAGTTAAATTCTGCAATTTTTTCAACTTTAGTATTTGATGAGTTATTAAGGGTAAATGTTTTTATTCCAATTCCTGTTGAATTGTACTTAGCATCAAAAGCAGTATCAGAGCGAGAAAGATTCTGAGCATTAAAACTTTTACAGAAAATATTTTCAACAGCCCTATAATTAATTAGAGGAACATTACTTTCGCTAAACAACTTTGATAGTTTTGAAATTGCATTTAATAATTTTAAATAATTACCTTGATTTTCTATATCAATATTGGCGAATGACTTCATAAAACTTTAATAATTTCTTTACTAATTCTTTCAATTAAAGAAACCGTTACTGAATTACCAGCTTGCATATAAAGTTTACTATCTGCTATATTTGGGAGTATATACTTATCAATTGGATATGCTTGAAAAGCAAAACACTCTTGTGGGGTAAGTTTTCTAATTCCGTAACCATCGTTGATTATTGGAACATTATGTCCACCTGTCCCCATATTAGCAGTCAAAGTAGGACAAACATTATTTTTATTTTCTCTGACATAAACTCTTCTCCATTGATAGATTGTATTAGCTTTTGTTACTATTTTTTCTAACTCAGGATAATATTTATGTTTTTTTGAATAGTAATACTTCTCGTCTTGTTTGCCTTTTACTATAAAATCTTTTATTTTTTTTGTTAATTTTATTTCTTCTGGAAATACAAATTTATTATGATTTTTAACTTTTTCCATATTAAAAGCAACAATAAAAATACGTTCTCGATTTTGCGAAACATTACCATGCGTTTTAGAATTTAATACTTTATAATACACTTTGTAATTAAGTTTCTTTTCTAAAATTTCAGTTATTATTTGGAAAGTTTTACCTTTGTCATGCGAAACAAGATTTTTAACATTTTCTAAAAAAACAACTTTTGGTTTATGCTTCTCAATAATTTGTTCAATATCAAAAAACAAAGTACCTCTTGTGTCAGAAAACCCTTTTCTATATCCTGCAATTGAAAATGCTTGACACGGAAATCCTGCACACAGAACATCAAAATCCTTCGGAATATATCCCTTAACTACTTCTTTTGTTATATCTCCAAATGGGACTTCGCCAAAATTTTTCTGATATGTATTTTGAGCATCTTTATTCCATTCACTCGTGAAAACACATTTTCCACCAGCATTTTGCATTGCAATTCTAAATCCACCAATTCCAGCAAATAAATCTATAAATTTAAAAGTATAGTTACTATGAGTAGGAAATGGGACATTTTCAACTTCAGACAATAGATTTTTAATTAAATCATCTACTTCTATTTGTTGATTTTTATCTCCCCAACTTTCTCTTAAATTATTAATTACTTTGATTGCCTCATTTTTATAATGCTTTGCTACCCCATTACGATAGTTATGTAAATAATGAGTAAGTATTGCTTTATCTTCAAAAATAGAGCTATAACTCTGATTTTGGTAACCTTTGTTTGGTATATTGTCAATGCTGATATTGTAATTTGTTAACATTTTAGTTACCATTGTATTGCTGTTTTTACTTTGCCACTTTAAAAGTTCTTTAACAAATTATAACACAAAAATACAAAAAATAATATAATTTATATATAAAAAAGATGTAATTAAAAAATGAAATAAATCTTCAATTATTTTAATATTTAACAGTATATTCCATTTTATGTAGCCAGCCACGAAGTTTATCTGCCATTGCGTCGTTTGGATTTAGTCGAATGTAGTCGTTAAAATCGGCAGCAGCATCTCTTTCTTCGCCCATTGTTCGGAATGTAATTCCTCTATTGAGATAGCATTGTGCATAATCGGGGTTTATTTCAAGGGCTAAAGTGTAATCTTCAAGTGCTTTTTTATAGTGCTTCATTTTAGAATAGGCATTCCCCCGCCCAATATATGCGTGCAAGACTTTGTTATTAATGGATATACATTTTGTATAATCTCTAATTGCTTCTTTAAACCTGCTTAGATTTGTGTTTGAATTTGCACGTCCAAAATAAGCTCCAAAGAACTTTGGCTCGAGTTCAAGAGCTTCTGAATAATCTGCTATTGCATTGATGTAGTCTTTTATATTAAAATATGAGTTTGCTCTATTATAGAAGTAGTTTGGGTTCTTTTGGTTTAAAGTTATTGCTTTTGTAAAATCTATAATTGACTTTTCATATTTTTTCAAAATAAAATGTGCTATTCCTCTGTTATTATATGCGTCTTCTTGGTTAGGTTTTAACTTTAAAACTTGGTTATAATCAAGAATTGCTTTGTCGAACTCACGCTGTTTACTATAAATCATACCTCTATAATTAAAAGCAAGATATTGTTTATCATCTATACTTATTGCTTTGGTGTAATCATTTATTGCATCACGTAATTGGTCTAATATGCCATAGGCAAGTCCGCGTGAAATGTATGCCTTAGCGTCTTTTGGAGTAAATTGTATTAATTTTGAGTAATCTTCGATTGCCGCTTTATAGTCTTTTAATTCAAAAAGTTTATTTCCTCGTGCTTGATAAACTGAATAAAAAGTATCATTCAGCTGCAACGTCTTCTCAAAATCAGTCATTGCACCTTCAATTTTCTTTAAGCCAAGACGGGATAAAGCTCTTTTGTAATACGCAAAGTAAAATTCAGGATTAAGCTCTACTGCTACATTAAAATCCTCTTCTGCTTCTGCATACTGTCGCAACTCAAGAAAAGCAGTGCCACGCTTAAAATGAGCAAAAGAAAAATTTACGCTTAATGTAATTGTATTTGTGAAATCTCTAATCGCTTGTTTATAATTGCCTTTCTGCAAAAAAGCATTCCCACGTTTAAAATGTCCGAACGCAGCTTGTGGGTTGATGCTTATTGACTTAGTATAGCACTCCAATGCATTATCTACCTCGTCATTTTTAAGGTATTCATCGCCTTTTTCTAACCAACTTTCTGCTTCTCTGATTTCACTTGCCATCGTCTAAGATATTTGTTTTTAATTATTAATTTTGTATCGTCAATTTTGCAAATTTATTAAATAAAATAAGAAAATATAAATGATTTATAAGCAAATTAAGAAAATTCCTTCAGATTTTATTATAAAAAAAGTAAAAGAATTTTTAGAAGAAGATATTCCAACCAAAGATTTAACTACTGACAATATATTCATTGATGATAGTAAATTAGTAAATGGTATTATTTTAGCAAAAAGCGATTTAGTCTTATCAGGCGGAAATTTATTAGAGTATTTTTTTGACGTTAAGGAAGTTAATATTATAATGAAAGAAGGTGATTTTATTAAAAAAGGAGAAGTTATAGCTGAAATTAACACAACAGCGTCGAACATATTAAAAAAAGAACGTGTCCTTCTTAATTTAATGCAACGTATGTCCGGTATTGCCACTGTTACTTCTCATTATGTTGAGAAATTAAACGGCTCTGGAATTTACATATTAGACACAAGAAAGACAACCCCTGGCTTGAGATATTTTGAAAAATACGCAGTTCAATGCGGTGGTGGGACTAATCATAGATTTGACTTATCATCAGCTGTAATGATTAAAGACAATCATTTTGCCTGTGCTGGTAGTATTTCTTCAGCAATCGAACTGATTATTAAATCTAATATCAATGCACCAATTGAAGTTGAAGTTGATTACATCGGACAATTAGATGAAGTATTAAAATATCCAGTAGATTCTATTCTACTTGATAATTTTAATAGAGATATGACTATCGAAGCAGTGAAATTGATTAGAGAAAAGCAATTAAAATACATTGTAATTGAATCATCAGGTGGAATTAACTTAAACAATATTACAGATTACATTGGGACTGGCATCGATGCTATATCGTCTGGGGCATTAACTCATTCGGTTAAATCAGCAGACATTAGCTTAGATTTTAATTAATTTCTTCGTCTTTAATTCCAAGATGCTCTTTAATTGGTTTTATTAACTTTGAAATTATAAATAATGAAATTAAAATATATAATGTTCTAAACTCATTTATATCAGGTATATCGACATTTTGGAATAATTTGAGTAACTCTATTGGAGTAGCCCAAAGCATAATATTTGCACCAATTAAGCCAACTGCAATTGAAATATGAACATCTTTGTTTATCACTAATTTGCTTGTGTAATACATTATAAACCACATTATAATTCCAAATGGATTAATATAGGCGAAAGCTCCAGCCGCGGGAGCAAGACCTCTTCCACCCGAAAACCCTAAGAAAATTGAATAATTATGTCCTAAAACTATAAAAGCCGCTACTAAGCGAATTAACATCGTATCAGTAGTATATTGATCTACAAAATAAACACAAGCATACGCTTTTAAGAAATCTAAAATTAGAACAATAAATCCATAAATCTTACTCCCTGATATCTCAAAAGTATTCATTGCTCCTACATTCCCACTTCCCTCATCTCGAATATCTTTTCCTAAAAGTAATTTTATTATAATATAAGCAAATGGAATACTACCAATAAGATACGCAATAATTGAAATAAATATATACGTCGTATTCATTAATATCTTCTTTGCTTATAATTAATTAGTATTGGAAAAAGCGATATTATAGCAGTATAAAGAGTAATTCCAAGAACCTGTTGCAAAAAATACACTTCAATTTTTTCAGTAAAAATATTCATTGTAAGCACAACCTTTATCAAACTCGATATAATAGTCGCTACACTTACAAGAAATAAAAATCTAAGTGTATGTAAATCTTTTTGATAATTATCTTTTGTTTTTAAAAATTTTAGAATAAAAACTGGGACAATGTAACTAAGAGCAGTCAATCCATAAGGGTTAATAGCCATAGTGTCGTGGATAAACCCTGCTAAAAAGGCAAGTATCAATCCAATATAAACGCTTTCCCTTAAAGTAATCCAAACGATTAAAATTAACAATAAATCTGGTAGGAAATCATAAATTTTGATAATATCTAAGAAATTAATCTGTATAGAACTTACAATAAAGAATAATATGAAATAGAAGAGTATTCTTTTCCAAATTGTATTTAGAATTGATGACTTGTTATATTCGTACATTTAGAAATTTTTACCTTCCTTTTGCATTTCTAACCTTTTAAGCTCAATTGTTTGCAGTTTTCGAGCCACAGCATTCGCTAAATCAACGCCCCTTGCATTTGAATAATTCATCAAAGCTATTAGCACATCAGCAGCTTCATCTTCAAACTGTTTATGTTCTATAGTTCTTCCTTTCCATTGCTTTTTCTCATTATTAGCAAGTTCACCTGCTTCACCATTAAGTTCTAAGCAAAAAAACTCAGGGCTCCGCTTTTCAAAGTATGTGTTTTGATATTGGTCGAATAGAGATTGAATTTTAGTTAACCCGTTTTGAGTTTCATTTATAAGTTCATTAAGCATTAGCTTCACCCAAAGAGTAACCAAGTCCCCTAACAGATTTTATCATTGGCTTATTATTTAAAGACTTTCCAATTTTAGAGCGAAGACGTCTAATATAAAC
Source organism: uncultured Hyphomicrobiales bacterium (assembly GCA_964465945.1). Taxonomy (GTDB): domain Bacteria; phylum Bacteroidota; class Ignavibacteria; order Kapaibacteriales; family UBA2268; genus JAJRPT01. The sequence goes on from CAYXMM010000009.1 coordinate 78,110, forward strand.
ATCAACAATGTTAGAATCACCATCAGACTTAGTATTCCATACAGCGCTAATAATAGTATCACGAGGTATAATTTTATTTGGATTACGCATTAAATATTCGAGCAATTCAAATTCCTTAATCGTCAATTCAATCATTGAATCATTTTTAAGAACAAATCTTTTCTGAGTATTAAGTTTCAAAATATCATACTCTAAAAAGCCATCTTGCGAATTTAATTCTTTTCTTCTAATAATTGCTTTAACCCTTGCTACAAGCTCTTCATAATTAAATGGCTTACCAAGATAATCATCTGCTCCTAAATTTAGACCTTTTACTCTATCTTCTATATCTGAAAGTGCTGTTAAAATTAAAACAGGAGTGTTTATCTTATTTTCTCTAAGGTCGGTTAATATGCTTATACCATCTTTACCAGGCAACATCAAATCAAGTATAATCAATTCATAAGAATTTCTAAGTGCTAATGAATAGCCCTTAAATCCTTCATTTTCAATATCAATTAAATATCCTTCTGCCTCTAAGACCTGTCTTATAAAGTCAGCGACTCTTATTTCGTCTTCTATAAGTAATATTTTCAATTTAATTTAATATTTCTTGTTTAATCAATTATACAAAATTAGAAAAAATATTATAAATTAAAAGCAAATGTTTATTTTTTTATAAGTGTATTTACTTAATTTTATTTAATAAGACATATTTCATTAAAAATAAGTCATTTAAATACCCGTTAAAGCAAATAAAATTGGTCTTGAAGGAGAAGCATCTAACCCAAACGGCGCAATCTGTAAGTTTAGCAAATATACACCATCTTTGATTTCATCATCAACATAAATAAACTCTGTGATCGTCTTTTGATGTTCGGAATTTTTTTGTTTATTTTTAGAATCTAATTCAACATTCCAGAAAATTCTGTGATTAGATAATAACCCTTTATCATTTGCTTTATCTATACTTGATTGGTCAATCAGCAAATGTTTTACTTGTTTATCATAAATCAAGTGCATTGCAGAATTAGTAAAAAAAATATTTTCGTTTTTACTATAATCTTGTGTCAATTTATTCGCACTATTAGGCATTGTTCTAATAATCAATGCCTTATCTTTTAAATTCAGATTATCTATTAATTCATAAAGCGTTTTATGTGTAATTACCTTGTCATTTTCTGCTAATTCTGGAAGATAACCTTCTTCTGTTTCATTAGCTACTGTTACTTCGCAACTAATTAAATAAGCTGGAACTAATATATCCTTTAAATTATCTGTAATCTTATCTCTTGTATTTAAAATATGCCCTATGCACTCGGTATGTGTACCATTACAATGAGGAGTTATATTTAAATTATCAAAATTACAAGAACTACCTTGATTTGTATCACCAACAAAATCACCAATTCTGTAAGGGATTGCTTTTGCCTTACTTACATTAAATGAATTTGGTTGATTTTCATTAAAATTTTGAGTAATTGATAAATCATAATATTTGTCTGTATCAACATTATACTCTTTATTATCAATTATAAATTGAATTTTCATAATTTTAAAATATATTATAAATGGTTGAATTTTAAATATGTAAATTAACTATAATTTACATTTTTTCACAAATTAAAAACAAAATTATGAAATGGGTTATATTGAAATTTCCCGCAATAGCAACTAAAAATGACGAATTAGGCAGAGTTGAGGGCGAGCCATTATGGGCTGAGCGTGTAAGTTTAGAAGATTTAAAATCAACAGAAGAACTTTTAGGAACGAAACATTTTTCTGCCCTCTACCAACAAGAGCCGATTGAAAACGAAGAATCACATTTTAAAATAGACAACTTTCAATATTTTAATAACAGCGAAAATGAAATAATTAATGAATTATATGTAGAAGACAATATGCTCTTTATGACAATAGACCCTGCAAGTTCTAAAAACGAATGGTCAGATTATACAGCAATGGCTGTTTGTGGCAAAAATACAAATGACGATTTGTTTATCTATCACATATTTAGAAAAAGAATTTCGCCAGGAGAATATGAAACTGAAATTATTAATTTAGCAGAAAGATATAACATAAGGGATATTTACATTGAAGATATAGGGTTTCAAAAATTAATATTAAAAGATTTAGAACGTAGTAAATATAATATTAATGGGCTGAAAGCAACAGAAAGTAAATCTGATAGAAGTTATAATTTCAAACGCCTTTTATATATGAAAAAAGTATATTTAAAAGCTAATTCAAATTGGATTGACGATTTAATAAGAGAACTTCAATCCTTTCCTAATGGCCGGCACGATGACCAAGTTGATGTACTTTCTTATGCTGCTAAAATTGAACTTGAATATAACGGAATGAATATTCTCGGAACTAAATATAACTCAGAACAAAACAATATAAAACCACGAAACAGCAATTTAAAATCAATAAATTATAATATTTAATCAATTATAGTTAAATTAGCATAGTATATTTTTATTTTTCATAAATTATTGCAAAGAATTAAGATGAAAAATTTATTTTTTATTAGTTTGATTTCAATACTATTATTTTCTTGTTCGGACGAAAGCAATGAACCAGCAAAACTAACAAAAGCCAAAGTATTGATTAACCACATCTTTAATAACGAAATGATGTTATTTAATGATGGCATATTTGTTAATGAATCTGGCGATAGTTTAAGCATATTAAAAGTTCGTTATATATTAAGTAATATATCATTGACAAAAACTAATGGGAAGGCGCTTAAGTTCGATTCACTTTATGCATTTATTGATGCTGCAAGAAGCATTAATACTTTTGAAATTCCAAATATAGAAAAGGGATCATATTCAAAAATATCTTTTGACATTGGAGTTGATTCAATTATGAATCATAACGACCCAAGTTTGCTACCTGCCTCCCACCCACTAAGCTTAATTAATCATAATCTTCATTGGGGCTGGATTGATGGCTATATATTCTTGTCAATAGAAGGATACTTACATTTTGAAGAGAAACAACAATCTTTTACTTACCATTTCGGCTTAGATAAAAGTAAGAGAAGAGTTTCAGTTGAAGGCGATATAATAATCAGTGATAATTCTCAAATTAATATTGATTTCGATGTATCAAGTTTATTTAAAACACCATACACTATTAATCAATTTGATGAGGTTTATATTACTCATTCAACTAATGATAATGGACTTTCTAATAGAATGATGGATAACACTTTCGACGCTTTCTCATTTCAAGGAATGCTAAATTGGTAAGATTGGGAATTATATTATTATTTTTTTTAATCTCTACTATACTAATTTATAGTTGTAGAGAGAATCCAACAGATATTAGTAAATTTTCTACTACTCCTTATGAATTAATTTTACCAAAGGGGCTGCCTAAACCTACACTTCCAGCAGATAACCCTTTGACAAAAGAAGGCATTTTGCTTGGTAATAAGTTATTTTTCGACACTCGTTTGTCAGGGGATAATACCCAATCTTGTGCAAGCTGCCATAATCAAGAATTTGCTTTCAGTGATAATGGCAAAAAATTATCTACTGGAATTAGGGGCTTGGAAGGTCGTAGAAATTCTATGCCTATTTTCAATATGTTTTATCATAATGTTGGCTTCTTCTGGGACGGAAGAGCAAGACTATTACGACATCAAACATTGAAACCAATCGAAGATGATTTAGAGATGGATGATACATTAGCAAATGTAATCAAAAAACTAAAAGAAACAGATTTTTATCCAACACTTTTTTATGCTGCCTTTGGAACAACAGAAATAACCGAAGAAAGAATTTCTCTTGCATTAGAGCAGTATATGCTTACCTTAGTAAGTGGAAACTCAAAGTATGATAGAGTTATGAACGACTTAGAACAATTCACAGAAAGTGAACAAAGAGGATACTATATTTTCTTTACACCAACAGAATCCGCATCGCCAAGACCTGGTGCCGACTGCTTTCATTGCCATAGTGGAGCAAATTTTTCTAATAATGATTTTATGAATAACGGCTTAGACAAAGAATTTAAAGATTTGGGCTATGGTGAATTCACTAAGCAAGCATTTGATAATGGAAAGTTTAAAGTTCCCTCATTACGCAATGTAGCAGTAACTTTTCCATATATGCACGATGGTCGCTTCGCAACACTTGAAGATGTAGTAGAGCATTACAATAGTGGAGTTGTCAATTCACCAACTATCGACCCAAATATGCACTCATTTGAAAGCGGGTTGAATCTATCAAATCAGAATAAAATCGATTTAGTTAATTTTTTAAAAACTCTAACTGATGATGAATTTTTAATTAATCCAGAATACAAACAAAAATAAGGTAATTTTATGAAATTTATAGCATTAATAATAATACTAACTAATGGACTCTTCGCTACGGAAGTATGGCTTAAAATTAATCATAATGTAAAGGGTCAAGAATATGTAAAAAACGATGGAGTATATAATATAAACACCTTTGAGACGAAATTCAAACGCCTACAATATTATTTGTCAGATATAGTCTTAATTGATTTGAACGGAAATAGAGTCCCAGCACCAAATTTATTTCACTTAATAGATTCTGATAGTAGCAAATATTTCTTAGGTGATGTAAATATTGAAAATATAAGACAAATTGATTATTACTTTGGACTTAGCAATTCCATTAATCACGGCGACCCGTCAGTCTGGCCACAAGGTCACCCTTTGAACTTAACTTACGCCGCAATGCACTGGGGCTGGGCAGCAGGATATAGATTCCTTGCAGTTGAGGGATATACAAAAGATATGTTTGGCGCCTGGAAAAATGAATTTCAATACCACCTTGTTGGCGATCAATATTATAGCAAGATGAATATAAGTTTTATGCCCAATGTGAGTGATGATGGCACAATCACAATAAATTTAGAAGCTGACTTTAATGAGCTATTTAATGGTGTAAATTTAATTACTGATAACTTCAATCATGGCTCTGGTGGGTCTAATGACATTATCGCAAACAATGTAAAAAATGGCAAATTTCTATCTTACCATTTATTATCAGTTGATAAACCATATCCTAACTTATCTATTTATCCAAATCCAAGTCAAGACTTTACATATATAAATTTTGATGATACTAATATTACTGGCTTAACATTCAAATTAACTAATATAAAAGGTGAGTTTATTTCTGAAATAAACCCACTATTTTCAAATAAAATAGATTTGTCAAATTTAACTAACGGTATATACTTCCTAAATGTTATTGAAAATGAAAAAGTTGTAAAAATGTTAAAAATTGTTAAATGAGAAAATTAATTCTCATACTTCCTTTACTATTTTTCCTCTCTTGTGATGATGAAAATACAACTCCAAGAGAGGAAATTATCTTAAATATTCCCTCACATTTTCCTGATATTTCAATCCCAGAAGATAATAAATTAACACCAGAGCGAATAGAACTTGGCAGAAAACTATTCTTCTCAAATATACTTTCGCGAGATAATTCACTATCTTGTGCAAGTTGCCACAACCCAGAAATTGCCTTTGCTAATCATAACAAAACAACACCTGGAATTGAAAACAGATCAGGAACAAGGAACGTTCCCTCAATTTTTAATATGGTTTTCTTTGACACATTTTTAAAAGAAGGAGCAGTTCATACCTTAGAGCAACAAGTTTTAGTTCCTGTCCAAGAACATAATGAGTTCGACAACGATTGGACTACAATATTAAATAAGTTAAATTCAAATAAAGAATTTTTAGACTTGCTAAAAAAAGCAAAATATATTTTCCCAGGTGAAACTAAAATAATGGAAAAATACCAAGTCTATTCTGTAATTAGACCCATATCTGCGTATGAAAGAACACTACTTTCCACAAATTCAAAATATGACAAATATTTGCAAAAAAAAGAACAATTAAATATTGAAGAAGAAACTGGCAAAAGATTATTTTTCAGTGATAGCCTAAGTTGTTCAAAATGCCATTCAGGAGTACTTTTTACCGATGTAAGCTTTTATAACAATGGCTTATATGAAGAGTATAAAGACGTAGGAAGAAATAGATTTACAAATGACACAAAAGATATTGGTAAATTCAAAGTTCCATCACTTAGAAACGTAGAAATAACCTACCCCTATATGTTTGACGGAAGCTTAGCAACATTAGACGATGTAATTAATCATTATGAAAGTGGAGGAACAAATCACCCAAACAAAAGCCCTCTCATAAAAGGATTTAAGCTAACTCCAAATGAAAAAGAATGTTTAAAAAAATTTTTATATACCTTATCAGATTATTGATTTACTTAGAGTTATATTGGTTTAAAAATTCTTTTTTCCATTGAACGAAATCGCCTTCAATGATATGTTCTCTTGCCGTTTTTGTGAGCCATAAATAAAATGCTAAGTTTTGTTGGCTTGCTAAAATTTGAGCAAGAGTTTCACCTGCAATAAATAAATGTCGCAAATACCCAAGCGTAAAGTTCTGTGAAGCATAATTATCTAAACCAGAGTCTATTGGCTCTTCTGAGAGTTGATATTTTTTATTTCTTATGTTTATTCGCCCATTTGTAGTGAATATCTGCCCATTACGCGCATTCCGTGTTGGCATAACACAATCAAACATATCAATCCCACGTTCTATACATTCAAGAATATTTTCAGGAGTGCCAACACCCATTAAATATCTTGCTCTATCTTTCGGTAAATATTCAGTAGAAAAATCTGTAAGTTCATAAATCATATCTGCTGGTTCACCGACAGATAAACCACCTATAGCATAATTATCAAAGCCAATCTCAACAAGTCTTTCAATATATTCTTTTCTTAAATCCTTATATGTCCCACCTTGAGTTATTCCAAAAAGCATCTGATTATGTCCCCACAATGGACCTCTTTCAACCCAATAATCTTTACATTCTTTAGCCCATTTTAGTGATAATTCGATTGAATTTTTAACATATTTATGCTCTGCAGGATAAGGCACACATTCATCAAGAACCATCATAATATCTGAACCCAAGATTCGCTGAGTTTCGATTACTGATTGAGGAGTAAAATAATGCGAAGAACCATCAATATGCGACTTAAACTTAACTCCATTCTCATCAATTTTACGATTTTCTTGCAAAGAAAAAACTTGATAACCACCTGAATCAGTTAATATTGAATTACTCCAATTCATAAATTTATGCAAACCACCAAAGTGTCTCATAACTTCATTACCAGGACGCAAAAACAGATGATAAGTATTACCCAAAATAATTCTTGCATCTCTATCATATAAAAATTTTGGGTCGATTGCTTTAACAGTCCCCAGCGTTCCCACAGGCATAAAAACAGGAGTAAGAATCTCGCTATGGTCAGTTTTTAGAACCCCAGCCCTTGCCTTCGAGTTCGAATCAGTAGTCAGTAATTGGAAATTATTCATAATTGCAATTTAAAATACTCAAAATTAATTCTGAATTTTAAGAATAAAAAATAATATAGAAAATTGTTGTTGTCTTTTCATTTTTACTATATTTTTTCATTTAAAAGATTTTACTATTTTAGTAAATTCAAAAATTAAATATAGATTAATTATGCTAAAATCTTTAATAATTTTAATTCTTATTTCAATCGGCTATTTGAATGCAAATGAACTGTTTAAATTTCATTCAAAAACATACAATTTTGACTTTATTAATGTAATTGAAAATAATAATGATTTTGTTGTTACAGGTCACACATATTTAAAATCTGCTGATTATTCAGAGTCTGATATATTATTTTTAAAATTTAATAAAGATAAAGTATTCAAAAACATAATGTTAAGTAAAAATTTCCAAGATGTACCTTATGATATGATAAAAGATTCAGTTGGAAATATATTTGTTTTAGTTTGGAATGAACAAAATAGCTCAACAGCTCAAAATACTACTGTTTTAAAATTTGACAAAAATGGCGATTTTATAAAAGAATACACATTTGGTCTGAATGATGATGAAGAGAATACTAAAATTTTTATAGTGAATGAATCATTATATATTTTTGGGGCAAATCATCAAGGTCTTTTTTTGTTGAATTTAGATTTAGACTTAAATTATAAGTGGGCAAAGCTTTATTCTTTTGATAAAACTTATTACCAAGAAGCAGTCACTTTTTATAATGATGAGTTTTATATTTTATCTATTGATAGATATTTTCAAAATAATATGGTGTTTTATAAACTTGACACTAATGGAAACATACTAAAAGCATTAAATAGTAAAGTAAATTTAACTGGGTATAAAAATAGAACAAACAGAAAAATGATTATTGACAATAATAGTATATACTTCCAACTAACTGATTTTAGTGGAGGGTTAAGAGCTTTTATCGTTTTACTTGATTTAGATTTAAAGTTTAAAGATTCTTATGAAATTACTTATCCAAGTAGTTTATTACATGATTTTAACATTCAAAATAATAAACTAATTCTTTATAATAATTTTAATGGTGAAAGTTATATATCTTACTTTAATATGAACAATTTTAAAAAAATAAATTCTAAGAAATTCATTGATGCAAATTCATTATTATCAAAACATGTCATTTCTAACAATAACGAAATTTTGATGTATAAAACTTATGATACCTCTATTGTAGCCAAATATAATTCAGATAACAATTGCATCCTGAAAGAAGCAATTGTGAATATTGGTTTACAAAAATTTAGCAATTTAATTTCTCAATTTGAAGTGAATGGGTCATCTCAACTAATTAATTATAAAACTACAAACAAATATAATTTATCATCTTTGGAAGACTTAACGATTGAGTACTCTAATTGCGCTACTTGTGGTGATGGCTCAGAGTTTGATACTAAAATAACTTCAAATAGTAAGTTTAAACTTGATGATGTTGAAATTTCAAGTAATAATAATTATGTTTTAACAAAAGAAAAAGAATATTTTACTTACGGAGCAATTTCACATATTGATCCTGTTTATGTTTCAGCAGGATTTAATACTGAATTTGCTTTTAAAATTGATAAAGGGTATAATGATTTTGACGACGGTTCACTACCAGGTGCAGACGGGTTTACTCTATTATTTCATACTAACCCTCTTGGCTCATTTAAACCTGATTATCTTGGTGGTGGTATGGGCTATCATAATAGAAGTAATTCTTTAGCTTTTGAAATTGATTTGTACAATAATAAAGAATATAATGATCCAAATGGCAATCATATCGCATTACAGAAGCAAGTTAATGGTAAAATTGAATCGATTCATAGCGATAAAAATACTATAGCGATAGATACAAATATTATTCAAATGGTCTCAAACGGCTTACATACATATTTTTGCAAACTAAAATATGAGGGTAATGTTCTAAGTATTTGGTTAGATAGTAATGGAACTTTTTTAAAACCCATTTTTTCTATTCCAAATTTTGAATTTCAAAATTATATCAATTTAATAGAAAATTCTAAACTTTATGTAAGTTTAATGGCTGTTACTGGCTCATCATTCCAAAAGCAAGAAATTATATATTGGAACTGGTGTAGTGCTTACGATCCAATTTCAAATGTTAACTTAGATAAAAACTTTAATGAATTTGTTATTTACCCAAACCCATCTACTGATTTTATTTACATCAAGAATTTATCAAAAAATCAATTAATAGAAATTTATGATTTATCTGGTAGATTATTAATATCACAAATCTATAAAAATGATCTTTTAGACATAAGCAATCTTGAAGTTGGTATGTATATGCTAAAGCTTGACGAAAAGATCTATCAAATTATCAAAAATTAAAAAAAAAATGCCTTACTATCGGGGGGACGTGACAGTAAGGCATGCAGCATAAAGAGGAAGAACGACTCTCGTCGTTGAGCGAAAGACGAGACTCGAACTCGCGACCCCAACCTTGGCAAGGTTGTGCTCTACCAACTGAGCTACTTTCGCATATTTATTCTAAGAACGTTTTTTAATCGAAAACAAAACTATTAAGAATTTTACAATTTTGCAAATTTTATTTTGTTTTTCTTTAAAAATTCTTGATGAATGAACTTAATAACTGCTCTTTGACTTTCTTAATATCAATATATGTGCCAGTTTCTTTCGTTATTGACGTCACTTCCTTTTCCTTTATTCCACAAGGAATTATATAATCAAACTCCCCCAAATCGTTTGAAACATTTAATGCTAAGCCATGTGATGTTACCCAACGAGAGCAATGTAATCCCATCGCACAAACCTTACGTGCTTCCTCAAGCCAAACCCCTGTGTAACCAGGATAACGACCACCTTTGAGATTATAATGACCGATTGTATCAATAACACAATCCTCCAATACCCTTAAAAACCAATGCAAATCTTCCTTAAACTCAGATAAATTAAATATTGGATATGCTACAAGCTGATTAGGATTATGAAGCGTAACATCACCCCCGCGATTATTCCAAATAACTTGGATATTATTGGATTGATAAAAATCTGTGGTTTTTGTCAAATTCCCTTCCGTTCCATTTTTACCAATCGTTATAACAGTTGGGTGTTGACAAAAAACAAGCGTGCTTTTTCTTCCTTGTTGAACTTCCTTTACAAGCATTTTTTGTCTATCCCACGCCTCTTGATAGTCAATTAACCCCCAATCTTCAAATTCAAATTTCATTTTAAATTATAATCCATTTGTAAATAAAACCTTGTATAACTATTTTTAGGAATTTCATTTAACCCAGAACCAAATGTTTTAAAATTAATTCCATAATCATAAGTAACTGCAAAACTAAGCAAAAAATAATTTAAAATCTTATTAGACGACTTAAAGATGATTTTATAACCATTATTATACAAAGGTGGAGATGCTAAATATCCAAAAACAAGATATTCATAATGCCAGATTGCTTCATTGTATGAATCTGTGTCATAATATGTAAAGCGAAGATTAGTATTATTTCCTTTAAATAATTTCTTATTTATTTCAATAAACGCTAATAAACCAAATCCTTCATATCGTTCCTCTGAAAAATTCATCTTAACTAAATCAAGTCGAAATCTAACATCAATTTCACCATTATATTTTATTTCATTTCGGAAATCAACTCTTTGTTTATCAAAATAATTTGGAGTTGATTTTATAAAATCTTTATAGTTCCTCAGCCGAACACGTGTTAAATATGTAAATTTACTATTTACTTTATAAGAAAACTCATCAAAAATATCAATCCCAGATTGTGGCATATCCTGAATTACATCTATTTTGGGGCGGCTAAAAAAATCAATAAATAATGTATTAATATATTTACTTTTATTTAGTGTTAAATACGTGAAAAATCCACTCTCATTTGATTTTGTTGAATAATTAGTTAAAATATTATTGAATTGTAATCGCGAATTTGGGTGAATATATTTATATGAAAATGCAAAATCTAATGTTTTATTAAAATAATTATAAATAAATATTTGTGAAATATTACTTTTATTATCACTTGCAATTTCATAATTAAAATTTGAATTATTTAACTGGTATTTTGAATAAAAAGAATAATTAAATCCGTTTAAACCAGTATAAAAACCTTGTGATACAGTATTTAATGGCTTATTATAATTATAATTAAGTACATTAAACCCAATTAATAAATTATTTTTATTTATTTCTAAATTACCAAAATACACTTGTTCGTTTAAATTTTCTTTCTTTTTTATTTCATTTTCAGTACGAAATAATAACGATTGATAAATATTTGTAACTTGATTATTTTGAATTGTAGATGAACGTGCTGTATTTGAATAAAATACCCTTGTTTTAAAATTAATATTACTAAGATTAAAATCATTTTGATATGAAATACCACGAAAACTCCCTAAAGCCAGCATACTTCGCGATGGTGAAAAACCATTTCCAAATATCATTAATGCATCAGCTGGGTTTGAAGATTTCCTAATTGGAAAATTTGAATTAAGTAATAAACCCAGCCCAGTAAAAGCTCGAAAATCACCTACCATTATTTTATGATTATTATATTTATAACTCAAATTAACCACATAATCATCTATATAAGATTTTTCACCTTCATCTTTATTAGTAATTAAATTAAAATTAAAATCTTTTGTATTTACACCTAATCTATTATAAAAATCTACTTTATCACCTACAAAATTATTATTTGTAATTCCCTTATTATCCTCTAATTTACTCATATATCGAGTGCGAAATTTATACGAATTATCTTTATTATTTAAAAAATCAATCGTGCTTTCAAAAATATAAATTTGAAATTCGGATAGATTATATTTGCTTTTAATTTCTTCCCAAGTAGATATTGATAAATCGTTTAAAATATTATTAGCAAGAGATGTCGATATATCTGGTAAGCGCGAAAGCTCATATTCATTTGTTGATTTAATATTTATCGGAAAATCCTTATAATACTCAAATGATTCCACGTAATTATAATCTGGCTCATCAAGATTAATATCAAATATATATTGCTCTAACTCCTGCGAGAATATATTAATAGAAAATAAAAAAATTAATAAAATTAATTTAATAATCATATATTATTTGATAATCTTGTGAATAACCTAATGAATTATGTTTAGATAACGATAAATTAATAATATATTTATTATAAATTAATGATAGCGACGCACTAAATGTTTGATAAATAGATGAATAACTTATTCTAAGATTTACATTACCAATTATTCTATATTTAATTCCTGAATTTAATCCATAATATTTATTAATTATTATTTCAGGTCCAAAATAAAATGAAAATTGATTTTCAGAATAAGAAACTGCTGCTCTGAAATACTGATAATTCTGATTATCTATTAAATAAACATTATTAAAATACGAACCAATAGATAATGAATCAAAATTAAATATTGCTCCTATATCTAAATAAAAATTATCAATACTTGAGTAATCTTTTATACTACTATTAACATAATGTATTCTCGCTCCAATTTGAAATATATCATTATATTTATATATAGCCCCCAAATTAAAATCAAGCTCTTGATTTAATATATTATTATCAGCATTTACTCCCATATTAAATGAATAGCTATTTTTGTTATAATTCAAGGATAAATATATTTTATCTAATTCACTTACTCCGAAATTATTTGGTGAAAATCCAAATACAATACTTTTATTTTTAATTGCAGGATTATTATTTAAAAAATAATTTGTGTCATCCGATTTAGACGTTGGGTCTGAATTAAATGAAAATATAAAATTTATGAAAACCAAAAATATTATCATTCATTATTTTAGATTATTGAATACTTTACAATCCAAAATAACAAAATTTATTTATTTTAAGTAAAAATATGAAAAATATTTCAATTTTGAAACAATTAATTGACGATTTCGTTTCTATTGAAAATTTATTTAATATTAATTATTGAGAGGTATTATGAAACTATTATATTCTGCCGTATTATGTGCCTTTTTAACCTTCTCTCTGTCTGCTAAACAGGAGCCAATATCTAAGCCAATGCAAAACATTAGAATTAATCAATTCTTTAAGAATGTTGAAGGGCTTCCCAAATCTAAAGTTAAATCAAATTCACTAGCTAGTTCAAAAGAATTACAAGCATTAGACTCAGTGAAAATAGATTTAACAGCAATTTTAGGTTATACAATGATTACACAATACACTTATGATTCTCGTGGTAATGTAATTAAACAATTGGATATAAAAGAACAAGCTGATGAAAGAATAAAAACTAATGAAACAAATTATACTTACGATAATCAAAACAGATTGATTGAAGAAGAAAACTATTTTTTAAATGAAGAAAATGAAGAATGGGTTAAAAGCGATAAATATGTTTCAACTTACGAAAGCGATTTATTAAAAGTAAAAATTCAATACAATGACTATGATAACACAGGCAATTGGAATGAAAGTGTAAAATATGAATATAATTATGGCCAAGATGATCTTCTTCAAGAAGAATTGACTTATAATTACTATGATGGTGAATGGCTACCAAGTTCAAAAATTAATTATATTTATGATGAAAATGGTAATTTAACTGAAAAACAAACAAGCACAAATCCTGATTCTTGGGTCGTAAATTTAAAAGTAGAGTATACCTATGATAATGGAAATATGATTAACGAAAGCCATAAATCTATTGAAAGTGACATAACAACTGAAATTGAAGCTAATGTTTACGAATTTAATACAAACAATCAAGTCGTAAATAAAAAACATTATACAATGATTGGTGATGTACTTACTTTACAAGAAGAAGTAAGCCGAGTATATGATGCAAATAGTAACATAGATAGTGAGACTACAAGAGAATATAGTGAGGAATCACTACAAATGGAAAACACTACCCTAATTAACTACACCTATAATATGGATTTTACAAGAGATCAAATATTAGTTCCAGATGATAGTGAAGATGAAATTGGCGCAGAGAATTTCAATAATATGCCAATAGCTATGACTATGAAAATATGGGCAGTATTAAATTGGATAGACGGAGCATCTGGTGAGTTATTCTATTCTCCTAAAACAATTACATTAAATGTTAAAGACATTAAGAAATCAAATATCAATGTTTATCCTAATCCAACTGTTGATGTTCTAAGTATTTCATTAGAGAACACTACTAATAGTGCAGATATTAAAATCTTTGATGTTTTTGGTAAAGAAGTTATTTCACAAAATTTAATAAATTCAAATCAAATAGATGTAAAATCTTTAATTACAGGAACTTATATTTATGTGATTAATGAAAATGGCGTTTCTTATAGCGGTAAAATCATTAAAGAATAATTAATTTTAAAAATTTAATATATTTAAGGAACAAATTGCTTATTTGTTCCTTTTTTTGAATAGAATCTTTTAAAATAATTTATGATATTTAAAAATATATATTTAATTTTGCTTTTTATTTTTTTACTCGTTCATTACAATTAATGGAAAAATTAGATTTAAAAGAAGTCTATCCTATAAGTCAAGATAGAAACGTTAGTTCCTCTCGAAGAATTGCTCGTGAAAAAGTTCTTCAAACTATTTATGCCGTAAATGTCTGCGAAACAGATACCGAAGAATTGATTGAGCATATTTTCAACCGTGTATTCAATTTCGATGAATATGAAGAAGTTACCTTAGAAAAAGATAGACTTCTAAGTCAGAAGCAAATCCAAGAATTAGAAGCAGATACGCAAATTATATGGTCAGATGAACATTTAACTTTTGCTAAGGATTTATTAAACAACGCATTAAAAAGACGCGAAGAGGTTAATGAATATTTAGAGAAATTTTCTATTGATTGGCATCCAGAAAGAGTCTCTCCCATTGATAAATATATTATTTTGATTGCAGTAACTGAAATGCTTGATTTTCCTGAAATACCACCCAAGGTTAGTATTAATGAAGCTCTTGATATTTCAAAAATGTACTCAGAATATAAATCTAAAACATTTATTAATGGAATTTTAGATTCTATATTTAAAAAATTCAAAGATGATGACTTGTTAAATAAAACAGGTCGTGGCTTAATGGATACAAAAGAAACCGAAGATGGCGAGCATATTTGAATATGAGGGCTTACGCCCTGTAATTGCACCATCTTCATTTATTCATCCAAATGCGACAATTATTGGCGATGTGATAATTGGCGAAAATGTCTATGTTGGACCAAATGCCACCTTGCGTGGCGATTGGGGACGAATTATAATCGAAGATGAATGCAATGTTCAAGAGAGTTGCACTATTCACATGTTCCCTGGAGTTACTGTTTTGTTAAATAAGCAAGCCCATATCGGACACGGAGCAATTATTCATGGAGCAACAATTGAAGAAAATTGCTTAATAGGTATGAACGCGGTAATTATGGATAACGTAGTGATTGGTAAAGAATCAATAGTCGGCGCCTTATCCTTTGTAAAAGAATCTACAATTATCCCCCCCCGAAGTTTAGTTGTAGGCAACCCAGCCAAAATTATTAAACAAGTTTCCGACGAAATGATTGAATGGAAAACTAAAGGCACCGAACTTTATTCTTCTTCTCCTGCAAAACTACATCAAACTTTAAAAGCGTGCGAACCATTAAGAGAAATTGAAAAAAATCGACCTGCACTGCAAATTGACTATAAATCTTGGACAAAAACAAAATAATGTTCTACGTGGAACATTCTGTTTCTCAATAAATAGTATCTTTTTAAATAAATATTTGTAAACTATAAAATTATTATATTTTTAGAATTTTATAATTTTAATAAAAGTAATAAATGAAATTTATTATAACAATATGCATTACTCTTATAATTATATCCTGTTCAAATACCATTTACTATAAACGAGCTGATGGTAACATTGTTACTAACCCTGTATACTATGGGATGATAATAACAAACAAAGAGAATGCTAATGAATGGGATACTTTAAGAAAAAAGTATACTGAATTGCAAAAGAAATTCCTTAAAACATATATAGAGAATAATATTAGAATAACAATGGTACCAACTAAGACAATGGTTGTAAGCTTAAATGCTATGAAGGCAAATATTGAGTTATTTTCAGAAAATTATTTTACAAGAATATTTCTTTCAACTGATGTAAAAAAAGAAAGAATTTATTTGGATATAATACGACCCAAAATAATTACTGATAAATTATATTTAAGAGATATTAATAGGACTGAATTTCATATTAATATAAGTAAAATTGAAATAAGATTTGTAAACGAACTTTATAAAATAAATTTTACAAAAGTAAATGAAAATCTATTTATTTCAGATGAATATAAAGGGATTAAATTAGATGACATTGATATTTACTTATTTAGTGAAAATCAAGAAATATTCGTAATGCGTGATTACTGGAACGATTGGACTTTATCAGTCGGTGATAAAGTAGATTATTAATAAGACTAGCATCTTAATTTAAGTTTGTTCTACGTGGAACATTATGTTTCTCAAAATATATCTATAAAATACACAAATTCTTTATATTCCACTTTAAATCACCTGTAAGCAATCTTATCTGTTTTTGATATTAGAATGCCAACCATAGCAAAAACGTTTAACCTGGCTTATTTATGAAAGCCGTTTTTTTTTTAAAATTCTAAATTTTTTCAGTGTTTTATTAGATTATGTTCTACGTGGAACATTGTGTTACACAGAAATTGCTTTTTTTACAAAGCCATTACTTTTATTGAGAAGCGATTTTGCTTCTGAGTAAGTACAATTTCTCTTTTTCATAACTATAGCAGACTTCACATGATAATTGCTTTGCTCGAGAAGTTTAGTTGCAGAGGTATAATCAATTTCGCAAATTAACATTATAGTCTTTTTTGCCCGTTCTTTCAGCTTCGCATTTGTCATCTGCAAATCAACCATAATATTATTATAAGTCTTCCCCATTTTTACCATTACAGCTGTGCTTATCATATTCAAAACTAACTTCTGCGCCGTCCCAGATTTCATTCTCGTTGAACCCATAATCACTTCAGGTCCTACTTCTACCGAAATTATACAATCTGCTTTAATACCCAAATCCCCTGTCTGATTGTGTCCTATTGTATTTAAAAAAATTGAATAAATGTTGTTTTTTATTGCTTCATCGATTACACCTCTTACAAATGGAGTTCGCCCTGACGCTGCTATTCCAAACACAACATCATTACTACTAAGTTTAAGCAAACTAATCTGCTCTGCTCCATCCTGATACGAATCCTCTGCCCCTTCTTTTGCTTTAAAAACCGCCTCTCGCCCACCAGCCATAATCCCTTGAATCATCTCTGGGTTAGTGCCAAAAGTAGGTGGACATTCCGCAGCATCAAGTATTCCTAAACGACCACTCGTGCCAGCACCAAAATAGAATAACCGACCACCAAGATTTAAACGCTTATGAATTTCATCAACAGCTATTGTTATATTCGGCAATTCATTTCGAACTTTATCTGCAACAATTCTATCCTCATTACTAATGATAGTTAGAATTTCGCTTGTGTTGGCTATATCTATATTTATAGAATTTGGATTAACTTGCTCGGTATTGAGCTTAGATATTTCTTCAAATAAACTATTCATAACAACTCAAATTACTTGCTAATTATTAGAGGGTATTTAATAGTTTTATTATCAAAATTAATAATTAATGTATAATATCCTGAAATTAAATCTACATTAATTTCCTTTGAATTTGCAGTAGAATTAATCAACCTACCATTAATATCAAACAAATTAGTAGAATTTACTTTCAAATCTGAATTAATTCTTAAACCATTTAAAGTATTAATCACAGAAAAATCATCATCAGTTTCAATATCTAATGCCACATGTTTCAAATTAAATAAAGTGTTAGTTGTAGAAATTCCTCTTAACTGCTGAATGTTTATATCATTTGACTTAGTTTCAATATAAAAAGCAACACCAGATTTTTTCACAAACTCATCTTTTGAAAAATTACCTAAAACAAACTCGGCAACATTATGTTCCACGTGAAACATAGCATCAGAATTTGTAAATAACTCACCTGGAATAATTCTTGTAATTTCCTCATCTGCCTTTATCTGTCCGTATATTCCTCTATATTCTCGGAAAAATTCTATTGACACTGGAATTAAATTTGAAGATAGAACTTCATCTTTTTTCTTAATTATTGGAACTGTATTTGTAGTACTTAAATTTAGCAAAACCACAAGACCATCTGTTACCGAAACTTCACCGTCACCATCGCAATCAGCATAAGTTGCTTTCTCGACGTCCCAAACAAGAGAGCGCTGAGCCGACCAATTAGTTGTTGCATTTTCTCTTTTAAAACTTCTATAGCCGGGGAATCTTTCCTTGAATTTCAAATTTTCATAAACCGTTGTCCAATCAACGTTATCTACATTCAAATTATTATCTGTATCACCAGGCCAGACATCTACAAACCCATGTATATCATATAAACTTGGAGTTGAAGCAAGCAATACCTTATTCCCTACACCATCTTTATATGTTGAGCCATAAGCATTCAAAAAAGTAAAAGTAACCCGTTCATTATTTGGTGCTGTTGGAGTTACAACAAATTCAAGATGAACCAAATTCGGATTTTTATGTCCGTTGTTACTCAATGGCTGTCCTGAAAAAGCACCTATACTTAGAAATACTTCGTCTGAGCCGGCGTCTGCGTACTCATAAATGAATATTTGCCCACTATCCGCAAAGTCATTTAACTTCGCCCCTGAAAATTTCACATATTTAGCATTGTTGAACTTTAACTGAAATGAAGCATTATTACAATTCTCCAAATCATTTACAACAACATCAAAGCCAAACATATAAGTTGCAGTTACAAAATTAGCTCTTGTTGAATCTACATCTGTCCTTACTAACTTAATAGATTGGCTAAATAAACCCACATTGGCTAATATTAGAATTAATATGATATATATTTTTTTCATATCATAACCAAATCAAATAATATGCCATTATTTTTTCTCTCTAAGTATATTGTTTTTAATGGCTTTTTAAATGTGTTTAAAATTTCTTCCATTTCTTCAAAAAAAAGGAATAGAAATTGTATAATATTAAATATGAAATTCAAAAACTATTATAAGATACTCGGTGTAAAAAGAACAAGCTCAACAAACGAAATTAAACTAAGGTTTAAAGAACTTGCATTAAAATATCACCCAGATAAAAATCCAGATGTCAATAGCCATCTTATTTTTAATGAAATCCTTGAAGCATATCAAACACTTAGCGACTTGGACAAAAGATTGCAATACGCTCAATCTTTCACTAAACACACAAAAAACCTTATTTAACTAAAGTATTACATTAATTTTGTCGATTAACTTCTTGATGAAGCAAAATAACAAAATATCATCTAAATTTGATAAATCATTTATAAAGTTTGTCTTAAAACTAACTTTATATATGTCAGTCTATTATATCTTTATTGGTTTCAAATTCTCCCAAATAATAACAGATTTTTTAGCACACACAACAGCCATTAAATCAAATTACTTATTAAATCTCTTTAATTTCAACACACGTTATATAGAATCCGTAATCTTCGGAGACACTTTTTCAATTAAAGTGGCTTTTGGTTGCGAAGGTTCTGAACCATTAGCCCTTTTTATTGCAACATTACTATCTAGTAAAGCAAGTTTAAAAATGAAATCAATAGGAATTTTAATTGGCTCAGTAATTCTAACATTTTGGAATGATATAAGAGTTTTCTTATTATATGTCATCGGTAACAATCACAATAGTCTATTTGAGATTATGCACGATGACATCTTCCCATTACTATCTATCCTACTTTCACTATCCTTGTTTTATGTATGGCTAACATTGAACAAAAAATATTCCTAAAGCGCTTTCTAATATCAGTAATAATATTTATTACTCTAATGTTCTCTGTCCCTTTGTTTGAGAACTTTACTGGCGATATACTATTAAAAGTAAATAACAATATCGCTGATAAAATGAATGCTGGAAGTGGATTTAACGAAAAACACATAAGTTTCAAAATTGAGAACGGAGACATTATAGCATATATCAATAATAAAGCCAATCTAAATAATGCTCCAAAAGCAACCGCTTACGTTAAAAACAATATAAAAATCCACTTTTATATGCAGATTATCTTTGTGCTATCCATATCATTACTCTTTCCAATAAATCGAAAACTATTATATTATAGCATAATTATCATTTTTACTTTAGGTTACTTAGAAATAAAACTTTGGCTTTACATCTTCGACCAAAGTAATCATTATATAGAATTATCTGCAACAGGTGAATACATAACTAAATTCAAAGACGGAGCTATTAATAACCTTGCAAATTTTATAAATAAAATAATAAATGTAAAAGGTGCAATCTACTTCAGGTATATTTTCACCTTAGTATATTGCACCTTATTATATTTAATTTTAGAAAAAAAGAAAGCAAGTCAATATTTCAATAAACTTATAAATTAAATTCCTTCTTAATTTCATCCGTATATAAACTTAGCATATCCTCAAATGTTTCTCGCTTTCTAATTTGTGTAATGCCATTAGTGTCTAACAGCAACTCCGTAGGACGCGTTCTATTATTATACACCGAAGACATAGTATAGCCATAAGCACCTGCTTCTCTAAAAATAACAATATCACCCTCTTCTGTCTTTGGTAATAATTGATTCTTAGCAAAAATATCAGAGTTCTCACAAATTTGCCCACAAAGATTAACATTCTCAAGCTCTGCATACTTCTTTCCATAAACATAAGAACGATGATAAGCCCCATACATACTCGGTCTGACAAGTGTTCCCATTCCAGCATCTAAACCAACGAATTTCTTATATCCTTCCTTAATACCCGTTACTTTTGTAATTAAATACCCAGCATTAGCAGCAAGATATCGCCCCGGCTCCAAAATAAGCTCAGGTTCGCCAAAGTCAAATTTCTCACTCTTCTCCCTAAATACCCTTGCAATTAATTTAGCCATTAACTCCACATTTAACTCTTTCTCATCATCATAATAAGGAACTCCCTGCCCGCCACCAATATCAAAATACTCAGGTATAATATTTAACCTTGGAAAAATATCGCCTGCAATCATCATTAACTTATCTACTACTTCTGCAAAATAATATGGCTCTAAATTATTAGAACCAGTCATCATGTGAATCCCAAAGCGTTTCACACCTTGTTCTTTAGCAAACTTATAAGCTTCAAAAGCCATTTCATAAGGAATACCAAACTTTGCATCACTCCCAGCAGTAGTTATTCCTTCAAACCCTCCTCGACCAATACCAGGGTTAATTCTAAATGATATTCGTTCTGGTACTTTAATCTTAATCAAACGCTTAAATGAATTCAAGTCATCTAAATTAAGCTTAACATTATATTGAGAAACAAAACTTAAATCCTCAATACTTTCATAATTTCCAGTATAAAGTAAATTATCATCTGAATAACCAGCAATCTTTACCAAACGCAATTCATTTGGAGATGAACAATCAGCCCCAGAACCCAAATTCTTAAATAACTCTAAAACCTTAAGATTAGAATTTGCTTTCACCGAAAAATGAATATGATTTTTTGGGTAATGCTCATTCAAAGCATTCTTAATCTTAGCATAATTTATTCTAAATTGCTCTGCATCATAAACATATAATGGCGAACCATAGCTATCAACCAATTCTTTTACATCATAATTTGCAATTTTATTCATCTAATTCCTTTATTCAAAAACACTCGGTTCAATAACATCTTTAAAAAACTCATTATGAAGTAAATTTAGCGCCTTAGCCATATCGCCTGAGTTCAACACAACAGAGATATTCACTTCCGAAGCACCAATACTAACCATTTGAATATTTATATCTTTCAAAATCCCGAAATACCTCGAAGCCAAACCAGCTTTTTCCTTTACCCCATCACCAACTGCCGAAATTATCGCCTGATTTGATGTAACAGTTACATTTGAAAACTCTTGTAACTCATTCAATAAATGAGGTAAATTCTTTGTATTATCAATCGTCAATGAAATACTCACCTCCGAAGTCGCAATCAAATCAACCGAAGTTTGATAATTCTTGAACACCTCAAATACTTTACTTAAAAAACCATAAGCACCTAACATTCTATTAGACTTAATATTTATCACCGTTACCCCGTCCCAATAAGATAGCGCTTTCAAAATTTTAGGATTTTCAGATTTATTCTCAATTAAAGTTCCATTTGCAGTAGGATTATAAGTATTCTTAACTAAAATAGGAATATCCTTCTTAATAGCAGGCCCAATAGTTTTCGGATGTAACACTTTCGCTCCAAAGTAAGCAAGTTCAGCCGCTTCATCATAACTTAAATGTAAAATTCTACGTGCATCTTTTGAAAATTTCGGGTCAATAGTCATTATTCCATCAACATCAGTCCAAATTTCCAAAAGCTCAGCATCCATAGCATTTGCTACAATAGCCGCTGTATAATCAGACCCTCCCCTACCTATTGTAGTTGTTCGCTTTCTCTCGTCGGAGCCAATAAATCCACCCATAATAACTATATCAGAGTTTTTATGTAATTCAGATACTTTTTCATTTATTAATTTAAAAGACATATCTAAATTAACCTCTGCTTGACCAAAATCAGAACTTGTTGAAATTACACTCCTTGAATCTAAAAAACTTGCTTTAATTCCAATCTTTTTAAAATACTCAGCCAACAAATATGAAGACAGAAGTTCCCCGATTGCCAAAACAGCGTCTTGCTGACTCGCAGTAATATCTAAACTAATAGCAACACTATCCTTAATCGTCTTTAATAGCAACAACTGTCTTTCTAAAAAAGCATTTGCATCGTCGCCTAAAGACAACGATTTAATTAAATTCTTATGAGTTTCTTCAACTATTGCAAAATCATTCTCAGCAAAAAGAATATCATTATGCGTTAGGTTTACATTAAAAGAAACCAACCTATTTGTGGTTTTCCCCATCGCAGAAACAACAACAACAGTTTTACTCTCATCAGCATTCTGTAAAATTTCTGCTAACTTTTTAAACTGATTTGCGTCTTGTACTGATGTACCACCAAATTTTCTAACTATCATTTATATTGATTATTTTGTATAAAATAGATTACAAAAATAACAATTTATAAAAGAAATTATAAAAAAATAATATTTTGATTTAATCTAAATCCCTTATTTTTTCTTAGTTTGGTAAATATTAAAGTGAAAATATAAAAGAAATAATGTTTAATTTTCAAGAAAAACAAAACTCAATACTTGCTTCATTTCTTCTAATTTTATTAGCAATTAAACTATTAATTGAGAATATATTCTATTTTATTAGTTATTCATCATTCATTGAAAACATTCTTAGCATATTTTTAATTATTCTAACTTTCGCTACCTCATTCTACTTACTAAAACACACTAATGCCGATTTACATTTTTTCAAACGTATTTTTAAAAACACTGACATTAGCATAAGCGAAACAAGTAAAAAATTTATTTTACATATTAAAATTTTAAAATATCTCTATATTTTTGCGTGTATTTTAATATTTATAACTCCTGATTATTTCAACTTTATATATATTGAAAGCAATTTTTTAAGTAAACTTTACATTTCATTTCTTGCACCATTAATTTTAATCCCAATTTTTTATGCAATTTACATACTTTATGAAAAAAGCGTCAAAAGTGGAAACAGAAATTTTTATACTAAATTTTCAATTCTTATCGGCTCAATCCTATTCTTGCAACTAATAAGCATCGTTAATAAATCACTTATTACTATTAATCCAATAATATTATCAATACTAAGTGGTGTTGTATATTTAGTAGTATTTATCACATCAATTTTTTTATTGAATTATAATCATTGGATTGCCTACCTAAATAAAAGCATAAAATGGACTTTCATTTTCGATTCATTCATTATCATAATTAGCACTTTAGTCTTTGCAAGTTTCACAGATAGCAATATTAGTTTAGAATCAAACTCCATATCATTCGCGTTTGAATACTACTTATTCGGAACTTCATCAACTATTAGCTTACTCTCATTATCCATCTTATTAATTTTTGGCAGATATCTAATCACCCTATTTATTTACCTACCTTCAAGTGGAGCATTTGAACGAAGACAAAACGAAATGACCTCCCTTACTTCACTAAACAAAATCATTGCCGAATCAAAAGACATTAGCCATATAACAAAAACCGTTACAGAAATTGCCTTAAAAATGACCGATTCAGTATTTGCTTGGTCAGAAATCTACAATGATAATAAAATTGAAATAAGTTCGTTCCATAATCTTTCCGAAGAATACTTAAACCAAATCTTACAAGACGACTACTTCAATCAATATAGAATATTAAGCTATCAACTAGTCCTATTAGACGGCTTAAAAAAAAGCAGAGAACTCCAAACAATACCTTTCGCCAAATCTATGATTTACATACCAATAGAAGATAGCGAAAAGAAAATAGGGGGAATTTGCTTAATAAATAATAAAACATATAACTTCGATGAAGATGAAATGGAAATAATAAAAGCATTTTCAGTTAATCTCTCTATCGCCTTTGAAAACGCAAGACTATTACAAGAATCCATAGAAAACGAAAAGTATAAAAACGAATTACAAATAGCTAAAAATATCCAACAAAAACTATTACCACAAGAGATAATCAAAATCGATAACTTCTCAACGAACGCAGTTTCTATTCCAGCAGATGATGTAGGTGGCGATTATTATGATTCAGTAATTTTAGCTAATGGAGATATTTGTTATTTAATTGGTGATGTATCTGGTAAAGGTATTGGTGCTGCAATTTTTATGGCACAAATAAAAGGAATGGTTATGTCTTTAGCGCCTAATTCAAATAGTGGAAAAGAATTATTATGCAAAATAAATAGTTCTTTATATAAGAATATTGATAGAAATATGTTTGTAACTATAAGCATTATAACAATTAGTAACAAAACCAAAAAGCTAACGTATTGTAGAGCAGGTCATACTCCATTAGCAATAAGAAAAATTAGTGATGAAATTAATTTTTTAAAACCTAATGGATTTGGTATTGGATTTGTTAGTGATTTCTTATTTAGTTCTAACTTAGAAGAATTAACATTTAATCTCGATGATATTGATTTAATTTTCGCCTTTTCTGACGGATTAAACGAACTAAGAAACATTGATAATAACGAGTTTGGCTACGATAATATAAAATTTATTTTAAATAACTATAGCTACTCAAATTCAAAAGAAATAAATGACTTATTTTTAGAAAAAGCACAAGCATATTCTAAAAACTTAAGTCAATTTGATGACTTAACTCTTTTAACAATTTTTAAAAACAGAGAGTAATTTTATGGGTGATGGGAAAAGTTTAGAGATTTCACACGATGTAGTTGATGATATTTCAATTTTAAAATTAAGTGGCTTCTTAGATGCCAACACAGCTCCTCATTTAGAATCTAATATTGAAGGACTTATCAATAAATCAGGTTACAAAATTATTGTAAATTTTAATGATTTAGATTATATTTCAAGTGCAGGATTAGGCGTGTTTATGTCTCAAATAGAGACAATTCGCGATAATAATGGTGATTTGAAAATGTCAAATATGCAGAAAAAAGTTTATTCAGTTTTTGAATTATTAGGATTCCCAATGATTTTTGAAATTTGTGATACTCAGGAAGAGTGTATTAAAAAGTTTGGAAATGGTAAAGTTGATGAATAATATGTTATCCGCTTGTGGCGATTATAAGGAGCTTGAATCAATTAGAGATTATATTCGGACACAAGCAAACATTTCTGGCTTAAGCGAAGATAAAGTCAATAATATTACTCTTGCTGTTGATGAAGCTTGCAGTAATTTAATTCATTATAGTATGAATTTTGATAAAAATCAGCAACTAAATATCTGTGCAAAAACTGAAAGTAATAAATTCATTGTTACTATTCAAGATAAAGGCAAATCATTCGACCCTCTTAATGTTCAGAATCCCAATATGGAAAAGTATTTTAAAGAAATGAAACACGGCGGTTTAGGTATATTTATTATTAAGAAAATTGTTGATAATATTGAATATATTGCTGCAGACGATATTAATAATTTCAATTCACTAATTCTCACAATGAACATTTAAAACACATTTTCTTACCACTTCTTATCCTTTTTAGTTTTATTTTCCAATCAAAACAATAATAAAATTTATAAAGTGAAATTAATTAGTTAATTTTGCTCTCGATATGAGACTATTTACAATGATATTCTTTGTAGGATTTGCCATTACATTTGGCTCTTACCTAAAATTAGAAAAAGCAAGACCGCTTTATTGGAAAATTTTTGCCGTTTGCTTTGTTACCTTATCTATTCTTTTTTCTCTATTGCCTCCCTTGGCTGGTAATTTCTCCGATGCTCGATTTGTGTCTGCTATTAAAAACCACAATATTATTGATATAAGCTTAGTTATTGAGTCAAATTCCCTTATTCTAAACGATTCAAGCAATACATACTCTGCCAAAGCATATTATCCGCATCATATATTTGAAAAAGAAAAATCAATCAACAAAGAAATAATATACTTCGACAAAGAACTAAAATCAAAATTAGTTTATGACAAAGAAATCGTAGCAAAAGGATACTACATTGCCGAATCAAATTCCTTTAAAATTATAGAATTACTTCAAGTAGAACCCGCTTTTATCTATCCTTACGTTCCTGACCTAATGCAAAGAATTAGAAACCTAAATTTCCATGTTCCAATGGCATGGGTTTCAATTATTGCCTTTTCTGTATCATTAATTTGCGCAATTCAATACCTTCGCAAACGTGATGAACTTTATGATATAAAATCTCAATCCGCTGCTTTTTTAGGGTTGATTTTTGCCATAATGGCAACAACAACAGGAATGATTTGGGCTAAATTTAATTGGGGAAGCTTTTGGAACAACGACCCAAGACAAGTTACTATCCTCGCTCAAATAATAATATATTTCGCTTACTTCGCACTACGCTCTAGCACAGAAGATGAAACTAAACGCGCAAAACTCTCTGCCGTATATTCAATATTCGCTTATGTAAGTGTTCCCTTTTTAATGCTAATTATTCCAAGATTGTTTGCGAGTTTGCACCCAGGTGGAAAAAATGATGGAACAACCGGTCCCGCTATGGATCCACAAAGCGGAATGTTAGATTCTGCCCTTGCTTTAAGTTTTTATATAGCAATTGCAGCTTTTATTATAATATTCTTCTGGCTTTTGAGTCTTAACGTTAGATATAGAATCCTAAACAGAAAGTTGGAAAACATAAATGTATAATTTTTTACAAAATAACTCCTTATATGTAGTCCTAATCATTGTTTTAATTATATGGTTCGGAATCTCTTTGTTCCTTTTTCTATCTGAAAAGAAACTAAACAGAATTGAAAAAAAATTAGATAATTTAATAGAGGAAAAAAATGAATAAAAGATATTTAATCGGAGCAATTGTTATTGCTTTTTTTATCGCACTGGCTATCTATAGTTTTAATGACCAAAAAATTGGATATTCCGATATTGCAACAGCTAAAACTTCAGATGAAGTTGTACAAATATCTGGAAAATGGCTAAAAGACCAAGAAACAAGCTACGACTCAGAAAACAATAAATTTGTATTTCATATCCAAGATGATAAGAATACTGAAACTAAAGTTATCTATGAAGGTGCTAAGCCAAATAACTTTGAACTTGCTGATAAAGTAGTAATCAAAGGAAAATTTACTGGAAACCATTTCCAAGCAACACAAATACTTACGAAATGCCCTTCCAAATATGAAGGGAAACAAGAAGATGTTTTAAATCCTCATAATAAATAAGAAAGTTTGTAATGACAGGTAAAATTTTAATTTATATTTCGCTTTTCGCCTCTCTTTCCTCTACAATTTTTTATTTAATTGCTGCTAATAAAGAAGGTGTTTATCAAAAAATAGCGAGATTATCCTATTATGCCCTCACCGCATCTATTGTGATGGTATCAATGTATTTATTATCCCTAATTTTGGCTCATAACTTCCAGTATACTTATGTATGGGACTATTCTTCAAAAGAACTACCTAATAATTTATTAACCGCATCATTTTATGCAGGTCAACAAGGTTCGTTCTTACTTTGGGGATTGCTTCTAACTCTAATTGGCTATTTCTTAATGCCTTACGCTCAAAAACATAATTATGAAAATTATGTAATGGCATTTTATTCTTTAATTTTAGTATTCATAGCCGTAATTCTTGTAATAAATAGTCCATTTGAACTACTTTGGGAAACATTCCCAGACGTTCCTGTCGGACATACGCCCGAAAACGGACGCGGCTTAAACCCAATTTTACAAAACTATTGGATAACAATTCACCCTCCAATCTTATTTACTGGCTATTCCGCAATTTCAGTTCCTTTCGCTTTTGCAATGGCTGGACTTGCTAAAAGAGACTTCAAAAATTGGATTAATGTCTCAATGCCTTGGCTACTCTTTGCAACGGGAATACTTGGATTCGGAATAATGCTAGGGGGCTTCTGGGCTTATGAAACACTTGGTTGGGGCGGCTTCTGGGCTTGGGACCCAGTTGAAAATTCATCATTAATTCCTTGGCTAATTGCAGTAAGCTTAGTTCATACTATGCTCGTTACAAGAAGAACAGGTGGGTTGATTAAAACTAATATTTTCTTAGCAATTTTCGCCTTTATTGCAGTCCTTTATGCCACTTTCTTAACGCGTAGCGGTGTGCTTGGCGATGCCTCAGTTCATTCATTTGTTTCGCCAGGTGAAGCCGTCTATAACTTACTTTTAGTGATGATGATAACCTTTATCGTCCTTTCGACAACCGGTCTATTCCTACGTTTAAGAAATATGCCAAGTCCTAAAGGAACATTCAAACTAAGCTCAAAAGAATTCGGTTTATCACTCGGCTCAGTAATTATTCTACTTATTGCTTTCATTGTAGTTCTTGGAACTAGCTGGCCCATAATCCTACCAATCTTAGGCGCTGACAAGTCAGTAATCGAACCAGCAATGTACACAAAATTCAATATGCCACTTGCTATAATTTTACTCCTACTAAACTCATCAGTTTTATACTTATCTTGGAAAAGAACAGATACAACTAAACTAATGAAAAAAACATTCGGAGCATTAATTTTTGGAGTAATTGTAGCGATTGCCTCTTCATTCTTAGGAGTTCATAATGCCGAAGACTTATTCCTTGTTTTTGCGGGCTTCTTCTCACTATTTATCAATTTCAGTTTTATTATTAATTCACTCAAAAAGAATTGGAAATCTGTCGGAGCTTATGTCTCCCACGTTGGAATTGGACTCCTAATCTTAGGAGCATTATTTAGCGGTGAATATGAATACAAAAAACAATTAAGATTTGAACTCGGCGAAACTCATAAATTTATGGGGTATGAAATAAAATTTGCTGGCAAAAAACAAATCGAGAAAAATTGGACAGATAGAGAAAAATATAGATATAACTTTGAAATAACTAAAGATGGTGAAACCCAAACCGTACACCCTATCGTATATTGGAGTGATTACAACAAACGCGAAAGCCCATTCTTTGAACCAGGTATTGCCACATTCCCCATTAAAGACATTTACCTTTCCCCATATTCATTGGAGACAAAATATAAGCACCCTCCTGTGATCATCGGTAAAGAAGAAAAAGTTAAAGTTACATTGGATTCAAATTATACAATCCAATTACTAAAATTCATTATGCCAACACCTGAATCATTCTCAGGCGACCAAATTAAATTTGCTTCACTAGTTAGAATCAGCGGTAATAACTTCATTAAAGAAGATACACTTTACACAGTAATAGACCAAGGTTCTGGGTTCAACTTCCCAGTTTGGAAAAACTACGAAACCGCTGGCTTTGAAATCGGATTTATGCAACTCGACGTAAATAAAGAAAACTTAGCAAGTTCAAGAGCAATCTTTGCCTTCCGACCTACTGGTGGCGAACTCGAAAAACCTTACGAAATTTTCACTC
Organism: uncultured Hyphomicrobiales bacterium; assembly: GCA_964465945.1. Taxonomy (GTDB): domain Bacteria; phylum Bacteroidota; class Ignavibacteria; order Kapaibacteriales; family UBA2268; genus JAJRPT01. Next base: position 108,543 of record CAYXMM010000009.1, read on the forward strand.
TTGAAGCATCTCAAAAGCCATTAATATTACTTGTTTGGTTTGGAACAATACTCATTGCACTCGGCTTCTTCTTATCTATTTTCAAGTACTTAAAGAAAAATGTAAAAAAAGAAGAAGAAGTTGAAGCAGAACAAATAATTTTCGAAAATGAAAACATAAATACAACAGAAAACATTTCTGTGCGTCTTGGCAATGAAATATAAACAAATTTATTTAATAGGTTTAAAATGAACAAAAACTCAATATTATCTGGAATGCTTTTAACAATTACGTTATTTGCATTAATGATTAACACAAGCTGCAGTAAGCAAGTTGTAAATGAAAAAATGATTGTGCCAGCAGTTAAAGAAGTTACAAAAAACAACGATAAACAAGCACCAAACTTCACCTGGGAACAAGACGGCAAAACAATGAACTTTGCTGACATATCAAAAGGAAAAGTTACATTCGTTAACTTCTGGGCTACTTGGTGTCCACCTTGCAGAAGAGAAATTCCAGATATCATCAAATTAAACAAAGACCTAAAAGACAAAAAGAAAGACGTAGTATTTATCGGAATTGGATTAGACAGAGACGCTGATGCAAATGCTAAATTAGTAAATTTTGTAAACAGCTCAAGCTTCAACTACCCTGTTTATCACGAGCCAACAGGTAAATTAGCAACAGCCTTTGGTGGTGCAGACGCAATTCCAACAACATACATCATCGGCAAAAACGGCGAAATCTTAGAAAAAATAGTAGGAATGCGTTCTTACGAAGAATTTGAAACAGCAATCAACAACGCATTAAAAAAATAACAAAGCAACAAAAATCAAGGTCATCTCAAACAAAAGATGACCTTTTTTTTGCGTAAATTGCCCGTCAGGGCAATGAGCGAATTTACTCGTCATATTGAGAGCAGCGAAATATCCAGTAAATTTGTATCAATTCCCAGTCGAAGTATCAAAGGAGTGTCTGCTTGCCGACGCGGTATTTTACATTAAAAATGCTCCGAAGAAGCACAACATCAATAGCAAAATAAATTCAACTAGAAGATTATCAACTTTCGAGAAGTTGAATATTAATAAAAAAAAACAAAACACACCTTCGGAAGGTTTAAAAGCAAAAAAACTTAAAAAATATAACTCATAAACAAAAATAATCTTAATTACCCAATTTCTTTTATTTATGGTATTCTATTAACATTTACGTAATTTTGCTTTCGAAAAAATTCATTTAAGGATTATCTAATGTTAAACCTGAAATTTGTAAGAGAATTTCCTGATATTGTAAAAGAAAACACTAAAAATAAAAACGCTCATGTTGATGTCGATGCTATTCTTGCTAAAGATGAAAGACGCAGGTCAATAATAAGTGAAGTTGAGCAACTTAAAAACGAACGAAATATTGCTACCAAAATCATCGCTGATAAAAAAAGAAACAAAGAAAATGCAGACGGTGATATAAATAAAATGAAAAATGTATCAGATACTATCTCTAACCTCGATAACGAATTAAGAGAAATAGAAACTTCACTAAATGACGATTTAATGCGAATACCCAATATTCTTCACGAGTCTGTTCCTGTTGGTAAAGATGCAGATGATAATGTTGTCGTTCGCTCTAATGGAAATCCTTTTGAAGTTAAGCATAATCTTAATCACATCGAAATAGGCAAAAAACTTAATATAATTGATTTTGAAAGAGGGGCAAAAGTTACTGGCTCTGGCTTCGGATTTATCACTGGCAAAGGCGCAAAACTCGAAAGAGCATTAATAAACTTCTTCCTCGACGAGAACACATCTCGTGGCTATACCGAATTTTTCGCTCCATACCTTGTAAATCAAAACTCAATGGAAGGCACAGGTCAATTACCAAAAATGGCTGAAGATATGTACCACTGCACTGAAGATAATTTATACTTAATCCCAACTGCTGAAGTTCCTTTAACCAACTATCACAACGGTGAAGTATTAAAAGAAGAACAACTTCCAGTTAAAATATGTGGATATAGCCCTTGTTTCAGAAGAGAAGCAGGTAGTCATGGCAAAGATGTAAGGGGATTTTTAAGAGTGCATCAATTCAATAAAGTTGAACTTGTAAAACTCGTCGAACCCGATAATTCATTCAACGAACTTGAACTATTAGTCCAAGATGTAGAACAACTCCTTAATAAATTAAAATTAACTTATAGAGTATTACTACTATGCTCAGGCGACACAAGTTTTACATCTGCAAAAACTTATGACCTCGAAGTTTGGGCTGGCTCAGAAAAAAAATGGCTCGAAGTCTCATCTTGCTCTAATTTTGTAGATTTTCAAGCAAGAAGAGCAAATATAAGGTATAAAAGGAATCAAGATTCTAAACCAGATTTCGTTCATACCCTTAATGGCTCTGGACTTGCAACCCCAAGAATACTTGTTGCAATTATAGAACAATACTTCGACGGCGAAAAATTAATTATACCAGAAGTATTAAGAAAATACACAGGTTTTGACACTATTGAAGCAGAATAATAATAAATTTTTTATTCACTCGATTTATCCTTAATTTTATATTTTTTAAATGGAAAATATTATGGCTGAAAAAATTAAAATGGTAGAAGGGAAATTACATATTCCCAATGCACCAATTATACCTTTCATTGAAGGCGACGGAATTGGTCCTGACGTTTGGGCAGCAACTAAAAATGTAGTAGAAGCAGCAGTGGAAAAATCTTACAGAGGAATTAGAAAAATCTTCTGGAAAGAAGTTCTTGCTGGCGAAAAAGCATTTAACCAAACTGGTGAATGGTTACCTAACGAAACCCTTGAAATTATAAAAGAACATCTTGTAGCAATTAAAGGTCCCCTTACAACACCAGTTGGTGGCGGTATCCGCTCTCTAAATGTTGCATTAAGACAAGAACTTGACTTATATTCTTGCGTCCGTCCTGTTCGCTGGTTCAGTGGCGTTCCTTCCCCAGTTAAAAGACCACAAGATTGCGATATGGTCATTTTCCGTGAAAATACAGAAGATATATACGCAGGAATTGAATGGAAAGCAGGAACAGACGAAGCTAAGAAAATGATTAACTTCCTACAAAACGAAATGGGAAGTAAAAAAATCAGATTCCCAGAAACCTCTTCAATAGGTATCAAGCCAATATCTTCCGAAGGAACAAAACGTCTAATGCGTGCTTCAATTGACTACGCTATAGCAAACAAAAAACCATCTGTAACAATAGTTCATAAAGGTAATATTATGAAATTTACAGAAGGTATGTTTAAAGAATGGAGCTATGATGTTGCTGAGCAAGAATACGCCGATTTAGTTTTCACTTGGAGACAATATGACAAAATCAAAGCAGAACAAGGTGAAGAAATTGCAAATAAATCTCAACAAGATGCCCTAGATTCAGGTAAAATTTTAATAAAAGACTTCATTGCCGATGCCTTCTTACAACAAATTTTGTTAAGACCAACTGACTATTCAGTTGTAACAACAATGAACCTAAACGGAGATTACATTTCTGATGCCTTAGCAGCAATAGTTGGTGGAATTGGAATCGCACCAGGTGCCAATATTAACTACTTATCAGGTCATGCAATTTTCGAAGCAACACACGGAACAGCTCCAAAATACGCAAACCTTGACAAAGTAAACCCTGGTTCATTAATCCTTTCCGCTTGTATGATGCTCGAACACCTTCAATGGAACGAAGCAGCAGAAATGATAATTAGCTCAATGGAAAAAACAATAACTCAGAAAAAAGTTACTTATGATTTCCATAGATTAATGGAAGGAGCAGAACTCCTCAAAACAAGCGAATTCGCAAACGCAATGATTGCAAATATGTAAATTAAAATGGGCTACAAACTATGTAGCCCTTATTTTTCTATGGAAAACAACGTTAAAATAATAGGAATTACCGGTGGAATTGGAAGTGGCAAATCCACTGTCTCTAAATTTATCGAAGAACGCGGCTTTATCGTTATCAATAGTGACATCAAAGCCAAATCACTTTACTTAGAAAATCCAGACTTAAAAAATGAATTAATAAAAGAGTTCGGCGAACAATTCTATTTACCAGACGGAAACATAAACAAATCATTCATTGAAAACATCATTTTTGGAGAAGATGACGAATCAAAAATAAAATTAAATAAACTTAACCGACTTGTTCACCCACTTGTAATCCAAAGCAATATTGATGAAATAGACCAACTTGTCGAAGATGGCGAAAAAACTATATTCGTCGAAAGCGCCTTAATTTTTGAAATTGGAATGGAAGATGCTTACGACTATATAATCTCCGTTTATGCTAATCCAGAAATTGCCCTCAAACGCGCAATCTCCAGAACAGGTGCAACCAAAGAGCAAATAGAAAAACGAATTAAAAGCCAGCTCTCTCCAGAAGAAAAAAAGAAAAAAGCCGATTTTGTCATTAACAACAATGGAACATTAGAAGAACTAAAAAAAGCAACTAATTTCATTATTGATATAATTACTTAAAATACTTAATTAAATAATATTTCACTTTTTTCATTTATTAAACTCTTAAATTCCTCTTTTAATTCTTCAGAAATAAATCCTAATTCTATGAATTTTAAATAAATTTTAATTAATTTTTCATATTTTATAAACACTTTATCTATTTGATTATCACTAAGCCCAAAATTCTTAAACCCAATAATAAAATCATTTTCATTTTTTTTCTCCTTTTTTCATAATTTAACCAATTCCAGCCATTTCTAAAAACTCTTTTTCATCTAAAATAGTAACTCCGAGCTTTTGTGCATTTTCAAACTTGCTTCCCGGATTTGCTCTCACTACTCATGTCAATACTTAATAATCTTGCTATAATAAACCTTTTCAGAAGTTGTTACTATTGCATAATAAACTCCAAATGGTAGTTGACTTATGTTTATATTCTTTCTTAATAAATTATGCTCTATATTATTTACTTCTTTTCCTAATTGGTCAAGTAATTTAATATTTAAAATATTTTCTTTAATTTTTGTAAAATAAACTATTTCAGATGATGGGTTAGGGTAAACTTCTGTTAGGTTTTCTGTTTCGTTTACACTTTGAATTTTATCGTCAGAACAAAAACTCCATCCTAATATCTCCTGCCTTTGAACTGCTTTCCCAGTTGAGCCAGAAATACCTATAAAGCCAGAGTTCCCACCTTCCAAATCAATATATTTTGAAAAATCAAAATTTTCTAAGTTTCCAACTTCTACTTCGCCGAAGTATCCTTTTAATGTTATAGTTAAAGCTTTATTTGATTTGCTATAATCTAACATTAAAGTGTAATTTTTACTATTTCCTATTATTTCTGGTATGTCTTTATTCTGGTAAATTAAATCACTTGAAGAATGATCAGAACTCACTTTCCCTTTATTTGCAAAAATTGCTAAATGATTACCATTTGGATCTTGAATATCAGAATCTTCATTTTTAAATAAATCAAGTTCAATTACTAAAGCGTTTTTTAAGCCAGAATACCCAATTCCTCCACCAGGTATACCTATTTTATTATTTACATCATTTTGAAAAATTAATGCTATACCATCTGCTCCTGGCTGAGAACTTTCTGGGTCATTAAAGTTATCGCCATCGCTTATTCTAAACGTAAATTCTGTTTTAAATGAACCTTGTAAAGGTAGATAATCTTTATACCAAACAACGCCATTTTGAAAGTTATTTTGCTTTGTTAATCTTATTATTCCGTCATATTCAACAGCATCTCCTTCAAAATTGATTTTTTCTTTTTCTAAAAAGTTTTTATATTTAAAAACTGTATTATCACAAGTATCTTCAATAGCATGATACTCAGATAAACATGTTAATATTGTATTAAAAGTATGTAACACTTCAACATTTCCGGTAACTAAATCCACTTTACATAAATCAGTTTTATTTGAATTTGTTTCATTTTTAATATCTAATATGTACATTTCATTATTTTGAAAATCTAAGTCGGTAGGGAAGCCAAATTTGTGATTTAATGAAACTGAACCAGCTATTACTCCATTATCAAGATTGAAGTAATTTAATGCTCCAAAACAACATTCATCAGCATTCCATAACCTACCGTTATTGTCAAATTCAATTCCTAAACAACTCGTAATTCCTGATCCAGAATTGCTTAGATGTATCATCTCGCCTTTGCTATAATCATCTAATCTATACAATTTTCCAACACCACCAGCTGAGACTTCTTTATATATATATGTGTTTCCATTATCATCAATAGATAAAGCTCTACTTCCACCATTAGAGGTCCCATCTGTAAAATAAGTATAACATTTAAAAATCAATTCGCCAGTTTTAACATTAACTTCATAAAAGCTATTTCCAAGTATAATATACAGCTTACCATCTTTCTTATTATAGTCCATTCCAAAATACTTAACCAAATTTGATTTAATTCTGACTATATTTTTCATATCACCTTTCGTATCAATCTTACATAACATTTGTTTATTATAATCTATTGTATAAAATTCTACAACATTATTTTGAGCACTTAAAGTTAATATACTAAATATCAACAAAGTAAAAACTAAACTTTTCATTTTATTTCACCTTTTTTTTTTCAAATTAACAAATTCCAACCATTTCTAAAAACTCTTTTTCATCTAAAATAGTAACTCCGAGCTTTTGTGCATTTTCAAACTTGCTTCCCGGATTTGCTCCTACTACAACAAAACTTGTTTGCTTTGAAACCGATTTTGTTTCTCTTCCTCCTAATTTTTCTACAAGCTTAGCAGCTTCTTTTCTTCCAATACTTTCTAATTCACCAGTGAACACAAATGTTTTTCCTATTAATTTTTCACTATTTCCATCTGTAGTCTCTGCTTTCTTAAAGTTCAATCCAAGGCTCTTTAATTCCTCAATCAATCGCAAATTTTCTTCATCTCTAAACCAATTATAAATTGACTCCGCAATCTTCTCCCCAATTTCATAGACTCCCCTTAAATCCTCTTTGCTTGCAACAATCAATTTATCAATATCACTAAAATTTTTGGCAATAACCTTTGCACTCCCTTCACCTAAATACCTAATTCCTAATCCAAATAAAACCTTCTCATATTCTTGATTCTTAGACTTCTCAACTGCTTCAATTAATTTCTGCACTGACTTCTCACCCCAGCCCTCCCAACTTTTTATTACATCTACTTTATCTTTTAAAAAATAAATATCTTTAATTCCATAAAGCACACCTTTATCTACAAATTCTGCGACTACTTTTTCGCCTAAACTATCAATATCCATTGCATTTCTACTTGCGAAATGTTCTATCTTTTTCTTCAAAATTATTGGGTGATTACTTGTGTCATCAATGTAGTAATTCGCTTCTCCCTCTTTCCTGAAAATCCAAAAACCATCAATTTTTTCAGGAAATTTGAAAGCAACCGAACCTTCTGCTCTTTTTTCAATAACTACTTTGGTTACTTTCGGAATAATCTCTCCACCTTTTTCAATCATCACATAATCACCCACTCTAATATCCCTCTCATTTATATAATCCTCATTATATAAAGATGCACGTTTAACTGTTGTTCCTGATAGTAGCACTGGTTCAAGCTCTGCAACTGGTGTAATAGTTCCTTGCCTACCAATCTGCAAACTAATATCAATCAATTTAGTTTCAACCGTTTCTGTTTCAAACTTATAAGCTACAGCCCATCTTGGAGAACGGGCAATAGTTCCTAAAATCTCCTGATTTTTTATCTCATTTACTTTAATAACGATCCCATCTATTGCAAAATCTAATTCACTTCGCTTCTTTTCCCATCTTGTCAAAAATTCATTTATTTCATCAATTCCATTATGTTTTTCAGCAAATTCAGATACTTCAAATCCCAATTCTTTCATAATTCTATAGTTATCAAATTGAGAATCTAATTCAACATCATCGCAAAATAACTGATAAAACGATGCTTGCAATTTTCTTTTTTCCACCTCATTTGAATCTAATAATTTTAATGAGCCAGCAGTAGTATTTCTTGGATTTGCATATAATTGTAATCCTTGTTCTTCTCTTTTTTTGTTTAATTCATCAAAATCATCAAATCTCATAAAAACTTCACCTCTTACCTCAAAATCCTTAATCACTTCACCTTTCAAACTTACTTCATTAACTTTTATAGGAATTGATTTAATTGTCCTAATATTATTTATTACATTATCACCTTTTGTTCCATCACCTCTTGTTAAAGCCATTTCAAGTTCGCCATCTTTATAATGTAAAGAAATCGCTACCCCATCAAATTTTAGTTCAGTTGTATATGTATAATCTTCATTTTCAAGTCCAGACCTCACCCTCCTATCAAAATCAGAAATTTCACCTATTGAATATGTATTAGCAAGTGAAAGCATTTGCCTTTTATGTGAAATAGTTTCAAAGCCATTTATTGGTTTTCCACTTACTCTTTGCGTTGGAGAATCAATTTTTAAAAATTCTGGATTACTTTCTTCAAGTGCTTTTAACTCAGAAAATAATAAATCATACTCTTTATCTGATATTATTGGGTTTGCTTCTTGATAGTATAAATCATCGTGTTTTTTAATTTCTTTTATTAAAAAATATATCCTATCTTTGATATTATTTTTCTCGTTCATAGATATTTTTATTTTGATTTTTAATTTTTCTAATTTAAGAAATTCATAAATAAAAACTATATAAATAATAATATTTTTACTTAAATACTTATAATATAATAATTTATAATTTAATAAAACTATATCAACAAGTTCTTAACATTTTAACAATAACTTTTCAATTATGTATGTGTAAATCTTGTGAATAAGTGAGATTTAATAAAATTAAAAAGTAAAATGTTAATTGATGTTAGTTAATTTTATTTTATTAAAATCTTATTAACACATATTGACAAAGTTTAATTAAATAAAAAGTAATGAGTTAAGAATCTAAAATACGATTATCCACATATCCACAATGTATATTATATACTAATATATTACTTTAATTAAATAAGAAACACCAATATAAATTGATGCAATTCTTGGATTATGCTTTTCTTCTGTTGGAAAAAGATTTGGATGAGGAATAATTTCAGAGTTAGGGTCATAATTCTTAAAGTTTTTATATATACCATTAAATTGGTAGCCGGCAAGTACAGTAACTAATAATCTTCCATTCTCATCTTGATAAACTGGAACTTGATAGCCAACTCTTAATTCAGCTAAATTAGATATAGTTTCAACAGGGTTAGTTTTATAAGGCAATCCAATATCCTCTGCTTGATGTTTTGCAGAAACTGGTAATCCAAAATTAGCACCTAATAGAAAGTTGTTCAAATGAAGATATACAGCAGCAGATAAATAGGATAAATCTGTTTGATATTGAGTTCCGTAATCAACAGACTTATCAGCATAACTTAAATTTGTTAATCCTAAATCAAAATAAAGTCCAATATTATTATTTTGTGAATAAGGTAAGTATCCTGAAAAAGCCAAAGTAGGTATGTAATTCAAACTAATACCAGTTTGTCTTCCTTTTGGCGGTTGATTACCATTAGCGTTAACGCAACCATAAATAGAACCACCTAAGCCAATCGGGTATAGTTCTTGAGAATTTAAGTTTAAACTTAAAATAAATACTAAAAATACTAATAACTTATTCATAATTCCTCCAATAAAATAAATATCAAAATTTATGCCGTTTTGATTTTCATATTTTTTACTTTATTTTTGTTTTCTAAAACTCAAAGGTAAAAATATGAAATTATTGAAAATATTTGGATTATTAATTTTAATAATCTTTTTAATTTTATTTTTCTCTCTTCCAACTTCATTTTATGTTAAAAATGAAATTCTTATTAAGCAGAAGCAAAACATTGTTTATGAGCAAATAAACAATTTGAAAAACTGGGAAAAATGGTCGCCTTGGCAAGCCATAGACCCGAAAATGAGCAACAAATACGAAGGTCCTGAATCCGGAGTTGGTGCAACAAATATTTATAAGAGCGATAATGATGATGTTGGAAACGGGAAAATGCAAATCCTAACTTCTAATGAAAGTTTTATTACTTTTGGCTTATTTTTTGAAGATATGGGAGATGGTTCTACTCCAAACTTAAAACCTACTTTTACTCTTACTAAAATGTCTGATGACGTAACTCAAGTAACTTGGATAATATCTGATACAGTTGGCTACTTTTCACCATATCGACTTTTTATTCCTTTTATGGACGTAAAAATGTCAGATGTTTTCAAAGATGGACTTGAAAGATTAAAAAAAGTTTCCGAGTCGATTAATGAAAAAATATTAGATGTTGTTCTCAGTGAAGGAATTACAAAGAAATTCCGATTAATCACTCTTAGAGATACTAGTGCTGCTAATACTTCTGAAATCAAAAATAATATGATGCTGAAATTTAGAAAGTTAGTTCAATATATGAAATCAAGTAATATTACGGGGCAAAATATTCCTTTTACTATTCAAAGACTTTATGATGAAGTCAATAATATTGCAATTTATGAATACGGCTTACCACTTGATTCAACAGTTGTTGCCAAAGCAATTTCAAAAGAGTTTAATGTGATTGAAGTTGGTGGCGTTTATTCTGTTTCTGCTACTCAAACTGGTCCAATTAAAGCAATTGAGCAATCTCATATTGGTATTAAAAAGTATATGCAATTAAAAGAATATAAATCAACTGGCAATTTTTACCTTTATTATCTAACTAATCCTGATGAAGTTGGAGAATGGGGAATGGTTACCGAACTTGTTTATCCAATAATTAAAAATTAATTAGGAGTTTTATTCTTTATTTCTTCGAGTTCCTTTCTAATCAAACCTTTAGGAATTAAGTATGGATACTCATCATTTTGATTTTGCAAACTATCAATTTTAGTTTCATTTATCACTTGTTTTGATGGTTTAAACTCTTCTGGCTTCAAGTTATCTAAACTGGAACTAAGTTTTTTATTCAAATTCAAAAATGATTCTTTAAATGGATTGCTTTCGCTTACTTTTATTGATTTTCCATCTCCTGAGGAAAAAAGTATTGCTTTTCCTAAGCCTGTGCTTTTTAATTTAAGTGTTTGCTCTGCCTCTTTTTTTATCTCTTTTAATGTTTCAAAGGTTGGCAAATTAGCTAATCCTGAGAAGCTATTATCAGAAAGTAAAAAGTGTTTTCCGTCATCACCGGCTAATACTTTATAGATATTTAAACTATCTAATGAAAATATTAATGACTTCAATGGAAAGTAAAAACTTTTTTTCATTGATAATACTGGCAAATCAAGTTGTGCGATACTTTTGCCTAGCCAATTTTCTTTAACTATGAATATGGTACCAGGGGTGAAAGTGAGCACAAAATCACTGCCTTCAAATCGATGTTCCAATGAGTTATAATTTGTTTTTGGCAATAAATATTTTGAAACTTGAGCTGTCGATACTAAGTCATTACCGTAGTGATTTAATGGTGTAACATTATATTTTGAGTCATTAACTCTAATATGATAAACAGAACTTGACAATGCAAAAGAATAAGCACTCAAATTTACAAGAATAACCAATATTACTTTAACAAGTTTCATAACTTAATTATCGACATTATTTTCATAATCTTTAAATCTATCTTGCTAATTTAAAACAATTTCTAATTTATTCCGTTTCTTAGTTTAATATGGGACAAATTTTTAATAGAATTAAAAGCATTTCTACTTCTTATATAAACGATAAAGCTGATGATTTATCGTATATTTTTGATGAAGAAGATGATGAACTTAAGCGAATTATTGACGAATTAGACTCAAAAGCTTTTGCAAAAGAAGATGTTGGAAAATCTAAAATTCTTAGTCATTATGAAGTTTTAGGTGTGAAACAAGCTTCTACTAAAGAAGAAGTTTATTCAGCATATAAAACTCTTTTAAAGCAAAATCATCCTGACAAAGTTGCTAATCTAAGTAAAGAAATACAAGAAATAGCTAAAACAAAAACTATTGAAATCAATCAAGCATTTAATAAAATTAAAGAAGAAAGAAAATGGTAAAGAACATATTAATTATTATTTTAATCTCTGTATTTTTAGCAGTTGTCTATAATTTTGTTAACCCTAAAGCACTTCTTTGGTTCCCAAAAGCTGAAGAAGTAGTTAGTGATTCTCTCTTAAATGCAAATACAGGGTTAGATTCTAATACTGGTGAAGAGTTTCCATCTGTATCTTATAAGCAAGTAGTCGAACGACTAAACAATCCCGATTTTGTTATAATTGATGCAAGGAACGCTCAGGAGTTCGGAGAAAGCAATATTCCTGGCTCAATCAATATGGATCCTTACGGCAATGAAGAAGAATTTATGCAAAAACTATTTGAAGAAATACCAAGGGACAAAAAGTATATAATTTATTGTCATGGTGGTAAATGTGATTTAAGCCACATGGTTGCTGAAAAAATGAAGCAATTTGACTTCAAAAACATATATATTTTCACTGGTGGCTGGGAAGTTTGGACTAAGGAAAAGGGAATAAAGTAGATTGCTGTCCTAACTTTCAAATTGGCTTCTGCAAACATAAAATATAATAAAATTGAAAAGTATGTTTTTTTAATTTTATGCAATTTCTAGTTTTGTTTGTCGGGTTCTATATTCTCTTATTAACTGT
>CAYXMM010000010.1:0-5458 GCA_964465945.1 uncultured Hyphomicrobiales bacterium
AAGTGAATTTAATTGAAATTGTACAAGCACATGGTTCATTATCTTTATTGCATAAGCAATTCCACATCTTTGTTGAGTTATTTAAGTCTTGTAGTATTTTCGATTTTTGATAAATAACAATTTCTAAACCAGTTGCAGTTACTTGTGTAACTTCTATTGGACCACTATCAATAAAATTTAAACAAATTGGTAAATTTGCTTTCATAGGATAAAGAGGTGCTTGCAATGAATTAGGAGAATCTGTACAAATTTGTTGTGTACTATTGGTTGAAAAATTACAAACAGTATATCTGTATTTTTTATTTTGAGGGCAATAGTTAGTACAATCAATGGCATATATCTGATTTGACAAAATAAACATAAATAATATTATAAAAAATTTCATTTTGAACTCCTAAAAACTTTTAATTTGAGTAACTCTATTTTTAATAATATTTTTAAAAGTATTTAAAGGTAAATTATTTCCAATTGATTGAAACTCATCTGGTGGATAAACTACTATCCCATTAATAATTGGATACACTGTCCCCGTCCATGATTTGGCTACTCCTGGTCCTAAACTATAAAATAAATTATTCCCTTCACTACATATAATTACATAGTTAAGGCAAACTATATATTCTTCACCTTCTTTAGTCCACGGATTACCTTCATTATCTTTCATAGTCGGATTATTTAGCTCATTTCCATTTTCATCTACCATTATTCCAATATTGTCATCATCATAATCTTTACCCCTTCTCCATTCTTTTCTATACTCATATTGTAAACATGTATAATTACTTTCAAGTAACTTTTCAATTCCATTAGACATAGCATTTTGTGGGCTTTGAATAGAAATATCTATGCAATTCTTTTGTGGAAATCCCTTAAATAACTCAATAATTTCGCAATCGTCGATTACAACAGTTTTTGCATAAGATGCAGTAGGGTCATTTCGTTGAGTTTGATTTTTAACTTTTACATGTGCTATAATCTGTGACCCTAATATAAGTTGGTCTAAATCGGGTGAAGGCGAAACTTCCATAATTTTTAATAATACTTCTCTCTGGAAATCGTTTAAGTTTATATTATAAGGAATCATTGCACCAATAGGATACTCCCGAGTATCTAAATAAACTTGAAATCCTATTGGATTTTCATCAACAATTGTATAATAAAATTTCATAATTTTTTTAATAGTATCATTATAAGTTTGCTTACTTAAAAAATACTTGACATAATCTAGTCTAACATTTTTAGCAATACTATCTAATGTATTATAGCCGAGGGTGTCTCCAGAAGTTAATGGTGGAATTGTGGTTAATTTATTAAAATCATAAGTTAAGCCATAGTAATCCTCGTAGCAAGGTGGTTGCTGTGAATTAAGATTAGCATAAAATATAATACTTAGAGTTATTAAAAAGTATTTCATAATTACCTCTGAGTTTTTATTAAATTAATAAAAATTACATAACACAAAATCAAGCAAAATAAATTCTAAGTGCCACTAAAAAAAACAAATAAAAAAATACTTCAATTAATTTTGTCATCTAACAAAAGCAAATGTAAAACGATTTATTTTTTTTGCAAATTTTATTTAAAAAAATACAAATTTTTTTTTAATTGTGGATAAGTTATTTTTAATAACTTAGTATTTATCTACTTATAATGATTTTGAAATAAAAAAATCCGATAGGAGAGAATCAAGCAAGATAGAATACTTAAAACTATTTATTTTCGTTTTGTAGCAAATTTAAGAATTGATTAAAATTAACAAATTCTACTTGCTTATAATTTTTCACATCTAAAAAATCTTTATCGCCTGTTATTATATATTTTGAATCTGATTTTATAGCTATTTCAATTAAATAGTTATCCTCTGGATCCCTTAAAAATTGGAGTTCATTTTTTATACTAACAAAATTCAAATTGTATTTAAAAAAGAAAATTAAATTATTAATATCTTTTTCTTTAATAAACTTGCTTATCTTAGGTTTTTTCATTGTATTAATTAATTCTACTAATTGTTTTTCACAAGTATAGACTTTAATATCATTTTGATTTATTATTTCTATTAAATTTTGAAAAGATTTACCAAATAAAAAGCTTATCCAAATATTTGTATCAATTACTACTTTCATACATCTGTTTTCTAGTTTCTTTAACTAGATTAATTATTTCATCTTCTGTAATCTCTATTTCTTTATTTTTAAGAATAAATTCTTTTAACCATTTAGATGTATTTATTTCATTCAAATATCGGACAAACTCTCCAAACTCAACTTCATTCAATTTGGATACTTCATTTTTTAAATATTCTATTTTACTTACTGCATTCATTGTAAAACTAACTACGTTATTAATGTTTTTTTATTTTAATTCTTGCCATTTATTTGCAATTAAATAATATTTAAATTTTTAGTTTCTGAATCTTCCATACTGATTTTTCATTTTTTGCCAGATTTAACAATTTCATAAAAATCGTCAAAAACTTGAATATTTGATTCATTAGGTCCAGGTGAAGCTTCGGGGTGATACTGCACCGAGCAGATTGGTAAAGTTTTATGCCGCATACCTGCTACAGTATTATCAAATAAATTTTCCCAAGTGATCTCCCAGTCAGAATTTGCCAAAACTTTCTCTTTTGAAATTGCATAGTTATGATTTTGCGATGTAATATATACTTTTCCATTAGGGTGATATAGAACAGGATGGTTACCTCCGTGATGTCCGAAAGGCATTTTATAGGTATCTAAGCCAAAACTTTGTCCTATTAATTGATGTCCGAAACAAATCCCAATTAGAGGAATTTTATCTTCAACAAATTTAATCACATATTTTTCTATTTCTTTAACAATTCTTGGGTCGCCAGGACCATTAGAAATAAACACACCATCGAAATCAATTTCAGCAATTCTTTGGTCGAACTTATCATCAAAAGGAACAAGATAAATTTTTGAATAATAACGCTTTAAATCTTCAATTATATTAGATTTAATTCCGAAGTCAATGGCAAGAATATTTAAGTTAGATTCTTGGTTGCCTTCAAAAACTTGAACTTGATCATTAATAACTAATTTATACATATCGACATCAGAAATAGAAGGGGAGTTATGTACCATATTTAAAAATACTTCTGGGTTTAAAAACTCGGTTGTAATGCCACCTTTCATTGCCCCAGTTGTTCTAATTTGTTTAGTTAAAGCACGGGTATCTAACTTATGAATACCCATTTTATTCTGAGATTCAAGAAAATCTTTGAGTGTGGTTTCAGATCTAAAATTACTTACTACATTAGAATATTCTCTTACAATCATCGCTTCGGCGTTAATTTTGGAAGATTGCTGGTCTTTGTTTGTAATGCCATAATTTCCAATAAGTGGATAAGTAAAAAGAACAGCTTGCCCTTTATAAGAAGGGTCAGTCAGAATTTCCTCATATCCAGTCATAGCGGTATTAAACACGAACTCAGCAAAAAGAGTGCCTTCGGAGGCGAAAGTATATCCAAAATCATAGTAGCCATTTTCGAGTGCGATGAGAGCTTTTTTCATTATATTTTTTCCGATTGGTATATTATCAGACACAAAATTAAAAAAAATAAGTAGTTTAATTAAAATTTTTATGTTTTTTTAATGATTAAGTAATAATACTGAAAAAATTTTCATTTTTTCGATTTAATTTCGCTTATTGGGAAAAGTATGGTATCAAAATTGCCTTAAAAATTAAAAAAAGTTAATAAAATGAAAATTTATTAACAATTTTGCAATAATAATTGTTGAAAAAAAGATTTTTTTTTAATTTTAGGTGCTAAACTATATAAAAATCAATTTATTAATAAAAATTGGTATAAAATTGAAACAAATTATTTTTATATTACTTCTACTTTTGGGATTGAATTTATATTCTCAACAGGACGGATTGATAATATCGAACACTGGGACAGACCCTGATATCAATGTTTCTGCGATATTGGAATTGATTTCAATAGACAGAGGGGTTTTAATTCCAAGGTTAACGACAGTGCAAAGAGATGCAATAACTGTCGGTGCAAGCCAGAATGGATTGGTAGTATTTAATACTGATGAAGGAAAATTTCAGTATTATTTGCATTCTATACTAGCTTGGGTTTCAATCACACCAAACGGATTGAGTGGAACAGGAAATAGTAATCAAATCGCATTCTTTACTGGTGGGAGTAATTCAACAACATTAACAAGTAGTGACGGACTTTATTACAATCCATCAAGCACATTCTTAGGAATAGGGACTTCATCACCAGCGTATAACTTAGACGTTCTTGGAACTGCAAGAGTTGGAGGAGAAGGCACAAGCGGGACAATCATTCTCACTTCTGACCAATCTCCAACAAATTTTGATGCTTTTATAACAGCAAGCCCTGTTAGTACTGAAAATACTTCATTTATTTTGCCACCTGATAATGGGACAGCGGGATATACGTTAGTTACTGATGGGAATGGGAATTTAACGTGGTCAGATACGCCTGAAATTAGTCAAGATGCTATAAATACTTCCGGAGTTCAAGGAGGTATTTTGTTTAATAATAGTGGAACAATGACTACCGCCGACGGCATAACAATAGATAATTCAAGCACATTCTTAGGAATAGGGACACAAAACCCAGAGCAGGCGCTTGATGTAGCGAATGGAATGATAAAAACGGGTGATGCGAATAATACCGATGGTGGTCTATTAATAGAAAATAATTCAAGTAGTTTTACAGCATACTTATTAGCTGCAGAGCCAATGACAGCGAGTGTAAGTTTTACATTACCAGCGAATAACGGCACACCGGGAAGTTATTTAACAACTGACGGAAGCGGTAACTTAGTCTGGACTGACCCAGGAACACAAACTGACTTCGTAATAGATGCAGGTGGTGTAGCAACACAATTAGCAGTATTCGATGGTTCTAACACAATCAACGGCACAGCATTATATTATGATAACTCAACAAGTTTCTTAGGAATAGGTGTTCCGAACCCAACACAAGCCCTTGATGTATCTGGAAATATATTATCAAGCGGAACGGTAAGTGCAGTAACAGGTTCATTCACAAATTTAGTTACGAACGGCTTTAGTTCAGCAAATGCGACATTTACTAACTTAAATGTAACTAATAACTTAACAGCGAGCAATGGAACAATAACAACATTGCAATCGAATACATTTACTCTTGACGGAGCGAATGGCAGTATAAAAATGTATGTACCGGACGGGTTAAACACAGATATAACAATGGCATACCCGATAAATGATGGTGATGCAGGTCAGTTTTTACAAACCGACGGCTCAGGTAATTTAAGTTGGGCAAGTCCAGTGCTCGATATAAGCAGTATAACAATCACAAACGGCACAAATGGTGGCTTGATGTATAATAACTCAGGCACATTAACCAATTTTGACGGCATAACAATAGATAATTCAAGCACATTCTTAGGAATAGGGACACAAAACC
>CAYXMM010000010.1:5558-61226 GCA_964465945.1 uncultured Hyphomicrobiales bacterium
CAGGAACAAGTGGTCAAGTATTAATGACTGATGGAGCAGGAAGTTTGTCTTGGACAAATCAGCCAGCGCTTACAACTTATGTATCTGATGCCGGAGGAGCAGCAACACAATTAGCAGTATTTACTGGTTCAAATACAATCACAGGAACAGCCTTATATTATGATAATAGTACCAGTTTCTTAGGAATAGGCGTTCCAAATCCAACACAAAAATTAGATGTAAGTGGAAACATAAAATCAAGCGGAACAATAAGCGCTCCAACAGGTTCATTCACAAATTTAGTTACAAGTGGAACAGCAACATTTACTAATTTAAGTGTTACAAATAATTTAACCGCAACAAATGGAACATTCACAAACTTAAATGCAACAAATACATTAGAAGTAGGAACAAACTCAACAGCAGGAACATTTAGTATAAATGACGGCAGTGGCAATAGTGTAAACTTAGTTACAAACTCAGGAATGACAGGAGATGTTAATTTTACATTACCAGCAAATGCAGGAACAAGTGGTCAAGTATTAATGACTGATGGAGCAGGAAGTTTGTCTTGGACTACTGTTGGTGGAGGTGCTGGAACCGTTGACACTGATGGGAATGGTGCAAATGGAAGAGTAGCTATATGGACTAACTCAGGAACTCTAACAGGAACATCGCAGTTATTTTATAACACATCTACAAATCGCTTAGGCATTAATAATTCATCACCATCTTATACCTTAGATGTTGGTGGGGCTGCTAATTTTGGTTTGAATGGAACAAGTGGTTCTATTACTTTGTATTCTGAACAAGGTGGTACAGATTATAATTTAACTTTAATGCCTTCTAACACTATGACTGCGAATTTAGCATTCAAGCTACCTGGAAATTATGGAACTAGTGGACAAGTATTAAAAACAGATGGTGCAGGGCAAATGTATTGGGCTAGTTCTGGTTCGAGTGGAGGCACAATTTACAGTGTCGGTAGTGTAACTTTATCAACTGACCAGAATGATTATGTTGTTGATTTTACTAAAACAATTATTCGTATTAATGCTACGTCTAATATGGTTATTACTGGGATAGATGCTTCAACTGCAACTGATGGACAAATGATTATTATTTCGAGTGTTGGAACTAGTAGAGTGAGGATTAGAGAACAAAATACTGGTTCATCTGCAGCTAATAGATTTATTACTGGTGTTGGTAATATTGATTTATATACAAATGGTATAGCTGCTTTTATTTATGACGCAACTACACAAAGATGGAGATTAATCTCTACAAGTTAATGAGAAAATGAGGTTATTATGAAATATTTAATTTTGATTTATATAGCAATGATTTCAATATCACCATTGATATTAAACTCACAAGTTTATAAAGATGTGTATTCAAATGGGATTTATATGTTATCTAATGAAGATGATCCTGCTAGTTTAGTCAAGTGGGTTTCGCCGACTATAAATTCGACAGTTACTTTTACATTACCTCCTAATTTTGGCAATGCTGGCTATGCAATGACTTCCTTAGGAAATGGAACGTTAACTTGGACTGATATTAGTCAGGTTGTTGGCGCTTCTGCGGGTTCAACAGGGCAAATTCAATTTAATAATTCTGGAGTTTTTGGTGCGTCTTCAAACTTATATTGGAATAAAAATAATTTGAGATTAGGTGTCGGAACTAGCTCACCATCATTTTCAATTGATGCAACAAAAAGTATAGGCGTTAATTTAGATAATACAAATGGTGGAATTGCATTGTATTCGGAGCAGGGAGCTACTGATTACACCTACTATATAACTGCACCTGCAAATTTAACAAGTTCTTTAACTTTTACTTGGCCTTCGAATTTTACAGCAGCTAATCAAGTAATAACCACAACTGGTAACGGCAATCTATCATGGTCAACTTCATGGGCTGGTACTAATGGAGATTGTGTGGGTCAAGGTGTCGAACCATCAACAACAGGTAATAATACTGCTTCTGGGGGAGATTCTTTTATAGGTGGAGGAACAAATAATGCTGTTACAGGCACTGGTACAAATGGATTTATAGGTGGAGGGACAAATAACACTGTAAGTGGTAGTAATTCTGGTATTTTAGCTGGGCAATATAATAGTGTTGGTAGTTCTGCAAGTAATTCAGCAATAGGTGGTGGTAGGTATAATTCAATGAATGGTAGCTATTGTATTAT
This sequence comes from uncultured Hyphomicrobiales bacterium, assembly GCA_964465945.1. Classification (GTDB taxonomy): domain Bacteria; phylum Bacteroidota; class Ignavibacteria; order Kapaibacteriales; family UBA2268; genus JAJRPT01. The sequence continues at coordinate 7,735 of CAYXMM010000010.1, forward strand.
TTATGCTGGCGAATATAACTCAATTGGCACGAATGCTCAGAGTTCTTTAATTGGTGGTGGACGCTATAATTATATTGATTCAAAATACTCTGTTATTGGAGCAGGGGAAAGTAATACAATTTCTTCTGGTTCTGATTACTCGTATATAGGGGCAGGAAAGACAAATAATATTAAAAGTAATTCTCCTTTTTCTGCAATTCAAGCCGGTCAAAATAATACAATTGAATCAAGTAAGTCTTTTTCTACAATTGGCGCTGGTAACACTAATAAAATTAATGCTTCTTATTCGTTTATAGGTTCCGGCGGGTATAATAATATTTCAGGATCATATTCAACTATTTTAGGTGGTGAAAGTAATACTATTTCTGGCAATTATAGTTTTATTGCTGGCGGATTAAGTAATACGGCATCAGGAAATTATGCAATTGCTTTAGGTAGAAATGCCGATGCAACTGGAAGTTATTCAGTTGCTTTTGGTAGAGATGCTAATGCTCTTCATAATGGTTCTTTCGTTTTTGCTGATGGTAACAGTGGTGGATTATCTTCTTCAACTATTAATCAAATGACTATGAGGTTTACGAATGAAATTACTATGTATTCTAATAGTGGTAAATCACAAGGCGTTCGATTGACTTCAGGTCAAAGTAGTTGGAGCTCTATTTCTGATAGAAATTTAAAGACAGATATATTGAATTTGAATCCTACGAAAGTATTAGAGAAAATTAGTGAATTGAATGTTTTTTCATGGGCATACAAAGGTTATGGAGATGAAGGAATTAGAAATTATGGACCAATGGCGCAAGATTTTTATACTCTATTTGGAACTGATAAATATGGTCATATAGGCACTGATAAAACTATTTCCTCAATTCACTTATCTTCAATTGGTATTGTCGGTGTTCAAGCATTAAAAGATTTAGTTTTAAAAAATAATATAAAAATTTCAGAATTAGAGTATAAAAATAATAAATATAAAGAAAAACTTAAACAACTGAAAGAACTTAAAGATAAGCTTAAAATTAAATTTGAGGAGGAAGGAAAATGATTAAATTAATTTTATTATTTATGCTTGGCACATCTTTGATGTTCGGGCAAGTATATAAAAATCAATATGCAAGTAAAATTCACTTAACATCAGACCCAACTTCTGGATTTGAATATCTTATTGTTGCTCCAACTGGACTAGCTTCAAGTTATACTTTCACACTTCCACCCTCAATTGGAAATACTGGAGAAGTTTTAACTTCTCTTGGAAATGGTTCATATACTTGGACTAATCCCTCATTACATAGCGCAACTCCTGGAGGATCTAATACAAATATTCAATTTTCAAGTGGTGGTAATTTTTCTGGGTCAAATAATTTTACTTGGAGTAACTCTACAGGTAAATTATTTTTAAACACAAGTTCAGGCAATTTTGATATTAATGTAAAAAATTGGATGATGTCTGGTTTAAATGGAAAATCTGGTGCTTTAAGATTACATACAGGTCATGCTTCTGGGTATGCTTTTAATTTTAGACCTAACTCAGCAATGACTACAAGTGCAACATTTACTTTCCCATCTACTTATGGCTCGGCAGGTCAGTTTCTTGTTACAGATGGGGCTGGGAATTTATACTGGACTTCTGCTGCTATTGGTGGGGACTTCGATTGTATAGGGCAAGGTACTGGTGGTGGAACTGGAAATACTGCTACCTCAGATGATTCGTTTGTCGGTGGTGGTAGTGGTAATAGCGTTGGTGGGGATTCTGAGAATGGTTTTATTGGCGGAGGTTCTTCAAATGCAATTTCTGATGAGAGTGAAGGTGGTGCAATAATTACTGGAACTTCAAATCAGATAACAGGTGAAAGCGAAAATTCAGTTATTGTTGCAGGCGCAAGTAATATAATAAAAAATGAAAGCCAAAATTCTTCAATTGGTGCTGGTCGTTTTAATCAAATCGATATAGATGATGATGATGATGGTGAATCATTTATTGGAGCAGGTGAATATAATTATATAAAATCTATAAGATGTGTTATTCCTGCTGGATATAGTAATACTATTTCAAATAATGCTGATGAAAATATTATTGGAAGTGGCGAGAATAATTTTATTCAATATGCGAAAGATAATGGAATTGTAACTGGTAAGAATAATAGAATTACTGGCAGCGGAGGCAATAGTACTGATTATGCTTCAATTGCAGGTGGTGAAAATAATAAAATATTATCTGATTATGGCTTTATCGGTGGTGGAGCAAATAATCAAGTTTCTAATGAATATTCTAGTGTTGCTGGCGGAGAGTACAATTATGTTTCTGGTAAATATTCTGCTATTTTAGGAGGGGCGTCGAATACTGTTTCAGGTGATTATTCTATGGCATTTGGCTATCAATCTCAAGCTTCATCTAATTATACAGTTGCTATTGGTAGAAGAGCTGTGGCTGATAATCAAGGCGCTTTTGTTTTTGCTGATAATACTGATGCGGAATTAAATTCATCTGCAGATAATAGAATGGAAATGAGATTTTCTGGTGGGTATCGATTTTTTACAAACACTGGATTAACTACAGGAATGAAACTTGACCCAGGCGCTAATAGTTGGGCTGCAGTTTCTGATAAAAATGTGAAATCTAATATTTTAAATTTAGATTATAATAGTATTTTGAATAAAATTTCTGATTTAATTATTTGTTCTTGGGCTTATAAGTCTAATGATGATATGTCTATAAGAAATTATGGACCAATGGCACAAGATTTTTATAAATTATTTGGAAATGATAAATTAGGTCATTTCGGAACTGATAAAACTATTGTTACGAATCATATTACGAATATTGGACTTGCTTCTCTAAAGGGTCTTGTTAATAAATATGAGAATGGGAATAAAAAAATAAGTGAGCTCGAAAAAGAGCAGACTGAAATTTTAAATAAACTTAATGAACTTGAAAATGAAATTCTATTATTACAAAATAGAGTTGGAGGTGGAAAATGAAAAAATTAGTTTTATTAATTATTTTGTCTTTTGTTGGCGTTTATTCGCAAGTTTTTAGAGAAATTTATACTTCAAAAATAATTTTAAATCAAAATGAAGACAATAACAATAACTTGTTTATTATTCAAGTACCTACACTTTCACAGTCTGTTACTTTTACAATCCCAGTAGGTCAAGGAATAAATGGAGATGTTTTAACAACAAATGGAATTAATTCTACAACTTGGACTGGCTTAACTGGAGGTAGTGTCGGTGGTGTTGGTGATGGACTAGTTCAATTTAACGATAATGGTTTTGGAGGTTCAAGTTCGTTCATTTGGAATAATACTAGTGGATATTTAGGAGTAGGGTTAGTTAGCCCATCATATACATTACATTCTTCAGGTACTATTAGTGTTGGAAGTGTTGCAAATCCTGCTATACTTGCTATTGGCTCCGCAAATGCATCTGGAAAATATTTATATATTAAAACAAGTGCTAGCTCAAACTCAAATGTTAATTTTATACTTCCAGCAAATAACGGAACAGCCAACCAAGGCTTACTCTCAAATTCATCGGGTTCTCTTTCTTGGGGAGGTGAAATTAAAAAAGGTCCTGTTAGTAATAATGAACCAAACGATAATGATATAAATAATAATGCTGATAATGCTTATATTGGAGGTGGAAGTGGAAATGATATAAATAATAATGCTTCTAATTCCACAGTATTTGGTGGTAATGATAATGATGTAAATAATAATGCTAATTCTGCAATTATTGTTGGTGGAAATAATAATTCAAATAATAATAACTCTCATTACTCTATTATTACTGGTGGCAATAATAACAACTTAAATAATAATATATCTTCTGCTGGTTTAGGTGGAGGAAAAGACAATGATTTGAATAATAATGCAAATTATGGTTTTGTTGGTGGAGGTAAAGAAAATGATTTTAATAATAATAGTAACTCGTCTGTTATATTTGGTGGGTATGAACACGATTTTAATAATGATGCGAGTTATGCTGTAATTGGAGGAGGTGCCAATAACGACTTAAAAGGTGATTATAGCGCTATTTTTACAGGAAATGATAATGAAGGTAATAATAATAATAACCGAAGTTTGATTTTTAGTGGTAAAGACAATGCTACAAGTAATTCAGATATATTTTTAGGAAGTGGTAATGGAAATACCGTGGCTCAAAGCTACTCTTTTGTATTAAATGGTGATAACAATGATATGACAAATAATACTGACCATTCAGGAGTTCTATGGGGAACTAATACTAATTTTTCAGGTAACGGAAAATACACTTTTATTGGTGCAAGAGAATCTGGAATTAGTAATAATTCTGATGATTGTATTATGTTTGGTCGAAGACCTCAAAATTGGGGAAAATCTGGTAATTTTATTTTGGGTGATTCAAATGATAATGATATAAGTACTGATGGTGATGATAATGAATTTAGGGCAAGGTTTTCAGGTGGATATAGATTATGGTCTAATTCCGCTATGACAGTCGGTGTTGGGCTTGACGCTGGAGCAAGTAGTTGGGCTTCGGTTTCTGATAGAAATATGAAAGAAGTAATTGTAAGTTTAAATCCATTAGAATTTATTGATAAAATAAAAAAATTAGAAATATTTTCTTGGTCGTATAAAGGTTTTGAAGAAACAGGTATAAGAAATTACGGACCAATGGCACAAGATTTTTACGCATTATTCGGTAAAGATAAATACGGAACTTATGGAAATAATACTTCTATAAAAGAGTTAGATGCAGCGGCTATTTTGATTCTTGGTGTGCAAGGAAGTAAAATTGAAGTGGATAGCCAAAGTAATGAATTAAAAAATGCTATTTCAAATAGTTATAAAATCGATAGTAAATTAAGAGAATTAGAAGAAAAATTAAATTCTTTAGAAAATAAAATTAAGTGAAAATTAGTTTATTAATCATATTACTTTATAATTTCGCTTTTTCTCAAAATGTCCAAATGATGGGTGGAGCGAAGATTAAATTACAAGGCAATGTAAAAGCAAAGCTTTATGGTGATTTTGAAATTAATTCTTCTACTTTTACTCAATCTGGTAGCAATACCTTTTCTTTAAATGGGAATTGGGTTAATACTGGTGAGTATAATGCGAATAGTGCTATGGTTAATTTTTTTGGCTCTAATACTCAAACCATTGTAAATACATCTAATAATGACTTTTATGATATGTATATTGGGAAAAGTAATGGTATTGTTCAACTTACTTCAAGCACTATAAATGTTTTAAATGATTTATCTTTTAATTCAAGTAGTTACGGAAATTTATTTACAAGAGATAATGCATTAGTATATGTTTATGGTGATGTTTTACGGCTAAATGGTGGTTTTGTAGATGGCTATTTGGCTTTGAATTTTACAGCAAATGATAATACTACTACAACTTTTGTCATTGGAAGGGATAATGCTTACACTCCTGTCGAAATTGATTTTGATGGAACTAATTTAGCGGGTGGATTCGTCCAAGCAATTTCCGACCCAAGAGATGTGTATATGCTTGGTTCTCAATTAGATTCTACTCAAAATGTTGAGAGAGAATATACAATCGGAAAGCCAAGTTCTTCAACTTTTGATATTGGTTCTGGCACATTTACTATGAATATTCATTACATCAATCCTGATGATATTAGAAATGGTGCAGACCCCACTGATTTTGTAACTGCGAGATATGATGGTCCTGTTTGGGGTCAATTTTTATTAAGTGCTTTACAAACAACTAATTCTTCTGTAATGTCAGGGACTAATGCTTTTGGAACTTATGTTGTTGGACCAGAAGACTTCTTTCAGAATATATATTCAACAACGAGCGGTTCATTCTCTGAGCCAAGTAATTGGTCATTATATGGCTATGGTAGTCCATATCCTTCAGGATTTGCTCCACGTTCGAGAGATAATGCCTTTGTTGGAGATGGTGATAATATTGCTTTAGATGCGGATATTGCAGTTCTAACTGGAAGGACTTTCACCTTAGAGCAAGCAGGACCAAGTGGCGAACAAGGTCAATTAACAATGGATAACTATGTTTTAAGTGGAGCAGGAACTTTTACTCTAAAATCTGGTGGGATTTTGTCAGTTGGTGATGTTGACGGGATAACCCAAGTTCCTACTAATGCTGGAAATATAAGAACATCAACAAGAAATTATAACTTTGCTAATCATAATAATGGAAATTTCATTTATACCGCTCAAAATAATGGAGTTACCGGCGACGGACTTCCTGACGATGTTCACGATTTAGAAGTTAATTCTACTGCAATAGTTACATTACAAAAAAATGTAAATGTTTCGAGAAATATGACAATTAGTAGTGGAACTTTTGATGTTGATGATAAAATAATTACTGGAACAAATAGCGGAACATTTTCAATTTCTGACGGAAATAGAATAGCAATAGGGGATATGAATAATGCTCAAATTTCTATTCCAGGGTTTAATGTATATGATGTGGATGCAAATTCAACTTTTGAATTCAATGGCTCAACTCAAACTATCAGCTTATTACCTTTAAATTTCAGCACTGCATTAGGTTATGGAAATGTAGTAACAAATAATATTGGCACTAAAACTGTTGCTTCAAACCTTAACATTAGAGGCGATTTATATATACTCGGAAGTTCAATGTTCAATAATCAAGTTGGCGTAAATAATCTTAGAGTTTATGGCAACATTGCTAATATAAGCTCAGGACTACAAAATGACGGTTTTATATACGTCGGACCATAATATTACTTTCTTTAAATTTTAAAAAATATATATGAAATTATCAATCCTTATTTTGCTAATTAGCATAAACTCAATTTTTTCAAATGAAATCGTTTATAAGTCAAGCAATATTGAAATAATTAAAATTTCTGACAATATATTTCAACATATTTCTTACTTAGAAACTGAAAAATGGGGGAGAGTGAGTTGCAACGGAATGATTTTTAAGAGCAATGATGAATGCGTAGTTTTTGATACAACACCTAATGATAGCACAAGCTTAGAGTTAATAAACGTTATTAAGAATAATTTAAAACTACAAGTTAAATATTTAGTTATCAATCATTTTCATGAAGATTGTCTTGGTGGTGTTAAATCATTTATTAATAGTGATATAAAGGTTGTAGCAAATAAAAAAACGATAGATTTAGCTCGCAAAGATAGTATATTTTTTGATGCAATTATTTTTGAGAATGAGAATATACTGGAAGTTGGTGGAGAGAAGGTTGTTAATCGATTTTTGGGAGAAGGGCATACGCAAGATAATATTGTTTCATTTATTATAAGCAAGAAGGTGCTTTTTGGTGGTTGTTTAGTAAAGGAATTGGGAGCGAGCAAGGGTTATTTGGAAGATGCTAATATAAATGAATGGGCAAGAACTATAGAAAGAGTCAGAGAGGTATTTCCAAAAATTAATCTGGTAGTACCTGGGCATGGAAAAGCTGGCTCAATAGAGTTACTTGAGTATACGAAAGAATTATTTGATACTAAATAATTACTTTTTCACATCTCTTAAATGATTATATTCAGGATGTTTATTCAAATAGCTCTCTGTAAAACTACAAATTGCTATAATTAATAGGTTATTTTTCTCGGCATATTGAATAGCATATTTAACTAAAATTTTACCAATTCCTTGCCCGGCAAATTCGGCTGGTACTTCTGTATGTGCAATAATAAGTTTTTTAAACTTTATATTATATTCCATTATAGCAAATCTATCCCCAATATGATACTCAAATCGGCTTTTCTCTTTATTATTAATAACTTCCATTTTTCTTAATCTATTCCTAATAATTTAAACGCTCCCCAATAATATGGTGAGTTATATCTCTCTTTAATTTCTAATCTTGCTTCTTTAAATGCTTGGATTTTATCCATTCCACCTAAATACCTTTTGTAAAATTCTACCATTAGTTCTTGAGTTGTTTTATCATCAACCGTCCATAAACTCATTATAATAGATTTGGCTCCTGCAACCTGAAAAGCACGTTGCAATCCATAAACACCTTCACCATTCATAACCTCACCTAAGCCCGTTTCACACGCAGACATAACAACTAAGTCTGTATTTTGTAAGTCTAAGTTTGCAACTTCATAAGCAGTTAATATTCCATTATCGACGCTGGTTCTGCTTGCATCAAAGTTTAAAAAACTTGATGCACCGCTAAATAATAATCCTGAGCGAAGTAACGGATTTTGTTCGGCTTTCTCTGTATTAATTCCTAAAGCGCTTCCAGCATCTTGCGTAGAAATATCTGATAAGAAATAGCCATGAGTGGCAATATGCAAGATGTAGGGTGCTTCCACTCCTCTAAAATTCTTTTCACTGGCGTCATCACCTGTGAAAGTTTTAAACTGCATATTTTTGCTTTTCATGATGTCACCAATTTTCTCAAGTTCTACTGCAGTTCCAGGAAGTGGGGCAATTAATATTTGATTACTTTTATCTTTTTGAGCGCTTTCTTTATATAATTCAATAGCATTTGTCAGGTCATAATTTGGAGCACCAATTAAAACAGAAGAATTTTTTGGAATAATTGCTTTTTTATTTTGTAAAATTTCATTTGTGTTATTAATGAAAACTATTGTTCTATTTTCTAAAACAAAGCTATCATCTGGCTTTTTCAATGAACCAATGTTTATAAGATTATACGCTCCATCACCTGAAAAATATATAACTTCTTTATTTCCAAGTGCATTGTCTATTTTCTCCCAGTACGCAGTGTAAGATTTATAATCAGGGAATTTTGCTTTTATAGTCTTTTTATATCTTTTTAAATATGCGCCATCAAGTTCGTTAGCATTATCCAAAACAACCAAATTAGGGTATTCTTTAGTTTCTGCTGTAAGAACTAATACAGCATATAAAGTAGAATCAGAACGAGATTTTGAATAGAAATTAAACCTAATAACTTCAACTGCTGCTTCATTTGGTTTCAGCTTAGATTGAATTGCTTTCCAATTTGCTGGAATAGTTGATTTGTTAGTAAGCTTAGATAATGCTAATGAAATATCTCTTTCAATTTGATTTGTTTCTGCTTCATACTTTTTCAAATCAATTCCTAATCTCTCTAATTCATTAGTGCTTTTATTATAAAATTCAGATAATTGAGATTTGCGACTTATAAAGTCTTTATATTTTTTCAATAAATCCGTATCACCTGATTTTTCAATAATTGGAGCGATATTCTTAGAGTAATCAAGTAAGATACCTTTTGTTTTGATTTGATAGTCATACATTTGATTTAGGATTTTTGGATTATCAATTTGTCTTGACAAAGCATAAGAATTAAACATATCAAATCGATCTTTCAACAAACGATAAAAGTTAGTTTTTTCTGCTTCACTGAAATAAGGAAAGTAATTTTCGAGTTGATAAAAATAAATATCAAATGCTTGCAAATACTTCTCGTCAGCTTGGTCATAGTAACCAAGTTCCTTCAAAATACCTGCAACATTATGCAAAGCTGAAGCAAATTGAATATTTTTTTCATCGTAAAGTTGTCTTGTGATTTCTAAGTTTTCATTGAATAAATTTAATGCTGCTTGTAAATCACCTTTTATCCATTTAACTATACCTAATACATTAACCATTTTAGTATAAAGTGGATGTCCCATACCAAGTTTTGCTTTTACTTTAGGAAGGGATTCAGTTAAAACTTTATCTGCTAAAACTTCGTTCATCATTCTAACTTGTAGTTGAGCATAGTTGTAGATTGAATTTGCTAAATCGACAGACATTTCACCATCAGTATGATTCACTTCATTTTCTTGGATAAGTTTTGTCGCTAAATCTTTTTTGCCTTCCTCTGCATATAGAGAAGCAAGTTGAAATGCCGTTTTAGACCTATCTGGATTAGTTTTATCTAACACTTGTTTCATAATTTTATATGAATCTTCTAAGAATTTAAGTGCTTTCTCTCTGTTTCCCAATCCTTCATATAACATTCCAAGATTCATCATAGTTAAAGCAGTAGATGGGTCATTTGGTGATAATTTGCTTTTTTTAATTTCAAGAGCTTCTACTAACAATTTTTCTGCATCGGGATACTTACCTTTATTGTAATAATACATTGCAAGGTTATTTAGTGATTTAGCGTAAGAGGTATCTTTTTCGCCTCCAACTTGCTTTTTGATATTAATTGCGTCGATTAAAATATCCTCAACTTCATTACTTCGCCCAATAGCAGAATAGCAAACAAATAAGTTATTTAGAGAGCGAGCATAGTTAACATCTTGCTTTCCTACTAATTTTTCAATAAGTCCTTTTTCTATTTCATAATTTTCTATTGCTTTATCGTAGTTTCCTTTGTAATAATATATTTTCCCTAACAACCCATGAATATTAATTATATATTTATTATTTGGTCCAAATTTCTTGATTGCATCTTCTTTTGATAAATCTGCATATTTTAAAGCATTTTCAAAATCTCTTTTTTGAATAGCTTCTTGCGCCATTTTGAAGTATTCATTGTATGATTGAGAAAATGAATTTATACTAAATAAAAGTAAAATTGTAAAAATGAATTTCATAAAAAACCTTCTTTTTTTCTAATTATTAATACGGATTATCCGTGAATATGTGCAGATTTTCCGTAGTCTTGGACAATTTCTGCTTCAAATTTTAAAAATTCCTGCCACTTCGCTTCAATATCAATTCCATCAGCATACTTTTTAGCAAAGTTTAAAAATAATGCAAAATGACCGGCTTCTGACTTTGTTAATTCATGGTAAAATTCTACAAGTTCTTTATCTTTAATCGTTAAAGTAAGTACTCTAAATCGCTCACAACTTCTTGCTTCAATCATTGCTGCGAGAAGTAATTTGTTAATTAAATTTAACTTCCTATCACTTGTCTTAGGAAAGAATTTGCTAATTTTATTAACGTAATCATTTTTCCTCCCTAACTTTAATTTCCAGCCACGTGCTAATATTTTATCGTGTACTGCTCGAAAATGCTCCATTTCCTCAATTGCAATTTCTGACATTTTTTTGACTAGCTCTGGATAATCAGGAAAATTTACGATTATTGAAATTGCAGAGGAAGCTGCCTTTTGTTCGCAAAAAGCGTGGTCTATCATTGCTTCTTTCAAGTTTTTTTCTGCTAATTCAGCCCATCTCTTTTCAGTTGCAAGTTTTAGTCTTAACATTTTAAAATATTATTTTGAAATTGATTATCAAAAATAAGGTTTTTCAATGTAAATTGAAATAATGTGTAAAAAAAATATATTTTTAATTCTGTTAATTTTAATTTTGAAGAATATATTTAATATATAATAATTTAACAATAAAAAATCTTTTAAATTCAATTATTCTAACTCCTTATAAAGCAGGTAATGAAGAATTATTTATTATTTGCTTTTGTAAATATGAGAAAAACTTCGTATAATTGTGGCTTAATAAATTGAAAAGTTAAAAAAATGTTTAAGAATTTACCTGAGAAATTTACTTACCCAGAGTTAGAAGAAGAAATTCTAAAGTACTGGGAAGAAAATTCGGTTTTTGAAAAAAGTTTAGAAGCAAGAAAAGATGCTCCCTATTATACATTTTATGAAGGTCCTCCAACTGTTAATGGAAAACCTGGTATTCATCATGTTTTATCTAGAACAATCAAAGATGCTATTTGTAGATATAAAACAATGCGTGGCTACTATGTCAGAAGACAGGCGGGTTGGGATACACACGGGTTGCCGATTGAAATTCAAGTTGAAAAGGAATTAGGAATAAAAGATAAATCGGAAATACCGACTTTTGGAATTGATAAGTTTAACAAAGCGTGTCGTGATTTAGTTTATAGAAATATAGAGATGTCAGAGGGTTGGAAAACACTTACCAACAGAATGGGTTATTGGGTTGATTTAGATACCGCTTATATTACCTGCACTAATAACTATGTTGAATCTGTTTGGTGGGCATTAAAGCAATTTTTTGATAAGGGGTATATTTATCGTGGATTTAAAGTAGTACCTCAATCGCCAACGATTCAAACTCCTTTGAGTTCGCACGAGTTATCACAAGGTTATAAAGATGTACAAGACCCAAGTTGTTTTTTGAAAACTCCAATTATAAGTTCAAATATAAATGAAATAGTTGGTGCGGAGATTTTGGTTTGGACTACAACACCTTGGACTTTGTTAGGAAATGTTGCAACGGCAGTTGGGGAAGATATTGATTATGTATTGGTTAAAAATGTTAGAAAATCGAAAGAGGGTACTGAAGAGTATAAGTTAGTATTAGCACAAGCACGCTTATCGGTTTTAGATGGTGAGTATGAAATTTTAAAAGAATTTAAGGGTAGTGAATTAATTGGAACTCGTTACGAGCAAATATTGCCTTTTGCAGAAATTGATATTAATGAAAATCCAAAAGCATTGACAATTATCGCTGGGGATTTCGTTTCAACAGATAATGGTTCTGGGATAGTGCATTTGGCTCCGGCTTTTGGTGAAGATGATTATAGAATGTCTTTGGTGCATAATTTACCTTTCGTTCAACACGTTGACCCAAGTGGACATATAATTGATGGCTATGGCGAATTTAGTGGCAGGGCAATTAAGAATTTTACTTATGAAGACCATACAGAAGAGGGAGTTGATAAAGATGTTGTTATATATTTAAAGAAAACAGGTAAAAACTACAGAACTACTAATGATTATTTGCATAGTTATCCACATTGTTGGAGAACAGGAAATCCAATTATGTATTATGCAAGAGAATCTTGGTTTATTAAATCACCTGAATATAAATCTGACTTAATTAAATTAAATAAAGAAATTAATTGGCAACCACCTGAAGTTGGTGCTGGTAGATTTGGTAATTGGCTTGAAGAGGTTAAGGATTGGTCGCTTTCTCGAGATAGATTTTGGGGTAGTCCTTTACCTTTATGGATAAATGAAAATGACCCAAATGATATAATGGCTGTTGGGTCAATTGAAGAGTTGAAACAAGGGCTATATAAAAAAGATGATGGCACTTTTGTTCCTGTTGCTGAATGTGGAATTGAAATTGACTTACATAGACCATTTGTAGATAATGTTTATTTTAAAAAGAATAATAACACTTACAAAAGAGTTCACGAAGTAATAGATGTATGGTTTGATTCTGGGTCTATGCCTTTTGCCCAATTACATTACCCTTTTGAAAATAAGGAATTATTTGATAAATCTTTCCCAGCTGATTTTATTGCAGAAGGTATCGACCAAACTCGTGGCTGGTTCTATACATTACATAATATAGCGACTGCATTATTTAATAAACCGGCATTTAAGAATATTGTTGTTAATGAATTAATTCTTGACAAGAATGGGGTGAAGATGTCTAAGAGATTAGGCAATACTATCGACCCATTTGAAGTGATGAATAAATTAGGTGCTGATGCTGTTCGTTGGTATATGTTTGTGAATAATCCTCCTTGGAAGACAACATTATTTAATACTGAAGATATTGCTAAAACGGTGATTAGCGATTATTTCCGTTCATTAACAAATACTTATGCCTTTTTCTCTTTATATGCTAATATTGATGGATTTACAGGAAATGAAGGGAATATTAATGTAAGTGAAAGACCTGAAATTGATAAATGGATAATTTCAAGGGTTAATTCTATTTTGAAAGAATATATTGCATTAATGGACGCTTATGAATTAACTAAAGCTCATAGATTGGTGCAATCTTTTGCTATTAATGAACTTTCTAATTGGTACATTAGAAGAAATAGAAGAAGATTTTGGAAAGGGAAAATTGATAAAGATAAAATTTCTGCATATCAGACTTTGAAAGAAGTAATGATTAATGTCCTTGCTATGTCTGCTTCGACTGCTCCATTTTTATCTGAAAATTTATATTTACGACTTAAAAATGATTCTGACCCTATTTCTATTCATATTATGGAGTTACCTCAACCAAATGTTGATGTGATTGATTTAGACTTAGAGAGAAGAATGGATTTAGCACAAAAAATCGTATTTTTAACTCGTTCTTTACGTGAAAAAGAAAATATTAGAACAAGACAAGCGTTAAAGCGAATTTTAGTGCCTGTGTTGAATGAGCAACAAAAAAATGATATTAGTTCCGTTGAAAGTATTATTTTAGAGGAAATTAATGTTAAAAAGATTGAATTTGTTAGCGAGGAAACTTCAAATGTGATTCACAGAAAAGCTAAAGCGAATTTCAGAGAGTTAGGTAAACGATTTGGTAAGCAAACAAATTTAGTTGCTAATAAAATTAAAGACATAAGCAATAATGATATTATTGAATTAGAAAAAGGTAATAATATTACATTTCAAATTGATGATTTAGTTGCTGAAATTACTTTTGATGATATTGAAATTTTAAGTGAAGAAATTAAAGGGTGGAGTGTCGCTAGCGAAAGTGGAATTACAGTAGCCCTTGACACAGAACTAACACAAGAATTAATTAATGAAGGAATTTCAAGAGAATTTGTAAATAGAATTCAAAATCTTAGAAAAGAGAGTGGGTTTGAAGTTACAGATAGAATAGTTATATCTTATTCTTGTGTGGAAAACTTAAAAGATACTATTGAAGCAGAAAAAGTTTATATTTGCAACGAAACTTTAGCAAATGAAATTATTTTTGTTGAAAATAATGTAGATTTGATAGAAATTGAGCTATTAGATGATAAAATATTTGTAAAAATTGAGAAAAATAACACCTAAGAGGTAGATGATGGCAAAGAATAATATAATTCGATATTCTGATGAAGAACTTGAGTTCTTCAGAAATAATATTATGATGTCAAAAGATGAGACATTAGAAGAAATTGCAATGTTGAAAGAAAGATTAGAAGATTTGAATTCGAGCAATAATGCTGATGAAAATACTACTTTTGGTATGCACATGGGCGATCAAGGTTCTGAAGCGCAAGAAATGGAAAAAACTTATGCTCAAATTCAAAGAATGAATGATTATTTAAAAAAGTTAGATGAAGCACTTGAAAGAATCGATAATAAGGTTTATGGTATCTGCCGTGAATGTAATATTTTAATTGCTAAAGAAAGATTAATGGCTGTGCCTATTACTACTTTATCAGCATCTTATAAAATTCAAGAGAAATGCCCTGAGGATGGTATTGACAGAATTCAATCTCAACGATAATGTCGGACGGCTTATTAAATAAGATAAAAGCAAATTTAGAATATCAGAAACAATTTGGTGATTTAGTTTTTGTTAATAGAAATGTTATTTCTGATATTAATTTAGAAAATGAGCTTGAGAATGTTAATAAGGGAATTGAGTCTATAAGTGTAGAAAAGGAAAAAGTAATCAAATCTTCATCGAAAAATTCGGTTAATAATACTTGGATTAATTCTAAAACTTTAGACGAGTTAAACGAAAAGATTCATAATTGTATGGAATGTCCATTAGGTGAAACTCGGCAGAGTTTTGTTTTTGGCTCGGGCAACCCAAATTCTAAAATTTTGATTATTGGTGAAGCCCCTGGCGCAGATGAAGATGAACAAGGATTACCTTTTGTTGGTAGAGCAGGACAGTTACTTACAAAGATAATCGAAGCAATTAATTTTAAACGTGAAGACTTATACATTGCTAATATAATCAAATGTCGACCACCTGAAAACCGCAAACCACATGTTAATGAAGTAGAGCAGTGCGAACCATATCTCAAAAAACAAATTGAAATTATTAACCCTGAATTTATACTTGCATTAGGTTTAACAGCGGTTAATACCTTATTAAAAGGTGATTTCAAAATGAAAGATGTGCGAGGAAAAGTTTTAGAGTATGAAGGACGAAAGCTGTTAATCACATATCACCCTGCTGCGTTATTGCGTAACCCATCATGGAAAAAACAAACTTGGGAAGATGTCCAGCAACTAAGAGCAATGTATGATGAGTATATGGCTGGGAAGTAAGGGGAAAATTAACCCTATCAAATCTACTAATCTCTGACATAATACGTTAGGATTCAATTTGACAAGGTCTTAGATTATATAGTGAATTATTTAATTTTATATTTAAAAAAATGGAATATAGTATTTATCCACAGGTAATATTGAAGAAAGGCAGGGAAGGAGCGGATAGTCGTAATCATCCTTGGATTTTTTCTGGAGCAATTCATTTAATAGATGAAAGAATCAAAGCTGGTGATATTGTGCGAGTTGAATCTTCTAAGAATGAATTTATTGGAATTGGCACTTTTTCTTCTGGTTCTATATCTGTTAGGATTTTGTCAAGAGTTGATACTATTATTGATAAAAACTTTTTTGTTTATAAAATTAAGAAAGCAAAAGATTTACGTGATATTTTAAATATTAATTCTAATGCTTATCGGCTTGTTCATGGCGAAGGTGATAATCTGTCAGGACTAATTATCGACAGATATAACAACGTTTTTGTAATTCAAGCTCATGATGAAGGAATTTACTATAAGATTGATTTAATTAAAGATGCTTTGGTTGAGATTTTTGGTAAAGATATTATTGTTTATAATAAAAGTAATAAGACTATTCCTTTTTTGAAAGATGTTGAAGATAATTTTATTTATGGCGAAAGTATTGCTGAAACTGAAATTATTGAAAATGGAAACAAATTTATAATTGATTTTGTGAAAGGTCAAAAGACTGGATTTTTCATTGACCAAAGAGATAATCGTGAAAGATTGAAAAGTTTTGCAAAAGACAAAAAAGTCTTGAATACTTTTGCTTATACTGGTGGCTTCTCTGTTTATGCCTTGTCCGCAGGAGCAAAAGAGTGCACATCTGTTGATGCTTCCGATAATGCTTTGAGTATTTTAAATCAAAATATTGCGAAAAATAACTTTAGTCAAAATCACAAATCAGTAAACTCTGATATATTTAAGTTCTTTGAGAAAAATGAAGAAAAATTTGAGTTAATTGTTGTTGATCCTCCGGCTTTTGCAAAACATCAGAAAGCCAAGAAACAAGCCCTAAATGGATATACTCGTTTAAATTTAATGGCGATAAATTCTTTAAAAGAAAATGGAGTAATTTTTACTTTTTCTTGTTCACAGGCAATTAGCGAAGATGAGTTCCAAAGGGCAATTTTTAATGCAGTTTTACAAAGTAATCGTGAATGTAAAATATTGGATAAATTATCTCAACCTGCCGACCACCCAAGAAATATTTTTCACCAAGAAGGTAAGTATTTAAAGGGTTTTATTCTTAAATTTGATTAATTTTCTACATTTATGTGATTTTCTACTTATAAAGTAATATTTTTGTAATTGGAAAAAACTATATTTATAAATTATGAAGCAAATTGTTCAATACCAGAAGAATGGAGAGTTGGTTATAGAAGAAGTCCCAATTCCTCAATGTCCACAAAATGGTATTTTAGTAAAGTTGAAGTTTAGTTTAATTAGTGCTGGAACTGAAAAGAGTAGTGTAAGCAACGCTCAAGGCAGTTTTATTGAAAGAGCAAAAAAACAACCTGACCAAGTTAAGTTAGTTATTGACACTATGAAACAGCATGGTATTGTATCTACATATCAAAGGGTTCAAAATAAATTACATTCCTTTAAGCCATTAGGTTATTCAGCTGCGGGAATTGTGTTTGATTCTAAATGTAAAGAGTTTAAAATTGGTGATAGAGTTAGTGTTGGTGGTGCTGGCTTAGCAAATCATAGCCAATATGTAGGTATTCCTAAAAATTTAGCAGTTTTAATTCCAGAAGATGTTAGTTATGAAGATGCCAGTTATGGAACTGTTGGCTCTATTGCTATGCAGGGTGTTAGGCAAGCAGGTCCTGTAGTTGGGGAGACAGTTGGAGTGATTGGTTTAGGGTTACTTGGATTAATGGCAGTTCAAATTTTGAAAAGTTCGGGCTGTAGAGTTGTTGGTTTTGATGTAAATGAGAGTTTATTTGAAGATGCATACAAATCAGGTGCTGATTTATGTTTGAAAAGTAATAGTGATAGCATAAATTTAGCAAATGCTTTTACGCGTGGAGTTGGCTTTGATAGTGTGATTATTACAGCAGGAACTTCAAGTTCTGAGCCGTTAAATTTAGCGATTGAAATGACAAGGAAGCGAGGTGTAGTAAGTATTGTCGGTGCAGTTGGTTTAAATGTAGATAGGAATAAATGGTATCGAAAAGAAATTGATTTAAAAATAAGTTGTAGTTATGGTCCTGGTCGATATGACCCAACTTACGAAGAGGAGGGGATTGATTATCCAATTGCTTATGTCAGATGGACTGAAAATAGAAATATTCAATCTATTATTGATTTAATCTCAGCTGGGAAGTTGGATGTCGCAAGCATTACTACTCATAAATTTGATATGGTTGATGTGGCTGATGCTTATAAGATGATTACTTCTGAAAAAGCAGAAAAATATATTGGAATATTAATTAAGTATCCGGAAGACGAAGTTGATGTTGGTCGTTATGTTTTTACAGAAAATGTAAGCAAACTAAAAGAAGGAAAGTTAAATATTAGTTTTGTTGGATTAGGACAATTTGCTCAAAATTATTTAATTCCACCATTGAAAAAATTAGATGTTAATTTTTATGGTGTTGCCAACTCATCTCCGATTAGTTCAAAATCTGCTGCTGGAGCTAACAAATTTCAATTAGCATCTACAAATCCAAATGCAATGATTTTTGATAAAAACACTGATGTAGTTTTTGTTGCATCAATTCATTCCAGCCATTTTGATTATGTTATACAATCGCTCAATGCTGGAAAACCAGTCTATTGCGAGAAGCCGTTGTGTGTTAGCCAAGAGCAATTAGATGAGATTAAGCGAACTAGAGAGGAGACAAAAGGACGAGTCATGGTCGGTTTTAATAGAAGATTTAGTGAGCCATTCCTATTTATAAAATCTAAATTGAATCAAGTAAATCAGCCAATTTCAATTTCCTATAGAGTAAATGCTGGAAAAATACCTTTAGAACATTGGGTGCATAATGATGAGAATAAGGGGAGAATTATAGGTGAAGTATGTCATTTTGTTGATACTTTGGTTTATCTAACTGGAAGCTTACCAATGAGGGTTTATGCTGAACAAGTAAGTAGTGATAATACGTCAATACCGAATGAGGATATTGTGACAATTTCAATAAAGTTTCAAAATGGTAGTATTGGGCGGATTGATTATTATGCGAATGGCGGGAAGTCAATGAGTAAGGAATATTGTGAGGTATTCACAAATGGAGAGAGTTATATTATGAATAACTTTGAAAGTGTTGAAATTTTTAAATCGAAGTCGAAAGATGAAAAGAAGTTTAATGGTGAAAAAGGTATAAATAAAGAAGTAATTGAAACTATTGAATCGATTCAAAAAGGTCAGGATATGCCAATTTCATTTGAAGAAATTTATTTTACAACGAAAACTACTTTTGCTATTTTAGAATCTTTATCAAAAGCGCAAGCAATAACAATTTTATAAGTAAGGGAAATATGAAATTAATTTTAATAATTATTTTAGCAATTACATCAAACTTATTTTCAATGTCTGAAAAGGACTATAATTTAATTTACTCTCCCAAAGGTAGAGTAGTAGAGGATTTGAGCGGATATTGGAAAAAAAGCGTAAATGGTCAGAAGCAATATATTCCCTTTTCAACTACTGAAACAGATGCATTAGTTTTTGAAAAAGAAATAAAAATTGATAAAAAGCTAATTGACAATAAAGTTTGGCATATATTCTTTGCTGGGATTGACAGCGATATTGAATTATATGTAAATGATAATTTTGTGAATAAATATCTTGGTGCGATGACACCTTTTTATGTGAAAATTCATAAAAATTACATTACAAGTGAAAATGTAAAGATTAAGATTAAATTAATTCCTGTTGAAAATTATACTCGGATTTCTAAGTCTATGGGGCTTGGTATGATGAGAAATTACAACGGAATTTCAAGAAATATACTATTAATTGGAACTTCAAAGGTTTGGGTCAATAATATTTCTAATTTAAAAACAAAAGTAGATAAAAATTCTGCTAATGTTTCCGCTAATATTGCAATTAACTCTGGCGCTTTCAATGCAAGTAAGGAAAGTGATTCAAATGCTGTTTACCAAGATAATATGAATGTTAGAGTTGAATCTGAATTGTTATTAAATGGAAGTTTAGTTGCAAACGCGGGTTCAATGAATTTTAAAATTGAAAGCGACCGTTCAATTCAAAAAACTATTAATTTTAATTTTTCAAATCCTTCATTATGGTCTATTGAAGACCCTAATTTATACACATTACGAGTAAATGTGTATGCTAATGATGTATTGTTAGATTCATATTCAAGTAAAATCGGGCTTAAAAGTGTTCAATTCCAAGAAAAAAGAATTTATTTGAATGGAAAGAAAATATTAATAAAAGGTGTTGATTACATTGAGGATATTTACAAGAGGGGATCAAGTTTATCAAGGAAAGATTTAGAAAAAGATATTGCATTAATTAAGAAATTAGGTGCTAATTTAATAAGGTTTAAGTATTTACCTCCAAGTAAAAATATATTAGATTTATGTGATAGATATGGCTTAATGGTTTTAGTGGAATTGCCTGCATATAAACTGCCTTCAAGGATTGAAAATACAAGCGAAATTAAAGCAAGGTTGGAAAATATCAGTACAAGATATGAAGATATTTATTCTACAAATGTATCAGTTTTGGCTTGGGGGATGGGAACCGAAATCGAATATGATGAAAAACCTACAAACACTTACAAATTCAGAAAAAATCAAAAGTTTTTTAGAGCTTATAGTTATAATAATCTTACTAACTTAGGTAATGAGGATATATCTGTTGTGTCTATTTATAAGTCAATAGTAGATTATGAAAACTTAGCTTCAATTATTGATAAAAAATTAAATAGTCAAAAATCTATTATTTTGAACTTTGGTATCCCTATTCAGTTTAATAATAATAATGGTTACTTAGATAAATTATCTATACAAAATCAATCTAATATAATTAGAAACTTATTTCATATTGTTGAGAATAAAAATTTAGCTGGTTGCATAATTAATTCATTCAATGATTATATTTTAGAAAATCCAACTTTAAGAACTGATAATGATGATATTTATATTTCTTCTACTGGATTAGTCAGTCGGTCTCGGAATATTAGACTTAGTTATGAAACAACTCAGTCTTTATTTAATAATGAAAAAGAGCCAATTTTGGATGCAGGTAGTTACTCTGAGGAAAGCACTATATCATTTATAATAATTGGTTTATTTTTACTTTTAGTGTTTATATTCTTATTAAATAGAATTAAAAGGTTTAGAGAGTATTTCAAACGGAGTCTTGTAAGCCCATATAATTTTTATGCTGATATTCGTGACCAGAGGTTAATTTCAACTTCAATAACTCTAATTTTAAGTTTAATGATTTCATTAACGTTAGGAATATTCTTATCTAACTTTTTGTTTCATTTTAAAAATTATGAAGCCGAAGAATATTTATTGAAACTTCTAATACCAAGTTCTTTCTTGCAAACGAAAATTTTTAAAATGATTTGGAGTCCAGAACCGTTTATGTTAATAATTTCAACAATTCTATTCTTAATGTTGTTTATTGTTTCTGGAGTATTGAAACTATTTTCAACACTTGCTAAAAGTAGAATTTTCTTTTCGGATACTATTGTAATTGCTGTTTGGTCTTATATTCCTGTTTTAATTATTTTACCTTTTGCCATAGTTTCTCAAAAACTATTTATTTTAAATGAAGGGATTGCAATTTCATTAATAATATTTTTAGTTGTATTGTTATTGTGGTCTTTTTTCAGAATGGTGAAAGCAACTGCTGTTGTTTTTGATATTAGTTCATGGAAGGTAAATTCAGTTGTTGGAATAATTTTAGTGGTATTATTAATATTGCCATTGACTTTATATCAATTACAAAATTCGTTCATAGATTATTTAGTTTACTTTACTAAGTTTTATTTTTAATGTTTAAGTTAAAGAAAATCGCTGCTATAGATATAGGCACAAACTCATTTCACATGATTATTGCATCAATAGATTCAAATGGTTTATTAAATGTGATACAAAGGGAGAAAGAGTATGTAAGATTAGGTAATTCTCCAGGTGATATGAAGAATTTAACAGAAGAATCCATTGTCCGTGGCGTTGAAGCATTAAAGAATTTTGCTAAAATTGCTGAAAGTGAAGATGCAGTAATTAAAGCGATTGCTACAAGTGCTGTAAGAGAAGCTGATAATAAAAAAGATTTTATTGATAGAGTATATAGTGAAACTGGTATTGAAGTTGAGGTTGTATCGGGTAGGGAAGAGGCGAGGTTAATATATCAAGGAGCATCAAGGTCGTTACCTGTGTATGGGAAAAGAACGCTTCTAATAGACATTGGTGGAGGTAGCACAGAAACTCTAATTGGAATTAATGGAAAAGTTGAATATTGTAATAGTACTAAATTAGGCACCGTTCGTCTTACTAAAAAATTCTTTGATAAAGAAGAAATTACACATAAAGATATTGAAGAGTGTTTAAATTATATTCAAGTTGAATGGATACCAGTTCTTTATAAACTGAGAGATAGAAAATTTGATTATGTTATAGCAACATCTGGAACACTGCAAAATTTGATAGTAATATCTAATAAGAAAAACTTAAATGCTACATTAGAATACTCAAATGGTATAAAATCAAGTAAAGGAGATATTCTTAAAACTATAGAAAAAATCAAAAAGTATAAAAATCCTGAAAAAATTAAGAATATAAAGGGTTTAGACCAAAATAGGGCTGACATAGTTCTTGCAGGTAGCTTGATATTAGAATGTTTCTTAAATTTTCTTGAAATTAATGAGCTAGTGTTTTCAAGTTATGCTTTAAGAGAAGGTATATTTTATAAGTATTATCAACAGTATGATGATGATAAGCTTAATGCTAATTATCTGAAGCAGAGAAATAATTCGACTTTAAGTTTAGTTAAGAAATATAACCTTGATATTAATCATTCAAAGTATATAAGTAAGATGTGTTCTAAATTATTTGATGAATTGCAAGAGTTACATAATTTAGACGAACATGATAAAGAATTACTCAATGTAGCCGCATATTTGCACGATTGTGGCTTCTATATTTCACATGATAAACATCACAAACACTCCTATTATTTGATTTTAAACTCAGAAATGCCGGGTTTTACAATTCAAGAATCAGAAATTATTGCAAATATTGCATTTTATCATCGGAAGTCGATGCCAAAGGAAAGCCATAAAAATTTCACAAATTTGAATGAAAATGATAAAAAAAAGGTTTGGCTACTTGGAGGGATTTTACGTTTAGTTGAAGGAATTGACCGAAGACAGAACGGAATTGTGGAAAATTTTAAAATAAAAATTTCACTCAAGCAAATTGAAATAACATTAATCCAACCCATTGATTATAATATAGATATAGAGATATGGAGTGCAAATAGAAGAAAAGAAATGCTGGAAATAGCTTTAAATCGAAAAATATTTTTAAAAAAAGTGTAACAAAATGGGCTCTAAATTATTTATATATTAGTTTTTTGTTACAATTTTGTAAAAACATTTATTTTTTTTATCTTTGAGGAAATAAAAATTAATTATTTATTAAACTTTTTAAGGAGTTTTCTATGAGAATTTTTTACGCATCATTTGTTTTTCTCTTAACATTCTCTTTTGCTTCTGCTCAACTCGATAAAGGCGAAACAGAAGAAAAAGTAATTAAAGAGAAATTACATCAATATTTGGAAGAACCAACAAACGTTGGAAAGGATTTCTGGTTATCTGTTCCTCCTGCACTAACACAAGAATCTGTTGGTTGGGAGAACTTTACAAGATTCTTTATAGTTGCATCAGGAGATGCCAATGTAAAGTTAGAACAAGCCGCAGGTATAAGTCAAAATATGTTCGTGCCTGCGGGTGCAGTAAGAGCATTTAACTTGAAGCCAGGTGAGTGCCAACCTTTCTTATATGCTTATAGTGGTAGTACATTACCTCCGCCAGCACAAGTATATACAGGTAAAGGTATTCATATTACATCTGATCAACCAGTTGTTGTATATGTTGTGATTAGATATAGATGGACCACTGATGGATATTTAGCAATTCCAACACAAAGTTTAGGAACAAAATACATTTCTTCTGTATATGATGGTCGTCCATTTGGCTCTAGTTCACTGCCAAATATGCACACTATTGTTGGAGCTTATGATAAAACAAAAGTAACTGTAACTCTTGGAGGAGGTGTTAATTCATTAACAGTTCAGTTACCAGGTAATAAAGAAGCTCATTCAGGTGATGTGATTGAATGGACAATTAATAAAGGTGATGTAATTGTTATTTCAAATAAAGGTCCTAGTGAAACTTTATCAGGATCGTTAATTGAAGGTAATAAACCATTTGCAAGTATTTCAGGTCAATTTTGTACTGATATAACAGTGTTTGAAAGTGCTTGTGATTATACTGTAGAAATGGATTTACCTATGGAATTATGGGGACAAATTTACCCAATTACATTGATTAAACAAAGAAAAAAACCATCCTGGCTTAGAGTTTTTGCTAAAGAACCCAACACTCTTTTATGGAGAGATGGACAAGAGTATGCCTTTTTTACACAAGGTGTAGGAGCCGCCGGTGGAACACAAAATAATGCATGGATAGAGCAAAGAGTATGGCCTAATGGGTTAGATCCTGCAACAGCAGTGATGACATCAGATAAACCAATCTATGTTTGTTTATATAACCCTAGTCCGTCTGATGATAAAGTTTTAAGTGATCCATTTTCTATGATACAAACTCCAATTGAACAGTATCAAAATAAAATTACATTTAGTACACCTTCGGCTCCCGGCGGTTTGCCATTTGCTTTAAATTGGTTAAATATTGTTATGGAGGCAGATGAAAACAATTTAGTACCAGAAGATATGGAGTTTGGTAGAGTAAATGAAGATGGAACAGTGGATTGGAAGACAGTAAGAAGTTTATATGGCGCTAATCTTGATTTGTATTTTCCGATAGGCACTGGCTCTGATACTTTAATATTTAAAGACTCAAAGTACAAAGGTAAAGTATTTGGTCAAAAACATATTGATTTAACAGATGGTGCTTATGCAATTAGATCTAAAAATATTTTTGCTTGTTATTCTTATGGATATGACCAATATGACTCTTATGGTTATCCAACATCAACTGCATTAAGAGTTATAAGTGAAGACGTTGACCCACCAATGATTTTTTGGACTATGGATTGTGATGGAAATATTCAAGGAACAACAACTGATGCTCCAGACCCAGACTCTGTACCACCTGTGAGAGTTGGATTGAGTATTCCAGAAGTTGATTGGGACTATACTGAAAATTATGACTTATTCAAATATGATAATTCAAATTTTGTTCCGGGTGTGAAAACAACGGCTTGGTCATTAAACATTGTTGATAAAGATAAACCGGCAAAAACTATTGTTATATTTTATGATAGATCTGGTAATGTTTCAAGAGACACTATCACTTATGACCCTGAGTTAATTGATTTAAGAGAGGTAGTCGAATATGACCAAAATGGTGATTTGTATGAGCATTCACATGGTGTTGTAGGGTTAAATGAACTTAAAACTATGAGATATGAAATTCAAAATATGTCAATCTCAAGAACATTTACTCTTAAAGAAGTAAAATTAAAGTTCAAAGACCAAAACTTTAAAATTGAACCACTTGGATGGGATATAAATACTCCTTTTGCTCCTAAAGAAATCAGACCATTTACTGTAACATTTCAAACTGCTATGGAGGGTAGATTCTTAGATTCAATAGGTTTATCAACTGAATGTACTGACCAATATTTTGCAAGAATAATGGGTGAAACTGGTATACCAGGAATTACTGTTGATGACTATGATTTTCCAGTTCAAGTATTAAATGCGAGTGGAACTAATCCTCCAGTTTTTTCAACTGATTTAAGGATTTCAAATAAATGTAACGGGTCTGAAGGAACTCAACCATTGATTATTACAGGTTTTAAAAATCCAACTAATCCTGATTTTAAACATAATTTGAATACATTGGTGTTTCCTTTAACAATTCAGCCAGGCGAACAAGTTTCATTTAAAGTTAATTTCACAGCAACAGCTGTTGGCAATTTTAATGATTCAATTGTTTTTGAAACTGATAAAGATTTAGGTTGCGATCCTGTATGTTTGATCACTGCAAAAGTAATAAAACCAGGTATCATAGCTCAAGATTTTGATTATGGAAAAGTAAGAATAGATTATTCAAAACAAGCACACACATATCAACCTACAAATGACTTGATTACTGTTGCAAATAGTTCTACTGGTGACGATGCTGCAAATTTAACAATTAATAACATTGTATTCACACCAGTAACTGGAAACATTGGTGATTTTTCTTTTGAGAACAATTTTGCATCTTCGCTACCATCAAATACTATGAATAATTTCAAAAATGTACAAGTTAAACCCGGAGAGAAAACTACACCACAAAAAATGGTTTACTTTAGGCCACAAACAGTTGGTGCTTATGAGTTTAATTACCATTTAGAAAACACAGCAGAAGAAGTTGGAAGTGAAACTAAATACGTTGTAAAAGGTTATGGCGTTGTTCCAAATATGACATTATATTACGATAATTCAGGAACTCAAGAATTAAACGATGTAGGTTTCGGAACTATTACTTCAGGAGTACCTTCAGAAGCAGTAACAAGAACATTACGCATTGTGAATGCTCCAACTGACCCTGCCAATGGTGACAGTTTAACAATTACTGCAATTAATTGGGGAGCAGGTATATCAACAAACATAGCTGATTTAGGGAACGTGCCGTTTATAGTTGATGAAGCTAAATTGCTAAATGATTATGGAACAAATGGTGCTTATCCGATTGTATTAAATATAAATGAAGAATTAACATTTGATGTGACATTCTACTCAAATACACCTGGTAGTTTTGCAAGTAATGTTACAGTGGTATCTGATGCTGATGAGACAGGAAATACTGGTGTGTTTAATGGTGATATAAATATTAATGGAGATGCTGTTAGACCTCGCTTAAATCTAGTTACAACAGACTTGTACTCTTGTTTATCAAATCCATTAAATGTTGACCAAACATATCCTAACTATCAAAATATGTTTACAGTTACTAATAGTGGTTCTAAAGATGTAACTGTAAAAAAATTAGAGTTTGTTCCTTCTGATGGAAATGCTACTGGTTACACTTTTAAAGTGAATAGTGGTATTTTGAAAAAAGCTGACGGAAGTGCTGATGTAACAGTTCCAAATACTGGTAATATAACATTAGACAACATTACAATGGCACCAAACGATAAGTTAATAGTGTTAGTTACTTACATTCCATCAGTTGAATATGCACCTGCAACACCTAAGAAAATTAAAATGGTGTTGACAACAGACATAGTAAATGTAGATGACCAACCTGTGCCTTCTGAGTTTGATTTAACTTCTGATAGTTTTATTAGAAAATCAAGTAGTGTTGTTAAGAGAGATGATGGTCAACCTTTAACTGAAAAAGTTAACTTTACTATTAAACCACACAGAAACTTGACTTATGCAGTAAGTTTAGATAATATAACCCCGGCTACCGATTTGAAAGATGCTGGCTTAACAACGTTACAAGTTGGTGTAGAATACAGAAGAAGTTATTTGACTTATGATAATGCACAAGGTGTTGAATTAATTGGAGATTATAAAAATAAATTTGATATTATTGATTTGAATACTTCAATGCAACTTGAAAGAGATGCAAGCAGAGATAACAAATATAATGTAATTGAAACAATTTCATTCCAATTAGTTGCAAAAACTGGTAATATTATAAATGCTGGCGGAGATGTATTCAGAGTACACTTCAAAAGTGGATTACCGAACTTACCAGATGCAGGTTATACTATTGGAGGTGTAAGTGCAAGTGTTGATAGTCTATATTTAGAAGGTAGAGACCAAGTTGGTAATATGGAAACTTATATCAAAACTTCTATGTTTGACCCAACTGGAAACTCTTGTGGACAAATAGTTTCTCCTGACCAAATTACATTAGACTTAGACCCTGTTTGTGGTATGGGTTATAGACCTTTAGAGCTATCAAACTATAATAACAATGCGGGATTAGTTTCACCTAACCCAGTAACAAGTGCAGGTGGTAAAATTGAGTTTTCATTAGCATTTGACTCTGAAACAATTGTTAGGATTGTTAACTCAACTGGTGAAGTAGTTGCAGTATTAAATGACTCAAAATTATCAGCAGGAAATCACACAATAGCAATACCAGTAGATAAATTATCGAATGGTACTTATTATTATGAAATAAACTCACCATCTACGAATTTGAATGAGAGAAATGGTTTCGTAGTTGTAAAATAATTCATTTTGATTCATTTTAGTTTTCTTTAGTATTTTTGGGCTGTCCTTTATGGACAGCCCTTATTATTTGTATAGAATTGTTGTTGTTTTATAACTTAGATCACTCAGTTTATTCGATAAAGTTCAATAAATTCATTCAATTCAATTTGTTTAAAATAACGAACTCAATTGAGTATGGCTTGAAGTTTTGTGTATCTCTAATTATTTCAGTTATGCTCAATTAAGTAACTCAATCAGATTGGACACAAAGAGATACACCATTCATTTTTCAAATTACTAGATACAGGATAAGCTAAAGCGAATTTCAATATAAAGTTAAAAGCACTTGCGATTGATAGTTTGCTTCTCCTTGTGGTGATAAATTTTTACTCTAAATACTACCCGTAATATTCTATTCTTGTTGGTAAGTCAATTTGAAAGGTTGTGCCAATGTTTGGTTGTGATTCTTTGACGTAAAGTTTACCTTTATGATATTGCTCGATTATTCTTTTTGAAAGACTTAATCCTAAACCCCAACCACGTTTTTTTGTTGTGTAACCTGGTGTGAAGATGTTCTTTTTGACTTGTTTAGACATTCCTTTGCCATTATCTTTAACAAGGATTTCTAATTTACTTCCTAATCTGTAAATGTCGATAGTTATTTCGCCATTTGGTTTTGTAATTGCTTCTGCTGCGTTTTTGATTAGGTTTTCAAGAACCCAAGTGAATAACTCTGAATTGAGGTATGCTTTGTATTGTTTGTCGTGATAATTACCTTTTATTGTGATTTTCTTACCTAAATGCGGTAGCCGTCTTTGGAAATACATTTTAGCATTATCGATAAGCTCGGCTATATCTACTTTTTGAAGTTCGGGTGTTGAACCAATTTTGGCGAATCTGTTTGCAATAATGTTTAAGCGAACTACATCTTTTTCCATTTCGACTACGGTTTCATTAACTTCTTGGTCGTCTTGAAGTTTTAAGATTTCAATCCAAGCAAGGAGAGAAGAAAGTGGCGTCCCCATTTGATGCGCAGCTTCTTTTGACATTCCAACCCAAACCATACTCTCTTGATTTTTTCTTATATCATTGAAAATAACATAACTTAAGATTAATAAACCACCAACTGAGAGAATGACAATTATTGGGAATATCTTTAAGATGTCGACAACAGTTGAGTTTGTGTAGAAGATTTTCATTAATATTTGCCCGTCGTTGTCTCTCACAACGATTGGCTCATAAGTATCTGACATTTCTTTTACGAGATTGTTCATATACTTTGTTTTTTCTTCTTGTGATAAATTATCTTCAAATTTAATATTTAAACTATTTTTCTCATAAGGATAATTTGGTTGATTATTCTCATTTGTTGAAATTAGAGGGAATGTGATGTTTTCGTTTACTTGCTCTAATAATTTAAATAAATCTTCTGTTTTAGAGCTATCATCATTAATAGATATAGCAATGTCTTTGTAAATCAAAGCACTAACTTCGATTAATTTTTGTTCTTTCTCGATTAAATCTTTTATTAAAAATTGGATAAAGATAATAATTGCAATAATAATAGTTGTAGCAATAATTAGAAGTATTGTTCTAATTTGCCATTTATCCATAAAAAAGTATATTTGTTGTATGAAACTGCTTTTTTCTTTCAATTTAATATTTCTGTTGTGGTTAAATCTTCAAATTTTAATTCTTTTTGGATTCCTGTTTTCATATCTTTTAAAGATACTATGCCTTTTTCAATTTCATTTTCGCCTATAACCATACATTTTTTTGCTCCGAGTTTATCAGCATCTTTGAATTGAGATTTCATTGACTTATTAAGTAAGTCGTAACTTAATTTAATATTTTGATTTCTGAGATTCTTTACTAAATTATAGAAAATTTCGTTATTAGAGGTTTGTTTGACTATATATAAGTCAATTTCTTCATTTAAGCCATCAAATTTATTAATTGAATCTAAAATTAATAGTAGTCTTTCAACTCCCATTGCGAACCCAACGGCTGGGATATCTTTACCACCTAATTGTGAGAATAATTCGTTATATCTTCCACCACCACCGAATGAATCTTGCGCGCCTAAATGATTGCTTTGAAATTCAAAAACTGTGTGAGAGTAATAGTCAAGTCCTCTTACTAATTTAAAATTTTCTTTATAACTGATGCCTAATTGATTTAATGCTTCTTTTACTTTTCCATAATGATTATTTGATTCATCGTCTAAATTTTCTGAAATCTTAGGTGCGTTTTCTAAAAGTTGAATATCTTCAGGAGCTTTTGAATCTAAAATTCTAAGTGGATTTTTATCTAATCTTTCTAAACTTGTTTCAGATAGTTTATCTTTATTATCCTGTAAAAATTCAATTAATATCTTATTATAATTCTCTCTTGAAATTTTGTTTCCGATTGAATTAATAAAAAGAGTATATTCGAATATTCCAATTTCGTGGATTAATTTATCAGCTAATTGAATAACTTCAATATCACTTTCTGGATATGGGGAAGAAAGACATTCAACTCCGAATTGATGGAATTGTCTGAAACGACCTTTTTGTGGTCTTTCATATCGGAAGAATGGACCGAAGTACCATAATTTCTGGACACCACCTGTATTAGTGATTGAATTTTCTATTGCGGCTCTAACAAGGGCTGCGGTCATTTCTGGTCTTAAAGTTAATGATGTATCTGACCTGTCATTAAAGGTATACATTTCCTTATTAACGATGTCAGTTGCTTCGCCGATAGAACGGGAGAAAACTTCTGTTAATTCAAAAATTGGGGTTCTTATTTCTTTGTATGAAAATAGTGCTGTTATTTCTTTAAATTTTGATTCTAAGTATTGCCATTTGAATGTTTCTTCTGGTAATATATCTTTTGTTCCTCTTGGAGTTTTTATCATTTTGTAACCAATTTTAAAACTATTTATTTATTATAATGCTTTTCGTCTCTTTCATATTTTTTGTTTCAAGTACATAAAAATATGAGCCGTTTGGTAAATCATTTAAGTTTATTTGCAAATCATATCTTCCAACTGGGATAACGCTATTCACAATTTCTTTTACTTTATTTCCATTAATATCGATTATATAGAGATTTGTTTTACTTTTTTCAATTATTTCAAATTCTATATTTGTATTTGAAATAACTGGATTTGGGAAGTTTTGAGTTAGTTCGAATTTTCCTTCTGTATCGATTAGTCGGACTCCACCTTCCTTGCATACGTCAATTTGGTTAATTCTTGGGTTATTCCAATTTAAAATAATTTTTCCTTCACCGATTGGGGTAACGCTTGAAATAGTAATATCAGAGTAAGTAGTTTTTCCAAGTCCAACTCTGAAAGTTAGTTTTGATAACTCGGCATCTGGTAAAAGTAAATTTTCTCTATTTACTAAATTTATATCAAATTCAATTGTTCTTATGTCTCCTATGTCGTAAATTAATTTGTAGTTAAACAATGGTTCAAGCATTGTTTTGTTGTAACTAATTCTAAAATTGAAACCAGAAATACTCTCAATAATTCCTAAATTAGATATTTTATCTATAAGCAATGGGCATTCTATAATTTGATTATTTACAACATCTTGAGAATTAATTTTGATTGTCAGAGTATCAACTCTGGGAGGAACTCCTGCTCCACTAACAAGATATTTACTTGCTTTTGTTTCGTCACTATGATAGATTTTTAAAATTGAGTTAAATTTTCCCAATGTATCGGTTTGAAATTGTAAATTACTATATAAATCAATGTTTGCTGGCAATGTATTATTTGTTGAATTATCGCTTAAATATGTGAAATTGTCATAATCTAAGTCGTAAATCTTAATACTATCGATTTCTAAACTTTTAGGGTCTAAATTTCTTAATAGAGGTAAATTATTTATTTCTTTTGTTTCTGCAACGACTAAATTTCCAAAATTTATTGTATCAGTAAGTTTTTGTATGTTTGATTTGTAACCAAAGCCAGAAAAGTATTTGTAAATGACTTTTGCTGGTAACGTAAGTTCAAGCGTAGCCATTCTTTCGCCTACCTGATTAGGTGTGAAAACAATATCTAAACTATAATTTTCATTTGGGTTCAATGTGATATATTTATGATTGTTTTTAAATTTAAACTCATCTCTATCACGTCCTTTTATACTAATTGAATCTATTAATATAGAAGAACTACTGTTATTTTGAATTAATGCAGAGAATGAACTATCGGCTGATTTTCCAAGCATTGTATAATCAAAGGCAAAATCTCTAATACTTGCTAATGGGTCGAGAATTACAAAATTGCAATCGCTTGTATCCATTTGAATATCACGTTCTTTGAGTTTCCAGATTTTTGCATATCCGTCCCAAGATGAAGTAACAACTCTACTTGCATCGAAGTTGTAATTTGTTGTCATTACAAATGAAGTATGCTCTTTAAAAGAAGCAGTTGAGTCTCCATCTGTTAAATCCCAACGAATTGCTTCATTTCCTGCACTTGAAATTAATAAAGTGTCTTTATTGCTGTAATAGAAAAATGATGAGTTTGGAGTTGCGAGCGAGTCATAGCTATCTTTAAAACTTGGTGGATGGTAAAATGAGTATATTTTTTTGTCATTTGGGTAGTCCCAAACTGATATTTCTTTTGTTAGTTTATTTGTGATTGAAATTAATTTTGAGTCCGGACTTATGTCTATATGCGTGATAGGTTGGTTTCCACCTCCTACACTTGTATTAAATGATTTGATTAGTTTGTTGTCTAAGACTGCATAAGCATTTGCTATTCCATTTCTTAGACCTACTATATAAAATTTATTATTAGGGGCAAATTTAGTAAAACGAATGTTTTGTCCTTCGTTTTTTTCATAGAACTGCTGTCCTGTTTTAAGGTCAAATATTCGGTATTTCCCGTCTAAACAGCTTGTGATTAACTCGCTATTGTTAATACTAAAATCAACAGAATTAACTTCGCCTTTGTGGGTATCAAAACTTCTAAAAATTTCGCCAAACAATGGAGAATTTGGATTTGCATACCAAACTATTGCTTTCCCATCTTTGCTACACGCAGCAATATACTCTCCATTAGGTGAATAAATCGCGTAATTAACAACATCTCTATGACCTCGAAATTCTTGCACTAATTCTCCTGAGTTTGAATTCCAAACCCTTACTAAGCCATCGCTTGCAGCGGTTACAATATAATTTCCATCAGGTGAGAAAAATGCTGAATTTAATTTATTATCATTTTGGGTTGAAAATTGAAGATGATTGAGGTTAATTGTTTTTCCTATATTATTGGGCCATAATTGTAATACTCTAACTAACCCAGTATTAGTAGTGGTGTTCGGCACGACCCAATCGTAATTTAATCCTACTACGTTTTTTGCAAGCGTATCCCAATTTGCTCCATTATTTAATGAATATTCTAATTGGACTACGTCTCTTGGTAGAACTCCTTCCCATTGGACTTGAACAACATCATTGACGAATAAGGTGTCTTGACAGTCTGGGTTAGATAGTCTTAGGGTTTTACGAAGTGGAGGAGTGTTTGGAAAGCCGCCTGTTATGTTTATTTTATTTCCAAAACAAGCATCGCTTTTGATTAAAATTTGGGTAAAAACAAGTGCAGAATCTTTAGGTGTAAATTTTATTTGCAATGGATAAGTTTGCCCTTTTTTTAATAAATATGGCTTTTCTATTGTCTCGTCTATACCGCCGAATAAGGTAAAAACTCCGTCATAATTGTCTGACAATTTAATATTATATAAGTAAACATCTGAATTATCTGCACGAATAAAAAATTCTTCTGAATCTTCTTTCCCTGGTAATATATTAGCAAAGTTTTTGTCGATTGGGTCAGAGCTTATTTTTGGCTTTAATGAATCTAAAACTGAAATATCAAAAGTAAATGAGTTGGAGTAATATTTCATCTGAATTGTATTGCTGTTTAAAGTATTGCAATCGGCTTTAATATCATAATTTACGTTTGTGAAAGAATAACGTAACAAATTTGCATTTAATACTCTTGAAGCGTCGTAAACACTATCAATAGCTGGTACATAAAATCCATTTACTTTATTTGAAATTTGTTTAAAGTTATCATTTTTGTTTATATTCATATCATAGAATGATAGGGTAATTTGATTATTATTTAAAATATTGAAAAGTGCACTTTCGTTATTTAATTTGATTGGAGAGTCAGAAAAGCATAGAATTTCTTTTTCTCCAACCATTGATTTTAATATTTCAATTGGATTATTTGGTTTAAAATTTAAAGTATATTCTATGTTTGAAATATATTCTATTTCTTGTCTTCTTAGCGTAGAATTCAATTCAATTGAGTCAATTTCACCTAGTTTGAAATCATAATTTAGATTGTCAAAACATATTAAATAGTATTCAATTTGTTTTGGAATGTTAAATTTTAATAAATTTGTAATTATTTTTATTACATGTTCTTTTTTTGTTGAGTCTAAACTTAAATCAAAGTAAATGATAACTTTTTTATTTGATAATATTCCAGCATTTGTATTTTGAATTGTTAGATTAGTAAGAGTTCGACTATTTGAAGAGATAATTAAATCGTCGTTAGTTAAATTATTAACTGGCAAAATGTTATCATTAAAAAAGTATAGTTTTGAATTGATAGTAGGTAGGTTCAGCGTATCAATTTCATTAATATACAAATATGAATTTGAATAAGAAAATTGAACCAAACATAGCAATAAAATCGTAAGATTTATAATTCTTTGCATAATTTAATCTTATTTTGATGAGAGTATTTTAAATTCTTCTTCTTTATGTAATGCGAATTTAACTAAAAAATTGTTTTTTTCATTATAATTGTTTAAAAAATTATGAACTTAATACAAATATTTCTTTTTTTCATTTCTTCTAATTTCTATTTACAAGCACAAACTTCAATTTTTGAAGAAGGGTCAGTTACATTTTCAAAAGATACAGTTTGTGTTAAATATGAATTTTACCCTAATGATACTTTGGTTTATAGTATCCAGGGGTTTGATTCACTTTCGACTAATTATGAACCACCACTATTACGGAACAGAAAGGAAATTCAGATGTTTATTGTGGATTCGGTGGACACTAATTTTCGTTATCATATTAGTCAGTATTTAATGGAATATAATGCTATTGAGAATAATGCGGAGATGAAGAATAACCTTGTTGCAAATCATCCTTGGGTTAAGAAAAAAGTATCTTTTGTTATTGACCAGTTTGGTAAGCGGTATTCATATTCTACGACTGATTCAAATACAGCAATGGTTTCACCAGGTGGTCCATTTGCTCCGTTTTTGTTCTTTGATTTGGGGTTATATTGCAATCAAATAGATATAAATTGGAATGTTAGGTCAAATATTGAGGTTCCAGAAAATGGGATTCCCTTTCCATTATTTAATTGTATGACGTTATATAAGTTTAGAGAACCACTTGATACTATGGGACAGAAGGTTAATCGATTAGAATTAATTAGGACAGGACAAGGTTCTTATGAGTTTCCACATAATGGGAAAACTGCTACAATAACAAGTATTACGAATGAATTTGGGCTACTTGATATTTCGCAAATTGATAATATTCCTATTCATTATTATGTTACGAAAGAGGTCAAAGTTAATATTAATCAAAATCAAGGATATGTCATACCTGGATATAATTTTTATACTCAATATTACACATTAATAAAATATAGTTCACCTTGGCGAACAATGAAGTTTGAAGGTTTTCAAAATGCTAAAGTAAAGGGGAAAAGTAAGAAATAGGGAATTATAATGTTGAGAATTACAATGTAAAGGAAAATAAATGAATGAACCTCTTATAATTTTTCTTCATTAATTAACTTTCAAAAAAAAATATTAATTTTGTATTTTTATTACTAAAATCTGAAATTTTATGGGAAGAGCGTTCGAATACCGAAAACATAAGAAGTTTGCACGTTGGTCTGCAATGGCAAAGAATTTTACTAAATTATCAAAGCAAGTAATGCTTGCAGTTAAATCCGGCGGACCTGACCCTCATTCAAATTATAAATTGAAAATTGCGATCCAAAATGCTAAAACTTTCCAAATGCCTAAGGAAAATATTGAAAATGCGATAAAGAAAGCGGTAGCAAAGGATTCCGAAACTTTTCATGAGTTAGTTTATGAAGGTTATGCTGCTCATGGGGTTGCGGTTTATGTGGAGTCTGCTACTGATAATCCGACAAGAACTGTGGCGAATGTGCGTCTTGCTTTCTCTAAGTGTGGCGGGCAATTAGGCACTTCAGGTTCTTTGAGCTTTTTGTTTGATAAAATGTCTATGTTTAAATTTCCTTTGAATAATCTTGATAAAGATGAGTTAGAACTTGAGTTGATTGACTTCGGAATGACAGATATTGAAAGTGATACCGATGAAGATGGTAAAGAACATTTAACTATTTATGCTAATTTTACTGACTTTGCTAATATGAATAAGGCACTTGAGGAAAAGGGGATTACTCCTGACGAGGCAAAGACTATTTATTTACCTAATGATAGTAAAGAAGTAAGTGATGAGCAAGCGGAAGATGTGATTAAACTAATTGAACGTCTCGAAGAAGATGATGATGTGTTGGCAGTTTATACAAATATGAAATAAAGACAAGTTTTACTTGTCTTTTTTTTTGCTAAGAATTACTTTTTTAAAATGGCATAATATTTGCACGAGTAAAGAATATTTTCGGGGGAAAAATGAATAAAATTCTTTATAATAAAGTAACTTTTACTTTAATTTGCATAATCACGATGATGCTTCTTTCATCGTTTATTTACCATAGTTTCATTGTTGAAGAAATAACTCCTTTAATTGATAATGAGCTTGATGAGAGTTATAATAATACTATACAACTAAATATTATGAACGCAAGTGGGGAAGCGGGTTTAGCGTCAAAATTAAAACAATATTTTAGAAAAAGACATTTCGATGTTGTTGAAATTGGGAACTTTAAATTTGAATCGCCTAAAACTCTTGTTATTGATAGGGTTGGGGATATGCGTTCAGCATATAAGGTTGCAAATGCGATTGGTATTGCAGATTCTTTAGTTTCAATGAATATTGATTCGACTATGTATTTAAGAACTACGCTTGTAATTGGTAAGGATTGGAAGAATTTAGAATGTTTTAAATGATTAAAAAGACGTTATATTATGATGAAATGCTTATTCTTCCAGAAGAATTTCTTGAAGATTATAATTCATTTAAGTTTTCAGCAAAGGAACTTAGTAATGATGAGTTAATTGCTAATGGTTGTAATATACTTCTTTCACGCTCCACAATAAAAGTAAATGAAAAGCTACTAAATAATGTTCCGTTGGAATACTATGCAACAGCAACTGCAGGGTTTGACCATGTTGATGTTGAGTATTTAAGTAATAATCAAGTTAAGTATTTTATAGCTTCAGGTTGCAACTCTAATTCTGTGGCAGAATATGTCTTATTAAATATAGCAAAATATAGGAATATAAACAGTTTAAAATATACGGATTTATGTATTGGGATTATTGGTTTTGGAAATATAGGTAGAAAAGTCGCTTATTATTGCAATTTATTGGGGATAAAAGTTTTAATTAATGATCCAATTTTAAAAGAAAACAATTTTAAATTTCCAGAGTATTTTGAATATGTAGATTTAGAAAAATTGCTAAAAACTGCAAATGTAATAACAAATCACGTCCCATATTGTGATAATGGTAAGTATCAAACTTTAAATTTATTGAATGAAAATCTTAATTTATTGCAAAATAATTGTTTGTTTATTCATTCTTCTCGTGGTGGAATTGTAAATGAATCTTTACTTATAAACAATATAAAAGAAAAAAATATATTTGCTGTTGTTGATGTGTGGGAAGATGAACCACTATTAAATAATGAACTTCTGACATTATGCAAGATTGCAACTCCACATATAGCAGGGCATACTATAAATGCAAAATTAAATGCTTCGCAAATGATTTTAAATGATATGTTTATGCAAGGAATAGCAAATGAAACTTTTATTTTAGGAAATAGAAAAGAAGAGTATACTATTCTTAGTAATATCATCGAAAAATTAGAAATTGCAAGAAATCGTAGAAAAATTAATGAAGATTCAGTTTGGCTGAAGTCAAATCCAAACTCTTTTAGCGAGTTTAGAAAAAATTACCCTCAACGTAACGAAAGTTTATTCTGCAAAATGTAAGTTATATTATAATTATTTTAAAATACTTATTCTTTTCTGTTTCAATAATAATCGCGTTAAATTTATTATTTAATTCGAATTTATAGAGTTTGTTGAATAAATTAATCTCATTGATTTTTTTACCATTTATATCATAAATGAGTATAGATTTTATAAACTCCTTATTTTTTAATTCAACTATATTATTTAAAATATTAAATTCAATATCATCTTTCTTTTTGACGTTGGTTGAAGTTTCCTCAATACCACCTTCAACTGCTCCAATACTTCTAAAATTTAAAAACTCTTTACTATTAAAATCATATTTTGGTAATAAGACTTTTTTACCTTTTCCAACTAAGTTACTTGTTGAATCAAGTTCTGTATAATCAGAATTAATCATAGGGTCAATATTCATATAATTTTTAGATGGGTTTATAAGATTCGGTGACCAATTAGAATTACTTAAGTTATAGAAGAAATTATCTGTAATTTCAAAACTTTCTGGTCGTGTGTTGGGTCCTATATTTACAGGTGTAAAGTTAATATTTTCATTAACATAGAATAAATTA
This sequence comes from uncultured Hyphomicrobiales bacterium, assembly GCA_964465945.1. Classification (GTDB taxonomy): domain Bacteria; phylum Bacteroidota; class Ignavibacteria; order Kapaibacteriales; family UBA2268; genus JAJRPT01. Next base: position 46,774 of record CAYXMM010000010.1, read on the forward strand.
TTAATAATGGAATTATCGCCACATTCTATGAATCTTTCTCCAACAGATTCTTGAAGTATTCTAAAAATCCATTTATCAGGATTAATAAAAGTATTGTTAATAATTTCTATATTTATCGAATTAACAAATGCTAATGGCGCCATAGAACCAACAAATATATTAGAATACACCCATAGGTTTTTTGCTTCATATTTCGCATCTATCGGACGGAAGAAGTCAAGCCCTGTGCTTCCGCCTAAGTTAATTCCACGATTACCTGCATTTATGAAGTAATTTCGCTCAATATATAATTCACTTGTTCCACCTTTGCCTTGAATTGCTTCTGAACCCATATTTGTAAAACTATTTTGCGTGATTGTTCCACTATGGCAACCAACCATATCAATACCGCTTCCACCTGGTGAGCCATTCTCAAAAGTGCAATTAGAAATTAAAAAATTATCTAATCCCGAGAGTTTTAATAAATCATTATTTCCTGTGCTTTGCATATCTTTGAAAGTACAATTATGGAATTGAATATACTGCGTTGGACTATCAGTGGTGCCTCCATCATCAACATTAAAGCCGTTAGAAGTTTGATTTTGAAATGTTAAATTCTCAAACCTTACATATTCCCAATCTGTAATTTGAAAAGCAGAATAACCTCCGTTAATTATAACATTGCCATTGCCAATTATATATATATAATTATTTATGTTACCTTTCAAATTTTCATGGTATGTTCCTCCATTGTAAGTATTTTCTGCAATTAAAAGAGTATCACCAGATTGTAATAAACTAAATGCTGTATTGAAATTATTTAATTCGCAAGAAGAACAAAAATTATATGTCTTTGAAAAGCTTAAAGATGAAGTTATTATTATTATTATTAAAATTATCTTCATTTCAAACACTCCTTCAAACATTTTAAATAAAATAAAATTAAAATTAATAATATTTCAAAGATAAACAAGTTCAATTTTTTAATTTTGTAATCACAAAACAAACAATTATTTAAAATATAATATGAATAAATTCCAAGAATTAGACAAAACCTATCACTTTAATAACTATGGAAGATTTCCAATAACTATGTCTCATGGGAAAGGTTGCTCATTGTGGGATACTGAGGGCAATGAATATCTTGATGGACTTGCTGGAATTGGAGTTTGCTCCTTAGGTCATTCACACCCAGATATTACAAAAACAATATGTGAACAAGCAAATAAAATAATGCATGTATCAAACTTCTTTACAACAGAGCCAAATGCGATGCTTTCAGAATTAATTTGCAAACTTTCTGGAATGGATAGAGTGTTTTTCTGCAATTCTGGTGCAGAGGCAATCGAGGGTGCAGTGAAGATTGCAAGAAAATATAATTTTATGAATGGTAGGGAAAATTGCGAAGTGATTTCATTGGAGAATGCGTTCCATGGGCGAACTTTAGCAACAATTACAATGGGAAAAAAGAAGTATCAGGAAGGGTTTGGTCCATTACCTACTGGTTTTAACAAAGCAAATTTTAATGATTTTGAAGACTTGAAATCAAAAATTAATGATAAAACAGGCGCTATAATAATTGAACCAATTCAAGGTGAGGGTGGAGTTTATGTTGCAGATGTAGAATATTTGAAACAAGTGAGGGAGTTATGCGATAAAAATAATATGTTGCTTATTTTTGATGAGGTTCAATGTGGAGTTGGAAGAGCTGGTTATCTTTATGCTTTCCAAGAGTATAGCGTTAAACCGGATATCTTATGCTCGGCAAAAGGGATTGCCGCAGGGTTTCCAATGGGTGCTGTAATGGCGAGTCAAAAGGTTGCTAATTGTATTGAACCAGGTAATCACGGAACTACTTTTGGAGGAAATCCTCTTGCTTGTGCTGTGGCTTTGACGACTCTTCAAATAATTAGTAATAATAATTTTCTTGACGAAATTAAAGATAAAAGTCAATATTTTATAAGTAGATTGAATAAAGAACTTAGTCAATTTAAAGAATTTGTTGAAGTTCGTGGCAAAGGATTAATTATTGGGGTGCAACTAAACATTCCTTCTCGCCCGGTCGTATTAAAGATGTTAGAAAAGGGTGTAATTGTAAATTCTACTGCTGATTCTGTGATAAGAATTTTGCCACCACTAATAATTTCAAAAGCTGAAATTGATAGGATTGTTGAAGTTCTTATTATTTCATTGAAAGAAACATTAACTAATTGATTTTAATAAGGATTATTATGATTTTATTTTTCTTAATTTTAAACGTTCTTTTTGCAGTTGAGCCAAGTTATAATTATGATAAAACTCCAAAAGATTATGACTTGAAATATAAAGAGGTTCAAATTGAGACTAAAGATAGTATGAAGTTAAATACTTGGATAATATCGGAAAATGAGAATTATTCTGATGTTTTGATTATGCTCAACACTGACATTGGGAATATGAGTAATTTCCTACCTTATGCAAAATATGTATCTAAAAATCTTAAAAAAGCAGTTGTACTTTTCGATTATAGGGGCTATGGGAAAAGTAGTAAATTTACTTTTTCAAAATATGCACTTTCAATGATTGAGTTTGTTGAGGACACAAAGTCAGTCATACAATATATTCATAAATTAAATCCAAAATCAAAAGTTTCGCTTTATGGTTTTTCGATGGGAGCAACGATTGCGGTTTTAGCATCAAAGGATGAAAATATAGAAGGATTATTTTTAGATAGTCCTATGATAGATCCAAAAGATGTTATGGCAAGAATTAGCAATAAAAATGTATTCTTAGACAACGAAGAGCAATTTAATTTAACAAATGCTGCAGACCAAATTAGAGCAGATGAAGTATTTATCATTCAAGGTAAAAATGATAATGTGGTTGATGCAAACATAACAACGAAATTTTATTCACAATTAATTGTCAGAAAAAATATTTTAATTTTAGAGAATAACAAGCACGGAGATTTATCTCACTTATATCCTGACCTATACTTAAATTATTTAAAGACTTTTTTGATAAATTGATTCATATTATTGAAATATCTCAATCTCTTAAAATCATTTTTAAAAGGTTGCGATTTCCCTATTCTACAAATATCACCTTAATTGTTTGAATTTTACCGGGTTCTGTGATTTTGATTATGTAGGTGCCGTTGCTGAGTTCGTAGTTGTACTTTATTTGTTCGCTGTTTTTTGTCGTTTGTGTTTGTTTTGTGATTACTTTACCTGTTAAATCGCTGATTTCTATTTTATATGCTCCGCTTTCGTAAGTGTTTAGTATTATTGTAGTTCTGTTTAGTGTTTGTATGTTTGCAGGGGTGTAATTCTCAATTAAACGCATTGAATCTAAACATACTTCGTAAATTGTGATGTTCCCGTCTTTGCGAAGTGGGATTAAAAACTCATTATCTGTCGTGAAGTTGCTGATTTTTATAGGGTTTTCGTGGTTCCGTGCTAAGTTTATTCTTGATTTAATGTCTTTAATTTGTGTTTGATAGTTAGATTTATTTAAGTAATCAGCGATGTCAATTACAAGTCTTCCATTTGCATAACTATATGTTGTATTGTCGGTTATGTAAATTGCATCTTGATTGATGTTAAGCGTCAAATTGTAGTTAAAATCTATTGGAAGTGGAATTTGTTGTTGCAATTCTAAACTTATTTTGTTTGTGATGTTGTCATTCGGATAACCTGTTGCATTGCTTACACTTGCAAGTATTTCTGCTTTGCAAACTCCAGTAATATAGATTGTGTCTGTGGCTTTGCAATCACCCTCTGTTTCAACAATTAATGTGTCGATATACTCGCCAATATTTGTCGGATTGAAAATAATATTTATGTTTTTATTATTAATATTTGCATTAAATTTAGCAGTGTTTTTTGTGATAATAACATCTCTATCCGCAGTTATGGTCTGGGTTTTGGTGCTACCGAAGATTATTTCGCCAAAATTAATGTTATTTGTGCTTAGATTTAACTCTGGATTTGCTTGTTTTACTTCAATATTATTTGTCGTTTCACAACCATTTTCATCTGTTACTCGAAGCCAGTAATTGCCTGCTTCTGTGATTGTTATTGTTTTTGAATTTGCACCTGTATTCCACTCATAATTTGTAAAATCTTTATTTGGGTAAATAGCAACCGGGTTTTCGCAAATAATAGTTTCACCGAGTATCTCAAAGTCAGGTAGGGGATACTTCGTAACTTCTTTTGTTGCAGTTATTTCACAACCTGCTTCACTTGTGATTGTAGCTGAATAATTACCGCTTTCGCTGACTTCTATACTACGTGTAGTTTCACCAGTGTTCCAAAGGTAAGATTTACCTTCAGGGTTGAGGGTTAAAGTTGTACTTTCCCCGTCGCAAAATGTTCGATTTCCGAGAATATCCGCTTGAATTTCGTTCATATCGCTGATGACAATTTCTTTTGTTAATTCGCAGCCCGTTTTTATATCTTTCGCTGTGATTGTGAATGTCCCCGACTGATTAAAAGTTCTTTTTCTAACTCTTGAATTATCAGACCATTGAATACTAATATTCGGGTCTGCTTCAATCTCAATCTCCACGCTTCCACCATCACAAATTAGCAGACCATTAGGAGCTTTAACGTCAAAATCTGGCAATGGATTAACTTTAATTTCAATGCTTGCAGTATTTGAGCATTCACCTTCTGTTACTGTGGCAGAATAAACCCCCGCTGTCTTCACGACAATATCTTTCGTAGTTTCACCAGTATTCCACACTATTGTTTCATACGCTTTATCCAGCGAAATAGTAGCACTATCACCCTCGCAGAAGTTGTTTTGGGTGGCGGATAAAACTGGCAAAAAGTCATTTATTACAATTGTTTTAAGTAATGCACACTTACTACTATCTATTGCCAAAGCTGTATAAGTCCCAGTGTTATAGACCGTGAAAGACTTTGATATTATGCTGTCGTTCCATACAACTTCATAATTTTCATTGGTAAATAAGACTAAACTATCATTTTTACAAAGATACTCTTTACTTTGTTCAACTTTTGTTTCTAATATTTCTTTAATAGTAACTAATGAACTATCTCTTAAAGTGTCAGTTGAATTATAAACTTTAACTTTATAATAACCTTCATTTATTTTATTGACGTTCTTAATAATAGGTATTGAATCATTTGAGTAAAAGCCGTTTGGACCCTCCCAAGTATAGGATGCACTTGGAACATCATAAAAAGGAGGGGCTTTTAATATCAAATCCTCGTTTTCGCAAATATCTACAAAATGATTAATATTTAAAAATGAATATTTACAAGAAAGGGTTTTAGGTAATCTTCTACCAGTTGAAACATAGCTAATTGTTTTACTCTGATTAAAATCAATTTTACTAAACACTAATTTATTAAAATTTTCATTTGGATTTTCAATTACGCTAACAAATTTCTTATTTGCATCATTACAAATAATTGTGCCATTTGGAGCTAATTCTAAATCTTCGACACCTAAATCTATATCTGTTGTTTCGATGATTTTAAAACTATTAACATTATCTTTATTATTAATAGAGTCTAAATTATATTGAACTAAATATTTTTCAGTAAAATTGAAATATTCTTTCTCGACGCCTAAATAAAGTTTTTTTGAATTTGGTGAAAACTCAAGGGATTTTGGAATAACAAATTTAACATCATAAAATTTCTTTGGCTTATAATCTACATTAGTAATTGCAATATTAGAAATTTCACCAGTGCTATAATTGAAATCAGCTAAAAGCAACTTATTGTTCAAATCAAATTCTTTACCTAGGAATACAATCGCAATTTTTTTTCTATTTGGTGATACTTTTACTTGAATTGAAACTAATGAATCCAGTTCAGATGAAAATTTATTTATTATTGGGTTTAGAGTGTCGAATCCATTACTATCAAATCTATAAGCAATCAATTCACTTGTTAAGTATTTACTACATAAAATCCAATAACCTTTGTTATTATTATTTAATGTTATTTCTATACCGTTTATACACGCTGTTCTAATTTTTATAAAATCATTTGTTGAAATCATTTGTTTGTTTTTTGAATTATACTTCCATATTCTTATTCCTAAATCATCTAAATTCATCCAAGCAGGTAATAAACCTTTCCAATTCTCTTCTCCATAAGTATAAAATATGTAATGTGTATTCTCATCTGATATTTCATTGATGCAAAAAGGAGCATCATCAATTCTTAAAATAGGATTTATTTTTATAAATTCATCAGAAATATTAAAAACAATATTAAACATATCGTCATACAAATATTGAAAATCGGCAGCAAAAAGGAAATTGCCTTCTTTATCTGAAATTGAAATAGGGTGGTCTGCACCATTACAAGATTTTCCGTCCAATGCTATTATAGGCTTACTTGCCATATTCCGAAAAGATAAATTAGGCGTTGGTAAACCACTATAGCTATCATAACAACCAAAATACCAATTGTAGTACTCTCTTTGAGAATACAAATTACTTATGCTAAATAAAAATAGTATAAAAATAATCTTTTTCATTATAAAATATAGTCTCATTTATTTGATAATAAGTGAGACTATTCCTTTTTCAATATGGTGAACAAAGAGTTTTTACATTAAAGCAACCAGTTTGTTGATTAGGTGCAGGTTCAGATGGTTCAATACTTGAAGGACAGCTATTCCCAACATTACCCGAGATTGCCGGTCCGTAATAAGGATCTAATCTTATTTGTCCATTTTGATCAACGCATAATTTCCAAATTGTTTCACAATAAACTTGCTCCCAGTAGCATGGGTAATAATATATCAATCCACCAATATTAGTTTTATACCAACAAACATCTTCTATTCGTGTGATATAAAAATCAGGCATAAAAGGCACATCGCAAGGAGGTAAATCAATATTACAATCTTCTAACACAAAATTTATAAATTCATCTGAGACTAAATAGTCCCATATATATTCTAATACCTGGTCCGTTGTCCAAGTTTGGTTACAATTTGGGTCTAGCCTCGTAAATCCATATACTCTTACATCGCTATAAGCAGTTGACAAACCACATTTAAAACATATATGAACTTCATAATCACATCCGTTAATATTCAAAACTTTTACAGTAGAAGAATAGTTAGTTGGACATGATTGGCTTTTAGCTTCGTTAATACTAATTGATAAAAGTACAACAACACTTAAAATCAATATTTTAAATTTTTGATACATTTTTTTATCTTAAATTAGTTAAACAAAATCTTTTTTTTTAGTCCATAAAAAATTATGAACACCAACAAACATAAGCATTTAGGTTAGATGCCGTTCCGCCTATACTTTTGTTTAACTAAATTATAAAGTTTGAACTCCTGTAATTTGTTTTGCTTAGAACATTTAATTTGTAAATTATTTTTAATTTCATAGTAGAGAGAATTTGCGATTTCGGATTGTTGTATAAAGCAAGCGTATATATATATATATATATATATATAAGGAGTTAGGAGAATATGGTAATAATTTACTTGCATATATTACACTATAACTTTACTTTTTTAGAAAAATAAAATTCATTTTTTACAAATTAATAAAAATAATTTGAAAAAAACATACTTTTAAAAAATTTGTTAAATGCTATACTACAATAACACTTTAGTTGCCAAAACATCTCACACTTTTTTAAAAAAATATTAAATTATTTATGCACAATTTAACAAATATTTGGTAAATAAAGGGTTAATGTTTATATATAGGTTAATCTCTACAAATAAAAAAAGACTTGTCATTCTGAGCGTAGCCCCTGTCATTCTGAGCGAAGCGAAGAAACCAGTTGAATAAATATTTCTTTTCATCTCATTTCCCTTTAATCACTTTAAAGGTCTGGAAGTCTTTCCCTTGAGTTGTCTTGATTAAAAATATTCCATCATTTACATAAGAAATATCTAATTTTAATTCTTCTTGTTTATAAAAGCCATCATAGAGAACGTCAAGCAGTCTGCCATGCATATCATATAGTTCAATATTAAGTTGTCCTATTTGAAAGTACTTACTATTTAATATTACGATACCATCGCTTGGATTAGGATAAATAACTGGTTCAGCTGATTCTGGAACATCTGTGTTTTGGTTTAACATGTTGTTGACAATAGCAACGTATTCCGTTGAAAAAGATATAATCTGACTACCTATATTATTTATTGCATAAATTCTATCACCAAAATTATTATATTTAAAAGCTAAATTTCCAGTGTTTAAATCCCAAATACGCATTGAGCCTGCTTCATATCCACTACTAAATAAATATCTCGAATCGTTTGAAATTAATAATGAACCCTGCCATTTTTCAACACCCCACTGATATTTAAGTTCATAAGTAGTGTTATCGAAAACCTTAACAGAACTAACAGATGTGCCACATAGCCATTTATTGTCGGGGGAGGTTGTCATATTGTTTATTAAATAACCTATTTTGCTAAACGGGTTTTTATACGATATGGTATCTAATGTTTTTGTATCCCATATATTTAGACGATAAGTGATTTGTTTTGGATGTGCATTAACTGCTTCCGAAAGCGTTCTAAAATACTTTCCATCATTTGTCATTTCAATAGAAATATAATAATTTTTATAAAAACCAATTGTATCAATCAGCTCAAAAGTATTTAAATCAAAAACCCAAACCCCTTCTTTCCAAACAGATGGAGTATAACTACTTTGATTTACTACACCTACTAAAAGTCCAGCCTTTTCATTAATTCTAAATCCAGCACTATAATCGTTTTCAATTTGACCGAAGGACTTAGACTTTGGTACATTATATATTCCAACACGTTCACCAGATTGCCACTTTACTTTTTCCCAGCCATAAGTATAAACATATTGCTTGTCTTCCGAAAATTGAATTATTCCCAAAAAATTTGGTAAAACTTTTACTAAGTTTCCAGAATTTGCATTCACTTCAACAACTTTGAAATTTGCGTCAGTAACTAAGATTGTGCTATCACCAGGAGCAAAAACTGCATTGATAATATTCTCTAAACCCAGTTCCTGTCTTAGTTTTAGCCAGCGAATTTCTTCTTCTGCTACTACTTCGTTTATCACTAATAGCATTGATAATACAAATAATAAGTTTACTTTCATAAAAATTTATTCTTTTATTAAGAAATTATAAAATCATACTTTTTCAAAATTTGTAATTTTCTATACTACAATGACACAAAAGTTGGCAAAACATATCACGAAAATTGAAAAAAAGTTATTAACAATTTGTAAGTTATGAAAATAGTATGAGTTAAAAAAAATATTTTTTTAATAATAAGTTTAATTTAACAATTATTTATATTTCTCAAATTAATTTTTTTATTTTTAGTTCAACATATAAAGATAATTTCTAAAAAATATATAAATTAGTAAAAAATTATAAAAAAATACGAGAAGTGTTTTTCATTATTAAGTTAAAAAATAATTTAAGGAGAATTGTTTTGAATAAAAGTTTACTTTATATCTTATTGATTTATTTCTCAACACCAATGTTCTCAAAGGTTTGGAATGTTGGAGGAGAAAGTGAATATAAGTTTTGCAGTCAGGTTGAAGGGCTTGCGGAAAATGGTGATACTATAATTATTGCTGAAGATACATATAATGGCGATAGGCAGGTTACTTGGAGACAGGATAATTTATTGATTAGAGGAATTGGAAAGAATACAATTTTGATTGCTGGTGAGTCAATCGCTAATGACCAAAGTAATGGGAAAGGTATTTTTGTGATAAAGGGTAGCAATACTACTGTTGAAAATATTACTTTTAGTAATGCAAAAGTTGAAAGTGGAAATGGAGCAGGGATAAGATTAGAGGGTGTAAATCTTGATGTTAGATTTTGTAGATTTTTTGGCAATGAAATGGGTATTTTGCAAGGTGGTAAGATTGCAGATTGCAGAGTGTTGATAGAGTATTGTGAGTTTAATAATAATGGAAATAGCAAGAATCCAGGTTATCAACACAATATTTATATAAATTATGTTGATACTTTGATTTTCAGATTTAATCTTTCAATGAATGCTGTTGCATCTGGTCATGAGTTCAAAAGTAGAGCATATAATAGTTTTATAATGTATAATAGAATTTCAAATACGAATTCTGTTGATAGTCGCAATATAGATTTGCCTAATGGTGGAACTGCCGTGATTGTTGGTAATATAATTGAGCAAGGGGAGGATTCTGAAAACTCTAATATTATTGGCTACGGTTTAGAGGGGCTGAAAAATCCTACTCCAAATAATTTATGGATTGCAAATAATACGATTATTAACAATAAATCTAAGGGAAGCTTTGTGAATATTGTTGATGGAACTGATAGTTTGGTTTTGTATAATAATGTTATGGTTGGAGCGAAAACAGGAGGTTTGATTATTGGAAATCCTAAATATCTTGATAGTGCAAATAACTTTATAAATAATGATGTGAACTCAGCTGGATTGAAAGATATTAGTAAATTAGATTTTACTCCTCTTGAAAATAGTCCCCTAGTTGATAATGGAAAAATTATTAAAGATGAAAATGATAATTTAATTATAATTAAAGGTCATGAATTATTCCCATATTTTGAATATATTACTCCTGTCGAAAGTGAAATTTCTGGGAATAAAGCAAGAAATAATAGCGATGGGAAATTGGATATTGGTGCTTATGAATATTTAAAAGAAATACCAAGTAAAGTTGACGATTATAATGATAAAGTAATAATTTTCTCAAATCCGGTGAGTGATGAATTAAATTTAATTGTTAATAAGTCATTTCGGAATGGAGAAATAAATATAATTGATATAATTGGGAATGAGGTTTATAGTTCAAAAATGATTAGCAATTTGACAAAAATAAATACTTCAAAATTTTTGCAAGGTAGCTATATTATAGTTTTAAAATTAGATGATATTTCGATTAGCCGAAAATTTATTGTGGAAAGGTGATTGTTTAATAATAGTTTTGAAGTAATTTAATAATTTGACTTTACGAGCATAATAAGTAACTTTTTTACTCAAAGATTACATTGTAGCAATAAAAATTTAAGCAATAAACATTTTTAACAAGGGGATTTCATCCCCCTTGTTAAACTGGATTATTAATTTAATAACTTAGCTATTCCTTAACTGCGCATTATATTTTTCGCTCATCATATTGACGATTTTGTCAATTACAGGATTTATATCTTCGTCGCTTAGTGTTCGGTCTAACGCAGAAAATTTTAAGTTAAATGCGTAAGATTTTTTATTTTCAGGTAAGTTTTTTCCTTCATAGACATCAAATAAACTAATATTTTGCAAGTATTTACCAGCAATATTTTCAATATCGTTAAGACATCTTCCTGCTTGGGCTGACTTATCTACTAAAAACGCTAAATCCCAATCTATAACTGGATATGGAGATACTTTACTATATTTTTTTTCGATTTCAGATTTTGAATAAATTGATTTCAAGTTTATGTCAATTATTAAAACTTCTTGCTCAATATCGAATTTTTCAAGAATTGTTTTAGAAATATATCCAATCTTGCCAACTTCATCTTTTTTGTCGAAAATACTCAAAGAATTTGCTGAATAAACTGAGAAATCTTTATTTTCTTTTAATTTTAAATTTAATTCAAATTTCTGGTTGAAATCTTCAAAAATTCCTTTTAAATCGTAAAAATCTGCTTTGTTTTTATTGTGAGACCAATTTGGAGTAATTAAATTTCCAACTAAAATTATATTCAAATTTTCACTTTCTTCAACATCTGAAATGAAGTTTTCTTTACTTGAAATTCTTCTAAATTGTTTACCTATTTGGAATAGTTTTAAATCTAAATTTCTTGAATTTAAGTTTTTACTCACAACTTTTAATGATGATGGAATAACGGAAGTTCTCATTACACCCATTTCTAAGCCAAGCGGATTGGCAATATCAACTACTCTTGAATCAAATAAACCCGTCAATTCACTTGAAATTTGATTAGGAGTTAAAATTTCGTTAAATCCATTATTTATAAAGTATTGTTTGATTTCATCTCGTTTACTTGGCTTAGCCAAAACATTAGGTACTTTACTTTTTGAAATATCAACGATAGATCTATAATTTGGAGTTATATTATTGTAATTTATAAACCTTGCTACTTCTTCAATTAAGTCTTCTTCTATATTAATATCAACGCGATATGTGGGAGAAGTAACTTCGATGTAATCTGGTGATACATTATATTCCCAGCCAAGCTTATTAAATACTTCAATAATTTCTTCATTGGTTAATTGCTTGCCAATAATTCTTCTACATCTGTCAAATCTTAATTTAACAATTTTATCTACTAACTTAATTGGATAAATATCATGATAATTAATTCCTACTTCGCCACCTGCATATTTAGTAATCAAACTTGCAACTCTTTGTGCTGCAAATACTAAATTATTATAATCAACACCTCGCTCAAATCTATAACTTGCATCAGATTTAATTGCTAATTTTCTTGCTGTCCTTCTTACTGAGCTTGGGTTAAAATAAGCGGCTTCAATGAGAATATTTTTAGTATCATTTGTAATTTCAGAATTTTCACCACCCATAACCCCAGCAATAGCAACGGATTTCTCGTTATCGCAAATCATCAACATACTACTATCAAGCGTTCTTTCTTTACTATCGAGAGAAACAAAATTCTCGTTATCATTAGCGTTTTTTACGATAATTTTTTTATCTTTAATATAATCTAAATCAAAGGCATGGAGCGGATTGCCTGTTTCCATTAGCACATAATTTGTTGCATCTACTGCTATATTACGAGGACGCAATCCTAATTGTTTTAATCGGTTTTTTAACCAATCTGGAGATTCAACAATGCTAACTCCATTAATAATCATTCCAATATAGCGAGGGCAAGCATCTGTATTTTCTATATTTATACTGAAATCTTTAATGTTATTATCAAACTTCTTGTATTCAATTTCTGGTAATTTTAAATTAAGTCCATAATAAGCAGCAAGATCCCGGGCAATTCCAATGTGGCTATTTCCATCTGACCTATTAGGAGTAATAAAAATATCGAAAATTATGTCATTCAAGTTTAAATAGTCGCTTAAACTCGTTCCATTTGCCACATCTTCAGGTAGAACCCAAATCCCATCGCTATCTTCTCCTAACTCTAACTCGGCTTTTGAACAAATCATTCCATTTGATTCTACGCCTCTTATCATTGCCTTTGATAGTTTAAACTCACCTTTTGGAACTATTGCACCTGATAAGCCCAAGATTACATTTTGACCGGCAGCAACATTCGGCGCACCGCAAACCACAACTTGAGTATTTTCACCATATTTTACAGTGCATAAATTTAATTTATCTGCATTTGGATGTGGGACTTTTTCTAATACATTTGCTATGACGAAGTTATTGTACTTCTGTGAATAATCAATAATTTCCTCAACTTCAAACCCTAACATAGTAAGAGTTTCTTCTAACTCAGCAGGTGATTTATCAATATTTATTAATTCTTTAAGCCAATTATAGGATATTTTCATATTTTAATTTAATTTATGTTATTTCCAAACTTTAAAATTAAGAAATATTTGTGAAATTGGAAATTTACCATAAATATGTCTGTTAAACAATTTAACTTTAATAAATTTTTCATAATTTTAAATAATTTTGCGTCTTTTTTGAGTGATTTTCGTCTAAGTAATATGAAAGGAGTATTATGAAATTAGATGAAATATATTTAGAATTTGAAAAATCGCTTTACCAGTATATTATTTCTAAAGTTAAAAATAAACATCTGGCAGAGGATATTCTTCAAGACATATTTATTAAAATTAACGACAATCTGACATCGCTTAACGAATCAGAAAAGTTAAAATCTTGGATTTTTTCAATTGCTCGAAATACTATAATGGATCATTTCAGAAAGAATAAACATTATATTGATATTGATGAACTTGAATTACCAGAAGAAAATAAGGTCAATGTTTCTGAGTGTTACTATAAATGTTTAACTCCATTTATAAATGATTTGGATGATAAATATAAAGAAGCATTGCTAAACACAGAATTAGGCACAATGTCGCAAAAAGAATATGCTGAAGAAATTGGTATTTCATATTCAGGTGTCAAATCTCGTGTTCAGCGGGCTAAATTACAAATTAAAGAATCATTTGTTTCGTGCTGTATGATTAAAAAAGATGCTGCTGGGAACACTTATTTCGATGATTCAGATGAATGCACTTGTTAAACTTGCGTCTTTTTAGATTAAATTGCGACTAATAGATGTAAGTTAAATTAACAAAACTAAAAAAATAATTGGAGGATAAAATGTTAGAAATTCTTAATCAAAAAGATTTCACTTGTAATTGCGATGAAAATTGCAAATGCTCTGAGGGTGGGGAATGCACTTGTGAGGGCAACAAAGACGGAAAGTGTAATTGTAAATGTACTTGCACTATGACTTGCACTTGCAACTGCGATGAAAATTGCAAATGCTCTGAGGGTGGGGAATGCACTTGTGAGGGCAACA
>CAYXMM010000010.1:61326-104917 GCA_964465945.1 uncultured Hyphomicrobiales bacterium
GGGGAATGCACTTGTGAGGGCAACAAAGACGGAAAGTGTAATTGTAAATGTACTTACAATAAATAACTACAATTAAAAATATTATAAAATTTATTTTTAGAACCCTCTTTTTTGAGGGTTCTTTTTTATTCAATTTCTTTGATTTGTAAATATTTTTTTGAAGAAGGTAGCAAAGATAAATTCAATACTTGATTGAAATGTATAATTAAAATTAAATTGCAAAATAATAATATTAATCACCCTAAGATTATTTATTTATATTAGTTATTACTTTTTTTTTTGGAAAATAAAAATATTTTTTTAATTTTGTTAATTCTCACCGGCGAGATTTCAAAAAATCTATTCTTTTAAATTATAAACTTCAATCCCCGGTTTAGGACAGCAGAACAAAATATATTTATAGGGTTATATTTAATGACAGAAAAACGTTTGAGAAGTAGAGTCTCAAAGCAAAAGCCAACGAATGGGTCTTCGACTTATTCGAGAAATTTTAATAATTATAATGCTCCAGCGGCGAGCAATAGAGTCGTAGAGCAAGAGCCAGAAGTACAAGCAGAAGTGATTGATATTGCTGAATTACGAGGAATGAAACTCATTGAATTGCAGACGATGTCGAAAGAAATGGGGTTAGATAGTATTTCTGGGCTAAGAAAACAAGAGTTAATTAAAGCGATAATGGACTTTAAGAATGCTCAGCAAGCTCAGGAATCGCAGAAAAGGGAAAAGGTCCTGACTAGTGGTGGCGTTCTTGAAGTATTACCAGATGGTTATGGTTTTTTACGCTCTGCAAGTTACAATTATCTTCCTTCCCCTGATGACATCTATGTTTCTCCTTCGCAAATTAAAAAATTCGGTTTAAGAACTGGTGATTCTATAAAAGGGCATGTTAGACCTCCAAAAGAAGGCGAAAGATTTTATGCTCTTTTAAAAGTAGAAGATGTAAATTATTTAAGTCCAGAGATTATTAGAGACAGAACTATATTTGATAATTTAACTCCTTTATTTCCTGATGAAAGATTGAAATTAGAAGCAGCTTCTTCTGGCTATGCAATGAGGATTGTGGATTTGCTTTCACCAATTGGTAAAGGGCAAAGGGGATTAATTGTTGCTCCTCCAAAATCAGGTAAAACAGTGATTTTAAAGAATTTTGCAAATTCTATTGCTCAAAATCACCCTGAAGTTAAACTGATTGTTCTTTTGATTGACGAAAGACCTGAAGAAGTAACTGATATGGAACGTTCTGTGAATGGTGAAGTTGTTGCTTCTACTTTTGATGAGCCAGCTGAAAGACACGTTCAAGTTGCTGAAATGGTTATTGAAAAAGCAAAACGATTAGTTGAAGCTAAACAAGATGTTGTTATTTTATTAGACTCTATAACTCGACTTGCAAGAGCACATAATACTGTTATTCCTCACTCTGGAAAAATCCTTTCTGGTGGAGTTGATGCTTTAGCTTTGCATAAACCAAAGAGGTTTTTTGGTGCAGCAAGAAATGTTGAAGAAGGTGGTTCTTTATCAATTATAGCAACGGCACTTGTTGAAACTGGTTCAAGAATGGACGAAGTAATTTTTGAAGAGTTTAAAGGGACAGGGAATATGGAGCTTGTTTTAAATAGACAAATTTCAGATAGAAGAGTTTATCCTGCAATAGATGTTAATAGATCTGGAACAAGACGAGAAGACTTAATTATGGATGCTCAAGAGTTGAATAAGGTTTGGATTTTAAGAAAAGTCCTTGCTGAGATGCAACCCGTTGAGGCAATGGAGTTTATTTTAGATAGAATGAGAGGAACGAAGGATAATGAGCAGTTTTTAAGTTCAATGAATTCGTAAATTATTATTGATTTTTTAAATTAAGCAAGGATATTTTGTCCTTGCTTTTTAATTATGAAAGAAATATTACCAGAATATAAGACACGAACGTATAAGTTAATTACTTCTAATAAGAAGGCATTCTTCAATTATGAAATTATAAACAAAATTGAAGCTGGGATTGAATTGACTGGAACGGAAGTGAAATCGTTAAGAAAAGGTAAATGCTCCCTCCAAGATGCCTATTGTTTTTTTCCTAATAAATTAAACGATGAATTATATTGTGTAAATATTCATATTCCCGAATACGAACAAGGGAATATTAATAACCATGAACCGAAAAGACGTCGAAAGATTTTAATAAAAAAAAGAGAGCAAATTAAGTGGAGAACTTTAGTTAATGAGAAGGCATATACTATTGTTCCAACCGAAATATACTTTTCAGGACATTTAGTTAAAATTGAAATTGCTTTAGTTAAACCGAAAAAACTTCATGATAAACGGGAAACTATTAAAACTCGTGACCAAGAAAAAGATATTAAAAGAGCATTTAAAAAAGCATAGTTTTTCAAGAATATTTTAATTTTAAATTATTCATCTTCATACGATTTTGGCTCCCAGTTTAGTCCATCGCAAGGAATATAATCTTTTGTTGGATGTTCGTCGTAAATTTTACAAAGTTGGGCTGATTTTTCAAAATGCTTGCAAGTTCCACAAAGAGTTGATTCTTTAAATTTCTCCATTTCTGTATTAAATCCTTGATATGCTTTGTAAGCGGGCATAGCAACTAAGAACCAAAGAATGAAAATAAGCATAATGATATAATCATATAACATATATTTTCTTACCAAGAAGTAGGATAGTGCTAAAATAATAAATGTTCTTAATAAACTTCCTAAGATGATTGCACCAGTAGTAACAACTGGTCGTCCATTTTCTGCTTTTTCTTTAAAAAAGAAAATATCAACAATTTTATTAAATTCCATAGTAGATTGACGTTTTTGTTGATATTTTTAGTTTTAAAAACTTTTTTTTAAAAAAAATTTATATTTAAGACAAAAAGTTCTTAAATTTGTATGAATAAAAATAAATAATTTAAGAGGAAAAAATGTCAGAAGATACACAATTAGATTTATGGGAAGTATTTACACAAAGGAAAGCAGGATTGCCTTTTACTCATGTAGGAAGCTTACACGCAGCAGATAGTGAAAATGCAATTCAAAATGCTCGTGATGTATACGCAAGAAGAGAGATTCCTTATGCGATGTGGGTTGTTCCAACTAATATGATAACTTCTACTAAACCAGATGATAACCCTTCATTTTTTGACCCAGGGGATAAGCCATATAGACAACCGAAGTTCTATAGAATACCAAAAGGAGTAAACGTTGATATCGAATAATAATTTATTAGATTACGTCTTAATACAGGCAGATGACCGACTTGTGCTTAGCCATAGGTTATCAGAAAAATGCGGACACGGACCTTCTTTGGAAGAAGATATTGCTACATCTAATATTTCATTAGATTTGCTTGGACAGGCGAATGAGTTTTATGAATATGCTGCTGAAATTGCAAATGATGGTAGAACAGCAGACTCATTTGCTTTTTTAAGAAATGATATTAAATTTAAAAGTTTAATACTTTGTGAGTTAGAAAATGGAGATTTTGCTGAGATAATTACTCGACAATTTTTCTTTGATGTTTATGATTTTCATTTTTATACATTATTGAAAGACTCACAAGATTCAAGATTAGCAGCTATTGCTGAAAAATCACTTAAAGAATGTACTTACCATATAAGACACTCAAAAAAATGGTTTAATATATTGGCGGACGGAACAGATGAAAGTAGAGAAAGATTAGTTTTTGCTATCAATAAGTTATGGTCATACACAGGCGAAATGTTTGAATCCAGTTCAATAATTGATGAGTTAGTTCAAAGTGGTATTGCTGTGAATTTATCAAAAGTTCAGGAAAAGTGGAATAGTGAAATTAAATCAACTTTTGGAGAATTAAAATTAGATATTCCAACAGAAACATGGATGCACTCAGGTGGAAGAAGAGGTAGACATTCAGAAGATTTAGGTAATTTGCTTGCTTCAATGCAGTATTTACAAAGGGCATATCCAAATTCAGCATGGTAAGTATGATTAATTTAAGATGAAGATGATATTAGTCTTTAATATCGTCTTCGTCATCATCTTCGATTAAAAGTCCTTGTTTTCTTGCTCTATACTCCCAATTTTTTCTTGCGAATTTTTGCATATCTTCGATTAAATCCATTTCATCGGTAATTTCAATACCGAGAATAGTTTCAATAAGGTCTTCCATTGTTACAAGTCCAACGATACCATCGTGTTTGTCTTTAACTATGGCTATGTGTTCTCTTTTTTCCATTAGAATTTGATAAAGACCAGGGATTGGAGTTGTATCATAAACTTGCTTAACTTCTCTTTTGCAAATAAGGAGTTTTTCTTCACCTTTTCCTTCTATGATTTTAAGCAGTACTTCGTCTTTCAAGACATATCCTGTAATATTGTCTTTACTTTCATTATATAAAGGTATTCTTGAAAAATGCTTTGTAGCACCTTTATCATATAAGTTTTTAATTGTTGTATTCTCATCTGCTGTAACTATAACAGTTCTTGGGGTCATAATATCTTTAACTGTGATTTCAGAGAATTGAAGTAAGTTTTTTATAATTCTTGACTGATTTATATTCAAAATGCCTTCTTTAACACCTAAATCGCTCATTACAACTAAATCGTGTTTGCTTATTTCTTGAGCTTTACCTACTTTTTTGAATAAAAGTGCAATAAATTGGAAAAGCCATACTGCAGGGAAGAGTAATGTATAAAATGCAAGAAGAACATAAGTTCCAAAAGGTGCTACTTGTCGCCAATATGTTGCACCGATAGTTTTAGGAACGATTTCTCCAAATGTTAAAATAAGAATTGTAACAACTATAGAAACTAAAGTAATGTATTCATTTCCCCAAATATCTTGAGCCGCGGCACCAACACCTGTTGCCCCAATTGTATTTGCGAAAGTGTTCATTGTTAATATTGAAATTAAGGGTTTTTCAATATCACGTTTGAATCTATCAAGATATGTTGCAAATTTTTTACCTTTTTCGAGTTCAACTACGATGTATGAGTAATTTATACTTAGAATCATAGATTCGAGAAGCGAACAAGTGAATGACACTAAAATTGAAATTAGAAGGAAAATCAGCAAGGTTTCCAAATTATTTTCTTAATTTTTAAAACATATAACACTAAACACGGAAATTTTTTTTAATATTACAAATTATTTTTTATTTTTTTGAAAAAAACTTGAATTTAAACGAAGATATTAAATTTTTAAAAGGGATTGGACCTAAGCGAGCAGAGACGTTTTACAAAGTGGGAGTCAAGCATTATCGGGATTTACTTCGGTATTATCCTATATCCTATATTGATAGAAATATGCTTTTGAATGTTAAACAATTAACTGAAGATATAAAGAACCAGCAACAGACTTTTAATGATAAAATAGAATTTAATGCTTTCGCATTTTACAAAGAATATAGCATTGTTGGAAAAATTCATTCAAAAGATATTAGAAATTTTGGGAAAAAAAAGCTTCTTTCTTTTACTCTGAAAGATAAAGATAATCAAAATTTCAAATTGAACTATTGGAATAGGG
Source organism: uncultured Hyphomicrobiales bacterium (assembly GCA_964465945.1). GTDB lineage: Bacteria > Bacteroidota > Ignavibacteria > Kapaibacteriales > UBA2268 > JAJRPT01. The sequence goes on from CAYXMM010000010.1 coordinate 66,829, forward strand.
TGCATTATTTTGATGGCTTTTTAAGTGTTGGGGATATGCTTATCGTGAGCGGAAAGCCGGAATTAGATGGATATGGTTTACAATTTACTCATGCTTCAGTTGATAAAATTGAAAGCGAGTATAGGGATAAATATGAATCTGGCAAAATACTCGCTAAATATAGTCTTACTGCTGATATGCAAATACGAGGTGTAAGTCAAGATATAATTAGAAGAGCGGTGAATGAGTTAATTAATGAAGGTATAGATGACATTATTGATTCTTTTGGCTCTGTATTTCTAAAAAGTCATAAATTATTGGAAATTAAAGAATGTATAATTAATCTTCATCAACCACGAACTAAGTCAAAATTAGGAGAATCTATATATAGAATGAAATTTGAAGAAATTTTCTATTATCATCTTATAAGGTTAGAAAGTAAGTATATTGACACTAATAAAAATAGGCCAATCAATATTAACACTAAAAGTAAATTAGCAAGGGATTTAGTTAAAAACTTGCCTTTTATATTGACGGAAGACCAGAAAAAAGTATTAAACGAGATTGTGAGCGATATTGATAAAGGTAAAATAATTAATAGATTAATTCAAGGTGATGTTGGTTCCGGGAAAACAATCGTTGCTCTTTTAATTTTTATTATGTTAATTGACAATGGCTATCAATGTGTTTTAATGGCTCCGACTGAGCTTTTAGCTGAACAGCATTTTAAAACGATTAATAATTTTTTAGGCGGTTTTAATATAAAATGTGTTTTATTAACTGGCAGTATTAAAGGTAAAAAAAGAGCAGAACTGCTTCCGAAAATTGAAAGCGGGGAAGCGCAAATAGTCATTGGAACTCATGCTTTGTTTCAACAGGGTGTTGAATATAATAATGTTGGTATGGTGGCGATTGATGAACAACATAGATTTGGGGTAGAACAGCGTTCTGAAATTCAAAAGTTAGCAGCGAAGTCTCTTATCTCAAAATATGGTGAAGGATTTTTACCGCATATATTGGTGATTTCTGCTACGCCTATTCCTCGAACTCTTTCGCTTACTTTGTATTCAGATTTAGATAAAAGTATAATCAAATCAATGCCAAAAGGTCGAAAAACTATAAAAACTAAAGTCGTTTTTGAGTCAGAACTTGATGGGGTTTATGAGTTTATTAAAAGTGAAGTTAATAATGGTAGGCAGGTATACTTTGTTTTTCCATTGATTGATGAATCTGATAAATCTGAACTTGAGTCTGCTGTTAAGAATTTTGAGTATTTATCTAATGAAATATTTCCAAAGTATAAATTAGCACTTTTACATAGCAAAGTGAATAGTAAAGAAAAAGAAAGTATAATGCTGGATTTTAAAGCAAAGAAGTATGATATACTTGTTTCTACTACAGTTATTGAAGTTGGGATTGACGTTGCAAATGCTTCGGTTATGGTTATTCAGAATGCCGAAAATTTTGGGCTTTCTCAATTACATCAATTAAGAGGGCGAGTGGGAAGAGGAAATGAGCAGTCTTATTGTTTATTAGTTGTAAAAGATAAAATTAAGTTTTATATGAAACAAGCAAGTAATGAGAAGATTAATAATTTTCCACAAATTGTTAGACTAAAAACTATGGAGGAAACTAATGATGGATTTAAGATAGCCGAAGTAGATTTGAAATTGAGGGGACCAGGAGACTTAATTGGGAAGAAGCAATCGGGTTTGCCTGAATTTAAGTTTGCTGATTTAGTTAATGATGTAGATTTAATTGAAAAAACTAAAAATATTGTTTTAGATTTGCTAAATGATGATGCGTATTTGGAAAAAAATGATAATAAAAAAATTAAATTGAAACTAAATTATATTAAAAGTGTTAATTATATTGGAGTTGGATAATGGATAAAATTAATTTATTAGAATATAATTTGGTGAGGGCGGTTGCGGTTACTCCTGGGTTAGAAGTTGCTAATCCAAGTTTTAACTCAGATGAAATAATTAAAATTTTAAATGATAAAAGTGTTAATAATTCTAACTTTATTTTATTTCCTGAGCTATCAATTTCATCGTACACTTGCGGTGATTTATTTTTAGATGGGTTTTTCCTAAATACTTGTTTATCAAATCTTAAAAAGGTAATTGATGGAAGCAAATCAATTAATTCGGTTATAATTGTTGGTTGCCCTTTAATTAGAGATTCAATTTTATATAATTGTGCTGTTGTAGTTCAAAGTGGAAAGATTTTAGGAGTTATACCTAAGTCATTTCTTTGTAATTATTCTGAATTTTACGAAGATAGGTGGTTCAGTTCTGGAATGAATATAAAGAATAAAACTATTAGATTGTTTAATAAAGAAGTTCCATTTGGAGTTGATTTAATTTTTGAAAGTTTTAAAACAAAATTTGCTGTTGAAATTTGTGAAGATTTATGGGCGTTCAAACAGCCAAGCATTGATTATGCTTTGAATGGTGCTGAAATTATTTTTAACTTGTCTGCAAGTAACGAAGTTTTAGGTAAAAAAGAATATAGAAGCGAGTTAGTAAAAAATCAATCAGCGAGATTAATTTGCGCTTATGTATATGCATCTTCAGGAGCGTGCGAAAGTAGCACTGACTTAGTTTTTTCAGGGCATAATATTATTGCTTTAAATGGTAAAATATTAAAAGAATCTGAAAGATTTGATTTCAATTCTAACTATATAATTTCTGATATTGATTTAGATGTGATTAAAGCAGAAAGGTTAAGAAATAAGTCTTTTGCGAATGCTGATAGAATAGAAATGAGAAAGGTTGAGTTTGAAATAAAATCAATTTTAAGTGATGAAGTATCTTTTGAAATTGAAAAACATCCATTTATACCTAAAACTGAGCATAGAAATAGTGTTTGCCATGAGATAATAAATATTCAATCAACAGGGTTAGCTAAAAGAATTAAATACATTGGATGCAAAAATGTAGTGCTGGGCTTGTCAGGCGGATTAGACTCTACTCTTGCATTATTAGTTTGTGTTAAAGCTTTTGAAAAATTAAATTTAGATAAAAAAGGGATTTTATCTGTTATAATACCTGGTCCAGGTTCTTCAAAAAGAACTCAGAAAAATGCACTTGATTTAGCTAAATCAATGGGAGTAATGTATAAGGTAATTGATATAAATAAAGCAGTTAGTATTCATCTTGATATGATAGAGCACAGCAGAGTTTTTGATATAACTTTTGAAAATGCGCAGGCCAGAAAGAGAACTCAAATATTAATGGATTTAGCAAATAGTTATAATGGGATTGTTGTTGGAACAGGGGATTTGTCGGAGCTTGCTTTGGGGTGGTGCACTTTTAATGGAGACCAGATGTCAATGTATGGAGTTAATGCTGGTGTTCCTAAAACACTCATTAGATATTTGATTGAGTATGAGAGGGATTTATGCACTAATGAAGAGTTAGTGAATGTGTTAAATGATATTTTAGAAACTCCTATTAGCCCAGAACTTATACCGATGACAGAGGGAATGCAAGAAACAGAAATTCAAATTGGAAAATATGAAATCCATGACTTTTTCTTATTTTATTTTATGAAATATAAATTTTCTCCAAAAAAATTATATTTATTTGCTAAATTTGCATTTAATAAAAATTATGAAGATAAATTCATTAATAATTGTTTAGAGGTTTTTATAAGAAGATTTTTTACTAATCAATTCAAAAGAAGTTCTCTACCAGATGGTCCAAAAGTTGGTTCGATAAACTTATCTCCACGCGGAGATTGGCGAATGCCTTCAGACGCTTCTTTTAACGAATGGATAAAAAATATTCAATAATTATAATTGGGGTATAAATGCAAAGAGATGAAAATAATATTCGATTAGTAATGGCTGATGATCATGAGGTTGTTAGGGTTGGGTTGAGAAGATTGCTGTCAATGGATAATTCTATCGAAGTTGTAGATGAAGCTGATAATGGAAGGAAAGCGATTGATTTAGTGAATAAGCATAAGCCAGATGTTGTGCTTTTGGATATTATGATGCCCTCTATGACTGGAATTGAAGCCACTAAAGAGATTAAAGCAGTTTTTGATTGTTATGTAGTTATGCTTACTGCGTTTGAAGATGCACTCCATTTAGAAAAAGCGCTTGCCGCAGAGGCAGACGGCTACTTATCAAAAGATATTGGTGCAAAAGACCTTATTGAAGCAATAAAACAAGTTAACAAAGGGGAGAGAGTTTTTAGCAAATCAATAATAAAGATTATGCAGAAGAAATATATCCCAGAAGAAGAAAATACTTCTGAGCCGATTTTAATTTCTAAGCGAGAACAAGAAGTTTTAAACTTGGTTGCTGCTGGAAAGACATCTCAACAAATTGCTGATACTTTATTTTTATCTGTAAGAACTGTTGAATCTCATAGATATAATATTATGCAAAAGCTTGATATTAGCAACACAGCTCAGCTTGTAAGATATGCTGTTATGAACCCTGAAGTTCTTAAACAAAATTAATATAAAGGTATGAGTTTTAATTCTTTTGAATTTCTTATTTTAGTAATAACCTTTTTCTTTCTTTATTGGAAGGTTTTTCAAAAGAGTTTAAGACTACAAAATGTATTAGTTCTAGTAGCGAGCTATTATTTCTATGGAAGCTGGGACTGGCGATTTTTATCATTACTACTCCTAAGTACTGTTTTAGATTTCTTTCTTGCTCTTAAAATTCAAAACGCAAAGAACAAAGAAGTAAAGAGGTTTCTTATAACTTTGAGTATTCTTGTAAATCTTGGAATACTCTTTGTTTTTAAGTATTTCAATTTTTTTATTGAAAATGCTGCTAATTTATCTGAATTAGTTGGGTTGAATTTCAGTTATTCATCACTTCAAATTATACTTCCAGTTGGAATTAGTTTTTACACTTTTCAAACATTAAGTTATACTATTGATGTATATAAGGGAAATTTAAAGGCAACAGATGATTTCATTGCTTTTGCAAGTTTTGTTAGTTTTTTTCCTCAGCTTGTGGCGGGACCAATCGAGCGTGCAACTAATTTATTACCTCAATTTGAAAAACAAAGAGTATTTGATTATAATGAAGCGGTTCTTGGTGCAAAACAGATGTTATGGGGATTCTTTAAGAAGATTGTAATAGCGGATAATTGTGCAGAACAAGTTAATATTATATTTGGTTCGAACGAGCCATTATCTGGAAGTGCATATTTATTAGGGGCTATGCTTTTCTCATTTCAGATATATGGTGATTTTTCTGGATACTCTGATATTGCTATTGGAGTTTCGAGGATATTTGGAATTAAACTTATGAATAACTTTCTATACCCGTATTTTTCTCGGGATATAGCAGAGTTTTGGCGAAGGTGGCATATTTCATTATCAACTTGGTTTAGAGACTATCTATATATTCCGTTAGGTGGCAATCAAACAAGGAAAATATTAACATTTAGAAATGTGTTAATTGTATTTTTAGTTAGTGCTTTCTGGCATGGAGCAAATTGGACTTTTATATTTTGGGGGCTGGCGAATGCTGTTTTCTTTTTACCTTTAATTTTAACCAATAAGAATAGAAAATTTACAAAAGTTGTTGCAGAACATAGTCAATTTCCAATGTTTAAAGAATTTGTTTCTATGATTGTTACTTTTGTCTTAGTTTCATTGATGTGGGTATTTTTTAGAGCAGAGAATATAGGACAGGCATTTGATATTTATTCGAGAATATTTTCAATGTCATTATTTGATAGTCCACATTATGTAGGTATGGGATTTGGTAAGTATTTGTATGTATTTTTAGCATTCTTTATTTTAATTGAATGGTATGGTAGGAGGGAGACTTTTGCTATTGAACGCAATATATTTAAAAATGTATATTTTCAAATTGCTTTCTTTTATTTGATTTTTATTTCTATTATTATTTATCCGGGAAATGAACAGAGGTTTATTTATTTTCAATTTTAAGAACGAATAAAAGAATGAATAAATTTATTTTAAATATTATTTTGTTTTTTAGTCCTATATTAATTTTTGTAGTAGTAATTTTAGGTTTTTTTACTTTTGGTAGTGATAAGTTAGAGGCAGTTTTCAAGGTTGATGATAGAATTGAAAATATTATTATTGGTGATTCGCATTCTACATTAGCGATGAATGATAGTTTGATTAAGAATACTAAGAGTTTTGCAAATTATAGCGAATCTTATATATTTAATTATTATAAGTTGAAAATAATTCATAAGTTAAACCCTAATGTTAAAAATGTGTTACTTAGTGTTGGTTGTCATAATTTTGCGAAGTATTATGATAAATTTACTTTAAATTCTGACCTTTTAGGTAGGTATTTTGTTTTGTTTCCTTTTAAAGATCAAGTGTGGTTATTAAATCATTCGAATAATAAAATTTCATTGCTAAAGTATGCTGTTTATTATGGAGCAATGGATTATTTGGTAAATGATTCAATGTCGTATCAGGGTGGGTACAATAATATTGTGTTGGAAAAGGTTGTTGATTCGAATTCGATAGAAAAGCGGATAAATAGGCAATATGGGGATTTAGATTTGAATGATTTTAAATCTGATATGAACATAAAGTATTTTCATAAGATTATTGAATATTGTAAAAAAAATAATTTGAATTTAATTTTATTTAAAACTCCGCTATATTCTGGGTATAACAATAAAATTCCAGATGTGATAAAAGACGAATATGCTAAAATCACAAAAGGAATGACTATATTACAATATGATTCACTTTTTGAAAGTGATAAAAGATATTTTATGCCCGATGGTGATCATTTAAAAATTATTGGAGCAAATAAGTTCAGCAAGTTAGTTGATGATTATTTGAATAATTAAACTACAACTTTCTTCCAATTTCCTTTTCTAAATAAAATCACAGATAATACTACGACGACTATACTAACTACAACTGTTGTGACATAGATTCCAACCATACCCATTTCAAACCAAACTGCAAGAATCCAAGATAATGGAATTTGAATAAGCCAATAACCAATTAAGTTTAATATAGTTGGTGTGCGAGTATCGCCTGCACCATTAAAAGCTTGACTGACAACCATTCCATAACCAAAGAAGATATAACCGGAGCTAATCCAAATCAAAGCAATTGTACCCAACTTTATAACTTCAGGGTCAGTTGTGAATAAACCTATGAAGCTATCTGCAAAGAATAAAAATACTATTGTTAGAAATACCATAAAATAACTTGTATAGTATGCCGTTTTCCAAACTGCTTGTTCTGAACGTTCGGGTTTATTTGCACCGAGATTTTGCCCTACGAGTGTTGCTGCCGCATTTGCGAGACCCATTGCTGGAAGTATTGCAAACATTATTATTCTTAACATAATTGTCCAAGCAGAAATTGAGTTTGTGCCAAATTCTGCAACTATTCTATAGACGAAAATCCAACTTGCAGAGCTAATGAGATATTGCCCGACTCCACCTTGTGATACTTTAATAAGATTAGTGATAATATTCTTATGTATTTTAAAGTCGCTACTTCTGATTTGAAGTGTAGATTGTCTATTTGTAAGGTGATAGAATTGATAGATAACTCCTACACCTCTACCGATTGTTGAAGCCCAAGCGGCACCTTCAATGCCCATTTCAGGAAAGAAAGCCCACCCAAAAATCAAAATAGGATCAAGAATCATATTTAAAATATTGCCCATCCAAAGTGATTTCATTGCTATTGAAGCATTTCCAGCGCCTCTAAATGCTCCATTTATCATAAATAAAAGCATAATTGTTGAGTTCCCAGCAAGCATAATACGTGTAAAACCGCTTCCTTGCTGGATAACTTCCTTACTTGCACCCATTAAAGCTAATAATTCTTCTGAAAATAATATCCCAATAATTGAGATTATAACTGAACAAAATAATGTTATATATATTGATTGCACTGTTGCAAGTCCAGCTGCTCGATAGTTCTTTTCGCCTATTCTTCTTGAAACAAGGGCTGTAGTTGCCATTGAGATACCTATTCCAAGAGAAAAAACAATAAATAGTAGGGACTCAGTAAGTCCAACTGCTGCTACTGCATTTGTGCTAATTTTACCAACGAAATACATATCGACGACAGAAAAGAGGGATTCCATTAGCATTTCTCCAATCATTGGAATTGCTAAAAGAAAAATTGCTTTATTGATTGAACCGCTTGTATATTCTTTCTCTTGACTATTGAGAGACTCTGCGAAGAGTTTAAAAAAATTCTTAATCATTATATTTTATTAAAATTTAGAAAGCAAAAATAAAAAAAAGTTACAAAATAAAACTATTATTTTTTCGATTATACATTTGTGAGTAAGAAAAAAAAAATGAAAAAAAATTAAGAATAACAATAATTTCAGTAGTTATACTGAATTATTAATTGTGAAAAGATATTAATTTTGTAAATAGAAAAGAGTGTGATAAATAAAAATACCCACCGCATTTTGCAGCAAAAAGAATTGGCACATATTTTGATTTACAATGAGAAGAAAAATAGTGTAAATTTTAAAGATTTAAGTTGTAGACTTAAAAAATCCGTGTATTTACTTAAAAGAATTTAGTATAATTCTTTTGAATTTTGTATCGGATGAAAAAACAAAAACTTTAGTATGACAAAAATAAAAATTTATAAATTAATTTTGGAGGTTGTAGAAATGAAATTCTACATAGCAATAGTGACAATGGTAATGTTTGCCATCTCATTGAAAAGTCAGACGTTTACGATGACAGGTGCATCGTCGACATTTGTGAATAATGGTAAATTTACTTTTGTAACAGATGGTGGTCAGTTTCAAACTGACACGGATTCTGACGGCAATATTGCCAATTCCGGTACAATTACTTTCGCAGGAGCAAGACCTGATGGTATTTATTTTTCAAATACTACAGGTACTGCTGATGCTGGTTCTGCTGGATACACTGACCCAGTAAGGTTATCTGGTTGGATTTATTTTTCAAACACCATCGGCTCAGGTACTCAAACTGTACAAAGTAGATACTATACAAGCTTGGGTGTTTCGGGTGGTGCAACTAAAGCCTATGTTTCAAATGGTGCGTTAGTTCCTACTTATGTATCTGGAACATATAATGTTGTATCTGGTAGTGGTTCGAGAAACTACGACGGAAACTCAACTACGTTTATATATGATGGTGCAACTGCACAAAATGTTTTTGCTGAAAATATGGCTGGAACAAGCGGAAGATATTATAATTTATATTTCCGTGGTGCAGGGACTAAAAGTGTTTTAAATGGAACATTAGTTCAAGTTCAAAATGAGGTTAGAAGTGAAGCATCAAACTCAGGTGGTGTAACTGTTAACGGTAATATGTGGGCTGAGAATAACTTCGTTGTTGAATCTGGCGCAGGTCAATTCTTAGTTGATGGTGCAACTGGTGCTGCATCTTTAACTTTTGGTTCTGGAACTGCGACTATAGATGGCGATTTATTTTTTGATGAATCTGGTGGTGTTGGTGTTGGAGAAGCAACTGCATATACTGACGGTGGCGGAGTTGTGAATGTAAATTCAACTGGTTCATTAAATATGACATCTGGAACATTTTATGTTGCTGATGGTCCTTTAAATCTCAATGCTTCTGGTAGTATGACATTAGCACCAACTGGATATTTAGATGTAGCGAACTCTCAGACATTCTATGTTGCGGGTGATTTGAATAATCAAATTGCAGCGAATGGAACTAATGCAAGAAATAATACAATTTATGCAGATGACTCTTGGGCAATTTTTGAAAATGTAAACTTACACGAATCTGACGAACAATATCCTTATGGTAACTTAGAAGCAAGAGGTTCTTCAGGGACAATTTCTATTGGTGATGGTGCTTCTGATAAAGTATTTTTATCAAATAATTTATTAGTTACAGGAAATAATTTGAATTTATTACCTTATAGTTCAACTTTAACAATGTTAGACCAAACAGCAACACCAACTTATGGTACATCAACTATTACTGAGGTTGTTGGTAGAATGGCTCGTAGAACTAATGGAACATCAAATACATTAACATTTAATAACGCTCAAATGTTAGTTAATATCTCTGCTGGTTCTGGTTCAGTTTCTGAAATTACATTAGATTCAAGACCAGGCAATCAAAACTCAGCTTATGATGCAGCAAGAGACGTTCAAAGAACAGTTGATTTATACTACCAAGCAACTGATAACTTCGTAGCACAAATGAGATATTCTTATTTGAGCGATGAAGCGCCAAGTTCAACTATTAATGAACAAGATTTGAGATTTAGAGAAGACTTAGGCGGTGGAACAACTGAGAAAGTTTCTACTGGTAATGCTCTTACAAGGGATGCATCTGCATCACCAGGTCTTAGATGGGTTCAATTAGATGGTATCAGAAGAACTGGAGACGGTACTGGCTTAACAGAACTTGCCGAAGTTGGAAATCCTGGAACACTATTCCTTAGAGGAGGTCCAACAACTTATATCTCTATTAATAGCGGTAGATGGTCTAACCCTAATACTTGGGACGAAGGTGAACAACCGGGTTATAGAGATGAAGCAGTTGTAAGGCATACGGTTCATATTGGATATCAAAGAACGATAGATGGTTCTTCTACAATTAGCGAGGACACTAAATTAGCGTCTCAAAGAGCGGGTAATACAACTGCTGATGGTATTGCCTCAAGAATTTTGATTGACGATGCTTATGGCGATTTATCTGGAACTCCATCTGAAAAAGCCACATTGCTAACAGGTAACAATACAACAGTAAAATTATATTATGATACTGACCCAGGCGCTGTTGCTCGAAGTGGATATTTAGATATTAATCCAAGACATGGTACTGAGTCTGCAGATTTGACTAATAACGGTAATACCGAAGGTACAACTGTTACAGATGGTGGTTCTGAATTTAATAAAGGTTTTGTAATCTTTGCTGGTTCAACATTTATCATCTACAATGGTACGATGAATAATAATACATTGCAAGTAGATGAGAATGCTAACTTTAATCTAATTGCTAATCCGTAATTAATTTAATAATCAGAGAGTGGATTTAAAATTCCACTCTCTCTTTTTAAAAAAAGAAATGAAAATTTTACTTTACATATTTATAACTACAACGAGTATCTCTTTATCTCAAATATTTGATATAAAGGGAAATTCTGTTATTAATAATAAAGGTAGAATTAATGTAGAAAGAAAGAATGTAAATATTGAAAAAGATGCTAATATTAATAATTCTGGAACTTTTTATATTGAAGATAATACATTGAACAGTGAAGGGAATATTAATAACAATAATGGTAATTTGATATTGAATTATTCAGGTGGCACGATTTTAAATCAAAATGTGATTCAAGGTCAAGTTGAATTTATTAATCCTGCTAATCAAATTGTTCCAGCAGTTGCTTATGATTCATTGATTTTTAAAGGTGGACCTAAGTTATTAAAACCGAATGATAGAACTAACAAGGTTGATTTTGAAATAGCAAATTTGATGAAATCGGATTCTTCGGTGGATATTAGGCCAGATGACCTTACTAATGTTGCTGGTCTGAGAATTTTAGTGAATAAAAATACAGAGCATAATGGAACTATTAATAGAAACTTTTCTGATGGTATTCAAGTTATTTTAAATACTGACTCTACTTATTCTCAAATAAATGGAACTGGGAAATTCAAATCATTGGAAATTGATAAGAGTAATGGTGCTACTATTACACGAGGTGGTTGGAGTATCCAAAATAAGTTAATTTTACGAAATGGGATATTATATAATACTGACGAAACTGGGAAAAACTTTACATTGGAAGATGGCTCAATAATACAAATTGTTGATGGAAACTTTAATGTTGCAGATGAAGCGGGAATAACAAGATACCCACAATCAAGAATTAATTCTGCTCCAATTTTTGAAGGAAAAGTGCTTGTAGAATATACAGGTAATGGACCAATTGAAATCGGACCTGAAATGCCGTTAGCAAATAATGTTTTATCAGATTTAATTGTTAATAATAGTGAAGGGACAACCTTTACAAGAGATGCTTATATAAATGACAGATTAACTGTTGGTTCTAACATTTATATGGATAGCGACACTGACAAAGATGGGTTGAACGACAAACAAAACACATTAATGTTTAAGGGAATAAATAGCGGGATTGATTTCCAAAAAGGAGATGCAGAAATTTATGGAAATTTTGCAAGAACAAACTTAACTGAAGGCGAATCTCAAACTTTTAATAATATTTATACTTGGGTTGAATTCGGAGTAAATGGTCAAGACTTAGCCAATAATGGTGGGTCTATAGATACATTTTTAGTCCGAATTGAACCTAATTCTGGTTATAAAATTGAAGATTATGATGAAGATGCTCCGTTAAAAGTTCGTAGAAAGATGAATTTAAAAGCTATTGACAATACAGGAACAGAAGTAGATAAAGTTAATGATGTTCGCTATGGTTATGCTTGGAAACATAATCCAAATAATGCAAATGACCCAATTAGTGAGACCCCAGTAAATAGTGATATTAATTTTTCTCAAATGGGATTACAAAAATGGGATAAAGATAGTGTTCTATGGTCAGACCAAATTATGCTACAAGAAAATAAAATTGACACAGCTTTAAATTTTGCATATTCCTCTGCACAACTTAAAGGTAAATTAGGCGATTATGCTATTGGTATGACTATAGCAAAATATTTGGCAATAATGGCAAAAGCTGTTCTTGAAGGTCCTCATAAAGGAAATGGAGTTATGACAACAACATTGAGAGATTCTTCAATTTTGGTTGACCCAACTCCTCCTAATGAGTATCCATACAATCTTGACCCAATGAGAGCAAATATAGTGATTGATACTTTTCCTGCTGGTGTTGTGGATTGGGTAGTTTTAGAACTAAGAGACGGAAGAAACTTTGCAAATAAGAAATATTATAAAACTTGTTTTCTAACTGCAGACGGCTCTGTTGTTGATACAAATGGAAGTAAACAAATTATTATTTATGGTGAAGATACCGGCTTAAATGTTAAAGCAGCTGGAGCATTATATCTTGCAATTCGTCATAGAAATCACTTAGCTGTAGTAACAGAAGAAACGATTCCTTATGCAACAAAAGAAGCAAAAGTTTTAATTGATTTCACTGATAAGGCACAAGTTTATTTAGGCAATGCTTCTGTGAAAGTAGTCGGTTTGGATTTAGATGGTAAATCAATTTATGGTTTAGTTGCAGGTAATGTTGATAGAATTGAAGTTACTCCTGTTCTAAACGAACAAGTTATTAATAATGCCGATGTTGATTTTATTGCAAAATTAATTAGTGCTTGGGACTTAAATCCTAAAAATAGATATTACAGAAGTGATATTAATATGGATGGAATTATAACATCAAGAGATTATAATTATTCTTGGAATAATAGGGGATATGTGTCCGTTGTTGAATAATATGAAATATCTATTTATAATATTACCATTTATTTTTATTTGTAATTTGCTCGCTCAAAGACCAGACCAGGGCTATGATGCAATTATGCAAATCAGAAATACTGTCCCTCTTAGTCCGCAAGAATTAACATTCGAGCTACATTTACGAAGATTTAATCAAAATTGGGAAAGATTTGCTAATGGAACTTTCCAAGTAAAATTTTATGTCGACCCATTAGGACCAGCACATAAGATTGACTATTCTACTATTGATTTCACATTTGAACCTGGCACATCAGACATTAATCTACTATCAAATCCTAATGCAAATCCTTCAATAAATGAAATTGGAACACAATATTATTTAAAAACTCAAGTAGATGGAGAAACAGGAAGATTTGTAGTAAAATTAGTTGGTCCACAAGATTATGAAAATGCTTTGATAGTACCAGAAACTGATGATAATCTTGAAATTGAAGACCAAGCAACAATTAGAGTTGGCAAGTTCAGAATTAAACAAAATAATATTAAAGAAAGAATTGAAAATATTATTAGATGGATTGAACCAATTTCTTATTTCCAAGCTTGTGCTTTTAAATTAGATTCAGGAAGAACAATATATGGAGTAACGGATTATTATGATAAAGATGATAATATTGAATTACTTGACCCAATGGCAAATGTAAAAACACGATTTTTAAATGACCCTGCAGAGCCACCGACCTTTAAATTGGCATATTTTGATGCTAAATATAATGGTTCTATTACAAACGATACAACACGAGGAATTACATTAAATTGGAAAACTGAATCGGAAATGTATTTGAATGGTTTTGTCATTAGAAGAGTAAAATTAGATTATTTTGCAACTGAAAGCGAATTAGCAGATTTATTAAAATATGATCAAGGAGAGGTAGTTTTCCATTATGACCCTCAGTTTGTAACAAGTAATGGACAAAGTGAAAAGTTGCAAGCCGAAAGAAAATATAAAAATTATTCTACGGAATATGGTCCAGTTATTGATATGCTATCCTCAGAACAAATTAATGAAGATAGGGGAAAATGGTATTGCTATTTATTGTATAAAGTTGATTTTAAGAGTAATGGTAGCTTTGACCCAGAATTTCCTCTAGCTCAAGCTTTTGTGCAAATTCCAAACTCAATTATCTCTTATGCTCAGGCAAGCCCAAATCCTTTTGCTTTAGAAACTAGAATAGATTATGAATTAGATGACGATGTGATTTTAGATTTAGCACTTTTTGATATGCAAGGTAAAAAAGTTATGCAACTTTATGGTCCTGACAAAACTCAATTTAAAGGTAATCATTCCTTTACTTTATCAATGCCAGAAGAAGCAAATCAAGGTGTTTATAATCTTGTTTTCAATGTTACAAAACAATTTGATGATCAAGTCAAAAATTCTGTAGCAACGATTAAATTGCAGATGATTAAATAATTTATCTTAAATTGCAGCAAAAACCACTACAAAATTTGAAAAAGTTATTCTTACATATAACACTTTTCTTTATATTTAGCTTCTCATTATTCTCTCAACAAGAAAATGAGAATATTGCTCCTGTTATCCAACAAGAAGAGAAAATAGAGAATTTAGATTCACAAAAAGTAAATTTAAAAATTGATTCTACCGCTATTGATTCACAAAATTTAGATTTGAATATACCTAACGATTCTACCGCGATAGATTCTCAAAAAGTGGATACTAATGTTGATGAAAATACTATAAAACCAGAGGTCGAAAAAGAAGAAGTCCTATTTCGAGACCCTATTTTTGGAATTGATTATACAAATAAAGACTTAGGGAATATTACTGATTTTGATATAATTAACGATAAGGATACACTATTATACACACGCTCTTATGGGGATTGGTGGTATGGTGCATCGTGGTTAATGACAAATAACACATTTTATCTGGGAAATTTTAATTTTGCAAAAATTTCATATCTCCCAGTTGATGCGAATAATCCACGTGTTGAGTATGCTAATAACCAGACTAACTCAATGTATAATATAAGTTTAATGGCTGAATGGTCACCTGTTAGGCAAGTTTGGGGAGTGGGTGGTTTTCTACGTTATGAGCGATTATATATTAATTCTGATTACGAACCAACTGATGCTGCAAATAGAAATTTTATTTTTAATACAAACGTTGATTTTAGTTATTTAACTTTATCGCCATTTTTTAAATATAAGACTCCTCTTGAAGGATTAAATTTAATGGTGCTAATGGATATGTCTTATATTTTAAGTTATGATTCATACTTTTTTAGACAACAAAAATCAGGACCTGCAAATATTAAAAATGAATTAGTAATTGATTTTAAAGATGATATTCGTTTTAAGTTTGGAGTTAATTTTGGTATTGAATATGAATATTTACTGCAAGACATACAGAAAATTGAGTTTTTTAATAAATTAAATTTATTTAAAAATACTCGTGTTAAAATTGCTCCAATGGCTATGATTGGAATAAATACATCTCCAATTAGCAATAATGGTGGTTCTTATCCTGTAACTTTTAGAGCTGGTTTATCATTAAAACTTGGTCCGGATAATATTAAATCTGATACTATTCCATTTAACCCAACGCCGAGATTTGAATATTTAGCTAAGTTTGAACCAAAAATTAAAGTTCAGTTTGCAGGATTCCTTGAGAGAGAATCTTTTGTTGCTTCTGACGTAGCCTTCTTTGAAGTTGCTCAAGTTAATAATCAAGTGTCAGAGGAACCTAAATTACCTTCTCAAAGTTTAAGAGATAAAGAGGATTCTAAAATTGCTACTCAATTAAAAGAAGAAGAGAAACCAAAAATTGAATTTAAAAAAGGGTTTAATAAAACTTATACTTATAATTCATCTGAATCCGTTAATCCTTCAAAAGATTTACGTGATTTCTTAAATGAATTAGCTGATTATCTCAAAAGCAGTCCAACAG
Organism: uncultured Hyphomicrobiales bacterium; assembly: GCA_964465945.1. GTDB lineage: Bacteria > Bacteroidota > Ignavibacteria > Kapaibacteriales > UBA2268 > JAJRPT01. The sequence continues at coordinate 83,137 of CAYXMM010000010.1, forward strand.
CTGAGATTAGAGTTGTGGGGCACTCCGACAACGTTGGGACAGGTCAGGAAATTCAGGAGCGTTCCATTAAACGAGCTCAAATGGTTCAAAGTTACCTTGTTGCAAAAGGAATCAGTGCAAGAAGAGTTCTTGTAACAGGATTAGGAGCGAGAGAGCCAGTTGGGGATATTTCCAGTGCATCTGGTAGAGCCAAAAATAGAAGAGTTGTGATTCAAGTAATAAAATAATTCTTGAAGCAAGTCTTTTTTCCTTAATTTTGCAATCGTTAAATTTAATTTTATGATTAGCAAAAAATATAAATACCATTTCATTAATAATTTAAAACTTGCCTATCCTGTAACTTTATCACAACTCGGACACATGGTCGCTGCCATTGCCGATACAATGATGGTGGGTTATTTAGGCACTATTCCACTTGCAGCAGTTGCTTTTGGGCATACAATGTTTAGCATGTTTTATATTGTTGGCATTGGCTTAGCTACTGGATTAACTCCTTTAATTGGTAAAGCTAATGGGCATAATAATGAAGAAGAAACTAAATCACTTCTTTCAAATGGAATAGTTGCGAATATATTATTTGCTCTAATTTTAATGCTTTTATTGTATCTAGCGACATTTTTTATGTATGACTTAGGACAGGATAAAGAGGTTGTCGATTTATCATTTGATTATTATAATGTGATGTTACTTTCACTTTTACCATTTATGTTGTTTTTAGCATTTAAGCAGTTTTTAGAAGGTCTGAAACTGACAAAACCTGGTATGGTGGTATCCGTAATTGCTAATATTGTTAATGTTATTCTTAATTATATTTTAATTTTCGGAAAGTTTGGATTCCCTGCTTTTGGTGTAGCAGGAGCAGCTTGGGCTACTTTTATTGCTCGACTTTTAATGTTTATACTCATCGTTTTTTTTATTTATAAATCTGAAAAACTTAAAAAATATTTATTTTCTATTAATTTATTAAAAATTAAATTCAAGAAAATAAAAGAAATAACTAAAATTGGTGTCCCTATTGGCTTACAATATGCAATGGAAGTATCCGCATTTTCAGTTGGGTCAATTATTGTCGGGACAATTTCTGCAGAAGCATTAGCCGCTCATCAAATTGTGCTAAATATTGCAGCAACAACGTTTATGATGGCAGGGGGGATAGGTACCGCTGCTACGATTGCCCTCTCTAACTATTTAGGACAAAAACTCTTTAAAGAAATAAGACGCTCAGGGTTTACATCGCTTTTAATTGTATTGTCTTTTATGTCAATTACAGCAACAGTATTTATAATTTTAAATAACTTCTTACCGAGCTTATATATAGATAAAACAGAAGTGCTTAAAATCTCTGCATCATTAATGATTATAGCAGGTTTTTTCCAAATTTCTGATGGAGTTCAAGTTGTGATTTTAGGAGTATTAAGAGGTATTCACGATGTTAAAATTCCTACAATAATTACATCTATAAGTTATTGGATACTTACCATCCCTTTGGCTTATGTTTCTGTAAATTATCTAAATTTTGGACCTGAAGGAGTTTGGTACGCCTATTTAATTGGTCTAACATTCACGGCAATTACACTCACATATCGGTTTAATAAACTTTCAAGAAAGTTTGATTAAGATTATAAATTTATTTTTTGATGTATTAGAATCTAATAACACTTTATTTTCTATTAAGTTCTTTTTTAGACTTACTTCCTGCAATAGTATTTCTTTAGACGTTGAAAAATAAAAACAATATATAATTTAAAAATAAAAAAAATATGTATTAATTATCTTCAACATAAAATTCGAGATACTTTTTTCATTTGTTTACCCACACCAACAACTTCGCCTCTCTCTTCTCCTTCTTCGGAGCTAAGCCAGACGGGTCGGAATACATTACTGGGTTGTTGAATTTTAACATAATTAAATTAATTGTTTTACAAATTTAATAAATTTTATTTGACCTTTATAAATTTTAATTTATCTGATATTTTTAACTCTTTTCTTTTCTGCCAAAACTCCTTTTTACTTAAAGGACCTATTTTGTTTTCATCAGGACTTTTGTGCAATTTATATTTTAGTGGAATTATATAATAGTTTGTAATTGCACTATCCACTGTATCCACTAATGGAAAAACGACAGCTCGCCTCACTGGATGTTGCTTTACAATTATGTAATCATTATTATAACCATATTCAATTACGACATCATCTACAACTCCTAAATAACTACCATTTCCTAAGTCATATGAAAGATTTTTGGGGTAAGGAACATCAACCGAAACTAAATAGTATTTACCAACAATTTTATCGCTATATAAACCATCACAACCTATAACTACAATTATGACAGTTAGAAATAATATTACGCTCCTTCTCATTTTAATCTCTTGAAGTTAATTGGCTCAGTAAATATGTATCTTTGATTCCAATTACCCATCATTCCACCCTTCCAATCAGGACCAATTCCATAAAATAATGATTCAAAACTAGTTTGATTAGTTAAATGGAAATGTAGCATATCTTGTCTTGCGTAAATATCAATTCTATAGCTACCAATAAATTGTTCAACAGGATCAACACCAGCTCTAAATAAACCTTCTAACCCAAAACGAGCTCCATATTCTGTTACAGTTGCATTAGTCAAGTCCATTTCACCTTCATATTTACTATAAAATAAATCTCTTGCTTCATCAACTTTCCAAGCATTTCTCATAGCATCCGCAATTGAATTATTGTCGTGAAAGCTTAATTCTGGCGATGGATCACCCATCACCCAATCAAAAGTCATCTCAAATATAGTAGTTAAATTTTTCATATAACTAGAGAAATCATCAATTCTCTTTCCATATACTTGTGCTTCCTCAGTAGTATACCCATAATCTAAGCCGTCTTCCTCCACATTTCCTTTTTCCTTGTTTTCCTTCTCTTGCTTCGTTTTTTTCTCTTCATACTCTTTTTTAAGGGCTACTAAATCTATTTTGCCGGGGTTGTAGTTTCCTGAACCGCCACCACCTCCGTGCAAACCATCTTGCCATCTATTGTATGATATGTTGCTTTCCATCATAAACGAGTTGTGATATGCTTGTGCCCAGAGAGACCTTCTTTCCGCTTCTTCAATCATCTTTAAGAGTCTTTCTCTTTCTTCTATTGCTGGCGAATCCAACAACTTCGCCTCTCTCTTCTCCTTCCTCGGAGCTAAGCCAGACGGGTCGGAATACATTACGGGGTTGTTGAATGCAAAGTGATACGGCGTCCAACTATCGAACTGCTCGAAGAGTGGGTCAGGGGAGAGGAAGCGTCCAAAATCTTCGGAATACACCCTATAACCCATCTGCGAATATGGCATCTCGGGACTGGCTAACTCGCCGAATGCGTTTAGGTCGCTGTCGTAATTACCTACCATAGCGGATTTGAGTGTATCGCCATAAGGGTAGTATAAATATTTCTTCTGTGGGTTAAACATATTTGATGTGCTGTTTACTAATGAATAAGGTCAGTATCACTTTCTCCACTATAGTATATCTTATATACTATTAATTTTTCTCTTTCAACAATAAATAATATTTTACACCATTCTGTATTTCGTAAGATTTCATCAAAAATTTTATAATTTAAATAAGTCATCGTTAATTCATCTCTTAAAATACCATAACTTTTTAATGGTTGATTTACAAAACTAATACGTATTAATTCATATTTTTTGTTATTCATTATTTTCAATTTTTCTTTTAATAAATTAAATCCTTTTTGAGTTCCTTTAAAGTAAATAGACAATGAATTTGTATCACCTTCAGCAATAATTTTACTTGTTGAGTCTAAATAGATTTTATCTGAATTTAATATTAGAAAATTCATATATAAATTTAAATTATCAATATCAATATCATATTTAGATAGTTCAATTTTTGCTCTTGAGTATGCTGCATTCTCATTATACCTTGTTGTGCAAGACCATGACAATGTTATAAGAGTTAATACAAACAACTTTCTCATCTATACCTCCTTATAAATTGTCTAAACTCCTCATTGCCATTGTGAAAGAAATCAAAACCCTTGCCAGTTGGATACTCTAAACCTCTCATTGCATTTATATCATGACCAATTCTACATCGACTGTTACCATAATTATATAAGTAATAATTCTCAAAGCTAACTGCCATGTCGAATGAATTCACATTATTAAATAACCTAGAGAGCCAAGAGCTATTATTTGTATAAGCTGTATAATGAAAAGAATGACCTAATTCATGCCAAAATATTTGAGAATAACTTTCATAAAGCTCATCTGCTTTATATTCTCCATCTATTATTGTTCCAGCAAAATACATATGTTCCGAGTTATTAATCTGGCTTTTATCAATAAAAATTGTTAATTTATTAAATAGTGAATACGTTGTAGCAACACTTCCTAATGGCTCCCCAGTATATTTATCCATTTGCGTTGTTATCATTAGTCCACCGTAACTAATAGCATTAATAATTGTGCTATGAAAAGCATCCCACAATACATCATCATTAAAAGCTGAACCAATCAATGTAGTTAATTGAGTTACAGAATAAGTTCCATCTGAATTTATCATTCCTTCCATTTGAACACTATTTTCATCAGCAAATTCTTGTGCCTCTGCTACAGAACCAAAATCTAAATTTCCTCGTTCATAATTCACAACTCTTGTTTTAAGTCCGCTATTTGAAATTATACTATTTCCTGTATTTACAGCAAAATTTCCTGTGGATTCACCACCACCGCCACCTTGCCATCTGTTGTAAGTCAATAATTCGTCAAAATTTAATAGTTGCGATTCCCAATGTGCATAAAGTCTGCTTATGTACTCATTAACAAAATCCTCCTGCATTCTCTTTCGCGTCATCTCTATTTCTAAACTTGTGTATGAATTCAACAACTTCGCCTCTCTCTTTTCTTTCTTCGGTGCTAAGCCAGAGGGGTCGGAGTACATCACGGGGTTGTTGAACGCGAAGTGATAAGGTGTCCAACTATCGAACTGCTCGAATAATGGGTCGGGGGAGAGGAATCTGCCAAACTCTTCTGAGTATATCCGAAAGCCCATTTGTGAATATGGCATCTCGTGGCTGGCTAACTCTCCGAATGCGTTTAAGTCGCTGTCGTAATTGCCGACCATAGCGGATTTGAGAGTATCGCCATAAGGGTTTAATATATAATTAATATGGATTTTCAATAAAATTACTCAGTGTAGTTACTTTGCCTTCTGTAAAACTCAATATCTAAAAGTGTAAGTTCATTTCCTTCAAGAATATAAATAAATCTAAAAGAATTGTAAGCTATTGCTTCTTTTTCCCAGTATGATAATTTTTTTGTCGTGTTTTTGTCGTATACTATTATTAACTCTATAAGTTTTCTATTACCTATACCAACATATTTAAAATATTTGCTTTCATTCGCATACTTTGCATACGTCCCAGTATATTCTACCCTGTCATATTTATAATATTTCTGATTTTCTTTTAAGTATTTTAAAACTGTGTCAACCTGCTTATATTTTTCATTATCGCTATATATTTCTTTGGATACTCTTATTTTAATACCTTCAAAACTAATATTTTTTTTCGATAAAATACTTTGTTTTATTGCTTCATCTGAAACAGAAATAATAGACCTAAAATCTATGTTACTATTAATTGAGCAACTAATGCAAAATATTAGAAATGAGTATCTTTTTAGCATAATCACCCCTGATTTAATGAATTAAAAATAAAGTGTCATTGTCAAATTTAAATATACGATTTGCCGTCCCTCCTTCATCACCAATAAAGCACGGAATATCAGGTTCTACAGAAATGGGATTATCTATATAGAATTTATTATCATTAACATTTATGCTAGCAGATATATAAATATAATTACCTGAATTATTTCCATTATTGTCTTTTTTATCCTCAATAGAGAAGTATACTTTTGTGACATTAGCATTGTATTTTTTATAAATTTTTAAACTATTTTTTAATCTTGATAAGCGTATTTCAAATTCATTATTATTATCAGCAAATCTATTAAAACTCACTTCAGGGTATTTTTTACTCATATCGCTAATAAGATTGTCGCTATGATTAAGCATATATATTATTATTTCTTCAATATAGTCTCTATTCAACACTATCTCTGTTCTTGAAACATTTTTCAAACTACAAGATGAGTTCAAAATAAATAATAAAGTGATTAAAACAAGGGTGATTTTTACCATATTTTTGCTCATATTGTGTTTGCTATAATATCATTTAAACTCTCATTTGGACCTCCATACATATATCTTTGAGGTAGCCCTTTTCTATATAAATATAGATTTTCTATTGACATGGCAATTAACCTAATATAAAAAAGCGGTAAAAAATGAACACGAAAATAAAAAAGACAAAAAAACGGACACTATGTAAATATAGTAATTTAACTAAGTATATATATAAGTTAATATTATAGGATTTTGCGATGAAAAATCAGTACAGATGAAGGGAATCGAACCCTTACGATGTTGCCATCACTGGATTTTGAATCCAGCGCGTCTACCAATTCCGCCACATCTGCAAGAACTTTATAAGAAGCAAGAAAAAAAAAGTAATAAAAAAAGCAAGGTTTTTTAGCACCTTGCTTTCGTGGGCAATGAGGGATTCGAACCCCCGACCCTCTGCTTGTAAGGCAGATGCTCTGAACCGGCTGAGCTAATTGCCCTAATTCTTTATCTTGCGAAGAATAGAATTCAAAATTAAAGAATATTTTTATTCTATGCAAGAAAAAAATTATTATAATGTAATTTTTATTTCTTGTCGCTGTGATTGTTGAAGGTTCTTTTTACGTAATAACTTGATTACTCTATTAGTTGCTCCAACGATTGCTTGCGAAGAAGGTGAATCAAAACTTTTTAACACAACTGGCATTCCACCATCGTTTGCGTCTCTCATTTCCATTGTTAGTGGAACTTCTCCTAATAATTCAGTGTGATATTCTTCTGCTGTGGCTTTTCCTCCACCTGAACCGAATATTGTGTATTTTTTATCAGGCATATCCGGTGGTATAAAGTAACTCATATTTTCTACTATACCTAATACATCAACATTGACTTTTTGGAACATTTTAATGCTTCTGCGGACATCGGCAAGTGCAATTTCTTGTGGTGTTGTTACAACGATAGCGCCGGAAAGCGGTATTCTTTGGCAGAGAGTTAATTGAATATCGCCAGTTCCTGGGGGTAGGTCAAAAACTAAGAAGTCAAGATTTCCCCACCAAATTTGTTCGTGTAGCATATTGAAGTAGCCAGCGAGCATAGGTCCTCTTACTATTGCGGCATCGTCTCTTTCCATTATATTACCCATTGATGCAACTTTGATTCCATATTTATCACGTGGTTTTGCAAAAGTTTTGCCGTCGTCAGTTTGTACTGCTTCAAGTTTAGCCATTCCGATTCCGAACATTGTGGGTTGACTTGGTCCGTAAACATCAGCATCTAAGACACCGACTTTAGCTCCTTTTAGAGATAAGGCAGCAGCAATATTCGATGCGATGGCTGATTTTCCAACTCCACCTTTGCCTGAACCGACAGCGATTATATTTTTCACACCAGGAAGAACGTTTCTTTTCTGATTATTACTTTCTACTTCGCTTATTATTATTTCAAATTTTGTTGTGCTTGAGAGTTTTCGGAGTTCGTTTATACATAGTTCGTTTATTGGTTGGGCTACCCAGTAGATTGGTTGAATTAATTTTAAATAGATTTTAACATTATCCCCATCTATTAATACTTTTTCAATTGCCCCGAGTTCTTTTAAACTTATTTCTAAATCAGGGTCATTAATATTTTCTATTGCCGCGATAACTTGGCTGTTATTCATATAATACTTTCAAAATTTAAACAATTTCTTGCAAGTAACGATTATAACTTTATTAAATTGCAAAATAAATATTAACAAATTAGATAAATAATGAAGATATTTCTTGCATTTTTGCTATTTTCAATAATCCTAATTAGTGGATTTTCATACTTTTATATTAAAGATTTGCAATATAGAGAGGTTCATTTTGCGGAGGAATTGGTTATTGAGATTCCTCATAATACTTCTGGTGATAAAATTATTAATATGTTTAATGAGCATAAACTTTTGCAACCTGGTTGGTTTTTTAAGTATTTACTTAGGTATTATATGAATAATGAGAATGCGAAGCTTTATGCTGGGATATTTAGGTTTAAAGGGACAATGACTAACTTGGAGATATTGAAATCGTTATTTAACAAGACTAAAAGTGTGGGTGTGAGAATAACGATTCCTGAAGGTATGACATTAGAAGAATATGCAGAAATATTTGAAGGTCAGCTTAAATGTGATAAGGAATTATTTTTAGCTGCTACTAGTGATACTAATATTTTGAACGAGTATGGTATAGAAGCAAGTAATGCTATGGGCTACCTTTTACCAAATACTTATGATTTTAATGTGTATGATTCTCCTGTAAAAATTGTTAGGAAATTATTAGATGAAAATAAGAAGTTCTGGACTGAGAAAAATTTAAAGAAGTTAGAAAAAATAGGATATTCAAAACAAGAAGTAACTATTTTAGCATCAATTGTTGAAGCAGAAACCCCTTTGAAAAAGGAAGCAAGGATTGTTGCTGGGCTTTATATAAATAGGTTGAAAAAAGGAATGTTGTTGCAAGCTGACCCAACGGTTCAATTTGCAATAGGTGGTGAAAAGCAACGAGTTTTATTTAAACATTTAAAGATTGACAATCCATATAATACGTATGTATATGAGGGTTTACCGCCAGGACCGATTAATAATCCGGGTGCTGGAGCATTAGATGCCGTCTTAAACTATGAAAAACATAATTACTTATATATGGTGTCGATGGGAGATGGCTCTGGGAGACATTATTTTGCGAAAAATCATCAAGAGCATTTGGCTTTTGTGGCAGATTATAAAAGAACAAAAGATTCGCTTAAGGTAGAAAAGAAAATGCAAGATACTCTAATTGTTCATTAAAAATATCTTGCAATTCACCAAAAATGAAATAAGTAATATAAATTATATCAAATAAAGACCTCCTTATTATTAGTTGTTAAATTAATTTTCTCCGAATGACTTTTTTTGTAAATTGTCTATTCCTGCTTGCAATCTTTTCAACAGAGATTTTCTAAGTCTATCTGGTTGAATAACTTCAATTTGGTCAATCCAGCCCATAAGCCAAGATTCTAATTCTGGGCTAAGTGGAACTTCCATATTGATAATTAAATTGCCTTTGTCTTCATAAATTTTTTGTGTTTCGTGGTAGTTTCTATTTTCAAAGTAATGCTTAAAATTCTTATTAATTCTAATCACAACTGTTTGTGTTTTACCATAAAATACTCCGAATCTAAATTTAGTAAATTCCTTGAAACTAAATTCAGGAATGACTTCGCCCTCTTCGGCTAACACTTTCCGCATTTTGCTTATGCTTTCAACTTTAAGAGCAACATGATTTTTATGAAAGGGTATATAGGCAACAACGTATAAACTTCCACCATATTGGAAAAATTGCCTAAAAACGCATCTGAAAGAACTTGGAGCTTGACCTGTGGTCTTCTCGTAGTCAACTTTGACAGTATTTTTTTCAACAATATGTTGAATTATAGTGTTGATATTAGCACTATGACTTTCATAATCATATTTACCAAAATTTTGGTCCCAGAAAAGAGACTCAGAAGAATATATAGAACCAGGGTTTATTTTATTAATAACATCGATTAGTTCAGAAGTTTCTTTAGAAATTTCTGTGTCTTTGAAAGAAGATAAGTATGCTTTCAAAATATAAATCGACAACCCTTCATTAGTGTATGAAGTTGGCTCTGGCAATATTTTCTTTGTTGCTTTTGGGATGCACAAGTAATTGCGTCCACGCGATTTAACAAGTTTGACTCTTGGGTCAAAATGTTGAATATCTTTAAAATCCCTCTGAGAACTCCTCAAATCAGTCACAGAATTTAGAGTAATGTTATAAAACCTATTAACATCATCTGTAGTAAGTTTATAACCATTCTCCAATCTTTTAATAAGATGAGCAATTCTTTCGGCTCTTACCATAATTTATACCCCCTTTGTTTTTTATGAATAATTATTTTTATTTTAGTTTTTTGAATTAATTTTATTCCAATTTAAAAATTGTTTTAATATAATTCAAATTTTTTTTTAATTTAATGTAATTTTTTTTCAACTTAATTGTTATTTATTAATGAAAATAGCTTTACTCAATTATTTTATTTTAATTATTATTTGTAATTTGTTGATTTTAAATGATATAAAATCGCAGAGTTCAAATATAGAAAATAAGCGTGTTTTTATTTCAAAATCACAAATCCCATTTAATATAGGGTTAATTGGTGGAATAAACACAATTTCTTCAACTGCTTATATACCTCTTTTTCCAAATAATGATGAATGTGGAGTTTATACTGATGGAATTGGAGCAGGAATTTTTGTTGGAATTAATGCAGGAATAGAATTTTTAAATTCAAATTTAATTGCCGATTTAAGAATTTTTAATGAAAAGCGTCCAGCTACTTTAAAAGAGAAATCTAATTGTTTTGAAGTATTATCACCAATTGACGATAAATATTATCCTTTATTAAGAGATCATAAATATACCGCAAAATTTAGTTTTTTGGCTGTAGATGTTGGCTTAAAAATTAGACTTTTTAGGTTAGTAGGGGAATTAACAAAGGTTAAGTTATTAGAACAAATTCCTGTTTATGCAAGGTTTGGCTTTGAAAGTGGGCAGGCAATGTTTGATAAAAATTATAATAATACTGAAACGATAACTTCGCCACAAGGTGTGAATTTCCCGAATACAAATTCAACAAAAAACATAGTAGAAAAAGGGGAATTTGATGAGACAATTAGCTCAGAAGCATTAAATTTGACTATGGGAGCTGATTTTAATGTTTATAAGGATTTATGGGTAAGTCCAGAAATATCATATCGTTATGAAATGACACAAGCTATTGAAAAGTATGATTGGAATATGGAGTTGTTACGCTTTGGTGTCAATGTATCAGTTGCTTTTAATCAAAATAGAATAGAAAATAATTATGAGGCAGAGCCAGAAGATACTACTTCAAACAATCAAATCATTGTTAAGAATGATTCTACAAAAGTGCATAATAATTTAGGGAAGTTTGTTTTTAATGATATTGATTTCACCGAAACTATCGTTACGCAAACTTTTCCTATTCTTCCTTATATATTTTTCGATTCAACTTCAACGGATTTAAGGGACATATATAAGATACAAAATAGTAGATTTAGTGAAGATAAATTAAGCAATAATACAATTGATATTTACTATAATTTAATTAATATTATTGCTAATAGAATGCTTAAATATCCAAATTCACAAATTAAATTGGTGGGGAATACTGATGGTGCAGAGTTAACAAGTAATACAGAAAGGATAGAACTTGCTAAGCAAAGGGCAATGTCAATTTCTAAAATATTCCAATCTTTTGGAATTGAAAGTAGTAGATTGCAAATTGAAGTAAGAGAAACACCAAAGTTGCCAACAAGCGATAAGTATTTGGAAGGGTTGCAAGAAAATAGGAGGGTTGATATAGAAACCAATAATCTTGAATTGCTTGAGCCAGTTATGCATTCTCATTTTCTGGAATTTGCGTTGAATAAGAAATTGTTTTTTATGTCTCAATTAAAAGATATTTCAGAAATGTCTAGTATTGATTTTAGTTTGACATCAAATGGGAATAGCGTTTTTAATGAAAGTGTTAGTAATATAAGTAATCAAATTGTTTATCATAATGTTAAAGAAAGTATTTTGAATAATGTTTCAGCATTAATTGATAATGGCGTGAAAGAAGTGAGTGCTAATATTCAGATTAATTATAAAGATGGTGAAGTTGAATCTAAACAATTTAACATTCCAATTAAGAAAGAAAAATCAGCTTATGAAGTTGGGCGTCTTAACTTAATAGTTTTTGATTTTGATAAATCTAATATATCAGAATCAAATAAAAATATGATTAAAAGTTTTATAGCAAATTCTATTTTTACAAATTCAAATACAACAGTAACTGGTTCGACGGATTTGCTTGGTGAGAAAAATTATAATAAGACATTGTCATTAGATAGAGCTAATGAAGTTGCAAATTATATTAAACAAATCAACCCAAATTATAATATTAATGAGATTAAGGGGCTTGGCTCAGATAAGATTTTATTCGATAATAACACCCCCGAAGGTCGTTTCTATTGTAGAACTGTTCTTGTTGAGGTGAAAACACCCGTTAAAGACCCAGAATAAATTTTTTTAAAATAATATAATAAAATAATAATATATTCGTGTATTGTGAAACAAGATGTTCCACAAAATATTTTTGCAGCAGAACAAAGAGACAATCAAATAAGTCGAAAGGACATAACATACATAATTTTAATACAATTATGAATTTTACTTTAAGTTGATATATGAAGTGAAATAGATAAGTGGAGTAATTTATATAAAAATGGACGCAAAAGACATAGAATTAACAAGAGATTAACCATAAAATCGAAAGATTGATTAGGTGAATTTAAACAAAGTGTGAATAATTATTAATAGAGACTAAGAATATTTACTTTGATTTAAGTTTAACTTGTCGCAATTTAGTAGCCCGAGTAAAGACAGAAATAAAAAAACAAAGACGCAAAAACACTAAACCACACGCGAAAGATGCTTAAAAACAGCATAATAGAATGCAAAATAAAGCATTAAGATAATTGTCTCTATAATTTATTCGGTAACAAAAATTTTATTTAAAAAGCAAATTAAATTATTTAAAAATTTGGAGCCACGATGAAAATTTCTAGAAAGTTTACCAAAGAAGGACTCAGTCCTTACAATCAATTCTCATATACGAAAAGAAGTTCAAGTTTAAAAAACTCTGACGGGTCAAAGGTATTTGAGGCGAATGATGTTGAAGTACCAAGCCAATGGTCGCAAATAGCGACTGATGTATTAGCTCAAAAATACTTCAGGAAGACAGGAGTTCCACTTTTTGACAAAGATGGTAAGAAAATCTTAGATGAAGAGGGTAAACAATTAACTGGCAGTGAAAATTCAATTAAGCAAGTGGTTCATCGACTTGCAGGAACATGGCGATACTGGGGAGAAACAAATGGTTACTTCTCAAGTAAAGAAGATGCTCAAGTTTTTTATGATGAAATTGCCTATATGCTATTAAATCAAATGTGTGCTCCAAATTCACCTCAATGGTTTAATACGGGTTTAAACTGGGCTTATGGTATAACTGGCTCAAAACAAGGTCATTACTATGTTGATCCAGAAACTGGTAAACTCCAAAAATCAAAAGATGCCTACACACGACCTCAGCCGCATGCTTGTTTTATTCAATCTGTTGAAGATGATATGCTAAATGAGGGAGGTATTTTTGACCTTGCTACTCGTGAAGCGAGAATCTTTAAATTTGGTTCTGGAACTGGCTCTAACTTTTCACAATTACGTGGTAAAGGAGAGAAATTATCTGGTGGTGGAATTTCATCTGGGTTAATGAGTTTTCTTAAGATATTTGATAGAGCAGCTGGAGCAATTAAGTCTGGTGGGACAACAAGGAGAGCTGCTAAGATGGTTGTAGTTGATATTGACCATCCAGATGTTGAGGAGTTTATTACTTGGAAAGCGAAAGAAGAAGAAAAAGTTGCCGCTCTTGTTGCTGGTTCTAAGGTTAATTCTAAGTTTTTACAAGCAATTCTTGATGAAGCTTTGAATAATGGTTCTGATGTTAAAAATAATAATACACTTAAAGTTTTAGTTCAAAAAGCACTTAATAGAGGTGTTCCTCTTAATTATATTGATAGAACTCTTGACCTTGTAAATCAAGGATTTACTTCACTTGATTTTGAAGTTTATGATACTCACTATGAAAGCGAGGCATATAACACAGTTGCAGGTCAAAATGCGAATAATACTGTTAGGGTAACAAACGATTTTATGCGTGCAGTTGAAAATGATGAGATTTGGGAATTAAAAAATAGAACCGATGGTTCAGTTTGTAGACAGGTGAGAGCAAGAGAACTATGGGATAAGATTAATCTTTCTGCATGGAAATCTGCTGACCCTGGCTTGCAATTTGATTCTACTATAAATGAATGGCATACATGCCCAAATTCTGGCAGAATTAATGCCTCCAACCCTTGTTCTGAATATATGTTCTTAGATGATACAGCATGCAACCTTGCAAGTTTGAATCTGATTAAGTTTTATGATGAAGAAACAGATACTTTTTTAGTGGAAGAGTATCGACACGCAATTCGACTTTGGACAGTTGTGCTTGAAATATCTGTGCTTATGGCGCAATTCCCTTCAAAAAGAGTTGCAGAATTAAGTTATGAATTTAGAACTCTTGGTTTGGGATATGCTAATATTGGTTCATTATTAATGGTGAATGGCATACCTTATGATTCAAAAGAAGCTCTTGCTATTACTGGAGCTTTAACGTCAATTCTATGTGGTGAGTCTTATGCCGCTTCTGCTGAAATGGCTAGTGAACTTGGTGCTTTTCCAAAATATGATATTAATAAAGAGCCAATGCTTAAAGTTATTAGAAATCATAGAAGAGCGGCTTATAATGCTAAACCGAATGAATATGAGGGCTTAACAATTCGTCCTATGGGGATTAATCCTTTGTATGCACCTAAACATTTACTCTCTGCAGCTCAAGAAGTATGGGATAATGCTTTAGAATTAGGTGAGAAGTATGGGTTTAGAAATGCACAAGTAACAGTAATTGCTCCAACTGGAACAATTGGTCTTGTAATGGATTGCGATACAACTGGAATTGAGCCAGATTTTGCTATTATTAAGTATAAAAAACTTTCTGGCGGTGGTTACTTCAAAATTGTTAATCAATCAGTAAGAAAAGCATTAGTTAAGTTAAATTATACTGAAAAACAAATTGAAGAAATTGAGAAATATTCAAAAGGTTATGGAACTCTTGCTGGCTGTCCTCATATTAATAAAAAGTCTTTATTAACTAAGGGATTTACGGAAGAGAAAATTGAAGCGATTGAAAAACAACTTGATGATGTGTTTGATATTACTTTTGCATTTAATAAATGGTCTTTGGGTGAAGATTTCTTAAAAGAAATTGGAATTTCTTCTGATGTATTTAATTCAAGTAATTTTAATTTACTTAGAGAAATTGGTTTCTCTGACCAAGAAATTGATGCTGCTAATGATTACATCTGCGGTACGATGATGCTTGAAGGTGCGCCACATTTGAAAGATTATCATTTGCCAATTTTTGATTGTGCTAATAAGTGCGGAAAAAAAGGTCAAAGATTTATTGATTATATGGCTCATGTTAGAATTATGGCTGCTGCTCAACCATTTATTTCTGGTGCAATTTCTAAAACTGTTAATATGCCTGCGAATGCGTCGGTTTCAGAAGTTGGCGAAGTGTATATGAAATCTTGGAAGTATATGCTTAAAGCTAATGCTTTATATAGAGATGGTTCAAAACTTTCGCAACCGCTTAATTCTGCTAATTATGATGGTTTAGATGAGATTGTTGCTCTTGGTGATGAAGATACTCTTAATGAGCAACTTGGTGCAAAAGAAGTGCAACAAGCTATTGAAGTTAGAAGAAGAAGATTATCTAAAAAAAGACATGGTATTATTAGAGAAGCTACTGTTGGCGGTCATAAGGTTTATGTTAGAACTGGTGAGTATGATGATGGTTCTCTTGGTGAAATTTTTATTGATATGTATAAAGAGGGTGCAGCATTCAGAGGGCTTTTAAATAGTTTTGCTGTACTTACATCTAAAGCTTTACAATATGGAGTTCCACTTGATGAATTGGTTGATTCATTTACGTTTACAAGATTTGAGCCAGCAGGAATAGTGCAAGGTCATGAAGCGATTAAAAACTCAACTTCTATTTTAGATTATGTATTTAGAACTTTAGGTTATGATTATTTGAATAGGACTGATTTTGTTCATGTAACTGCTGTTGATGAAGTAAAAGGGACACCTCTTGAGTCTGAAAATAATCATAGAAATGAAAGTCAAGAGACTGAATTTATAGCTCCCACTGAAACTGATTCAAATATTGAGCAAGGGAGAGATATAATTAGTATTTCAAAAAATCAAACTGAATTAGATTTAGCTCCAGTTGCATCAACAAATATTGGAGGAGTGGCAACAAGTTCCAGTAAATCTTCGCAATTCAAAGTAAATGACCCAATGAAAACTCTTGGCTACACAGGGGAGAGTTGCGGAAATTGTGGTTCATTAAGAGTTAAACGAAATGGAAGTTGCACAGTCTGTGAATCTTGCGGAGGAACAAGTGGCTGTTCGTAAGTAGGTTAGTATAAATATAATGAATACCTCAAATTTTATAAATGAAATTTGAGGTATTTTTATGGTCAATTTATTAAATATAATTTCACAATGTATCAATATAATCATAATTGATTTGTTTTTAAAATTATAATAAAAAAAGGTTATACTTTCGTATAACCTTTTGCTATTTATTCATAATTGTATGTGAAATCTAAGAGTTGCTTTAAACCCTCTGGCAAAGTAGGTAACTCTGAGCGAGGGATTAAGAGTGTTGCGATTTTTTGGAAATCTTGGAAGATGTGGTGCTTTTCGACTGTTTGTCTTAAGTAATCTGCTCCACTTGAGCCACCTGTTCCCATTTTTTACAAACTATCCTTATTGTAAGTGGATATTGTATTGATATAAGATTTTTCTAATCCAATCCTTAATGTTTCAATTAAGGTACTTGCTCCAAGTTTATTTTTTATAGATTTTCTATGTGTCTCGACTGTATAGTATGAAATGAAAAGTTTGTTCGCAATTTCTTCGGTAGAATAGTTGTTCCAAATAAGATTGAGGACTTCAATTTCTCGTTTAGTTAACGAAGAATCTGATTCAATTCGGCTGAATTTATTTTCATTAAAGTTAACTAAAAGATTTTTAATTTTAGGACAATAGTATTTATTATTGCTTTTAAGAGAATTAATCGCATTTAATAATTCAAATTCGTTTGAAGATTTAGATATAATTGCATCAGATCCTAATTCAATACATTGTTTTATTACACTTTCTTCTTTAACACCAGTAAGAATTATAAATTTACTTTCTTTTAAAATTTTACGTTTCTCAAGTATTAAAAGCCCATCTCCTTGTTCTAAAACTAAATCAAGTATAAATATGTCGAATGTTTCATTTGAATCTAATGCTGTTAATAAGTCTTTGCTGTTAGAGTATGATGTTATTTGAACTTCGATTTTTGATTTTAAAAACTCAGCTGTTAAGTCTCTTAATATTTCGTGGTCTTCTAATAATGCAATCTTTTTCATAAATTTTGTATTTTAGTTGAATTTTAATTGCAAAATATGCAAAATAAACTGATTAAATGTACCTGTAAACAGGTATATTGTTATTTATGATATAGGGGATATGAGTGAAATTTATTGTAGTTTTAATTTTTATTTTTATAAACTTGTTTAATTTGTGTTCTAAAACAAGTAATGAAGTAAAAGTTGATTCATTAATTAAAAGATTAAGATTTTTAAAAAATGATACAATAAAAGTAAATGTTTTATATGATTTATCATTCATTTTGCAATCTTTGTATCCAGAAAACGGAATTAAATATGGCTTTGATGGTCTTAATTTATCTAAGGAAATTAAATGGGATAAAGGTATTGCAAAATCATATTTAGCTGTAGGCATAAATTATTTGGCTCTGTCAAATTTCGATTCAGCATTGTATTTTTATAATAAAGCCCTTGACATTAATCGGAACTTGAAAGATATAAGAGCAGTAAGAGAAAATTATGAATACATTGCACATTTGCATTCTATTCAGTCAAAGTATCCAAAACTTAAAAATTATTTAAATAAGTTAATTGAAATTAATAAAAAACTTGGTGATTCAATAAATTTAGCTAACGAGTATAATAACTTAGGATTAGTAAATTTATATTTATCAAATTATAATGAAGCTTTACGAAATTTTAATAAGTCATATATTATTAATCATAAATTTAACGATAGTTCTGGGATTGGTTATAACTTTATTAACACTGGCAGGGTTTACTATAACTTAGGTGAGTATGATAAAGCAAAAAATAATTATGCCAAAGCATATATTATTTTTAAGAAATTAGGAAATGAATATAATCTTCTTAGAATTAATAATTTTGTAAGTGAAGTATGGATGAAGAAGAATGAGCCGGATAGCGCATTAATTTCAGTAGAAGAAAACTTAAAAAATTATAATATTTTTACTGATAATGAAACTTATGGAAGGCAAATTGAATTAAGAGAATGGGGAGCGAGTTTAATAACGAAAGGTAAAACTCTTCTTAAAAAGAACAAGTTCAACGAAGCATTAATCATAGGAAATGAATCATTAGAGTTTTTTAATAAGATCAAATATGAAGATGGGAAGGCAAAAAGCTACAGTTTATTAGGTAAAATTAATAATAGTAAGTCTAAACAAAACAATTCAATTAGAGATTTTGTTTTTATAAAAAATAATATTTTACAAAATTTAAACAATGCAGAAAACTTATTTAGAAAATTAAATGAAAAAAAAGAAAGAAGCGATAATCTTAAATTAATTTCAGAAATCTATGATGAATTAGGGCAAACAGATTCTTCTTATTTTTACTATAAATTATATGTTAAGCTAAATGAATCTTTATTTAATGAAGAAAATGCTAAAGCGATTGGAAGGTTGGAAAGTGAAGTGCAACATAAGCTTGATATTCTTAAAAGCGAAAACAAAGTAAAAAGTGCTAGAGAAGAAATAAAAGTAACCCAACAAAAATACCAGTATTTAGCAATAATCTTTATTTTATTATTAATAGTGCTATTATTTATGTTGTTAATTTATATTAGAAAAAATAGTTTTACAAAACAACTTGAAATAAAAAATAACATAATAGAAAATCAAAAGGTAGATTTAGAAGTCAAAAATAGCTCTTTAGGCAAGTTAAATAATGCAAAAAATAAGATATTTATTGTAATTGGACATGATTTAAGAAATGGGCTAAAAAGCTTTAGAAGTTTAGCTCTAAAACTAAAAGAGCAGAACCAACAATCGAGTTTAAACAAAGAAATTGACTTACTACATAATTCAACTCTTGATTTAACTAATTTATTAGAATCACTTATGGATTATGCTGATATTGAGTTTAATCAGATTGAAGTAGATAAAGTAAGTTTAGATTTATCTAAAATAATTGAAGAAAATATTAATTTATTTAAGAACTTAATTTTACAAAAGAATTTGAAAATTAATAATAATTTTAATTTTTGTGTAGCGAAAACAAATTATCATTATGCCTCAATTGTTATCAGGAACATAATTCATAATTCAATAAAATTCTCACCGGAAAATAATGATATTAATATTAAAGTTTTTTCAGAAGATTGTTTTACAATAATAATTATTGAAGATAACGGGAAAGGTATAAGCGAAGAAGATATAGAAAAAATAAACAATTATATAAAACCTTCTTCATCAAATGCAGAAAGTATAATAGGAAATGGCTTCGGATTAATAACCGCAAAAGAACTTATAGAAAAGGTTGGAGGCAGTCTTTATATTGATTCCAAAATTGGTATCGGAACTAAAATACACATCTACTTCCCTCAATAAATACCTGCTAACAGGTATTGTCGTAAGCAATTAATAAATTTAGTTTTGTATAAAAGATTTAATCAAATCTTTAAATTTAATAATAATAATTAAGGGAGTTTTTTATATGGACAATTTTCAACAGAATGATAATAACTTAATATCTGTTAAGGATTGGATTATTATGTTTTTGATTACAGTAATCCCGATTGTTGGATTTGTTATGCTATTTATTTGGGCATTTGGTAAAGAACCAAATCAAACTAAAAAGAATTATGCCAAAGCAATATTATTAATGTGTGCAATAGCGTTAGGAGTATCCCTTATATTTTCTTTTTTAATAAAATCACTGTTTGGGTAGGATTTAGTGATATATACTAAATATAATTAATTGAAATATAAACCTCAAATTCTAAAATTATGAATTTGAGGAATATATTTATAAAACAATAAACATTAAATTAATAAAAATTAACTATTACTAAAAGGAAACTAATATGTTAAATATAATCAGTTGTGTTATAATTAAATTAAAAAATAAAAATGAAATGATTTTGTTATTAGTAAGTGTGATTTTTCTTACTAATTGCACAACTAAAAAATATGTATATAATGAAAAAACTGAATTTAAAGAAAGAGGTATTATTGTTTATAAAGATCCTGAAATTAAAAATGTTTATACTATTGTACCTTATGTATCTGTGCTTGGTTTAGGTGTAGGTGGAACATATTTAGCTGGGGAATTTGCATATAATAATCAAATTGAACAAGGAAAAACTATTGAAGAGTCTAAGGAACTAAAACAAAGTGTTTGGGTAGGAGGGGGACTGTTAACAGGTTATGCATTGTATTATTTATATAATTCAAGTAGTAGCAATAAAGATGAGAAAGTTAAGAATTTAAACTTACAAGAAGCTAATGAATGGTATGCAAACCAAAGTTTTTCAAAGGATTATTATTTCTTTGGGTTGTATAATAATTCTATTTTTACAATTGATTATATTAAAAAAGATCTAATTTATGTAAACAGCCATGAAGACTTGATGTTTATGAAAAAAGTAACTCAAAACACCAATAACTTTGAGTATTTTGATAAAATAGTAAATAATTCTTTTTCTAAAATACCAAAGAGTGAACATTTAAAAGTGTTTCAAGAAACTAATGGAAAATACACTCAATACATTGAGTCTTATATGCAAACTATTGACACAATGTCGTTATCTGAAATAAAAAACTTATTTTCAAGTATAAAAAAATTATCAATAGCAGATTCAAGCAAGTACTTGGAAAAAATAAGTGAATATGCATATTCAAAGACTATAAATAGTTTGTTGCCAGTTATTGATAGTACAATTGTCTATAGAAATGTTTGCAATTCATTATCTCAAATGGTTGATAAACTTATTAATAAAGGAGTTAAAGCTGAAAAGGAATATAGTGATGAAATTGTAAATAATATAAATTCATTTGATAGATATTATGAAAATATCGAAAAGAATATTAAAATTAATCAAGAAATGTTAGAAAATTTAAATAATTATAATTTAAACAACAATCATCGTAATGAAATTAATAAACTAAACGAAACACATAAAGGAATTTTAAATAAAATTAAAGAAATTAAAACTGAACTTTTAAAAAATATAAGTTTATTACAAAATTATATTAAGAAAGTAGAGGCAGAGCAGTATAAAATAAAAATGAAAGAAATGAGAGAAGAAAAAATGAAAATTGTTGCTAAATTAAGTTCTGGTGATTGTGTGCTGATAGGGAAAAATGATTATTTCAGTGATGAGGGGGCCTTAATGGTGGAGTTTTTAAAATTGGGTGATAAAAATTTTGGAGGTGAAAATTTTGGAAAAAGAATATATTGGTATCAAGCAAAAGTTGTGAAGAATTCGGATAGAATTGGTTTTAAAATAGAATTATACAAAGGTCAATGGGATGACAATTACAAATGGAATGTAGGTGAAGTTATCAGTGTTGATAAAGTTGATATTGTCAAATTGTGTTTTTAAATTTGTTAAAAAAAACGTTACAAAATAGATTTGTCAATATCAAATTTGCAATTAAAAATAAAAAAGGTTATACTTTCGTATAACCTTTTGCTATTTATTCATAATTGTATGTGA
>CAYXMM010000010.1:105017-114688 GCA_964465945.1 uncultured Hyphomicrobiales bacterium
AATCTAAGAGTTGCTTTAAACCCTCTGGCAAAGTAGGTAACTCTGAGCGTGGGATTAAGAGTGTTGCGATTTTTTGGAAATCTTGAAAGATGTGATGCTTATCTACTGTTTGTCGTAAATAATCAGCTCCGCTTGAGCCACCTGTTCCCATTTTATTCCCAAGCATTCTTAATACCATTTGCATGTGTCTATATCGGTAAAGTGTAAATAGTTCATCTACTTCGGTTACTGTGTTAAGTAGTTGATATGGCATATTAAACATTGGCTCATCTCGATATAGATGAATTAATAAAGCACCTATTGTTGCTTTGTATGATAATCTGGATTTGCCTTCTGCGATTGTTTTGTTATATTCTTCTTCGTTTAATGTGTTGAAAATATACTTTTTAGTTTCTTCAAGCATATTCATTCTCATTTTTTTGTTGTCATCGCTTATATAATTACTTGCTTGAATTGCTTCTTTTTCGCGATTAGTCATATTCTCGACAGCAATAAGGTATTCTTTGATAAAGTCAAATTCACCATATTTAAGGAATGGAGTTCTTTCTAACCATTTTTCAATTACATCGAAAAGTGAAGATTCTGATTGGTATTTACTTAGTTGAGATTGTTGTTCTTCTGTAAATACACTTGAATATACGGTTTTGTTATATGTTAATCTTTGCTCTGGTTTTAATCCCATTTTAATTTCGCACACACGGAATTGAAAGCTTTGGAAACCAGAAGCAGGAATTAAATAGTTACGATAATCAAGAAAATCAAGCGGAGTCATTGTTTCAAGGATTTTAATTTGTTCGATAAAAATTTTCTGAATTTCTGTTACTCGCCTTAGAAGCCGAACTGCTTCACTAACTTTTTTTTCTTCAAAATGATTGTTTTTAAATAGGTTAAGAACGCCACCTATTTCGTGAATTACTTGTTTGAACCATAATTCATAGACTTGATGAATAATGATGAAAAGAGTTTCATCATGGGCTTCATTACCGAAATCTTTACTCCTTGGGTGTTGTGAACTTAGGATTTTATCAATTTGTAAGTAGTTATTATAATGAATGGAAGAGTATTTTCCGTCCATAATTAATCTCCTTTCTTTCAGTGTGTATTGATTTTACAAAATTTTATTTTTCAAATTAAGTAAATTTCAAAAGTTAAAAAAATTCAGATTAAAAATATTAGTTGTATTTTGAAATTAATTATGAAAATATAAATTTAGTTATAAATTTTAGTTTTGTATGTAAGGTTTAAAAAATGAAAAGAGTTAAATATAGTTGTAAATTTTTTAAAATAATAGAAATAAAATTCGTTTATTAAAGCCAATCTTGTTAATTTTGCTTTCTATAATTTGTAATTTTCAATTTATGGAAATATAAATTTTAATAAAAAAATGTTAAACACTTAATTTTAGGTAATTTTAATATGTGTGGAATAGTTGGATATATAGGCGATAAAAAAGCATCTCATTTACTTATTAATGCATTAAAAAGATTAGAATATAGAGGATATGATTCTTCTGGAATTGCCTTATACGAAAATGGGAAAATTAATGTATTGAAACAGAAAGGGAAGGTTGAGTACTTAGATAGAATGGTTCCACATAATATGATTGAGTCAAAATTGGGTATAGCTCATACAAGATGGGCAACTCACGGATTTCCAAATTATGAAAATGCTCACCCTCATACTGATAACTCAAAGGAAATTGCAATAGTTCATAATGGGATAATTGAGAATTACGTTTCTATTAAAAAGAAACTTTTAAGTGAAGGATATACTTTTGATTCTGATACAGATACAGAAGTTTTAGCAGTTTTAATTGGTCATTTATATAAAAAGACAAAAGATTTAGAAAGTGCTGTAATGTTAGCATTACGCGAAGTTGATGGAACTTATGGTATAGCAGTTGTTTCTTCTTATGAGCCAGATAAAATTATTGGTGCAAGACTGGGTTCACCGATGATTTTAGGAATTGGTCAAGATGAGTATATTTTGGCTTCTGATGCAGCAGCAATTATTCAACATACTAAACAAGTTGTATATATTGAAGATGGCGAGATGGTGATTGTGAAGAAAGATGGGTTTATAACTAAAACAATAGACAATGAAGAAACTGATGCTATTATAAATGAAATTGAATTTGATATTGAGCAAATTGAGAAGAGTGGTTTTGACCATTTTATGTTAAAAGAGATTTTCGAGCAACCTGAAACGATAATGAATTCTTTTAGAGGTAGATTAATTGCTGATAAGGGGAATGTCAGATTAGGGGGATTGAACTCTGTAAAAGATAAATTATTGAATGCAAAGAGAATTATTTTAACAGCTTGTGGAACGTCATGGCATGCAGCATTGACAGCGGAATATATGATTGAACAATTAGCTCAAATTCCAGTAGAGGTTGAGTATGCGTCTGAATTTAGATATAGAAATCCAATTATCGGACCTGGTGATATAGTTTTTGCTATTTCTCAATCAGGTGAGACGTTGGATACTATTGCGGCAATTAGAGAAGCTAAGCAAAAAGGTGCCACAACTTTGGGGATTGTGAATGTGGTTGGTTCAACTATTGCAAGAGATACAGAAGCAGGTATTTATTTACATGCAGGACCTGAAATTGGAGTTGCTTCAACAAAAGCATTTACTTCGCAATTAACTGTGCTTTCGCTGATTGCTTTATTTTTAGGCAGACAAAGACATTTATCTCAAATTGATGGAACCAGAATTGCAAATGAGCTTTTAGCATTACCGGATAAAATCAGAAAAGTATTAACTTTACAGAAAGAAATTGAGAAGATTGCAAATGAGTATTATCAAACTCGAAATTTCTTATACTTAGGAAGAGGTTATAATTTTCCATTAGCATTAGAAGGTGCTTTGAAATTAAAAGAGATTTCATACATTCATGCTGAGGGCTATCCTGCTGCTGAGATGAAGCACGGACCAATTGCATTAATTGATGAAAATATGCCAGTTGTGTTTATTGCAACTAAAGATGAAATATATGATAAAGTTTTATCGAATATTGAAGAAGTGAAAACAAGAAAAGGCAAGGTCATCGCTATTGCTAATGAAGGCGACGAGAGAATCGCAGAAATTGCTGATAGAGTAATTTATATTCCTGATACAATTCCAATGTTAAATCCTATTTTGGCGGTTGTTCCTTTGCAGATGTTAGCTTATTATATTGCTATTAAACTTGAATGTAATGTGGATCAACCAAGAAATTTAGCAAAATCAGTTACAGTTGAATAAAAATTGAGAAAAGAAAGAGAAATTAAATGAAACAAAGTCAATATTTTATACCTACTTTAAAAGATGTATCGTCAGACGTGCAAATGAAATCACACCAATTAATGCTAAGGTCTGGTATGGTCAGAGCGTTAGGTGCAGGGATTTTTTCATGGTTACCACTTGGCTGGAAAGTTATTGAAAAAGTTAAAAAAGTACTTCAAGAAGAAATGAATGCCATTGGAGGACAAGAGTTCCATTTACCAGCCCTAAATCCAATTGAAATATGGGAGCAAACTGGTAGGGTTGAGGCAATGGGCGATGTTCTATTTCATATAAAAAATAGAGATGGATTAGTTTTAGCTCCTACGCATGAAGAAATAATTGCTTATCATGCAAAACAGCATGTTAGTTCTTATCGTGATATGCCAATGATTTGGTATCAAATTCAATCAAAGTTTAGAAATGAACCAAGACCACGTTCAGGGGTTTTACGTGGTCGTCAATTTTTTATGAAGGATGCCTATTCATTAGATACTTCTTTTGAAAATTTAGACGTTTCTTATGATAAACATTATGATGCTTATAGAAAGATATTTGATAGATGTGGGATAAAGTATTTTATTGTTGGAGCATCATCAGGAGCAATGGGTGGCTCGAAATCGCAAGAGTTTATGGTTGAAAATGAATTTGGTGAAGATATATGCGCAATTTCAGATTCAGGTTATGCTGCAAATATTGAAGTTGCTACATCTGGATTGAAGCCCTTAGAAAGAACTGATAATTCTAACGAGATAGAAAAATTTGCTACTCCAAATTCAAGAACAATTGATGAACTTGTTCGAGATTTTAGTTTAGACGAGAAAAAATGTGCTAAAACTCTTATTTATTATGTTTCGGGTAATCCAATTATCATTTTAATGCGTGGAAACGATGAATTGAATATTTCTAAATTAGAAGGTTATTTCGGAACGAATGATGTTCGACCAGCTCACGAGGAAGAAATCGAAAGTTTAATGGGTGCAAAAGCAGGATCTCTTGGTCCAGTTAATTTAAAAAGTAAAGTTGATATATATTGTGATGACTTATTAAAAAATTGCGATGATTTGATTACTGGTGCAAATGAAACTGGTTATCATTTCAAGAATTTAGACATAAGTCGTGATGTGAATGTAAAAGAGTTTGGAGATTTCAGAACAGTTCAAAGTGGTGAGCCAGACGTGAATGACGGGTCAATTATTAAAGTAGTAAAAGCTATAGAGTTAGGGCATATTTTTAAATTAGGGACTAAGTACTCTGATGCATTAGGAGCTAAATTTTTAGATAGTGATGGAAAAGAGAAATCTATAGTTATGGGAAGCTACGGAATTGGAGTAGAGAGAATTGCAGCTTGCTACATTGAGCAGAATTGTGATGATAATGGAATTAAATGGAATAAAGAATTATGTCCGTTTGATTTTCATATCATTGGTATAAATACACATAAAGATAAAGAAGTAGTTGAGTATTGTAATAATTTATATCAAGAACTTTCAGAAAAATATGATGTATTGTTTGACGACAGAGATGTAAGCCCTGGCTTTAAATTCAAGGATGCCGATTTAATAGGTATTCCAGTTCAAATTATAGTTGGAAGTCGAGGACTTGCAGAAAACAAAGTCGAAGTTAAATTTAGGGCTGATGGACGTAAAGAACTTATCGAAGTTAATAATTTAAAAGAATTTATCATAAAAAATTATTAATAATTGGAAAATAAAAATAAGTTATATAAATTAGAATTATCGAAATTACAATAAAAAAAATTTTGGAATAAAATATGGCAAATCAAGAAGCTCCGATAGCTGTTGTGGAAGATAATACACCAATAAGAAAGCTGTTTTGTACTATCTTAAATAAAGCAGGGTTCAAGACTATTGAATATTCTGATGCAAAAAGTGCAATAGAAGGTTTAAAAAGCAAAGAAGTATCTACGATATTATTAGATATTTTATTACCAGATAAAAATGGAACAGATTTAATTGAGGATTTGCGTAGTAATAGTAACTTAAAAGACATTCCTATCATTGCAGTTACAGGATTCGCACAATCAAGCGACCAACACAAATTTATGAAGTTAGGTTTTGATGGATTTATCCCAAAACCAGTGAATACTTCGTCATTTGTGCAAGAAATACAAGATATTCGTTCAAATAAGTTTGATAATTAGAAATAAGGAAAAAAATGGCAAAATCTTATGAAGATGTACTAAAAGGGTCTGCTTCCAGCTCAAATAAAAATGTGATATTTCAATTTTCAAAAACATATCCTGCATGGATTATTCTAATTGTTGCTATAGGGATAAGTATTGGACTAATGTTTTTAGTGGAAGACAATATAAAAACTGAAAATCAAACAAGATTTGATAAGGCAACGAATTCAGTATTAACGAGAATACAAGATAAATATGATTTAGATGACCAAATTTTAACTTCAATAAATGCAATTTTTGCTAATTATGTTGTAAGAGATGTATTTGAATTGAATGCTTCAACGCCTATTAAAACATATCCTTCAATCAGAAGCATTTTAAAAGTTCAAAAAGTTTCAAAAGCAGGGTTTGAGGATTTTGTCTATAATACTCGCTCACAAGGTTACTATGATATGGTTGTAAGACCGGAAGCAGATAGAGAAGTGTATTATTTGACGGAATATGTAGTGCCTTTTGAGGGTAATGGACATATTTCAGGGTATGATTTTGCTTCAGACGATATTGCAGTTGGCTTTTTTAAAGAAGCAGGCAAAGACAATAAAAAGAAAGTTACTTCTGTATATAATGTAAGACCAGACACACTAGGTTTTTTCTTTGTTTCTCCTTTATATCAACCATTTATGCCAATCGAAACTGAAGCTCAAAGAGATTCGAGTTTTGCTGGCGTACTTTTAATAGAAATTGCTCCAAATATATTCTTTGAAGAAGCATTAGGCGATGGTATATCATCAGATTCTACAATAGTTTTTGATGTGTTTGAAGATAAAGGAAATGGAAAAAATGTAATTTACAGTTCATTTAATCAAAAAGATTTTAAAACGGACTATACACCAGATTTCAAAAATGTAATGGAAGTTAATATTTATGGTCATAAAATAAAATTAGACTTCCAAACAATTCCAAATTTTGGAGGAGAGTTCCAAGAATATCTGCCTTTGATTTCTCTTGGTGTTGGTATTATAGTTTCTTTGATATTATTCGCATTCATCATTTCAGTTATAACAAGTAGACAACGTGCGTTAGACTTAGCAGAACAAATGACCAGAAGCCAAAGACGTATCGTTGATACTTCACAAGATATTATTGCCGTTTTAGACTTTAATGGATTTTGGAAGTCGATGAATAGAGCGTCTGAGACAGTATTTAATGCTGGGGCTGACGAGCTTGTAGAAACAAGTATCAACGACTTATTCTTTGACGATGAGGAAGAAAAGAAATTTTATGGACTAATCGGTAGTGCAACAGATGATTACACTGAAAGAATTGACCTTAAAATGAAAATGAAAGGGTTTAGCAAAATCTATAAGTTTATTAATTGGTCTTTTACTGTGTCAATTAAAGAGAATATGATTTATGCTATTGGTAGAGATATTACATTAGAGAAAGAAGCTGAGAAACAACAAGCAATTAGAAATAAACAAGTTCAACTTGCAGAGCAATTTTCTAGAGAGACAAGTGAATCAAAATCTTTCTTTATGACTCAATTATCCCACCAATTAAGAAACTCTCTAACAGGTATTTTAGGCTATTTACAATTAGTAGATAACAAAATGTATGATAATGAGGAAGAGTTATTAAACTATGTGAAAATGGCTGAATTATCCTCAGAAGAAATTTTCCAATTTGTGTCTGATATTGTAGATATTACTATTGCAACTGATGCAAATTCTAAATTAGATTTATCAACTGTTTACTTTAAAGATGTGTTCGATAATGTTAATTATCGTGGAGCAGCAACGGGCGACATAAGAAACATTAAATTAGAGTTAAGCGAAGAAAGTTCCGATGCGAAGTTCGTTGGAGATAAAGAGTTAATATCTGAAACATTGATGATGATGTATAAATTACTAGCTATAGAAACTGAAGAAACCACAATTCAAGTTAATGCAAACGATAATCCTTACGAAGGAGCTATGGAAGTTCAGTTATTAGGTTCAGAAAATGCTTTATTAGAAAGAATGATTGGAAATTATAAAGAGTATAAAGAATCAATTATTGAAGCACTTGAAGAAGATGAACATGATATATTATTGAATTTGTCTATTGTTGAATCAAATATTAGAAGATTAAACGGCTCTTTTGCTATTGAAACTTTTGGCGGGAGTGAAGGAAACGTCTTTATGGTAACTCTTCCAATGAACCAATCACTTAAAAAATAATTTTTTCATTTTTTCCTTTTTGATCTTTTGAAGCCCCAGTTTGGGGCTTTTTTGTTATTCAGTAAAACGAAACATACAAAAATTGAAATTCGTATATATATTGAAAATAATAATTATATAGGGTTGAATTATGAAAAAAGGTATTTTAACATCAAGTTTGGCGCTTACTTTGGGGTTGTCATTGACTATTATAGTAGCTTCAAACTATAAATCAAATCAATTTAATTCACTTTTTGCGAAAGAAATTGAGTTAGGAGCAAAATCAAGTCCGATAGTTGCGGATGATTTTTTGAAGAAATTAGACGAATCTTATAGCAAAGTTGCAGAATCTGTACTACAATCTGTTGTAAGTATTGATGTGGAAGTGAAGTATGAAACAGAAATCCCTAAGGGAATGGAAGAATTCTTTAAGTTTTTTGGCGAACCAAACCAAAAAGGTGAAGAAAGACATGGAATGGGAAGTGGTTCAGGAGTTATTTTAACAGAAGATGGTTATATTGTAACAAATAATCACGTAATTAAAGATGCAGTAGAAAATGGAATTTCTGTTACAATTAATGACAAAAAAAAATTTAATGCTAAGCTAATTGGCGCTGACCCTTTGACTGATATTGCACTTTTAAAAATTGATGCAAGTGGGTTAAAACCAGCACATATTGCCAAAATGGAAAATGTGAAAGTTGGTAATATTGTTTTGGCAGTCGGTTCGCCTCTTGGCTTAAATGCAACAGTTACAAATGGGATTGTAAGTGCTTTGGCAAGAGGTAGTCTTGGGTTACTCAATAGAGGTGCTGAGGGTGGTAATTATGCAATAGAAAACTTCATTCAAACAGATGCACCAATTAACCCAGGTAATAGTGGAGGTGGGTTATTTAATATTGAAGGTTCCTTAGTCGGAATTAACACCGCAATCGCATCACAGACGGGTTCTTATATTGGATATGGCTTTGCTATTCCTATTGATTTAGTTAAATCTGTGGTCAGCGATTTAATAGAAGATGGTGTTGTTGATAGAGGATATATTGGAGTGCAAATATCTGCTATTGACCAAAAGTATGCTAAAGCATTGGGTCTTAAAGATGTAAAAGGTGTTTTAGTAAATAAAGTTATGCCAAATAGTGCGGCAGAAAAAGCTGATTTGAAAGAATCAGATGTAATATTAAGTGTTGATGGAACAGAAGTTAATACACCTGGTGAATTGCAAAATCAGATTGGGCTACGTAGAGCAGGAGACAAGATTAGATTAGGAATTTGGCGAGATGAAAAATTAATATTTAAAGATTTAACTCTAAAAGGTAAAGATGGAGAGGATATTTCATCAAATGAGACTGGAAAGTTCCACGAAGATAATAATTTAACATTTGAGAAATTAGGTTTCAAAGTTGAAAAATTATCAAAAGAAATGAAAGATAAACAAGAACTTGATGGAGGAGTGTTAGTAACTAATGTTGATGATTATAGCGAAGCACAAAAAAGTGGATTAATTAAAGGAACAATAATCTACAAAGCAAACAAACAAACAATTAATTCACCTGATGATTTGAAAAATGTAATTAAATCAATGAAAGAAGGAGACGCTTTTTTACTTCAAGTTTATTATAAAGACAGAAGTAGACTAATTGCGTTAGAGATTCCAAAAACTGAAAATTAATTATTAAAGCAAATATTTCAAAAAATGGTCGCTATTTAGCGACCATTTTTATGTTTTATCATTTATTCATTTTGGCTCTACTCAATGTACTAGTTTATTTTATAATACTCATACAAACACACTAATTTGAGAGAAATTTATTCATCTATTAACATTGAGTTTCTCCGAAGTATTTAATACAAACCCCACCCTGACCCTCCCCGTAGGGGAGGGAGTATCTGAATTTGGGTCATTTTTGCTGTTGATGTTGTGCTTTTCCGAAGTATTTAATACAAACCACCCCGTCGGCAAGCCGACACCCCTCTATTAGAGGGGAATTTTGGACTTTTTGCTGGTTTAGCTCAGAATGATGAGCAGGCAACCCCACCTAAATCCTCCCCGAAGGGGA
>CAYXMM010000011.1:0-3628 GCA_964465945.1 uncultured Hyphomicrobiales bacterium
TGCAAAAGCAACAGAAAGAGATTATGAATTTATATGGCGAATATGGTGTTAACCCAATGGGTGGCTGCTTCCCTACTTTGCTTCAAATGCCTATCTTATATACATTATGGACTGTATTTAGAACAAATCTTAATTTAAGACAATCAGATTTTGCTTTTTGGATTCATGATTTATCAATTCCTGATACTATAGTTGATTTTGGCTTTTCATTTATGGGGCTTAAATCAATATCCGGATTAGCTTTACTAATGGGTGTAACGATGTTTATACAACAAAAATTAACAATTACTGACCCAAGACAAAAAAGCTTAATTTATGTTATGCCAATTATGTTTACACTAATGTTTTCAAGTTTTCCTTCTGGATTAAACCTTTACTACTTTATGTTTAACTTAATTGGGATTGGGCAACAGATATACATAAATCAGTATTCAAGCAAAACATTGACATTAGAGCAAATGAAACAATCTCCGAAGAAAGAATCTTGGATGCAGAAGAAAATGAAGCAAGCGCAAGAAATGGCAGAGATGCAGCAAAAAGGTCAACTTGGAGGTCCTAATTTAAGCAAATATATGAAAGACCCAAAAAGACGTGATACTAAAAAGAAAAAGTAAAAAAGAAAAGCCGAATTAGTATTCGGCTATTTTTTTATTGAATCTTTCGGTTCTAACTCTTTTAAATTATTTTTTATTTCTTCAATATTTGTTTGAGGATTAGCATTTAATTCTAATTTCTTTTTTAAGGAATCGGCTTTCATTTTCTTTAGTTTTGCATACCGTTTTTCTCTTCGTAATTTATTAAAATCCACAGAAGCGGTTAGTTTAATATGACCTGCAATTATTCCTCTTGCTCGAAGTGTATCTTCTGCGGCTTTATATCTTTTTCGATTTGGTATCCAATTTCTAACTGACTCGGGGATTTGTGAAATAGGAATAAAAGCTTCTTCGACTTCCATTGGGTCATAGTCTAATATAAAAGGTCGTTCTTTATTATTTTTTAGGAGTTGCCAAGGACCGGATTTGCGAGCAGAATAATCAGGTACGCCAAATATTACAACAGGGGTGCCAGAAAGCCAAACTTGTTCTCCATTTTCAATTTTAACACCTTTGCCCCAGTAGTAGAGCCATTTTGCATCTGTCATTGACTGGCGGATACAAGAGTGAGAAACAGGAAAGCCAGGCATTTCATATTGATGAAAAGCATTTCCTGCATATCGATGAAAATTAAATGTAAACGGCATAACCCAATGAGTATCAAGCGATGAGTGCCTTTTAAGTTCTTTCCAAACAAGTGCATATCGACCAGGATAGGTTGGAGTTCGTTCTTTTCCTGTATTGCAAGCTGCATAACGAACCAATTTCCCATTTTCGTAGCAACCATAAGCTTGATAATAATTTGAAACCATAATTAGTTTATCTATATCGACGGCTTCTGGATAAAAATAAGGAAAACAAGAATATGCTAAATTGTCTTCTACAATTTTATCAGGAATTACGCACGTATCCCCTACTCTTAGAAATTTTGTTTCTTTTCTATTTAGTGTAATAAAAACGTGATTATTTAATAAGTTATCTTTTTTATTTCCATATTTTTCTAAAATTTCTGTGAGTTGTTTTCTATTTTTAATGACAATTACATCATAATTGATTTTGTCATAATCGTCATAGGAATCAATAAGTTTTTTTCGCGATTCAGGGTCTAAATAAATTTTCTTTTTTTTGTGGTTACTTTCATCGTTCCCACCGAAGCCAAGTTCGGACTTTTTTTGTTCGGTGCAGGAAAGCAAAATTGCAAAAAATATAAATGTGTATTTATTCATATAATAACAATTGAATTATCAATTAATCGAGTTTTATTCAAAAATACTGCCAAAAGTAAAACAACTTTATCGCCTTTTAAAAATAATTCTGGTTGAGATAAATCTTCAGCGAGGGCAATCGAAGCATAATCTATTTTAATTTCCGGGACTTCTCTTAGTTTCTTGTGCATAACAGCATTGATAGTCTTTCGATTTCTCTCCCCTTCTGAAATTGCTTTTTTTGCTTCTTCCATTGCTAAGAATAAAATACTGCTTTTCTTTCTATCTTCTACTGAAAGGTATTGATTTCTTGAACTTCTTGCTAAACCATCTGGTTCGCGAATTGTTGGCTCCATATAAAATTCAATAGGTAGATGTAAATCAGAAATAATCTGCTTTATTACTAAGCATTGTTGGTAATCCTTTTGACCGAAAACTACTAAATCTGGCTCAACTATTAAGAATAACTTTGCACAAACGGTGGCTACACCTTCAAAAAATTGAGGACGAAATTCACCTTCAAAACTTTCAGTAATGTTATTTACTTTAATACTTGTTGAAAAGCCAACAGGATATATTTCTAAGGGACTGGGATAAAAAATGAAATCTGCTCCATTTTTAATAGATAACTTTATGTCATCTTCTAAAGTTCGGGGGTATTTATCTAAATCTTCGTGCGGTGCAAATTGTTTAGGATTAACAAAGATAGAAACAATCACAACATCAGATAATTCTTTTGCTTTTCTTATCAATGAAAGGTGTCCTTCGTGTAAAGCTCCCATAGTTGGAACGAAACCAACTTTCAAACCTTCTTTTCTTGCTTTTCTACTAATTTCTCTAATATTGCTTATTTTTTCAATAAAATTCATTAATTTTCCCTTTAATTTTTTAAACTTAATAAAATTTAATTAAATTGTAAAATATATTATTTATTTTTTAAAATATGTTTCAAAATTACATTGACAAATATTATTCTTTCTTAGAACTTAACCTTTCAGATGATGATGTAAATTTATCAGAATATGTTGGTTCTAATTTGGCAACATTGCCGATAAATCGCTTTATAAATTCTGAAATTTCTAGAATTGTAAGTGCTAACATTGACCAAATTAGAAACCAGAGTATTTTCGACCAAAGTAATGCTGATTTACTTCGCTTGATAAATAGATTGGAAGATGAATTACAAAATTCAGTTTTACTTAGCAATTATGATTTCAAACTTTTTCTGAAAAATATTATTGAAATTAGATTTAATTTTATTTGCAGACCATTAACTACAATATCGCATATTGCTTATAGTAACAAATCTGAATTGACTATCCTGGAGCTTCAAACATTATTTGAATTTTTTGAAGAGTATAGATATTTGTTAGAAGGACTAAGCGAATGGTATGAGAATAATCTTGATAAATCATTTCTAATTAAAACAGAATTTGATGAATTAATAAAAGAAATTGATGATGATTATATCTATAATTTAGAGAAATCAGAATTTATTTCATTGTTTGATGTATTTTTTCAATTATTTTCATTTGATGGATTAATTAATGCAGAAGAGATTGAAATACCTATTGAATCATTAATTATATATTTTAGTGAAAAAGGTATTGTTCCAATTTTAGACAAATTAGAAGAGTTTTATAATATCAATAAAAGATTAGTTTCAAAAGAAGACATTATTTCATTAATTGATAATTTAATAGATAATAGCGAAGTTGCAGGTGTTACAGATTTAGAGGATTTTGAACTTAATGATGATGATGAAAAAGAAAATCTAGATTTAGTGGATTTTGAACTTAATAAAGATGATTTGGATTCGCTTGAAACTGA
>CAYXMM010000011.1:3728-88301 GCA_964465945.1 uncultured Hyphomicrobiales bacterium
TTGAAACTGAGTATTCTGATATGTTGAGTTTAGGTGATGATGAAAAAGAAAGTTTGGAGTTAGTGGATTTTGAACTTAATAAAGATGATTTGGATTCGCTTGAAACTGAGTATTCTGATATGTTGAGTTTAGGTGATGATGAAAAAGAAAGTTTAGATTTAGTGGATTTTGAACTTAATAAAGATGATTTGGATTCGCTTGAAACTGAGTATTCTGATATGTTGAGTTTAGGTGATGATGAAAAAGAAAGTTTGGAGTTAGTGGATTTTGAACTTAATGATGATGATTTGGATTCGCTTGAAACTGAGTATTCTGATATGTTGAGTTTAGGTAATGATGAAAAAGAAAGTTTAGATTTAGTGGATTTTGAACTTAATGATGATGATTTGGATTCGCTCGAAACTGAGTATTCTGATGAATTGAGCTTAGGTGATGATGGAAAAGAATCATCGAAAGAAAAAGATAGTTCAGACTTTATGCTTGAAGATTTTTATGATTTAGAAGAAGATGATGAAAAGGAAAAATAAATAGATGAAGTTTATAGATACAG
Organism: uncultured Hyphomicrobiales bacterium; assembly: GCA_964465945.1. GTDB lineage: Bacteria > Bacteroidota > Ignavibacteria > Kapaibacteriales > UBA2268 > JAJRPT01. The sequence goes on from CAYXMM010000011.1 coordinate 4,279, forward strand.
CGCATATATATGTAAAATCGGGTGATGGCGGAGCAGGACATATAAGTTTTCGTAAAGAAAAGTTTGTTCCAAGAGGTGGTCCAGATGGAGGAAATGGCGGTAAAGGTGGAGATGTTACTTTTTTAGCAGATTCACAAATAAATACTCTGCTTGAATTTAATTTTAATAAGAAGTTTATTGCTCCGAATGGAAAAAGAGGTGGTAAATCTCGAAGAACAGGTAAAAATGGTGAAGACTTAATTATTAAAGTGCCAGTAGGAACTGAGGTTATAAACACTGAAACAGGAGATATGGTTGCCGATATTGTTGAAGATAATCAAAGAGTTACAATAGCATTTGGTGGAATTGGTGGCAAAGGTAATAATGAATTTAAAACGGCAACAAGACAAGCTCCACGTTTTGCTCAACCAGGTATACCCGGAGAGGAATATTTTTTAGAGTTACAATTAAAATTGCTTGCTAATGTAGGAATTGTTGGCTATCCAAATGCTGGAAAATCGACTTTAATTTCAGCAATATCAGCAGCAAAACCAAAAATTGCTGATTACCCATTTACAACTTTAGTTCCGAATTTAGGGGTAGTGAAGTATGGGGAATATGATTCTTTTGTTGTAGCGGATATTCCAGGAATTATCGAAGGAGCAGGAGAAGGAAAGGGATTGGGAATTCAATTTTTAAAACATATTGAAAGAACTTCGATTTTGCTTTATTTGCTTGATGCTAATTCAGAAACTATAAAGCAAGACTATACAAAATTGAAAAAAGAGCTTAAAAAATTTAATCCTGAAATGCTTGAGAAGAAGGAAATAATTGTTTTAAGTAAGTGGGATATTGTCGAGGAAGATAGAAAAAAAGAATTATTGAAATTAAAAATCAATAAAGTGAAACCTTTTATCATTTCAAGTGTTATTCATTTTGGATTAGATGACTTAATTAAAAAACTTTATTTTGAGGTAAAATCAGAACAGAATGACGAGTAAAAGAAAAATATTTTCTCTTTTATTTATAAGCTCTTGTATTTTAATAAATAATATGAGTTTGTATTCTTATGATTATATCAAAATAACAAATTCAATATATTCTGAGACTGACGCAGAATTAGTAATAAATCCTAAAAATCCAGCAAACTTAATATCTTCATCGTTACAACATAAGTATAGTTATGGCAAAGATAATTTTCTAAATGCAATAAGTTATAGTTTTGATAAAGGACTCACTTGGGAAAGATACCAAAATGAAGTTTTACCTAATGAAGACTATAGGATAATGATTGAAGGAAAAGATAATACACTTTTTTTCTCATCTGACGGAATAGCTCACTCAGTATGGACAAATACACTTGTAAAAACAGGAATTGGAGGTAATGATTCAATAATTCAATTAATTAATTATCATCGTTCTACTGATGGAGGTAAGACTTGGCTTGAATCAAACGAAAACTTTGGGAGAATAAACTCTAACTATGATGTTTCTAAAAGTTTTAATGGTTTAAAAGAGAATTTTAGATATTTGACCTTATTTGAATACGATAATAGCACATATATTTCATATTCATTACAAAAGTTAAGCACCGATGGTAACGATATGTTTGTTTTATTTGATGTAAACACACCTGAAAATAAATACTACATACCTCTACCCGATTCACTTTACTATCTCGGAAATTATGATATAAAAATCAAGGATAACATTGCAAATATAGCTTTTGTTTCTTCACGATATTTCTTAACTATAGAGTATATGCAATTTGACTTAGCAACTCAAAATATAATAAAAAGTGAGAAAATTGCAAGTATAAGTATTGCAGGAACAACGTTATTACCTTATGTAATGTCGTACATATTACCTGGCTTTCCTCCTGACAAGATTGACCCAAAGCCATTAATTAATTTCATCAATGGTGAAGTAATTGTATCTTGGTATGGAAATGAAGTTTCTGAAACTATGTTTAATCTACAAAAGAATAATATTTTTATTTCTAAGCAAAAGAACGGAACTTTCACAAAGCCAAAGAAAGTATTCCCAGATAGCGTTAATCATCAAATGCTTTACGACCTAAAAATTAATGATAATAATGTTATTGCTATTGATTATTATAATTTGAATGGTCCTTTTGAAAATTTTGATTATGACGTTTCTTTAAATTTCTTATTCTCAAAAGATGGAGGTGAAAGTTTTACTGCTCCTTTCACGTTTACCTCCGATTATAGTTTATTAAAAACAAAAAATAAAAATTTTAACTACGGGATTGGTTATAGAAATTGTTTTGCAATAGATAATGAAAACATATATCTTTCTTGGGTTGATGGAAGTGAAAATAATGGAAACACTGAAATAGTATTTAATACTTTTCCAGTTAATTTTGATTATAGTAATACGAATATAAATCTTTTGAATTTATCCGTTTCCAATTTATATCCTAATCCATTTCAAGATGATATTAAAGCTGAGATATTCAATGATAAAATACAGAAAATCAAAATTGAAATGTATGACATTAATGGTAAATTTGTACGTTTATTGTTTAATGATGTCGTTAGTTTTGGTAAAAATACAATTAATTTGAAAGCAGATAATTTAGTCGGTGGTGATTATTTTTTAATTTGTAAATCAGACGAATCTACTATCTTTAAAAAAATCATTAAAATTAAATAATGAGTGCATTTTACTATCCTTTTTATTTTGAAGCGTCAGACATAATAACAATTACTGGAGATGAGTTCAATCATCTTAAAGTTAAAAGGCAATTAGAAAAATCAATTAAAATCACAAATGGACTTGGGTTGTTTGCTATTGCCGAGCCAATAAACATAGAGAAAAACTCATTAGATTTGAAAATTATAAAAGTCTTACTTAATTTTAATGAAAATAAATTTCATTCAACTTTATTTTTTGGATTAATTGACGATAAAAATAGAATAGAGTTTATAATTGAAAAAGCAACAGAGTTAGGGGTGAATGAAATATTTCCACTAATTTGTGAATTTTCTCAATTTCCTAAGTTTGATTTGGCAAGGAATGAAAAGAAGGCAATTTCTGCAATTAAGCAAAGCGAGAGGTCAGTTATGCCAAAAATTTATCAACCAATTAAATTTAAAGAAGTTGAATTTTTAATTGCAAATTATAAACATAAGTATCTTGCAGATTTTGATGGTGATGATGTGATTCGTTCTTCCGATGGGAAGGTGGCATTTTTTGTAGGACCGGAAGGTGGGTTCTCAAGCAAAGAAAAGGAATTTTTACAAATGAATTGTGAAAGTGTTAAATTATCTAATTCTGTTTTAAGAACTGAAACTGCATGTATTTCTATATTTCAAAAAATTAAATTATGATATTAGAATGGTTTAAGTGTAAGGATGTTGATTGGTGTGAACTAACTAAGGTTGACATTGAACATGAATATGTGAAAGAAAGTATAGGCGTTTATGTGTGCTGGACTGGAACTCCTATTGATAATTCTTCAAAGATACTCAAAGTAGGCAAAGGATTCATTTACGATGAAATAGTTGAACTTAGAAAAGAAGAAGCTATTTTAGCATTTGCATCAAAGGGGGTTTATTTCTCTTGGGCAAGATGCGCTACTTATCAATTAGATAGAATAGAAGTTTTTTTGACAAATCATTTTAAGCCATTAATTAAAAATCTAGATTTACCAAAAGCTAAACCAAAAAAAGTTAGTTTACCTTGGGACGAAGAAGAGATTCGTAGATTGAAAGCCCAATTAGAAAAGCCAAGCTACACAGCAAGTCCAAAAGAAGGATAGAATATTATGATAAAATATTTTTTAATCTGTATTTCTTATTACGTGTTTAACTACACCTTGTATATCGAATTTAAAGAATTCGGAAAGTTCGAGGGGTAAAAATTTATCGTTTGAAGAAAATAAGTATGCTTTGTTTTCAACAATTTTAAATGTCTTTACTGTCATTTCTCCATTGAGTGATGAAACAACTATATCGCCATCTTTTGCTTTTTGCTTTTTATCTACAATTAGGATATCGCCATCTAAAATCATACTTCCAATCATTGAATCGCCATTGACTTTTACTAAAAACACATTATCTGGATTAGGAATAAGCATATCATTCAGGTCGATTCGTTCTGAATTTATTTTAGTTGATAATTGCTTATTTAATTTTGTAGATGCTTTTAAAATAGGCGCTTCAAAATTAAATTTGTTATCTACTTTTAATATTTTAGATACTTTCATAATTGTTAAATTTTATAAAATTTTTATTCCTCTTCTTCAACTTCATCATCGGGCTTAACGTCGTCGTCTAATTGTCTAATGTTTGGGTCGAGATTATGAACAATGGTGAATAATTTTTCTTCTCTAAATTGCTTGCATATCATTTCTGCATATCGCATTGAATAGAATTGACCGACTGAATATGCAATTCCACCAGCTACATCAAACCTTTTGGCGTTAGGAATAAGTCCTTTAATTGAATTGTGTTGAGTAACATTCTGGGGAACAATCATTACGTGAAATTTTTCAGATTTCGCGTCAGAGATATAATTTTCAACAAGCCCCATTAATTCAGCAGAGATTAATTCTTCTTCTGTTGAAATTTCATCATCAGCTTCAATGATTGTTTGCATCATATCTTTTAATTGTGCTGCTTGCTCTTTTGGTGGTTCTGAATCAAGATAGTGTTCTAAAGAGTATCGTAATCTAATAAAATTAGACTCAGCACTTGAGGTTCTTTTAGAATTTAATTCTTCAATTTTATATTCTATATTCCATTCTTTTGCAAAAGCTTCGATTAATTCTTGTTCTTTTGGGTCAAGGTTATCATCAATCATTGCTAATTGATGCAAAATATCAATTATGATGTTGGCATTAGTTGGCTTGAAGAATTTCTTGATTAAGTAGTTTGCCTCTTTACGCTCGAATCTAATTGCTCTTAACATTGATTGCCAAAGGGAAATTTTTTCATCACCTTTTACAAATATTCCTGTTGAAATTAAACCAAAAACAATAGCTTGAACGAGATAGAACGAACTTTCAAGCAAACTTGTCATATCATCATTAAAGGCATAATAGAACATCGAAATTATACAACTCACACCCAAAATCAACATACCTGAGATAGATTGCGATCTTGCAACTTCAAGTTCTTGCTTACGTTTCCAAATTTTGTTGACTTGTAAATAAATCTGTACTGTTGTAAATGCTACAGAAATATTGAATAATGTGTTTACTATGTTTTCAAAATTCATTTTTGAAAAAACTTTAATTGTAAAATATATCTTATCTTTGCAAATTAAGAAAAAAGTTTTTAAAAAAAAATATTAATCTAAAAATGATGCTTAGCCCTAAAATTTTACAAAAAAAAAATAAAGAAAATATTCAATCTGCACTTGTAAAATTTTATACTGAAAGACCGAATTTTTATGGCTTTTGCAATGAACGAGACGATGAGTATTATCATTATGCTCAATTTATTAAAACTTATGCTAATACTGGAAAACACCTTGATTTTGGAACTGGGACAAATAGAATTCTAATGCAACTTAGTCAACTTAATTTTGAATTTATTTATGGGTTAGATTATTTTAATGAAGATGACATTAAAAATCTGAATGATGAAATTTCTAACTTAAAAAATTGCAAAATTGTAAAGTATGTTGAACCAAATAAAATTCCTTTTGACAGCCAAACTTTCAACTCAATTTCATCACTTTGCGTTTTTGAGCATTTAGTTTATCCAGAAAAAACTCTTATTGAAATGGACAGAGTGCTTAAAAAAGGAGGCAAACTCATCATAGATTGTCCTAATTGGAGCGGTCCTAATTCTGCAATCACTGCAATATCTTATAATATTAAAGGGAAAAGATATTGGAGATATAATAATGTCCTTGATTCTATTTCAGCAATTTTTCGCTCTTTAATTTGGTATCTTCAAAATATATTTTCTAAGAATGGAAAATTCATAATGATTGAGCCAAGAATGAAAGATGGTCAGATTGATTTTGAGTTTAGTGATGATGATGTAGTCCATCTTTGCCAGCCATTGTCAATAATAAAATTCTTAGAAAATATGGGCTATAAATTGCTTTATTGTAATAAAAATACAGGAAAAACAGCATATTCTAAGATTTTTAACAAAATTTTCCCTATGTTTGCAACAAGTAATCAAATAGTTTTTGAAAAAATATAAATTATGAACTTGAAAAAATTTCTTTTAACATTGTTATCATTACTATTTTTGATAACGTCATTACTTGGATTATATTCAATTTATATCATTAATGATAGCATTAATAGTGGAAAAATACCTTCATTGGAGGAATTAGATAATCCGGACCAGAGTGTTGCATCTAGGGTTTATAGTAGTGATGGGGTCTTACTTGATTACTTTTTCACAGAAAGGAGAGTTAATTTATCGATTGATGAAATTCCAAGTTCGTTTATTAATGCTTTGATTGCAACAGAAGATAGGGCTTTTTATGATCATTGGGGCGTTCATATTTCCAGAATTTTTAAAGCAGCTATTAAGACACTAATTGGCGACAAGGAGGGTGCTTCAACAATTACGCAGCAATTGGCAAGAACACTTTACTTAAATCAAGATTACACTATTGCACGAAAAATTCGTGAGGCATATACTGCTATTAAAATCGAACAGCGATATACAAAGCAAGAAATTCTTGAAATGTATATAAACTCAGTTTACTATGGCAATGGTGCTTATGGTTTATTTGTTGCATCTCAAAGATATTTTGGCAAGAAACCTTTTGACTTAACGGTTCCAGAAATTGCATATCTTGTAGGTGTGATTAATCGACCGACTGGATATAATGCATATATTAATTATGACCGAGCGTTGCATAGACGAAATGTAGTTCTTTATATGATGAACGATGGTGGTGTAATCTCGGAAGATGAGTTTGAATCTTATGCAAATGAGCCGATTGTACTTAGCTCAGAAGAAAGTGAGAACTCTGCGAGTGGAATTGCGCCGCATTATGTTGAGATGATTAGACAAGATTTAGATAAGAATCCTGCTCTATCAGACTATAACTTATATAATGATGGGCTTACGATTTACACGAGTTTAAATGCGAAGATTCAAGAAATTGCTAATTCTGCCGTGGAAGAGCAGCTCAAGGAATATCAAGATTTATTTGATAAAAAATGGAGTTGGAGCAGAAATAAATCTTTGGAAAAGACAATAATAAGAGAAGCAATTCAAAAGACAACTGCTTATCGTAATGCAAGTAATTCTCGACGTGAACAAATTTTCAAAGAACTAAGTAATAATCAAAACTTTGTTGATTCGGTTAAAAATGTTGCAACTACTATCCAATGTGGAGTAGTTGTTTTAGAACAAAGCACAGGCAAAATCCTTGCGATGGTTGGTGCTTCACCTAAGTTTATGAGAGAGAACCCACATGCTAAACATTCTCTAAATCACGTTACCCAAATTAGAAGACAACCTGGTTCATCAATTAAGCCATTTGTTTATGCATCAGCAATACGCAATGGAATGAGACCTGACGATGAAATATCATGTGGTCCTTTCGTCTATATTGACCCAGTAACGAGGGAAGAATGGCGACCACAAACTGGAACATCTGATTGCCCTGATTCAAGTTCTCGTATGACTTTGAGCGAAGGTTTAAGACGTTCTGTTAACTCTGTGGCTGCAAGACTAATTACGCAAAAAACAACTCCACAGCAGGTTAAAGACTTGCTTGTAAGAGCAGGGATTAAATCGCCAATTCAAGCATATCCTGCGTTAGCATTAGGTGCAGGTGGTGAAATTAAGCCGATTGAATTAGCAGCATCTTACTCAGTTTTTTCAAATAATGGCTTTCAAGTTGCTCCTTACTATTTGACAAAGATTGAAGATGAATTAGGAAGCACACTTTATGAAAAAAAGAAGTCAAATACGATTTCAGACGCTCTCGACAAATTTACTGCAAATGTAACAGCGGTAATGATGGAAGGCGTTGTAAATAGTGGAACAGCTGCTCGTTTACGAAACATTATACCTCGAAGTATATCCGTAGCTGGAAAAACTGGGACTACAAATGATAATGCTGATGCATGGTTTACTGGCTTTACTCCTGAAATTATTACTTGCGTATGGATTGGCTTCGACGACCAAAGAATAACTTTTGATGTAATTGGTCGCGATGGGCAGGGTGGCAGAGCTGCGGCGCCAATCTTCGGACATATAATTAAGTCAATTTATGAAGATAATGCTTTGGGTTATAAAATTAAAAACTTTCTATTTGAAGGTGAAGTCAGAGATAGTTTAAACTCTGAATCGGCAGTAATGCTACCTCCAATTGAAACTGAATAAGTTATTATTTTTTATATTAAAGATATTTACTAAAAAATGATGAAGTGCTTATCGCTCTCATTTTCGAGTTGTGCGATGTCGTTTGGTGTATTTATTAGTCTCATTTTTTTCCTTTTTATTGTTCAGTTATTTTTAAGTTTGGTTTTTTTTAAAACTTCGGAAGGTTTGAAACCTTCCGAAGGTTGTAATTGGTTTTGTTTTTTTTCTACTAATATTCAACTTCTCCGAAGTTGATAATCCTCTTTTTAATTTATTTTGCTATTGATATTGCGCTTCTACGAAGTATTTATAATTGAATTGTTATATGTAAATGATGAATTTTTTGGGATATTTCGCTGCGCTCAATATGACGGCTATCTTGGTTTTATCACACATCGCTTAATTGGTTTCTTCTATTTTGGAATATAGAAAAAAAGGGCTAATTGCTTAGCCCGTTTGTTATAGTTTTTCAAAATGACAGGTGAAGTGTCGTAAGAATTTTGGTTGGTAACTTATTTTGTATCCTTTTAGTGTGTCTCGTTTTTCGTAGACTTCTTTGATTACTTCAATTAGATAGTCAAAATGGCTTTGCGTGTAGACTCTTCTTGGAATTGCTAAGCGGACTAGTTCTAATTCTGATGGGATTTCTTTTCCATCACTGAATTTGCCGAACATTACTGAGCCCAATTCTACTGACCTTATTCCTCCTTCGATGTATAGTGAGTTTACAAGTGCTATACCTGGGTATTCAAGTTGTGGAATGTTTGGTAAGAATTTTTTTGCATCAAGAAATACGGCATGTCCGCCAACTGGTTTTAAGTATGGTATATTTGCTTTTTCGAGTGCGTTGCCGAGATATAACATTGTGGCATTTCGGTAGTTTTGGTAGTCGTAATCTAAAGCTTCTTTTAATCCGACAGAGATTGTTTCTAAGTCTCTACCTGCAAGTCCGCCATAGGTTGGGAAGCCCTCTCTTAGTATTAGGAGATTTTTGAATTTTTCAGCCCATTCTTCAATTCGAGTTATTAGGAAGCCACCTATATTTGCTAATCCGTCTTTTTTTGCTGACATTGTTGCGGCATCGGCAAAAGAGAAAATTTCTTGTGCTATTTCGATTAATGTTTTGTCTTGATAGCCATTTTCAAATTTTTTAATAAAATATGCGTTTTCTGCAAATCTGCAGCAGTCAATGATTAGTGGGATTTTATATTTATTAAGAATGTTTTTAACTTCTTTTATATTTTTAAGGGAAACGGGTTGTCCTCCACCTGTATTGTTAGTTAGGGTAAGCATACAGAAAGGAATGTTTTGAACTCCGCTTTCTTGAATTAGTTGTTCGAGTTTTTCAAGGTTCATATCGCCTTTGAAAAGGTCATCTGACTCAGTATTATATGCTCTGTCGTAAAGTAAATTTACTGCTTTTGCTCCTTTATACTCTATGTTTGCTCTGGTTGTGTCGAAATGGCTATTGTTTGGAATTATATCTGTTGGTTTCAGAAGTGCTTCTGCCATTATGCCTTCTGCGGCTCTTCCTTGGTGGGTCGGAAAAATAAACGGAATTCCTGTGATTTCATTTATTGTGTTGTAAAATTTCTTCCAAGATTTGGAGCCGGAGTATGATTCATCGCCTAACATTAGTGCTGCCCATTGCTCTGAAGACATTGCACCAGTTCCTGAGTCAGTAAGGAGGTCAATGGGGCATTCTTCTGCATCTAATAGGAAGACATTGTATTTTGCTTTTTCGAGAAGCGTTAGTCTTTGTTCTCTTGTGTTTAATTTGATTTGTTCAGTAACTTTTATTCTGAAAGGTTCTATTATAGTTTTCATACTTATTACTCTTTTGTATTTTGTATTTTATAATTACAAAAATAAGAAAATAGTATTAAAGTTGTCAATGTAGGAAATATTATTTATTAATAAAAAAGCCGAACTATTGTCCGGCTTAGGTTTAAAGAGTAATTTTACCTAATGTAATTATTTGAATAAGTTATCAACTGGAACAATTTTTATATTGTTAGCGTTGAAATTTATTTTATAATTTGAGATAATTTTGTCTTCTTCTAATACTTCGTTTGGTTTTGGAGTGGAGTATTCGATTGGACTTGGCTTATTTGAAATTAATTCATCTTTGAATGTTTTTGCGTCTTTTGTGATTATTGAAAAATCAATATTGTTGTACTGAATGTATTTTTTGATTGCAGTGTTAACATCGCTTAATGTCATGTTTTTTATCATTTTTCTATAATAGGCAATGTAATTGCCTTCGTCATTAACGCCGTAGAATTTGCTGTCAATCTGATAGCCCAGACGTGTATCGAGGGCTGGGGCATAATGCAGTGCATATTTATATAAAAATTGTTTTGTTACATCAAATTGTTCTTGGGTCATTCCATTATCAACTACCATTTGAAGTTCTCTCATTGCAGCTCGGAGGGCAAAATGTCTGTGAATGTGTTGTACTGGTCTAATCCACACTTCAAAGATTTGCTGGCTTCTTGGGTTATTTGGGATTGGCATTGAGTATGAGCCGCCGTTTAAGAATGCTTCGATATAGGCGTAATCGCCATAGTTTAGTCCTCTTTCTTCGCGAATTACTTCGTATAGATGAGATGATTGATTTCTGTGTTCGCCGAACCAAGAGCGGAAAATATCGAGGGCGTAGAAGTCTTTATCTGCGCGTGTAATTGGAATTGGGAAGCCAAAGCTTATTGCTGTTGAGCTGTTGTCTTTTTCTATAATTGTAATATTTAAGCCATTGATTTTGCTTGGGCTTATTTTTGTTTTTGTTGTTTTAATTCCTTCTGGTAATTTGCTTAAATCTGTGTTTAATTTTGTAACTAAGTTATTATCAAATCCACCGGCGAGTCCAATTTCAAAGTTGTTTTTGTTTATATTTTGTTTGTAGAAATTCTTAACATCGTTTAATGTGATTGATTCGAGACTGCTTATGTAACCTGTTGTTAGATGACCGTAGGGAGTGTTTTTGAATATTTCTTGGTATAAAACTGCTTTGCCAAGTTCTTCATCGGAAGCGTATCTTAAATCGTTTTTAACTGCTGAAATTGTTTGATTTTTGATTCTATCGAAGTCATCTTTTTGGAATTTAGGGTGAAGAATTGCGTCTATGAATAGTGTATAGAATTTGTCAATGTTGTCTTTGTGCATTCTGCCTTTGAATGTGGTCATTTCTTTATCTACTTTACTTGAATAAGAGCCTGCGATAGGGTCTAATTTTTCTAAGATTGCATCGTAAGAGTTGTTTTCTGTTGCACCATCGACCATTAGTTGAGCAGTGATGTAAGCAAGCCCTTCTTTACCTTTTGGGTCGTTTACTGAGCCAAATTTGAACCATATATTAAATGAAATGTTTGGGTCAGAGGAGATATTTATTAAAGTACTATTATTCATTTGTTTTGCTTCCATTTTATTTTCGTTAGTGCAAGCAAAAAAACAAGTAATTATGATTATTATAGCTAATTGTTTCATTATTTTGCTTCCTCTATCATTGTTACAGTGGTTTTAATATTATCGGTTAATTTTTTAGCAGCGTTCCTAATGTCCTCTGGTGTGATTGTGTCCATAGTTTTATACATAGTTTCAATTCCTTCGATGCCACCAGTGATTGCGATAAAGCGGGCGATATTACCAGCAGTAGCATCAGGAGTATCCATTGACATTATAAATGAGTATTTTAATTTGGATTTTAGTTTATCTAAGGCGTCTTTTGAAACTAAGTGTTCTTGAAATTGTTTTACTGTGCTTAAAATTTCATTTTCAACATAAGTTAGGTCGTTTGGGTCTTGTAATATTGCATAAATAAGCCATAGTGCAGGGAAGCGATTCATTTCAAAGCTTGGTGCAATTTCAAGAACTTTTCCTTCTTTGACGTATAATTTTTTAGAAATTTCGGAGCTTGAACCAAATGCTAATTGTCCGAGTAATTGTGTTGCTATTACGTTTTTGTTTGCAGGGTCGAAAGTTTCGCCTTTATATCCTATTGCAATCATTGGGTTTGTTTTACCTGGGTATTTGAATGTTGAGCGTCTTGGTTCTGTTTGTTGTGGCTCTGTTGGAATGTTTGGTTTTTGGTATCCTTTTTCCCAATTTCCGTAGTATTCTTCTATCATTTTGAAAGTTTTGTCGGAGTTTACATCTCCACATACTACGATAACGCAGTTTTCTGGTCTATAAAATCTTTTGTAGAATTCTTTGCTATATTCGTATTGGTTTGGCATATCTTTGATGTCTGCTTCGTAGCCGATGGTTGTATGTCCGTAAGTGTGGACTTTGAAGGCAGTGGCAACTAATTCGGTGATTAGGTTTTCGATTGGAATGGTAAGATTTTTTCTATACTCACCATAAACGGCACCTGACTCTGTTTGAAAATCGGGTTTTAAGTATGATAAATGTTGAAATCTTTCGCTTTCGATGTCGATGACTCTTTCTAAGTCTTCGGCAGCAATGTTTAGGTGGTAGCAGGTGTAATCGTCGGTTGTATAAGCGTTTGCATCTGCACCTAATGAGACTACGATAGAATCATAAACAGTTTTTGGGTATTTTTTTGTTCCACGAAACATCATGTGTTCGAAGAAGTGTGCGAAGCCGGTTTTGCCTTCTTCGACTTCGTCAACGGAGCCGGTCCTGACTATTGTGTAATAGCTTGCTAAGCCCTCGGATGCTATTGGAATTACATAAACTTTCAGCCCGTTATCGAGCGTTTTTACCTTATAATCGTAAGGAAAGATTTTTCCTTCTTTTGACGATAAGGGTAAATTAATTGCAGTCATAAGAAATATCGCTCCTACAATTTGTAGATAAAATTTCAACATATTTCCCCTAAAATTATTAATTAGTTCATTTGCATATATGAATATTGCGATATTAAGTTTCAATCCGATTCTAAAAAGACATTTACCTTCAAAAAAAAACGTAAAATTCAATTTTATATCTACAAATTTAAGAATAAAAATTGAGAAATACGAAAAAACCCATAAACCTGTAGGGAACGGTTTCAAACCGTTCCATACATCATCAAGCGAATCCAAAATAAACAAAATGAATAGCCACCTGCTTTAGCTGGTGGAATAAATAAATCAGAAAAACCCTAATCACCCACACGTCATTCTGAGGCACAGCCGAAGAATCCAGTAAAACAAACCCGAATTTATAAAAATAGTAGGGAACGCAAATTTGCGTTCCTAAACTCCTACAAAGTTAAATATCAATAGCCCCGAGTTTCAACTCGGGGAAAAGAAACCAATCCCACCCGTCATTCTGAGGCGACCCGTATTGAGCGAAGCCGAAATAAGCCGAAGAATCCAGTAAAACAAACCCGAATTTGCGTCAGCAAATTCTCCAAAAAAAACTCCAACGAAGTTCAACATCAATAGCAAACAAAAAACACCCTTTTCTGCAAAAACACACAATAATTTGTAATATTAAAATAAAAAAATATTTAAAACGTAAGTAAAGGAAAAAATTGGAATAAAAAATGGAAATGAAAAATATAAACTTAGAGCAAAAGAAAATCAACATAATAGAAAACATATTAAAGATTGACAATTCTGAAATAATAAACGAATTGCAGTTTATGTTGAATCATACTTCAAAGCAATTCACAATAGAAGAATATAAAAATGAAATATTAGAAGCAGAGGACGACATAAAAAACAACAGACTAATATCAAACGAAGATTTAAAAGTGAAATTAGGATTATGAAATTAAACATTTTTTGGACTAAGAAAGCAGAAAATGATATTTCATCAATAATACAATATTACAATAGTTTAGAAATGTATTCCATTGCAAAAAACATTTCGAAAAATCTTTTTAAAACCATAGAAGTAATTTCAGAATATCCAAACTTAGGAAAAATAGATAAAATATTAGGTAACAATTATAAATATACTTTATCATCTGGAATTTATAAAATCGTATATAAAGTAAATAAAAACAATTTAATTATTTTAAAAATATTTGATGCAAGAAGAAATCCAAATCAAATTTTAGAAGATTAATACTATACCATCATTAAGAGCAATCCACCCCGTCATTCTGAGGCGAAGCCGAAGAATCTCCCAAATACACACCCGTCATTCTGAGGCGAAGCCGAAGAACCCAGTAAAACAAACCCGAATTTGCGTCAGCAAATTCTCATTTATAAAAATAGTAGGGAACGCAAATTTGCCTTCCTAAACTCCAGCGGAGTTCAACATCAATAGCCCCGAGTTTCAACTCGGGGAAAAGAAACCAACCCCCCTCCCCGTCATTCTGAGGCAACCTGTATTGAGCGAAGCCGAAATAAGCCGAAGAATCTCCCAAACACCTGCAAAGTCATTATGACCGAAGGAAAGAATCTCTTCATTTATTAAAATAATAAATCGTATAATTCCTTTGATACCTCAAATATAATAATTAGTTTTGCATAAGTTAAATTAAAAATGAAATAAATTTGTTAAATTTAAATTTATTTAAATAATGGAAAGCAAAACCAATATCTTTGAAAAAATAAGTTTATTACTTCCAGGTTATAAGGGTTATAATGAAAGGGATAATAAAAGAAATTCTGATAAAATATTAAGAGATTATATATTTATTGAAATTTCGAAATTGATCAAAGAAATTCTATTTAATGTTGATGATAATTATTTGGGTGATGACATTAATAAAATTAATTTTATAATAAAAAAATTAAAAAAAATTCAAGATAATATTAGATTTACTGAATATGGACATTCATCACTTTTTAGTCAGTATAAAATTGAATTAAAAGATTTAGAAAAAATTTATAACGTTGATTTCAAAATGCTTGAAAAAGTCAAGTTACTAGAAACATTTTTAATTGAAAAAGATTTTATGAATATTGAAACAACAATAAAAGATTTAGAGGATATGCTTAAGGATAGATATATACTACTTAAAGGGAATATTTAATGCCAGAATTAATGGAATTGATTGAATTTTTAGATGAAAATGGGGATACTATAGTAAAAAGGATTCCTGAAAAAGGTAGTGGTGAATTTAAATTTGGTTCTCAACTAATAGTTCGAGAAAGTCAAAATGCTATCTTCTTTCGAGATGGAAAATGTTTAGATGTGTTTCCACCAGGAAGACATGTTCTAAGAACTCAGAATTTACCTTTAATAACAAAATTTGTAACTTCATTAGGATATGGTGAGAATAGTCCTTTTAAATCTGAAGTTTATTTTATTAATTTAAAATTATTTAGAAATTTAAAATGGGGTACAAAGGAACCAATATTATTTAGAGATGATGAATTTAAAATGGTTAGATTAAGAGGCTTTGGACTATTTTCTATTACAATAATTGAACCTACATTGTTTTTAAATAAAATAGTTGGAACTCAAAATACTTTTAAAGAATCAGATATTCTTGGTTATTTAAAATCAATAGTTATTCACAAATTACAGATTGTTTTATCAAAGTCTTTTAAAGCTGTATTAGATTTACCAAGTAATCTTGATAAAATAAGTTTATTATTAAAAAAAGAAGTATTACTTGATTTTGACTCACTTGGAATTGAGTTAAATGATTTTAATATTATATCATTATCGCTTCCTCCTGAAGTCCAAAAAATTATAGATACAAAAACTGGTATGACTGCAGTTGGTAATTTAGATGATTTTATGAAATTTCAATTAGGAAAATCTATTTTAAATTTATCTGAAAATAAAAGCGATAGTTTTGAAAATAGTTTTGCTTCTGGTTCAGGTATTGGAATGGGGATGCTAATACCTAACTTTTTAAATCAATCAGTTAAAAATAATACAGAAGACAAAGAAGAAGATATATATAGTAAATTAACTAAATTGAAAGAGTTATTCGATAAAGGTATTATAAATGAAGAAGAATATACAAATAGTAAAAGAAAAATTTTAGATAATATAAAATAAATAAACGAATTTATATGAATTGTCCAAATTGTGGTAGTGAAATCGAAGATGAAATCTATACTAAATCAATAGAATGCGAATATTGTGGTTCTACCATTAATTTTAACGATATAGATTTAGATTCAGAAAAAATTAAATTCCAAAAAAATATAAATGAAATCTCAAGTTTAATTAATTTGGATAATATTAAACTAGCTACAAAAAAATTAAATTTAATGTTTGAATCTTATTCGGATAATTACAAAGTTTGGGAATTATGTGGAAGATTTGAATTTATTAAGATTATAAATAAACTTAATAAAACTCCTAAGGATAATAATGGTAGAGATGACAGCGTCCTTAAAATTGATATAATAAAGTCTTTTGAAAAGTCATTTAGTAAATCTCTTGAATTAGTTAATGAGAATAATAAAATTGAAATAATAAATTCGTTAGATAATTGTCTTAATGATTGCACAGATGCTCTTATAAAATCAAAAGATATTATGTTTTATTATGGATTAACTGAAAATCAATATTATGCAGATAGGAGGCTAGAACATTGGTATATTTTGATTGAACAATTAATTGAACTTAAATATTTAATATCACAATATTTCAATTCTATTGACTTTGTTAGAAGTGTTAAAATACTAATAAAAAAATATTGTTTTAGAAATTTTATAGATGGTATATATATCCATAATTACGTAATAGTAGATAAATTAGATAGATATGGACATCGTGATAGGAATGAAGCAATTGAATTTTTTTGGTTTGTTCCTTTAAATGATAAATATTTAAAATGGTACAAAAACTTATATAATGAATATAAAATTGAATTAGAAGAAGAAGAAAATCAAAAATTTAATATGAAAAGTGAAGCATCGCTATCTAGTAATGAAAGTAAATGTTTTATTGTAACTGCAACTCTGGATAATCCAAATCACTTAATAATTAAGGAGTTGCAGTTTTTTAGGGATGAAATATTATTAAAAAATAACATTGGAGTATTTGCAATTAGATTATATTACAAATTTGGTCCAATTATGGCAAATTTTATTTCTAAATCTGAATTGCTGAAGTTTTTATCATTACACATAATTGTATTACCAATTCATAAAATCGTGAAAATTATATTTAAGAGGCTTTATAATGGATACTAAATTAATTAGAACATTTCACCCAGTAGGTCAAGGTGCATTTTATACTGAAGAATTTTATAATATTGAAGAAAAAATATTTACTAGAATTGCATACGATTGTGGTGGTTCAAATAAACCATTAATGAAAAATTATATTGAAAATCAAAGCGGGTTTGAAAAGGATTTACAATTTGATGCAGGTTTTATTTCACATCTTGACAGAGATCATATTAATGGTTTAGAATATTTATTACGTCATTGTAAAGTAAAAAAAATATTTTTACCATTGTTAACCCCAAATGAAAAAATATATTTATTCTCAAAATATCAATCTGACATTGAAGAGAATGAAGAAGAAAAAGAAAATGACATTAATTTTCTAAACAATTTATTTTTTGATAATTCAATTGAGGAAACCAGAATTTATCGTATAGGTAAATCAGAAACCCCACCAGAGACTGAAGATGAAAATTATATTGATATTTCAGGGGAGATTAATCAAAATGATCATAATGAAACAGTTTTAAAAAATAAACAAATCAAATTAAATAAAAATTGGGTATTTTCACCATATAATCTTAATACAGAAATTTATATTTTAAAATTTATTACAGAAATAAAAAAAGTATTTCCCGATTTAACTGATGAGAAAATTAAAGATATAATTAAAAATAAAAAGGATTTAGCAGAACTAAAAAAAATCTATAGAAATATTTTTAATGATGACTTAAATTTGTCTAATATGATTGTTTATAGTGGATATGATTATAATTCAAGAAATAGAAAAGAATATTATCATCACTGTAGATATGTTATTCATAATAATTTTAGATTTTATTGTGATTGTCATCCAAAATATTGTTGTTGTGCTAATTGTATGTATTTCGGTGATTTTAAATCAAAAAATAAATCAAATTGGGATCAATTTGAAAATTATTATAAAAAATATTGGGATAATGTTGGTATGGTTCAAATTCCTCATCATGGTTCGTGGATTGATTACAATGAAGAAATAAATAAAAATCCAAAATTATCAGTGATTTGTTCAAATCCAGAACACAAAAAATATAAACACCCTCATAAAGAAACATTAATATCAATTTTAGAAAATAGTGGTATTCCATTTTTGGTAACAAAAGAAATTAAAACTTTAAAAATATTTGAATATCATTTAAGATAAAAAATATGTTTAGTTCATTTTGGAATTTACCACTCGAAACGGTGCAATTAAAGGAAAAACTCAACTCAATTAGTTGAAAGGTTATGTAGGAAATTTTGGTGATCTAGTAAAAATTTACTACTTAAGTGTTAATGACTTAACAAAATTTGGTAATCCTGCTTGACTTTTAAAGTGGTCAAATTCAGCCACTTTAAAATCAGGATTATTTGTTTTTCACTAATTTAATTTCATTATTCATTCACCCCATCCACTTTCAAAACAGTAGCGATAAAGTTCTCCACTTCATCAAGTTTGATTTGTGTGGCGGCGTCGCTTTTTGCATTTTTTGGGTCGGGGTGGGTTTCAAGAAATATTCCATCAATTCCGATGGCTGTTGCTGCTTTTGCAAGTCCTAAGGCAAATTCTCTTTGTCCCCCGCTTACTTCGCTTATGCTTGGTTGTTGAACTGAGTGTGTTGCATCATAAACGACAGGGTATCCACTTTGTTTCATTATCATTAGGTTTCGCATATCTACGACAAGGTCTCCATAACCGAAGAATGTTCCTCTTTCGCATAACCAGATATTTTTGTTGCCTGTTGAAGCAACTTTTTCTGCTGCTTTTAGCATATCTTTACCTGCCATAAATTGTCCTTTTTTGATATTAACAATTTTACCTGTTTCGCCTGAAGCGATTAGAAGTTCTGTTTGTCTTGCTAAGAATGCGGGGATTTGGAGTACATCAACATAATTGGATGCAAGGTGGATTTCTTCGACTGTGTGGACGTCAGTTAAGCATTCTAAGTTGTGTTTTTTAGCGGTTTCGCTTAGGTATTGTAGAGCAAGTTCGTCTCCAATTCCTGTGAATGAGTTTAAACTTGTTCTGTTTGCTTTTTTATACGATGCTTTTAGGTATAATTTAAAATTATACTTTTTTGAAAGTTCGCTTAGTTTTTCTGCGACTTCTTCTATGAGTTCTTTTGATTCTAAGAGGCATGGTCCCGCGATTATAAACATACATTTCTTTTGATAATATAAAAACCAAAATTACGAAATTTTATATTTTTGAGGTAGATTAGATTTAAACTTTATTTATTTAGAATGATTAATCTGTTTTCGATAGAAAAAGAAGTAAAGTTAAAGAGGTTGGAAATTTTCTGGAATGTTTCGTTTTGATAGAAGAAAACATGTGTGGGGTCGTTTTTGTAATACCATTTATCAAAAATAATTTCGGAAGTGTATAGGTCAGTCATTATAAGTAATTTTCCATTGTCATTTAACATATTGTATAATAGTTGAAATTCTTTTTTTGGGTTGTGAAAATGTTCTATTACTTCGCAACAAGCGATGAAGTCATACTTTTTGTTTAATAATTCATAGTTTGGGTGGAAAAATGGGTCATATTGTTGAATTTTAAAGTTATTATCTTGTAGTATTTTTGAAATGACTGGACCAGTTCCTGCTCCAAAGTCGAGACCATTACTTGTGGATGAAAATGAATCTAATATAGAATCGGTGATTGGACTTACAAATTTTTTATAATCTGCATCATTAACATTGTTATTATGACGTTGGTAATGTTGTATTTCTAAGTCGGGTTTTAGGAAAAATTTTTCATCTAGGCTAATTCCTTTGCAGTTTCTACAAATATAGAATATTTTAGATTTAGAATAGAATAAGTCTATTCTTCCTTCGCATAATGTGCATTTCTTGCTATTCACCTTTTTGGAAATCCGTAATTTGTTAATTAATTAAATGCAAAATACAAAAAAAATAGGATTTTTTCAATAATTTTGTATATATAAATTAATAAGGAAAGTAAAGTGGTAGGTATTGGGTATGATATGCATAGATTGGAGAAGGGTGAAACTCTTTTTCTTGGTGGTTTGAAGTTTGAGACTGATTATGGTACGGTTGCTCATAGTGATGGTGATGTTTTAATTCATTCGGTGATTGATGCGATTTTAGGTGCGATGGGAAAGGGTGATATAGGGGATTATTTTTCAGACACGGATCCAAAATGGAAAGATGTTGATTCAACTTTTTTGTTGAAAGAAATTGTTAAAATCGTAAAGGATGAAAGTTTAAGGATAGTTAATATTGATTTGACTATTATAACTGAGAAGCCAAAAATTAGTCCGTTTAAATCAAAATTGAAGAGTAATATGGCTATATTGTGTGGAATAGATGAGAATCGGATAAATATTAAGGCGACAACAAATGAGAAACGGGGGTTTATTGGACGAGAGGAAGGGATTGTTGTTTTGTCAATTTGCCAGATTGAGAAGGTTTAGTCTTCATCTTTGATAAGTGTAGATTTGTTAAAAATTAATTTTGCACGAGTTCCAGTTTTTCCATCGCTTTCATAATGTAATTTGCCGTTATGTGCGTGCATAAAATCTTTACAAATGACGACTCCGTAGCCGAAAGAGTTTTCTTCAACTCTTTCGAAGCTTAGGATTGAGTTATAGCTTGTACTTTCTAATGCATCGATTTGTTCTTTTTTCATTCCTATACCTTCGTCTTCAATTACGATTATATAGTTGCTTTCAGTAAGGTATGAATATAATGTAATTTTTTTATGTGAATCTGAATATTTAGAAGCATTAGAAATTAAGTTTCTGAGTATTGTGCTCATAAGATTAGAATCAGCAGAAATTATATGATTTCTATTGATATTATTGATTAATATTTGGTTTTTGTTGTCTAATTGTAAGTGTAGGTATTCGTAAATATTTTGGACTAAATTGAATATTCTAAATTCTGTAGGATTAAATTGATAAAGGTTGTGTTGGCTGATTTTCATCCAGTTTAGAATATCTTTTAATAAGTCATAGGTGTTAATTGAAGCTCGGCTTAATTCTAAAATGATTTCATATTTTTCTGATTCGTCCATTGTGTAGAATTCATTTTTCAATAGGTCTAGTAATTGAGAAGAGGAATTGATAGGGTTAATTAGATCGTGAGAGAGTAAAGAAATTAGTTTGTTTTTATTATTTACTTCAATTTCTAATTCTTTTAGTGTGTTAATTTTGTCTTTTATTAATATTTGTTGATTTTTAACGGCATCTTTTAATTTTACGTTATAGTATATATAGAAGACAATGAATGCGGTTATCAGGATTGTAAGGGTGATTAGTATTGTGTTTAAAAATTGATAGTCTTGATTTTTTTTCTGTGATGCCTCTAATTTGCTTGAGGTCTTGTATAAACGAGTTATCATATTGATTTTTTCGATTTGAATTTTGTTTACTGAGTCTATGTGGTATTTGTAATTTTCAAATTCTTTTAGTTTAAGAGTGTCATTGGTGATTTTATATAAGTTTTCTAAAAATTCTATGTTTCGAGTAATTATGGAATATGTTTTTGTTCTTTCTAACGAGTCTTTCATTGCTTCAAGGTAATAATATGCGGAGTCATATTGTTGGTGTTCCATAAACATTCTGCCTAAGTTATTTAAGGCAGAATAGTAATTTACTCTGTTGTTATCGTTTATTCTTGATTTTACAACAAGCCGTGAGTAATATATTGCACTGTCTAAATCATTTTTTAAATAATAATAGTAAGCGAGAATGTTATAATAGATTGATTCATAATTGTAATTATTAAAATATTCTTTTACATGATATGTTTGAATTTTTATATCTATTGAATCCATTTGTAATAATGTAAAGTAAATATTAATGTATTTTTGAAATGAGTTTGCATATAATAGGGTTATGTTTAGTTGTTTAGATAATTCAATTGCTTTTAAGCTTACTATTTTAGCAGAGTCCATATCATTTTTCATTCTTAAAAAATCTGATAGACCATTTAGTGCTGTTACGTATTCTTCACTTGGCATTGATAGTCCTTTTAAATTTAGAACATATCTAAAATATTGCTCTGATAGGTCATACATTTGGTAATCTGCGTATACTGAGGCAATGTCGTTCAAGTAAATTGCTTTTGTGTTAGCTGAATATGTTCTTATTTTAAAAAGAAGATTGTTTAGAGTTCTTTTAGATAATTGAATTTCACCATAGTTAAGGGCGTATCGCCATTTATAAAATAGGTAATCTAGTCTGAGGATTGAATTTGTGTCGTTTTTAGAAAGTTGTTCTATTTCTTTTAGATAATTATAACTTGCGTCTTTATCGGAATATAGGTTTTGCATAAATGAAGAAGCAAATCTATCAAAACTCTCTCTTTTCCCTTCTCTTACTTTATTTTGAGAGAAAGAAAAGTGAATGAAAATAAAAAATATAATTATTTGTAAAATATATTTCATTAGTTTTGATTTTAAGTTATTGCAAATTTAACATTTTTGATAAAATATAAAACAAAATGAGTTTATTACAATCAGATAAATCTAATTTATATAAAGTTTTAAAAGATTTTCCAAAGCAAATTGAGGAAGCATGTAGGATTGGTGAAACTTTGTCGGGAAAAATTAAAATTGTTCCAAATAAAGTTTTAATATTAGGAATGGGTGGAAGTGCTATTGGCGGTGATTTATTACGTAATTATTTTGCAAATTTAGATGGGGCTAATCATATTCAAATTGTTGTAAACCGGGATTATGATGTGCCGAATTATATTGATAGTTCTTGGTTAATTATAGCGAGTTCGTATTCAGGTAATACGGAAGAGACGCTTAGTGCTTTGAAAAATGCGGAATTAAAAAGTAAAAATATAATTGGAATAACTACTGGCGGGAAATTAGAAAATTATTTGAATACATTTAATTATCCTGTGATTAAGGTTCCAGGTGGATTGCAACCACGTGCGGCTATTGCTTATTCGTTTTTTCCATTATTATACTTATTTATGTTAAATGGAGCAGTAAAAGAGAATGGAATAACAGAAATTGCAACTTCAATTAATAAAACATTGGAACTAGTAAATAAAAAGGTTGAGGTTTTCTCATTAGAGTCAGAGGAAAATGAGACTTATATAATAGCGAGAAATATGTTTGAGTATTTACCTGTTGTTTATTCATCTGCAAAATATGAAGTTGCAAATCTAAGATGGCGAGGTCAATTCCAAGAGAATTCAAATATACCAGCTTTTGGAAGTGTTTTACCTGAAATGAATCATAATGAAATTAATAGTTTAGATCATTCTAAGCTGAAAGAGTGTTATTTCTTTATTCTGAAAGATACTTATGAACAGGAAAGAATTGAAAAGAGATTTAGTTTTTTGAAGGATTTACTTAAAAGAAATAAGCATAAGTATGCAGTTGTTGAGTTAAATGATAAGCATTTGTTAGTGAATTACTTTGAGTTTATTCAGCTTGCGGATTGGATTAGTTTTTGGGCTGGACTTATGCGAGGAGCGGACCCAAGTGAAATTAAGAATATAATGGATTTGAAAGAGTATATGTCATAATTCTTGCGATTAAACTAAGTAGCCAAAAATAGCATCTAAAATAAGAATAGCAGCAGCAGAGAGTGTAAAGGCGCGAACAGTGCTTTTTCCAACTCCTTCTGCTCCACCTTTTGTGGAGAAGCCGACGTAAACACCAATTAGTGCAGTTCCACCACCAAAGACTAAAGATTTAAAGAGACCAATAAATACGTCAATGACAGAAAAATAAGCAATTATTGAATCGAAGAACACATCGCTTGAAAAGCCATATTTAATCATAGTGAGCATATAGCCACCAAGTAAGGCAACTATGTTTGAGAATATAGCGAGAATAGGCATCATAATAACTGCGGCAAGGACGCGAGGCATTGCTAAATATCTAATTTTATCGATAGCCATCATTTCGAGTGCATCGATTTGCTCGGTAACTTGCATTGTTCCAATTTGGGCGGCAATAGCACCTCCTACCCTACCAGCTATTACAAGTGCAAGTAAGACAGGAGTTAATTCGGTAAATACGACTGTGGCGATTGAAGAGCCGATGAATGGGGTTGCAATACCAATGAGGTTAAATTTATCAAATAAATTTGTTGCTTGTAGGGCTGCAATTGCGCCAGTAAATGAGCCGATTAAAATAACAAGAGGGAGAGAATCCGAGCCAACAACAGCCATTTGTTCTATTACTAATTTTTTATCTTTAAAAATTCTATTTGCATATTTTATGACTTTAAATAAAAGAACCATTAATGCTCCAAAGTGAGCAAAGAACTTTATGACTTTCTTACCGATGACTCTAAAAAACTTCAAATTATTGTTTTCCTCTGTTTATTTTATTTATTTTTTCTTTGTAAGGAGGATAATCGCATAAGAATCAAATCTTGAATGTTGCGAATAGTACTTGACGGCGCAGTGAAGTTATTAAAGAATATTGCGAAGCAAAAAAGTTCTCCATCGCTTGAAACTAAATAACCAGCAACATTGTTAACGTAGTTCATTGAGCCAGTTTTTACCCAAACTCTATCTTCGGCAGATGTTCCTTTTAGTCTATTCTTAAATGTTCCATTTAATTTTGGTCTTGAAAATGAGTTTCTAAAAGAGTTAAAGTCTCTTTGTGAAGAGATGTAATTCAAGAGACGAATAATAGAAATAGGCGAAACTAAGTTTAGTCTTGATAATCCGCTTCCGTCGAACATTTTTAAGCCAGTGGATGGGATACCGATTTCTTCTGCTAATTTCTGAACTTGTTGAATTCCTTTTTCGGTTGAGCCAACGCCAGCTTTTTCAGTTCCTAATATTTTTAGTAAAATTTCTGCACTAAGATTATTGCTATTTGTGTTAATGTCTCTAACAATACTTAATACGTTGTCTCCGGTGGCTCTTGACATTAAATTAAATGGGGCGTAATCGAGGTCATTGTCATCGTCAGTGTGTTCGATTATGTTTCCGTTGAATGAAATATTATTTTCATTTAGATATTTGAATAGGATATTTGCAAAGTATAAAGATGGGTTGTCAACGCTAATTTCTAATCTATAAGGTTTTTTTGTATAATCGTTTTTCTTTAAATCGCCCCAAATTTCAATTATATTTGAAGAAATTAATCTATCGTAATAGATATTGCTATTTCCATTGTTGATTACTTGGACTTCGTTTTCTATTGTAAAATAGTCAGTATTTGGATTAAAAACTAATCTGGCATTTCCATCAATTGTTGTATCAGAATATAATTCGATATCCATTAAATTTTCGTTAAAATTAACTGCTGAAATTTGAGCGGAATATTCATATTTAATATCATCAATAGCCCAGCCAGCAGGATAATATATATTGTCGAAGTAGCTATTGTCTATTACTAAATTACCTTTTATGGATTGGATGCCTACGGAATCTAATGAAGCAACTAAGTCAGAAAAAATTAGTTCGTAATTTGAATTTTTAATATTTAAGTTCCCGTTACTAAATACTATCAAATCTCCTAATAGGACTCCTTTTTTGGTGATTATTCCGTTTGTGTAGAATTCCGTGTAGGTGCTAAAGTTTCCACCCAAGTAATGCAAACCTGCATAGCTTGAGAAAAGTTTCATTAGCGATGCGGGTGTAAAATTTTTATTTTGATTATAATTATATAGATATTGATTTCTTGTAATTGAATAAATGCTAACTCCAATGTTTGCATTGAAAAGTTCGGGGGAACTTATTAGATTATCAATATCTTTAATTAGGTCTTTGGTTGCGTCATAGTTTGAGTAAGATAATGAGTCATTATTGTGAGATTTTGACTTCTCAATATTCTGAGTAAAAGCAATAGAATAATTAATGGCTATAATAAGAGTTATGACTCGAAATTTCATTTTCAATAATTATTTAGTAAATTCGTAAAATTATAAATTATATTTACAAAATTATGTTAAAGGTTTCAAATATGAAAAGATTATTACTAATAATTTGTATATTTTCTTTTTTATTTATTTCTTGCGAGGAATCAAAGTTAAAAGAAGAGGCGTACAAAATAGAAAGAAGTGAGTTAGATAATTCACTTGGGTTTGATTGGTTCAGACAAAATTATAATGATTATACTCCAAATGCAAACTCTATAAGTGTTATTTCATCGGAGTATAACAGCGATTATAAGTTTGTGATTTTTGTTAAGCCGACTTGTTCTTGTCAGGGTACTCAGTTTGATTTTCCTCATTTGGTGAAGACTTTTGATAATTCTAATGTTCCTACTTCGAGTTATGAGATTTGGTCATGTGCGAAAGAAAGTTATGAACATCCATATATGGCTCAATTAAAAATAATGGATTTACCAGCGTGTTTTATATTCAAAAATGGTGTTCCAGTTTATTCGGTATTGGATACTTTTAATTTAAGAAATCTAAGTGACACAGTGATGGTTGAAGATATTATTATGGAAGCGATTAGTAAGTAATGGCTTATTGGATTGTGAAATCGGACCCAGAGAGTTATTCTTGGGAGCAGATGAAGTTTGATAGGCAGACTTTTTGGAATGGTGTCAGGAATTATCAGGCAAGGAATAATTTGAAGTTAATGAGAGAGGGTGATATTGCTTTATTTTATTTATCGAATTCTGATAAAGCGATAGTTGGTGAACTCGAAATTGTGAAAGAGTATTATCCTGACCCGACGACGGTAGATGATAGGTGGGTTTGCGTTGATGTTAAGTATAGGCGAGATTATAAGAGACCTTTAACATTACAAGAGATGAAAAGTAAAAAGGGGTTCGCTAATATAGGGTTAATTAAGCAGAGTAGATTGTCTGTTATGCCAATAACTACGAACGAATATAAACTAATTTTAAGCTTTGTTGAATAGGTTGAAAAGCTTTTTGAGGAATATTATTCAGTATTTTGAGAGAAATTATAAGTTGTTATATTTTCTCTCTTTTGTTTTTTGGTGGTAATTTTGGACTGCATATCCGTTTACACTTATTTACTTGTCGATTTCATTTAATAAGCATTTAATTAATAGAGCATACAACATTGCATAGTCCAAAGAAAATATTAGTTATTCAAACGGCATTTATTGGCGATTTAATTATGAGTACGGGGATTTTTCCGGCACTCAAGGAATTGTTTCCAGATAGTCAAATTGATGTGATTGCAATTCCTGCTTCGGCAATTATTTTAAAATATAATCCATATCTAAATCAAGTTTATTCTTTTGATAAGAAGACTACTTTTTTGAATAAAATAAAGTCTTTTTTTAGTTTAGTTTTCAAACTACGTAAGAATAAGTATGATATTGGGATTTCGATTCAGCATTATTTAACGAGTTCGTTTTTGATGTTGCTTTCTAATATTAGACTTAAAGTAGGCAGACAAAGTATGAAGTTTGTGGATATTAATGTAATAATTCCTTCTGGGCTTCATAATAAGGATAAGACGCTTGCTTTGCTTAAAGCGTTTTCGGAAAAAGATTTTACAAATAATTCTGAAATTTTTATTCCAGAAGATATTATTGAAAAAATAAAACAGAAACTTCTTCATAATTCAAAGAAAAATATTTGTATAGCACCTGGTTCGGTTTGGGAGACTAAGAAACTGCCGGCAAAGAAGTATATTGAGATAATTAATAAATTAACTGATTTCAATATTTATCTTATTGGGGCAAAAAATGAGTTTGAACTTTGCGACGGCATTCAAAAACAAGTAACTAATCAGAATGTAATAAATTTTGCAGGTGAGTTGAATTTACTTGAATCATCTGCTCTAATTAAGATTTCGGATTTGTTACTTTGTAATGATAGTGCGCCTTTGCATATTGCAAATGCAGTTGAAACGCCAGTTTTTGCGTTTTTTGGTCCGACGGTTAGAAAGTTTGGTTGCTATCCTTATCGAGAGAATGACCAAATGATTGAAATTGATTTAGATTGCCGACCTTGTAGTAAGCACGGGACAAATGTCTGTCCTTTAGGACATCATAATTGTATGAATTTAATTAATATAAATGATGTATTTATGAAAATAATAAAGTTATTAGGTAACTAAAAATGGTATTTTCTGAATATATATTGAAGATTCCATATTCTGTTATTTGGTATATGAGGAGATTGTTTAGAAGTAAAAGAGAAGTTATTTTTTATTGTGATAATATTTTAGATTATTTATACTTTAAAAATGATTTAAAATATTTGCCTGAGGTTAAAGTTGTTGCTAAAAATAAGAAGGTTCAGTTTGAGTTAAATAGGTATAATGTAATATCTACTTTATATCCTGCATTTCCTGATGTTTTAATTACTGCTCGCCACCCATTGCATAAGTTTCCAGTGAAATTGATTTATAAAATTGGAGTAAGGCACGGCGTATATCATTTTAAAAATTTCATTGCAACTGAGAAGTTTAATAGATTCGATGCGTATTTTATGTCTTCTAAGTATGAAGTTGAAGAAGCGAAGCATCTGGGAATTAGGAATGTTTATTCTTGCTCTACACCCAAGAGTGATGATTTTTTTGATGATGAAAAGATTAATGACTTTAAGGAGTTTAGAAAGCAATTTGATGATAGGGAAATTATATTATTTAGTGCAACATGGGATAAATCTGGGTTAGGTGCTGTAGAGAAATGGTATGATAAGTTAGATTTACTTTCGGGTAAGTTTAATATTATAGTTACTCTGCATCCGTGGATAAGTCAGGAATATAAGGAGAAAGTCAAATCAAATAAGAATATACATTTTATTGAAGATAATGACTTAAATAAATATTTATATATTAGCGATTACTTGGTGAGCGATACGAGTTCGATAATTGGTGAATTTGCTTGTTTGCAAAAGCCAATCATTACATTCAAAATTCCAGTTCAAGGCAGATTAATTCAGAATGTTGTAGATATGCTTGAAGAGATGAGTTACAGGGTTGATGATTTTGAAGAGATTGAAGGTGTTATAGGATTAATTCAAGCGAATGGTGATGTTAAAGCACCAATTTATGAGAAATATCTAAATATTTTATATGATTTACCTTTTGGTAACAATGGAAAAAAGCGAGCAGAAATGATTCGAAAGTTAATTGAAGAGAATACTTAATTTCGTTTGTTGATACTTTCTAATCTTTGTTTCGCTCGTGCGTGAGTGTCGTCATAATCGTCATCTTTTAGGCATTGTTTATAAACTTCTTTTGCTTTTTTATAATCTTTTAGCATTTCATAGCTGTAACCGAGTTTATATTGTGCTGATAGATAAAAACCTTTGTCTTCTTCGTCGATAAAGTCTGCAACTTCCATAGTTTTTTTGAAGTATTTTATTGCATCTTCTTGTTTGCCTTTGCGTTGTAGAGCGATGCCTACATAGTATAAACCCTCGAGAGCAGTTTTGTTGTTATAACCTTCCATACGAGCAATAGAGCGTTTGATTATTTCTCTCCATTCTGTTTCGAGTTCGTCCCATTTTCCAAATTTATTCATACATCGAGCATAGTATCTATGGAAATATGGGTTGTTTGGGTACTTTGTGTGTAGTTTTTCAATCCATAGAAAGGCATTATTGTAGTCTTTCTCGAAAGTGTAATATGCTTGCATTAAAACGACCATTGCTTCGACATTAGAGTATCTTGCTTCGTAGGCGGCTGCTTTTAGTTGGTATAGTCCGAGTTGCTTATCGGCAGGTGGCAGGAATGTCATTAGTGGTTTAGCTAGAGGGAATTGCTCTGGAAAAACTGCTGCGAAGTAGTTATATATTCCTGTTCCAAGCATAATGTCATGGTTGCCTGGGGCTGTTTTATGGCATTCATTCATTATGTCATAAGCGGTTTTACCATCAGACGCTGCATCGAACCAGTCTTCTTTTTCGCCATAATATCTTGCTCTGTAACCTAAAGCACCACCCTTGAAGAATAGTGCTGTTATGTCTTTAGGTTTATCTTCGAGAATGTCATCGCATTTATCGATTACTCTTTCAATTTTTTTTAAAAATTCACCTTCAAAAGCTGCGTCGTTTCTATGAATTGTGATTTTCCACCATGAGACCATAGCATCAAGGAAATAACCAGCTGGATGCTTTGGATATAGTGTTATTAATTTTTCAAATTCATTATGGGCTGAATCGAATTGGACGTTGTAAATGTAATTACTTCCATTTATAACAAGAGAATCAGCTTCTTCGCTCAGAATTGAAATTTGAGCATAGTTTGATGTTGTAAATAATATTAATAGAAATATTAGTGTTTTCATAGTAATTGTAATGACGTAAAATTATTGTTATTGTTTGGTTGTTTGTTTATTATTTAATTTATAAATATAATAGGAAAGGCAAAGTAAGATAATTGTGCATATTAGTCCTGATTCAAAACCAAATTCGTTTCCGATTATAATTTTGCTAAGATATGAGTTGTTAATTTTTGTAGAAATGATTGATTCGGAACTCTCTAAGCCACTTACTGCTACTCCAAAAACATAACTTTGTGTGAAATTCCAAAAGAAGTGGAATGAGATTGTATTGAAGATTGATTGTGTTTTATAGTAAATTAAGCCAAGTAAAACGCCAGCTAAAAATATATTTAGTAATGCAAGGAAATTAATTGAAAAGTTGTCGATATGTACGAATGCAAATAATATAGATGAAACTAATAGCGAAATTATTAGGTTGTATTTTGCATTTATTAAATTGAAGATTACTCCTCTAAAAACTACTTCTTCTATGATTGATTGAAAGAAAATTAAATAGAAAGTAAAAGAAAGTAAGTTTAAACTAAAAGTTTGAAAATATATTTCACCACCCATAAATATATTTGCAATACTCATAATTATCATCGCTAAGAAAGCTAAGCCAGCAAAAGAAATAAATAATTTAAAATTAAAATTTAATTTGATTGGTGAGAATTTAAAGGTAAAAAGGAAGGACAAGCCCAATAAATAGAAGAAATAAATTAAATAAAGACCTAATATACCTAATGGTAGAATTGAAAAGCCCCCAAAGAATAAAAAATATCCGGCTATGACTAAAAGTGCATACGCCGGAATTTGATATAAGGGGTTTCTTATAATATCAATTTTCATTATAAAGAGGCGATATGCTCTTCTATTACTTTTTCCATTGCTTCTTGAACTTCAATATGTTCTGTTCCAACTAACATTTTGTTTAATTGTGGGCAGTAAGAAGCGTAGTTGCTCCCGCCTTGCTTTCTTATTAAGATTTCATAGTCAAATTTATTTTTGCTTTGCGAAACTTTTACTTCCATTTTATAAACCTTTCAAATAAAAATTGTAATTTTGGTGCTATAACGAAAATATTAGAAATTTATTTAAAAACATATTGCCAATTTTATCTAAAATATATAAAATTCAGAATATTCCAAAGGAAGTTTTACAACGAAAGTTGAAAAAGAAACTATTTAGGGAGAGTCCTGCTTCTTTTGACTCATCATATATTTTAGCTGGTGATGTTCATCTTAAGAATGGGTTGTTTCCTATTGATGTCAACTTTTTCAAGCGGTATTCTATTCAATTTGAAGATTTGATTGATAATACATTGGAGAATAAAGTAAAGATTTTTAGTAATAATTATGTTAAGATTAGCGATGAAATAAAAAAAGATTATTGCAAAATTAATTGGCAGAAAGATTATTTATCTGAATTTGAGTGGGATGTGAATACACCATCAAAGGATATTAAGTTTGGCTATGGAGAAAACGAAAAGGATGTTAATCTTCGCAAGTATATTGGTGCAGAGATAAAGTTTCCTTGGGAAGTTGGTCGCCAGCAGGATTTAGTTCCTCTTGCAATTTATTACTCAATTTCTGACAATGAAAGAAAACAAGAAATTATTGATTTTTATGAAAATAGGATTAATGATTTTAGCACCAATAATCCTATTGGCTTTGGTGTTCAATGGCAGACATCAATGGATATTGCGTTAAGGGCAGTGAATTATCTTATTTCCTATGATATTTTGAAGAGTAATGGGGCGAGTTTTACAGTTGGATTTGAAGAGCATTTAGCTCAAGTTATTCAAGATCATTATTTTTATATTTATAAGCATTTAGAGTTTAATGATGGATTAAGAGGTAATCATTACTTTGCTAATTTAATGGGTTTGATTATAATTTATATTTATATGGACTATAGTCCTAATCCGGATTATGATGATTTTGAAGAAATTTTTAGTTTTGCGGTTCAATCTTATTCTGAGGAAGTTCTTTATCAGTTTAATAGCGATGGAGGGAATTTTGAGGCGTCTATCCCCTATCATTATTTTGCGAGTGAGATGTTATTTTTAACGTTATTTTTTTTAGAGAAGTGTGAGCCGGGAGAGTTTGTTAGGTTGTATCAAGATGGCATTGAAATTAAGTTTGAAGGTGAGTTAAAGAATAGAATTTTGAATATTTTAGAGTTTAGTAGGAACTTTTTAATTGAGGAAAATATCCCTAATATTGGAGATAATGACTCTGGTTTTGTGCTAAATCTTCTGCCTTTTGAGAATATTCGATATTCATTTTATTTGCTTTTATATAAGTATGAGATTGGTATTAAGGATTTGAAATTTGCTGTGATAAAGCAGATTTTGAGTGGGTTATTGTTTAAGAATAATTCTTATTACTTTGCAGAAAAGTTTGGAATTGCTCGAACTTCAAATAAGAATTTTGATTTAGTGGTTTTTGCTGGAAATAAAGGGCAAAAAGGAAAAGGTGGGCATTCGCATAATGATAAATGTTCTTTTGAATTGTATTTCAACGGGCAGCCGTTGATTGTTGATTTGGGTAGTGCTTTTTATACATCAAATTGGGGCAAAAGGAATTATTATCGTTCTGTGCGTCAGCATAATACGTTACATAATGGTTATGAGCAAGACGTTTATCTCGCTGATGAACGCGATGATTTATTTTGGCTTTATGGAAATAAAACGAAATCTGAAATTGTTTATGCAAATGACGAGCATATCACTTGCTCTCATTTTGGATTTGGGAAGCAGTATACGAGAGAAATTTTTGTTAAAGAAAATTCTATTGAGGGAATAGAAAATTTACAAAATAATAAACAAAAATTCTTAAATTTTCATTTTCATCCCGAATGTCAAGTTGAAATTGAAAATTCTTTTGTAAAAATAAGTTGTAATGGAAGTAGGTTTCTGCTAATGTGTGAAAATGTAGAGTTAAAATTGGAAGATGCTGTTTATTCTTCTGGTTATGGAATTGAAAATAAGTGTTTGAGATTAGTGTTGTTAAGTAAAGAGTTTGAAATTAAATGGAAGTTAGAGTTAATTGAAAGTTAAAGATCATATTGGCAAAATATCATGGTCCTTTCTTGATAAATTTGTGATGATTCTTTTTGGATTATTCACTTTGTATCAATTGAAGTTTTTATCTCCGAGTGAGTATGCTTTTTATGCGGCTTTGTTGAATATCAATAATTGGATATTAATGGCAACAGACGGATTTGCCTTACAGGGACTTGTTCAATTCGGACATAAGAATAAAGAATCTGCTAATAAGATTGGCTTGATTACAGCTTTCACTTTTAGTATTGGGCTGTCTCTAATAATTTTCTTTGCACGTGGTATTTTTGCATTTATCGCAGATGATAGTAATTATTCCGCAGCTTTAATTGTGTTACCTTTAACGGTTGTGCTGACTATTCCTAAAAATTATATTACAAAAATCTTTTATCGCGAACTTAAGTTTAATTTAGTTTTTTATTTGAATTTAATATTTTTTGGAACTCAAGTAGTTGCGACATTTTATTTTTTAAATCTACACAATTATTTGAATTTTGATTTGATGTTGTTAATATATTTTTTTGGTGCTATGATTAGTGGATTAGTTGCATTAATTATGTCGTTGAAATACTTGAAGTTTAGGAGTAAAGAGAAAATTTCTATAAAGGAATATTTGTTTTTTGGGGTAACAGTATCGCAACAATCGATTTTACATAGCATTCCTAAGGTATATGATTTATTTATTGTTTCTCATTTTTTTGGACCAGCAGGAGCCGGTGTATATCAATCAGCAAAAACGTTATATAGAGCATTTGATGAGGCAGCATCAGCAGCTCATGGGTTAATATACCCAGCAGCAGTTAAGCTTATTGCATACAAAGATAATGTTGGGCTTAAATCAATGCTTACCAAAGCAATATCTATGATGTTATTTGTTTTTATATTCTTGATAATAGTTTTGAATCTTGGGTTAACAGATTTTATTATTAATGGGTTTGGCCTAACTAAATACATTTCTGCAATTAATATTTTCAATATTTTAATTTTATCTGCGTTATTTGTTCCTTTGGTGTTAATCACACCTATTATGAATGCAATGAATCAGCATAAACTTGTGTTAAAATATGTATTTTTTTCAGTTATAGCGTCGATGATTAGTTTTGTTGTCATTGGAAAATATTTAAGTTTAGAATTTATGGGTTTAGGATTGTTTGTTTATAATGTTGTTTTAGGGGTTTGGAGTTATATATATATTAGGAATAGTTTGGGGATAAGGTTTAAAG
This sequence comes from uncultured Hyphomicrobiales bacterium, assembly GCA_964465945.1. Taxonomy (GTDB): domain Bacteria; phylum Bacteroidota; class Ignavibacteria; order Kapaibacteriales; family UBA2268; genus JAJRPT01. The sequence continues at coordinate 39,068 of CAYXMM010000011.1, forward strand.
ATTTGTTTCGCTCATACTCTGATATATTAAATTTTATAAATAAAAAATAATTATGATGAATATTATTGATAGATATATAATTAAGACTTTTATATCGACATTGTTTTTTTCAATGATTGCTTTGTACATAATATTCATTGTTGTTACTTTGATGGAAAATCTTGATGAGTTTATAGATAATGCTGTGAAGTTTGATATTATTTTAGAATATTATTTGAGTTATTTTCCAGAAATAGTGAAGTTATTAACTCCGGTTTCCCTTCTTCTTGCTTCGTTGTTTTCTGTTGGCAAGCTTTCGCAGAATAATGAGATTACAGCAATGAAAAGTGGTGGGTTGTCATTGTATAGATTAATGCTACCATTATTTGTGTTTTCGGTTGTTTTAAGTTTTGGGCAATTTTATTTTAATGGAAATATTGTACCTAAGGCGATAGAAAGAAAAAATGAAATTGAAAGAGAGTATTTGAAGAAGAATAGATCTACAAGTTCTATTTATGATTTATATTTTCGAGATTCGCCTAAGTTAAACCTAACTATGCAATATTATTCATCAACAGGGAAATTTGGAAGAAGGGTGATGATAAATGAATTTGAGAAAGATAATTCGGAGAAACTTACTAAAACAATTGAAGCAAATAGTATAATATGGAATGATTCTTTGAGTAATTGGGTGCTTAAAAATGGTCTCACTCGATTGATTAAAAATGGCAAGGTAATTGACATAATACCATTTGATTCTACGACAATAAAACTAAATATTAATCACGAAAGATTAGTGCGATTAAAAAAAGATTATGATGAGATGACTTTTGATGAATTGAAAGAGTATATTGAAATGATGAAGGTAGGTGGAAAAGATGTTTCTTATCAGCTTATTAATTATCATTCAGAGATGGCTTTTCCTTTTGCTAATGTTATTGTTATTCTTTTTGGTATTCCTTTTGCGAGTATTAAGCGAAAGGGTGGAATGGCGGTTCAAATTGCGGCTGCTTTAACAATATCATTTGCTTATTTAATTTTTACTCAGGTTGGAAAGCAACTTGGTCTGGCTCTTGCACTTGACCCAGTGCTTACGGGTTGGCTGGCAAATGGTATATTTTTTATTTTAAGTATAATTGTTATATTCAAAACAAGGACATAAGAATGCAGACTATTGAAACTATAGCAAGTATTGAAGGGCGGCGTCTCCTCCACTCTATTTTTAGGGAGTTAAGATTTGAAAGGCAATTAAATTCATTTAAAATTCTATTAACTACATGGAAGATTTGTACGAGTGAGTTAAAAATAGGTAACTATTCAAATCGTGATATAACTATACTTCATAAGATTGGATTTTGGAAAGGGACATTGCTTTGGATGGAAGAAATTGTTAATAGGTTTTTCTTTTCGTCGGTTTTATCGCTTGTTTATTTTGGGGCGGCTTTTCTGATACTTGTGATTGGTTTAAATCGATTTACTGATTTTGTTCCGCTTTTTTTACTAATTACTGCTGTTATCTTTGAAAGTACTATGCTTATAGTGATGTTTTTAACAATGCTTTTTTCTCCGAAAGATGATTCGTATTATGAAGAAGACCACAATTCAAATGAGATAAAAGATGAGTTGTTGCTTGAAATTGGTGAAATTGGGCGAGATTTAGCATCTGCTGTGGTTCAATTAGAAAATGTGAATGATGCTTTTAAGAGTATTGTGGCAATTCAGAGTGATTTGGTTGAATCTCTTAAAGAGGCAAATAGAATTAATATGGAACTGGCTCAACCAAATCCGGATTTAATTGAGCATTTGAAGAAAACAAATACTGAGTTAGAGCAGTTTAAAAATTCTTTTGCTGATATTAATAATGTTATTGAGCAAATAAAAGATGAGAAAATTGAGGAAAAAGTGAAAGAACAAATTTCAAAAATCATAAAAAATAGTATTTGATTTTATGTATAATGTGTTTATATTTGTAAATATTTATTTGAAGGGTTAACGAAATGTTAAGACAAGGTGATGTTGTTGATCATAGTAGTGAATTAGTTAAGGAATTAGCTATGAAGTTAATTAATTCTGATTTTCGTGAAAAGACAACACATCAATTAGCAAAGTATATAAACAGACTAAAATTTAGTGTAGAATCTACGCAATATCATCATTATAATTGTGTTAGATTAGTAAAACTAATTAATCAAGAAATTAGTGAGTATTATTTTGAGAAATATGGCGACCCTGAAAGAGCAATGAATCATGAGTGTCTAATATATATTAAGTTATTAAATACATTAGTTAATAAATATCATAATGTGTAATGAAGTATTTAATACATAGTAAGTTAGTTGAAGAATTAAGCCAATATTATAATGAAAAGAATATTGAAGAAATTCTGATAAGCCAAGAAAAACAACATTCAAAAAACAAGACTATAATTGTTTATCCTACTACAAGACTTAAAACATATCAAGAAAAAGAATTTATAAATAAACTTTGGGAAAATTCTAAAACTCCTTATTCACGTGATATATTCTTTAATTTTAGTGGTTTTTTATCTCATATTAAGCATTTAACTAATTTTAAAGAAGATAAAAGTTTAATAAAAGAAGATGAATTTTATGCGATAATGAAGCTTGTTTATGATGAAGTTGAGTTATCATATTTTGCGAAGGAAAATGAAAAGCCACGAAGGAAAATAAATAATTTGCTTTCAAGTGTTATATTTGGTTTCTTAAAAAAGGGTGTTAGTTTAACAGATTTAGAGTCAAAATTAAATGATAACTCAACAAATAGTGATAGACTTCAAGATATTATATTGATTTATAAAACATTTTTAGAAAAGACAAGTAACTATACTAATGAAACTAAGCAAATTTATGATTTTAATGAATTTATTATTAACAACAATGTTGATTTTTCACAATTAACTAACGACATTTTTTACTTTGAGCATTTTAAGGAGTTTAATAGAAATGAAATTGAGTTGCTAAACACTTTGTTTAAACACAATTTAAAATTAATTATTAATTTTAAATATTTGAGTAAAAATAATCCGAGTGGTAATATTTTTGGAATTGGATATATTTTGTCTGATTGTTGTACTATAACTGAATTGAATAATGAGAGTGAAGTTTATAATAATATATCAACGCAATTGTTTTCTAATAATTATGATGATAATAATGTTAAAAGTGATACTCATAGTAAAATAAATATTGTAGAGTTAGAGAATGATAAAAGAGAAATTAAGTATATTACTACTCTTGTTAAAAAATTAATAGTTGAAGATAATATTCTCCCAAAAGATATATTAATTTTAGCGCGAAATCCAAAAGGATATTCAAAATTACTAAAAAATGAATTTGATAAGAATAGTATACCTTTAAATGTCAGTGATAGACCAGCATTAAAAGAGTCTTCGATTATTGATTTAATTATTAATTATTTAAAATTAATTGATGCTAATTTTAAATTATTAAATTTAGAAAAGGTAATTAAATCACCTTTTTTAGTTTATGATAGAGATAAGATTAATATTAATAAATTTATTAGTATTACTAAAAAATATAGAAGTTTTTATGGTAATTATAATGAAAGACAAGATTATTTTAATAAAATATTAAATAATAATAATAATAATGAAGAAATTAGAGGTTATATTTCTCAATTAGAGTATATATTTGATTTTTTACATATAATAAATATAAAGAGTTCGTTTAGTAAGGCTGATTTTCTTGGTTTGGTTACAAGTTTTGTTAATTTATTAAAATTAGATAATTTGAATAATATTATTAGTAGTGAAGGTGCAAGTTTTAATGATTTTTTAGTAACTCGTGAGAAAGAGAGGATATATAGTGCTATTGACGCTTTGCTTGTTTCTATTGAGAGTGTTTATGATGTTAATTATAAAATTAATAATAAATTGGAATTGAGACTTAGTGAAATAATTGAAGAGCTTGATTTTATTAAAGAGAAAAATAGATTTCAAATTAGAGAGTTATTTGATACTTCAGTTACGTTCACTTCAGTGGAACAGGCACGTGGTGTTGATAGGAAAGTAACAATAATATGCGGGTTATTAGAAGGGGAATTTCCACTTCATTATAAAACAGATGAGGTTTTAGGAATTGATTTAACAAGTTCTGAGAATAAGCATATTGCGTTAGAGGAAGAATTATTTTTTGAAGCGATTTTTGTGAATGAAGCTTTGCCGGAACATCTTTATTTGACTTATTATAATAAAAAGGGAGTAAAAGATGTCATTCCTTCTCATTTTATGAATGAATTAAAGCGAGTTTTAAATAATAATTCTATTAATTTAATAAATATAGAAGAATCAGGTAATTTTATTAATAAATATAGTTTAATTAAGATTATTAATAAATTAAATAATATTGATTCTTTATTAGATAATTCTATAATTAATGGTTATTTAAGTGAATTAACTCAAACAAATAAATATAGAATAATAGGATATAAGCGTAATACTTTTTCGGCTTCACGTTTGGATAATTTTTATCATTTTCCATATTATTTTCTTTATAATAGTATTTTTAATATGAAGGAATTGGATAGTTATGAAGAAGAGCCAATGATAAAAGAAGTGGGGACTATTAATCACGAGATTTTATTTGAATTGTATACATTATTAAGTAATAATTCAAATCTTAATAATTTGTCTCCATTTTATTTGCAATCTGTAAATGATAATTATAATAATATTTATCCTATAAGTTTTTTTAATTTTGATGTGGAATTTATTAAAAGTCAATTAGACAAAATTATTAATAATGTGTTTAATAAATTTCCACAAAATGAGTTTTTTAGTTTACAGAAGTACATTTCAAAGAAAATAATTTTAAAGATATTAAATAACGAAATTAATTTAAAAAAATCAACTGATGGATTTGCTTTTCCAAGTGCTTTTGAGTTCAAATTTGGCTATAATAATGATAATTTTACAATTCAGAATACTCACAGTCAAACGATTAATTTTAAAGGTAATATTGATAGGGTTGATTTAGATTTTGATGGTAGTAATTTATTATTAAGCGTTGTAGATTACAAGTCAAGTGATAAAGATATTAAATATAGCTCTAGTTTTATTAAAGATGAATATAGCTTTCAGATGTTTTTATATCTTAAAGCAATGAAATCTGTTTTGATTAATAATTTTAAATTGATAAAAGATGGGGTTGAATATATATTAAATGAAGATAATGTTATTTATAATTATGCTGCGTATTATAATATAAATAAAATAAGTTTAAACTATTATTTAAATAGAAGTAAACTTAAAGAGAAAGATGACCCTAATACTATAATTAGTTCAAAATTTGATGAAATGGAAAGTGAAATATTTAATGTCTTTACCAAATTCGATAGTTTGGATTTAGCGCATTTGAATAAGGTTAATAAATACTCACCACAAACAAGTTTATTAATTAGATGATTAATATTCTAATTTTCTATATGGAATGCAGAAAGTAATTTTAGTAAATTTGCCCTCTACGGATTCAATGTTAAATGTTCCATCGTGAAGTTCGACCATTCTTTTAGCAATCACTAAGCCCAAGCCAACACCTTGTTGTTCGTACATTGTTCTTTCAAATTGCGTATAAGCACCAATATTGTTTATTTGTTCTTGGGACATTCCGCGACCTTTATCCTCTATTGAAATACAGAATGAGTGAGGAATTTCTTTGTCATTTAGCCACATTTTTATTGTAATTTCAGTTCCTTGTTGTGAGAATTTAAAAGCATTATCAAGCAGTTCATCAACGACTTTATAGAAGCTTTCAGAGGACATTTCTAATAAGATTGAATCTGGGGCATCACCGATATTGACATCATCAAATCTATTAAATCGCATTCCAATTATGCTTACCATATCGAACATTAGTGCAGCTGGCTCGTGGGTTTCTTGCAATCTTAAGCGTTCTTGTAATTTTGGATTGCTTGCATAAGATTCAATTCTTACATAAAGTAAAAAGTTTTCAGTGATTTTTAATAGTCTATCACAAGATGAAATAATGTCTGATGTTAATTCACTAACTTCTTCTGTTGTAAAAGAGGAGTTACTATTTTCTAATAATTTAGCTGAACCTTTAACTTGATTAATAACTGTTCGAAATTCGTGTGGTAAGGCGTAGTTTAAGTTTTTGCCTAATTCATCAACTTTTGATTGGATTTTGTCTTGGACGATTTGATTTTTTTTCCATTGTGAATCGATAGCGGCAAGTAATTCATCTCTGGTATATGGTTTAATAAGGAAATCGTCTGCACCGAGTTCCATACCCATACGCATATTTTGTTTTTCTGCGAATGCAGTAAGAAAAATAAAAGGGGTTGCGGAAGTTTCTTTGTTTTTTCTTAAGATATCAATAACACCATACCCGTCTAAATTTGGCATTGAGATATCGCAAAGAATTAAGTCAGGAAGATGTTCTTTGGCAGCAGCGACGCCTTCGACACCATCACTTGCTGTTACTACTTCATATCCTTCAAATGATAATAAGGTCGAAGTACTTTCTAAAATAAATTCTGCATCATCAATAACTAGTATTTTTTTCATCTATTTCATCTCAAATATTTTAAAAATAGTGGTTAATTGTAATTTCCCTTTCATTCAAATCAATATTGTTTATATTTATTTTAATCTTTATATGGTTCTCAGGCAGTTCATCATAGGAGTTTTCTGCCCATTCTATTAGCGTAATTGCTGAATCTTGAAACACATAATCATAATAGCCAATATTGATTAATTCTTCCTGTTTTTTAATTCTATACAAATCTAAATGGTAAATTGTAAGTTCTTCTTCTTTACTTTTACCAATATACTCATTAATTATAGTGTAAGTTGGACTTGAAACACCATAGTTAATATTAAAGTAATTACATATACCTCTAATGAACTCTGTCTTTCCTACTCCTAAATTTCCATAAAAAGCAATAATATCGCCTTTATTTAACATTTTAGCAAAATTAAAGCTAATATTTTTAGTTTCTTCAATACTTTTGCTAATATATTTTTCTTGCTTCATTGATTAAATTAAGAATGTTCTGCAAGCCATCTTTCTGCATCTATAGCTGCGGAACAACCAGTCCCCGCTGCTGTAACTGCTTGTCTATAAGTCCAATCCATAGCATCACCACAGGCAAAAACACCTTCGATATTAGTATAAGTTGATTTACCTTTTGTCATAAGGTATCCAACTTCGTTCATATCGATTATTCCATTAAAAATCTCTGTGTTTGGTTTATGACCGATTGCGATAAACACACCTCCGGCTTCGATTTCCCAAGTTTTACCAGTATTTACGTCTTTTAATCTTGCACCAGTCAAACGCTTTACTCCATTATTATTAGTTCCTAAAAACTCATCTATCACAGCGTTTTCAATAATTTCTATTTTTTTATGATTTCTTGTTCTTTCAAGCATAATTTTAGATGCTCTGAAATTACTACTTCTATTTATAAGAGTAACTTTTTCTCCGAAGTTAGTTAAATAATTAGCTTCTTCCATTGCAGTGTCTCCTCCACCAATGACAATTATATTCTTTTCGCCTCGGAAAAAGAACCCATCACAGGTAGCACAAGCAGAAATGCCGGCGCCCCAGAAGAAGTCTTCTGATTCTAAGTTTAATAACTTAGCAGTAGCACCAGTGGCAATAATTACTGCATCAGATGTATATTTTTTTCTATCAGTAGTCATTTTAAAGGGTCTGCTTGAAAAATCAACTTCAGTAACGGTTTCAAATCTTGTTTCAGCGCCAAATTTAGTTGCTTGTTTTTTAAATTCTTCCATCATTTCAGGACCCATAATTCCATTTGGATAGCCAGGGTAGTTCTCAACGTCGGTTGTGATAGTTAATTGTCCTCCTGGTTGTTGTCCTTCGAAAATTAGAGTATCTAAACTCGCTCTCGAAGTATATAAGCCCGCTGTGAAGCCCGCTGGACCTGAACCAATTATAATTACTCGTCTATGTTCTACCATCATTTCCTCTATTATTTATCTTAACTTATTTATTTTTATTTCTAAAATTATCATATTAAATTTGAATACAAAAATAATTAATCTTTGTATCAAAATCAAAAATATAATTTTAATTATTTTTAAATAGTTGTAAAATTAATTAAATCAACTAATTTTATTTAATACTTCAAGTGAGTTTCGTTTCATTCCGCTAAGTTTAGTTCTTTTAACTGGACTTGACATAAATCTAATACTAAACTCCTCTTCTTCCATATTAACTAGGTCTTCTAATTTGATTGAAACTTCATTATTCCTTGGTAAAAAGTCGAGTTCTTTCGAAATTAGATTTCTATGATTATTCCAAGGGCATACTTGCTGACAAATATCACAACCAAAAATCCAGTTATTCAAATTTTCAGAAATGTGTTTAGGAAGTTTTTCGTCTCTATTTTCTATAGTCCAGTAAGATAGGCATTTGTTTGCATCTACGACTTTATTTTCGATTATTGCATTAGTTGGACAAGCATCAATACATTTAGTGCATTCACCACAATAATCTCTATATGGCTTATCGGCTGGTATTTCAATATTTAAAAAGCCGACAGAGATAAAGAAATATGAACCTAATGACCTGTTAATAACAAGTCCATTTTTACCCTGCCAACCGAGTCCTGACCTTACCGCCCATTGCTTATCTAAACAAGGACCTGTATCGGTGTAAAATTTTGATTTAATACCTAAAGTTTCAAGTTCTGTTCTAAATTTTTTATTTCGTTTATCAAGAATTTTATGATAATCTCTCCCCCAAGCATAGCGAGAAATCTTACCAAAACCATCTGTTTCAATATGGCTAATTCCAAAGTTGTAAGAACTTGCCATTACAATAACTGACTTGATTTCTGGAAAAATTAATTGTGGGTCTTCGCGTTTGTCGACATTACTTTCCATCCAAAGCATATCTACATTATAATTCTTAGCAAGAAAAGATTTGAAGTATTCTATTTCTTTTGATAGTTTATCATATTTCGCAAATTTTATTAAGTCAAAACCTAAATCACTCGCAATTTGAGTAATTTTACTTTTTATATCAGCAAATTCTTCCATTTACAAATTTACTAAATTTTTAAATGTAAAAAAAAAAAGAGGCGATTGCCTCTTTGAATTATTCTACACTTCCGATTATTTTAGGATTTGAACCCGAGCAAGCTTTCATTACTTCATCGACATATTTTTTATCAACTATTAGAATCATTCCTATGCCAAGATTAAATACTTTTCTCATCTCTTCATCACTAATTTTGCCTGTTTCTTGAATAAGATTAAAAATAAAAGGAATTTCCCAAGAGTTCCAATCAATTTTTAAAGATAAAGGATTTCTAACCACTCGGCTTGTGTTTCCAATAATTCCACCACCAGTTATATGACTTATTCCGTTTAATAAGCCCTTATCTGCAAGAGGGTGAACTTCTTTCAAATATGATTTATGAATTGAAAGTAATTCAGATGCAAGAGTTGTTCCTCTATCTTCGAAATGGTGATTTAAGCTATATGCGCTTAATAAAACTTTTCTAGCGAGAGAGTAGCCATTTGTTTGAAGTCCAGAGGATTCAAGTCCTATCAGTATATTCCCTTTTTCAACTTTATCGCCTGTTATAGCTTTTGCTTTATCTACAACACCAACAATAGTTCCTGAAACATCGAAATCACCATCAGCATAAATACCAGGCATTTCTGCAGTCTCACCACCAATTAAAGCACAATCATTTTCATAGCATGCAGTAGCAAATCCTTTAACTACTTCTGCACCCATATCAGGGTCAAGCTTTCCTGTTGCGAAGTAATCTAAAAAGAAAAGTGGCTTTGCTCCACAGCATAAAATATCATTAGTACAATGATTTACAAGACATTGACCGATTGTGCCATAAATACCAGCTTCCGCTGCAATTTTCAATTTAGTTCCAACACCATCGACAGAGGAAACTAAAACTGGTCTTTCATAGCCAGCAAAATCAGCTTCGTAAAAGCCACCGAAAAGCCCAAGTCCGCTTAAAACTTTATTATTATGAGTTTTCTTGACGTACGGCTTAATCATTTCAACCATTTTTTCGCCGGCATCTATATCAACGCCAGCTGCTTTATAAGTATTTTCCATTTTTTCCTTTTATCGAACGAGTTCCCACTCTTTTGAATAAGATTTTCCAGTAAACATCACAGCAATACCATTTAAAAACCATTTTAAAATTGTGTTAAAATACCCTTTCTGTCTAAATCGACGTGGAGATTCTAAAACAATTATATCATTAGCAAAAGTAACTTTTTCAGTTTTTGCAATTCGTCTAAATAAGTCAAAGTCTTCACCAGCAGCAATATTTGGGTTGTACCCCCCTACTTTATTGAAGTTTTCTTTATATAAAATCTGACACTCACCACGTCCCATTCCTAAGCCAATTACATTTAGTAATTTAAAGTAAGAATTAAAGAAAGCATAGAAACATAAATCTTTGAATCCTTTGTCTTCAGGGAATGGCTCAACTTTACCAGCAAGAGCGCTTGATTTTGAATAAATTTTACCTTTACCAAAATCAGCAATTTTTCTTAAAAAAACTTCTGTATTCTTTGGCATAGTGTCAGCATTAATAAAAACTAATACGTTTCCATTTGCTTGCTCGGCACCAAGGTTCCGCCCTTCACCAATAGTCTGCCTTTCGCCAGTCAAATTATTCACCACCTTAACATCAAAACTTTTAAGAATATTCAGAGTATCGTCAAAAGAGCCACCATCAGAGATGATAATCTCGAAATTAAATTGTCCCTTAAATTTCAAAAGTTCGCTGAGGAGTCCTCCGATTAATTTTTCTTCATTATAAGCTGGAATAATAATACTAAAATCGAACTGCAAATTAATTTTCTTTTTGTTAAATTAGAATTTCAAATATAAGGAATTTTTAAAAGTGATGTGTGAAAATTGAAATTGAAATTATAAATGAGAGATAATTGAACAATTTAATTGTGCTAATTATTTATTTTTAACTTTGTATTCTACAACCCAAGCGATCATACTTTCAATAATATCTTTAAATATTAAAGCATTTATATCATTTGGGTTATACTTCTCACTTTCTAAGCTAGTTACATAATCAAGAGTAAATTCATTGTATGCAAACCAAATTTCTTTGTATTTTGGAATATTTTCTATATTTATTTTAAACCAGTCCCTAATTATTTTAATTATTTCTTCAGATTCATTTCTATGTGCTTTAATATTATTACCTGAGATATCGGACATTACTTTTTGATATCTATAAGGTTCTTTATCTAATATTAAAATTTGTTTTGAAGAGTAGATTGAGTTTTAAAATTTTAAACTAAAATCAATACCACACTCAAAAGGCATATTGAATCTTGGCAAACCATTTTGTAAGGTTTCCATCCTCGAAATATCATGAATAGAATACAACGACTTCATCATTAAATCTTTTATTCTATGTAAACGTACTTCACCTGAGTTTGCCGTTTCAGAAATTTGAGGTGATAAGTCTAAGTAAATTATTGTAAAAAGTATAGATTTTAAAAGTGGAAAATATTCATTATCAAAAGGGCAATTAATAAACACATTCTTTAAATTCATTTATTTGCCTTCTAATTTTCTAAGATTGAACCATCTTTTTTATGGATTATTATTTTCTTTGAAGTTTTTACTCTATTTACACTTTCAATAGCTTCTTCCAATGTGTTCGCTAATGAATATACTTTTTTGGTACCTTCTTTTTTTATCGCCCATTTACTTCAAGTAGGTATGATATGTATATTGCCACTTTTTGTTGAAGCAGCTAATTTCAACCTACTTTTTAGCTTAGTAATATCTTTTGTTGGTGGCATTATAATCCTTGATAAAATTAAAATTCCATGAAATTAATTTAAAATATTTTAAATTTTTCATATATCTAAACGAAAAATTAAAAAAGTTACTTTTCAAATATAAGGAATTTTTAAAAGTTAATAGAATATTAAAAATGATTGTTTTTCATTTGGGAATCAAAGACTGCTAAAAGAATGTCAGGAATGTAATTTGTGGAAAATTTAAAATAAAGGGTTGAATCTTAATTTAAACTAAATTCAACCCTTTATTTGCTATAAGTTATTCTCTACATAGTAGTTCATTGCTTCTTTTAAGAATTTTCCCATTTCAGGATATTCAATGCCGTTGATTGTAGTGAATCGATTATCTTCAATGTATAGGTCTGCTAATCCGAGATACTGCTCTTTTTCTATGTCTTCAATTTCAACACCCCAAAAAAGTGAAATTAAATGGAAATGTTGGTTGATTAAAACTTGGACTTCATTTGAATCTGTGGGAAGTTTAGTGCTTTCAGCAAGTTCTTGCCATAATTCTTTAAATTCTTGATTTAATTCATCAAAGTCTATTTTGTCCATCTTAATTAAATTATTTTCAGATTGATGGACTTTATCGCCCCATCGAGATATTGCTTCTTCTCTTAATTCTTTTGATTCAGGGAAGCCCGCATATAATTCTTCAATTTTCATAGAGATACCTTTATTTAGTTTTACAATAGTTTTTTCAAGAGTAACAAGGATATTTTTAAACATTTTTTGCTTTTTTAACAAATTTACTTTTTGAACTTCTAAGGACTTAACTAAATCGAAATCTGATTTATCTAGAATTTTTTTGATTTCGTTTAAGTTATAGTCGAGGGCTTTATAGAATAAAATTTGTTGTAGGCGTAAAGTGTCATCTTCGTTATATAAGCGATAGCCTGATTCTAAGATTTCACTTGGAAGTAATAGTTCAATTTCTTCATAGTATCGCAAAGTTCGGATACTAACTCCGCTTTTCTTAGCAAGGACACCAATTTTCACTAACATTTTGCTACTCTGATAAAAAATAATTGCAAATCTAAATAATTACGTTAGGTACGAGTCAAGTATTATTTTTAATAAAAATAAAAAAGTCCATTTACTCTTAAATGGACTTTTGAATAATTTAATATTTTTAAAGTATTATCTTGAGTAAAACTCTACAACTAATGAAATTTCGCATTCAATTGGAATTTCTTCTCTTGTAGGAACGTGAAGGTATTTAACAGAAAAATCTGATTTAGAAAGTTCCAAATATTCAGTAGGTGCAGCGCCTCTAACAGCGTCTTGGAAGCATTCAAGTTTTCTTGATTTTTCTTTGATAGATACTACATCGCCTGGTTTAACTCTATAAGAAGCGATATCAACTTTTTTGCCATTAACTAAAATATGACCGTGACCAACATATTGTCTTGCAGCATAAATAGAAGGAGCAAACCCTGATCTGTAAACTACAGCGTCTAATCTTTGCTCTAACAACTGCATAAAGATTTCACCAGTGTTTCCAGTGATAGCAACTGATTGGTCATAGTAGCTTGACATTTGTTTTTCAGAGATATTGTATTGTAGTCTTAATCTTTGTTTTTCAAGTAATTGTTTACCGAAGTCAGATTGTTTTGCTCTACGTTTTGAAGCTCCGTGTTGCCCAGGTGGGTAAGGTTTTTTAGTAGTAACTTTACCTGCTTTTGCAGTTAAATTGATTCCTAATTTTCTTGAAATCTTTACTTTTGGTCCGTTATATTTCATTATTAATAACCTATTGAAAAAAACTTTTTATTTATATTCTAACAATTAGAATTACAAAAATAAGTAATAAATTTAAAATAAAAAATATTTTTAAAAAAAATTTCTATAATTCTTATATTTTTCATTGAAATATTGTGAAATTTATCTAAATTTGTAGTTTAAATTTTGTATATTACTAATAATTATTTTTAAAGGACTTTTACAATGGGTGTTTTCGAGAGAATCAGGACAATGTCGCCATACTTTTTAGCTGCATTTGCAGTTATGTTTATTCTCTTTATGGTGATTTCTGATATGGATCCCACAACATTAATGAACCAAGGGAATAGCCCTCAAACTGCTGCTATAGCAGAAGTAAATGGTGATGAGATTGCATACTTAGAATTTGAAGGGCTTGTAAGAGAGCAACTTGAAAGGCAAAAAGCTCAACAAAAAGAAAGTGGCGAAGAAGTCGAAATTGACGAAACTGCAATTCGTTCTCAAGTCTATCAAGATTTAGTTGATTTAAAGCTAAGTGAGCAATTATTTAATAAAATGGGGCTTGTAACTAACGAGATTGTTATTGCAGACCAATTAATTAATAATCCTCCTCAAAATCTTAGAAGAATGTTTTCTGATTCAGCTGGACAATTCAACAGAAATATGTATTTAAGCGTTGTTACTAATCCTGATAAATTAGGTGATTTAATGGGGAAAGCATCAGCAGAACAAAAAACTCAATTCATTACTGATTTTAGAAAAGATTTAATCACAATGGGTGAGCAAATTAAATTACAGCTTATCGGAACAATGGTTAATGTTTCTATGAATTCTGCTGGTTCAATTTTATCCCCTACTTATGTAAAAGAAAAATATATTGGTGAAAATTCAAATGCAGATATTACTTATGTTAGATTAGATGTTAATACTGTTTCTAATGATCAAGTAAAAGTAACAGATGAGGACTTACAAAAATATTACGATGAGCACAAAGAGTATTTCAAACAAGATGCAGGTAGAAAATTAAAGTATATGATTTTTCCGCTTAAACCATCAAAACAAGATACGCTTAATGCTGAGAAAAAAGTTCAAAAAATTAATACTGCTTTAAATAGTGCTACTGATAGTATTGCAAAAATGGATTTATTCAATCGCTTTGTTGATGAATATAATGGGAATGTTTCTGAATTTACTTTAATTAAAGATATTGACCCACAAGCAGCAGTTTATGTAGCCAATGCTACACCTGGGACTGTTGTTGGTCCAATTTTATCTAATGGTGAAACAAAATATTATATGTTGAATGATGTTAGAGATGGTGAAAATACTGTTGTAAAAGCAAGTCATATCTTAATTGAAAAAGGTGCAAATCCTGATTCATCTAAAGCTTTTGCAGAGGATATACTTAAAAAGGCGAAAGACGGTGCAAATTTTACAGAGCTTGCAACTGAATTTTCTGCTGATAAAGGTTCTGCTGCTCAAGGTGGTGATTTAGGTTGGTTTGGTAAAAATCAAATGGTTAAGGAGTTTGAAGATGCTGCTTTTGCTGCAATTGTTGGGGTTCCAACTGGTATTGTTGAGTCTCAATTTGGTTACCATATTATTCTTGTTAGTGATAAATCTACTAAAGAAGTTAAATATAGTGAGCTTGTAATTGCTCCAAAAATGACTGGTACAACTAAAAATGCAATTAAAAGAGAGGCTATTTCTTTCTATAATCAAGTAAAAGAAGGTGCTAAATTTGAAGATATAGCAAAGAAACTTGGTATGGCTGTTACAGAAACTGCTTATTTTAAACAAGACCAAACAATTTTAGGAAATAATTGGGTTAATTATTTTGCTTTTAATAACGAAGTTGGGACTGTGTCAGAAGTTCAAGAATTTGATGGCTATGGTATGGTGGTAATGGCTGTTTCTGGTAAAAGAGATAAAGGTATTATTCCTTTTTCTGAGAAAAAATCTGATATTAAACTTGTTGTAACAAATCAAAAGAAACTTGATTATTTAAAACCTATTGCTGAAAAAATTGCCTCAAGAGTTAAGTCAGGTCAAATAGATGAAAGTGTTAAATCTGAATATGCTCCGGCAGAAGTAGCTACAACTCAAATTAAGAATAATGGGATTATTAATGGTATTTCAGCAAGGGAGTTTACTCTTACTAATTCGGCTTTTAAACTTAATCAAGGTGGTGTTTCAAAAGCAATTAGAGGAGTAAAGGGTTATTATATCGTTCAAATGAATAATAAAACTATGGTTCAAAACGATAAGGTTAAAGCCGATTTCCCTGAGTATTATAAAACTCAAAGTAAATCTTTAGAAAATCAAATTTTCTATCAATGGTTTAAAGATGTTAAGGATAATTCTAACATTGTAGATTATAGGGCAAAATTCTATAAGAACTATTAAAAATATATTTTAAAATCCGACTTTAAAGTCGGATTTTTTTTTTGTTTGTTTTTTAAATCTTCGGAAGGGTTTGAAATCTTGCGAAGGTGGCGTATAAATTTAATTAGTCATTCTGAGCGAATGCGAAGAATCCAGAATTTTTTAAATTCAATAATATTATCATTAAATAATTGTTTCATTTACTAGTAAATGATGAATTTTTTTGCTGGATATTTCGCTGCGCTCAATATGACGGCTTTCTTGGATTTATCTCACCCGTCGCCCTAAAGGGCACTTCCCTCAATGAAAGAGAGAATCTGGATTTTTCGCTCCGCTCAGAATGACGTTTATCTTTAGTATATCTGTATTTTTTCTGAATTATGTATAAAAAAATCCTAACTTTGTTCTAAGTTAGGATTTTTTTTGTGGTCAAGGAGGGAATTGAACCCCCGACACAAGGATTTTCAGTCCTTTGCTCTACCAACTGAGCTACTTGACCAGGAAAGAATTCAAAATTAAGAACAATTAATTTATTTTCCAAATTTTTCTTTTCGTTTTTTTTACTTATTTTGCTTTATTTTCATTTTAATTTTGCTTATGGTTAAAGGTTGGGCTACTGAAGATATTCTTAAGCTATCTTTTTATAAAGGTGTTAGTGATAGTTTAATATATGAAATAATTGATTTATATAGTTCTTTCGATGAATTTATAAATGCAAATCTACCCTCAAAAATAAATTTAATTTTAAATCAAGGGGAACTTTTTCAAAGTAATAAGTTTAAGCCAGAGGATAAAGTTCAAAAGCAATTGGAAATTTGTAATAATAATAATTTCAAGATTATTTCTTTTTGGGACGATGACTATCCAAAGTATCTTAAACATATTTATTTACCACCGCCTTTTATTTTTGTTCGTGGTTCGTTGGAAAGCTTGGAAAAGGAATGTATTGCAATAGTGGGGACTCGTAAAAATTCGAGTTATGGGAAGATTCAGACTGAAAGGTTTGCAGAGTATTTTGCAAATCGAGATATAGTGGTTGTTAGTGGACTTGCTTATGGGATAGA
The DNA here is from genome assembly GCA_964465945.1 of uncultured Hyphomicrobiales bacterium. Taxonomy (GTDB): domain Bacteria; phylum Bacteroidota; class Ignavibacteria; order Kapaibacteriales; family UBA2268; genus JAJRPT01. The sequence goes on from CAYXMM010000011.1 coordinate 56,063, forward strand.
TACTTTAGCTCATAAAGCGGCAATTAAAACTGGTGGGAAAACTATTGCTGTGATTGCTTCTGGCTTAGATTGTGTTAGTCCTTCAACTATGGAGAAGAATGCTGATGAGATTGTAGAAACGGGTGGTTGTGTAATTTCTACTTTTAAGTGTGGGGTAAGAGCTTTGCCACCTTATTTTTTAGCAAGAAATAGAATTATTTCTGGGTTGTCAAAGGCAGTTTTAGTAATTGAAAGTAGATATAAGGGCGGGGCATTAAATACTGCAAGATTTGCATTAGACCAGAATCGCGACTTGTATGCTTTGCCTGGGAATGTGTCAAGTGAAACAAGCGATGGAACGAATAAATTAATTGCTGATTCATCTGCAAAAGCAGCTCTTAGCCCCGAATTTGTATATTTAGACTTAGGGTTTAAAAATAGTTTTAATATCACAATAAATGATATTAAAAAAGTTGAGTTTCAATCTAAATCTGAAGAGATGATATATAATACTTTAAGTCAAGAACCATTGCATATTGATGAGATTATTAATATAACTGAACTTGAAACATCTATTGTTATGGTTGATTTGCTTAATCTTGAGTTTAGGAACTTAATTAGGCAGTCTGCTGGAAAGCAATATTATAAATTATAGATTTAATTTTTCTTCTAATGCTTTGATTAGACTATCTCGTTCTGGATTTGGAATATCTTTAACTACAAAAACTTGTGTTAAGCTATTATAGTTTACAAGTGGTCGGACTTTAATATCAAGGAAAAGTGAATTTGTTGATTTATTAATTTTACTTACTCGACCAATTGGAATACCTTCTGGAAAGCGGTTGCTAAAATTTGAGGTAATGACTAAATCGCCTTCGTTGACATCATAGGAGTTTGGGATATTAGACAGGATATATTCTTCCCCACCTTCCCACTCAATTAGCCCATTGACAGCGGTTCTTAATACTTTTGCGGCTACTTTTGTGTCTCTATTTTTGAGAGTTTCGACTAAGCAATGATTATCTGAGACAAGATTTACAATACCTACAAGTCCTGCGTCAGTTCTTACAGGCATATTTCTTCTTATTCCATTGTTTCGACCAACTTCAAGCGAGAGAAATAATTTAAAATTGTATTGAGAAAATCCATTTACTTCTGCGGGGATAATATCTTTATCGAAAGTTTCTTTAAAGCCGATAATTCCGCGTAGTCTATCATTTTCAGCGATGGCTTCGCGGTTTCTGATAAGTTCTTTTGATAGTCGTAAATTGTAATCACGCAGGGCTTTATTTTCAGCTTGTATTGAAGATGAATTTGCAAGGAATGGGGCAATATCTTGGGCTTTTATCATATTTGTAATCATAAATATTTTAAAGCCACTAATTTTATTTGCGTTACCATAGTTAAGCATAACAAGAGATAGCATAAACAATCCTATAAATATAAGATAGTCTTTATATTTATTTAATATCTCTGTGAAGCTATTCATTTATTAGAATCTATTGCTTTTGAGTAAGACGTCGGAATACTCGGAGAAGTTCTCCAGCACTTTTCCAACGCCTTTTACTACAGTTAATAATGGGTCGTCGGCAACGTGAACGGGAAGTTGAGTTTCTATTCTTAACTTTTCATCTAGACCTTTTAATAATGCTCCGCCACCACTAAGCATAATGCCTCTATCGTAAATGTCGGCAGAGAGTTCAGGAGGAGTGACTTCAAGTAAGTTTAGCACTTCTTTAACTATTAAACTGATTGGTTTAGATAGAGATTCTCTAATATCTGCAGAGGAAACTTGAATCATTTTAGGAACTCCATTGAGTAAGTCTCTTCCTTTTACTTCAATTTCGATTTCTTCGGCAAGAGGAACGGCAGAGCCAACTTCGCATTTGATAAGTTCAGCGGTTTTTTCGCCGATTAGGATGTTGTGTTCATTTTTAAAATAATCTAAAACAGATTGAGTTAATTCATCACCGGCTACTCTAAAAGATTTGTCTTTTACGATGCCAGATAGGGCGATAACAGCTATTTCAGTTGTTCCTCCTCCGATGTCAACTATCATATTTCCTAATGATTCTTGGACGTCAAGACCAACTCCAATAGCGGAAGCCATTGGTTCGGCAATTAGATGGACTTCTTTTGCTCCAGCGTGCTCGCAACTATCTCTTACGGCTCTTTTCTCAACTTCTGTTAAGCCAGAAGGAACAGATACGACTACTCTTCTTGCTGGTTGCCAAGACATAGAAACTTTTCTGATGAATGCTCTAATCATACCTTCAGTGATTTCAAAATTAGCAATAGCACCATCAGCAATAGGTCTAACAATCTCAATATCTTTATGAGTTCGTCCTAACATTGCTTTAGCATCATGTCCGATTGCAATTAAGTTTTTTGTGCTTTTATTGTAAGCAACGATAGAAGGTTCATTTAAAACAATCCCTTTGTTTTTCATCCATACAAGAGAGTTTGCAGTGCCTAAGTCAATAGCAACGTCGTTTGAGAATAAATTAAATCGAGCCATTTAATTGTTATTTTAGATTTTAGTGAGAATATAAACACAAAATTAACAATAATTTTTAGAATAAAATAGAATTGTTAAGTAATGAAAATAAATATTATTAAATTATTTTTAAATATAGAAAATTCAAATTAGTTCATTAATTCTTCATCAATTCCATCACCTAATTCTAATGTTTTAACGGGTTGAATAGCGTTCCCTGCAATGCCTTTGATTGAGCCATACATACTTGTTGTGTTTTCGAGAACTTTTTCTATTTGTTTTTCACGTTTTTTCCAAATACTATTCATAGCGTTTTTTTCTTTATCAAGGTCTGTTTTCATTTGTGAAAAGCCCTCAACGATGGCTTCAATTTGAGACCTAAATTCATTTCCTGTAAGAAAGTCATATAGCATATTCATTTTGTCGCCTTTGTTTTCTTGGGCTGCGGTAGCATAATTTAAATCGATGAGATATTGTCTTAGAACAGCGGATAAGCCCTTAAATTCTTCAAAATTGCAAATCCAGACGCCGTCTTTTAACCCCATTCTCTCCATTTCTTTAGGCATAACTTCTGTTACTAAAACACCAAGTCGAATATTTGCATTCCGCATATCATTTTTAAATTTTTCAATCCAATCACCTGCAAATGCTTTTGTTCTTTTGCTTTCGTAATAAATAGCCCCGCATTCAATACCTCTTTCATTTCTAACAATTTGGACGCAATCTGCGCCGGAAGCTCCTTTTTTAACTTCGTTAATTTGGTCGAAGGGGTATTGATTTTTTAGATAATTTTCGATAGCGAGTTCTTGGACTTCGCCTTGCGTTTGCATAGAACCTTGATTTGCTTTTTTACTGCTTTCTTCGATTGATTTTTTTAAATCTGCAATTTGCTTGTCTTTATCTAAGTTTATCATTTCATTCTTGATTTGCTCTTCTTTTCTAATTCTTTCGGCGTTTTCACTTAATTTTTGGTTTAATTGAATTTGATTTTCGGCATCAAGTTTCTCTTTCATTTCGTTTTTCTCGCGTTCTAAACGAGCAATATCAGCTTGTAGCTTGTGAAATTCTTTTAACTCCGCTGATTTTTTATCAAGTTCTTCTTGTTGGGATTTTAATTGTTCTGAGAATTCTGTTTTTACTTTGTCGATTACTTCTTTTTCAAGTTGTGATTCTCTGATTTTCACTTGATTTTTTACTGCTTCATCAATTTTAGATTGCGAATCTGCTTTTTCTTTTTGTAATTTTTCTTTTTCAGATTGAATTAGTTCACGTTCTTTGTCATAATTCTTTTTTATTTCTTCAAATTCATATTTTTTATTTTCAATTTCTTTTAATTTATTCTGATACTTATTTTCGGCATCTTGGTTTGCTTTTTCTTGTAATTGGTGAAAAACTAAATTATTAACATCAATGTTTGTTCCGCAATTTGGGCAATTTATAGTGTTCTGGCTCATTTTATTTTACTTAGTATTTATGTATTTTGAATTAAGCTAAATTACGATTTTTTTAAGTAAAAAATCAAATAAAAAAGCCAAGAAATTATTCTTGGCTTTAGGATATTTATACATAGTAATTTGTTATTTAACGAGTTAAAGCGTGTTTCAAGGACATAATACCAATAGTTCCGAAGCCAATTAAGAACATAAGTTGGAATGGAATAGCGGCTATTTCTAAGTAAAAGATAGAAATAGAAATACCAAACACGAAGTATAATGCGAGTCCTAATTCGAAGAAGACTACTGGGGAGATTTTTCTTTGTCTGTATTTTATGTCTTTAGCTTTTTCTTTTAAGATATCCCCTTGTTTAGGAGTTCTTGCAAATTCAGATTTCTTACCAATTAAACCTTCAAAAACGGCTTTAGTGTTAGTTACTGCAAATCCCATAGAGCCAGCGAGGAAAACAGGAAATAGCATTAATCTGCGTTGCCAATCCCAGTGAATTGCTTTTTGGCTAAATGTATAGAATAAAAAAGTAGAAACTGATGCTAATACAAAAACTGACATTAAAGAGTAATAAACATCAACTCCGGCTACTGTGTTTTTAATTATAACGAGTGGCACATTTAATAATGCAACAAGAATAATGAAAGGGAACACAATATTACTTGTTAGATGAATAAAGCATTCAAATTTAACTTTTGGTGGTAAATCGGCTTTCCAAACTTTTGGTAAAATTTTCACTGCTGTTTCGACTGCGCCTTTAGTCCATCTAAATTGTTGTGTTTTAAGTGCATTAATATCAGCAGGTAATTCAGCAGGTGAAGTAACATTGTTTAAGAAAACAAATTTCCAGCCCTTTAATTGTGCTCTATAACTAAGGTCTAAGTCCTCAGTTAGAGTGTCAGCTTGCCAGTTGCCTGCGTCTTCTATACAGGATTTTCTCCAAATCCCAGCAGTTCCATTAAAGTTAATGAAAAAGCCAGCTTTATTACGAACTTGTTGCTCAATAACAAAATGTCCATCAAGGGCAAGTGCTTGCGCTTTAGTTAAATAGGATTCATCTTCGTTAAGATGTTCCCATCTAGTTTGCACCATTCCAATGTTAGGATTTTGGAAATGTGGTACGGTTTTCATCAAGAACTCTCTTTTTGGAATGAAGTCGGCGTCGAAAATGGCAACGAATTCACCTTTAGCAACGACAAGTCCTTCTTTTAAAGCACCTGCTTTAAAACCTTGTCGATTAGTTCTATGAATATAGCTTATATCGAACCCTTTCATCTGATACTCTTTAACAATGTTTTGGCAGATTGTTTGAGTTTCGTCAGTGGAGTCGTCCAATATTTGAACTTCCAATTTATCTTTTGGATATTCAATATTGCAGACAGATTTAATCAATCTTTCTACAACATACATTTCGTTGTACATTGGAAGTTGAATAGTAACCTGCGGGAGATCTTCAGGAATTAATAATTCCTTTGGTGTCTCTTTTGAAGTTTTGCGATAATAAATTAGCAAAACCAGACCATGAATCCCAAATCCGAATAGGATACTTAGGGACAAAAAGTATAGAGAAAGAATAAAATTTTCCATCAAACTTTATATTTGTTCGATAATTAAACAGCTAAATTAAAAAAATTTTTACCAACCCGAAACAACTGCTATCAAAATATCGTTACTCAATTGTTCAATAACTGCATTTGCTGCGTTGTCTCTGTTTATTTGAGCATTGCTAATACTATAGTTCTGATACTTAGAAAAAGACTTAGACCAGATTTCTTTTTCAAGCACATTATCGTAATAATCTGCTTTAACTGAAATGGTAAGTCGTCTTTCTGACTCTAATTCAGAACCTTGCACGGCAACAGTCTCATCTTTGATGTTAGTAATTACAACTTCTAACTTTGCATCACCATTATAGTTTGCTAAAGTGAAAGAGTTGTCATTTCTAAATACTTCTAATAACTTTGTGTTTGCTTCATTTCTATATTGAGGATAACCATAACCTGAATTATCTTCAATAGGAGTGATATAAATTGATTTCAAATGAGACGGAATCGCCCCACCTGTAAATGAATAACAACCACTTAAAACAAGCAAAGGAAAAAGTATTTTTAGAACAATAATCCTTATTTTCAAGAAACTTTTGTCCATTTTGTACCAACAGCAAATACAAAATTCAGAAAAAAAAGTAAATAAAAAAATTTTTTTGTGTTTTTTTATTTTTTTGACTAAAATAGTTTCCTTAAAAGTTGTGTTTGTCTATTATTTTCGACAAAATAATTTTTGAATATTTTGTGATAGGTATTCATTTTGTTAATTTACTTTTTTTATAAATTAATTTTACAAATGAAAAAATACATTCCAGTCATAGTTTCAATCTTTGGTTTTATTATTTATGCTTTAACGGCTTTTCAACATCTTACATATACCGATAATGGTGAATTAGCAGCAGTGGCAGTTACTCTTGGTATCTCCCACCCTACTGGATATCCTTTGTTTATTATTTTATCACATATCTGGAGTATGTTACCATTTGGGCTAGACATTGTATATAAATTGAATTTATTTTCTGGTTTTGCAATATCAATTTCTTTATACTTTATTTATAGAATATTTGAAATGATTTTAGTTAGTTTTCAAGCGAAGGAATCTACAAATATAATTTTATCTTCAAGTTTGACATTGGCTTTAGCGTTTGGAAATTTAATATGGCAACAAGCAGGTAATTTTGAAGTATATCCTTTACATATTTTATTTCTTGTTCTGATTATAAACTTTTCGTTAAAGTTGATTTATAGTTTTAATGAGAAGACTTTATTTATTTTGTTTTTTCTTTTGGGATTAAGTTTTACAAATCATCTAACAACTATACTTATTGTGCCGTCAATGTTATTTTTATTACTTTTTGATACAAATTTTAAAATTAGAAGCTTAGAAAGGAAGGTTTATTTAATTGGTTTTGGTCTTTTCTTCTTAGCATTATCAATATATTTATATTTACCAATACGCGCGAGTATGCAACCTCTATTTAACTGGGGAGATGTGAGTCGAAGTTGGGATAAATTTTTATATCATGTTTCAGGTAAGCAATATCAAGTTTGGATGTTTACAGGGACTGAAGCAATGAAAGCAAATTTAGCGAAATTGCCTGAAATACTTTGGGGACAATTTCAATTTTTACTTTTTCCAATTGTTTTGGGTTTGTATTATGCATTTAAAAAGTCAAGATATATATTCACGTTTTTATTAATTGCAGCTTTGACAACTACTTTTTATTCAATCAACTATACAATTCATGATATTGAACCATATTTTAACTTATTGATTATTTCACTTGGAGTATTTTCAGTTTACGGAATGATATTGTTAATTAAGAGAAATTCTTATGTTAAATATGTTCCTTTTTTAATTTTCTTTTCGTTGTTTATCACAAATTATAAGTCGAATGATGATTCTGAAAATAACATTGTTGAGGTGTATACACATAATATGGTTGATTTGTTGGAGCCAAATGCGGTTATTTTATCTGCACAATGGGATTTTTGGGTGTCGGCTTTCTGGTTTGAGCAATTTATTGAAAATCGAAGAAAAGATGTCATTGTGATAGAGAAAGAGATATTGCGAAGAACTTGGTATCCTAAGCAATTATTACAATGGTATCCTACTTTAAATTCTTCAAAGCCAGAACTTGATAGATATATGCCACAACTTATGTTATTTGAAGCGGAAAAACCATATAATCAAATAGAAATCCAAGAATCTTTTGTTAGTTTGCTTAAATCATTTATTGAAAGAAATATTGATAAAAGACCGATTTATTTAACATTAGATGTGATGCAAACTGAACCAGAATTGATGAAATCATATATATTAAAGCCAGAGGGCTTGGCGTTCCGTGTTTATAAAGAAGAGCCAATCGTCCATTATAGTAAATTGAATAGTTTAATATTAGATGATATTCTTAAAAAGGAGAGTGATTATTTAAATCATTTAGATATTGGAATGAGACAAAATATTGCAACGACTTATGTAAATATTGCGAGATTTCATTATAGACAGAATCAATTGGACTCGGCTTTAGTGGCAGCGAAGAAGTCTTTACTTTTTGAAAAGAACAACCAATTTGCGAATCAAATGATAAATGAGTTAAAGTAAATTAAATGTTTTTAAAATTTATAACTTTATATTTATCTTTACGTTATTAGAAAACTTAGTTTTATTAATTACAAATTACAATTATTTACATTTTATGAAGTATATTATTTTTTTGTTATTGCTCTTTACTTATTTGTCAATTAAATCGGCTGTGATATCAGGGAATATAAGTGATAAGACAAGCGGAGAAGTGATTATAGGGGCTTCAGTGTCTATTCACGTTATTACTTCTTCTACGGATAGTAGCTTATATAGTATAGTCGAAGGGCAAAAGGTTATGAATACACCTGTGAAAGGTGCATTTTCTAATCAATATGGCTTTTATTCGATTGCTAATGTAAATGGGGGGAAATATGCTTTAGTAGTAAAGAGCATTGGCTATGAGGTTTATTATAGAATAATAGAAGTGAAGGAAAATAATATTAGAGTAAATATTGAAATTAATTCAAGTTCGGTTTTGACAGAAGAGGTTACAGTTGTAGGTGATAAAGATTTTACACCAACAGCGAAGATTTCAAGTGTTGAAATTTCACCTACATTTATAAATAAGATGCCTCAACTTTTTAGTGAGGTTGATGTGTTTAGAACATTGCAGTTACTTCCTGGGGTAGCATCTGCGAATGAGCTTTCATCTGGTTTGTATGTTAGAGGTGGATCGCCAGACCAAAATTTAATATTACTTGATGGAGTAATAGTTTATAATCCATCTCACATGGCTGGATTTTTATCTACATTTAATTCAGATGCTCTCAATGATATAAAATTAATAAAGGGGGCGTTGCCTGCTGAATATGGTGGAAGATTATCAGCAGTGCTTGATATGTATATGAAAGAAGGGACAAAAGAAAGGGTATCTGGTAAAGGGGCAATTAGTTTAATAAGTTCGAAATTGACATTGGAGGGTCCTATTACGGAGGATGCAACTTTTATGGTTTCTGGGAGGCGGTTTTATTTTGATTTGTTAACAGCGGCTATGCCTGATGATAATATGCCACAGTATTACTTTTATGATTTGAATGGGAAAGTGAATATAAAGTTAGGTGAAAATGATAGGATTTTTGCTTCTGGTTATTTTGGAAGAGATGTAATGGATTATAATGAGAAGAATTTTTCTGATGAGGAGGGCATAGATTTTAATTGGGGAAATAAGACGTTTAATTTAAGGTGGAAGCATATTGCGAGTCCTGTTCTCTTTACAAACTTTTCTTTAATTTACACAAACTATAATTCTAAACTTTCATTAACTAATTCATTCAATACAGGGGAAGGTGTTGATAATTCATCTTTTGCTTCTGTTTCTGGGATTGAAGATTTTACATTTAATGGAAAAAGTGAGTATTTTGGAATTGATAATCATTTAATAAAAGTTGGGTTTGAATTTACTAAACATCAGTTTGTATCAGGGGTTACAAGTAATTTTGCACCTGGTGAATTTATAGATGGGTTGATTAATGATAGAAAAATTGATGCGATAGATTTAGCGATTTATGCGCAAGATGAATGGAAAATTACTGATAAGTTATCTACGAATTATGGTACAAGGTTGTATTATTTCCAACAGGGTGATTATATTAAATTTGAACCTCGATTTTCTCTTTCTTACCAATTAACTGATAGAACTACGCTTGTTGGTTCAGCAGCAGCGGCAAATCAGTTTTTACATTTGATTGTTAGGAATGATATTAATCTACCGACTGATTTGTGGTTTCCATCTACAAGCAAGGTTGCTCCAGAGTATTCAACTCAAGCGGTTCTTGGGGTACATAATAAGTTAGGTAAAGATAGGTCTTGGACTTTGAATATTGAAGGTTATTATAAAGATATGCAGAATTTGTTAGAGTATAAGCAGGATGCTCAGTTTACACTTGGGACTCCTGTTGAATCTCAATTTACAAAAGGATTTGGTTGGGCTTATGGATTGGAAGTGTTTTTAGAAAAGAAGATTGGAAAGTTTACAGGTTGGATCGGTTATACACTTGCTTTGACGAAAAGAAAATTTGCTGAATTAAATAATGGAAATTCTTTTTTTCCAAGGTATGATAGGCGACATGATTTTTCAATTGTTACTACATTTGAGATAAGTGAAAGTTGGGAAGTGGGTGCTTCATGGATTTATGCGACAGGGCAAGCTTATACAATGCCAACTGGACTTTATCAAGATGTAGGTTTGAATGGAACAATAAATGGCGGGTTTGATGGTATGAGTTCAGTTTGGGGCTCAAAGTATCAATATACTGATAGGAATGGTTTTAGGTTGCCAAGTTATCATCGTTTAGATTTGAATTTAATGTATAAATATAAGTGGTTTGGCTTGCCTTGGGTGGCGTCAATTAATGTGTTTAATACTTATAATAGGAAAAATCCTTTTGCTTGGTATATTGATACAGATTATGATGAGAGTAGGGGTAAGGATGTTAAAAAACTTACTCAAATGACATTATTTCCAATTATTCCAACTGTTGGTTTGAGTTTTGAATTTTAAGGTAGAAATATGAGAAAGATAATATATTTATTAATTTTAGTTGTTTTAGTTTCTTGTGAGGAAGATGTAAATGGTGAATTACCGTTTAAAGAGCAAATAGTGATTAGTTCAATTTTGAGTTCAAACCAGAAATTAACAAAGATTGCAACAAGTGTTTCAAGTGGTGAGTCTTTCGTGCATCTCGGCAAGACAATTTATCCTCTTGATGAATTAGACACAAATAATGCCTTTATTAAAGTAGCAAAGGTAACTATAAGTTCGGAGAATCAAAATTATCAACTAAGATATTCTAAAATGGGTTATTGGGTTAATGATGAGTTTATCCCAGAAGAAGGTGAAAAATACAAGATTGAAGTTATTTATAATGGGAAAACGGCGACGGCTGAAACTACAGTTCCGATTTATTCAGTTGAGAAGATTAAATTAGAACATATTATAAGAAAAGTTAATAGCCCGTTTGATGGTAGTGAAGTTTATTTATTAGGGTTTCTTCAAACATTGAAAGTCAATACTTCTGAATTCTTTTTAATTATTTCAGATATAAACTATTATGATAATTTAATTTATAGTAAGAATTTTGATAATTTAGCTATAACAAATAGAACTGTGAGTGGCGAATTTAAGTATGCAATTTTAAGTTACCAATTACAAGATTTATCAGATACATTAAGTTTAAAAGAGGTTAGATATTTTTCTTATGATTTATTCGACCCTTCAATTCAAAAATTTTGGGATTCAAGATATGAAGGAAGTGAGTCAAATGGGCTATTCAGTTCGGGTGGCTTGAATAGAGAAGGGAACATCAAAAATGGAGTTGGTTTCTTTTATGGAAATACATATAAGATTGATTCAATTGATGTTGATTTTAGTCGTTAATTTCCACTTCCCATGAATCATTTGTTAGGTGAATAATTTTTAAATTCACGGTTTTAAACTTGTTAAGTTTGAATAGTTCTTTAATATAAACAACAAAGGGGTCTTTGTGACTTGTGTTTGTTGGTTTATATTCATCTTTAGAAATTTTTAATGGAATGAGTTTAAATTCAATTCCATTTTTAATTACTCCACCATAGAAAGTAATATGGTCGTTAATTATAGCACCATTATCTCGATTAATTACCCCTTTTAACATAATTACCTTAAAATTTGTCGTTTATTTTAAGTAATTAATAATTTAGATGCGATTTTGTTACATTTTTTTGAAAATATTTTTAAAATGTTGAAAAGTTTGTATTTTAAAAAGTAAATTTTTGTCATATTTTATTTCAGTTATGTTTACTTTTAATTAGTATTCTAAAATAAGGATATTTGCCATTAATTGACAAATCTTTACCATCGTTCCCTTTTCTGAATTTAACTATTTCAAATTGCTCGGGATTAAATTTATGTAAAAAAGTAATAGGTACCCCCATATAGCCCTTATAGTCTATCGGTATATCTTGTGTCTGATTTACATTAATTCCCTCATAATTATCATATTTTGGATATTCATTTTCATTACCTATATATCTTTTAGTAAGTTTAATATTTTTATGTCGCTCAGAAATATCTAAGTTGGTAAGCCACAAGCAATTATTTGGAGATACTATTCTGTTACCTAAATTATCAATACGTGCCTCTGTACCATAAAGATTATAATACTCTGGAACAATAAAACCTGAAATACCTCTTCCTAGATTTATACCTAACCATGCTTTATTTTCTTTAATTAGTTTAAAAATTTCTTTATAGGTTATTGCATTAATATTTCCAATTATTAAGAACTTTTTATCGTATTTAACTAGTTGAGCAACATACTCTCTAAATAGTGAAAAAGGAGGGTTGGTAACAACAATATCAGATTGCTTTAATAAATTAATACTTTCTGAACTACGAAAATCTCCATCGCCATTAAAATATATAATATCTAGTGAACTAAATGTATTCTCATCTAATTCTTTACCAACATACTCACAGAAAAATCCTTTTTTCTCTTCTTGATTGCTAAATAAATCGTTGTTTCGTTCTATATAACATGAAGCAATTAATTTCTTAAGACCTAATTCTTTAAAGTTTAGGGCAAAGTATTTGAAAAAATTACTACTTCGGGGGTCATCGCAGTTACAATAAACTACTTTATTTTTAAAATGATCTTTATAATGTTTTAATTCACTTTCAATATCAATAAGTTGAGTGTAAAACTCATCACTCTTTGATTTTTTTGCTTTTTGCAATAATTTATTTGTTGAATTTCTTGCCATTTTAAATCTTTCTTGCTTAATAAATTACTTTTGTTTTGTTAACTGAACAAATAGATCGCTACCTAATATTTGAAGAGAGGTTTTGGAAATATCAAGCATAATATCAAACATACTTTTTTCATTCCACTTCCCACCTTTTCCTTGAGTATATATAGATGTTGATTGAAGCATTATTGATTTATCTTTATGCTTAATGTACTTATTCTTGCACAAGTTAGTGTTAATTGGTAATCCATAGTTTGCAGAAGTTAATCTATCTAATCTATTAAGCATTCCTGAATTGTATTCTAATGTAACAACTCTACCATCTGGTCTTTTAATTGAAATAGTTTCGGTTAGAAAATTTGAACCTTCAAGAAATAAGACGTAAGGAAAATGAGATTCTGATAACATTAAATTAGCGATTTCTGAAATGTTTTTATGTGACCTTTCAATTGCATTACCAGCTGCCATAAGGTCTTGATTATTTCCTTTACCAACAAGTTTTCCACTTTTGATATTTTCTATATCTTTTCCTTGATGTTTAGCTTCAGATATTAATATTATTCTCCAATTTCCATAATCATCTTTAACTTCTATTATTCCTCCATCGGGTTTAATACTTGAATTTGATACAAACAGAGTTTGCCCTAATTCAGGATCAATTTTTTGTAATGCTTCATTAATTTCCTTTTACTTATATTTGTCTTGTATTTAAAAGATAATTGTGGAAAATCTTTTTTAAGTTGGTTAATTATTTGGTTTGAAATTTTTCCAACAGTGGGGTCAAGTGATTTTGCTCCATCACCAAATATACCAACAACTCCTTTAGATTCTTCGTGCTGATTCGTTAATCTTTCAGATTGATTTTTTTAGACATATATTTATTTTATAATGTTATTTAATGCAAAAATACAAACTTTATTCTTTTACTAAAAAAATAAAAGCAGTCTTTATCATTGAAATAAATTCGTTTTTATAATTAAAAGTTTTAGTTTATAATTTTTCATATAAAATAAAAAAAGAAATATTAATCAGAATCTTGGATTTTAAGGTTTTAAAAGAAAGGAAAGAGTTTTACAATTATGATAAAAGCAATTAAAATTTGGAATACATATTTGCTAACTTTGTATTTTTTTAGTAGGAAATCAATCATATATACTGACAATAGGGTAAGGGAAACTACTAGAAAGACAAGTAGCAAAGTTTTGCTTAAATCAAATATGTTTAGCTTAAAGTATCCTTGGAATGCGGGGGTGTATAGAAAGAAATTATAGATGAAATATAGGTGTATAACATAAACTAATAATGATCTTTTTCCGAACATTAAGACAATGTGTTTTTTGGTTAGTAATTCATCAATAAAGCTTGCGATAAATATGTATACAAATGTAATGGATAATCTAAAAAGTATTAAACCAATAGATAGTCTATCCATATATAAAATGGATTGAAAGAAACTGCCTTCATAACTATGTTGTAAATAGAAGATTATGAATATTGTAGTTGCTAATATAAGTGACGATATTCTGATATAAGATTTATGTTCATATTTAGTTTTCTTTAACATTAGTCCAAAAACAATTCCAGCAAAGAAGTATGCTGCTGTTGGAAAAATTGGGAAAATTGAGCCGTAATTAAAAGTAAAATAAGAAGCAAAGAATGGGTGTATACCTTCGTATAATTTATAACTTTCAATTAAATGCCCACCAAAGCTGAATATTAATATAAGAAATCCTGAAACAATTAGATGTGCAATTTCACTTTTGATGAATTTCATTAAAATGACGTTCATTATTAAACAAACGCCAATTAGTTGAAGGATATTAACTTCAAATAATCGTAAAAGACGCTGGTCGCTCATTACAAGCATATCCATTAATGAGCCAGGTAAATGTAAAAGTAGTGAGAGAATAACTAATGAAATACCGAGGATAATTCGTTTACGAAAAGTTTTTTTATGAATATTCCCAAATTCATCTCTTTTATTTGCGAAGATTTGGACAGCGCCTGACACGACTAAAAAGACGGGTGCAGTAAATCCCCTATTTAGTTCCCAAAGTAGCCACCAGAATGAGCCAGTGTGAATAGTAGTTGTGTCTAAAAAAGCATAGATTGTGTGACCTTGCATCATTAAAACCATAGCAATAAAACGGGTTAAATCAAAGATAGTAATCCGTTTTTTTGGTTTTTCTATGATGTGGTCTTTTGTCATATTAAAATAATGTTAAACCACTATCGACTTGCTCTTCTTCTTTAATTTCTTCTCTTTTTAAAATTGGATTTTCAGGGTCAATAACTTTTAAATCAACTAAGTCCCAGAATATTTTTGCTGTGTTTTGAATATCAATAAGAGCATTGTGGGCATCTTTAAATGCTTCGCCATAAAGTTTTCTGCTTAGGTCGGCTAGACTTGGGAATTTATATCCTCCTCTTGTACTTGGTAATTTTAAGTAATCTACAGTCGATTCCATTGTGCAGATTTTCTTTTTATTTGGTAGAGAGCTTGTGATAAATTCGCGTAAGAATTCTGCGCTTAAGACTTTATCATCGAAGTTGATATTATGTGCGATGATGTAATCAGACTTATCAATAATTGCATTAAATATATTTAAAACTTTTTTCAATGGTGCGCCAAATTTAATTGCATCATCATTGTAAATTTTATGAATGCGAGATACCTCAGCAGGAATGGAAAAACCATCTGGTTTAATTATATAATCACCTTGTGAAATTAATTTTCTATTAATATCATATTCAACCCACGCAATTTGAACTATTCGGGGCCAATTACTTAAATCTTTAATTGGGGCATTCCAATCTCTTGGAAGTCCAGTTGTTTCTGTGTCAAAAAATAAATACATTAGTTCTTATAAATTATTAACTACTAAATAAATTGAACCCTTATATCTTTTACCTTTTGCTTGTTTGCCTTGAGGTGGTAAATTTTGAGGGTCATAAACTGCTTTTGAATCTATGTTTAGCTCTGCTCTAACTCTATTATTTTGAAAATACTTTTTTAATTCTTCTGCTCTTTGCATAGTTACTGTGTTGTTTCCTTCTTTTTCTGGATAAACTTCAATAGTAAATTTTGCTCGTGGGTTAGAACGTAATATTTTTACATAATCATCTAAAAACAAGTCAGAGCCAGGTCTTATTTTGCTACTTCTTGTATCAAATGGAATGACTTTGAAAGCTAATTTAGCTCCTGCTTCCATAATTTTCATTTCGACATCTTTTGAAAGTTCGCTATATTTGTCAGTGTTTGGGACATTAATTTCGAAAGTGTTTTCGAAATACCCTTTTGAGTCAATAGTAATGTGATATGTTTCACCAGGTTTCAACCCTGTAATAAAGTATTTACCATTGCAACGAGTTTTGTTGATTGTTTCACCTTTATCATTAGTAACAATTACGTTTCCGTTAACAGGAGCATTGTCTACATTTTTAACGACCCCAGTAACTGACACAACTGTTTCCATATATTGCGCTTGCAATGAAAAAGTTATCAAAAAAATTATTAAGAATAGGTAAAATTTCATTTGACCCCCGTAATTATAAATAAAAATATATTTTCTAAGCGTTAAGTTCTTTATTTTCTTTAAATACTATGGCTTTCCAAAAGGCAATATTTAAAAATAGTATAGAGATTGAAAGTAAAAGCACACTAATAAAATTAGCCATATACATATTTTTAATTTCTAATATACTCAAAGAATTAATAAATAAGAACAATTCGCTGTTTAGAAATACAATTACAAAAATAATAATATATTTCATAAAACTTGCACTTTTAATTATATAAATGTTAATCAAGTAGAGTAACAAGGGAGTGATTACACCTAAGAAATTCAAATGAAGAAATAAAATGATTAAAGGACGATTGCTATAAACTGCATTTGGAATGATAGGTGCTACGACTTGGCTTATCAATCTTGTAATAAATAATATAATTACCATAATTGCCACGTAGCGACCAAGTTTGAAATCAAATTTTGGGGAAATGTGCTTACTTAATACGAATAGTTTAATAATTAAGAATAATTGAAGAGCCGAGCCAATAAATGCTATTATGTTTATAATGATATTTGGTTTTGAGAATAAAATTGATAGAGCGTAAGTCAGGATTATAGAGATTAGAAATAAATTTATATAGTTTTTTGGTAGAATAATTTTTAAGCTAATTTTATCCCAATAATTAATTAAAAACCCTAATATAGCAAGTAAAAAGAAGCCATTATATTGAAAATGTAAATAAAAATATATTGAACTATAATATAAATCAGAATATTTATAACCCATTGCTGATATTGGACCTAACATTATTGTTCCGAGATAGGAAATTGACATTAAGATATACCCAATTTTCAAAAGATATGTTCCTGGTAATGACTTGTCTGCATTTTTAATAAATCTCACGGCGAAATGAACAGTAGAGTATGCGTGAAGAGATAGAAAAGTAATTGCAAGTACTTTATAGCCCCAAATAAGTAAAGAACTTGCTATCATAATAGTAGCAAATTGAAATAAAAGAAAAAAAAGTTTATAGTTTAGAAATTTACAATTTTCAAGGACATTTGGGTATTGCTTTAATGTGATAATGTATATTATATTAAAAATCCACCCAAGAAAAGCAATATGAGAATGAGTTTGTAATAATCGTTCGTAATTCCAAACAATCTCACCCTCATAAAGCGGAATGTATCTCAATAAAACACCAAAGCAACTAACTACGAAAAAGAAGAAAAGAGATACCTTAGTGTAATTTTCTAAATCCTTTTTCATTAAGCAATGAATTCAATTCTTTTTTCGATTTCTATCGCTCTTGGAAATAGAATGTTATTTTCTTTATGTATATGTTGAAATAAATCATCTTGAAACTCTTTTAACTTACTATACAAGTATTTATATGAATTGCAAGCATCAGCTGGCGGAGTGTAATTATTTGTTAGTCTTTCAATTTTTTCAAATCTTTCACCTTCATCTGCGTGGTCTTTCATCATTCTTGCAATAGGATTATTCACAGTTACAAAGTGAGGTCTTGGAATTTGGTTTCCTTCTTTGTCCGCCTTTGTAATGAGGTTAATAAATGGAAACAATACATTTTCTTCCCTTTGCATGTGCATATTAAATTCATTTACACTATCGAAGTATAAGTATTTTATTTCTTTCAGTTCGGGGTGGGCTTCGCCATGGACTTCATAAACCTTTTTCACCAAAGGAGAAAGTATTTCGAAAGATTCTTTGACATATTTATGATGAGTATTTACAATATTGTCAATTAATTCAGCGTTCGAGAGATTAGAAAAATCTCCTTTATCATTTTCATTTAGAATTTCTTGAATTTGTTTAAGAATTTCTTCTTCATTTAATTCTTTTTCTTTGACTACGTCAGAAAGTAATAAATTACCTTTACAACAAAAATCAATTTTATTTTTTGCAAATATATCCGCTGTTTTAATATTTTTTGCTACTATTTCGCCTACTGTCATATTTAACATATTGAAAATCCTCTTTTTTAATTAAGACCAAATTAATCGGTTTTATTTGTTATTAAAGACTATTTTATCTTAATTATATTGTAAAAAAAAAAAATAAATTTAAAATTTTATAAAGAAATAGCCCCTAAACGAACTTTTCTTCTTGCTCCAGTTGCTGAGGGTAAGTTCCCATACATTCCGCCGATACTACGCCAAGCAATGTAAGCAAAGCCAATTGCTTCTTTTAAATCACCATTAATTCCAATAGTATCAATCATTTGTATTTCATGATTAGATAAATATTTCTTTAATTGCCTTACTAATTCTGTATTTTTCCTGCCACCACCTGAGATATAAATTTTAGCATTAGTACTTATAAAATTATTTATTGCATCTGAAATAGTTTTTGCTGTAAAATTACATAAAGTAGAAACGAAATCTTCATTGCTAATCTTCAATTCTTCTTTATACTCAATGATTTTATTAAAATATTCATCATTAAATTTCTCACGTCCTGTAGATTTGGGAGGTGGAGTTTTGAAAAATGTATCAGTTAGCAAATAGTTTAATAGCTCTATTTTAACATTCCCCGATTTTGCTATTTCACCATCTTTGTCATATTTTTTTCCAAAGAATTGGTTAACAGCTAAGTCAATTAGCATATTGCCTGGACCAGTATCAAAGCCAGTGATTTTCTCGTCATTTGCTTGCTTTGGAATATAGGTTAGATTAGAAATTCCTCCGATATTAAGGGCTATCACGTCTGTTGAAACATCTTTGAGAAAATGATAGTCAAAAATTGGGATTAATGGAGCGCCATTTCCTCCTAACGCAATATCATTTGCTCGGAAATCATAGACTACTGGAATTTCTAAAATACTTGAAAGTGTTGTCCCTGAAACGGATTGATAAGTATGAGATAAATCAAAATTAAATAAGTTTTCTTTTTTTGGTTCGTGCCAAAGAGTTTGTCCGTGAACTGAAATGGCATCAATTTTATCTTTAATTTCAAATTCTTTAATTAAAGTTTTAATTGCTTCTGCAATTAGATTTGAGTATGCAACTTGAAATAAAGAGTAGTCTGCAATTCTATTTTTCTTGTTGATTAATTTAAGGACGTGGTTTCTATATTTTACAGGAAATTTATATTCTCTCCCAGCGACTAAATTAAAAGAGTGTTCTCCCCTGTTGTTATTTTCAAACTTCACAAAAGCAATATCAATAGAATCAAGTGAGGTGCCTGTCATCACACCGCAAATAAGACGTGGCTTAACAAACCAAATTTTGCTATTTAGTAAATCACCCATTAAACATTAAATCTAAAATGACAGACGTCTCCGTCTTTAACAATATATTCTTTACCTTCAATTCTTAATTTACCAGCATCTTTAATTCCTTGTTCACTTCCAAACTTAAATAAATCTTCGCAATGATAAACTTCTGCTTTGATAAACCCACGTTCAAAATCTGTGTGAATAACTCCTGCTGCTTGTGGTGCAGTTGAACCTTCTTTAAAAGTCCATGCTCTAACTTCTTTTTCACCTGCTGTGAAGTAAGTTTTTAAATTTAAAATATCATAACCCTTTTTGACAAGTTTATCAAGTCCAGATTCCTCTAAGCCCAAGTCTTTTAAGAACTCTGCTTTTTCTTCTGGAGTGTCTAATTTAGAAATTTCGGCTTCCATTTGAGCAGATATGACAACTACTTCGGAACCGTTATCGGCAGCAATTTTCTTTACAATTTCAACGTATTGATTATCACTATTAATGCTATTTTCATCAACATTACAACAATAAACTTGTTTCTTTAATGTTATAAGATGTAAATCTCTTATTAACTCTAATTCTTCAGGTTCAAGTTCTAACATTCTTGCTGGTTTTCCTGCACCAAGGCAATCAGAGAGTTTTTCAAGAATTGGTTCTTGTTCTTTAGCTTTTTCGGCTACTTTTTTGTCTTGAGAGCGAATAAATTTTTGATTTTTATCTTTTCTTGAAAGCACTGATTCGTAATCAGCATAAGCAAGTTCTGTTTCAATGGTGTCAATATCGCGTTTTGGGTCAATATTTCCTTCCACGTGAATAATATTATCGTCGTCAAAGCATCTAACTACATGAACTATAGCTCCTACTTGTCTAATATTGCCTAAGAATTTATTTCCTAATCCCTCGCCTTTTGAAGCGCCTTTTACAAGACCTGCTATATCAACAAATTCAACGATAGTTGGAATTGTTTTTTGCGGTTTAATAAATTGAGTAATTTTCTTTAACCTAATATCTGGGACTTCAACAATTCCGACGTTTGGCTCGATAGTGCAAAAAGGATAGTTAGCAGCTTCGGCTGGAGCAGAAGTAATTGCTTGAAATAAAGTAGATTTTCCGACATTTGGGAGACCAACAATTCCGCAGTTCAATGACATATTAATTCAATATTATAATTTATAAAACTGCAAAATTAAGATATTTTTGTCTATCACTCAAATATAATAATTTATATATCAAATATGATTATGATTTGTTAGGATTGAGAATTAATGACCAGATTTTTTCACACGATAATTGCTTACTTCTATATTGTATTTTCTAATTTTACTATGCAGTGTTTCACGTGACACTCCTAGTTTTGCGGCTGCTTTTGAAACATTTCCATTTGTTAAAGAAAGAGTAGCTTCGACTTTCTTTTTATCTACTTCTTCAATATCTTCTTTTAATGTTCTGATATCTTCAAAACTAGATGAATGGTGAACTTTATTTCTGCTTTCGAGATGCAATGTTTTATGCAAATCAGCAACTTCAATTACTTCTTTTTGGATAGTTTGCAGAGAAAGTTTTAAACTTGAAATTAATTCTCTTATATTACCAGACCAGTTTTGTTCTGTTAAATATTCAATTGAAGATGGGGAGAAAACTTTTTGTTCAGAGAACATTTCGTTGTGTGATTTTAGATAATAATCGCATATATCTGGAATATCTTCTTTCCTTTCTCTCAAAGGTCTTAAATGTATTTCACATTCGCGAAGACGATGATATAGCTGCTCTCGGTATTTATTATCTTTTATTGCGTTTAACAAATTTTTATCTGTTGCAGAAATGAATCTAATATCAATAGTTTCAGTTTCAATTGCACCAACTCTTCTAATTGTCCTGTCTTCAATTGGTAAGAGTAAATTTGATTGGAGTTCAATTGGTAAATCACCAATTTCGTCTAAAAATAGTGTTCCTTTGTTTGCTTGGTGGAAAAGTCCTTTTTTGTTATCAATCGCTCCAGAGAATGATCCTTTAATATGTCCGAAGAGTTCGGATTGGAAAAGGTCGTGAGGAATATTGGGGATATCAACGGTAACAAATGCTTGTCGACTTCTACGGCTGATACTATGTAATGCTTTTGCAACAAGTTTTTTCCCAGTTCCAGTTTCACCTGTAATTAAAACATTTAGTTCGGTTCTACCAAATCTTATTATGTTATCACCAAGTTCGACCATAGTTTTACTTGAACCAATAATTCCATTTGCAGTTAAGAACTTTTGAATTTCTTGAGCTTCGATATTGTCTTTGTCGTTAAGACCAATAACTGAATTAATAACTTCAAAGATTTTGTCTTTTGAAATTAGGGATTTTTCAATAAAATTAGATGCTCCAAATTTTGTGGCTTTAACAGCAGTTTCTATTGTGCCTTTGCCAGAAATCATAATAGCTGGGATTTGAGGAAAGTTTTTACGACTAAAATCAAGAATATCAAGTCCATTTTTTTCTTCGCCTGGACCAAACTCAATGTCTAACAATAATAGAGCGATTTTGCTGTTATTATTTGATATATAATTTATAGTTGATTCTGGGTCATTAAAGGTGACGGTTTCGAAATTAAATGAATCTACAATTTCTGCAAGTGTAGAGCAGAAGTGTTTGTTATCATCAGCGATTAATATCTTCATAATTTTTAGTCTTTAAATTCAAAATTAAAATATGTTTTTTTACCATCTTGGTCAGATGGCAATGCTTTATTAAGTTTTTTAAAAATCTCTCTAAATCCTTTTGAGCCAATTGTTTCGTAGTTAGGGTTCCATATTGCTCTAAAATTATAGTTCATATCAGGGTTATCAAAAGTGATAAAAGCATTTGTGTCCGCTGGTACATTCAGAGTTTGTGTTTTGATAATTTCTTTGTTGATGCTGAAATATAAATCGCAATACTCTTCTTTGCTTAGGGTTAAAAGTAAAGATTCGTCAACTTTATTCTTATCAATAAGGAAGCACTGTCCTTTTGTATCTAGTTTAAATCCATATAGTTCTTTTGATTCAGCGATATAAAATCCCCACTTAATCTCAATGTTTTTGGACTTTTCGTTAATACAAGGATGATTGGTGTAAAAATCCTTTTTAAACAATGAGCAAGAGGAAATTAGAATCGCTAAAAAAATAAAATATATACTAGATCTCACCATTTTCAACTTTCTTTAAAAATAACTGAATTCTTTCAATACTTTCTTGTTTTCCTAATATGAGCATAGTTTCAAACATACCAGCACCAACGGCTTTACCTGTTATAATTAATCTAAGTGGATTCATTAATTTACCGAATCCAATACCTTTAGCTCCTAAATAATCTTCAACTTTTTTATGTAAAGCATTATATTCCCATTCTTCTGCATCTTTAAAGATTTGAAGTATATCATTAATTAATTCGGGCGTTTCTGCTTTCCATTGTTTCGCTTTATACTCTAAGTCATAAGAAACAGGTTTTGCCCACATATAGTCAGCAAAATCAATTAAATCAATAGCAAAATGAATTCTTTCTTTCAGTAAGTCAATAACTTTAAGAATATATTCTTTGCTTTGATTTATATTACTTTCTTTTAAATTTGCTTCAAGCATTGAATAAATTTCTTCGGCTGATTGTTTTCTAAGATAAATTGAATTCATCCAGAGTAATTTAGGTCTATCGAAAATAGCACCACCTTTATTAACTTTTTCAAGGTTAAAATGTTCAATCAAATAATCCATAGAATGAATTTCATTATCACCGGAAGGATTCCAACCCAGCAAGGCAACAAAGTTTACAAATGCTTCTTTAATATATCCTTTAGTTTTGAAGTCTTCAACAGCCACATCTCCATGTCGCTTTGATAATTTTGTTTTGTTATTATTTAAAAGTAATGGAAGGTGAGCGAATTGAGGCATATCCCACCCAAATGATTTATATAATAACACGTGCTTAGGAGTAGAAGGTAGCCATTCTTCTCCGCGGATAACGTGAGTGATTTCCATTAAATGATCATCTACTACATTTGCCAAGTGATAAGTAGGAAATCCATCAGATTTTAGAAGAATTTGGTCGTCAACGTCTTTTGTTTTAACACTGACATCGCCTCGAATAATATCTTTAAATTTAACTTCTTCATTGAATGGAACTTTTAGGCGGATTACATATTCAATGCCGTTATTTATTAGATTTTGAGTTTCTTGTTCGCCTAAAGTATATTGATTTTTCATAGAAGTTCTGTCATACTTAGGTGCTATACCTGCTTGCTTTTGTCTTTCACGCATTGCTTCGATTTCTTCTGGGGTATCAAAAGCATAATATGCGGTGCCGTTTTGAATTAGTTGTTCAGCATATTTTGCGTATAGATCAAATCTTTCGCTTTGAATGTATGGTCCGAAATCGCCACCGAATCCTGGTCCTTCGTCGAAGGTAATGCCTGCCCATTCAAGAGATTTAATTAAATTTTCTTGTGCGTTTTCTACAAGTCTTGTTCTATCAGTATCTTCAATTCTCAAAATCATTTTGCCACCTTGATTGCGAGCGAACAGGTAATTATATAGTGCTGTTCTTAAACCACCTACGTGTAAGTATCCTGTTGGTGAAGGTGCAAATCTAACTCTAACAGACATTTTATTCCTTTGTTTTTAATATAATTCAATTTAAAGATTATAAACGTAAAAAAATAGTAAAATTTATGTCATTTTACTATTTTAGTTACAAAATTAAGAAATTTAGAGATGAATTGTGTAGATTTCTTTACAATATTGAGGTTATTTGCTTATTTTTTCTTTTCTTTATCCTTATTTACTTGTTTTATATCTTTAGCTTCATAAGTTTGTTGGTCAGTATTTACAGGAGGAGTTGTAACTCTTCCTATTTGGACTTTTTTACTTTTAATATCAATTCGAGTGGAAAGTTTAGAAGATTGAATAAAGTGTTGAGTCCAGCCGGCTAAATCTCCATAAAGTAAAGTTGTTGCTATATCTGTTGGGGTTGGTAAGTATCCAATTTCATCTGTATGGGTATGGTATGATTGGGTGAAGAGAGTATCTTTAGCATAAGGAACAGGAATTATTGTCTTATGATAGTCGGTAACTTTAGTTATTTTATAATTTTCATCCATATCTAAGCAATAATCATTACCATAAATTACTTGACCTAAGTAGTTTGGAGCAGTTAAAATATAGCATTTCATTTTTCCTTCAAATATAATAGGAATCTCATTCATACCAGTATTTTCATAATACCTAATGCTTGAATCTTGGCTTTGATATTTCTTAGTTGCGGTTTTAATTTTATAATATTTTGTCTCAATGTCGTTGAAATCTCTAATAATAAATTTCACAGAAGTTTGAGGGGTTTTAAAGGTTGAGTCGAAATAAGCTTCTGCGATTACTTTTGCGTCTTTGCTATAAAAGATAAAATGATTTCCATCGTTTTCAGGGTAGGCAAAATAGCCACCTAAGGATTCTTCTGTTCCAGCTTGTTTTAATAGCTTAATAAGAAGTTCATTACCAAGCCAAGATGCTTTTGCATTTCTGTATATTTCAATACCTTCTTTATAAAGACTATCTAAATTCACTTCTTCATCAGCGAAGATTGAGGTGAAACTAAGTAAAATTATAACGATGATTTTTTTCATATCCTACCTTAAATTTTAATTTTATTTTGCAAATTAATAATTATTTTGTTTTTAAACGAATTAATCTGCCTGGGCTTTCAGTTACTGAATAAATATATCCATCAGGTGAAAGTTGCGTATCGCGAAAGCGGGCATAACCTTCTAAACTTCTTACTGATTCAACAACTTTATTATTTACAATTTTTAATCTATGAATATGTTGTCCTGCTAATGCTCCAATTACTATATCCATTTCATTTTTCTGAGCATCATAAGAAACTAAGTCCATTCCACAAGGTGCTATAGAAGGCACCCAATAAGTGATTGGGTCTTCGTAGCCAGGTAAAGTAGTTTTATCTGTAATTGGTGTTCCGTCATAGTTGATACCGAAAGTAACAAGGGGCCAGCCATAGTTTGCTCCCGCTTTGACAATATTGAGTTCGTCCCCTCCACGAGGTCCGTGTTCAACTGACCAAATTTGGTTTGTCTCTGGGATGTAAAACATACCTTGAATGTTTCTATTACCTTTTGTATAGAGTTCTTTTGCTGCGTTTGGTACTTGTAAAAAAGGATTGTCTGAAGGGATTGTTCCGTCGTCATTAAGACGCAAAACGCATCCATAACTATTTGTGCTATCCTGCGCATTTTTGCCATTTCCTCGCTCCCCGATTGAGAAAAACATAATATTATCTTTATCAAACACTATCCTTGAGCCGAAATGTGCAGAAGAATTAACTAATGGATAGCCACGGAATAATTCTTCAAAGTTTTCTAGTTTATTTTCAATTAATTTTCCTCTACCTATTGCTGTAGTGTTTTTACCACCTTCCTCAATGGCGTAAGAAAGATATACATATTTATTCTGGTTGAAGTTGGGATGCAAAGTTACGTCTAAAAGCCCGCCTTGACCGACCCTTGCTACTTTCGGTAATCCGGTTACTTCTGTTTTAGTTTTATTTGGAATGTTGTAGATGAATAAATAGCCGTCGTGTTCGGTGAAAATAATATTATCTTTGTCAATAAAATCAAGTCCCCATGGATTATCTAAATTATTTAATAGAATTTCATCAACAATTAATTCTCCAAAAGGAACATGATTTGTTTTCTTTTCAAATTGAATGGTTTTTATAGAAGAAATTTGAAATTGCTTAGCGAAGTCTTCATCGCTAATATTTAAAATATTATTGTCAAACAGGATAATTGTTTCATTACTTGCTTCTATGTTTGAAATTTTGTCATCTTCACCAATTATGTTAATGACATAGGAGGTTTTAAATTCAAATTTTATGTTTTTTATTTCGTTAACAGGGTAAACTTTAATTTTGTTTTCAATATCAATAATCTCAATATTTTTTTCTTGGGAAAATAAGTTTAAAGCAAAAATGGTTAAAATAAATATAATTTTCATCTTGATATTCCTTTAAATTTTAAGTATTTTATATGTAAAATAGTTGGAATTGATATGTAATGTTACAAGGTAAGAACCGCTTGATAATTTTGAAATATTAATTTCTTTTTTGTCATATTCGGCAAATATAATATTTCCATTCATATCTGTTATTGTGATTTCAAAGGGTAAGTTCTGAACTAACTCCACTTTTATAAAATCGTTAGTTGGGTTAGGCAGCACCTTTATTTCATTTTGAGTGATGCAAACTTTTGTAGGATTTACAATTATTCCTAAAGAGGTACTGATGAAGTTGCCTTCTTCACTCATAGCAATGATTCTTGCTTGTCCTTGCTTAATAGCTGTAACAAGTCCATTGTTATCGACAGTTGCTATATTCGTAGCATCAGAAATCCAGCTTAATTTTTGATTTGAGGCGTTATTTGGAAAGAAATCACAAGTTAATTGTTTTGTTTTACCAACAGTCAGTTCGAAGTAATTTTCAGTTATTCTAAAACTATCTAATTTGATATTTTTATCGTTAAATTGAATTAAGTCAATTTTATCAATATTAAAACTTACAATGTCTTCATTATGAAGGTTTATTTTCATAACATTATCTTGAGATTTTGAAATTGACGAAATTATTATAAAAAGAAAGAAAGTTAAAAGTAGTTTCATTTTTACCCCTATTTTTTGAAAATAAACGAAAGAGAATTTTTTTTATTTAATTTTAGCAAATTAATCTTTTTTAAAGATTTTACTTTTTGCTTTATCAAATAGTTTGTCAATAATGTTAAAATCAACTGGCTTTAAGACATAAATATTATCTTTATCTTTTTCGATAACTTTTAGATTATTAAATAGATTAAAAGAATCTTTTGAGCTTAGTTTCAAACTTAGACTATCTAAACTTTCGATGTATCGAGCATCAAGTTCTCTACCTTTTTTTTCAAAGCGAAAAAGCATCCAAGCTGATAGATTATCCTCCTTCGATTTTAAATTCAAGTAATATTTATTATTACTTTTTTTTAGGATAACTTCTTCATTTCTTAAATCGAAGTCTAACTTTTGCATAATGCTTAGTGATGATCTGTATTGGAATGAGTTTTCAGCAAAAATCAAAGTATCATCTTCACTTAAGTAAAAGCCCCATAAGTTTTGGGGTATTTTAATAATTCTTTCGGCTTTTTCAGGTTGTGGGGTTTGGAATAATACTTTGCCGCAAGAACTTAGGAGAATTATTGCAAGTAATAAGTAATGTTTTTTCATATTAAATTTTAATTTGTTTCATAATCAAAATTACTAAAAAAAAATTATTAACGAGCACCTTTTCCAGAGAACATTACAAAAATAGTTAAGATTAGAATTTTAATATCTGTGAAAATATTAATGTTATTTAGGTATTTAATATCATATTTGAATTTTTCGAAAACCTCACTTATTTCGCTAACGTGCTTGTAATAAACTTGCCCTAAGCCAGTAACGCCCGGTTTGATAATATACTTATAGTCATATTGAGGAATATCTTGCTTCCATTCGATATGGCAATTTAAGGCATCGGGACGTGGACCGATTAAGCTCATTTCATTTTTTAATACGTTTATAAATTGCGGTAATTCATCAATTCTATGTTTTCGTATAAATCTTCCAAAGCGTGTAATTCTTTCTTCCTGATGAATAGTAGTTTCTTCCAATGGATTAATCGATTTCATTGATTTGAATTTATAAATGTAGAAAGTGCTATTGTTTAACCCGGGTCTTTCCTGTTTATACAATACTTTACCACCATAACTCATTTTAAGAATGATATAAGTTAGAGCAAAGACTGGTAGCCATATTGGTAAAAATAAAACTAAAAGAATTTTTTCAACAATATATCTAACGCTTAAATATTTGTATGGAATATCAAGTTCACCTAAATCAAGTGTGTATTTAGTCGATTCTGAAATTTCTTTGTTGTGTTTTATATTCAAATTTGCAATCATAAATTATTTTATCTTGTCTTCAAGACAACTTCAAAATTACGTTAATATTTCTGTTATTACTAAACTTTTTTAGTTTTTGTAATTTTCTTTAATACATAGACACATAAACAGCGAAAATATCACAGCAAAAATTGAAAAAAATTGAAATATTTTCTCAACATTTTTGATATATCATTCTATTTCCTTATTAATTAATTATTTAGATATTTTATTACGAATACTTTTTTTGCAAATAAATTTTTTATGAACTGGTTATTATTTTGGTTTTTGTTAAAAAAGAAAAAAAATTCATAATAAAATAAATTAGTAGAATAAATGAAATATAAAAAAAAATGATAGCAAATGAATATTCCACTTGCTATCATCACGTATTAGTTATAAAATACTAATAAACCCAGCACATTTGGTCAGACTCTGAAATATAACCTGAATTTATATCTGTGTAAGTATTATTAACAACATCAAAAACATAAGCACTAAAAGCAGTTGCTGATATAATATATTTACTATCAGGCGACCATGTTGGGATAGAGAATGTTTCGCCACTTACATAGTATTGTTGTGGATTTGTGCCATCTATATTCATAGTCCATACTTGTTGGTCTCTTATAAATGCAATTAATTTGCCATCAGGACTAACAGCTGGTAAGGTTACATTACTTAAATCTGGGTCTATTCTTGTAATTGTAGTATAATCAGCTGAAACTTTATATATTCCATTATTCATACTTGTCCAACCACATACATAGATAGAACCGTCAGGTGCCCAACTTGGTCGATATAATGGTTGTCTTTTACTATAATCCCCAATAGTTGCTATTGGCTCTCCACTGTTTGCATCGATAACATAAGTTACAGGATTATAAACAGAACCACCATCATAAGCAATGAACTTTTTATCATAAGATAATCTTGGATGATCCATATAGCCATCTAATTCTAATATTTTTACTCTATTTGCACCTGTTAAATCAGTAAAGATTAATTTATGTTTTGGATAATTTTCACATACTAAAAGTTTACCATTCTCTTTTGTATCAGGAAAACTGGCATTTTCAAATAATGATTGAGTTTGGAGTGTCTTCATATTAATTCTATAAATTTTACTTCCAGTTGAATAGTATACATATCCTTTAAATGTACTATTACCATCTGGTTGATTGTCTTCTTCAGGACAGCCATAAAGAAAAAAACACGCTAAAGTTATTAGTAATATTTTGGAAAAGATTTTCATAAATACTCCTTATTGTTAATAAATAAATTATGGTTCAAGACTATTATAGTTAATAAATAATACTTTTTGAAGAGGGAAAAATTGCTTGGATTTTTGTCAATTTCTCCTCTCTTTTTAAAAGTTTGTTTTTTTCCTAATGGCAAATTTACAATAATATTCTAATAAAAAAAATATTTCTCATACTATATGCAAATAAATTAGCTATACTTTATTATTTGAAAGATTTAATGGATTTTTTCTAATTAGTTTCAACAAATATTGATATATCTCCTTTGTTGGCTCCTTTCTGTGATTATATCGGAACTCACATTCCTTCAAATGCAAATGAAATTTCCTTCTATGAATGCCTCTAAAACGGCTTAAGCGGACTTTACATAAGCCCCAGAAGTTTTCTATTCCATTAATATGATTCTGCCCTCGTGCAAATTCATTATCGCTATGAATAATTCGATGATGTCTCTTGTAACCGTAATCTGCTAATCCGTCATAACTTTTGAAACCATCGGTATATATCGTAGAATCCTTATCTGCTTGCTCCTCTATTATTGGCAACAATTCACTTATAGAACAATTATTCACAATTTGGGTATAAACTTTTCCATTGCGTTTTAGCATACCAAAAACCTTTGTTTTACCTTGAGCGCCCCTGCCTCTTTTACCTCTGACACGCCTTGCTCCGAAATAACTTTCATCAAGTTCTATACTGCCTTTGCCAAGCGGATTTTGTTGCTCACAATCAGCATAAATAGTCTCTCTAATTTTATCATAAATTTTATTGATTGTATTACGATTCATTGAAAGCAATTCAGCCGTTTTTGATGCCTCTAAATCACAAATGATATTTTTTTTAACTTTCATTATTTTGTTGATTTATATAATGTTATGTTCGTGCAAAATAGTGGATTTTTACAACTATTTTTTGTAAATATTCGGTTAAATTAAAAAAAAATGAAAAAGGTAGTAAATAATTCTTACTACCTTTAATAAATAAATAAATTTAATTATTTAGTAAACCCAACACATTTGGTCAGAATCTGAAATATAACCTGAATTTATATCTATGTAAGTATTATTAACAACATCAAAAACATAAGCACTAAAAGCAGTTGCTGATATAATATATTTACTATCAGGCGACCATGTTGGGATAGAGAATGTTTCGCCACTTACATAGTATTGTTGTGGATTTGTGCCATCTATATTCATAGTCCATACTTGTTGGTCTCTTATAAATGCAATTAATTTGCCATCAGGACTAACAGCTGGTAAGGTTACATTACTTAAATCTGGGTCTATTCTTGTAATTGTAGTATAATCAGCTGAAACTTTATATATTCCATTATTCATACTTGTCCAACCACATACATAGATAGAACCGTCAGGTGCCCAACTTGGTCGATATAATGGTTGTCTTTTACTATAATCCCCAATAGTTGCTATTGGCTCTCCACTGTTTGCATCGATAACATAAGTTACAGGATTATAAACAGAACCACCATCATAAGCAATGAACTTTTTATCATAAGATAATCTTGGATGATCCATATAGCCATCTAATTCTAATATTTTTACTCTATTTGCACCTGTTAAATCAGTAAAGATTAATTTATGTTTTGGATAATTTTCACATACTAAAAGTTTACCATTCTCTTTTGTATCAGGAAAACTGGCATTTTCAAATAATGATTGAGTTTGGAGTGTCTTCATATTAATTCTATAAATTTTACTTCCAGTTGAATAGTATACATATCCTTTAAATGTACTATTACCATCTGGTTGATTGTCTTCTTCAGGACAGCCATAAAGAAAAAAACACGCTAAAGTTATTAGTAATATTTTGGAAAAGATTTTCATAAATACTCCTTATTGTTAATAAATAAATTATTTTATTCTAACTATTTAAATGCAAAAGTAAAAAAAATAATATAATTTACAACTAAATAAATTTTCTACTTTCAGAAATTGCTTTTGTGAGTAGTTCAATATATTCATTTCTTGGGATTTCAATTGCGCCGAGTGTTCTTGTGAATGGGTTTATATATTGGCTAATTCTCGTTCGAAAATAAATATTCTGATTTCAGGTTTTTCATATTTATTCGATACACTTTTGCTACATTGGAATAGTAAAGGTAGCCATGAAAACCTTAATCAATAGTATTATTACTTTCTTCAGTGCAGTTAAATAATATAGTTATATTTGAAGACGAAAAAAAATCCGATAGGTGAGTATCGGATTGAATTAAAATGAGTGAATTTTAAGTTTTGCATTAATTTGTAAGAAATTTACCATTTATTACTTTTCCATTATTAACAAATTTGTAAAAATAAACACCTTTGCTATAGTTTCTTATATCAACTTTAAACAATATTTTAAAATTATCAATTTTTGCATTTTGTACATCTTCAATTTGCTTGCCATAAATATCATAAATTATTAAACTTGTTAAAGGAGAATTACCTTCTAATTTAAATTCTAATTGGATTGTTTCCTGTGTATAATAA
>CAYXMM010000012.1:0-83660 GCA_964465945.1 uncultured Hyphomicrobiales bacterium
TGATTATAACCATACGTTTATTAATCCACAGCTGTTAGAAAACACAGGAATGTATCGTAATAATCCCCCGTCTATTTAACATTTCCCCGTCATATTGAGCGCAGCGAAGAAACCAGTTAAAAACTAAATTCCAAAAAAATAAATAAAATATTAATGAATAATTTGTTTATAAAATATATTTTTCTTAAGTTCCCGCTTACTAATTATAAAATAACAAAACAATAATTTTTTTAGAGGTGTAAAAATGTTTAAATTTACTTATATATTGCTAATCTTTGCTTTCTTCAATGCGGAAGCCGAAGAACCAAACTTGATTTGGCAAAAAGAAATTCCAGGTGTTCAATCTTCACTTAAATATAACGATAGTATTATGTTTATGCATTCAAATAGAATAAGGAACGTTCCAGGAAATGTTACGTGGTTAGTAGATTTTAATACGGGTGACATTGTAGATTCAATATTTCATGATATGTCTGTTGTTATTTATTCAAAATTATCACCAAACAAAAAAATATTAGCAATAGGAAATTATGGAAGAGTAGTACTAATTGATTTACAAACAAAACAAGTATTAAAACAATTTGATAGCCAACGAGATTTTGTTTTTAAAAATGATTCTATTTTGTATGTAATGAAAGAAGGAATATATGAAATAAATATCATTACAAATGAAACCAAACAAATTTGGAAAAATGAGGCAGAAACAGGATGGCCCCCGACTCATATAAGTCTTGGATATAAAAGTATGTTTAGTTACGATGCGAAGTACGCAGTAGTCATTACTAATTTTCCGAGTTTGTTTGACATAAATAAAGGTGAAATTGTCCAAGGGTACAGTAGTAATAGTATTCCAGTTTTCAATCCTTACAATTATAATGAATTTATATTTTATGGAGGAGAAAGAATAGATATATACTCTTTTGATGATTTAATCAATCCAAAAAGTAAGATTTATTTAGATCCGCATGTTCTAGGCGAGCCATTAATGAAAATTGTAAATAATGGTAACCATTATGCTTTGCGTGATTACAGAAGTATTAGATTTTATAATTCTATTAATTATAGCAAAGATTATGAAATTGATCCTGTTGGAATTGATTTTATACTTGTTAACAATAAAATTTATATAAATAAGGGTAATATACACTACTTATACGATATTAGCTCAATTTTAAGTACAGAAGAAACACAACCAAAAAATACAATTATAAAACCAAATCCCAACGATGGCACTTTTGACTTAGTTTTAGAAATACAAATCCCCGAGAATTATGAATTTAGTATTATAAATAATATAGGCGAGATAGTTTATATAGATAATAAATTTTTAAATAATGGCATAAATAATATTAATTTTAATTTATCATTACCGAATGGATATTATATTATTTCAATAAAAAATAATAATAATATTTTGACAGAGAAATTTATAATAAATAAATAAATAAGGTCACTCAATGAAAATAATTTTACTTATTATGTTAATATTCTCTTATTGCGCATTGTCACAAAACAGATTAGACCCACAACCAATATTAGATTCTCTCACCGTTAATGATTCAATATTTTCAACAACAGAAAATAAATTTATTAAAGCGTGGAATTGGTCATCACAATCGAATAAATTGGATGATGCATTAGGTATAGACTTTGACCATACATTTATAAACCCATCTTTATTAAATAATTCTGGAATGTATCGAAATAATCCCCCGTCTATTTAACATTTCCCCCGTCATTCTGAGCGTAGCGAAGAAACCAGTTAAAAATTAAATTCCAGAAAAAAAATAAAATATTCCAAATAATTTGTTTGTAAAATAAATTTTTCTTAAATTCCCGCTTACTAATTATAAAATAACAAAACAATAATTTTTTAAAAGGTGTAAAAATGTTTAAATATATGTACATATTACTAATCTTTGCTTTCTTCAATGCAAAAGCCGAAGAACCAAATTTAGTTTGGCAAACTGCACTCCCTGAGGTGCAATCTATGTTTATTTTAAATGACAGCACGATTTTGATGCATGCTGATTATCTTAGGAAATCGGCGATACCAGTTACATGGTTTGTTAATATTGAAACAGGAGAAATAATAGATTCATTATTTCATGGCGTTTCCTACATTAAATCGACAAAATTATCCCCAAATGGAAAAATCCTTGCGCTGTGTAGTAGGACTAGTAATGGAGACGGGGTTTTATTATTTGATTTAACGACAAAAAAAATAATTAATAAATTTGAAAGCATAGGAGATATAACCTTTAAAGACGATGAAAATATCTACGTATTTTATGATTATGGTATATATTTACTAAATATATTAACAGGAGAAAAAGAGCTTATATTTGAAAAAGAAGTATATCATCCAAAGTATGGTATGAGAATAGAAATAGGACCTTTTGGTAGTAAATTTAATTCAAATGGTAAATATGCATTAGTAATTTATGATAAAGGTTATTTAGTTAATTTAGAAACAAAAGAAGAAGTTGGATCGGTTGCAGGTCCGAATGATACTTATGTGTTTAATCCAAAAAACCCAGACGAATTAGTAGTTTATGGTGGAGAGCAGATGCATTTCTATAATACAAATGATCCATCTGAGCCATATCTTGCACCATATAAAAAAGTTTACTTTGACGAACACATAATTGGTAATCATTACGGAGCTTTTTCAGAAGATGGAAAATATTTTGCAATTTATTATTTAGGTTGGATAAGAATATATGACTTAGAAACAAAAGAATTAAAAAATAAAGTTTATTTAGCGGGTATTACTTTTAATCTATATAATAACTTTGTGTTTTTAAATCAAAGTGCTCGTCAATACAAATATGATATAAGTAGCTTAAGAGTAAATGAAAGTAATAACCCAATAATGGTGTTCCCAAATCCAAATACTGGAAATTTAACTTTTAACTTTCATTTACAAAAAACAGGAAATTATGATGTTAAAATAATAAATTCAATAGGGCAAGAGGTATTAAATCAAAACTTAGGGTATTTGCTATTAGGTGCAAATTCTATTACAAAAGAATTATTGCTCCCTAATGGAACTTATTTCATTACAATAACAAATGGAATAGAAAATTATAATTCACAATTTATAATAAATAAATAGGATTATTAAAATGAAGATAGTAATATTTATTATATTAGCATTTTCTTATATCACATTTTCCCAAAACAGATTAGACCCACAGCCAATTTTAGATTCACTCACTGTTAATGATTCAATATTTTCTACTACAGAAAATAAATTTATTAAAGCGTGGAATTGGTCATCTCAATCAAGGAAATTAGACTCTGCTTTAGATATTGATTATAACCATACGTTTATTAATCCACAGCTGTTAGAAAACACAGGAATGTATAGCAATAACACTAAATTTATATTAGCAGTTCCAAAAAATGCTTCTTCAAAGCCAGACAATTCAATATTAAACGCCCAAGCTATGCATTATGAAGTTACCTTTAAACCTTCCAAAAGTAAATTTCCGATTTTTAATCCTGATGATTCCTTAAATTCTACTTATGGATTTGATTTTATCAATGACTCTATTTTCAACATTACTCAGGATATAGAGCATAATTTAAAATTAAATAAAATATTAATGAATAATTTGAATGTTAATTCTTTGGAAATATTAAAAGACCCTTTTCCAAATGATAAGTTATTTTACATTGGTAATTTTAGTACAGAATTAAAGGAAGATGGAATACAATCAGATGCTCCATTTGGTTTAAAAAATGGAACAAAGTGGTATTTAACAATAAAACTAAGAGCATTGGAAACGATTAATATTGGAAGTACAAATGACACAGTTTTAGCAATCACCATGCCATATAAGGCAATAATGTGGAATGGTTTAACATTTGATACAACATATAGTTTAATTGATTTCAGCCAATTTCCAAGGATGGATTTCAATCCTGGTAATATAGATACTATGGTTACAGATAGAGGAGAATTTATTGGCTATGCAAGGGCATTAGATATAAATTCCGTAATGAATGATACATTTTATGTAACTGGAAGAATGTTGCAAAGGTGGTATCCAACTTATATGAATCAAGAATATATAACTCTTTCTGCTTTTTTCAAATGTGATTCAACAAAGGAGGTTCCATGGGGTATTAATCCAGAACTACAAAACCATGAACCACCATTTACAGTAACAAAAGATAGTAATACCAGAATAACAAATTTAGGAATAAATGTAGTGTATTATAAATCAATAGATGTTGCAATAGATTGGATACGAATAGAAACTCCACAATTTAGAAAACTAATTCGAGGTGAGTTTGACAGAGAAATAATCCAAAATGTAAATAACGAATTAATAAATATACAAGCATTACGACCCAATTTAAAAGTAGAAAAAATATATGGAATGGATGAATTTTTAGAATCGTGGGCGCAAGCACACAGGTATTATAATAAGTTATTAGGCGGAAAAGTTATCAGCGAGTTTAACGATCATTCAACAAACGCATCTCACATTTTAAATCTAACTGGGTTTGATTATTATTGGAATGGTGCGGGAATAAATGTAGATGGGACAATGGCAAGTTCGCCATTGGTGAGAAGAACATTTAAAAAATATACTAATTATAAAGACAAAATGGACATACGAAACAGACTTGGGTATTTATTCGGTTATTTCGGCAAGGAGCATTGGGAATTGGATAGTGTTTTAATTGCAGTTGATAGAATGAAGTATTTAACAGATACATTACGTTCGGGTTATGAAAGTTGGATAGATATATATGGAAAAGTGGCTGATTCGCTTTATTATCCAATGTTACCAGATTCAATAATTTATAATATAGTAAAAAATACGAATTACTATGAAATGGAGTATCAAGATGTAGCAACTGACACAAACTATATCTATTATTCAACATTATCAAACTTTGGAGTTCATTATTATGATGCCTACTTTAATAGGCCCGATTTAATATATAATGAAAAACCACTTATGGCAAATATCTGGATTTCCAGTAATGCTATGACTAAAAGTAAAAGTGTCGATACAACATTTTTTCAGTATAAAACGAAACCACAAACCCCTGAGGAATTGAGATTACAAATTTGGGGAAGTTTAATATTGGGAACAAAAGGTTTAATATATTATCATGGAGCAACAGGAA
The DNA here is from genome assembly GCA_964465945.1 of uncultured Hyphomicrobiales bacterium. Classification (GTDB taxonomy): domain Bacteria; phylum Bacteroidota; class Ignavibacteria; order Kapaibacteriales; family UBA2268; genus JAJRPT01. Next base: position 5,152 of record CAYXMM010000012.1, read on the forward strand.
TAAAAAAAAATGAGGCTCAAGATACAACGATTTATACATTAGGTTTAATGCGGATAAATCAATGGACGCAATTTCCAAATCAATCATTTCATAATGATAGCATACCAACAGGGGATAGTTTAATATATGGTGATATCGTTGGTGGTGACTGGTTTAATTATAATGAAATTTGTAGTTGGGATAACAAGAAAATACGGGACTTTATTAACGATACTATAAGGTTTGATTCATTAAATATTAATGCAGACAGAGTATATATTGGCACCGCGTCAAATCGTGTAGAACTTATGAAAACAAATAATTGGATAAATCACAACGAAGACACACTAATGAAATTGAAATTGCAGGCGTGGTATTGGAAAGATTATAAGGAATATTATTCGCAAAATGCTTATTCCATTAGCCCAAATGTAGACATTTTAAGTCACTATATAAGATATAAAAACATAAGAACACGTAGAATATTTGAGCCGAACGCGAATTTAGTGCATAACTATACTCCAGATTTTGAGAATAGAGATTCGTCATTTTTTGATATAACACTATTTAGTTATGGTCAAGATACTTTAAATAGTAGTTTTAGTTTAACAAAAAAAGAATTTTACTTAGGAGTATTGAATAGGCGAACAGACCCATTAATATTTAACTATAACGTAAGTGGAACAGACACAGTAAGCCAGATGAGTTTTTACTCTCAAGTTGAATGGGATACATTTATGAGAGATTCAGTAAGCCATAATGATTTGCTTGGTATAGCACGGGATAGCACATGGTGGAAAGAACAATATTGGAAGAGATTAGGGATAAGAGAAATATCAATACCATTTCAGCGATTAGCTTATGGCAATGGTAAATATGTTATAGTGAATGAGTTAGGGGCATCAAATTTAGATACTCTTGGCTGGTATTATGGAGAAGATTATTATGATATGATAAACGAGAGATTTTCAAATGTCGGTGATACAATTAAATTAGTACTATTTCCAGGACAGGGTAAGATACTCAAAGTAAAATATAAACCTTATTACATAATAGATAGCGAACTGGCAGATACTTGTGAACTTTGCGAAACTGTAAATGATTTTGAGAAAATGACATTAGATGTAGCACAAATAGACACAACAAGGGAAGATGGTAAATGTTGCTATAAATTTACTTTAAATAATAATACAGATTGTTTTTATAACAATTTTCCTTATCGAGTAATTGTGAGTTCTGGAATAAGCGGAGCAGTAGGAGTCGAGTTTAATGGCACAACAGGCACAGATACTCTAATAAGCGGACCACTTTCCAAGTATAAGCAGTATTATAATAACATAGACAGTAATTCATCTTTAGAGGCATTTGAACTCTGCCTACCCGCAGGTCGAAAATACACTATCGATTTGATTTTAGGCACAGACACAATGGGAGTATTTAGTGCTTGTAACAGAAATTTCAAAACACAAATAGAATGCGACTCCTTACCAAAAGATTGTTGCGAAGGCATTGAAAATTTGTTTAGTGTAGTTGAAAGTCATGAAGAAGTAATACCTGAATTTGACACCTTAACCCCTCAGTGTGGTAATAATGTACCAATAATGAAATGTGTAAATAAAATAAAAATAGATACAAGTTTTAGTTCCGATTGTTTTTATTCATTAGCAGTAGATTTCATAGGAAATGGTAGAGGAATGCGAACTATTAAAAGCGGTGTAGGAGGCAATCCAATAGATTTTCAATCATTGACGAATGGCGAACTTCCAGCGTTAGAATTTTATTCTTGTGCTATTTGTGATTCTACGTTAAGTTATAATGTAACTAAGTTACCTGTTTACTTTTTAGGTAGAGATGGCGAAACAATTTGTATGGATTCGATACCAATTCGGCTATGTTGTGGTAATGCCAAAATTTTAGATTTGAATGTTTCACAAGGTCCAAAGTATAAGACAAGTTTTGAAACACCAAGTGAAGATAAATTCATTGAAGTAAATAGCACAAACATACGTGCATCAATAAAACCTAATCCAAGTAATGGAGTATTTAATTTAGAATTTGAGTCATACTTAAATCAAGATATTGAAATAAAAGTAGTTGATTTATACGGAAACATCTATTACAAAATTGATAAGGACAAATATAATAAAGGTTATTATTCAAAAACAATCAATTTAGGAAACATGAGCAATGGTTCATATTTTGTAAATTTAAGTGGTGACAAATCAAACATCACAATACCAATAATAATAATGAAATAACAAACTAAAGGGAGGGTTCACCCTCCTTTTTGCCACCGAGTAAATATAAAACACTTTACCACCATACATTTTTGTAAATTTTAGATGAGTTGTTTCTTGAAGTTTATATTCTTTATGAATTTCAGGAAGTTGAATATTTTTATTTATTGGCTTAATTTGAATGCCTATATACTTAATTTCATTTTGGCTATTTTGAATTTCAAAATAAAAGTCAACATTAAATTTTCTATCCCATTCGTCAGAAGCGGGTTTAATCTTCAAACTTAGAATATTTTCTAATTGTCCATAAATTGTGTCAATCTCTGTTTTATACCCTTCGTAAGTTCTATCAATAACGAGTTGCACCATATAGTTAATGCAGTCTTCTTCTGATATATCATTAACTTCATATTTAATTATTTCGGTGATTTTTGTATATAATTTTTTACCTAATTCTTCAATATACTCCTTAGTTCTCACATTACTATAATATAATAATTCTCCCAGTCAGTAAGACTTTTTGGAGAGCAATTCCTAATATATTCAGAAGTTGGACCAACATTTCGCTTAAAGTTTAATTGAAAGCGATTCATCACACTGTTTAAAATCCACTCTTTAGCTATTATTATCTCCATAAAGTTTAATAAATTTATTTTTATCTTTGAAATCGTAGCTTAAATCTAATTCAACAAGACCTTGTTTTATAAGATGTGCGTTAATAAATGTTCGATTTTTTAAATATAAATAACAAAGCAAATTATTATCTTTATCAAATTTTTCATTATCATATTTTAGAAATACTTTTTGACCTTTCGTTTTATCTAATAAATAGCTAGTCGCATTTCCATTAATACTTTCTTTTTCTTTGATACCAATAAGTTTAATAACTGTGTTATTGTCTAATTTCAAAGTATTTGGGCTTAAAACTTCTTTAATATTGTAATATTTTTCATTTTCTGGAGAATTTTTATCTATTTTAGAACCAAATTGCAATTCCTTGACATCAATTTTTTTATCAAATTTATGAAAATCAACAAACTTATAAGGCAAATCTTCTATTTCACTTTCTGGGTTTATTTGAATGTCATCATTTATAAATTCATAGATAGTTCCTGAAAAATCGGACTGATTGATATTTAATTTATTTTTAATAACTTCAATATATTCTGTTTATTTCATACCCGATTGAGTTTCTATCTAAGTTTTTTGCAGCAAGAGCGCTTGTGCCACTACCCATAAATGGGTCGAGAATAGTCTCACCTTTAAATGCAAACATTTTAATTAATCTTTTAGGCAGTTCTTCTGGAAACATAGCAATATACCCTTCTTGTTTAGCCCCACCAAAATTCCAATGCCCAGAAAAATATTCTTTCCATTCTTCGGTTGTAAGTTTTGATTGCTCTTTTATTTCTTTACTTACTTTTGGAGAATCCCCAAGTTTTTTAAACACTAAGATAAATTCATAATCAATAGAAATTATGCCATTTCTTGGAGTAGGAAAGCTTCCCATTAAAGATGCTCCACCTGTTGTATTTGTTGTAGTTTGTTTTTGCCAAATTATTGCGCCCATATAATCAAAACCAATGCTTTCACAGAATTTTATTATCTCTGTTCTAATGGGAATAACTTTGTATCTGCCGTAATAGACTGCTCTTGCAAATTGGTCGCCAATGTTAATACATAACCTGCATCCATCGGATAACACTCTATAACACTCTTTCCAGACTAAATTTAGGTTGTTTATATAGGATTCATAGTTGTCATTAAAGCCAATTTGCTCCTCTGTTCCATAGTCTTTTAATTGCCAATATGGTGGTGAGGTTACAACGAGTTGGACTGACTTATCGGCAATCTTGCTCATTTTTCGGCAATCTCCATTTATTATTTTGTGGTGTGTTTTCATTCTTCTAATTGATTTAATGCTATCACAAAACTAAGCAAATTATTATGCTTTACAAAACTGGAGTTGTTATAAGTAGGAAGGTAAATATTTTGTAAAATTTAATTTATATACACTAAACCTGCCAATTTGTTGTAAAAGTAAAATCTTATTCTTAAATTGCATACTTATGAATTTTAAAAATGACAATTAACTTATTATTAACTATTCGTGATGTTTAATGAATAATCTACTATATATAATACCTGTATGCGGAGCTTTGGCACTAATCTACACGTATATAAAATCAGTTTGGGTCAGCAAACAAGACCCTGGTAATGAAAAAATGCGAAATATTGCAACTTACATTGCCGACGGAGCAATGGCTTTCCTTAAAGCAGAATACAAAGTTTTGATTTTCTTTGTTATTGCAGTAGCAGTTCTTCTTGGAATTCAAGGAAACTTTACTAAGGATTCTTCTCCACTTATTGCACTTTCTTTTGTTGTTGGTGCTTTCAGCTCTGCTCTTGCTGGATATATCGGTATGAAAGTGGCTACTAAAGCAAACGTTAGAACAACAAATGCTGCTATTACTGGACTAAACAAAGCACTCGCTATAGCTTTTGCTGGTGGTTCTGTAATGGGAATGGGTGTTGTTGGTATCGGAGTTTTAAACTTATCAATTTTATTTATTTTGTTTGCGGATATTTTCGGTATTGATTCAAAGAATAGTGTAAACACTATTATCACAGTAATTACGGGATTTTCTTTCGGTGCATCTTCAATAGCACTTTTCGCTAGAGTTGGTGGTGGGATTTATACTAAAGCAGCAGATGTTGGTGCTGACCTTGTTGGCAAAGTTGAAGCTGGTATTCCTGAGGACCACCCTTTGAACCCTGCTACAATTGCTGATAATGTTGGCGATAACGTAGGTGATGTGGCTGGTATGGGTGCTGACTTATTTGAGTCTTACGTAGGTTCTATTGTTGGAACTATGGTCTTAGGTGTTGCATTTTTTGCTGTGCCTGAATTTACGTCTTCTCCTTTTGGCGCCTTATCTGCTATCATCCTACCCTTGGTTTTAGCTGCTGTCGGGATTTTAGTCTCTATTTTTGGAACATTCTTTGTTAAAGTGAAAGAAGGTGGTAATCCTCAAACTGCTCTAAACATAGGGGAATTTGGTGCCGCAGGACTAATGTTTGTTCTTACTTATTTTATTATCGATTGGTTATTGCCTACTTCATGGACTATTGAAGGTGATGCGTCAGGATTTACATACACATCATTAGGTGTGTTCGTAGCAACCGTTGCTGGGTTAATCGTAGGTGTTGCTATTGGTAAAGTTACTGAATATTACACAGGAACTGGAACTCCACCTGTTATGAAAATTGCAAAACAATCAATCACTGGTTCCGCAACAAATATTATTGCTGGTATTGGTGTAGGAATGATGTCTACTGCAATTCCGACTATATTAATTGCTGCTGGAATTATGATTGCTTATCATTTTGCTGGATTATATGGTATCGCTATCGCTGCTGTTGGAATGCTTTCTACTACTGGTATCCAATTAGCTGTTGATGCTTATGGACCAATTTCTGATAACGCTGGCGGTATTGCAGAAATGAGCGAACTACCTAAGGATGTAAGACAAAGAACTGATAAGTTAGATGCAGTTGGTAATACTACTGCTGCTATTGGAAAAGGTTTTGCTATTGGGTCAGCAGCATTAACTGCTCTTGCCTTATTCGCAGCATTTATGCAACAAGCAGGCATAACAGCAATTGACGTTTCTAAACCAACTGTTATGGCTGGGTTACTTGTTGGAACAATGCTTCCCTTCGTATTTTCTGCCTTAGCAATGGATGCCGTCGGACGCGCTGCAATGTCAATGATTCAAGAAGTGAGAAGACAATTTGCTGAAATTCCTACGCTCAGAGCGGCCCTTGATATGATGAGAACAAAAGGTGAAGACCATGTCAATTGGTCTGAAACTGATAAACAAATTTATCTTGCTGCTGAAGGAAAAGCTGAATACGCTAAATGTGTTGAAATCTCAACAAAAGCATCAATTAAAGAGATGATTTTGCCAGGTATTTTAGCAGTTGCAACTCCTGTTGTTGTTGGATTTATCTTCGGGGCAGAACCATTAGGTGGATTACTTGCCGGCGTAACTGTATCAGGAGTATTACTTGCAATATTTCAGTCAAATGCTGGTGGGGCTTGGGATAATGCTAAGAAAATGTTTGAAGAAGGGGTTGAAGTCGATGGCATCGTTTATAAAAAAGGTTCAGATGCCCATAAAGCCGCTGTTACAGGCGATACAGTTGGCGACCCATTCAAAGATACTTCTGGACCTTCAATTAATATTTTAATCAAACTGATGTCAGTCGTTGCATTAGTAATTGCGACAGCAATTTAATAAGACCAAAATTAATACTAAAAAAAGCCGACTTTGTAGTCGGCTTTTTTCTTTCAAATTTTCAGCTTTTATAGGTGTGGTGGCAAATAAAAAATAATATATATTTACACATTTAATCTATAAACTATTAGACTACATTATTCCGTTTTGGAAATTTATCTCTACAACCAATAATTTAATCCAATAAATACTCCTTCAAAATTTATTACTTTGCTTATATTTGTAAGGTATCCAATGTTTAAACCATAATTTAAATATCTCGTTTCCAATCCAATGCCACCTGCATAACCTAAAGCATTGCTATTGCTGACTCTTATTGAAGATATTCCAGAATTTACATAAATTGAAGTGTAAAAATCTGATTTATCGTCTCCAATAAATATCATTCCAAGTTTTGGAGTTAAATGAATTGCACTAACGTCTTTAAAACTCTCTTGACCGAGTGTCATTACATTCAAGTCCATTCCAATCATAAAGTCTTTAAATATATATTGCTTTGAAACACCGATTGTTCCAATATATCCGCCATTATTATTTACTGCTCCGATATGAAAAGAACTTATATAGGGCTTCTCTCTGGCTTGTAAAGTTATCCCAAATATTAAGACAATGATTGCTATTAGTTTATTCATTATTTACCCATAATACTAGTATTTATAATTGTTTTAACTTATACTTTTTATTTTTTGACAATAGGTTCAAAAGTCCTTTATCACCAACAAGATGACCCGCACCAACAACTACAAAATATTGTTTATTTTCTTTTAAATACGTTTCAATTTTCTCCTGCATCTTGTAATTTCTTTTGTTCAATAGAACTTCAATAACTTTTTCATATCCCTTTGTTTCACTCGCTGGCATATTAATTATATCATTAATTGCTTTGGTATCTCCTGCTTTCCATGCTACTAACATTTTATCAACCATCGCCTTAGAGTTCTCAAACTCTTTCAAAGAATATTTTAAAAATTCATTTGAATAGTCAGATAATTCCTCAAATGCCCCGAGTTGCTCTTGAACAGTTTCTAACCCAAATACTTCTTTTTCTTCACTCCTTGCTTTATTTAAAAAGTAAGTATCAAACCCAAGTTCACTTTTGAACTCACTATTTGCCATTTCTTGTTGCATTAATACTAAAGTCGCCGCCCAAGGTTTAAGTTTTATATAAGACATTTCAGGCACACCTAATTCATCAAATTTAGCTTTTATATTTGCAAATTCTGTTGAATCCATTAAATCTTTTAGCGTTTTATTTCCTTCAATCATCATCATTCCCATCATCTCAAATGGATTAATTTTGTCAATAACCACTTCTAAAACAAGAGCATCAGATTTTTTATAAGAGTCCTCTATCGCACTTGCCAAAGGATACATCTCCTCGCTTGCGATATGCACCGAACCAAGCAAGTAAATCTTTGAATCTCCGTCACTCACTTCCCAAATAAATGATTTTGAAAATAACGATATGCTAAAAATTGTAATTAATAAGAGTATTTTCATTATTATCCCTTTAAAAATTCTAAAATAAGTAAATTTGTTAAATAAAGCACTTCCTATTTATAAACGCTATTCTTCAATAAAAGTTATATGTCTTGATTTATAAAAAACAACAAAAATAAATTATAATCGTAATTATTGAATGAAATATTAGGATAGGATATGGCAATACTTTTATTATTTTTATCATTAATTTTTGCAAATGAAAATAAAGAAGATAAATCAAACCTCGTGAAAGTTGAAGTTGTAAAATCACACAATACTCATAATAATCAACCATTTTACTTACTAATTAAATTAAATATCAAAGACGGGTGGCACACATATTGGCGAAACCCAGGTGACTCGGGTATGCCAACTGATATTCAATTTGAGACACAAGATAATATTAAAATAAGCGATATAATCTGGACAGAATTACCACAAAGATTTCCTTTCGATGATATGGTTAACTTTGGATATGACAAAGTTCAAAACTTAATCGTGAAAGTTGAACCAAACAATAATAACAAAGACATCACTATCAAAGCAAATGTTTTTTGGTTAGTCTGTAAAACTGAATGTATTCCGCAAGATACGAGCGTAACAATTACAATTCCATACTCGGAAAATTCAAGCCCTAACACCGATAATCTTACAATGATTAATAATTTAATCAAATCAGCCCCAACCCATCAAGATATTGCATATAGTTCAGCAAAAATCGAAGGCGATTATTTCGTTTTAGAAACGAATGATAATTTACTAAAAGAAAATGAATTTACTTTCTTCCCTTATCACGCTGGATTTTTTGCTAACACAATAAGCCCAATAATAGATAAGAATGGAGAAAATTGGACTTATAAATTTAGACTTGATGAATATAAGATTGAAAATCCAGATAAATTTGAAGGTTTAATAGTAATCGGAGACGAAGAAAATTCAAAGGCAGTCGAAGTTAACATACCTATAGAATAACTTTCATTTTCATTTAAACCTTATTGTAATTAATAAAATTATTAAGTATGATAAAACTTATTTATTAACAATTATTTTCATATTTCGTAAATGATTTTTATATTTGAAAAAACTTAGGAGCATTTTTAATGTCATTATTTAATAAATGTAATGAATATACTAAAGCCGATGAGGTAAAAGCTGCTGGCTTATATCCTTATTTTAGAGCAATAGAAGAGAACGAAGGACCAGTAGTCCATATTGAAGGTCGTCAAGTAGTAATGGCTGGCTCAAACAATTACTTGGGATTAACAGCAGACCCAAGAGTAAAAGAAGCTGCAATTAAAGCCATTGAACGTTACGGAACTGGTTGTTCTGGGTCGAGATATTTAACTGGGACGCTTGATTTGCATAATGAATTAGAGCATAGATTAGCTAAGTATCTCGGTAAAGAATCAGTTCTATTATTCTCTACTGGCTACCAGACAGCAATTGGAGTTATCTCAACATTAGTACAAAAAGGCGAGTATGTGATTTCCGACAAAGAAAATCACGCTTGTATAATTAATGGTTGTATGATGGCTAAAGGTGGCTTTGCCGAATTTGCAAGATACAAACACGCAGATATTGAAGATTTAGAACGCCAACTTCAAAAAATTCCAGACAATGTAGGCAAATTAATTGTTTCCGATGGAGTATTTTCTGTTTCTGGTGAACTAATGAAATTACCTGAAATTATTAAATTAGCTCAAAAGTACAACGCTAATGTAATGGTTGACGATGCCCATTCAGTCGGCGTCATAGGACCAGGAGGACGCGGAACAGCAGCATATTATGGCTTAACCGATGAGACCGATTTAATAATTGGAACTTTTTCTAAAACATTTGCTTCTCTTGGAGGGTTTGTTGCTGGGGACGAAAGAGTAATAAACTACATTAAACACCATTCACCAGCGCTTATTTTCTCAGCATCTCCAACACCTCCTTCTTGCGCTGCTACTCTTGCAGCACTTGATATTTTGGAACAAGAACCTGAACGCGTTACTCGACTAAGAGAAAACTCTGACTATATGCGTGCAGGATTTAAAAATATTGGTTATCACGTTCTTGATAGCGAAACTGCCATTGTGCCTGTAATAGTTGGCGAGCCAGACAAAGCATTCTTAATGTGGCGAAAACTATTCGATAGTGGAGTATTCGTAAATGCTTTTATACCACCTGGAGTTCCACCCCACATGTCAATGATGAGAACAAGTTATATGGCAACTCACGAGAAACATCATTTAGATAAAATATTAGACGTCTTTGAAGTAGTTGGAAAAGAATTAGGCTATATAAAGTAAACTTCTAACTTGTTTAAATTTCATATAAGTCCTCCTTTTGAGGACTTTTTTTATAGAATAAAACAATAGCCAAATAAGATTTCAGGTTACAAAAAAAAAAAACCGAACTTTCATTCGGTTTTTCTAATTTACATTTACTATCTCTTATTTACTTGCCACAACAGGCATTTCAATTTTTGCGCCGTCCGCAAATTCAATTAACTCAGGATACCACTCAAATTTTAATAAAGCCTGTGGATTTCTAATTAATTGATCTCTTTGATTGGCATCATCATGAACATAAGGCATATTTTTTTGCAGACCTTTTTTCGCTGGAACAACTTCAGTGAAATCAACAGGGAATTGTTTAATTAATGCACCATTTGACCTTGCTAAAATCTTCACCATTCCTTTCACGTGCTTAATATCTTGGTCAGTATTATTAAAGAATTGATATGTCATCACATTCATTTTATTGCTATCTACATCTGCAGGGGAGATTTTTGCAAGTTTAAAACCTAAATTTAAGTTAAACTCCAAAAACTTTGCATTTTGCAATAAATCCGTAGTAATAATTCCTTTTTCTTTATCTTTTTGCATTTGAATAATATCGCCAACAGTATATTTAGAAACTGAATCTCTATTATTAATAAAATTTACCAATCCTTTTTGATAATATCTAAGGTCAAACATATCAATATCAGGGTCTTCAGCAACTTTTTTACTGATTTCTGCTAACTTACTCAAAGATAATTTCTCTTCAAGTAAAGCAGATTTATTTTCGCTATCGCAAGAGATTAACAAAATTGCTACAAGTGCAATGACTATATAAATGCTTTTCATTTGTATCCTTAATGATTAAATAATTTTCACAAAATTAATAGTTTTTTTTTATTTTCACAAAATTAAGACTTGATTACTCCAAAACGCAACCCATTGGAACTCACAATAAATTCATCTTTATTACTAATTTCAAGCAACTTGCGTAAAACTAATGCACCACCAAGAATAATATCTGCCCTATTAGGATGAACCCCATATTTATCCATTAAGTCTTGTTTTGTATGAGTTTTTATTTTATTTATTACCTCATCTAATTCATTAGTCCTCATTACATAATTATGAAGAATTTCTCTGTCATAAGAAGTTAATCCCAAATTTATTTGCGCTAAAGTATTAGGAGTTCCAGCAACTGCGATAACTTTACCAAAATTAAAACTTTTTACTTTTTGATAAATTATAGTTAATTCTTCCCCTGCACTTTTTAACGAAGAATCTGAAAATGGGAAAAACAAATTATTATGTTCACTTAATCGAACTGCCCCAGTTTGCAAGGAAATAATATTATCAATTTTATCCTTTTTTCCTGTAATTATTTCCGTACTACCACCACCAATATCAATAACAGTATTTAACTCATCATCTTCAATACTACCTAAAAAAGAAAACCTTGCTTCTGCTTCCCCATCAATTATTTCAACATCGCAATCTAATATCTTCTCAAAAATTGATTTTACATCACTTGAATTATTAGCGTCTCGCATAGCAGAAGTAGCAACACATTTAATTTGAGTTACCTTATTAGAATCTAATTGCTCTTTATAAAATTCTAAAATTTTTACTGCTCTACTTATTGCCTCATAAGAGATAAACCCATTTTTATCAAGACCCTCACCCAATCGAGCAATTTTGTGAAAATCTTCAATTATTTCTACTTTATTTCCACTAACATTTGCAATCAATAGCAAAATAGTATTTGTTCCAATATCAATAGATGCTTTTATCAATGTTCTTCTAATTTTTAAAAATGCAAAAATAAAAATTTAATAAATTATTAAATAAAATATGTTAATAAATTATTTCTCAAATAAAAATATATTACTTCCAACCCAAATTTTATCTTTATTGAATTTAACCCCAACTAAATTACCTTTTGTCATTCTTCCTAAGTTCGTTACAGGCAAGTATTTCCCGTCCTTTTTAATATACATTATTCTAAGTTCAACTTTTGAATATTCATCATTAATATCCCGAATAACTGGTTCATATTTTACTTTCTTTTGAAGAATATAATTGTCAGTGTTAGTTAAATTAACTAAATCATCTTTAGTAATATCAAAAATCACACCTTGACCGGAAAAAGAAAAAATCGGCTTTAATACCCATTCTTCAATATTTAATTCATTAACATTCACATCATTATAAAAATGAGTCTCTGGGACAAATTCAGATTTTAAATACGGCATCATTAATTTAGAACATTTTTGAAACCAATCCGGGTGACAAACCCATTCTACATTTGCTTCTTCATAAAAATTGAACTCATTGATAAATTCTGTTCTTCTTTCTAACTCATCAAGAATAATTCTATTATAAATTCTTTTTATAGGGATTAATTTACCATTAACCTTATAAAATAAATTATTTTTTACATTCTTAATTTGTGATAAACAAATAGTTTTTATACCAAAATACTTTTCAGAATAATAAAAATCAACAGCAGTACCTTGGTTCCAAGGATCGATTTCTAATAAAACTACATTTTCAGGATTATGATCCCCACAAATAAAACTATTTAACAATTCATTATAAGAATTAAAATCTAAACCATCCATTAAATAATTTAATTCGCCATCAAGCCCCCAATACTCCTTATATTTCATACCTAAATAATTCTGAAATGCAAAAAGCGAAGGAAAACCTTGCAACTCAATTAACTTTAATTCAAGATTATCATTATTCTTAGTAACTGCATAGTCAAGACATAAAAAAGTCATCTCGCCCTCATCACCTTCGACCATTTTATTATTTGGAATTTTATCATCTAAATTAATATTTTTAATAATATTCTCAACTTGGCTAATAATTTCTTCGCCTGCTAATAAAGCTTTATTATACAACTCTCTACTTGCAAAAACAGGAGTTTCAGACAATCTAAAAGGTATTTTTAATTTTGAATCATTTTCACAGGAAATAATAAAATCGTTATATTTTTGTTCTGTATAGTTTTTATTAAATTCATACATAAACTTTTCAATCATAATTATACTCCTTTTTAATTTGACTAATTAATTTAGGTATGAAATTATCTTGTGTATAAGGAAGTTTATCCTCATGTTCTAATCTACTCATAACCCTCGTATATTTCTTATAACCATGAGATTTTATTATTCCTTCCATTTTTTCTTCTTGTGAGAAATAATACTTCATACCTTTTGCATCTGCTTCTGGGTGAAATTGAGTTCCAATAATTTCATGAGTAAATTGAATACCCATAACAGCACGTTCTTTTTTCACATTAGGTCTAATCTTTTCTAAAAATAAAATCTTTGCATCCATTTCTTGAAATCGCAAAGCATTCGGCTCAACCATTTGCCAATCTCTTGAATCAACAGCGAAAATCGGACTTCTCAAATCCTTAAATAGCTCCATTTTATCAGCAAAATCAGTCTTATGAACTGGAAAAATACCAAAAGCAGTAGAATTTCTTTCCTTTATATGTCCTAACCCAAAATGAGTAACAGCCATCTGAAACGAATGACAAATTAAAAAGGCATATTTCTTTTTACTATTATTTTGATTATATTCAATAAGCTCATCAAGCATATTACCATATAATTTCTGCCAAGTATCTTGTCCCTCATAAGGGCTATCAGGACCGCCGGTAGAAACAATTAAATCATAATTACTTAACTTAGGTACCTCAGATTTCACCCTAATATCATAAACATTCCAATCTACATCGCATTTTGTTAAAATACCCTTAATGTTCCCCATACCTTGATTTGGAAAACCCTTATACATATCAAGAATTGCTGCTTTTAATTTCAAATTATATCCCCAATCTTGTTTCTTTAACACAATATTCAACAACTTTTTTCAAGTCTTTAGTTTCATTAAAAACTTGTAATTGTCTATCAGCCCCACTTCCATCGTCAAGCATTTGGTAGATATAATCAATATACTCTCTTGAACCCAAATCATCAACAACTTCATCAACAAAATTAATAAACTCATAAATCAAATTACGAATAGCAACCTCTTTTTCTCTACCGAAATCTATTAACTTACCACTCAAGCCATATCGAGCAGCTCTCCATTTATTCTCATTAATTAAACTTCTTGAATAAAGCCGAAAGTTTAAGTTTTTCTTTCTTAATCTATCCAGCTTTGCAACAAGAGCTTGACATAGCGCCGCTATAGCCAGCGTTTCCATTGGACGAAGCGTTACATCGCAAATTCTAAATTCAATAGTTTTATAATAAGGATGTGCCCTCACATCCCACCAAATCTTTTTCCCGTCATCAATACAACCCGTTTTAACCAATAAATTCACAAAATCATCATAATCGGAAAGAGAATGAAAATATTCTGGAATCCCTGTCCTTGGAAATTTATCAAACACTTTTGAACGAAAAGACTTAAAGCCAGTATTATCTCCGTCCCAAAATGGTGAATTAGTAGATAAAGCAAAAATATGAGGTAAAAAATAACGAACAGCGTTCATCATATAAACACCCGCATCGCGAGACTCAACCCCAATATGAATATGCAAACCAAAAATTAAATTCTGCCTTGCTGCATCTTGCATTTCCTCAACAATTTCTAAATAACGAGGATGATTAGTAATATTCTGGTCTTTCCACTTTGCAAATGGGTGCGTCCCAGCAGCTGCAATTAATAAATTTTCTTTATCAGCCACCTCAATAAGTTTTCGCCTTAAAAGATATATCTCCTCTTTTGCTTTATGCATATCCTCGCAAATATCAGTCGTTAGTTCTATTACCGCTGAGTGCATTTCCGCCTTTGCCTTATCCCCAAGCTCATCTGCCACCTTCTCCAACATATTATGTTTATATGAACATAAATCTAACGTGCCTGGCTCAATTATCTGAAATTCCTCTTCAATCCCAATAGTAAATTGGTGCATAAACTACCTCGAAATTTATATATTATTTTCAAATCCATTATCCAAATTAAAGAATATTTCATTCAAAGAAAAGAAATTATTTTAATTTATAATTTTTTCAATTTTGAATTACTTTTTTAGATATTTAAAATATTCTTATTTTAGAATTATCTTTAAAAAAAAATTTATTTTTATATGGAAAATCAAGATATTCGCTGGAAACAAAGATTTGAAAATTACAAGAAAGCTTATTCTCAATTTAATAAGTTTCTTTCCAAAAAAGATTTGAATGAATTAGAAAAACAAGGTCTTGTTCAATCTTTTGAATACACACACGAGTTAGCTTGGAACTTAATGAAAGATTTTTTGCAATATGAAGGAATTCAAAATCTTATCGGTTCAAGAAGCACGACACGAGAAGCATTTGATAAAGGAATAATTTCCGAAGGGCAAATTTGGATAAATATGATTGAAAGTAGAAATAAAACTGTTCATTTATATGAAGAAAATATTTTAAATGATGAGTTGGATAAAATCATTAATCAATATGCAATATTATTTCAAGAACTTTTACAATACTTCACTAATCGCCCATGAACTACGGATTAGATATAGAATTACTCACTAAAATTAATAATATTTTTAGCCATTATCCTGAGATTAAAAGTGTAATAATTTTTGGTTCAAGAGCAAAAGGTAATTTTAAACCAGGTTCTGATATTGATTTAGCAATTATTGGTAACATTACTCCTACAATTATCTCTCAAATTTATTTACAAATTGATGAACTGAATTCCCCTTATAAATTTGATTTAATTAATTACAATTCAATTTCAAACAACGATTTATTAGAACATATCAATAGAATTGGTAAAACTATTTACTCCAATTCATAATTTTTTATTCTATAAAAAAAGTAGATATTTCGTAAATCTACCATTTTATCCTTATTTTTGAGATTATGTATAATTGAAAACTCTGATATGTCTAAAATAACTGAATCCAGACCTTGGAAAGAACTAAACGAACATTATTTTAATATAAAAAATCTTCAAATGAAGGAAATTTTTCGCTATGATGAAGATAGATTTGAAAAATTTCATATCAAATGGAACAACTTCTTATTTGATTATTCTAAAAATAGAATGAACTGGGATACTATTGCTCTTTTCTTAGAACTCGCTAAATTCCAACGACTTAGATTTAAAATAAAAGACCTCTTCGATGGCAAAGAATTAAATACTACTGAAAAACGCCCCGCTTTACATACTGCTCTTCGCGACCCAGACCCAATAAATAACTACAAAGGAATCGGTTTTGAAAGTGAAATTTTACAAGTTCAAAACAAGATGGAATCTATTACCAAGTCTATTTTGAAAGGCGAATGGAAAGGGCATCGAAATCACTCAATCAAGAATATTGTTAATATTGGAATTGGCGGTTCAGACTTAGGTCCTAAATTTGTCTGTGAAGCACTTAGAGAATATCACACTGAAATGAAAGTTGAATTCGTATCAAATGTTGATAGACGCGATATTAATCGAATTATGCTTAATCTCAATCCCGAAGAAACAATTTTCATCATTACAAGTAAGTCGTTCAAAACACAAGAAACTCTTCAAAATGCTATGACAGCTAAGAACTGGCTCGAAAGAAGCGGAGTTGCTCAAACCGATTTTCCAAAACATTTTATTGCAATTTCATCAAATAAAGATGAGTGCTTGAAATTTGGAGTTGCAGAAGAAAACATACTTGAAATGTGGGATTCAATCGGCGGAAGATACTCCCTGTGGAGTGCTGTTGGCTTACCTATTGCTCTTCAAATCGGTTGGAATAATTTTAAAAAGATGCTTGATGGTGCTTACCAAATGGATATACACTTTAAAAATACTCCTTATGAAATGAATATTCCTGTGCTTATGGCTTTCTTGGATATTTGGTATACAAATTTTTTCAATTCACCCGGCAGAGCAGTTATTCCATACAATAACGACTTAGTTAATCTTACAAGTTATCTACAACAACTCGAAATGGAAAGTAATGGAAAAAACATCACTTCAAAAGGTGAAAAACTCGATTATCTATCAAAGAACATAGTTTTTGGAAGCATTGGCACAAACGCACAACACTCATTTTTTCAATTAATTCATCAAGGAAAATTCATAATTCCAGTTGATTTCATACTTGTTGCAGATTATGATAAAAATGATGCTCATAACCAAAAATTAACTTCAAATTGTCTAGCTCAAGCTCGGGCTTTAATGCTTGGCAAAACTAAAGATGAAGTTATTGCTGAAATGACTTTACAAGGTAAATCAGAAGATGAAATTAAAGAACTTATGCCACATAGGGTTTTTGAAGGAAATCGACCAAGCAATACTATTTTAATTAAACATTTATCACCAAGAGAACTCGGTTCTCTTATTGCAATGTACGAACATAAAACATTCACCGAAGCAATGCTTCTTGGACTTAACCCATTCGACCAATGGGGGGTTGAACTTGGTAAAGTAATGGCTGATGAAGTCTTAGAACAACTCTATAATGATAACCTAATTACTCACTTTGACTCTTCAACAAATTCGCTCATCAATTGGATAAAATCGTAAATAATAGCTCTACTACTTCACAAATAGTAGAGTTTATTTTTTCAAATAACTTTTTTCATATAATTCAATCCATTGCTCGACACTCATTTTACTCACTAATTCACCTATTAAGTGAAATGGAATTTCTTCGGGCTTTTTGAACCTGATGCAACTTTTCCCCATATCTAATTTTCTTTTACTATATTTAGGAAACTCGCCCACAAACCAATTATAAAGCTCATTATCAGCATATACTCCCATATTATAAAAAGAAATAAAATTCTTTCTTGCAGCAATCCCCATAAATGGTAAAGGTAATTTAGTATCACAATGATAACCCGCCGGATAGATACTATGTGGAACAATATATCCCACTGACCCATAAGACATCTCTTCTTTGAATCCTTCTGGAAGATTTTCCAAAATAACCTTCCGTAAATCTAAGAATCCTTCCTTATATTTCGGCTCAATTTGACTTATATACTCTTCTACTGATTTTTCCATTTCTATTTATTTAATAAAGGTTTTCTAAAAAAGATTGCTACTATAGTAGAGGTAATTATTCCCATAATCAACGCAAAAATAGTAGATTGCATAACGTAATTTCCAAAATTAAAATAATCTTGTGCTTCTTCCAAAGTTGCTAATTTATTCTCAACACTAAATCTTATCATATTTATGAAAAAATCTGGAGTAATAAACTCAAAAGTTATGTATAATGATAAAGGAGTTAATATTGCTATACCTATACTCCAAGCAATCCCACTATACAACAATGCCTTATAATTACTATTCTCTTGAAGCTGTTGCCTTTTTGCTTTCATAAAAAACACAACCATTAATGTTGCTACAATTCCAAAGAAATTAGTAAAATGAGCATGGTCTTTAATATTAACATCATGCCAACCCATTTGTTTTTCAAAGACCATCCAAATTAGTCCAACAATAGTGAAATAAAGTGTCCACATCACTTCAAATTTTCCTAAATATTTCATATTACAACCTTTTAATTAATTACGTTTCACAACTATAATTGCAAAAATACAAAATTATTTACAAACAATTAATTTACAAAATGCTTTAATTAAATTTTATAACACCCAAATTCCCCTTCATCAGAGGGGTGTCGGCTTGCCGACGGGGTGGTTGTATTAAAAAACTTCAAAGAAATATAACATCAACAGCAAAAACCCAACAAAAAAAATTCCCCTCGATTACCGAGCGAAGTTAAAGAGTCAAAAAAAGCATTTAATTTTATAAATCACTTTTTCTTCTTGCTTTCCCAAATTACGTCCTCCACTCCTTCGAGGTGGTTTGCGTATCTTGATGCTTCGAAAAGATAGTCCGAGAGGCGGTTCATGAATTTTATTGTATAAGCCCCAAGATTTTCTTCATGCATTATGCTAACAGCAATCCTTTCGGCTCTACGGCAAACTGTCCTTGCTTGATGAAGAAATGCAGAACGTTTTGTACCACCAGGAAGAATGAATTTAGTTAATTTTGGAAGCTTGGCATCGTAATCGTCGATTTTTTGCTCTAAATCAATAACGTCATTTTCTTCAATTCGAGCAATCCTACGCTTTAGTTCTGGCGATTCAGGAGTTGCTAAATCCGCTCCAAATTTGAAGAGTAAATCGTTTAAATATATCAAGTGCTCACCTAATATATCATCAGGACCGAATGTGCGAGCAAGTCCAATAATTGAGTTTAGTTCATCGATTGTACCATATAATTCAACTCTGAGGTGCGATTTTTTTACTCTACTCCCGTCGAATAATGAGGTTTCGCCGACGTCGCCGGTTTTTGTATAAATTTTCATTTTTCGCTTTCTATTTATTCAATAACTTTTGGAACTTTAAAGAATTGTTCGTTTTTCTTTGGCGCATTTAACAAAGCATCTTCAAGTGAAATTGCCTCCTTTGCTTTGTCATCTCGCCAGACATTGTAATCTTCATTCACGTGAGTCATTGGCTCAACACCAGATAAATCAAATTGTTCGATTTGAGATACATAATCTAATACTTGATTGAATTTTTCTTTTATACTTTCAATTTCGTTTTCTTCAATTTTGATATTTGCTAAATCAGCGATTTTTTTAACATCTTTTATCATATTAGTTGTCTGTTTTTTAAAATAATTTAATTGCAAAAATACGTAATTTTAGAATGGTGTGAAAACAAAGTTTACATAAGGAGCAGCAAATGGAGCAGTAAAAAAGACTAAGCCGAAATCAGCAGAGTATTTTGAGTTAAATAGACGAAAGCCCAAAAGAACACCAGTATTTGATGGCTTAGTGAAATCTGAATTCCAAAGTTCGCACATAATATTAACTCCTCGCCAGTCCCAAAATTGATCTTCTAAGCCAAGTCCAATTCCGAAAGTGCCATCACTATACGCTCCATCAAAAGAACCAAGTTGCCCAAAATGGAAAGTATATAAATCTTCACCCGAATTTTTGAAAAATAGATTCGCAGTTAATTTAGATGTTTGTCCCTTAAATGTTGCATTTACGAAATAGTGTCGAAGTTTATTAGCATCATTTATCCAAGATAAGTTAGCACCTGCACTCATAAATAAAGCACCTTTATATTCACCTTCATCAGTTTCAAATGTTTTATTTAGGAATGTACCTTTTAAATTTAAAACTGAAACTTGGTTATCGCTACCAATATATGGGACAAAGGTTCTTCCTGCTGTAACCGAGAAATAGTCTGTTATTCCAAAGCCACCATATAAAAATGCTAATTCAAAAATTCCAATAAAATAATCATCTTTGATTGGCTCAGCAGTTGGCATTAGAATGTGGCGATGATTATGTCGATAATATCTTTCTTTTAGGCGAATATCTGCAATTTCAAATAAATAAATTGGAGCAATTCCGAAACTTGTTTGAAATTTGACACCTCTGCCAAGCTCAGCCGATTCTATTTCTTCAACAAATTTGCCAGTTAGTAAGTCGCCATTAGTTAACCTTACGATATATTCTTTTGTGTTAAATTTAATATTTTTAGGTAACTCTTCCATTGCAAATAATTGACTTGCAAGAAGAAATATTATGGAAATAATTAGAGTTCTCATATCAGTTCTTATTTTTCAGATAAAGCTAATTGTCCGCAAGCAGCATCAATATCGCTTCCAAAAGTATCACGAATTGTTACCACACCACCATAATTACGAATTTGTGTAGAAAATCTTTGAATTTCTGCTGAACTTGTTGGTTTTAACTCTGCAGAAATTCCTTGCGGATTAGTAAAAGATATATCATTAAAAGGAATTAAATTAATTCGAGAAGGCACTCTTTTGCAGATTTTCGCAAGACGCTTAGCATCGTCTTCAGTATCGTTTAGATTTTGAAAAGGGATATATTCGTAAGTTATTGGCAGTTTTGTTTTGCGATAATAATATTCAATAGCGTCCATTAATTCGGATATATTTGATTTTTGATTTAATGGAACAATTTTATCCCTAACTCCATTTGTCGTTGCATGTAAAGAAAGAGCAAGTTTCACTGGTTTTTCAAATTCAGCTAACTTATATATTTTAGGAATTACGCCGGAAGTCGAAACAGTAATCTTTTTTCTTGATATTTTTGGTATTTTTATATCTGATAAAATTTTAATTGAATTTTTAACATTTTTAAAATTAAGGAGTGGCTCGCCCATTCCCATAAAGACTATATTTGTTATTTTTTCATTCAGTTCTGATTCAACAACTAATATTTGAGAAACGATTTCATGAGTTTCAAGATTTCGCATTAAGCCGAGAGTTCCCGTAGCACAGAATTTACAATCAAGTCCGCAGCCAACTTGACTTGAAACGCAAAGAGTTGTTCGCTCGGGTTTGTCATCTTCATCGGTTATCCATGGCATATAAACAGCTTCTATTTTGTTGCCATCGTGAAGAGTAAAAAGAAACTTAACTGAGCCATCGATTGAGATAAACTTTTTGAAGTCCTTGAATGAATTAAATTCAAATTTCTCGTTGAGGGTTTCTTTTATTTCAGAGGTGATAAGTTTCATTGAGTCAAACGAAGTCGCTCCTGAAAAGTAAATTTGTCTGAAAATTTGTTCTGCTCTGAATTTAGAAATGTTATTGTCGTTACAAAACTCTTCAATTTCTTTGAACGTAAGTGATTTAATATTTTCTTTATTATTCATAATTTACATTTTATTTTTTACAAAATTAAGCAATTATTAAATTATAGGGCATTTTTATATTCAAGTTGTTTAATAATATATTTATTTTTGTTTATTTTATAGTTGAATAATGAATAAAATTGCAATAAAATTAAAGCCAGCAGCAGAAAGAAAAGTAAAAATGGGACATCCTTGGGTCTTTGAAGAAAGTATCACTAAGCAATCAAAAGAAGCAAAAACAGGTGATTTATGTATCATTTTTGACAGTGCCAAGAATCAATTTTTAGCGATGGGGTTGTTTGATGAGGATTCACCAATTAAAATTAAATTATTTCAATTTCATAAACAAGTTAAATTTGATGATAATTTTATATTAAATAATTTGAATAAAGCATATTATAAAAGAGAGAAATATTTTGATGATAGTTTTAACGCTTATCGTTTAATTTATGGTGAAAGTGATAATTTTCCATCTTTGGTAATTGATGTATATAATAAAAGTGCGGTTATTAAAATCTATAGTTTAATTTGGGCTAATTACTTAAAATTAATTTCTGAGTATATTTTTAATCTACTTGATTTAGATTGTGTTATATTGCGGCTTTCTCGAAACATTGAAATAAAAGCAAAACAGATTGATTTATTTAATGGCAAAATATTAAAAGGTGAGTTAAAAAATAATAATATTGTATTTAAAGAAAATGGGTTGCTATTCAATGCTAATATTGTTAGTGGGCACAAAACAGGATATTTCTTAGACCAACGAGCTAATCGCAGAAGAGTTGGTGAGATTGCAAAAGGAAAAAGCGTTTTAGATGTTTTTTCATATAATGGTGGGTTTACAATAAACGCTTTGTGTAAAGATGCAAAGTCAGTAACAAGTATTGATATAAATGAGCATGCTTTAAAAAGTATTGAAGATAATTTAAAATTAAATAAATATAATGGAAAATTTAATTTTATTTGTGGTGATGCTTTTGTGAAAATGGAAGAACTGATTAAAAATAAAACTTCCTTTGATATTGTAGTTATTGACCCACCCGCATTTGCAAAAAGCGAAAGAGAAATAGAAACAGCAAAGAAACAATATTCGCGATTGGCGAGTTTAGGATCTAAATTAGTAAATAAAGATGGATACTTAATTTTGGCATCATGCTCTTCAAGAATTAATTCTGATGAATTTTTTGATATTAATAAAATCGCTTTAAAAAATATTAAATATGAATTAATCATCACGAGTTTTCATGATTTTGACCACCCTGCTGAATTAGAGGAAATGAAATATTTAAAATGTGGATTTTATAAATTTTTTTAATAATATTTTTAACTATTTTACTTTAATAGCATTAATTGGATCTAACTTAATTGAAATATAAGCAGGAATTAAGGTAGCAAAAAGAGTCAACGAAATTGAAACCAAAAGAATTAATATTATATTTAATGGAATTATTTTAACGGGCAAGGTGCTTAAAAAATAAATATCACTCGGTAATTTAATTATTCCAAAATATTGTTGAACTAATAGCAGTATAATAGCACTTCCAGAGCCAATTATTGTACCTTTTAATCCCAATTTAATTCCATAACTTGTAAAGAATAATAAAATGTCATTTTTATTCATTCCCATTGCTCTTAGAATACCGATGCTTTTAAATTTCTTTACGATTAAAATTAAAAGTGTGCTAATAATTACAAAACTTGAAACGAGGGTAATAAGTCCTAACACAATGGGTATAGGTTGCTTTTGGACTTCTATCCAAACGAACTTTTCCTGATGAATATCTTCTGTTGATTTAACTAAGAAAGGAAATCCTAAAAGATATTCAAATTTATTTTGATATGCTTTGGAATATTCTTTTTTTGTGTCTATCGCTATTGAAGTTATTATATCTGAATCGTTGTAAAATATTTTTTTTGCTGAACTTAGAGGTATAAAAGCAATATTTTTATCATAATCCGAAAAACCAGTATTAAATGTATTTGTTACAACAAATTTATGAATAGAATAATTAAAATAATTATTTTCATCTGGGAAATTCAATAAAGCAAGTTCGTTATTTTTATTTAATAATTCTTTTTTCAAATAATCTGAAATAATTATTGAATTATTACTTTGAAAATTAATATTAAATTTATTTTTAACATAATTATTTGTTACGGCTTTAATATATATTGGCTTTAAGCCATTGCTTGATTTTAATATAGTATATCTTTCAATTATAGGATAAATTATTGCAGTTTCATCGTTATTATTAATTATTTTGATAATCTTATCATTTAATTGAAAATTTGAATTATTATATGTTGAAATATGGTATCTTGAGTCGAACTTATAAGCTAAACTGTGGATAGTTTCATCGAAACCTTCTAATAATGAAAGCGATATTGTTAGAGCAAAAGTTCCAAGAATTAATGAGAACAATGAGAATCTTGAAGCAAATTTAATTATACCTTTATCAATATTGCTTTGAAATAATTTATTCAAAAACATTAAATTTTTCATTATTCTATATATTTGTTAAAAGATAGACTAAAAGTTGTGCCTTTACCTTGCTCTGATTTGACTTCGATTTCACCTTTATTTATGTCAACAAATTCTTTACATAAGATTAATCCAAGTCCTGTACCTTTTTCTTTTTGCGTTCCAAGAGTAGAGTAATTAGAAGCAATACTGAAGATTTGTGATAGTTTGTCCTCAGGAATGCCTACACCATTATCTTCAATATTAATTTTAATTTTATTCCCGATTGTTTCGGAATTAATAATAATTTTTCCATTCTCAGGAGTAAATTTAATTGCATTTGACACTAAGTTTCTAATTATAGTATCAAACATTTTTCTATCTGCAAAAATATAACATCTTACTATATCATTTATTTGTAATTTGATATTTTTGTTACGTAAATTAGACTGAAATAATTCGTTTATTTTTAAAATACTTTCTTCTAATTGAATTGAACCCGGATTGTATGGAATTTGTCCAGTAGATGCTCTTGCCCATTCGAGTAAGTTTTCTAAAAGTTCTTTTAAACTAATACTTGCACTATTAATTTCACCAATTTTATTAATTAATTTTTCTTTATCAAATTTATCATAATATTGAATTAAAAGCTCGCTAGTCATCATTATTCCAGCGATTGGGTTTTTTAAATCATGTGCTATAATTGACAAAAACTTATCTTTAGTAGCGTTCAAATCTCTTAATTCATACTCTTGTTTTGAAAGGAAATGATTAATTTCTTCAATGTCAGAATTTCGCTTAATTAACTCTTTATTTAATAATTCAAGTTCTTCCCTTTGATTTTCAATTTCTTCATTTTTATATTTTAATAATTCATTTTGTTTTCTTTGTTTTCTTGATCTTCTAAATAAATAAATTGCAATAATCAAAATTACAAATCCAATAAAAGATGAAATTGTGAATACAATTATCCCTTTTTGTTTTTCAAGTTCGGCTTTATTAATTGTTAATTCTAATTCCCTTTCTTTTTTATCTGCTTCATATTTTACTAAAGCGTCGCTTATAGCGTGTTCACTGGAAGCATGCATGATTTTATCTTTTATTTCAACATATTTTTTTTGATACAAGAATGCAGATTTAAAATCATTCATACTTTCATATAATTTTAATAAAGTATAATAATAATCAAGTTTAAAATTATCGTTTGCCAATGAATTTACAAATTCCTCCATATTTTTTAAATAATTGTGAGCATTTGAGTATAATTTTAATTGTAAATATATTTTTGCAACTTTTAGTTCTATATTATTTTCAATCACTTTGTTTTTTAATTGCTTAGCAATTGGAATAGCATCAATAGCAGTTTCAAGAGCATTATCATAATCATTTTTATAAGAATATAAATTAATAAGCTCTATGTAATTATTAGCAATTAATTCTTTATTATTTATTTTTAATAATAAATCTTGATTTTTTAATAAATATTTTTCTGCTTTATTAATATTTTTTAAAGCGAGATAAGTTTTAGATAGAAATAAATTTGCCTCAAAAACTAAAGTAGTTTTATTCTTTGCAATTTCTGAATTTAAAATTTCTAATAAATAATTTTCTGAATCAGCATAGTTCCCTGATGCAATGCTAACCTTAGCGAGCATTAATTGAAAATAAGTTTTTAATTCAGAATCTGCTTGTTCTTCACTGAATTTAAGTCCTAATAAATCATACTCTATTGCTTGATTATAATCCCCCATTAAATAATATAACTCACCAAATAACAAATAGTATTTAGCAAGATTTTTAACAATTGTTGAGCGTTCAGCAAATTGAAATGCTTTAAAGTTATATTCTATTGCTAAATCGTATTCTCCTTTTTCCTTATATAAATTTGCTAATAAATAATAGAAATCAAATTTTAAATCATTATTTATTTTACTATTAATTTTAAGTTTATTTTCAATTTCTAATAATAATAATTCATTTTCAACTAAACTATCGGATAAAAGTGTATGATAATTATTGTTAATAATTTTTAATTGATTAGCTAAATTACTTTCTTTTTTTAGTTCATTTTTAATCGAATCTACTTGACCAGAAAATAGAAATATATTTAATATTATTATAAATAATATCAATTAATTCTCCTTTCTTCTATATCAAACAAAAAATAATTATTAAATTCTAAATAAAATGTATTATCATAAGTAGCATTTAACTCAAAGTTACTCTTCACTTTTATACTATCAGTATTATATTTAAAATAATAAACCCATTCATTTCCATGATATTCAAACTTATCAAATTTAACTTCAATCGAATTAAGTGTTTTCTCTAATTTAACTATTATATTTTCAGGTCTTATACAAATATATTCAGTTTGGGGGTAATTCTTTCTAATTTTAACTAACATTTCCTTAGTCTCAGAAGAGTTAATTTTAATTTTATTAATTTTAGGTGTACCAATAAATTCTGCGGCAAATAAATTACTTGGATTATTGTAAATGTTTTTTGGTGAGTCAAATTGCATAATTTGACCTTTATTTATTATCGCAATTTTATCTGCCATAGTCATTGCTTCAACTTGGTCGTGAGTAACGTAAACAGAACTTTTTCCAGATTTTCTATGAATATTGACAATTTCTTCACGCATCGTTTGTCTAAGTTTTGCGTCTAAATTTGAAAGCGGTTCATCAAATAAAAATAAATCGGGTGCTTTTATAATTGCTCTCCCTAATGCAACACGTTGTCTCTGACCTCCGGATAATTCTTTTGGCTTTCTATGCAAATATTCGTCAATTTCTAATAATTTAGCTACTTGTTTTACTTTCGTATTAATTGTTTTCTTATCAATTTTTTGTATTTGCAGAGGAAAAGCGATATTTTCAAATACGCTAAGATGAGGATAAAGGGCATAGTTCTGGAATACCATTCCAATTCCTCGTTCAGATGGTTTTTTCTTACTAACATCTTCCCCATTAATATAAATATTTCCACCTTGATATTCTTCCAAACCTGCAATAACTCTAAGCAAAGTAGATTTTCCACAACCAGAAGGTCCTACTAACGCAAGAAACTCTCCATCGTTGATCGACAATGAGATATTATCAACGGCTTTAACTCCATTTTCATAAGTTTTTGAGATGTTTTCTAAATTTAAACTCACAAAGATTTTAATTTATAAGAAAATATTGGTAATTTTATTTTTTAAAATTCAAAATTACTTAATATTTATCTCAGAATGAAATATTTAGCAATTCTTATAATGACATTTTTTGTGATTTCTTGCGAAGAGGAAGTAGCAAAAAATGACCCAATTGAGACAAAAATAACAAAATTGTCCTCTAATGAGTATTTTTTAGGTGATACTATTTCTATAGAGGGCGAAGATTTTGGGACTCTTAGTTCTGATGTAATGTTGTTTTTTGTTGGAAATTCAGACACAATTTTTATTACACCTTATTATAAAAATATTACCGAATGGTCGCCAACTAAAATTAAATTTATCAATGATTTAGATTTCGAAGCTAATTTTGTTTATGTTGGGTTTAATGGAAAACCTTATGATTCAATTCCAATTAAAAATTATCTTTACCCAAAAGTTGAAGTTGTAGAAATTGCTTCAGGAACTTATTTGCAAGGTAATGCTGATGGTTTTTCAGACGAACGAATAACAAGAAATGTTACAATATCAAAGACTCTCTTAGTTGCAAGATATGAATTAAGCCAAAGATTATGGGCTTTTGTATATAATTACAATAATTCACCTCGCGTTAATGATAATTTGCCTATTTCAAATGTTACTTGGAATGAAGCAATACTTTATTGTAATGAACTTTCAAAAATGTATGGCTTGGATACTTGCTATATCAAGGAAGATAATCAATATAATTTCAATTTAGTAGCAAAAGGTTGGCGATTACCAACGGAAGCTGAATGGGAGTACTTAGCAAATATTTCAAATGTTGAAGCAACGCAACTATCTCAATTTGCTTGGTATAATGATAATTCTGGTTATAACGCAAAAATCCTCGGAACGAAAAGGATTGACCAAGCAGGGTTATATGATTTATTTGGGAATGTTTGGGAGTGGTGCTATGATGACTATACTTCCGAGTATGCATCTGACGATACAATTGACCCTATAAATATTAAATCTAATTCGAGAAAAGTAAGAAGAGGTGGCAGTTATCAAAGCGGTGAATTATATTGTCGTAAATCAAATAGAACAACTGCTAATAATTCTATAGTTTCTACGGGTATTAGATTGGTGAGAAATAAATAATGAAATTTATTTTATTCGCAATATTCTCCTTAATTCTATGTTCTTGTTCTAATGACAAGCCATCATACAACTCCGTGAATGGCGGATACACACGCTCAAATAATTATGAGAGTTTTGATAAAGTTTTTTCAAATTATATAAACTTTAAAGAATTTAAATTTGATAATATAATAGATAGTTCCGGGTTCTTATTCCCTCCTTTTATGTTAAATTCTTATGAATTTCTATATATTTCAAAAGCGAATATAGTTCATATAGTTAGCGAAGATAGAGTGATGAGTTCAATAAATCTTAGAGATGACATTATTGTTTCTAACCCTTGTAAAGACAATAACGATAATATATATTTTCAAGTTCAAAATGGAACTATTTTCTCATACAATATTAAGGACAGAAGAAGTCCAAAATTAAATTGGAAAACCGAAAAGGACACAACTAATAGTGGCTTATATTCTGACTTAGTAATATTTAATAATAAAATATATTCATCTTCAACAAGTAATGGTCTAAAAGTTTATAATAATAAAGGTCAATTAGAAAATTACATTTCATTTAATAATGGTTTAAGAGATTTTTCTATCTCTGAAAATGGCATAATTTATTTTGCTTCAACTCAAGATGATTTTAATATTGAAGATACTTTATTTGCTATAAAAGATGGCTCAATTAAATATAGTAAATCATTATTAGGTCGTTTGTATTCTGCTTCAATTTGTGTAAATACCAACATAATTATACCAATTTTATTCCAAATCAATGGTGAGAATTTCGTCCGTATTGTTCGTTTGGATAGTAAAGGAAAAGAAGTAAGTAGAATTGAAACTAATAAAATATGTAAATTTATTTCCGCAGATAGCAAGGGTAATATTTATACTGTTTCAGATAATCCTGGTATAGGTGCAGATGTCTCATATTTGAATAAGTATTCAAAAGAGGGTAAGAAATTATGGGAACTAGTTGTAGATTTAAGTATTAATTCACCTCTGTTAGTTTGCGAAGATGCGTTAGTTTTTTGCGGAGAGCGTGATAGTGCAACGGGTCTATTTTATATAGATAAAAATAATGGAAAATTGCTTTCGTCAATTTCATTATCATCAATTCCAGCACATAATTTAGTCCCTGTGTTTAAGTCCTCCGGCGGAATAATCTTTGGTGCTTCAAAGAAAGCAGGCATCATAGTTGTAGAGCGTTCAGTGATTGATAAAATATTAAATTAATTTTCTTCTTTATTTTCTATTTTTGGTTCTTTTTTTCTTTTAATTATCACTATTGTGCTATCATCAGTATAACTTGAATTTTTTGAATAATTTGCAATTTTATCAATTATGCAGTATGCGAGTTCTTTTGCCGGTAAATGGTGAAATTGCTTAATTAATTCTTTCAATCGCTCTTCACCAAATAATTCGCCATTTTCATCTTGTGCTTCGCTGATTCCATCGGTAAAAAGCACTAAAATATCACCTTTATCCATACGAGTATTCTCAAGTCCAAATCTTTGACGTTCAACGATTCCAAGCAAGCCACCAGTGGGTTTTAATTCGGTGAATTTATCTTTTTTTGGAGAATATTTAATAGGCGAACAATGACCTGCATTTGCGTAAAGAACAAGCCGATTTTCTGCTCTTGTTAGTTCTAACATAAATAAAGTAACAAATCTTTCATAAGGAAAAGTTTTGAAAATTAGGTTATTTAATAAGGCGAGTATATGTGAAATTCTACTTCCGAGTTCCATTCCCATTCGCAAAGCTCCCGAAACAAAAAGTGATTGAATAGCGGCAGGTAAGCCCTTGCTTGCAGCGTCGCTAATTACTATTGAAAGAGTCTCCTCATTTTCGAGTGCTTTTGATGTTCTGATATAATCAAAATAATCCCCACCCACATCAGAATCTGGCACACATACTCCAAATATTTCATAATCTAAGAACTCTGTAAAATGCTCTGGAAGGAGGTTTTGTTGAATTACTTTTGCTTGTTCATAATCTTTATTTATTCTTTTTTTCTCTTTTTCGGCAGTAAGATTCCTAATTGCAACAGTGCAAACTGAACTAATAATTGTGATTGATTCACGAAATTCTTCGGAAAAGGTGTCGGCATTGAAGCCAAGAGCGTATTCATAGAAAGATCCACTTTTAGTGCGAATTAAATCCCCCACTCCAGTTAAGGAATAATGATGAATACCTGAAGCTTTTAATATTTCATTGGTTTCCTCTTGTAGAATAGTTCGTTTTTTACTTAAGCGATTCATTGTGTCAAAGATATGTTCATCGCCAAGACTTATTGCGAAATTTTTTGGAATTGGCTTGACATTACCATATTGATAAGAAAGAGAGTAAGTTAAATCAGCGACATTTAATTTCCAAATCCTGCCACCTTTAATTTTAAACTCATCACTATCAGTTACTTCATTAATTGCAGTTTTAATTAATTCATTTGCATTTTTATATGAACGATTGCTAATTTGCTCTAAGAGCCGATACAATCTTCTTTGATTTGAAAACCTTTCTTTCATTTCCTACCTTTATAATTTTTCAAAATTAAGGAAATTTCTTGAAAACAATAAGTTTATTAATATTTTTTAATATTATTTTTTATAATAAGACTATTTTTCAGTTTTTATCAATAATATTCAAACTTATACTACTATACAATTTTAACATTTACAATTTATTATGAATCTAATTTTAATTATTTTTTTACTCCCTTTGTCAAGTATTTTTGCATCTAATTTACATACTGATAAGAACAGGTTTTTTGGCTTTAACAAACAAAATGCAATATATAGCAAGGGAAATTCTATTTACTTTTCTTATTTAAAAAACTATGATATAGAAGAAACTTTAACACCTTATTATTCTATTAAATCAAAGATCCATAATTATGAAGATTTAAAAATTGAATTTATCGGTGCTGATTTTAGTCATATTATTGGTACAAATAATAGTCAATATAATTTATTTAATTTTGGAAGCCCTAATAATAATAAATACTTTTGTAATGATTCTGTGATAATTAAAAATATTTATAATAATATAAGTTTGAGAATTAAGGAAAATAATAATAATTATGAATTTATTTTTGAGTTAGATTCTGGCGCAAACATTAATGATATTAAAATAAAATTAGAGA
This sequence comes from uncultured Hyphomicrobiales bacterium, assembly GCA_964465945.1. Taxonomy (GTDB): domain Bacteria; phylum Bacteroidota; class Ignavibacteria; order Kapaibacteriales; family UBA2268; genus JAJRPT01. The sequence continues at coordinate 36,923 of CAYXMM010000012.1, forward strand.
ATGGCTATATAGATGAAGATAATAATTTAATTTCTAATAATTTTATAATTACCAATTCTATTGCTTATTATAAAAATAATATTGCAAATAAATTCAAACTAAATTACAAATTATCTAATAATATCATAAGCTATGAAGATAATATAATAATTAATTCAAAATTAATTATTGACCCTATAGTTTTATTACAAGGAACATATTTTGGTGGTAGCGCAATTGATAGATTTTACGATATGGACGTAGATAGTAATAATAATACTTACTCAGTTGGCTTAACTAGTTCTACTGCTCAAATCGCATATAATGGTTATCAGCAAAATAAATCTAACGGGTTCGATGCGATAATTGTGAAATTCGATTCAACTGGAAAACGAATGTGGGCATCATATTTTGGTGGCAATGGTGATGATATTGCATTCTCAACAAAAATTAAAAATAATAACATATTAATTGCAGGAAGAATGCAAAGCAATAATTTCACTATGAGCCAAAACGCCCACCAGAAGATTTTTGGAGGTGAAGTAGATGGTTTTTTTGCAAACTTTAATCAAAATGGAACACTTTATTATTCCACATATTTTGGTGGCGAAGGCGATGATGCTATTAATGGGATTGATTCTGATGGCGAATCTATTTTAATATCTGGATATACAAAATCTAAGACTAATATTGCAAGCGGAGGAAGGCAAAATACTAATGGTGGAGGGTATGATGCTTTTTTGGCTAAATTTGATGATACGAGTTTAGATTGGGGGACATATTTAGGCGGAAAAGGAGATGATTTTTCTAATAATATTGTATATAATAACAATATAATAATTATTACAGGAAGCACAAATAGTTCAGATAATATTTCGTTGAATGGCTATCAAAATAAAATTAAAGGAGGGTATGACTCATATTTTTCAGAGTTTAAGTTAAATGGCGATTTGGTTAGGAGTTCATATTTCGGTGGAACAAGTGATGATTTTGGTTTTGCGATTGATAACTATGATAACGACATTTATTTGTTGGGTTCTGGAAATAGTGTAGATTTACCAACAAATACATTTCAAAAAATAATTGGTGGAGAAAATGATGGGTTTATCGCGAAAATTAAACAAGACACTTTGCTAAATTGTACTTATTTCGGAGGTGAAAATTACGAATCTGTTTATGATATTAAATATAATGATTATTTATATATAGTTGGTGGCACACGGTCAGATAGTAATATCACTTACAATTCAACTGATAAAAGAAACGGAGATTACGACGCCTTTTTTCTTAAAACTGATAGGAATTTAAACCCAGTTTATTCAACATACTTAGGCGGTGATAAACAAGATATTGCAAGAGCTATAAATATTAATGATAATATCATTATTGCTGGTTATACTGCCTCCTCTAATACTTTTTTTAAGAATGGATTTCAAAATATTAATAATGGCAACACAGATGCTTTTATTTCAAAGTTTATGGACGACAATTATCTAAAAATGAGTATTAGCTTAACAGGGTTCCCTTGTAGTAGGTCGGAAAAAACAATTTCAATTAATAAAAATTTTAATTTTAATAATAATAATTCATTTAATATATACCTATCTGATATAAACGGGGAGTTTTCTAAAAATAATTTAATTTATAGCGTAAACTCCTCTGACACAATCATTACATTTTTATTGCCAAAGATTAATGATTATTCAGAAAAATATAAATTGAAAGTTGTTTCAAGTAGCCCATATTGTTCTACTATTTCTGATTCATTTACTATATACCCTGATATACAATATAAAATTAATAAAACACTATTTTGCAAAGACGATATATTAAAAGCAAGTATAATTGAATATCCAAATTCAACAATTAAATGGTCATTAAACGATACTTTGTTAAGTAATAATGACTCATTAAGCTATAATTTGGCAAATTTAAAGAGTAATATTGGATATGTTTTAAAACTTGAACAAATTACTTCTAATTGTCATTACGAAACAGGAATTATTTTTTTTATAAAAGATTATCCAGAGGTTGAATTAGTCGGGGATACAAATGTCTGTATAGGTGAAATTAAAAATTATTATTATACTACAAATTCAAAAAATAATCCAGAAATTATTGTAAATGGTGGAATAATTACTTCGCAAAATTCTAACTCTTTTACAGTAGAATGGAATAATACAAATAGTTATATTAATTTTATTTTTAAAGATAATTCAGAATTTTGTGGTTTAAATAAAAGATTTGATATTAATTCATTTAAAATTGAAAATGTTAATATAATAGGAAATGATACCACTTGTGTGGAGTGTATCGAAGATTATTATATAGAAAACAAGTATGATAAGTATAAATGGGAAGTGGAAAATGGTGAATTACTTACAAGCGATACTTTAAATTATATTCGTGTAAAATGGTTAAATAAAAATGGTAATATTTCAGTTAAATATTCAAAAAATAATTGTGATAATACAAGTAAATTAAATTTACTTTATTTAGATGAACCAATATTAAATATTTCTCCTAATATTTTAAATGTTTGTTTGAATGATGAAATTAGGTTTATTACAAGTGATGCAGAGTTTTTGTCATTTACGTGGAATGTGCTAAATGCAACAATTTTAGAAAATAATAACAATAATATTTTAGTTAAATTTGATAATAATAATTCGGCAACAATTAATTTATTTAGGAAGAATAATTTAAACAATAAAATTGATACAATATCAAAAATATTAAATGTTATTGAGTTTGACAAACAAGTTACAGGTTTAAAAGATTCACTATGTTTTAATGAAAATTTAATAGTTTCTACTAATATTGAAAATACTCTAAATATATCAACAACTCCTATTAATATAATTAATCAGAATGATAATTCTATTAATTTTAAATACTTAGAAAATGGATTAAATAATCTCAACATTAAAATAATAAACAAATTAACAGGATGTTCTTTTGAAATTGACACATTAATTTACATAATTCCTATCCCAGAGCCAGCAGAAATTAGTATATTTGAAGACTATATTATGTCTAATCACATTAATAATTTATGGTATGAAAATGATACTTTAGTCAATGAAAATAATTCAAACAAAATTTTAGCAAAAGAAAACCATTCATATTATGCTTTTTCAATAAATGAATTTAATTGCTTTAGCGATATTAAATCAAATATAATTAATTATAAAACGAACTCAATTTCTAATAATAAAATTACAATTTATCCAAATCCCAATAAAGGCGAATTTGTGATTGATTTAGATAAATATTATGATAATTTGAATATTGAAGTAATTGATTTATTAGGGAATAGAGTGTTTAACGAAATAAATTCGGGTAATAAATTTACATTAAATTTAAAAATAAAAAATGGATTTTATTTTATAAAAATCCACTCCAATACTAATTTAATTTATTTTAATAAATTTTATATTTTAAATTAAAATATTTATTTAATTGATTTAAAATAATCTAAGGTAATTTGCATACCTTCTTTAATACCAATTTTAGGTGACCAATTTAATTTATTCTTAGATTTGGAAATATCTAAATAAATTGATTTTATCTCTCCTTTTCTTGGAGGTAGCACATCTAAGCCAGGGTCAATATTTGAAATTTCTTTAATTATTTCAAACAAAGTTTGTGTATTTGTGCCAATTGAAGTCCCAACATTATAAACATCACTTTCAGAATTCATTGCTGCAATATTTGCATCAACAACATCAGAAACATAGATATAATCTCTTATCATTCCACCTGGTTGGTCGTCATAAGAGTAAATAACACATTTCTCATTATTCAATACTTTACGCGCAAAAATAGTTATAACACCAGATTCGTGTGCATTTGCTTGACGAGGACCATAAACATTACCATATCGCAATGCAGTAAAATTCAAGCCAAATTCTTGTTTATAAAAATACAAATACTTTTCACATAGAAGTTTAGTAATTCCATAAGGACAAAGTGGTTTTAATATTACATCTTCCTTTGTTGGAAGAATATCCATTTGCCCATAAATAACTCCACCAGTAGAGCTAAAAATAAACTTCTTCAAATTAATTTCTAATGATGCCTTAATTAAGTTTAAAGTTCCATTGCCATTTACATCTAAATCAAATTTAGGGTTTTCAACAGAAAAAGGCACAGACATTTGAGCAGCAGTATGAAAGACATAATCCGGCTTTTCAGTTTTAATAATATTAATAACTTCTTCATCACGAATATCATTAAGATAAAACTTTGCCTTTGGGTTAATATTCTCCTTTTGCCCAGTATACATATTATCAATAATAGCAACTTCCAAACCCATTTTGATTAATCTATCTACAATATGCGACCCAATAAAACCCGCTCCACCTGTTACTAATGCTTTCATAATTATCTATAAAATTCTTTAATTTTTTCTGAAATATATATTATTTGTTCTTCTTTTAATTCTGGATACATTGGTAATGACAGAATTACGTCTTGATACTCATTCGCCTTTGGAAAATCATTATAATTATAGCCCAAGTTATTATAAGCGCCAGTAAAAGGTAATGCTTTCGGATAATGAATACCAGTTCCAATATGACAGTTTGACAAGTGACTTTGTAAGCCATCTCTATCAAGTGCTTTAATTACATAAAGATGAAATATATGCTTACAATTATCTTTAATCTGTGGAATTTCAATCTCGCTAATCTCACTTAAATATTGATTATAAAGATTTGCATTTTCTAATCTTGCATCATTCCATTCTTCGATATATTTAAGTTTTGTATTTAATACGACTGCCTGAATTGCATCTAATCTTGAATTAATTCCTTCAAAAATATGGACATTTTTATCAATCTGCCCATGATTAGCAAACGCTCTCATTTTGTCAGCAAGCTCATTATTGCTTGTAACAATAGCACCAGCATCACCATAAGCACCTAAATTTTTACCTGGGTAGAAACTAAATGTTGCAATATCGCCAAATGTTCCTAAATTATTCCCATAATATTTAGCAAAATGAGCTTGCGCTGTGTCTTCAATTAAGTATAAATTATACTTTTTGCAAAGTTCTTGTATAGCTCCTAATTCAGCTGACTGACCATATAAATGAACAGCAATAATTGCTTTTGTTTTTTGAGTAATTTTCTCTTCTATCTTGCTTACATCAATCAAAAAATATTCATCATTATCTACAAAAACAGGTTTTGCTCCTGCTTGGCTCACAGTTTCAGAAGTTGAAATCCAAGTATTTGCTGGAACTATAACTTCATCATTCGCCCCAATATTTAATGATTTAAGGGCAATGTAAATTGCATCTGTTCCATTAGCACAAGAAACACAATGAGTTATACCAAGCTTTGCAGCAAAATTATCTTCAAACTCTGTAACTGCTCTACCACCAATATATGCAGTATTCTCAAAAATTGGCTCTAAATTCTTGTGGATTTCTTCTTTTATTGATAAATATTGAGATTTTAAATCTAAAAAAGGAATTTTCATTATTTGAAAAATTAAAACAAAACATTAACAAAAATAAGATAAATATATCGAATTTACAAGGTAAATAGACAAAATGAATGATTTTTATTATTATGCTTATAAGATTATAAGATAAAAGTTTAGGGTTATCTAACAAAAGATAACCCTAAATTATTAATTTTGATTATACTTAAAAGTATAGATTTTTTCGGCAGTTTTATAGATTAAAGCATTTCTATTTCCAATTTTCACTTCACTTGTATCTGTTGCTAATAAAGAAATACTAACTTTAGTAATAATTTCAGGACTAATCCCTAAATTGGTTTCAGCTATTTGTGCTATATCGGTCTTTCTAATTGTTAAGTTATCAGGAGTTAAAATATTTAACAAACCATTGATGCTATAGTAAGATTCAATACTATTACTATTTTGTTTATAGTAAATGTAATAACCGTCTATGGAATATATATCCCAACTTTTATTAAACATAAATTTAATCTCGTCATTCAAAGAATTATCAGAAATTTCTACTTCACCTAAAACATCTTCATTTACAAATTCAAAACTTGAGATTGCATTATTGTCAGTCACTTCAATTACATTATTACTTCCGAAAGTAAGTGGGTCATTTTGTGAATAAAAATAAGATGGATAAAAAGATGATTTATAATAATCTACATTATTTCCATTTACTTTAAATTTCTCTATATTTGTAAAAGCATTGCCACTTTTAAAATAGCCCTCAATAATTAATTTTGCTTTATCATTATCAATATCAGGATAACTTGGATATGTAACCTTAGATTTGATGATAGCATCGTAATTATTAGTATTAAAATCAATAACTTTCGCAACCGTATCTGGCTTAACTATTCCATTTGCTCCACTCCAAGCAGCATTACTATATTTAATTTCATCTTCTTGACAAGAAATTATTAAAAATACAGCAAGTAATACAAATATTTTTTTCATATTTTATCCATTCAAATGTTTTGTAACAATATCTGCGACAAGTTTAGGATTCGCTTTCCCTTTTGTTTCTTTCATAATTTGACCTACAAAAAAGCCATGAACTCTGTCCTTACCCTCTTTAAATTTTTGAACTTCGTCAGGGTTTTCACTACATAGACGAACAGCTATACTTTCTATTAGGTCAGAATCATTAACTTGAAGAAGTCCTTTTTCTTGAATTACGCTATTTGGAGATTTACCAGTTCCGATAATTTCCGGAAGAATATCTTTTGCAATTTGATTTGAGATTTTTCCAGTATTTAGAAGCTCAACTATTTCAGCTATTTGACTTTCAGAGAAGCCAAGTTCATTAATTGACAAATTTTTCTCTGCTCTTAAACGTAGTAACTCAGTCATTATCCAATTACTAACTAATTTATATGCTTTCGAATCTTTAGTTTGAAGTAAGTCGCAAGTCCTTTCGTAGAAGTTTGCAAGTTCAAAATCCTCGACTAAAATACCAGCATCATAAAGAGGAATACTATATTCACTATGAAATCTATACTTCTTTTTAAGAGGCATTTCCGGTAATTTATTATTGATTGAATTAACCATTTCCTGTGGAATTTTCAACAATGGGAGGTCCGCCTCAGGAAAATATCTATAATCTCTTGCTGATTCTTTAGTTCTCATTGGAATAGTTTTATTCTTTACCCCATCCCACATTCTTGTTTCTTGAATAACTTTGCCACCAGATTCAATCAATTCGATTTGTCTATGAATTTCATATTCAATAGCTTTTTCTACATTCCTAAAGGAGTTCATATTCTTTACTTCGGTTTTTGTGCCGAACTCAGTAGCATCTTTTAGCATAACAGAAACATTGGCGTCGCAACGGAGTGCGCCTTCTTCCATATTTCCACTACTTACACCAGTGTATAGGAGAATTTGCTTTAACTGATTTAAGTATTGGTGAGCTTCGGTTGCAGAACGAATTTCTGGCTCAGATACGATTTCAATTAACGGCACACCCGCTCTATTATAGTCTAAGAGTGTATCAATATCTAAATCGTGAATAGATTTCCCTGTATCCTCTTCCATATGTATGCGAGTAATTCCAATTTTTTTTATTCCGTCGTTTAATTCTATCTCTATAAACCCATCGTAGCAAATTGGACCTTCGTGCTGAGAAATTTGGTAGCCCTTCGGTAAGTCTGGGTAAAAATAATTTTTTCTATCAAACCTATTTACTTCCCTTATCTTACAATTCGTCGCAAGACCCACTTTTATCGCAAACTCTACTAATTTCTTATTTAGCACAGGTAATGCGCCTGGCATTGCTAAAGTAACTACATCAGTATTGTGGTTTGGACTTTCACCAAAATTAGTAGAACTCGAAGAAAATGCTTTACTTTCCGTTAAAAGTTGGGTATGAACTTCTAGCCCAATCACACTTATATATTTATCGTTCATTCTTAATATTTACAATTAGAAAAAAAATCTTAATTTGCAAAAAAATATATGCAATTTAAAAACAAAACTTTATATTTGTTAATAAAAAATAGCAAATGGGGGAAAATATGAAAAATCTTTTATACTTTTTGACTTTTTTAGTTTCAATTTCACTTTATGCACAAGGTGGCGAAGGTTTTATCAAATCTGCTTTTAATGCCGTCCAAGCTAAGAATTATCCTGTTGCGATAGAGCAATATACTAAAGCCATAGACAACAATAGCTCTTATGCTCCAGCATATTATGGACGTGGATTGGCATACTTTTATTCCGATAACGTAAGCGAAGCGCTTGCCGATTTTAACAAAGCAATCTCTATTGATAAAAACTATTTTGAAGCTTATTATGCAAAAGGTATTTGCGATTTGAAAGGTTCTAAGTTCAATGAGGCAATCGCTAATTTCAATAAAGCATTGAGTATAAGCAATGCTTTTCCTGAAGCACTTTATGCAAGAGCGAATGCAAATTACTACCTTGAAAATTACGAAAAAGCACTTACTGATTACAACAAGTCAATTCAATTACAGCCAGACTATGGTTTATCATACTACGGAAGAGCGATAACAAATAAGATTTTAAAATTCAACGATGCCGCACTTAAAGATTTCGACAAATATCTTGAGTTAAATGCAAACAGAGATGGGCTTGAGTCAGAAGTTGCCCGATTGATTAAAGAGATTGAAATGACTAAAGAATAATTTTAGTTAACTATTAAAACACAAACAAGAACTATGAAATGCACTTCATAGTTTTTTTTGTAACTTTTTGAATTTTAAAGTGTCTATTGTATAAATAATAATTTACAGGTTTAAAAATGTATAAATTTACTGCATTAATTATTCTTTTATCTTTATCCTCTTGCTTTGACTTTCTTACTAATAGTAATGATGACAAGAAGCCAGATAAACCAACATCAACAGAATTTACATTAGAAGTTGGCGATACTCAAACTTTACCAAATGGGTCAATAATCAAATTTGTAGATATTCTTGAAGATTCGAGATGTCCTATCGATGTTGAATGTGTGTGGGAAGGTAATTTTAAAATTCAATTAGAGATTGATAGTAAAACAATGCTTTTAAACACTAACCTCGAACCAAAAGCCATTGATATAAATGGAACAAAAATATCAATTAAAAAAGTACTTCCAGAAGCAGATAGCAAAAAGAAAATTGAAAAACATGAATATGAAGTATTGTTTAAGGTTGAGTAAAACTATATTCTATTAAAATAAAAAATGGAGGTAATAAACCCCCATTTTCTTTTATCTTATATTTTTTATCTTAATTTATAAATGTTCCGATTCTGCCAAATCTTGTAGTTGCAAGTTTAGCTATTATATTTGAGATTGGTTGGTTTGTGTCCCAGGACCAATAAACTACAATAGGAGTCCCAACTACATTATCATAAGGAACAAATCCCCATGAACGCGAATCTTCGCTATTATCTCTATTATCACCCATTGCAAAGCAGTAATCTCTTTCTACTATATATTCTTTAACTGGTTTTCCATCGACTAAAACTGAATTTCTATCAACAGAAACTTCGTGTCCTTCTCTTCTAATGAATGTGTCCCATTGTCTTAGATTATCAAGGTTTAATGGAATTTTATCTCCTATTTTCGGCATTGTAATAGGTCCATAGTTATTCAAACTCCAAGTTGTTCCATAAGGGAAACCCGCCATTCTATCGCCAATGTAAGGAATAAATTTAGAATTTTTAGGAAAAGGGTATTTTTTACCATTCACATAAACAACTTTATCCTTTATCTCTAAAACATCACCTGCTGTCGCAATACATCTTTTTAAGTAATATTGAAACTCAGCTGATTCAAGTTCATCTCTATCACCTGGATAAACAAATACTATTACATCGCCCTTTTCTGGCTCCCAGAAACCTGGAAATTTATAGTAAGGTAAGGGAATATTTAAAATTGGAATGATTTGAGGAGTAGTCGGACCATATTTGAATTTATTTACAAATAGGAAATCACCTGTCATAACTTCGTTTTCCATCGAACCAGTAGGCACAACAAAAGAAGCAATCGCTATTCCATTTATAATCATCACAAAAAGAATTGCCTGAGGTAAAATTTTAATAGTATTTATAATACTTTGGATAAAATTTTCTTCTTTTTTTGGCTTAACTTCTTTTCTTAATCTCATTTTAGACATTTTCAAAATCTCTATTAATTATCAATGCTTAATACTGCGTGAAATGCTTCTTGTGGCACTTCAACAGAACCAATTTGTTTCATACGTTTTTTCCCCTCTTTTTGTTTTTCCAATAGCTTTCTTTTCCTGGAAATATCACCACCATAACATTTAGCAGTAACATTCTTTCTAAGCGCTTTCACAGTAGTTCTGGAAATAACTTTATTCCCTATAGCAGCTTGGATAGCAACTTCAAACATTTGAGGGGGAATTAATTCTTTTAACTTATCACACAAACGCTTACCCCAATCATACGCTTTATCTCTATGAACAATAGAAGATAGAGCATCAACTGGGTCGCCATTTAATAGAACATCTAATTTAACAAGAACGCCTGGCTTCTCATCGGAAAACTCATAATCTAATGAAGCATAGCCACGAGAAGTCGACTTTAACTTATCATAAAAATCAAAAACTATTTCAGCAAGAGGTAAATCAAATATTAATTCTACTCTTGAAGTTGTAATATAGTTTTGTGCAAGAATTGTGCCTCTTTTGTCCATACACAATTTCATTATATTACCAATGTATTCAGCAGGAGTAATAATTTGAGCTTTTATATATGGTTCATACACTTCTTCTATTTCACCTGGGTCAGGTAGTTCAGAAGGATTAGATACATAAATTGATTCTTTGTGTCTTCGTTCTACTCTATATCTTACGCTTGGAACAGTCGTAACAATAGTTTGATTGAACTCTCTATCTAAGCGTTCTTGGACTATATCCATGTGAAGCATACCTAAGAAACCACAACGAAAGCCAAATCCAAGAGCTTTAGAGGTTTCTGGCTCATAAGTTATTGCGGCATCGTTTAAAGATAATTTAGCGAGTGCTTCTCTCAAATCTTCAAAGTCTGCAGAATCAGCAGGATAAATTCCACTAAACACCATCGGCTTAACTTCTTTAAAGCCACCTATAGGTTCTTTAGTTGGATTTTTTACTGAAGTTATAGTGTCGCCAACTTTAATATCGCTCAGCGACCGAATAGCAGCTGCCATATACCCAGCATTACCTGCACTTAGTTCTTTAGTTCTGAATCTATTTAAGTGAAACACTCCGACTTCTTCTACATCGTATTCTTTACCTGTTCTTACGAATCGAATTTTTTCATTTTCACGTAAAACACCATCGAAAATTCTATAATTAATTATAACACCTCTATAAGGGTCATACAAAGAGTCATAAATTAGTGCTTTTAAAGGTGCTTCTGGGTCTCCTTTTGGAGCAGGTATTCTATCAACTACTGCATCTAAAATATCTTTTATCCCGATTCCATTTTTTGCTGAAGCAAGGACAATTTCACTTTCTTTGCAACCGATTAAATCAATTACTTCTTGTTTTACGCTTTCTAATGTTGTTGAAGCAGAAGGTAAGTCAATTTTATTTAACACAGGAATAATTTCTAAATCGTGTTCTATTGCTAAATAAAGATTTGAGATAGTCTGAGCTTCGATTCCTTGCGTCGCATCGACAACAAGAATAGCACCTTCGCAAGCAGCAAGAGAGCGAGAAACTTCATAAGTAAAATCTACGTGACCTGGAGTGTCAATAAGGTTTAGAAAATAAACTTCATCGTCTCTTTTATATTCCATTTGAATGGCATGGAGTTTAATCGTTATTCCACGTTCTTGTTCTAACGGATTAGCATCAAGAATCTGAGCATTAGTCATTTCCCTTTCGGTGATACGACCTGTCATTTCAAGCATTCTATCAGCTAATGTAGATTTTCCATGGTCTATATGAGCGATAATACAAAAGTTTCTTATATTCTTCATTATTCCTTAAAAGAAATAGAGTTACAATTATTCCCAGCGGAGAGGGAGGGATTCGAACCCTCGGTACCGTTGCCGGCACACACGCTTTCCAGGCGTGCCAGTTAAACCACTCCTGCACCTATCCAAAAGATTACAAAATTACGAAATTTCTCTGAAATTATGATAAATATTCAAAGTTTTAAATATTTAAACTATATAAAACCATTTTTCTTTTCCTATTTTAACAATTATATTCAATTTTTATGTATATTTGAAACTTAAGATAGAAAATATTTATAATTAAAATTATATAAATTTAATGAATAAAATATTTATAATTAAAATTATATAAATTTAATGAATAAATGGACTACACAAAGTATTGAATACGCACAACAAAGGTCATATCTATATGATTTATTTAGAGTTTATCCTACAATTCCAGAAGGAATAAGAGACATAGATAATGAAAAGTGGAGTAAAGTAGAATGCTCATTTCAAAACAGAAATAATCAAGAACTAATAAAAAACTTATTATCTTTGGACTTATTTCCTATTAAAGATAGTTATATTGCATATTTAAAAAGGGACAAAGGTGCAATAGAAAGAAACCCTAACACAATAAATAGAATTTGTGGTAGATTGTATGAAATGGGTTTAGATAAAATTTACGAGAAAAGCTCTGAGCCAAAAGAAACAAATCGGCAAATTGGACCAATGTTTAAAGATTGGATTAAAAGCAAATCATTAGGAATTGAACCAGTTGATATAAGTCAGTTTACTTCAAATAACGACAATGCTATTTTAGATGCGAGTGATAACGCAATGAAGTTATTCGCAAGCGAACATCTTAACTATAAACACGAAAAGGGATTGGATTTCGTTGCTAGATTTAATAATAAATATATAATTGGAGAAGCAAAGTTTCTCACTGATTTCGGTGGTCATCAAAATGCTCAATTTAATGATGCAATGTCCACATTAAATTCTAAAGATGTAAAAGCAACTATAATAGCAATATTAGATGGCGTATTATATATTAAAGGAAATAATAAAATGTATAAGTCAATTAATGAGACGCATAACAACTTTAATATTATGAGTACTTTAGTCTTAAGGGAGTATCTTTACCAAGTTTAATATGAAAAATTTACTATTAAAATCTGATAATATAATAGGTTTAAAATATCTTCTTAATGAAATGAATTTAGGGGGAAAAGTTGATTTAGTCTATATAGATCCACCATACTCAACTGGAAGCAATTTTACAATAAGCGAAGGGCGAGCAACTACAATAAGTAACTCAAAAAATGGATCTATTGCATATTCTGATAAACTTATAGGAATTGATTTTTTAAATTTTCTAAAAGATAGATTAGTTCTGTTAAAAGAATTGCTTTCTGATAAAGGATCTATTTATTTACACATTGATTATAAAATTGGTCATTATGTAAAAATATTAATGGACGAGATTTTCGGAATTGATAATTTTAGAAATGACATAAGTCGCATAAAATGTAATCCAAAGAATTTTAATAGAATTGGCTATGGAAATATAAAGGATATGATTTTGTTTTATACAAAATCTGCTGAACCGATTTGGAACGAGCCAAGAGAAAAATACTCCGAAAAAGATATTGAAAAGCTGTTCCCAAAAATTGATAACAAAGGAAGAAGATATACAACAGTACCAATTCACGCTCCTGGTGAAACTACAAATGGGTTGTCTAATCAGCCATTTAAGGGAATTTACCCTCCAAAAGGGCGACATTGGAGGACAAAGGTCCAAACATTAGAACAATGGGATAACGATGGATTAATTGAATGGTCTGCAACTGGCAACCCACGAAAAAAAATATTTATAGATGAAAGGGAAGGTAAGCGAATCCAAGATATTTGGGAGTTAAAAGACCCGCAATATCCAACCTATCCAACAGAAAAAAACTCAGAAATATTAGATTTAATAATTAAAACCTCTTCAAATGAAGGAAGTATTGTTTTAGATTGCTTCTGTGGCTCTGGGACAACTCTTTATTCAGCTCAATTACTTAAAAGGAATTGGATAGGCATTGACCAATCAGATTTAGCAATACAAGCCACCATTAGTAAACTTGATATGATAAAATCCGATTTATTTTCTAATAATTTAGATTATAAATTTAAGTTATTAGAAAACAACTTAGCTTCTGCAACATAATTTATGCTATTTTTTGATTTAATTAAATCAAATTTTTCACATATTTTGCAATTTCAAGCGAACTTGTTAGACCTGGAGACTCAATTCCAATTAAATTTATAAGATTTTCAAAAGATTTATCGCTCTCTTTTTTGATAATAAAATCTCTTTGCGATTCACCTTCTTTTTGAAGTTTCGGGCGAATACCTGTATAGTCAGGAACTAAATCATTTATTGTTATACCTTTTAAATATCTTGAAACAGATAGATAGAAGTCTTCTTTTAAATTTTCGTTGAAATCATAATCTATCTTATTGTTTTGCAAATACTGAACATCAGGACCTAATTTAATTCCATCGCCTAAATCTTTAGTTACGTGAATACCGAGTCCAGTAATATTTTTATTAGGAATAGGATAAATTAATTTACTTACTAAACCACTTTTTGAAGAGCTAAGCTTAAAATAATGTCCTTTAGCATAATGTAATCTGTAATGATATTCATCAATATCAATTCCAGCCATTTCAGCAATTTTATCAGAGTTTAATCCAGCAGAATTAATTAATATTTCTGTTTCAATATCAAAAATATCATCATCAATGCTTTTAACTTTTAGTAACCAATTCTGATTTTTAGATATTTCGATTACTCCATGGTTATAAATAAAATCGACACCATTATTAAGACTATTTGCTTCTAATGACTGCATAAGTGAATGAGAGTCAATAATACCAGTACTGGGAGATAAAATTGATGCCTCGGCTTTAATGTTTGGTTCTAAAGATAAAGTCTCATTTTTACTAAGAATTTTTAAATTTCTTGCTCCTAAGTCATTAGCGTTATTATAAATTTTATTAATGCTATTAAGGTCATCTTCAGTGCAAGCAACAATTAATTTACCACATTTTTTAAAAGGAATTGAAAATTTATCGCAGTAAGAATATAATGTTTCATTACCAGAAACGCATAGTTTAGCTTTTAAGGAATCTTTCGGATAGTAAATGCCAGCGTGAATTACCTCAGAATTACGAGATGAAGTTTCTTCACCGAAATGCCCCCATTTTTCAATTAATAAAATATCATTGTAGTATTTTGAAAGTTCATTTGCTATCGCTAAGCCAACAACTCCCGCACCAATTATTGTAATTTGGAATTTCATCTAATTAATTGTTATTGCTAAAGATAATTGTTTCGCTAAAATTTCAGTAAGTCCTTTTCTGTCGAATTGTTCGACAAAGTTTTCATCTGGTTTTGGAAGATTTTTATTCTTCCAAAGTTCATAAAATTCTAAAACTGCTTTTTCAATTTCTTTTTCATCTTTTGGCTTAGTAATAATTGATGACTTATATTCTAAGCATAATTTTTTCATCGGACCATCGGGAATTGTAGCGAGAATTGGTTTTTTTGCTCCAAAGTATTCCCATAATTTTCCTGGTGTTCTGATATTGTCATTCAACATAAGCCATAACAAATCTGCACTTATTAAATATTTAATTGACTCTTTATGATTAACAAAGCCAACAGATTCGACTACTTCTTCTAATTTGTACTTTTTAATCATTTTTAAATGATTTTTTCGCATTAGTCCAACTAATTGAAGGCGGATAATATTTTTTAGTTCAGGTTGTTTTTTTATAATATTTTTAAGAGCGAGGAAAAAGTATTTTGGTGTTCTATCATCTTGGAAAACACCAGAGTGATTAATCACGAAATGTTTATTATTTTTTTCAATACCTTCGGCTTTGTCGAAATCTTCTTGATCATAGCCATGAGGAATTATAATTATATCATCATAAGAAAGGAACTTATATCGTTTGATTAAATTTTCTTTAGCTTGTCTTGAAATTACAATTACTCGGAAAGAAGTTCGCATAAACTCGGCTTCTAACTTTTGGGCTTTGCTTTTATGTATTAGCGTAGGAAAATAATGAAACTTGTTATCAATCCAGCTATCTCGATAATCTAAAACGTATTGTATATTATGTTTTGCAGCGAGTTCTTTTGCAATTAAGAAGTCAGTAAAAGGTGGTGCAGTTGCAAAAATCACATCAATATCATGCTCTTTAAAAATTCTCTCTGCTTTTGAAAGAGCATATTTTTTCCATTTAGCTTTTGAATCAGGGAAATTAAAGAAGTTCAAGAAAAAACGACCAAACCTTTGGATACCATAATTAGGTAGAAAACTTGGTTTACTTTTGACATTTTTAGCATCGTTTGTTCTAAATACTTGGATATTAAGTTCTTCAAGTTCGGAAGCTAAGGATTCGTCATAAGCGTAGTAATCTTTTGAAGAAGTAGTTAAAACAATAGGTTCCCAGCCGTATTCTTTTAAATACTTAACAAATTTCAAAGTCCTTTGAACCCCACTGAGACCCATTGGGGGAAAGTAATAAGCAATAACTAAACACTTTCTCATTTTACAAAATTAACAAAATAATACCTTTCACTATAAACATATAGTTTCCCACAACGTCAAATAATATATAAAATTAGGGAAAATTAAGGAAAGGAGTCGGAGTAGCAGGATTCGAACCTGCGGCCTTCTGGTCCCAAACCAGACGCGCTAACCGGACTGCGCCATACTCCGAAATATTTTATAAGAGCGTCCTCAAATAAGATTTCAAAATTACGAAGTAATTTTTATATATACAAGAGAAAAATAGATAAAAATATATTTTTTATTAATATTATCAAATTAATCTGAAAGTTTAATAAGGGATTTATATACTTTTTTTAGAATAAATAGTAATAACTATAGATTCAATCAAACTCTTTACCTAAAATTTTCTTTTTCTTTTTTTGCAAAGATTACTACTAAATTCTTTATATCTTGTTAATTATTTGATTTAAAAATAAGCGGTGAATAATATTTCAAATTAAACTCAAATCTTATTTTTTTAATTTGAAATAATTAAATTTTTTTCGAATTATAATATCTTTTTTATTAATCAATTATGAATTTTTTTGTTTGTATTTTACCATAAGGGGTAATCATTCTTAAAAAATAACTTCCAGCCGATAAGTCGTCTAAATTTATATTTAGAATCTCTTCATTAATATATTCATTTTTACTTGTAGAAAAATAAACTGTATATAAAACTTGACCTTTTATATTCATTATAATAAATGAAAATTTGCCTTGTTCTTCTGTTGAAAGACTTAAATGTAGTTCGCCATTTCTTTGATAAATTTTAAATTCATTATTAATGTAAGATTTAATTTGACGATATGGCTGTTCACAAGAAAGAAAATTAACTTTTGAGTTCGTATAGTCTACTAAATTATAATCATCATTTTCTGAGATTAACACATTTGTTACATTACTATATCCTAGTAGTGCCGTAAAACAAAGCTTAAATTCATTACTGTAATTCATTGAAAATTCTAATTTATTAAAAGTTAAAACTAAAATCATTTGATCATCTGATTCATATATATTAAAACTACTTGAAGATGACTTAAATTTTAATAATTTCGGATCAAATTTGAAATATAACTTTATTTCATCAAGATATGAATTAAGTTCACATTCAGGAACAAAGATTCCATTAATACAAAAATCTTTACCTATTTCTATTTCACTATTTTCCAAGTAAATAGAGACATCAGGTCTACATTTATCTAAACAAGAGTCTATACTAACAACTATATTTTTAGTAAACTCGCAATAATATCTATCGTGAATTTTAAGCGTATATGTTGTTGTTTCAGTAGGAGTAACAATAGGACTTAAACTATTAGGTTCATCAAGTCCAGTTATAGGAAACCAATTTATTGAAGATATTTCACCATCAAAATGATTTTCTAATTTAATTGATTCATTTACACAAACCAAAGTGTCTTTTATAACATCTAAATTATATTCAGGTAGTGGAATTAAAGAAATATTATCTATACCAAAGCCATAGGAAGGCACTTTCATGTCTGGGCTTTCACCAAGAATCCAAATTGCAAGTTCAGTAGAATTATCATTGGCAATAAACTCATCACTGATTTCAACCCAATCATCTTCAAATCTTATATCTTCAATTTTTTTTAGTTTTAAATCTTGGAATCTATTTTTAATACTTAACCAAATATTTAACTTTCTTCCATTCTCCTCTGCCCTACTTATTTTTTCTAAATTACAGACATAAGCACTAAATTTATATCGAGTTCCCACTCTAGTTGGATTTTCTTGATACCAAGCCCTTTGTTCTATATTTGGGAGTGGATCACCAATAAGAAAAAAGGGTGCAGATTTTGCAGTTTTGTCAAAATTTGTATTATGCCACATTGCATAACTACTTGATGCTAATTGACCATAACTAGTAAATAAATATGGACAAGATGAACTTTGACTTGTTCTAAAGTCCAAATCTGTAAAATACTCAACTATAAAGCAGGTTGATCCTGCTGCGATTGCTCCAAAATTAGAATTTTTCACCGTATTCCCACAGCAAAACTCATATTTTAACCTAAATGTTAAAGTATCATAATTGTTTGATTTAGTTTTAATTCTAACTTCAAAAACTTCCAAAAAATGACTTTTATCTTCAATAGTGTTTACTCCACTGAATGTTACGCTGTAGTTTTGACTATTAATTGAACTAATTAATTCATTTTCATTATTTGGAAAAATTTTCACAAATTCTGCATTAAACTCTTCTTTCCTGTTTGAATTAATAATAACTGAGTATTTATCGCCAAAACAAGTAATATTTGGAAAAGAAATAGAATAATCTTTTTCCGTATCCTCTTCAGTAACACAAGGAATGTCATATTCACCATTGAAGAAACTATTTAATACGGTTGGTAATCCCCATCTAAAATAAGATTTTTCATTTAAGCTTAATGAAACAGCATTTTCAGTGTAATTACAACCCTGACCAATCACATTCGGATATTGAATTGCATCTAAAAAAGTGTTATTTTCTCTTCCAGAATAAATCACTCCATTTGGTCCTCTTTCAATCGCATTGAAAAAGGGGCTTGGTTTAGTTTTTATGATAAATTTTTTTTCAATCATTTCTTTCCAACTACATATTGATAAGTCATATTGATAAATCGCATTATCAACTTTGACATAAAGTACTTTTCCGTTTTGGGAAAAACAAGATGAATATGTATTTTGTTTCAAATCCAAATCTTTTGAATTACTTAATTTACCTGTTTTGGGGTCAAAATCAAAAATTTGAATTTCACCTTCAAATGAGCTGTTTAAATTAGGATCATAAAAAGGAATCGTAACAGAAAGTTTAGTTCCATTAGGTGAGAAATTCATTCGTCCTGTACCAACAGCTGGTGAAAAAGATTTGTGTTGTTTACCTATTTTTTGGGTAGTAATATTTTCATCTAATCCATTTTCATCAATTTTTATAATTTTAAAAGCATCTGTAAAATACTCATGGGTTACAACCCAAATAACATTATCTACTTGATTATATACAGCTGCAATTTTTTCAGTAGAATTAACGAATAAGTTTTTATTTTTTACAATAACTTCATTTTTATCTGTATCAATAAGACAATAATTAATACCTAAATTTGAACCGTTTACATTTACTGCGTCTGATGTAATTAAATATAAATAATTTGATTTTGTTGGATGTTTAATAAATATTCCTGTATTTGAAACATCTGAAGAACAAATTATATTATTATTATTTTTTAATACGCCTTTGGTACTTTTAATAAATGAATTGGGCTGAACTAAATCTAAATAGTAAAGTAAGTTTCCATAATTATCCGAAACGAAGAGGTTCCCTCAGTAAAATTATAATCGCCAATACTTAATGCCTCTGGATTACCATTTGTTGTGTTAAAAGTTATACCAGCTCTTTTTCCAAATATCCAATTATCATAATTCTTTAAATTTGGTTGAGAATTTAAGCAATAGAAACAAAAAATAGTGTAAAAGATTATAATTCTAAGCATAGTTAATCCTAATTTATTAATAACTAACACATTTGTATGAAATGGGTTACAAAATATTAATTAAATCTGATATTAGTATGATTTGAATATGGCTACAATTCTAAATATTTATTTACAAAGTTGTATCTGTTTTTTATTTTAAGAGTATAACCAGTTCCGTCATTTAAAACTAAAATTGGTTGTTTTGCACTATCTTGCTTAAACTCTTTTATATCATTCAAATTTATATCGAAGTAGAAATTATTAAAATTAGCTTTTGGTATAAATATTATTCTTTTATTTGTTAAAATTAAATCACCTGCAACATTAGAGTATTTAAAAGTATTGCAAAAATCTCTGTAAATTTCCTTTTCATCAGATTTCAGATAATATTTAGACGAGTCGAAATTGGCATCTTTATTAAATGAATATCTTGTTTGATATAGAACTAACGCAAGGGTAACTAAAATGCTTAAACTTAGAATTAGAGGATTAAAACTTAAGCCAGTTTTAAAGATAAACATACTTAGTGATCCGTAAATTCCATTTATATAAAATAAATTCCAAAGGAAAAAAGTTAAATTATTTTGTATATGAATTATATATCTATTCATAATTATTCTTCTAAGTTATTAAACAAAACTATAAAATTAAGTTTGAATTAACAATTAAAATCATTCAATTTTTATTTTCTTTCCTAAAAATTTTGGTTTTACATTGAAGATGAAGTCAATAAATACTCTAACTCTTGAGAGTTTTTCTCTAACATACTGCTCGAAGTTCATTCCAATACCGATACTCTTTGCATTATATGCGATAGCGTTATGCCCTAGTTGATTAGCAATAAATAATCCACGTTGATTCTGGAAATTTTGTGATATTATTGTATATTTTTTTGCTCCGAATACTTTATTTGCTCTAATAATTGAATCATAAGTCCTGAAGCCAGCGAAATCTAAGAAAATCTTATCACTTGGAACTCCTTTATTGACAAGTGATTTCTTCATATCCATTGGTTCGTTATAGTATATCAAAGAATTATCACCACTTATTAAAACATATTCTATTTTTCCTGCAAAGAATAAACTTGCAGTAGCTGCTATTCTATTTTTGTAATATAAATTTGGTGTGCCATTACGGAAATACTTTGATGTTCCGAGTAAAACTCCAATTCTCCTTTTTGGTATTTTATAAATACTACTATATGCTTTGCCGTGAGCGGAGCATTGAATAATAATATCGCAAATCATAATTGTAATTAGACAAAGCGAAATTAATAGTAGTAATATTTTAAAAATTTTATTCATAAAAAAAAACCCGTTACTATGGTATAATAACGGGTTTAATAACATTTAGTTGTTAAAATTATTTAACAATTTCTAATAATTCAACTTCAAACATTAAAGTAGAATTTGGTTCGATTCTTGGCATAGAACCTCTTTCACCATAAGCAAGATTTGCTGGGATCCAGAAGATATATTTAGAACCAACGCTCATAAGTTGAACGCCTTCAGTCCAACCTGGGATAACTTGATTTAAAGCGAATTCAGCTGGTTCGCCTCTTTCAACAGAGCTATCAAATACATTTCCGTCAAGAGTTTTACCAGTGTAGTGAACTTTAACTTTAGTAGCTGGGTTAGCTGGTTTTTCGCCAGTTCCTTCTTTTACAATTTTATATTGTAAGCCAGAAGCAGTAGTTTTGACTCCTTCTTTACTTTTATTTGCTTCTAAGAATTTTTTACCTAATTCTAAGTTTTTAGTTAAAAGTTCTTCTTGTTTTTTCATTGCTTTTTCTTGCATCACTTGAGAAAAAGATTTCATAACTGCTTCTCTTTGTTCAGCAGAAAGAATACCTTTTTGATTTTTCATAACATCATCCATAGCTTGTTTGATGATTGCTGTGTTAAGTGCAAGTGAGTCTTTTGTAATATTTTCGCCTATACTCCAACCCACAGCATAAGCAACAGAATCTAATTGAGTTTTGAACTCAATTTTTTGGCTTTGGCTCTCATTAGAGCATGCTAAAAAACTTAATACTAAAGCCATTGCAACTGCAAATTTCATTGTTTTAACCTTAAAAAGTTATATAAAAAAGCTAGTGCATTATTGCACTAACATATTAATTAAATTATAGACTTAATACTTCTTTAATATTAAGTTTTGTTTTGCTTTCTCTATTTTCAAAAATATTACCTTGCTTAGTTGTAACAACCATTCTTTGGTAATCTCTAATACCAGTACCAGCAGGAATTAATTGCCCTAAAATAATATTTTCTTTAAGCCCTTCAAGATTATCCACTTTAGCACCGATTGATGCTTCGGATAATACTTTTGTTGTTTCTTGGAACGATGCAGCAGATAACCAGCTTTCAGTAGTTAAAGAAGCTTGTGTGATACCTAATAAGATTGGCTCACCTATCGCAGGGTCAGCATTTCTATACTCTGCAATTTGTTTTTCTTTTTTCTCAAGTTCTGAATTAGCTTGTCTAATTTTACGTTTCAAGTATAAATGTTTCTCGTTAAATTTAGTTTCACCTTTATCAGTGATGATACCCATTCCTTTCATTCTTTCGTTTTCGTCAAGGAATCTATTTTTATTAACGTTGTCATTTTCGATTAAATCAGTATCTCCTGAATCGATGATTTTGACTTTTTGAAGCATTTGTCTAACGATAACTTCAATGTGTTTATCGTTGATTTTCACACCTTGCATACGGTAAACTTCTTGAACTTCATTTACTAAATATTCTTGAACGGCATTAACCCCTTTAATTCTAAGAATATCATGAGGATTAATTGAACCTTCTGTTAATCTATCGCCAGCTCTAACGAAGTCGCTTTCTTGAACTAGGACGTATTTACTGATAGGAACTGAATATTCAGTTTTAGTTTTTTCATCGACAGAGGTAACAACGATGATTCTTTGACCTCTCTTATGTTTTTCAAAAGAAACTAAACCATCAATCTCAGAAACTACGGCAGGGTTTTGAGGAGAACGAGCTTCAAAAAGTTCAGTTACACGAGGAAGACCTCCTGTAATATCTCTTGTTCTACCTAAGTCTCTTGGAATTTTAACAAGTGGAGTTCCAACTTTAACACTTTCTAAATTATCAACTCTAAGTTGAGAACGAGAAGGAATATTATAAGATTTAAGAACTTCACCCAAATTATCAATAATTTCGATTTGAGGTGTTTTAGTTTTATCTCTTGAATCAATAACAACTTTAGTAATGTGACCAGTTTGCTCGTCATTTACTTCACGGTAAGTAGTATTTAAGATTAAGTCTTTAAATCTAACAGTACCAGAGAACTCAGCAATAATGGAAGCGTTATAAGGGTCCCATTCATAAATCATATCACCTTTTGCAACAAGGTCGCCGTCTTTTACTTTAATTTCAGCACCATAAGTTGCATCGTAGTGAGTTAATTCTTTTCCAGTTTCAGGGTCTTTAATAATGATTGTACCAGAACGGCTGACAACAATATTAACTTCTTTTTCTTCTTCTATATAAGTTACAATTTTGATATTTTCAAAATGTAATTTACCAGGAAATTTAGCAACAACAGTTGATTGGGAAGCTACTAATGATGCTGTCCCACCAGTGTGGAATGTTCTAAGTGTTAATTGAGTACCTGGCTCACCAATAGATTGGGACGCAATAGTACCAACGGCTTCACCTTGGTCAACAATTTTACCTGTTGCCATATTTCTTCCGTAACATCTAGCACAAACCCCTCTTCTTGTTTCACAAGTAAGAACTGATCTAATTCTAACAGATTCGATTGCAGATTCTTCAATTTTATCAGCAATATCTTCTGTAATAATTTCATCTTTTCTTACTATAAGTTCATTAGTTAATGGGTCAATGACATCATCTAATACAACTCTACCTAATACTCTTTCACCTAATGTTTCTTTAACTTCCTCACCATCTTTTATAGCAGATAAATTCACTCCTCTAACAGTATGGCAATCTACTTCTGTAATGATAGCATCTTGGGCTACGTCGTGTAATCTTCTTGTTAAGTAACCAGCATCCGCTGTTTTAAGAGCTGTATCGGCAAGACCTTTTCTGGCACCGTGAGTAGAGATGAAATATTCAAGAACTGAAAGACCTTCTTTAAAATTTGAAATAATTGGATTTTCAATTAATTCCCCAGATGAACCAGAAAGAGATTTTTTCGGTTTAGCCATCAAACCTCTCATACCAGCAAGCTGTCTAATTTGTTCTTTCGAACCTCTCGCTTTTGAATCAAGCATCATCCAAAATGAATTAAATCCATTATTATGACTTGCCATTTCATTATAAAGCTTATCAGCAACTCTGTTAGTAGCAGTAGACCAAGTATCGATAATTTTGTTATATCTTTCACCTGATGAAATGACACCATTCATATAAGCAAATTCAATTTTATCAATTTTTGACTCTGCATTAGTAATTATTTCAGCTTTTAAGTCCGGTATAACCACATCTTCAACAGATACAGATAACCCACCTAAAGTTGCGTACTCAAATCCAACTGATTTAATCCTATCTAAGAATTTAACAGTTTTTGCAATACCTGCTTTCCTTAAACATAATCCGATAATTTGTCTTAATCTATTTTTTGTTAATAACTCATTAACATAACCAAGTTCTGCTGGAGCAAAGCTATTGAAAATCATTCTACCAGTAGAAGTTTCTTTAATTTCACCTTGATGACGAACTTTAATTTTAGCATGTAAATCAAGTTTTTTATTGTTATAAGCGATTAACATTTCATCGTAAGATGAGAAAGTTTTACCTTCGCCTAAAGCACCTTTTCTAATTTTTGTAATATAGTAAATACCAAGAACCATGTCTTGAGAAGGCACAGCAATTGGCTCACCATTTTGAGTGTGCATAATATTATGTGGAGCAAGTAATAAAAGCAATGCCTCTAATTGTGCTTCATAACTAATTGGCAAGTGAACAGCCATTTGGTCGCCGTCGAAATCGGCGTTAAATGCAGTACAAACTAACGGGTGCAACTGAATCGCTTTACCTTCAACCAATCGAGGTTGGAAAGCTTGGATACCAAGTCTGTGAAGAGTAGGGGCACGGTTAAGCATAACTGGGTGTCCTTCAATCACTTTCTCTAAGATATCAAATACTTCAGTTGTTTTTCTTTCAACCATTTTTTTAGCGCTTTTCACAGTCTTAACATGACCACGTTCAATTAATTTCCTAATAATGAATGGTTTAAATAATTCAACCGCCATATTTTTAGGTAAACCACACTCGTGTAATTCAAGTTCAGGACCAACTACGATAACAGAACGACCAGAATAGTCTACCCTTTTACCAAGTAAGTTTTGTCTAAATCGACCTGCTTTACCTTTTAAAGTATCAGCAAGAGATTTTAATGCACGTTGAGATTCCGCTCTAACCGCACGTCTTGAGTTATCGAATAAAGCATCGACAGATTCTTGAAGCATTCTTTTTTCATTTCTTAGGATAACTTCAGGAGCTTTTATATCAATTAATCTTTTTAAACGATTATTTCTAATGATAACACGTCTGTAAAGGTCATTTAAGTCAGAAGTAGCAAATCTACCACCTTCTAACGGAACTAAAGGTCTTAAATCTGGTGGGATAATTGGAACAACGTCCAGAACCATCCATTCAGGTCTATTTTCAACAACTCCTTCTGCTGACCTTCTAAACGCGTCTAAAATTCTAAGACGTTTTAATAAATCTGCTTTTTTAATTTGAGAAGTTTCTTCTTTTAAACGAGCTTTAAGTTCATAATATTCATTAGTAGGATTAACTCTTTTTAGAAGTTCTTTAACACCTTCACCACCAATTAAGGCAATAAATTTATTTGGATCATCATCATCCATATCAAGTTCTTCATCTGGAAGAGAATCAATAACATCTAAATATTGTTCTTCGGTAAGTAAGTCTTTAGTTTGTAAGCCGGTTTTACCTGGTTGGACAACTACATAAGATTCGTAATAAACAATTCTTTCGATATCTTTTGTAGGCATACCTAATACACCACTAATTTTACTTGGTAAAGAGCGTAAGAACCAAATATGAATAACAGGAACAGCAAGCATAATATGCCCTAATCGCTCTCTACGGACAGATTTTTGAGTTACTTCAACTCCACATCTATCGCAGACAATTCCTTTATATCTAATTCTTTTATATTTTCCGCAAGCACATTCCCAGTCTCTAATAGGACCGAAAATCTTTTCACAAAAAAGACCGTCTTTCTCTGGGCGGAAAGATCTATAATTTATCGTCTCTGGTTTAGTAACTTCCCCTCTTGACCTATTTAAGATGTCGTCGGGTGATGCAATTTTAATTGTAATGCTACTAAAACCTTTTTTAGGGATCGATATAGATTGCATTTGGATCTCCTAATAAATTTATTTTCTTAATTAAACAATATTTACGTCAAGGCAAAGACCTTGAAGTTCTCTAATAAGCACATTAAATGATTCAGGTATATTAGGGTCAGCTAAATTTTCACCCTTAACAATGTGTTCATACATTTTCGCTCTACCTTGCACATCATCAGATTTCACAGTAATCATTTCTTGTAAAGTATGTGCCGCTCCATAAGCTTCTAATGCCCAAACCTCCATCTCTCCTAATCTTTGACCACCAAATTGTGCTTTACCTCCAAGAGGTTGTTGTGTGATTAGTGAGTAAGGTCCTATAGAACGAGCATGTAATTTATCATCAACTAAGTGAGCAAGCTTTAACATATAGATGTAGCCAACAGTAACTTTTTCAGCGAATTTATCACCTGTTTTACCATCATAAAGATCAGTTTTACCATCTTTTGGTAAGCCCGCTTTTTCTAAATAGTATTTAACTTGATCCCAAGAAGCGCCATTAAAGATTGGAGTTGCAAAATGAACCCCTAATTTATTAGCAGCCCAACCAAGAGCAGTTTCATACAACTGACCTAAGTTCATTCTCGAAGGCACACCTAAAGGATTTAAAACTATATCAACCGGAGTTCCATCAGGCAAGAACGGCATATCTTCAAGAGGCACAATTTTAGAAACAATACCTTTGTTTCCGTGTCTACCAGCCATTTTATCACCAACTTGTAATTTACGTTTTTTAGCAACATAAACTTTTGCCATTTGTAAAATACCAGGTTGTAACTCATCTCCTGAAGCCAATTTAGTTTTTTCACTTCTAAAATCAGATTTTACATCATTTCTAACTCTTAAATAACTTTGGATAATATCTCTTAGCATATCATCAATGTTATCATCTTCAATCATTTGTGTGTTAAAGTCTAGTAACTCAGGTTTTAACAACCCTTCATAATACTTTTCTTTAACTTCTTGTTCAGTAATTTTAGAACCTTTTCTAAAGATATTAACGTTATTAGTCAATTTGAAAGCAATTACTTTATGACCTTCTAACACTTTAGAGATTCTTTTAATCACTTCATCATCTAATTTTTTAACTGCAATTTTTTCTTGATTGCTAATTTTATCTTGGCGTTTTTTCTCTTCTTTTCTGGTATCTTTATCCATAGTTAAAAGACGTCTTGTAAATAATTTTGTATTAATTACAACACCTTTTAAGCCAGGTCCAGCTTTTAAAGAAACATCTTTTACATCACCAGCTTTATCACCAAAGATTGCTCTTAATAATTTTTCTTCTGGGGTTGGGTCAGTTTCCCCTTTGGGGGTAATTTTACCAATTAAAATATCACCTTCATAAACTTTTGCACCAACTCTAACGATACCAACTTCATCTAAATCTTTAGTTGCTTCTTCTGAAACATTAGGAATTTCACGTGTAAATTCTTCTTCACCACGTTTAGTATCTCTAACTTGCATTGTAAATTCTTCGATATGGATAGAAGTAAATACATCTTCTGCCACAACTTTTTCAGAAATTACAATTGCATCCTCAAAGTTATAACCCCTCCAAGGCATAAATGCAACTAACACATTTTGACCTAATCCTAATTCGCCCATTTCAGTAGCAGCACCATCACAAATAGGTTGACCTTTGATTATCTTTTGTCCTGCTTTCACAAGAGGTCTTTGATTAATACAAGTATCTTGGTTAGTTCTAAAGAATTTTAATAATTTATAAGTTTTAGTTTCTTCATATTCAAAGTCAATTAATTTAGCTTTTTCTTCTCTGCTATCGATATATTTCACTCTGATTTCATCTGCAGAAACGTATTCAACAATACCATCACCTTCTGCTACAATCAAAGTTTTAGAATCACGTGCAGATTTTGCTTCCATACCTGTTCCAACATAAGGGGCATGAGGTTTTAATAATGGAACTGCTTGACGTTGCATATTCGCACCCATCAATGCACGGTTCGCATCATCATGCTCTAAAAACGGGATATGAGCAGAAGCGATAGATGTAATTTGGTCAGTTGAAACGTCCATAAATTGAATATCAGTAGGAGGGACTAACACAAAATCACCTGATTGACGTGCTTTAATTTTATCCCCTAATATTTTACCAGTTTCATCAACAGGAGTTGAAGCTGTAGAAAGGATTTTCTCGTCTTCTTCTTCCGCTGTTAAATACACAATCTCATCAGTAACATAACCATCTTTACAAACATAATATGGTGATTGTAAAAATCCTAACTCATTTATTTTTGAGTGAATAGCAAGAGATGAAATCAATCCGATATTTGGACCTTCGGGCGTTTCAATCGGACATAATCTACCATAATGGGTATAGTGAACGTCCCTTACCTCGAATCCTGCTCTCTCTCTTGTCAAACCACCAGGTCCTAAAGCCGAAGTTCTTCTTTTATTAGTTAACTCCGCTAATGGATTAGTTTGGTCCATAAATTGAGAAAGTTGGTTTGTTCCGAAGAATTGGTTAACAACTGAAGTAATTGTTCTTGCATTAACTAATTCAGACGGAGTTAAATTTTCGCCATCATTTACAGATAATCTCTCTTTAATAGTTCTTGACATTCTTGCAAGACCAATATTAAATTGATTTTGAATTTGCTCACCAACTGAACGAACTCTTCTATTACCTAAGTGGTCAATATCATCACCACTCCATTTATTTTTGTGTAACAATAATAAATGTTTAATAATAGTAACAATGTCTGTTACGGTTAAATAAGTAACTTCTTCGGGTAAATCTAAGCCCAATTTATCATTAATTCTAAATCTACCAACTTTACCTAAGTCATATCTTTTATCAGAAAAGAACATTTTTTCAAGTAGTGCTTCAGCAGTTTCGATATCAGGTGGCTCACTTGAACGTAATGTACGATAGATTAATTCAAGGGCTTCTTCTTTATTTCTTGTAACATCTTTAGCTAATGACTTAGCAATTAATGGCTCTTCAGTAGCATCAGTATAATTAAATAATCTAACTGGAGCTAAATTTGATTTTTTAGCTAACTCTAAAAATGCTTCATCAATAATCATATCTCTAATAGCGACAATCTCACCAGTGTCTAGATCAATCACTTCAGAAGCGATTCTTCTACCTAAGAATGTTTCGTCGAATTCTTTCGAGTTATGGTCAGCAGCTAAATCAAATAGATTTAAAATTTCTTCATCAGAAGAAAATCCTAATGCTCTTAAGAAAGTAGTCACTGGGAACTTTTTCTTTCTATCGATATAAGCATATAGAACTTCGTGGATATCAGTAATAAATTCTATCCAAGAACCTCTGAAAGGAATTATTCTTGCAGTATAGATTCTTGTTCCATTCGGGTGAAGTGCATCATCAAAGAAAGCACCTGGTGAACGATGAATCTGTGTAACAATAACACGTTCAGCACCATTTACGATAAAAGTACCACGTTCAGTCATTGCAGGAATATTACCTAAATAAACTTCTTGCTCGACAGCGTCGATATAATCTTCTGTATCTTTTTCAGCTTTACTTGATAATCTTAATTTTGCTTTCAATGGTTTCGAAAAAGTTAATTCTCTTTCCCTACATTCAGCTTCGGAATATTTAGGTCTTTCAACAATATATTCTAAAAATTCTAATTGAAAAACTTCAGAATTATCTAAAATTGGAAAATTATTTTTAAATGCAGCTTGTAAGCCAGCATTTTTTCTCTTATGCGGAGGAACTCTTTCTTGAAGGAACTCATCATAAGCATCAATTTGGATATTCAATAAGTCAGGATAGTGAGCAGAAAAATCTCTTTTAGCAAAATTTATTCTGTCTCTTAACCTAATAATCCCCTGCCCTGATCTTAGTAGTCTTTCTTTACTTTCTGTTTTTTCCACTGCATCTTTCCCATTTTTTGTAACGGAGTCCATTATACCTCCTTTAATTAAAACAATAAAAGGACTTTTTGATAGATAACACTATTACCTATCAAAAAATCCTATTTTTTAATATTATATTTTAGATTAATTTTATTTTTTACTAACATGTTTTGCAAAATTTACTACGAAAAATTTTAAAATAAGTTGAGAGGAGATTTCTCTCCTCTCATAAATACTTATTAAAATTACTTCAAAGTAACTTTTGCGCCAGCTTCTTCGATTTTCTTTTTCATATCTTCTGCAGCTTCTTTAGTAGCACCCTCTTTAATTACTTTTGGAGCAGCTTCTACTAAATCTTTTGCTTCTTTCAATCCTAAACCAGTAATCTCTCTTACCACTTTGATAACAGCGATTTTACCAGCAGCAGGTACATCAGTTAATTCTACATCAAAATCTGTTTTTTCTTCTGCAGCAGGAGCAGCATCGCCAGCTGCAGCAACACCAGCCATCATAACAGGTGCAGCAGCAGAAACACCAAATTTTTCTTCCATTGCAGATTTTAATTCAGCAGCTTCAATTAAAGTTAAGCTTGCTATTTCTTCTAGTAGTTTTTCTACTTTTGACATTATAAACTCCTAATAAATTTTTTTTTACAAATTATAAAATTAAGCAGCGTTGTTTTGTTTTTTCGCTACTTCTTCTATCAATGACGCAACATCTCTTATTACTGCATTGAGAGTTCCAACGATACCAGAAGCTGGAGCGTTTAGACTTCCCATTATAGCGGCTATCATATCTTCTTTTGAAGGAAGAGATGCAATTTTTTTCAGTTCCGCGCCATCGAAATACTGACCATCTAATAGGGCAGCTTTTAGAACTGGTTTCTCATCTGAATCGAATGCTTTTTTAATTATCTTTGAAGGAGCAGTCGGGTCGCCATTAGTAATAACAAGCCCAGATGCTTCTTTCAATTTTTCTGCAGGAAAATCTAATCCTTCAACTCTTTCTAACGCTTTTCTTATCAAAGTATTTTTAGCAACTTTGTAAGTAATATCAGATTTTCTTAAAGTAGAACGGAAAGCATTAATTTTCTCAACAGACATACCTTGATAATTAACTAAGTATACACCAGTAGCGTCTTTTAATAAGTCAACTAGTTCTTCGACTCTATCTTTTTTTTGGCTTAAACTGAACATAATTCCACTTATTTAATTATAAATTCATTTTTAATCATCACACCAAGTAATTTGGAGAAGCAGTGTGATTAAAACTGCGTAATAGTCTTATTTAATTGTTGAATCTGTAATATTTACAGAAGGTCCCATTGTAGAACCAAAGTAAACAGATTTAATATATTGACCTTTTGAACTTGATGGCTTAGCAGCAACAATACTATTATAAAATGCTTTAATATTTTCTGCTAATTTATCTGAGTCAAAAGAACATTTTCCAACAGCACCAGCGATATTACCTGATTTATCGACTCTATACTCGATTTTACCTGCTTTAAGCTCTGTTACAGCTTTAGCAACATCAAAAGTAACAGTACCGATTTTTGGGTTAGGCATTAAACCTCTTGGTCCTAAAATTCTACCAAGTTTTCCTACTTCACCCATAACATCAGGAGTAGCAACAACCACATCAACATCAGCCCATCCACCTTTCATTTTATCAATATATTCATCAAGACCAGCATAATCAGCACCCGCATCTAAAGCTTCTTGGTCTTTAGGAGATTTAGCAAATACTAAAACTCTTACATCTTTACCAGTTCCATTTGGTAAAGAAACAGTACCTCTAACCATTTGGTCAGCTTTTTTAGGGTCAACACCTAATTTCATATAAATCTCGAAAGATTCATCAAATTTGGCTGTGCTTACTTTTTTAACTAAGTCAATACCTTCGCTAAAAGTATATTGAGCTTTTTTATCAATTAATTTCGATACTTCGTTATATCTTTTACTTCTTTTTTTCATTATCATTCTCCTTAATTTTCGCTATATAATACGCCAAGTGAACGAGCAGTACCTCTAATCATACTTACAGCAGCATCTAAATCACCAGAAGTTAATTCATTTTTCTTAATTTCAGCAATTTTTTCGCATTGAGCACGAGTGATAGTACCAACTTTTTTCTTATTTGGCTCACCAGAACCACTTTTCAGTCCGAGTTCACTTATAATTAATACAGCCGCTGGAGGAGATTTTACTTCAAAATCAAATGATTTATCACTAAAGAATGATACCAAAACAGGAAATACTGTTCCAATATCTTTTTGAGTCTTAGCGTTAAATTGTTTTACAAATTCAGCACCATTAAGACCTCTTTGACCGAAGGCAGGACCGACAGGAGGGGACATTGTAGCTTGACCTGCTTTAAGCTGCAACTTAAATTTTCCCAATAACTTTTTAGCCATCTTTTAGATCGTTTAAATAATTAATGATTTTCTAATTCAACTTGTGTAAAATCCAATTCCACAGGAGTTTTCCGACCTAAAATTCCAACTTCAACTTTGAGTTTCTGCTTTTCGTTATTAACTTCTTTAACTGTGCCAATAAAAGTATTAAACGGACCATCAATAACCTTAACGGGGTCGCCAATACTAAATGCAGTTTCAACAGTAGCAATATCTTTTCGCTCTTCGACTCTACCTAAGATTCTATCAATCTCAGATTTCTGAAGTGGAGTAGGGTCTTTTTTC
This sequence comes from uncultured Hyphomicrobiales bacterium, assembly GCA_964465945.1. Lineage (GTDB taxonomy): Bacteria > Bacteroidota > Ignavibacteria > Kapaibacteriales > UBA2268 > JAJRPT01. The sequence goes on from CAYXMM010000012.1 coordinate 69,795, forward strand.
CTACCAATGAAATTCACAACAGAAGGCAAACTTTCAATTTCTTCCTGTAACCTTCTATCAAGTTCGCACTTCATTAAGATATAACCAGGTAAAAAATTCTTCACTCTTTGCTTCCTTTTGCCATTTCGGACTTCAAACACAGTCTCCTCCGGGATAACTACTTCATCAATCCTATCAAAGAATCCCAAACGAGTCATTTCACGTTCGATTAAATCCTTCACGGCAGCTTCTTGACCGGTAAATATCCTTAAAGCATACCATTTAGATGATGTTGTATTTTCCGTATCCGGAGTATTCATGTTACCTTTTTTTATAATTGAGAAATTATTAAAACATCAGATTAACCAAAGCACTAACACCTTGATCCATCACAAAAACAATCGCAGTGATAATAAGAGAAACTCCTATTACCACATTCGTAGATTCTTTCAGTTGTTGTTTAGTGGGCCAAGTTACTTTATTCATCTCAACCCTAACTTCTTCGATAAATTTTTTTAAATTAATCATAATTAACTCTATTAATTCGCACGGGTGGTAGGACTCGAACCCACAGCCTACGGTTTTGGAGACCGCCACTCTACCAATTGAGCTACACCCGTGTATATGTAAGCGACCTTAAAACCAGTAAGAAATGAGCTGGCAAGCAGAATTGAACTGCCGACCTCATCCTTACCAAGGATGCGCTCTACCACTGAGCTATGCCAGCGGATTAGAGCGGAAGACGAGACTCGAACCCGCAACCCTCAGCTTGGAAGGCTGATGCTCTACCAATTGAGCTACTTCCGCATATTCCTAATTTACGATTTGTGGGCAGAGAAGGATTCGAACCTCCGTAGGAGTACTCCAACAGATTTACAGTCTGCCCCGTTTAACCGCTTCGGTATCTGCCCATTCAATTCATAAGAACTTTTTCTCTCTCATCAAAGAAAGAGTTACAAAATTAAACACTATATTTTATATTTCCAAATTATTTTTTATTTTTTTTGATTTTACTTGGAATTTCAAACATTATTTTTCTCATTTTCTGAATAGAATTTTGTTTTTAATATTATATTATATTTTATATAGAAGCGTATAAATCTATTTTATATAGACTTACCAACTTTTGCTCGCCATATCTAAATTTTAATTATTTGATATTTTAAATTTATTTTTAACTTATTTTCAATCACTCCTCTATATAATCTAACTCTTTGCTAAAACTCTCTTTTAACTGACTTAATGCAAAAATAGACAAGCCGGTTAGAATAAATATTACAATATAAGATGCTGTTATTATGTTTGATTTTCCTACAAAAAATTCAAAAACAAAGGTAATGGGTATCAAAGCTCCACGAGCAAAATTTGGCGCTGTAGTTGTTACTGTTGCGCGAATATTTGTTCCAAATTGCTCTGAAGCAATAGTTACGAATGTCGCCCAATAGCCAACTCCGATGCCTAAACAAAATGCTATTAAATGAAAATCACCCTCACCAAGCCCGCTACTACTTAAATACCACACTGTTGCAAATATTGTTAATATTTGAAAAACAAGCATTGTTAATTTTCGTGATTTAAAAATTTGTGCCAGCAAAGCTGCTAATATATCGCCTAACGCAAGTCCAAGATAGGTGAATAATATACCTTTCCCTGCACTTAAAGTCGATGTTGCACCTAATGCTCGACCAAATTCAGGTGCTTGTGTTATTAGAATCCCTACCACAAACCAAGTTGGCAGACCAATCAATAAACAATATAAATAACGAAGAAGTCGCTCTTTACTTTTAAAAAGTATGCTTAATTTTCCTTTTTCTATTTTTTTATTAGCTACTTCTTTAAACAAGGTAGATTCAAATGTTCCTAATCTCAATATTAATAATAATAAACCCATTACACCACCAGCAATATATGCGTTTCGCCAGCTAAATAATTCAGAAACATAGTATGCCGCAATAGCTCCAAATAATCCAATAGTTGCCACGAGCATTGTTCCATATCCACGATTTTTCTGACTCATACTTTCGCTAACTAAAGTTATTCCTGCACCTAATTCACCTGCTAAACCAATTCCAGCAATAAATCGAATCATTGCGTAACTATGTATATCCGAGACAAAAGCATTAGCAATATTCGCGAGTGAATACATTAATATTGAGCCAAAAAGAACTTTAATTCTGCCAAATTTATCACCTAAGATACCCCAGAGTAAGCCACCAATCAACAACCCACCCATTTGCATGTTTAAAACATATTCGCCATAATGCCGCATTTGCGCTTCTGGTATTCCAATATCTACAAAACTTTGTATTCTAACAATTGAAAAAATTACTAAGTCGTAAATGTCAACAAAATAGCCCAATGAAGCTACCATTACAATTAGAATTACATTTTTGGAAGAGGTAGATTTTTTATTCATTAATTTTCTCTTATAACTAATTTATAAATAAATTATTTATTTGTTAAATTCATAATATTCAAATTAAGAATTTGAAATAATTTATCAAAGAGTAATTAAAAAGATTTTTTTTTACATAAGTAACAGTTTATAATATATTTTGATATACTTGTTAATTAAAACAATTATATATAACAAACAAAACCCTCGCATAAATAAATTATAACGAGGGTATGGTCTTCTTGGAGAAAGAAGTTTTTTTTTGAAATTTTAGATTTTAAAAATTCTCTTTTATACCAGATAAATCATAAACTTCAGCAAGCTTATTTCTTGTGTTAACTAGTTTATCATTTGTAATCTCAAAGAAGTTAGTCCCTAAGATTTCTAGTAAAGTATCAATTTCATTTTTTGAAATTTTTCTATGTAAGTAATTTATATAATTCAAGCCCCAGATACAGCCGTAAGCTTCGGAAAGTTGATGACTTCTCATTGCTGCATCATTAAAATTCGCAATAGTTCCGTTTAAATAACTTATTGCTGTTGTAGCAACTACAAGTTCTAATTGTTTAATAACTTCCCCAACCTGCGCATCCCGAGTAACATAATCTTTTCTTGAAATAGCCTCTCTCCCCTTAATAAATGCCTTTATTATATTTTTTGGAGTGTCTATTTTCCCATTTGATTTATCAGCACCAGATTTACGTGCATATTTAGCCCAAAATCTTTCGCCTGTTGCATCAGTTGGTGATAAGGTAGTTGCACCGAAATAGCCAAATGCTTCGTCCCAGTGATGTTCCATTGCAGTATAATTTTTGCCTTCCACTTTACTTGCATTATCAACACTCATTTTGTCAGGAGATAAATAAACATTTGTTATTTGATGTAAAAACACAGCCGCCATTAACCCTTTTTCTATTAATTCTTTGTATTCTTGACCATTTGCATTAACTAAAACAGAACGAGTTCCTGTAACTATAATTCCGGCTTTCCCGCTTTCAGCAACATCAGTTGTTCCTGAAACAGCTGCCAATTCTTTAAAATATGAAGTTAAGAGATTTTGAGCATCGAGTGAAGTTTTGTCAAATAGTTGTTTTGTAGATGAAAAAGTAAAGTTACCATTTCCATTTCCATTTACATTATTAAACATATCTAAAAGAGTGTTTTCGTCGAGTTTAACACCAGTATTAGCAGTTTTAACTAAATTAATAAGTTCAGTAGCTTGGTTTAATCTTTCAGTTTGACCGCCATAATCAACATTATCAAAATTATAAGTGCTTGGTAAATCAATGTCGTCAATTTTGTCATCATCTTTTTCTTCACAAGAAATTATAATAAACCCAATCGAAAGAAGGGCTAATAACCTTAAATACTTCTTCATAAAATCCTTTAATTTTTAATTAACAAAAATAATAAGACAAAATTAATCGGGATTATTAATAAGATAAAATTAATCGGGATTGTGTTTGAAAGTGTTGTTTTGATGTAAAAAAGGAGAGGTTCTCACCTCTCCTAATTATCAGCAAAAAATAATAATTATTTACGCTATTCTATGGTAATATTCAAAATTGACTGTTTGCTGTAACCATCTTTATTAACAATGGTAAATGTATAAGCAATCACATCACCAGGTTTATAGCTGCTAAGTGGCTTTACGAATTCATAATTGTAATTTGATGATTTGATTTTGTTATTCACAATGGTTTCATTGCTTGCATTATTCACACTTTGGCTAATTGTAAATTTGATTAATGGATCATCAGATTCTTTTGTTTTCCCATTAATTTTAACTTTTAATGTATCTGTTAAAGTCATTGCTGAATCCATTGAGATATAACCATTTTCTTGAACAAATGTGATTGACATTTCATTTGCCTCATCTTCTTCGTCGCAACCTATAAATGCTAAGAATACTAAAAGAACCGCTAATATTTTTGCGTTAAATTTCATTTTGTTTTTCCTTTATATATTGTAAATTAATTTAAAAATAATATCTCGCCCTTGATTGTAATAACCAAAGTATTTTAATCGAGATAGATGAGAGAAATAATAAGTATCAAAAATGTTTCTTGCTAAGACGTTCAGGTTAATCTTATTAGATAAATTAACCGAAAGCCCCAAATCAACAATTTGATATGCAGGCGTTTTTGTCTCAATAGAACTAAAATGATTTTGTTCAAAGATGTAATTGTAATCAACATAAGTTTCAATGTTTTCCAAACTAAATAAATTAAAATTATAATTAAGTTTGAACTTAATTGAATTTGCTGGTATATATGGAATAAATGATTTGTCATCTAATACTCCATAAATATGAGAATATGACAATTTGAAACTTAGTTTATCTGAAAATGGATTAACTTGAGTATAAACTTCGCCACCTGAAATGGTCGTTCCTTGTTGCACAAATTTCTGCATAGGAAAGCCAAACCAATCAGTCGACAAGCTCATTAAATAAATATAATTATTAATTCTATTATTATAAACCGATAAGCCAAAATCAATATTCTTACTATTGTATGCCAAATCAATTTCATTATTAATAGAAATCTCATTTTTCAGATTCTCATTCCCTATTTCATATACAAACACGCCTTCGTGTAGCCCATCCGAAGATAATTCAACCAAATTTGGAACTCTAACTCCAGTAGATAAATTATATTTAAAATTAAATTCATTTACACTATAATCTACGCCAAAGATAAAATTATTATAATTTCTTTGCTGGAAAAAAGGAGATTTGGCTTTTTCTTCCGAATTTACACCATTTGTATATAGTGAATTAATAGAAATATATCCCTGGCTTAGTCCTAAATTTGCTTTAAATGAATCAATTTGAAATTTCAATAAAGCTGATAAATTACTTTCAAAATTTACTAAATCCGGAATAATTCTTCGTTTCCCATAATTTCTATTATATAAAAATGTGTTATATGACGAAATTGAATAAGAGAATAAATCATTTATTTTTGAATCAAAAATAATATGTAATTGCGAAGTGGGTTGAAGCATTTTTAAACTAAATTTATTTCCTCCTTCATCTTCTGCCCTATAATTTGATTTTAAAGAAAAATTAATTTTTAATTCTGATTCCTTAAAAGTAAATGTGTTCAAATTTGAAAAATTATAAACATTAGTAATATGATGCGGTCCGTGCATTGCTTTCGACCATCTTGAATCTACATTTGTATATTGTTCATAATCATTAAAAATAAAACCATTCAAATTATAATTTGCATTCAAAGAGAAAACTGACTTATAATTGCCGTTAATAAAGCCGTAATTTGCTTTCAAATTTACATTACTAAATCGACTATTTAAAACTCTTTTTCCACTTCCATCACTATAATCACTATGACTAACACCTGAAACAAATAAATTCGCCCAAGAATTTTCCATAGCAATTGATTTTCCGTATTCAATTTCCATACCTTGCGTATTTGTATAATAATTTAGAACAAGTTTCTGATTACTATTGAAGATTTGATTCGTCCCAATATCTTTAACATTAATCACTCCACCTAATGCTTCTGAGCCATAAATAAATGAAGCAGGTCCTTTTATGATTTCCACTTCTTCAATTCCAATGCTTTTCAGATTCATAGCGTGCTCGTTCTGCCATTGTTGATTGTCGAACTTCATTCCGTTCAATAATACCATTGTTCTATTGCCAAAAAGTCCCCTAATGACTGGTTTTGTGCTTCCAATCCCAGTCGACATCATCGAGATGCCTTCTTGTTGCTCTAATATTCTTGATAAATCACTTGATATTTTGAATTTATCATTTACTTGAATTTTAGAATAATTTAAAGTTGGGATAATATTCCCACCTTTCGAATCTAATATTTTAATATCATCAATATTAAATGTTTTAATTGTGTCTTTGTCGGTAGTTAGCAATGAATCAGAGTTCAATTTTGCCAACAAACTTTCGACATTTAAACAAGGAATAAAAGTGATAATTAAAAAAAAGATGAAAGAAAATTTCATTTCATTTTCCTAATTAATAGTTAATTAATATTGAATATAAATTAACTTAATCGCGGAGGAGGAGAAGGTATGTCGGTTATATAATTAATGTAATTATCTACTTTTTGAAATTTAATTAAGCTTTTTACATAACTAAAATTATGTTCGGTTTTCTTGTTGTAAAAGAATAATTTGATAATTTTTGAAAAACTATTTGCTATTGCTCTATTTGTTCTATTGTTTCGACTTTTACCAAATAATAATTTATTATAATAATTCTTTAATTTTTTTTCATTGACATCTTTTAGACAAAAAACTTTCTTCTTAGCTTGTAGATTAACAATATTTATAACGTCATAGAAGTCATTTTGATATTGAAATTCATTTGACTTTAACCAGTTTAGTTTATTAAAATCACTCAAAGTAAATTCTAAAATAGAAACGTACTTTTTGTTTTCTTTTAGTAAAGATTCTTTAATTGTACTTTTAATAATTTTGTTATTAACATATAAGGCAAGTTCCACCAATGCTAATGGAGAAATAAGTGATAAACTAAAAATAATAATAATTATTTGTGAAAGTAGTTTATATTTATGAAAAAAAGAAATAGGCATAATCCCTAAATTATACCTACAAAATTACTAAAATATTATAAATACTTGTTAAAGTAAATCAATATTTATTTAATTGCTTACTATTAGCGATAGCTCTTTATAAATCTCTGAAAATATCATAAATTGTTCTTTTTTACTTTTTGACGAGATTATATTTTCAGCAAGGAAGAATAATTCATCATTTTGAAGTTTAGTGTTAATTGTTTCATTATCAGGTCCAGTTTTGCTTTGAATTTCAGAAAGCTGCTTAAATCCATCTAATCTCTTTAAAATTTTAACTATGTCTTCTTTACTAACACCATAATGATTAATGATTAATTCAAAATTTGAGTGATTGCTACACCAAAAGTCCATTTTTTCAAGCACTTTCTCGCTAAACTCATCGCCTTTTGAATGAATATACTCGCTAATCTTTGTTTTCAAAAATTCACGTTCTTTTGTATCAAGATTAGATAAATATACATCAGGACTTATCCAATTTCCGTTATATAAATCAGTATTTTCTTTAAATTGCAAAATTGAGTATGGACGCAACTCGCTTATCGAGAATAAAGACAAATAGAAATCATCATTATGCTTTGTCAATAATAAATTCATTTGCTCGGGTATATTGCTAATTGAACTTTGGCTTTTTTCATTATTGCGACTAAATACAGCGACATATAAAACAACAATTAAACAAACCGCTCCAAAATATTTCCAAACATATTTCATTTTATTCTCAAAAAATAGATAATATCTTAGTTTAATCAAATTTTATGCCAATCATAAGCCGATAATTAAGGTGTAACAGCGAACTTATATAAATGTGATTCAAACTGATAACCCTCATCATTGACTCCAACAACCTTATAAAAGTAAACTCCACTATTTACAATCTGTCCATTATCATTTTTTAAATCCCATTCTACTCCACCATTACCATCGCGTTCGCTTAATTTTCTTATTAGTTGACCGCTTTCATTAAATATGCTAATATCTGCTCTTGTGGTTAAATTTGAAAATGTTGCCCGAATATTCTTATTTAAGCTTATTGGACTTGGATAAACAAAACAATCTTCTAATTCATTTGCAGCAAAAGTAAATCCAAGAGTATTCCCTGGACCAGTTGTAATCGGCTTCCCACTCTTAGAAAATATATTGACTGCTTGAATTGTATAATTTTGACCAATTGCATTTTTAGTATTTTTATTAAAGTTTAATTGAACTTTATTTGACTCATTTGGGATTGTGTCAACGGAAAAAACATAACCATAAGGTTTGAGAATATAATTTTCTGGTTTATTCGCTCCTAAATCGACTTCCTCAGAAAACTCAATCATTAATAAATGATTACCCTGTAACTCTAATCTTTTTAAATAAATTTCATCAACTATTTGATTATTTATATTGATTTCAAACTCTCCATTCTTAGTTGGGCTATTGTATTTATCTCTAAAACTTTTTATTATTAAAGTATAGTCTCCTACTGGAATTGTATCAGAAAAAACTAAAATAACTTCGTTTGATTCATTTGTCAGTGCTTTTGAAGGAATTAGATTATATTCAATATTTTTTAACTCAAAGTTCTGGGATTGAACTTCATTCAAAGGCAATTCCCCATCAAATTGAACAACAATATAATTGCTTCCAATTTTATTAATCTTTGTTGAACTTATTAAATTATGAGTTCTGATTGAAATTAAGTCACTTGAATTGAGAGCATTACCATATAATTTTTTTGTATCTGCCCCAATTTTATAAGGAATTGCTGTGTAAATATACTCTGTGTCAGCATTCAGTCCCGTTAAAACCAAACTGTCAACCCCTACAACATCAGCAACTAAATTGCCAAGATTTCCATCATTTATTTCATAAAACTCGACACCATCAAAATTATTATTATGTTGCCATTTTATTAATCCGCTCGTCTGCCCTAAAGCATAAGCGTCAGTAATAAATACACTTCCAATTTTATTAAACTTAAATTCATAAAGTTCTGTTCCGTTTGAAGTAGAAATAGCAATTTCATTTATTCCATTTTTATCAAAATCATAAATCATAGTAGAATTTGAAAAAGCAAACTCATTATGATAAATACCACTTAAAGAATCACCTACAATCTTAAATACATATAAATTTGGGAAAGTACTAATCGCAATTTCATCACCTACTTCATTATCCAAGTTTCCAGCACTAACTCCATTTTTATATGAAAAATTATTTAATCCAAAAATACCATCCCTAACTCCCACAAATTCTTTCGACCAAACTTTATTAAAGCTATTATCCCCATCGTTTTTATACAACCGTGCAGTCCAAATCGAGCGACCACTCCCTATTTCATTAAAAATCACTTTTTCACCATAATTTAATGATAAAAATCCTTTTTTACCATCAGGGAAATTTACTTTGCACATAAATTGTCTACTTAATGAAATTTGGTCTAAAATGTCTTTCTTTGCAACGAAATTGCTACCATTATTTTCATAAATATGTAAAGTTCCAAGTCGAGTTGCAAGCACCAATTCCGCTTTTCCATCACCATCAAAATCATCAACAAGCCCACCACGTTCAAAGCCAACATTTTGAGTTATTTCAGTAGTTTTAATTGTATCTACTGTTTCAAATTTTCCATTTAAAAACTTTTTCATAGTGTAGAAATTGAAATTAGTGCAAAATACTTCATTTTTGCCATCACCATCAACATCATAAGATGCTTCACCCCACTCGATATACTCAGGATTTGACTTGTAAACTAAATTTCGTAATATATTTCCATTATTTAAGAAAATATCTGTTTCGTTCATTGTGCTTGTGAGTAAATCAATTTTCCCGTCACCATTAAAATCTGCATAACCGATTGGAATATAAGTGTCATTCAGCGAATCAACTACTCGAAATTTATTATCCGAAAATTCATATAATAGAGTTTTGTCAATTACTAAATTTGACAAATCATTAACCACAAATTGTGGCTTCCCATTTCCAAAATCTGCTATTCCATTCAGTTGGTAACTTCTATTAAAAGAATACGGCATTGTTTTAAAAGCATTTTTATCAATCTTGTATTTCTTTATATTTGAAAATGTTATAACTTTACTTGCTTCATTATGTTTTGTAATGGCTTGAATCTCAAAATCATAATCCCCTTCAAAGAGTTTATCTAACAAAATAAAATGATTACTTCCTCCATAATTCTTGTTACTGAAATAAAATGTATCCTTAGTTTCACGATTTATAGCGGTTATTTTCACATCACAATCTAAACTCGTTACACCAGAAAAATAATATTCCTCAATTCCGTTATTAATTGCTTTTGCAATTTTGTAACTCAAAAATCTTAGTTTATTAATATTATTACTAACCCTAAACTTTGTTCTTCTTTCGATAGTTGATTTATTTTTTGTATATATCACTAACCTCAAAGTATAAGTAGTATCTTGCAGAGAGGTTACGCCAATAGTTCCCAAATCACCATTTTTAACACTCAACCTTGATGAATCAATCAGTTTCCATTTATATGATAATTTTTCTTCATCACTCATAAAAAGCACATCATTTAAATTTTTACCAAGCAATTTTGCAATTTCAATTTCATCTTCATCAGTGATATCATCAGGATATTCTCCCTTAGCTAAATATAATTCCCATTTATCAAATAGTGGTAATAATGTGCTTCCTTTCACTTTAAAATTTGGTGAATTTGATTTATTAAAATAATCATCAAAATCTGGAAAATTAATCCCAATATCTGTATTCTTATTCAAACTCAAAGCCATTGCTGGATTAACTAAACCAGCACCGAAGTAAGTATCCCAGCCACTTTTTCCTAAATCAAAAGCCGAAACTTGTAATATACTTCTCACTTGGCTCGGTGTTAAATCCTTATCGTTACTCAAAAGTAATGCAGCTGATGCGGCAACAAATGGCGCCGACATTGAAGTCCCACTACTTTTTCCATACTTATTCCCAAACTCTGTTGATAAGACATAATTTCCAGGGGCTACTATATCTAAAAACGAACCATAATTACTAAACCCATAAATATCATTCTCAGAATCAGTCCCACCTACCGAAATAACTTCTGGTAAATCGGACGGAAAATGTGGCTTATTCCAACCATTGTTTCCCGAAGATGAAACCATAACAACACCCATAGAATAAGCGAACTTTATAGCATCACGTAATATTGGAGAAGAATATGGTTCGCCGAAAGAGAAATTCAACACTTTTGCTCCATTCATAACCGCATAGACAATCCCAGCAGCTATATCATCTGCTTCACCTTCACCTGCACCATCAAATGCTCTGACAACAAGGACTTTTGAATTATAAGCCAAACCCCTAATTCCAATATCATTCGCACTACCGACTAAAATTCCTGCAACACTCGACCCATGACCACCTTCATCATAAATTACAGGGTCTGGTTCTGTCCAATCGCCAAAATTTGCAAAAGTTTCATCAACCATATCATATCCAATGACATCATCGATGAAACCATTCCCATCTTGGTCTATCCCGTCTAAATCTCCATTTATTCCATTTTTTACTTCATCAACTCCCCAATCATCAAATCGACCATTCCCATTAATATCTTCTAATTCATTCACCCAAAGTGAACCCACTAAATCCTTATGTTCATAGTCTACCCCTGTGTCAATTAAACCAATGATTATTCCCTCGCCTGTCGAATATTTCCAAGCATCAAGAGCATTTACAACTTTCATCTCCCATTGACTTTTAAACATCTTGTCTTTTGGAGTTTCTACTTGCTCCACTCTATATTTCGGATTAGGAACAACCTCGTATTCATCGCTTAATTTAGTTAATTCATCTTCATCAATTATATAATACTCGCCTAATTTATTTAAACTTTGCTCTTGTTCTAAACTTAAAAACTTAAGTTTATTCTTATTCAATTTAATAACTTGTTTAGCAACTTTTGGGTGCTGGGTTTTAATTCTAACCAAAATATCTTTTGAAAATAAATAGGAAGTGAAAAAAATGAGTATAATGAAGATTTTCATATTGTAAATGATTTTTTTAATATTTATTGATTTAAAACGTCAAATATAACTAATCTAATAGACTATTTAATTATAAAATTGTTACAAATATGATACAAAAAAATGCTCTTAGTTCCCAAAAACTATCAAATAATATAAACCAGAGGTGGAGTCCTCGTTCATTTAATAAAGATAAAAAGTTAAGTAAAGAGCAGATTATAACTCTCGCTGAAGCTGCTCGCTGGTCGGCATCTTGCGCTAACGAACAACCTTGGAACATACTTTTTGTAAATTACCATATTAATGAAGAATCATACAATAAACTATTCGAATGCTTAGACATAGGTAATCAGAATTGGTGTAAAAATGTAAATACTTTTGCTATTGTTACTTCAAGAGATTACTTTATAAAAACGGAAAAACATAATCGATGGGCGGGCTTCGATTGTGGTTCTGCTTCAACATCGCTACACATTCAAGCACGAGAATTAGGACTTGTAACTCACCCAATGGGTGGCTTTAATGAAGATAAAATAAAAGAAAATTTTAATATTCCGAATAATCATACAGTTTATGCTGTTATAGCAATCGGCTACCAAGACACAGAAGACAAACTCGATGAACCATATCATACACGTGAGAAAGCCAACAGAATCAGAAAACCTTTATCTGAAAATTTCTTTTTTGGTCATTGGAATAGGTCGGTTGAGGAGATTTGAAGGACTATAAAAGTTTAGTTTGTATTAAGAAAACATAATTTTTGTACTCTAAGAAAATATTAATAAAGTTTAAAAAAAACGAATTTAAAATTAAATAAAAGATGATGTAAAATCTGTTAATTACACTGAAATTAGTGATATAAATATAAATGATGGTTCATTTTCGTATAATTTAATAGAAAAAAAAGATTTGCCTGCGAATGGAAAATATAAGCTATTTGAAAACAACTTGATTGTCTCAAAAGTTAGACCTTATAGAGGTGCAGTAAGCTTAATAAAAAATTCACCTGTTAATCATGTTGGAAGTGGTGCATTTTTAATATTAAATGAAAAAAACAATTTCAAAAAAGAAGTTCTTTTGGTTTTACTTCGACTTTCTGTTTATAAAGAATATATAATGAAATTTAATGTAGGTAGTTCGTATCCTGTAATAAAAGATGAAGATTATCTTAATCTTTTAATACCTAATATTAATTTTGAATTACAACAAGAAATAGCAAACTTAGTAGAAGAAAGTTTCAAATTAAGAAAACAATCAGAGCAACTACTCGAAATAGCAAAAACAGCAGTAGAAAAAGCAATAGAAACAGACGAAGACCAAGCCATAAAATATATTAATCAGCAATTAAAAGAGTTAAAAATAGAGGTATAGGAATGGATCAATTCTTAATACAAAATTTATATCATTATTTTAAATTAATTCAGAAAACGAAATAACAAATTCAGATACTCCCTCCCCTACGGGGAGGGTCAGGGTGGGGTTCTTGGAGACTTTTTCAGATACCCCCTCCCCTACGGGGAGGGTAGGGTGGGGTTCTTGAAGACTTTTTCAGATACTCCCTCCCCTACGGGGAGGGTCAGGGTGGGGTTCTTGGAGACTTTAAAAAATGAAATAACAAAAAGGCAAACCCCACCTAAATCCTCCCCGAAGGGGAGGACTTAAAGACAAATTCAGATACTCCCTCCCCTACGGGGAGGATCGGGCTGGGGTTCTTGGAGACTTTTGCAGATACCCCCTCCCCTACGGGGAGGATCGGGCTGGGGTTCTTGAAGACTTTTTCAGATACCCCCTCCCCTACGGGGAGGGTCAGGGTGGGGTTCTTGAAGACTTTTTCAGATACTCCCTCCCCTACGGGGAGGATCGGGCTGGGGTTCTTGGAGACTTTAAAATTACTAATAAATTTAAATTTTTATTAATATGA
>CAYXMM010000013.1:0-77271 GCA_964465945.1 uncultured Hyphomicrobiales bacterium
AGGGGTGTCGGCTTGCCGACGGGGTGTTTTGTATTAAAAAAATCTACAATCTCTTACAGACGAAATAAATCAAAAGTCCTCCCCTTCGAGGAGGATTTAGGTGGTGTTGCCTGCTCTGTCATTCTGAGCTAAACCGACAAAACCTCAAAAAAATTCCACTCTATTAGAGGGGTGGCTGCAAAGCAGGCGGGGTGTGCTGTATTAAAATCTCTTGCCGACGAAATAAATCAAAAGTCCTCCCCTTCGGGGAGGATTTAGGTGGGGTTGCCTGCTCATCATTCTGAGCTAAACCGACAAAACCTCAAAAAATTCCCCTCTATTAGAGTGATGTCGGCTTGCCGACGGGGTGTTTTGTATTAAAATCTCTTGCAGACGAAATAAATCAAAAGTCCTCCCCCCGGGGAGGATTTAGGTGGGGTTGCCTGCTCTGTCATTCTGAGCTAAACCAGCAAAAAGTCCAAAATTCCCCTCTATTAGAGGGGTGGCTGCAAAGCCGACGGGGTGTTTTGTATTAAAAAAATCTACAATCTCTTACAGACGAAATAAATCAAAAGTCCTCCCCTTCGGGGAGGATTTAGGTGGGGTTGCCTGCTCATCATTCTGAGCTAAACCGACAAAACCTCAAAAAAAAATTCCCCTCTATTAGAGGGGTGGCTGCAAAGCAGACGGGGTGTTTTGTATTAAAAAATATTTCGCTGCGCTCAATATGACGGGGAGTGTTTTTATTATAAAATATTTGTTGCTTAGATATAAATATTTTATATAATAAAATGGGAGCGAAAGCCCCCATTAAATTATTACTTCTTCAATAAAAATTTAAGGTATAATCCTATGAATCATTCGTGGGAATGGGATGCACTCGCGAATGTGTTTTGCTCCTGTAATCCACTTAACAGTTCGCTCTAAGCCCATACCAAAACCTGAATGTGGCACTGAGCCGTATCTTCTTAGGTCTATATACCATTGGAAGTCCGCCATATCAAGTTCTTCGTGCTTAATTCGCTCTTCTAAAAACTCAATATTATCTTCCCTTTGTGAGCCACCTATTAACTCGCCTGCTTTTTCTGGTCCAAGCATATCCATTGCTCGAACTACTTTAGGATTCTCAGGGTCGCGTTTCATATAAAATGCTTTTATTTCAGTTGGGTAGTTGTAGATAAAACATGGCTGGTCAAATTGTTCCATTAATGCTTCTTCTTGTGGCGCACCAAAGTCTTCACCCCAAGGGAATGGTCTAATTTCTACATCCTCACCATCGATTTTCTTAATTAATGGAATATCGTTATCAATTAACCATTGCACTGCTTCAGTATAGCTCATTCTTGGGAAGTTTCCTTGAATTTTTTCAAGTTTAGATATATCTCTTTCAAGTGTTTCAAGGTCCTTTCTGCAAGTTTCTAATACGTATTTAACAATATAAACAGTTAAATCCTCTGCAAGTTGCATATTATCTTCGAGTTCGTAGAATGCCATTTCTGGCTCGACCATCCAAAATTCAGTTAAGTGCTTACGTGTTTTAGATTTTTCGGCTCGGAAAGCAGGTCCAAAAGTATAAACTTTTCCAAGTGCCATAGCAGTTGCTTCTGCGTATAATTGACCAGATTGAGATAAATAAGCGCTACCTAAATCGAAGTATTCAGTTTCAAATAATGTAGATGTTCCTTCGCAAGCATTAGGCGTAAACATAGGCGAATCCATTAATTTAAACCCATTACTATCAAAGAAATCCCTAATTGCTTTTTGCACTGCAGCTCTAACTCGCATAATTGCATGCTGACGTGAAGAACGTAACCACAAATGTCGGTTTTCCATCAAGAAACTATCGCCATGTTCTTTTGGAGTGATGGGGTAATCTTTAGTTAACTGATAAACAGAAAGTTCAGTCGTGTCAATTTCATAACCACCTGGTGCTTTTTCGTTCTCAACAACTTTTCCAATAACTTTTATAGATGATTCTTGAGTTAAAGACTTTGCTAATTCAAATTGTTCTTCGCTTAAATTATCTTTAAAAACAACGCATTGAGCTAAACCAGTTCCGTCTCTTAAAATGATGAATTGTAATTTACCTTTTCCTCTGATGTTATAAACCCAGCCGTTTAGTTCGACAATATGGTCTTTGTGTTTTGATAAATCTTCAATATAGACTTTATCTTTATACGACATAATGTATTCCGTGAAAAATAATTATAAATTTTACAAAATTAAGAAATTAATCTTGAATTTATTTATAGACGACAATGTAAGGAGTTTATTAGGACATATAGAAACTAAAAAGAAACTCCTAAACTTTTCGTAATTTGCTAAATTCATTTTGCATAAATTTATTCTAATTTTATTATAATGATTCATAATTACATTGAGAATCTAAATAAACGATTCAAACTCGGCAACGCAACTGAACATACTTACAGAGGCGACCTACAAAATTTATTAGAATCTCTTGTTCATGGAATCAGAGCAACTAACGAACCTACTCGCCAAAAATGTGGTGCACCTGATTATATTTTAACAAAAAATGATATTCCAGTTGGATTTATTGAGGCAAAAGATATTGGCAATCAAGACTTAGAAGGCAAAAAGAAAACAGGAAATAAAGAACAATTTGATAGGTATAAATCATCATTAACTAATTTAATTTTTACTGATTATCTTGATTTTCATTTATATAGAGATGGAAATTTTGTTACAAGTATTAAAATTGGAGAAATCTCAAATAAAGGCATTACTCCGATAAAAGATAATTTTGCTCAATTTGAAAATTTAATTAAAGACTTTTGTTCTCATATCGACCAAACTATTTCAAGTCCCGAAAAACTCGCTAAAATGATGGCTGGTAAAGCTCGACTACTTGGAGATATAATTGAAAAAGCATTAATTATCGATATTGAAGAAGAAGTAAATTCGGACCTTTTTGCTCAGATGACTGCTTTCAAAGAAATTCTAATTCATGATATTACTCCAAAGGGATTTGCAGATGTTTACGCTCAAACTATTGCTTATGGATTATTCGCAGCACGCTATCACGACCCAACTCTTCCAACTTTTTCTCGAGATGAAGCCGCACGATTAATTCCAAAGTCAAATCCTTTTTTGCGTAAATTATTTCATTATATCGCTGGTCCTGACCTCGATGATAGGATATTGTGGGTAGTAGAATCTCTTGTAGAAATCTTCCTTGCGACTGATGTGGCAGATATTCTTAAAAACTTCGGAAAAGCTACAAAAATGGAAGACCCAATTTTCCATTTTTACGAAACTTTCCTTGCCGAATACGACCCTAAACTAAGAAAAGCAAGAGGCGTTTGGTACACACCTCAACCCGTTGTTAATTTTATAGTAAGGGCAGTCGATGAAATTCTAAAAGAAGATTTTGGGATTGCTCAAGGTCTTGCTGATAATAGCAAAATCAAAATAAAAGTAGATAATCAAGGTAAGAAGATAGAAGAAGAAGTTCATAGAGTGCAAATCTTAGACCCAGCAACTGGAACCGGGACTTTCCTTGCTGAAGTAGTAAAACACATACACAAAAAATTCAAAGGGCAAGAAGGCATTTGGTCGAACTATGTAGAAAAAGACTTAATTCCTCGCCTAAATGGATTTGAGTTATTAATGGCATCTTACGCAATGGCACATTTAAAATTAGACTTACTCTTATCCGAAACTGGCTACAAAGCAACAAAAGACCAAAGATTTAGAATTTACCTAACAAATTCATTAGAAGAACATCACCCAGAAACAGGAACTCTTTTCGCTACTTGGCTAAGCATCGAAGCAAACGAGGCAAACCAAATAAAACGAGATACACCAGTAATGTGCGTTATCGGAAATCCACCATATAGCGTTAGCAGTTCCAACAAAGGCGAATGGATAGATAATTTAATGACAGATTACAAAAAAGATTTAAACGAAAGAAACATACAACCCTTATCAGATGACTATATAAAATTCATCAGATACGGACAGCATTTAATAGAAAAAAATGGAGAAGGCATACTTGCATATATTTCAAACAATAGTTTTGTAGATGGAGTAATACATAGGCGAATGAGAGAAGAACTAATGAAAACATTTAATAAAATTTACATATTAGACTTGCACGGAAACTCTCGCAAAAAAGAAACATCGCCTGACGGAAGTGCCGACCAAAACGTATTCGACATAATGCAAGGAGTTTCAATAAACATTTTTGTAAAGGTTAAGAAAAAATGAAAAAAGAAAGTCAAACATATGAAAAAAAATCTCTAAAATTATTCGATAAAAAAAATCCTGATTGGAAAAAATTATATAAAAGTTGTGTAGCATTTGCTAACAGTGAAGGTGGTAAGTTATTTATTGGAATTGAAGATGATATTGAACTGCCACCACCAAATCAAAATATTTCTCAAGAACTTATAAACAGAATTATATCAAATATAAAAAATAATACCTTTAATGTTGGAATAACTTATGAAATTCATACTTTTGATAATGGTGGTAATTGTTTAATTATTAATGTAAAAAGGAATTCAGAATCAATTGCAAGTACAACAGATGGTAAATATTATATAAGAATTGGTGATGAATCAAAAGCTCTTCAACCTGACGAATTATCAAGACTCATGCAAGACAAAGGTAATTTTAGTTGGGAACTTAAAAATTACTTAAAAATAAGGTTGTCTGATTGCGATGAAGAAAAATTAAAATTATTTATAAATGATATAAAAAATAGCGATAGAGTTTCTGAAAGGATGAAAGAACAATCTAATAATGAAATTTTAGAATATTTCTTTTTAACTGATAATGATTATTTAACAAATCTAGGTATATTATGGATTGGAAAAAGAATACATAGGGCTAAATTATTATACTCTCCAGTAATTCAAGTTATTAAATATGATGAACGACAAAATAAAATACAAAAAATAAACTATGATTCTTATGATTTAACACCTAAGGAACTTATTCAAAAGGTTTGGGCAGACATTTTAGATTTTCGAGAATATATTGAAATTCCAGATGGAATATTTAGAAAAAATGTTTATTTCTATGACGAAACAATTATAAGAGAATTACTTGCAAACGCAATCGTGCATAAACCCTATACGACTCGAGGCGACATTTTTATTAAAATCTACCCTGATAAAATCGAATTTATTAATCCTGGATTATTACCTTATCCTGTAACGCCTACAAACATTCTTCATAAAACTGTTGCTCGAAACCCAAAACTAGTCAGGATATTTTACAATTTGAAATTAGTTGAAAATGAAGGAAGTGGATATGATAAAATTTATGAAAATTTATTATTTTCAGGAAAAGAATTACCAGAAATAATTGAAGAAGACGATTCTGTAAAAATTACAATATTTAAAAAAATAGTGAATTTTGACATTATAAAATTGTTAGATTCTATTAATGACAAATTTAACTTGAACCAAAAAGCAAAAATTACATTATCATTAATTGCTCAAAATGAATCACTTAGATTAAGTGAAATAATTAAATTTCTAGGTGTAAATGAATCAACCTTTAAAAAAGAGTGGATTAGTTACCTCTTGGATTATAATATTTTAGTTACTAAAGGAAAATCATCAAACACTAATTATTTAGTTAATCCAATTTTAGTAAAAGGCAAAAAGTCAATAGATTTCACAACTTTAAAATCTATTGAAGCACATAGATTAAAAGCTTTGATTTTAGAAGATTTGGAAAAATATCCAAATAGCAAAAGAGGTGAAATTCATGAAAGAATTGGAATTGAAATTAGAGAAAGATATTTAAGGACTGTTTTAAAGCAATTATTAGAGGAAGAAAAAATTATTAAAAATGGTTTAACAAAATCAACAACTTATAAACTTAATTTGGATTTTATTTGACAACAGTATTATTACTGTCAAACAAATGTCAAATCAATAAAATTTAAGTGGTTTTATAACAAGTAGTTAATTTGACGATAATAAAAGTTACATATCAAACATCTGTCAAATAAAATCTGTTAAATCATTAATAAATAATGTTATTTCAATAAGATAATTTGACAATAATAAAATCCATTGAATCAATTAAGATATTTTAGAGGAGTGTAGCGAAGCGACGGGGCGGGTTCTTTAGTCATTCTAACCTCAAAAACCAATTTGCCAGAATGACCTAATATTTATTTAAAGGAAATAGAAATTGTACGATAGTAATTATAAATTACAAATAGAATTAAACAAAATAACTAATCAAAAAATTAGCTATAATGAGATTCTTAAAGAAATCAAACCAATGAATACAAATAAAAATAAATTACCTTTTGATAATGTGGAAGATAATATAAAAGACATTTTATTTTCAAAAGATACTTTATTTCATTATACAAACTTTGAAAGTTTTATTAAAATTTTTCAATCTCAAGAATTGAGATTTTCTAAACTAAACAATTTTAGCGATCCTTCTGAATTAAAAAAATTTAGTTTTAATATGTGGTACAAAGGAATTTTTAAACCTGAAGATAATTTGATTGTACGAGATGGGAGTAAAATAAGCCAACAAGAAATAGATAATTTTATTAATAAAATAAATATTATTTGCTTTTCTTCTAATCAACAATATTTTAATCCTGATGAAAATGGAACTGAAAATATAAGAGAAATAAATTCAATAATTGATGAACTAAATGTTATTAGTCAATATTATACACAATTTAAAGATATTAATTATGATATATTAAGACCTCATTTTGGATTTGATAAATTTCGAATGTGGGAGCAGTATGGGCAGAATCATCAAGGTGTTTGTTTGGTATTTGATAAATTTAAATTAAAAAATCAAGAAAATATTAAAATACAAAATGTTCATTATGTTAATAATTTTAAGGTATATGCTCCTAACCTTGACAAATCCAATGAAAAAGAACTTTATGAATTGCTAAATCAAAAACAAATTGATTATAAAGATGAAAATGAGGTTAGAATTATATTAGAATTTCAAGAAAATGAATTTAAATACTTAAATATTAAAGATTCATTAATAGGTGTAATCATAGGTCATAATATGCAAACTGAAATTGAAAGGAATCTATTTAATATTTATGAAAAATATATCAATAAATACGATGGAAAAATATTTAAAATAAAACATATTTTTGAAAAAAAATCAACAGAAAGATACAAATATATTTTAGCTAACTCTAATTATCAAAAATATCTATTTGAATATAATAAAGAGGAAACAACCACATGAAAACCCAAATAAAACAATTCGACCTATACGGAAAAAGAAATCACAAATACGATTTCTTATTAAACAATAATTTAAAATCAATTAATTGGAATGAACTTAAACCTTCTAAACCTAACTTCATTTTTAACAATAAAGATTTTAGTGAATTAATATTTTATAATAAAGGTTTTAAAATTGATTTGTTATTTAAATTAATTTCTAGTGGAGTGACAACGTCAAATGATACATTATTATCTGATTTCAATATTGTTTTATTAAATCAGAAACTAAGAGAAAATAATATTTTAGATATAAATAACAGTGAATTTTTTAAATTAGGTTATAAGCCTTTTGACAATAGAATATTTTATTTAGATAAAAAATATTCTAAAAGATCTAGAGAATCATTAATTAAAAATTATAGGCACAAAAATGAAATAATTACTTTAAATTTTAGAAAAACAGCTGAAAATTCATCAACATGGCAACATACATTTTTAACTAAATATCCTGTTGAGGGTAATTATTTTTCAGCTAGAAGTTATAGTTTGCCTTTATTTTTAGAAAATTTAAACCAAGGCGAGCAGGGCGAGTTAATAGAGCAGACCCGCACCCCAAACCTAAATTTAGAGATAGTGAGGGAAATAGAGAAAGTGTTGGGCTTGGAGTTTAGGTCAGAGAAGGAAACCACCCCGTCCTTCGGACACCCCTCCAAAGGAGGGGAATTGGAAGAAGATTCTCTAAAAAATAATCCATTAACCAATAATTATCAAACAAAAAATTCCCCTCCAGATGGAGGGGTGGCAGCGTCAGCTGACGGGGTGGTTCTCTCTAAAGAAAATGAAATACTAACAACCATTAACAACATCCAAATAATAAAAAGGGCAGTACACGAATTACCTCACAACCCAAAACTAAGGCAACTTGCAATAGAAAAAAGAAAAGAAGGAATTTTATCAGAAGTTTTATTTTGGAAACAAGTACATAAAGGTAAATTCCACAATATAGATTTCGATAGACAAAGAGTAATTGGGAGTTACATCGTAGATTTTTATGTTAAAAATTTAGGATTAGTAGTAGAGATAGATGGAGCAAGCCACGATAACAAAGGAGAATATGATGAAGCAAGAGAAGGCTATTTAAAAAGCTTAGGATTAAAAATATTCAAAACTTATGACAAGGACATTAAGAAAAATATACATTGGGTAATGAAAAGATTAGAGGACTTTATAATAGAAGAATTTGGGGAAATGCCCACCCCGTCGGCAAGCCGACACCCCTCCGAAGGAGGGGAATTGGAAGAAGTTTCTCTAAAAAATAATCCATTAACCAATAATTATCAAACAAAAAATTCCCCTCCAGATGGAGGGGTGGCAGCGTCAGCTGACGGGGTGGTTCAAAACACTTTCGCACCAATCGACCTATTAGATTATATTTATGCAGTGCTTCATAGCCCTGCATACAGAGAAAAATACAAAGAATTTCTAAAAATAGATTTTCCAAGAGTGCCATATCCAAATATTAAAACATTCTGGAAACTAGTAGAACTCGGAAAACAAATTAGAGAAATCCATTTATTAGAAAGCCCTATTGTGGAAGATTACATTACAAAATACCCAATAGATGGAAGTAATATAGTAGAGAAAGTAAGCTATAAAGATGGGAATGTATTTATAAATTCAGAGCAATATTTCGAAGGAGTCCCAGAAGTAGCATGGAATTTCTATATAGGTGGTTACCAGCCAGCTCAAAAATGGCTCAAAGACCGAAAAGACAGAGAATTAAATTTCGACGACATAATGCACTATCAAAAAATCATTGTTGCGCTAACCGAAACAGACAAATTAATGAATGAAATAGACAATATCGGAGTAGAATAAAAATATTAAATACTTTATAGCATAATAAAAAATCCGACTTTGGAGTCGGATTTTAATAATAAGTTTATCATTTATATTATTTTACTAATTCTATAAACTTCGCAGTTGGAAGTGATTTTGGTCTTGTGATTGGCAAGCCATAAGCCCTTGCTATAACGGCCTGAGATGCAATACCTATTGAACGAGATACTGAAAATAAGACTGTATAGTAGTCAAATTCTTTTAATCCGAAGTGATATAATAATGAGCCGGAACCAGCATCAACATTAGGCCAAGGGTTTTGAATTTTTTCAACTTGTTTCAAAACTTCTGGAACAACTCTGAATACTCTATCGACTGTTTGGAATACTGGGTCGTTCGGGCAATGCTCTAATCCAAATTTATGGAATGCTGTGAAACGGGGGTCTGTTACTCTCAAAACTGCATGCCCATAACCAGGAATAACCTGCCCTTGATTAAGAGTATCCCAAGCCATTTTCTCAATTTGCTCTTCTGTTGGAACGCCACCATAGTTTTGGATAGTCTCAAGTACCCAACCTAAACATTCTTGATTAGCAAGTCCGTGCAAAGGTCCCGCAAGCCCATTTAAGCCACCAGAAAGAGAGTAGTATAAATCAGAAAGTGCAGAGTTAATTGTTCCAGCTGAGAAGGCAGAAACATTACCACCTTCGTGGTCAGAGTGAAGGGTTAAATATAATCTCATTAATTGAGCAAATTTATCCTCTTTATCTTCAAAGCCAAGCATGTGGACATAGTTTTTACCCCAATCGTAATTTTTGTTAGATTCAATTCTCGGACCTTTATTGAATTTTTTTCTATAGATGTAAGCAGCGATTGCTGGTGCTTTTGCAATAATGTCTAAGGCATCTTCAAGAGTGTATACCCAATAATCACTTTTAGCCATTCCTTCTTCATACTTTTTAGCAAATTTTGATTCATTTTGCATAACCAAAATTGCTGTGTTGAACATAGTCATAGGGTGAGAAGATGAAGGCATATTATTTAATACGTTCCAAACGTATTCTGGAACATCTTCTCTTTCTTTTAAATCATTTTGCAAATCAGCAAGTTCGGCTGCATTAGGTAAAACACCTGTAAGAAGTAAGAAAAGAATTTCTTCAGGCAATTTATCAGTTAGTTCACCAATTGGAATTCCTCTTATGATAAGCCCTTTTTGAGGTGGCACTTCAGAGGTATCGCAAACTAAACCCTTAATTCCTCTCATACCGCCAAAAGCTTGTCCGATTGTTACATCGGAAATAACTTTTTCACCATTCTCTTTAACAAAGTTTTTGATTGCATTCACTTGCTCTGGCAAGATAGAGTCAAGTTTTGCTTTTAATAATGACATTTTAATCTCCGTAGATTTTTTAATTAATTTTCTTAGTTTAAGTGATTTATAGACGTTTTTTTCAAAGTTTTCTTTTTTTGTAATTCAAAAGAATTTAAAATTATTCATTTTTTTGGAATAATTAAAATATTATACGTAATATAGTTAAAATTTTTAAAATTAATTGGAATAGATGTACCTAATATAATCTTGATAATTGAAGAAAGTTACTTATTTTTGCAGTTGAATTTTTTGAAAATAATTATAAATCAAAACTAAATTAAGGGAAAAACCTTGTTAAATAAACTATTACAATGGCTAAGACATTCAAAGCAATGGATGGAAAACTTTGCAAATAAGCCAAATAGTATGTGGTGGCTGTTTTTTCTATCGATGATTGAATCATCTTTTTTCCCTATCCCTCCAGACATTTTATTAATTGCAATAGCAGTATTAAACCCTAAAAAAGCACTTACTGCTGCGCTTTGGTGTAGTGCTGGCTCTGTTATTGGGGCAATAGTCGGTTATGGAATTGGCTATTTTTTAATGGATGTAGTTGGAGGCCCAATAATTGCATTTTATGGGGCTGAATCGGCAATGGAACAATTTTTAAAAATGTATGATATTTATGGTGTTTCTTTTTTAGCGATGGCGGCATTCACACCAGTGCCTTTTAAAGTTGCAACAATAGTTTCGGGTGCTGCCCACATGAACTTATACACTTTTATTTTAGTTTCAGCTATTGGTCGCTCAGCAAGATTCTTTATTGTTGCTGGACTAATTTATAAATTTGGTCCACAAATTAAAGATTTCATTGAGAAATATTTTGATAAATTGTCATTAGCATTTTTAGTATTGTTAATTGGTGGATTTGTTGCCGTTAAGTTTTTGATGTAATTGATTGAAAAGAAAAAAATATTTTATATATGGAAATCCCCATACCCTTGGGACGTCCGTATTGAAAAAATCTGTAATGCACTTGTTGAATTTGGTTATGAAGTTTATATCGTCTGTCTTTGGGGTGGCGAAGAAAAAGGACACGAGTGCATTAATGGGATTAATATTGTTCGTGTTGGGTATAATGAAAATCCAAAAAAATACATTCCAATTCCATTCAACCCGTTTTGGAAAAAACAAATAATCAAATTAATTAATGAACTTCAGCCGGATTTAATAATCAACAGAGAAATGTATCTTGCTGATATTAGCGGGAAACTCGCTAAAAAATTCAATATTCCTATTATTATGGATATGGCTGAAAACTATCCTGCTGCGATGAAGTTATGGAAAAAATATTCTAATACGTTTTTAAAAAGATTAATATATCATAAATTAGACTTACCAACTTGGTTAGAAAGAAAGTCGTTAAAATATATGAAAGGTTTGATTGTTGTCTGTGATGAGAATGGTGAACGAGTCAAAGATAAATATAATTATAAGAATAAAATAGTAACGATTTACAATACTCCGAGCAAAGATTTTTTTAAAAACACAGAGCCAAAAAATAAAATATTACAAATTATTCATCATGGTCATTTAACAAATGAAAAAAACTTTTTACAATTTTTTAAAGAATATGTTGAAATAATTAATAATAAAGAAATTAGTGTACAACTATATATTTATGGCGATGGTGAAAATTTAAAAGATTATATAAGTATGGTCCCACAAAGTACTTGTAATCATTCTATTCAGTTTAAAGGTAGTTATAAATTTGAAGAAATATATAATAAAATCGAAATAGTTGATCTGGGAATTATACCTTATGAAGTAAATGATTTTAATCAAAATACACTTCATAATAAGATTTTTGATTATATGATGATGGGTAAAGCCATTATTGTTTCAAGTAACAAACCAATGACTAATATAATAGAAAAGTACGATTGTGGCTGGGTTTTACAAAATAATGCAGAATTACTCAAACTACTAAAATCCATTGATGAAGAAAAATTAAAAGAAAAAGGAAGAAATAGTAGAAATGCATATATAAGTCAATTTAACTGGGAAAATGACAAGTTAAAATTAAAGGAATTTATTGGAGGATTTTTATGAAGAAAGTAACTGCTATTGTAGCAACATATAATAGGTTGGAATTTCTAAAAGAAATCATCACGGCATTGAAAAATCAGACTTATAAAATTGATAATATTATTATAACTAATAATAGTTCAACCGACGGAACAGAAGAGTGGTTAATAAATCAGGAAGGAATAATTGTTCAAAAGCAAGAGAATGTTGGTAGCTCAGGCGGACAATATACTGGAATGAAGCGGGCATTAGAAACTGATTGTGATTATATTTGGGTAATGGATGATGATGTTGTGCCTGAGAGCGATTGTTTAGAAAAGTTGATAGCAAACACTGATGAAGATAAAATTGTAGCGCCAGTTAGATATAATATTGATGGAAGTTTGTTTTGGAATGAGACTATTAAGTTTAATCTGAACAATCCATTTCAATCATTATGGGATGGGATTAATAATAAAGATTACTATAATTCACAATCAGAATTAGTTTATACAGAGGGTTTGACTTTTGAAGGTCCATTGATAGCAAGGAGTATAGTAGAAAAAATTGGATTGCCAGAATTCAAATTTTTCATTTATGGCGATGATTCTGAGTATATGCTAAGGGCATTAAAAAATGGATATAAAACTTATTTAGTTAAATCGGCAAAGTTAGTTAGGAAACTTCCAGCACCTAATTTGCTTAAAGATTTCAATTGGAAACATTACTATATAATCAGGAATACTATTGCTATTGACAAACTGCATGGTTCATTCTGGGTGAGTAAATTGCGACCTTATTTCTATAAATATAGATGGATGAAACGGGCTACAAACGATGAAGAAAAGAAAATTGTAATTGATGCTTTTGAAGATGGTCAAAATTATAAAATAAAGTTTTCAAATAATGCAATTGGTAAGTGATGGGCGAAGTTAAGTTTTCTACTATTCAATTACATCCTTTTATTTTACAAGAAAATGTAGTCAAGTATATTATTTTACAAAGACATCATAATTCAAAGTATTACCCAAATATGTGGCAAGTTGTAACGGGTAAGATAAATCCAAATGAGAAAGCATATCAAGCTGCAGTTAGAGAATTAAAAGAAGAAACGGGGCTTGAAGTAGATAAATTATATCATATTCCATTTATTGGTTCTTTTTACGATTGGCGAAATGATAATATTGAACAAATACCTTGTTTTGCAGCAGAAGTTTCAAACACAAGCATCAAACTTTCTAACGAGCATTCAGATTATAGGGTATTAGATTATGAAGAACTTAATAGTTATTTAAGCTTACCAAGTCATCTAATAGCTGCTGAATATTTAAAAAAACATATCATTGATAACCCAAATTCCTCAAATTTTTTAATTCATAAAAAGTAATTATTTAGCCATTGCTAAAAAATGTGAATAAAATTCACCAATTTATTTATAAATAAAATAGTTGTAATTAATAACTAATTAAGAATATGAAACTATTTATTATGGTTAAAAAATTGAATCAATATTATAATAGTTGAATATTAGCCACACGAATATTGCGAAATATATTTTAAAATAAATTTTTAATAAAACTCTAACTTCTTATATTTAAAATAATTATAATCATAAAAAACTATTAATAAAAAGTTTGGCACAAAAAATTCATATACAACAAAAGTGATTTTCAGATAAAAATAAAATCTGGAAATTAAAAGTTAAATTTATATGAACTTTAATATTGGCATAACACTTGAAAAGTGAAATTGTCATAAGTTCAATTTAGTTGAAAATAAATTTTATTAATTCACACGGAGGTGGGAAATGCCTTTTGGAATAGGAGGGAACTCCAGAATTCGTACTAATATTTCCGCACTTAATGCCTACAACTCATTAGAAGTGTCAAATAGAGACATTTCAAACAGGCAGTTAAGATTGTCAACAGGTAAGCGTATTAATAATGCTTCCGATGACGTTGCTGGATATATTACTTCAAGAGCACTCTTGGCAAGAAATGGTGCGTTACAAGCATCTTTGAAAGCAGTAGGTGATGCTCAGAATACATCTTATATAGTGATGGACTCGCTTGAGAATATTGCGTCGTTAGTAGAAGATATAAAAAACTCTACAGCGTCTGCAACATCAGGTGTGCAAGGGACGGCTGAAAAAGTTGCTTTAGCGAAAGCTGCTGCAAGAATGGTTCAGCAAATTCAAACAATAGTTGATTCCAGCGTTTTTGGTGGAAGACAACTAATTGATGGTAGTTTTTCTGCTGAGTTTGTGATTGCAACAAATGCAACAAACCACTTAATTACCCTTGCTTTGGATATGACAACAGGAAATGCAGATTTCAATGTGTCAAGAGGGGATTTTGACCTAAACTCTACAAGTATCGCGAACTTTGCTGGTATCACTGGCTTAGATATGAGAAAATTTGATGATGTATCTTCAAATGATATGGGTATATTTAGGTCAGATAGGATTGGTTTAACATTGATTTCTCTTGCAAATGCGATAGAGAATATCAATAAAGTAGCATCTTACGTGGGTGGTGTTGTAAATAGATTAATTTCACAAGAAGAATCTTTGAAAGGTCAAATTACAAACTATAAAGCTGCTATCTCAAGAATTGAAGATTCTGATGTCGCTATGGAGCAATTAGAATTAGTTAAAGCTCAATTCTTACAAAATGCTTCTATTACATCATTAGCTCAAGCAAACGCAAATCCTCAATCATTCTTACAATTAATTCAAGGTTAATTGGAAGTAAGGTATTGATTTGTTTGAATTAGGATAAAAATATAAGGAGATACAATAATGCCGTTTTCAACAGGAGCTCAGGCAAGGATTAGAACTAATTCTGCTGCAGAATTAGCATATAATGCCTTGAACTCAGCCAATAAATTAATAACAAAGTCTCAATTAAGACTATCTACAGGTCTGAGAATTAATAATGCTGCAGATGATGTTTCTGGGTATATTACTTCAAGGGCTTTGCAGTCAAGGAATGGGATAATTAAATCAGCAATCAATATTGTTGGTGATGCAAAAAACGTTGCGAATATATCAATGGATGCTTATGAAAATATAGCTGAAATGATAAAAGAAATTCGTAAGCATACTGCCTCTGCGACCTCTGGTGCTTTAGGGACTAATGAGAAAGTTGCACTTGCAAAATCAGCGTATAGAATGGCACAACAAATCCAGACAATAGTTGATTCGACCGTTTTTGGTGGGAGACAATTAATTGATGGAACTTTCTCTTCTAATTTCTTTGTTGGTACTAATGCTAAGAATAATCTATTAACAATAAGCATCAACTTATTGAAGGATAATAATGAATTTGATGTTCATACATCACAATTTGATATTAATTCTTTAAATATGGATCATTTTGCAGGGATTACTGGCTTAGATTTAAGGGAGTTAAATAATGTTGTTGCTTCTGATTTAGGGATTTTTAATGATGCAAATATTGGCTTAACGCTTACTTCGTTAGCAAATGCCTTAGATAATATTACAAAAGTTAATTCTTATATTGGTGGGATTTATAATAGATTATCTTCGCAAGAAGATGTGTTGCAACAGCAAATTGTAAATTATGACGCCGCAATTTCAAGGATACAGGATACTGATGTTGCTCAAACACAATTAGTATTAGTTAGAGAGCAATTCTTGCAACAGGCTTCTTTAACGTCATTGTCGCAAGCGAATCAAAACCCTGCTCAATTCTTGCAGTTGATTAGAGGATAATTTGAATTAAATTATTAAGAAAACTAATGAGCTAAGTACCAATTTTCTCCTGAACCCGTTTCAACTAAAATTGGTACTCTATCAAGAGTAAGTGCATTTTGCATCAAGTTTTTTACGTTTCTTGTTAGTTCATCTAAGTGATTTTTATGAACTTCAAAGAGTAATTCGTCATGAACTTGAAGAAGCATCTTAGCATCAATACTTGGGTTTGATTTCAAGTAATTATGCACTGAAATCATTGCAATTTTAATCATATCTGAGGCGCTGCCTTGGATAGGAAGGTTAATTGCAGCTCTTTCGTCTTGAGCGCGTATATTATGATTTGTATTATTTATATCTTTAAAATATCGTCTTCTTCCACAAATTGTTTCAGCATATAATTTCTCTCTTGTAGATTGAATTATGTTGTCCATAAAACTTTTGATACCAGGGTAGCTTGCGAAATAATTATCTATTATTTCTTTTGCATAAGATCTTGAAATTCCAAGTCGTTGAGAAAGTCCAAAAGAACCCAGCCCATACATTATACCAAAGTTAACTGTCTTTGCTACTCGTCTATCATCTTGATTAACGTCGGCTAATTTTTTATTAAATAGTTTTGAAGCAGTAGCTGAGTGAATATCTATTCCTTCGTTAAAAGCGTTGATTAAATGCTCATCACCAGAATAATAAGCCATTATTCGTAATTCAATTTGAGAATAGTCAGCTGATAGAATTAAATAGTCTTCATTTTTAGCCACAAATGCTTTTCTAATTTCTTTTCCGTAATCAGTTTTTATTGGAATGTTTTGCAAATTAGGATTAGTTGAAGAAAGTCGCCCGGTGCTTGCTACGGTTTGATTAAAAGTAGTATGAACTCTACCTGTTTTTTTATTTATCAATTTAGGTAGCGCTGTTATATATGTCGAATTTAACTTTGTGTATGAGCGATAATCTACAATTTTTCTTGCTATTTCATAGTTTTGACTTAGTTCTGTTAATACTTGATTATCAGTGCTATAACCTGTTTTTGTTTTTTTGATTGCAGGTAAGCCCAATTTATCAAAAAGTATTTCTCCCAATTGCTTTGGTGAATCTAAATTGAAATCGAACCCACAAATTTTAAATATTTCACTTCTGACTTTTTCAATTTCTATATTTAATTCATTTTCAATATCTTGTAACATTAAGCTATCAATCTTTATTCCGTTAAACTCCATATCTGTAAGGACTTCAATAATTGGAAACTCAATGTTATAAGCAAGATTAGTTAAGTTATTTTTTTCAATTTCGGTAGATAGTCTATTTTTTAGTTTTAATGTTATATCTGCGTCTTCGCAAGCATAGTCTTTTATATCAGCCGGGTCGATTTCAGCCATTGATATCTGTATTTTCTTGTTATCACCGATTAAACTGGTAATCTTAACTGGTTTATAGTTTAACCATTTAACTGCTAAATCGTCCATATTATGTTTTTCATCTGGGTTTAAAACATAACTTGCAAGCATCGTGTCAAATGTGATAGGTGATACACTTATGCCATACCTTCTTAAAATTAAAGCATCAAATTTTGAGTTTTGTCCTATTTTTCTAATATTTTTATTTTCTAATACAGGTTTAATTTTCTCTATAACAAATTCAATGTCTAATGAATCAAAAGTTTTCTTTTCTGAGAATAAATCTTCGCTTATGGAGCTTGGGTTTGTTGAAATATAATATGCTTCATTTTCTTTAATTGAGAGTGCAACCCCTACTATGTTGCAACTCATTGTATCTAAGCCATCGGTTTCTAAATCGAAAGAAATTTCTTCGGCTTTCTCTAACTTTTCAATTAAATTAGTAAGTTCTTTTTCTTTATTAATCAAATAGTATTGAACTTCATTAATATTAATTACTTTTAAACTTGATGGGGTAGTAAATTGAATTTGCTTATTGCTTTGTAGTGCTTTTTCTTGCCATTTTTTTCTAATAGTAGTAAAGCCAACGCTTTGAAAAAATAAATCCAAGCTATTAAAATCAATTTCGCCTAATTTTGATTCATTTAGTTTAAAATCAATTGGACAATCGACTTTAATAGTAACTAATATTTTAGATAAAAACGCAAGTTCTTTATCGCTTTCTAATTTTGACTTTAGTGCTTTTTTATCAATTTTGTCTATATTCTCATATAAACCTTCTAAAGAGCCATACTCTTTTATTAATGGACCAGCAGTTTTTTCACCAACACCTTTTACACCAGGAATATTATCAACGGCATCGCCAGTTAGGGCTTGAACATCAATTACTTGATTTGGATGAACGCCAAATTTTTCTTCAACTTCTGGATAATCTACAAGTTGTAATTCTTCACTTTTGCTCGAAGGGCGAAGTAATTTAATATTATCATCAACTAATTGCATAAAATCTTTATCAGAAGTTACACAATAAACTTTTATATTTTGCTCTGATGCTTTTTTTGCCAAAGTCCCTATTAAATCGTCGGCTTCGTAACCATCAAGCTGATATTGTGGTATTTTTAGTTGCTTTAATAATTCTTTTATTTTAGGTAGTTGTGGAACTAATTCTTCAGGAAATTCTGCTCTATTTGCTTTATATTCTGTGAAAATCTCATGACGAAAAGTTGGAGCAGATGTATCGAATACAACCACTATATTTTCCGGATTTTCAGTTTCAAGTAATTTTGTAATAATGTTTGTAAAACCAAATATAGCACCTGTAGGCGAACCATTTGGGTCTGTTAGTCTCGATTTAAACATAGCATGATATGCTCTGAAAACCAAAGCCATTCCGTCAACTAAATATAATTTTTCCATTTTTAATTTAATTATTTATAATTTTTCAAAAATAGTGAAATATAATTTAATGAGGATAAATATAAAATTTAAAAATCGCAAGTGTTATTATATTAATCTTAAAATTCAGTAGTTTTATTAATTTCAATGCTATTATCATTAAAATTTATTGTTCTTATTGGAGTTGCGGTTTTAATTCCTTCTGTATCAAATCTTTCTTTAACTGATTTTAATATATCTGTATATAATAACCAAGAATCTTCTGGGTTATCAGACCATACATTTGCTCTAATTCTAATTGAATAATCTGTTATTTCCCTTACAAAAATCCTAAGTTCTTCTTTGTTATTCTTTATTTCAATTTCTGACCTAATATCTCTATAATGAGGATGTTTTTTTACTTCATCTTTGATAATCGCAAAGCATTTATCTATGTTTGAATCCAGAGCCACATTAAAGTAAATGTGTCGGCAAATCTTTTCATCATTAATATGGTAGTTAACTATCGTATCAGAACTAATTTGCGAGTTTGGAATAATAATCATTTTATTTTCAAAATCATTTATTACTGTGTGTCGTAATGTTATATCTTTTACATAGCCATGGACATTATTATTTATTGCAATCATATCTCCAACACGAAAGGGTTTAAATATTACAATAAATACTCCTGAAATAATATTTGAGAAGGCAGCTTGCGAGGCAAAAGCAAGTATTGCTGCAAATACTCCTGCACCTGCAAATAACGTTGTGCTTAACTCTCTTAGTTCAGGTATAATATAAAATATAATTAAAGTCGCAAGGAGTAAGATTATGAATGTTACGGCATTTTTTAAAAAATTGTAATTTGTAGGGTCAACTTTGAGATGAGTTGAGTGTTTAAATAAAATGACACTCATTATTTTTCGTATTATCGAAGATAAAATTATTGCAAGGACATAAACAGCAATTATTACAAAAAGATATTTTGCTTCTAATTGTTTTAGTATTTCTAATGCTTCTGACATTGCATCCTATTTTTCAATTATTAGGGGATTACAATTACATTGTTGATTGATAATTATCTTAGCAGCTTCTGCATTAGATTTAGTAGAGTAATGACCAATAATTACAGAATACATTAGTTTCCCATCTACATCTCTTGAAATTACTTCTGTTCTCATTCTTTGAGCGATATACTTATCCCTTTCTGCTTCTGCGGATTCTTTTTTCTCAAATATTGCAACTTGCAAACCCCATTTTGTAGATTTTGAATCTTTTTTGTCTTCTTTTTTAACTTCTTTTTTAGCTTCTTTTCCTTTTTCGATTTGCTGATTTAAAATCTCTTTCA
This sequence comes from uncultured Hyphomicrobiales bacterium, assembly GCA_964465945.1. GTDB lineage: Bacteria > Bacteroidota > Ignavibacteria > Kapaibacteriales > UBA2268 > JAJRPT01. The sequence goes on from CAYXMM010000013.1 coordinate 20,240, forward strand.
ACTGCTCTGCATTATCTTTCTTTTCTTTATGTTCTTTTAGAGTATTTTCATCGCTTTCAATTTTTATTGATACCCCAGAGTTATCAGATTTCTTGTCTGGAATATTAGGAACGATTGTCCCTGATTTAGCAGTCGCAGTATATTCAGCAACTTCATCTACTTCATTTAGCGAATCTGAACCTTTAATTGTTAATGCTTTATCTTCTTGAATAATGATAATATCAGATTTCTTCTCTTCTTTCTTTGTTTTTTCTTTGTTTATTTTTGATACTTCTTTTGAAACATCTTTATTAATATTTACTTGATTTGTACTTTTATAATCGCCTCTTAATCCAAGAGCAGTTCTAACTAAATCAGCAGAAGGGACAATAAACTCACTTGAAGGATAGCGGTCTCTTAGTAAAGATAAATTATAATTTGCTGCATTGTTATCACCCAAGATTACATTAAATTGAATTATGCGGTAAAAGGCATCATCCGCCCATGCACTTTGAGGGGAATTATTTACAATATCAGAATAAATGTCAAGTGCTTTCATTGCATCAGTTAAAACCGCTGCTGTTAAGAACTTAACTCCAGGATCATTTGGGTAAGTAACCATTAAGTCTGGCAAGAGTAGTTTAACTTTATCTACATTACCTGCGGCTATGTCATTAAGATATTTAGAAATTGGAATATCTGATTGGGAAAAACTTACAGAAATAACCAAAAAAAATGAAAGTATTAATATTTTCATTTTAGTCCCCTTTAATTTATTTTTTGCTGCAAAGACAAAATTAGCAAAATTTCAAATAACACACAAAAAAAAATATTTTAATTTTAGTAACTTATATTAATTATTGAATTTAATAAGAAAATATCTATAAATTAAATTATTATATTCTTTCAGAAATTGATTAGCTTAATTATTATAGTTAATTTTGAAACATTAATAAATTGAATTAAATATGAATATTATATTTATGGGGACGCCTGAATTTGCTGTTCCCAGTTTAGAAAAATTACATTATTTATTTGGCGTTAAAGCTGTAGTAACTGTCCCTGATAAAGAGCAAGGACGTGGAAGAAAAGTTAAATTTTCACCTGTTAAAGAAAAAGCATTAGAATTAGGAATTGATGTTTTACAGCCAGAAAAACTTAAAGATACAGAATTTATTGAGAGGATAAAATCATATAATCCGGATATTATTTGTGTGATTGCTTTTAGAATATTACCAGAAGAAGTTTATAGTTTAGCGAAAATTGCCTCTTTTAATATTCATGGTTCTTTACTTCCGAAATTTAGAGGTGCTGCTCCAATAAATAGAGCTATTATGGCAGGCGAAAGCAAAACAGGACTCACAAGTTTTATACTTAAAAAAGTAGTAGATACAGGCGACATACTTCTAAGAACTGAAATTGAAATTTATGAGAATATGACGGCAGGCGAGCTACACGATGCCCTTATGCCAATGGCAGCTGATTTAACTATAGAAACTATAAAACTAATTGTGAAGGGTAATTTTTCTCAACTAAATCAAAATGATGAAGAAGCAACTCCAGCTCCTAAAATATTCAGAGATGAATGTAAATTAGATGTTAATTATAATGTTATTAAAGCCAAAAATCATATTCACGGATTATCGCCATACCCTGCTGCATTTATTTCGATTGATGATATTGAGATAAAATTACTACGTGTAGAATTGAGCGATAAACTAATTATCAAAGGTTGTTATTTAATAGATAAAGAATTTCTAATCGGTGTAGAAGGCGGAACTCTAAAAGTGTTAGAATTAAAGCCACAAGGCAAATCAGAAATGAAAGTGAATGATTTTATAAATGGCTGGCGAAAAGATAAAACAGGTATATTAAGTTAGTGTTTAGGTTGGGCTTAATGTATGACTATACAACAATTTTCCACATTGAGATGTTTAATAATTTTTTAATAAAATTAATTTCAATTTATTAATTTTGATTATTAAATTCTGTGAATTGATATAAAAAAGTTAAGAAATAATGAGTAATGAATTTAGTAATAGAAATCTCGGATATGAAGAGAGTAGCAATGTAAGGAAATTGAATAATTCCTCGCAGGATAAGTATTTCACTCTTGGTTCTCGTATACCACCTCATTCAAGTGAAGCTGAAATGGCTGTGCTTGGTGGAATGATTATGAGTAACAAGGCGATCCCAAAAGTAATAAATCTACTAGAACGCGAGAAAGTTTTTTATCACGAAAGGCACAGCATTATATTCAAAGCAATTGTAAATTTATTTAATGGTAATATTACAGTTGATTTACTTACTTTAAAAGAAGAACTAAAACGACTTGGTAAACACGAAACTATTGGTGGAGATAAATATCTACTTGAAATAAATAGGCGTACTCCAAGTTCAGCTAACGTTGAACAGCACGCCATCATCGTTTTAGATAAGTATTTAAAAAGATCTTTAATCGAAGTTGCTGGTGAAGTTTTAGAAAGGGCTTATGATGAAACTGTTAATGTTGTTGATGAGATAGATAGAGCTGAAAATGAAATTTTCCGATTGGGTGAAGCCCGAATTAGCAAAGAATACACTACAATGCGGGAGCTTTCAAAGCATACTTACGATTTGCTTATGAAGCAATCTGAGAAGAAAGGTATTTCAGGGATACCTTCTGGATTTAAAAAACTTGACGAAATGCTCGGTGGCTTCCAGAATTCTGACTTAATAATTATAGCAGCAAGACCTTCAATGGGTAAGACTGCTCTTGGATTGTCTATCTTATTAAACACTGCTTTATATCAAAATATTCCTGCTGCATTTTTCTCTGTTGAGATGGCGGCTCATCAAATTGCTATTCGGTTGGTTTCTGCTGATGCAAGAATTAATCAACAGAATATTAGAAATAATAAAATGAATATGAATGAGCATGCTAAAATGGTTAAAAGTTTTGGCGCCTTAGCGGATGCACCAATTATCATTGATGATACTGCAATGCTTACTGTTAATGAACTTAGAGCGAAGTGCCGTAGATTAAAAGCTCAAAATAATATTAAATTAATAATTGTCGATTACTTACAAATTATGCACGCTTCGGGAGCTGAATCAAGAGAAAGAGAAATTTCAATTATCTCTGCGAACTTAAAGCAAATTGCAAAAGAACTTGAAATCCCAGTTATTGCTCTTGCTCAATTGAATAGAAACGTGGAGGCAAGAAAAGAGAAAAATTTCAAACCTATGTTACAAGATTTGAGAGAATCTGGTTCTATTGAACAAGATGCCGATGTCATTATGTTTGTAAATAGACCAGAAAGGTATGGAGTTCTTGAATTTGAAGACGGAACTTCAACTATCAATATGGGCGAGTTAATAATCGGAAAGCAAAGAAATGGTCCTGTTGGAACTGTGCGAGTTGCCTTTAATTCCGATTATGCAAGATTTGAAGATTATACCCTTGCTGTGCAAGACCAACCTCAGGGTATGAGAGATAATTATGCAAAAGAAATACAGGACATCAATCCAAATTATGAAGATGATGCTCCTTTTTAATTATATAAAACTTCAATATATAGGGAAACTAAAATAGATGAATATAGCAGTATTAATGGGTGGGTTATCAGGTGAAAGAAATGTATCTTTCACAGGAGGAAAAGCAATATTTAATGCTTTGGTGAGAAAAGGACATAATGTAATAGCGATAGACCCAGCACTTGGTGAAGATTGTATTATTGATATTAATAAACTTGAAATCAAAAATGAAATTCCAACAGATGAAGAACTTTCAAAATTTCCATTAAAAAATTATATAGAGTGTATTAATTCTGATAATTTTAATAATATTGATTGTGTGTTTAATTTAGTTCATGGGAAATGGGGTGAAGATGGACACTTACAAGCGCTTTTAGATTTAAGAGGATTAAAATATACTGGTTCTGAAATTAGGTCTTCTGCTTTATCTATGGACAAAAATCAATCAAAAATGATTTTTATGGCTGGTGGAATCGAAACTGCTGAATGGGATTTGATTAATACTCGTGAGATTGATTTAGAGCATATTAGCACTATACAAGCACGACTTGGTAAAAATCTTGTAGTGAAACCTTATGACCAAGGTTCAGCACTCGGTTTGTCAATATTAAAACAAGCAACTGTTCACGACATTGAAGAGGCAGTTAAGAAAATCGCGCATATAACTAAATATGCTCTTATTGAAACTTATATTGCTGGCAGGGAACTAACAGTTGCCGTGATTGATGATAAAGTTTATCCTGTGATTGAAATAAAGCCAAAAGAAGGATTCTACGATTATAAAAATAAATACACTAAGGGTCAAACTGAGTATATTTGCCCAGCTGATTTAAGCGAGGACATTGCAGATTATACCAAAAACACTGCACTACTTGCTGCCGATTTACTTGGTTGTAGAGATTATTGCCGAGTTGATTTTCGCTTAAACGAAGACAATGTACCTTTTTGTTTAGAAGTTAATACTATACCAGGTTTTACAGAATTATCGCTTCTACCAATGGCAGCAAGAGAAGGTGGAATTGAATTTGACGATTTATGCGAATTATTAATTAACTTAGCGTTAAAGCATTAATGAAGTTTCTAATCGCAAGCAATAATAAGCATAAAGTTGATGAAATTCGCTCTAAATTCAATGATATGAATATTGAAATTCTTACTCCTGATGATATTTCATTATTTAACTTTGAAGTTGAAGAAACTGAAATTACTTTGCAAGGGAATGCTTTCTTAAAAGCGAAAGCATTCTTCGATAAAACAGGTATTTCCTCTTTTTCAGATGACACTGGGCTTTTTGTTGAAGAATTGAAAGGGCGCCCCGGTGTGTATTCTGCTCGTTATGCTGGCGATCATTGTAGTTATATAGATAATTGCAACAAACTATTGAGAGAATTAGAGAATAAAGCAAATAGGAAAGCGTATTTCGAAACAGTAATTTGTTTTTATGATGGTGATGAGGGAAGTTTTATCTCAGGGCGATGTGATGGTCAAATTACAAAAGAAATGTTAGGGAGCAATGGTTTCGGGTATGACCCGATTTTTTTGCCTTCTGGCTATGATAAAACCTTTGCTGAATTGCATATAGATATTAAAAACAAAATTAGTCATCGTGGAAGAGCAGTTGATAATTTTATAAATTTTATAAAAATTAAGTATAATTTATAATTCTTTTTTTGAATAAATAGAAATACTATATTTCCATAATAAATAAGGTGAATTGTAAGTATTCACTTCTTCTAATTGAAAATAATTCTTTATAATTTCTTCAATATCTTGAATTGATTTGACACCTTCTTTTTTCATAAATTTTCTATAAAAATAATTATCAAAAGAATGGAAATCTAAAATTATTATTTTTGAATTTTTATTTATTATGTTATTTAATTGTTGTAATATACTTTCTGTATCTTCAAATAAAGTAATAAAATAAGACATAATAATAAGTTCAGAATCTATTTTATTTAGCTTAAAAATATCTTCATTTTTAAAATTAATAATGCAATTTTGTTTTTTTGCTATATTTAACATTCCTTCACTTAAATCAATTCCCGTTAAATTAAGTTGTGAATTAATTTTATGTAATTTGCAAAGTATTTCTCCTGTGCCGCAACCTAATTCTGTAATTGAATTAACATTTTTAAACTTTATTATTTTATTGATTAATTTTATTTTTCCAAAAAGAAAGAATTTTCTTGTAAAAGTGTATGAAGAAGCAATTTTATTATAATATTTATAATTATACTTCATTTTTACTTTGTTTGATTGTATAAATCAATATTAACAAAATCGTAATTTGGTTGGTATTTTAAAGCTGAGTCTATATATTTAGAGTTAAAGTTTTTTTCAAGAATGTCAATTTGCGCTAAATAAGCAAAAATTTCAGGTTTTTCAGCCCAGTTTATCTCAAAATTAGTTCTTGGCTCTGACTTCAAATTTAGAAGATTTTCAAGCGTAGCTCTTGCCCTTTTCTTGTCTCCTCCAAGTATTTCAGGAACATGCATCAAATGAATAGCACCTATCAACCTCACTTTGTGATTATTACTATCCAACTCAAAACCTTTGTCAAAAGCATCTTTCGCTTTATATCCCCAATATACTGCACTCAATCCAGAAAGTGAGGACTTTTTTCCTAATGCCGATGACAAAATAGCATAATACTCTGGTAGCATACTTTGATGCTTGCGATTACTAATACTTTTGTTAATTGATGAAATAGAATATTCAAAGTATTTTAATGCTAAGTCTTTATCTTTATTGTAAACTATTTTGCCTAAGGTGTGAAACTCAAGAGCAAGGTAATAATTTTTGACTTCTAAATTTTCGATTTTTTTTAATTCTTTAATTAAACCATTATGGCGCTTAATGTTAAAAGAATAGTACTCGCTTTCAATATCATTTTTCAAAGAACTTATATCTTTTCCAAACGTAATTAAAGTTAGAAGTATAAATATAGTAATTATCAGTGATTTCATAGATAATTCAATTAAATTTCTTAAATTTGATAGATTAGAGAAAAAGAAAAAAAAATAATGGCAAATTTACACAAAGAAGATTTACATCACAATAAAGTTTTACGTTCCTTCCAATTATTTTTTGCAAAAACAACAGCAGGTGGTATTGTTTTAATAATTATGACTGCACTTGCAATGTTTTGGGCAAATTCTCAATGGGCTGATACTTATAAGCATTTTTGGAATAGTGATACGCTATTTTCTATTGGAAGTGTTGTTGTTTTTCACCATCCACTTTCTTATGTAGTTAATGATGCTTTGATGGTGATATTTTTCTTTCTTGTTGGTTTAGAAATTAAGCGTGAGTTATTGGTAGGAGAATTATCAACACCAAAGAAAGCACTTTTGCCAGTCATAGCAGCCATTGGTGGAGTGATTGGACCTATGGTTATTTACTCTATAATTAATTTTGGCGAACCAACAGCTCACGGTTGGGCAATTCCAATGGCAACTGATATTGCTTTTTCATTAGGCATTTTATCACTTGCTGGAGACAGAGTTCCCTTGTCAATTAAAGTTTTTCTTGCCGCCTTAGCAATAGTCGATGACCTAATGGCTGTGCTTGTTATTGCCTTTTTCTTCACCTCTGAAATAAGCTTTATAGCATTATTTTTTGCTTCATTATTCTTACTTGCTATGTTTATCTGTAATAGATTGAAAGTTAATAATGTCTGGATATATTTACTTTTTGGAGTTGGTTTATGGTATTGTTTCTTAATTTCAGGTATTCATGCAACAATTGCAGGTGTCATCGCAGCATTTACAATTCCTTCTAATTCTTTACTCGATAAAGATTCATTCTTTAAAAGAGCAGGAAATCTTTGGGATATGCTTATGAAGAATTTAACCAAGAATAAATCTAGACGACTAAATGAGTATGAGCAAGATGCTCTTGGAATTTTAGGTAGGGATATAAGCAAAATGCAATCCCCTTTAATTCGTTTGGAGCATTCACTAAACCCTTATGTTGCTTTTATAATTATGCCGATTTTCGCTCTTGCAAATGCTGGAGTATATCTTGGCGATTTCACACCTTCAATGTTGCTAAACGACATCACTCTTGGTGTAACACTTGGCTTATTAGTTGGGAAAATAATTGGAATTACAACATTTGTTTGGTTATTTTGCAAATTAAAAATTACATCTCTTCCCGATGGTGTTAATTTTTCTATGATTTTCGCTGTGAGTATTTTATGTGCAATAGGTTTTACAATGGCTCTATTTATTGCTAATCTTTCATTCCATGATAACATTATTATGGAAGAGGAAGCGAAAATTGGTATTTTACTTGCTTCTTTTTTTGCCTCAATAATTGGTGTTTTTGCTATTAATAAAGTTTTAAAACCTAAACATAAGTAATTATGAGTATTGAAAAATTCAAACATATTTATTCTGGAGAAGTGAAATTCTCTGAAGTTGATTCTTTTAATGTTGTTCATAATATTCAATATCTATATTGGATTGAATGGGCTAGGACACAATATTTATTTGATATTGGAATGCCAAAAAGTCAAGAGTTTTTCTCTAAGCAATTCCCACTTGTAACTGTGCATACTAAAATCGATTATTTCAATTCTGCTCGGTTTACTAATCAATATAATGTCTACACAAGAACAGCTTTTATTAAAAATTCTTCTATCGGATTTGAAAACATAATTCAATTAAGAAATGGTGTGAATGTAGCAAAATGTGAAGGTATTCTTGTTTATATTAATTCTGATACAAATAAAGTTGAAAGAATTCCCGACATTCTTCGTGATTTAGTAAAGCAGTACGAAGGTGAAAATTGTAAATTAATAGATTAAATATAAATGGATTATAAAAATTTAGCCGCTCAGATTATGATGCCACGACTTCAACTCAATAAGTATAATGAGTTTGAAGATTATAAATTTTATATAAAAAAATTAATAGATGCTGGAGTTGGGTCTTTCTGCCTTTTCGGTAGAGTAAATTTAGATATTGTAAAGAAAACAATAAGTGAATTAAACAACTATGCTGAAAAAGAGTTGCTATATTCTGCTGATTTAGAATTTGGCTTAAAAATGCGATTTAATGAGGGAACTGCTTTCCCTCAGGCAATGGCGCAAGGTAAAACTAAGGATTATAAACATACATTTATTATCGCTCAATTAATTGCCCAAGAGGCGAAGAATTTAGGTATTCACTGGAATTTCGCTCCTGTTTGTGATATTAATTCAAACCCTTCAAATCCAATTATAAATATACGCTCTTTTGGTGAAGATGCTGATATTGTTGCAGTTCATTCAGTAGCTTATACAAAAGGATTGCAGGAAATTGGTATTCTTTCTTGTGCTAAACATTTCCCTGGACATGGAGACACAAGTATAGATTCTCACCTTGAACTCCCGACTTTAGATTTTACACTTGACCATCTTAAAGATATTGAGTTAAAACCATTCATTAAGCAAATTGAGAATGGGGTTGATTCAATCATGGTAGGTCATTTATCTGTCCCAAGTTTAGGGACAAGAAAATACCCTGCTTCATTATCAAAGCCAGTGATTGACCTATTACGAAACGACTTAAATTTCAAGGGATTAATAATTCCTGACGCTTTAGATATGCACGCAGTAGCAGATTCATTCGATTCAATTTTAGCATCTGAACTTGCAATTCAAGCAGGTAACGATTTACTTTTACTTCCAGAAGATACTGAAATGGCTATTGAAGGTGTTACAAACTTAATTAAAAAAGATTCCAAACTTTTAAAACAAGTTGAAAATTCAATTAATTTAATTAATGAAAAATTTGATTGGGTAAAAAGTAAAAAACTACCAAATAATTTGAATTTTAATGAAGATTATTATTTAAAGAATGAGAAAATATCGTTACAAGTTGCCCGCAAAGCAATAGAATTGCAAGTAAATGAAGCCCTGATTCCGTTAGATACAGAAAGTCAAATAGCTGCATTTGCCTTCTTGCAACGCGATGAAGACATAGAACCAGCATCACACTTCTTCAATTTTATGCAACAAGCTTTAGAATCAAACTTCGACTTCGCATATATCAATGAAGACATAGAAGAAAATGATTTAATCGGATTACGCGAAGGAATAGAAGATGCTGAAATAATAATTTTCGCATATTTCTATAAATCAGTTGCCTATCATGGAAGCATAGGAGTGAGCGAAAAACTCTATTCAATAACTCAAAGAATGGCAATGGGTAAGTCAATAATCAACATCTTTTTTGGCAACCCATACATCGCAAACGAGCTACCAGCAGAAATTACTTTGAAAGCGTATTCAGATACATTAAGTTCAATGGCAGCTACTACAATGGCACTGACAGGTAAAGAATTAGTGGATTAATACGACGTATATTTACCTAACTTCCATTGAGGGAAGTGCCATTCCGGGCGATGGGTGATTTTTTTTCTGTCATTCTGTGCGACTTGTATTGAGCATCGTCGAAATAAGCGAAACATCCACTAAATTGCATAAATTCCCATCTATTAGAGGGTGTCGGCTTGCCGACGGGGTTGTTGTAATAAAAAAATATTTCGTAGAAACACAACATCAATAGCAAAAACAAACCAACTCTTCAAATCCGCCCCTTCAGAAAAGATTTAGGAAGGGTCGCATTCTCCACCTTTTAAATGCTTCCGAAGCATGAATATTATTTTTATTTATAATTATAATTTAACTTTAAATAAAAATTTCGTCCTAAACTCGGTAAATCATTTATTGAAGTGTGATAATGATATAAGGTGTCAAAAATATTATCTACTCCAAAAGTTAAGTTTAGGAAGTCTGCTACTTGATAGTCTGCTCTTATTCCTGCAATTACAAAACTATTCGTTTTATTTTCATTTAAAAATATTCTTGAAATATAATTTTGACTACTGTTATAACTCACATCAACAACTGCCCTAAATTTATTTAATTGATATGTTAAAAATAAATTACCAGAAAATGGTGAAATTAATGGTAAATTATCTTTTAAACCAATTGAATATGCACGATTATATTTTAAAGTTAAATCCATAAATAATTCTTTATTTAATTTAAAATTTGAAATATATTCAAAACCCCAAATATTTGCCCTGCCAGTATTCTCATAGCGTTTAAATAGTTGTGGAAAATTTTCATTTTGGAGTTGGTTATCAGTTAAAACTCCTGTAATATAATCGTAAAATTCCATATTAAATAAATTTAAACTATGAGTGAAATTACCATAATTTTGAGTTAAATTTAATTCTAAATTAAAATATTTTTCATTCTTAATATCTGGATTTCCAGTGTAAAAAGAATTATCCATTGGGTTATAAACATAATATGAATATAGTTCCATTCTATTTGGATTTCTCACAAAATAGGCAGCCGAAATAGATATTTTTGTGTTGTCATATTGCTTGGATACTGATGTCTGAATATATGGTGCGAAACTGATATGTTTGCTACTTTTTGCTTCTGAGAAAATAAGAAAAACTTCTTTATTTTGATTATCATATAAATCGGCATATTGGAAGTTTAGCCCAATATTCGAATTAATTTGAATATTTTTAAAGTTAAAATAATTAAAGGAAAATGTAAATTTATTATTAATTAAATTGGCATCTGCAATATTTTTTAATTTCATTATATTATTATTATTTAATGGGATCATCTCCATACTTGCGTCCGAAAATAAACTATATAAATCATTATAAAATTTAATTGAATAATCTTCATTTGCAATTTCATAAGTGTTAATTGTCCCAAAGGTATAAGTCTTTCCAACCATTGGCATATTCATATTTGGCATTACAGGTCTTGTTTCAATTTCCTTTTTACTTCTATCATAATCGTCCATAAGATGAAATACAGAATTAAAATATAATTTGTTTTCTGACTTATATAAATTGTTATTCAATTCAATATAATTATGTTTTAAAGCAAAAAGGAATGTTTCAGTTTTCCGAGTATCCATTATAAGTGCTGGGTAACCAACATCATAAGATACATCGCCTAAAAATGATGTTCCAATAGTGTGTTTATCATTAATTTTTAAATAATTATCATTAGTTAAATTATATTTACCATAGCCCGAGTTTTTAATTAATTTATTTTCACCACCTCGGAAATCGCTTGCATCCTTATAAATTAAATTTATAGAAGTAATAAATTTACTATTTGAATATTTTGTTTTAATTCCGTTAATAAAATTATTTGATGCAGAGCCATAGTATGAATTATAATTAATTAAAAAATTATCTGAAAAATTTGCCTTTTCTGTTTTAAAATTAATTGTATTATTTCCACCATCACCGCAATTATTTTGTGGAGTGGAAACTTCGACACTTTCTAAATTTTGAATTTCAATATAGTTTGAAGCTGGGTCCATTTTATCGACGCATGCACCAAAAAGGTGCATTCCGTCGATAGTAATGAAAGTTCTATCATTTGATAGTCCACGAATTGTTGGCTCAAGAGCGAAATTTGCTCTTTTAAGCATTGTAATTTGAGAAGAACGATTTAACAAGTCATCTGTTGAATTTAGTATTTTTTTAAGATGATTTTCACTTGTATTAATATGCTGACTTTCAACTTTTACTTCTTCTAAATTATATATTTTTGTTGTGTCCTTTTCTTGAGAAAATACAAATGAAATTAACAGGAATAAAAACATTAGTTACCTTTATTTGTTTAATAAAATTACACGAAAAATAATTAATTAAAAAGTAAAAGTATGAGTTACTTCGCCAATTTTCTCAAGTTCGATAAAAAATTCAGTTTTCACTGTCCAATAACCTGTCATAATAAAATTAACTCTTCCTGAGTAATAACCATTTCCTATTGATATTGGATTTTCATTCTTAGGAGAGCCATGGCTCATATCTGGCATCCAAGGCGTAACGACTGAATTCAAATTAGCAACTGCTGGAAAAGAAGAATCAGATTCTTTTTTATGAACAGCGAAAGTAAAATTATTCATACCAGTATTCGCTTTATGTGGGTTTCTTGGGCTTACCATGCTTACGAAATATGTTTCTTCTTTATATTTGAATCGTTGTAAATTAGTGTTGTCCGATACATCAAATTTAATTTCATTTTTATAATTCTTGCCATTAAAACTCAAATCTAAATCAAGATACCAATACGTTCCTACTCCTGATGGCATAATAAAAAACACAGGAAACTCAAAAGTATTACTATCTTTTTTAAAATTATCAAAAGGTGTAGAATGTGTTTTCATTCCCATATTCATCATAGGAGTAATCTTATTTATATTTACATCAATAAATTGTCCGTCTTTCCTGAATTTTAGGAAAAGAGTATTATATCCCGTTAGTAATTTTTCTTCGTCAGAATATACTTCGACTTTTATATCATTAATTTGAGTTTCAGCAATTAAATATTTCTCAAATTTATCGCTTGGTTGTTGGGTACTTTCTTCTTCACAAGCTGTTAACACCCATAAAAATAGTGTTAGAAAAATGATTGATTTTTTCATAATAATTTCCATTTTATTTAATTAATAATATTTACTTTCAAATAGACATAATCTATCTGAATTAATAAAAAACGTTATAATAGCGAAAAGCAAATAAAAAAAGAAATTATTGGATAGGTGGTTTAAACAAATAACTTAAATACTTGAATTTATAAAAAGTATTATAGTTAAAATTATTAATTTTAAATTGTGAGGGAATAAAATATATATAAATAATTGAATTTGAAATAAAAGCGATAGAAAAGTCGTAAGGGAATAAATTTAAAGCAGGTTTTTCTGTTTCATTGTCATTTAGACTCTTATTCAATTGACATTTACCATTACAAACAATATCGATTTTGTCCTTATTAACACAATTCTCTTTGTATTCTTGCAAATTAACATAATAATCACCAACCTTAATAATCGGAGCGAATATCCAAGAAATATAAAATGACATTATTAATATGGTGATTATGCTTTTCATTTATTTTTTTATTGAAAAAGTCATTCTACTTTTTCAAAATTACGAATAATAATTATTATTTAACCAATATAATCATCAACTGTTAGTTTTTCCTCAATTGGAAAGTCAAAAGGAATTTCATTTCCACTCAACTCTCGGATTAAATGTTTTCTAACTTGTTCTTGCGCTTCTTGTTTGTCAATTTTGTTAAGTTTAATTTTAATTCTTAAGTCTTTGTAGTTGAACTTATCAAACTCTGAATCTTTAATATTCAAGTCTTCAATTGCATTTTCCATACATTGCTTGCTGCAAAAGCCCATATATCTTCTGTAATAGCGTGGCTTTGATATAATTTGCCTATTGCACATGCCGTGCCTACAATTATGCATATACTCAGTTTTTTCGCCAGAATAATAGCAAGTTGCAATTACGCTATGAGTATCTTCATCTCCTACCTTCGTAGATACACGTCCATCAAATGTGTATAAATTACCAAGCCAGTTCCCGTCATTATGCTTATTCACATATTTAACGACTCCGCCATCGAGTTGCTTAACGTTTTCAAGTCCGGAGTCTTCTAACATAACAGCTAATTTTTCACAACGTATTCCACCGGTGCAATACATTATTACTTCTTTATCGCCAATTCTTTGTCTATAATCATCAATAAATTGTTCTGTTTCTTTGAATGTCATAGTTCCAGCTGGACGAGCATTTTTGAAATGACCTAATTTATATTCATAGTCGTTTCGCATATCTAAAATAAGATATGAATCAGGGTCTTTTTCTTCTATTAGTTCTTTGAACTCTTCAGTGCTAATTTTAAACTTAGCTTGATTAATTGAATTCGCTTTATAAACAACACCAAGTGCGACGATTTCTTTTCTATATCGAACAATCATTTTGTTAAATTGATGTTCTTTAACTATTTGTGCTTTGACTTCTATATCTGGAATATTATTAAAATATTGATGGTTATCAAGGAAAGACATTAAAGCAATGTATTGCCCGTCATTGACGGTGCAAGTGGCGTTAATCCCTTCTTCGCCTATATAAACTCTTCCTTTGATACCTATATCAGTTAAGAATTGCTTAGTTTCACTTACAATTTCTTCTGGATTAGGAATATCTATAAACTTATAGAACGACAGTAATCTGTAGCTCGTTTGGGGCTTCATTAATCTCTCCTTTATCCGACTTGTCCAATCGGCATTAAAAAAACACTGAGGAAGTATCACTCAGTGTTTCAAAATTAAGACTAATTTATCTTAAATCCAAATATTAGTTCAAAAATTCAGCAATTCCTGAATCAACATAATATAGACAACCGACAATATTAATTTCATTATTATCATCTAACTCTTTTAAAATAGGACTTCTTTCACGAATATTATTGATTGCTAAGTGAACATTAGCGATTGATACATTGTTAACAAACTCAGTATTTTTAGAATTTCTTAAATTAGAGTCAGTCGGTTCATTTATTACATTTAAGGCTGGCTTTATTTTGTCAATTAACCCTGTTAAATGCCCTAATTGTACATTATCACAAGCGCCTTTGATTGCTCCACAATTTGTGTGTCCCATTACAACAATTAACTTACTATTAGATAACTTGCAAGCAAATTCCATGGAACCTAAAATATCATCATTTATAAAGTTCCCTGCAATTCTAATACTAAAAATATCTCCCAGTCCTTGGTCGAAGACTAATTCAGCAGAAACTCTTGAATCGATACAACTAAGTATAGTTGCAAAGGGCCATTGACCTTCTGTAGTTTTATTTACTTGCTCTAATAAATCGCGATTTGCTTTTAAATTATTTTGGAACCTTTGATTCCCTTCAATTAAGTATTGCAAAGCTTTTTGAGGTGTCATTGAATTCAGAGTTTCTTGTGTATGCGTTCTCATTTTTGGTAAAATTCCTATTCTATTTTTTAAATCAATTTTTTGTATTTTTTTAGTTTTTCTAAGTTTTACTTTCACTTCGTTCATAAAATAATCCAAATTAACTATTAAATTGTTACTTTATTCATTCTTTTTAAAAAAAATTATCTTTTCTCTTCTCTTCTAGATTTTAAATCAATTCTTTGCAATACTAATTTGCTTTTAAATTTTGGGTAAAAATTCAAGGCAAAAGAAAGCACTACGCCAATGCAAATTCCCCATAGTAAATCCTTTCCTACAATGATTGCAACTGTGGCAAAAAAAGGAATAAACTTCAATGCACCTGCATTATACATTTCTTTAAATAGTGCAGGCTTTGCAAGCTTATAGCCAACAACAAGTAACACAGCGGCAAGAACAGAAAGTGGGATGAGATTTAAAATTGTTGGAATTGACAAAACAGCAATAAACAATAAAAATCCATGAATAATTGCTGAGAGTTTAGTTTGACCACCTGATTGCACATTTGCGGAGCTTCGTACTATCACTTGCGTTACTGGTAACCCACCAATTAAGCCAGAAATTAAATTTCCTCCTCCTTGTGCTAATAGCTCTCTATTTCGGTCTGTAACTCTATTATGTGGGTCTAATTTATCAGTTGCTTCAACGCTAAGCAATGTTTCAATACTGGCAACGACGGCTATAGTGAGAGCCACTATCCAGACTTCTATACTAAATAATACTTCACTTGAAAAATTGGGAAAGACAAAAATTGTTCTAAACTCTTCAATACTATTTGGTGTTGGGACACTTACCAAATGTGAAGGATTAATTCCAAAAACAGAATGATTTCCGAAAATAATTTGATATGCAACACCTAACAGTACTGCTACAATTGGACCTTGAATTAGTTTGAAAAATTTATGCTTTTGCGCTAATTTATTATCCCAAAAAAGCATTGTAGCAAGGGCAATTATACCAATTATAAGTGAACCAAGTGTTATATGATTTAATGAATAAAATATTTCGCTTAAAGTGTTATGTCCGTCTTGCTGTGTAAAAGCCCATTCACCTTCTGGACTAACATCCCAACCAACAAAATGTGGAATTTGTTTCAATATAATTATTAATCCGATTCCCGTTAGCATACCTTTAATGACTTCAATAGGGACATATTTCCCGAAGGTACCAGTTCTACAAACTCCTAGTATCACTTGTATTATACCAGCTAAAACAACTGCTGTTAAAAAGTTTTGATATGAACCTAATGTTAATATGGCGCTCGCAACAATTGCAGTTAAGCCAGCGGCAGGACCACTTATGCCTAAAGATGAGTTTGATAAGGCGCCAACTACTATTCCGCCGATTATCCCTGCTATAATTCCTGAAAATAAGGGGGCATTGCTTGCTAATGCTATTCCTAAACATAAAGGCAAAGCCACAAAAAAGACTACAACGCTTGAAGGTAAATCATTTTTTAATGTTTTAAACATTTTTATCCTACAATTATTAATTTTAAATTATAGACAATTTTAATTTTGCACTATTTCCTTTTCTAATGAAATTCTAATTACAAATAAAAAATATTTTGTTTTTAATTGAAATTTTTTATTTTTGTAACTAAGTATCTTATTTATTTTTATGATTTTATATTTATTTGTAAAAAAAAATTATTTTTATTCAATTTTAAAGGTGCTTTATGAGGTTTTTTTTCTTAGTTCTTTTTTTAGTTAGTTTTGTTACATATAATGTATTCTCTCAAGGTTGCGTAGCAATACGTGGCTTTTCAGGGGATATGAGTAATATTGGAAGTTCAGCTAATTTACAGCAAGGTGAGTTTCAATTTATTGTAAACTCCCGGTATTTCGATTCTTATAAACATTTTCGTGGTAGTCACGAAGAAACAGAAAGAGTTGAAAAAGGCACAGAAGTTATCAATAATTCATATATTGGTGATTTAACTTTCTCTTACGGAATCACAAATAGATTTTTTACTTCTGCAGTTTTGCCTTATGTTAATTTTGCACGTTCATCAATGTATGAGCATGGTGGAAACCCACCAAATGGCTTAGGTGATAGGCATTCAACTTTTGCATCTGGTTTAGCGGATGTTCGATTCAGTTTAGGTTATTGGCTACTTGACCCAAATGTGAATATGAGAAATAATTATTCTGTGTCATTAGGTATGAAATTACCTACTGGGAATTATGACTATCAAGGCACATTCTATAATCAAGGTACTAACAAAGATGAAGCGAAAATTGGAGTAGTAGATCAGTCAATTCAGCCCGGTGATGGTGGTTATGCAATGACGATCGACTTAGCAAGTTATAACTATGTAACTGACGATATTGTTGTTTCAAGTAATTTAAACTATTTGATTAACCCACAAGCAACAAATGGGGTTAAAACAAGGAATGGAGCTATGGAATTTTCATGTCCTGATCAATTCGCCGCACGTGTAGGGGCTTACTATGTAAATCCTAAACTTTATAATTTTGCATTTTATTTTGGGGGAAGAACTGAGGGTATCACAGCTTCTGACCTTATTGGTAGTTCTGAAGGGTATAGAAGACCTGGTTATGTAATTTCAATTGAACCAGGTATAAGTTACTCATACCAAAGAATGAATTTTAGTTTTAATTTACCGATTGCGTTGTATCGTAATAGAATTCAGAGTTATGATGATAAAGCAAAAACTAAGGCAACAGGTGTTTTTACCCAAGGTGATGCGGCTTTTGCTGATTATTTAATTAATTTTTCTATTTCTTATAGATTTGGTAGTTCTAATTTACACAATATGGTAGATTAATTTTTATAATTTTTTTTAAGATTTTATAACCTCTTGATTAGTTCTTAAAGATCAAGAGGTTTTTTTTAGTATTTATACTGAAGTTTAGTTTAATTTGAAACATTTTAGTAATTTTTTGTGTCTTAGTAACTATTATCAATGGAGGGAATGATGAGATTTATAATATTATTTTTTATCGCACTAAATTTATTTTCAGAAGAGTTTAATATATTTAAACCAGAGTTAAAAGAAGTTACTCTATACAGAAATAACGCAGAATTATATAATACTGGAGTTTTAAATTTAAAGTCAGGAATTAATGATTATTATATTGTAGGATTAGCAAATGCTATTAATGCTAATACAATTCTTTTTACAAGTGAAAATAGTCAATTATATTCTTTAGAGGTTGTAAATAATTTTCGAAATGAGGATGTTAATAAAATCAAACCTGTAAAAGATTCAATTGATTTAATTTCAAATTCTATAGATATTTTAAATATTGAAAATAAAACTATTGATGCGCAGCTGGATTATTATAACTCAGTTATTAAAACTGTTCCAAATGACAAACAAAAGTTTACAGTTCAGGAATTAGAACAATATCAAAATCTTATTGCCAAAAAACTTAGTTCATTACTTAATGATAAACTTAAAGTTCAAGTTAAAATTAAAACTAATAACGAAATTTTGGGATATTTAAAAACTAAATTAAGCCGATTAGAAAGTGAGGGTTTAGTTACAGCTATTAAAGTTACAATTAAATCTAATATAAATCAAAAATCTGATTTTAAGTTGAATTACATAACTGCTAATGCTGGCTGGAATCTTTCTTATGACTTAGCTTTAAATAAGGTTGGGGAAAAAGCTATCTTATCAAGTAAAGCAAATATCCATCAACAAACTGGAATTGATTGGAAAGATGTTAATTTAGTGATTAACGATGCAAGCCAATTTAATGAATTTAAACCGATTGTCTATCCTTGGGAAGTGCGTAAAGAAGAGAGAAAATATACTAAACAAATGCTTTCTGGCGCAAGTAATATGATGGCAGAAATGGACGATAAAAGTAAAGTAATGACATTAGAATATATTCATGATAGTGATATAAATGCCGAATCAGTAGAAACTTATTCAAATGAAAGTTATATAATTCCTGATAAAATAAGTATTGAAAATAACACAAGCAATAGAATTATTAACTACAATTCTGAAAATACTAATGTTGAATTATACTTCTATGCTGCTCCTAAATTCAATGAAAGTGTATTTTTAATCGCTAAACTTTTAGACTATAAAACTTTGAATTTAAAAAATGCCGAAGTAACAACATATTTAGAAGGAGTATATAGAGGTAAAGTATTTCTCGATTTAGCAAATGCAGATATTCCTGAAGTTAGCTTCGGTACTATTGATGATGTAAAAGTTGAGAGAAAACGAATTTCTGAATTTACAGAAGATAAGTTTCTATCTTCAAATAAAATAAGAAACTATAAATATAGCTTCAAGATAACAAACAATAAAAACACAAAAATTAACTTTTTATTAATGGAACATATTCCTCTTGTTAAATCTGACGATTTTAAACTTGAAGTTGTTAATCTTTCTGGTGCAAAAAAAGATGAAAATAATATTCTTTCTTGGAAGTTTGACTTAGATGCAAAAAAATCAATAGAAAAAATCTTAGAGTTTAATTTAACTTATCCTGAAGGATATATTTTAAGAGATTAATTATTAATTTTGCAAACAAATTTTTTAAAGTTGGAATTCAAATGAATTTTAAAAGTAAAATTGAAAACTCAATTAATGATTCAATAGAAACAAAAAGATTATTATTAGAAAAATTTAGTTCAGAAATTGAAAGTATTGGAATTGTATTAGCAAATGCCGTAAAGAACGGGAATAAAATTATGTTCTGTGGTAATGGTGGAAGTGCTGCCGATGCACAGCATCTTGCCGCAGAACTAATAGTCCGTCTAAGACCTAATGTGAATAGAAAAGCTTTGCCAGGACTAGCACTTACTGTTGATTCATCAATATTAACAGCAGGTGGAAATGATTACGGCTTTGATTATGTTTTTTCTCGTTCAGTTGAAGGACTTGGGAAAGAAGGCGATGTTTTAGTTGGAATTAGCACAAGCGGAAATTCTAAAAACATTGAAATTGCTATGCAGTCTGCCAAAGAATTAGGCATAGTTTGTGTGGGCTTACTTGGCAAAAGTGGTGGCTCAATAAAAAATGTTTGTGACTATGCCTTAATTGTACCTTCTGATAACACAGCAAGGATACAAGAATCTCATATTTTAATTGGTCATGTTTGGTGCGAAATGATTGAAGAGGTTGCTTGTAATCTGTAATTTTTAATTTTTTCTTTCTTGTTTTTATGTAACTTTTTCCATATTTTTGAGTTATATACTTGTAATCATCAACAAACTTTGAAAATGCTTATAGTAATTTATACCAATTTTAACAATAATTATTACTAAAAATAGTCAATTATAATTACTATTATAGTATTTGGTGTAAATATGCTTAAACTCTCATTTATAATAATTATTCTTAGCACAGTTCTTAGTGCAAAAACAAAAGTCATTGAATCTAATAATGATTATATTTTGTTTTCATACTCAACAGAATTTCAAGGATTTACAGAAGTCAGAACCGCTGATAATTTTGTAACCTATACTCCAAAAATTAAAGAAGCGTATTTGAATGGTGGGGTTGCTGGAACTCCAATGAAATTTACACATTATGAACTAATTGCTGTTCCCGATGAGAGTAAATTTAAAGTTGAGTTAATCAGCAAACCACAAGTTGATGAAATTAATGCATTAATGACTCCTGTCAGAGATGTTTTAAGTAATGACAATTTACAAAGTGGATATAGAATTGGTGAAAGTTATTTTTCTTATAGTTATGACAATCCTTTTAAATTTGAATATATTGGTATAGTTGGCAATCATAAAGTTATAAGAGTTAGTTTTGATGTTGCGTATTATGATAACAACCTCTCAAGTATAATTATTCCAAAGGAGTTTGTTGTTAAAGTCTCATATAATTCAAAAGTTAATATTTCAAAAAACTCAAAAACGAAATCACATTTTGGCAATTTTCTTAATAGATCTATAGCTGATAATTGGAATTTAACTTTACAAGATAAACGTAAAAATAAGTTTTTAGCAGATGAGAAAATCTATTCCGACGGAGAATGGTTCAAAATAAAAATTGATAAAGATGGAGTTTATAAACTTACCCAATCACAATTAACTTCTTTTGGGATAAATATTCCTAAAGATAAAATTAATACTATAAAAATAATAGGGAATGGCGGGCATCCTTTAAGTGAATTACCGAGCATAGGAAAAAATAATAAGTTCAATGAACAAGAAATAATTGTTAATACAACGCAAAATGGTGATTTAAGTGATATTATTTTTTATGCAAGTGATACAAGAGGATTTGAATATGTTAATGGTGGGTTTCAAAGATATTTAAACTGGTATTCAGATAACAATTATTATTTGCTTACTTGGGGTGGCGACGAAGGATTAAGAGCAAAAGAAAGCGATATTATTGGTGAGGTAGTTAATAAGCCAACAACTTACTACCATAAAATTTATAATGAAGATGAGTTGTTTAACCCTTATGGAGCGGGAGGGGGGCGACAATATTTAGGCAAACCATTCACAAATACAATGATTACTAATGTACTTCAAAACTTAGATAGAAGTCAAAAAGTTTATTACAAAGTGTCTATTGCTCATACAGCATCAACTAATGCCAATGTTGAAGTATCAGAAAATGGTATTAAATTATCTCCTTCAATCTACCTTGCATCAAGTGCTGGTTATACGATTGGGGATATAGAATGGAAAACTTATGGAATTGACGGTAACAAAATATCAAGCGATAATCGCTCTAAACTTGAATTAAAATACAATGGAGATGGAATTAATAGTGGCTATTTGGATTATTATGAAATTCATTATCCACGTGAATTTCTTGCAATAAGCAATGAACTAGAATTTTGGTCTGACCCAAAAATGTCTGGTATTACTGAATACAATATTAGAAATTTTTCAAGTTCAAGTAAATATGCTTTTGATATAACAGATTTATCAAACCCTAAACTAATTAAAAACTATGCAAATGATTTAGATAAAATTATTTTTAAATCAATCATTGAAACGAATAAACCAAGAAGATATTACCTTACTTCTGATTTAAAAAGTGTTAGTTCAATTGAAAAAATTACAATGAATAACCTTAGGGGCACTAAATTTAATAAAGATGTAATTTTAATTACAGATGAAGGGCTTCTAAGTTCAGCAAATAAATTTAAAGAATATAGAGAAGCAAACTCTAATTTTAAAATTGGAGTGTTTACAACTCAAGATATTTATAATGAGTTTGCAGCAGGTCTGCCTGATGTAGTAGCTCTCAGAGATTTTATTTCAAATGCTTTTAGTAATTGGGAAAACCAACCTCAATATGTGGTTCTATGGGGAGATGGACATAGTGATTATAGAAATATAACTTATAAAACTAAAAATTTTCTCCCTCCATTCCTTTCAATAGACTCTATGTTCTTAAGTGAAACTAATTCAACATCTTACGATGATTTTTATGTTAGAGTGAACGGAGATGACGCACAAATTGATTTATCTATAGGTCGAATTCCAGTAAAAAGCAATGAGGAAGGTTTAGATTTTATAAATAAACTAGATACTTATGAACACAAATCTGATATTGGTAATTGGCGGGAAAGAATAACTCTTGTAGCTGATGATAGTAAAGGTGGCGACACGCAACCACCTGACGGAAACGATCATGTTGAAGCTTCTGAAGAACTTGCTAATTTAGGAGTTATGGCTGACTTCCTTGTTGATAAAATTTATTTACCAGAGTTTGAAACTATTTATACTGCTAATGGCAGAAGAAAACCTGATGCAAATAACGCAATAATTGGCTCAATGCGAGATAAAGGTACAGCAATTATAAATTGGACAGGGCATGGAAATCCGACTGTTTGGTCTCATGAATCTGTCTTCGCTCAGAATACTTCAATCAAAGAGTTAAATAATATTAACAGATTAACATTTTTCTGTGCTGCTACCTGTGAATTTGGAAGGTATGACCAAACTACCGGTGTTACTGCTGCGGAAGAATTATTATTTAGTTCAAAAGGAGGAGCAATCGGAGTATTTGCTGCTACCAGATTAGTTTTTGCAAGTTCGAATGCAGCCCTAAATGAATTGTTTTTCGACCATTTACTTTCTAAAGATAGTGTCTCTAATAAATATAAAACTTTAGGTAATGTCTTATTTGATGTTAAGCAGATTAGAAATTTGTCAAATGACGAAAAATACTTATTGCTTGGTGACCCCACTATGAAATTAATCCTTCCAGAAAATAATGTCGTATTTGAAGAAATCAACGGAATAAGATTAGACAAAAATAATGATATGATTGACTTAGAGGGCTTATCTCAAATTACCCTTAAAGGTAAAATAACTAACCCTCAAAATGATATTATATCAAATTTTAATGGAAATATTCTATTCACAATCTTTGATGGTGATGAGGCAATTTCTATTAACGAAATTGGTGTTACTTATAAATTCTCCAAATATGGTGGAATTTTAAGCAATTCTTCCTTTAAAGTTGAAAATGGTCATTTTGAAGCTAATTTATACCTCCCGAAAGACATAAGTTATTCTCAAAATAATGGACGTCTTTTTGCTTATGCAGTTACTTCTGATAATTTACAAGACGCAAAAGGAAACTACAATAAATTCTATGTGAGCGGTGTTGGGGAAAACAACAATAATGATAATCAAGGACCCGAAATTAATCTTTTCGTAGATTCAAGAGCATTTCAGAATGGTGATGTAGTAAGTAGTCAGCCAAATTTAATTGTTGATTTAGAGGACCCAATTGGAATAAATTCAACGGGAAATGGAATTGGTCATAGAATAGAAGCATGGCTAAATGATGGTGCTAAGTCAATTGATTTATCAAATAGTTATGCAACTTCTTTAGATAATAGTAAAATTGGAACTTCACAAGCAATATTGAAGAATGTTAAAGTTGGATTAAACAAAGTAACAGTTAGAGCTTGGGATATTTTCAATAACTTTTCAATCAAAACTGCGTATTTTAATATTAAAGGCGATGCAAACGATTTATGGCTTGGTGATATAAAAAATTATCCGAACCCATTTGAGTTTCAAACAGCGATTCAATTTAGACATAATCTCGAAATCCCTTTTGATGCTAATATTAATATTTATAACATAAATGGAAAGTTAGTGAAATCAATTTCACAAACACTATATAATAAATATGCTGATGAAGTTAATTGGGATGGAAAAGATGAAGACGGCGTGCCTATAATAAGTGGCTCATATTATATACAAGTCAATTTAGTTAATAAACAAAATGAAAAAATTACAAAATCTGGAATTTTATCATTAAAAGTAAAATAGTTTTCTTAAATTTATAATTTTTAAAATTGCTTTTTTGGAGAAAATATGCAAAATAGCTTTAAAATCGCTACATTAATTTTTTTATTTAGTATTGGATTTTCGAGTAAGAGTTTCGGTCAAGCAGGTGCTGCAGCTGTTCCATTCTTACAGATTGCACCAGATGCGAGAGCAGGAGCAATGGGTGAGGCTGGAACTGCAATAGCGGATGATATTAATGCGATTTATTGGAACCCAGGTGGTCTTGCGTTCCTTGATTATTTCAAAGCTCCTTATGGATTTGATAACGCAGAGCCAAAAGATTATAGACAATTCGCACTATCTTTCACTCCCTGGCTACCGCAATTTAATGCCGATTTATATTATGCTTATGCTACTTACGGGCAACATTTTGACGAACTAAATGGGACAGTAGCGGCTAATTTTATTTTGATGAATTTAGGTGAATTTATCAGAACTGCCTCAGATGGGCGTGAGCTTGGTAGATTTATTTCTAATGAATTTTCATTTGGGCTATCTTACGGAACTATTATCGCTCCTGATTTAGGTGCAGGTATCCAAGTTAGATATATTCAATCAAACTTAACACCAACTGGCTTACAAAGTTCAGGTGATGCTGGTGTAGGGCGAAGCGTTTCTTTTGATGTCGGATTCTTATGGAAACCAGTTGATTTAGGTGCTTTAGAAGACAAATTATCTCTTGGATTAAATCTTCAAAATTTAGGTCCAAGAATTACCTATGTTAGCCAAGCTGACCCACTTCCAACAATGTTAAAAATTGGTGCAGCATATAAACTTTATGAAGATGAATTTAATAAGTTTACAGTTACTGCCGATGTTGCAAAATTAATGGTTAAAAGAGATACATTAGGTAACTCTGACCCGTTACCTAAATCATTAGTTACAGCTTGGGAAAATAGAGGCGCAGAACTTGCTATGGGTATGGAATACTGGTATCAAGATATTATCGCTTTTAGAGGTGGATATTTTACAGAACCAGCTGAACTTGGTGATAGAGATTTCTTCACTTTAGGTGCAGGTATTAAATATGATATATTCAAACTTGACTTTGGTTACATTTTAACCGTTGAAAGTAACCACCCACTTGGAAATACAATGAGATTCTCATTGCTTGTCGATTGGGAATAGCACTATATTTTATTAGATGATTATAAAAGGAGCAACTATGCTCCTTTTTCTTTTTATTTTCATTTCATAATATTTTGTATTTTTGTAATAAATAAAATAAAAATGAGAAAAAGGTTGTAAAATGAAATTAAAATCTTATGCTTACGGCGAATGGATTGAAGGGGCTGATGTAGGGCAGAGTTTATTTAACGCTGTGAATGGCGATTTTGTCGCTTCAATTTCATCAAAAGGTGTTGATTACAAAGATATGTTGGAATATGGTAGAAATATCGGCAAAACATTAAGGAATTATACAATCCACGAAAGAGCAAGAATGCTTAAAGAGCTTGCTTTTTATTTAATTGATAGAAAGGAAAAATATTACGAACTTTCTAAAGCAACTGGTGCAACAAGAACTGATTCTTGGATAGATATTGAAGGTGGTATCGGTACTCTATTTACTTATGCGAGCAAAGTCAGAAGAGAAATGACCGATAATAAATTTCACATTGATGGAAAATATGAGCCACTTTCTAAAAATGGTACTTTCATAGGGCAGCATATTTGCTCTCCTTTGCAAGGCGTCGCAATTCATATTAATGCCTTCAATTTTCCTGTTTGGGGAATGTTAGAAAAACTTGCTCCATCTATTGCTGCTGGTATGCCTATTATAATTAAGCCCGCATCATTAACAGCATATCTTACAGAGCTTATGGTTCAGGACATTATTAAATCGAAAATATTACCAAAAGGTTCAGTTCAACTAATTTGTGGCTCAACAGGCAATCTATTAGATTTTGTGATGCACCAAGACGTTGTTACTTTCACTGGCTCAGCTTACACAGGAAGAAAACTTAAGTCTCACAATTCAATTATAAGTAATTCTGTTCGTTTTAATATGGAAGCTGATTCGCTTAATTTCTCAATCTTAGGTGATAAATCAGGTCCTAATACAGAAGAATTTGAACTATTTATCAAAGAAGTTACTCGCGAAATGACTGTGAAAGCAGGTCAAAAATGTACTGCTATTCGTAGAGTAATAGTTCCAGAGAAATTCACTGATGATGTCATTAATGCCCTTAAAGCAAAATTAGATAAAAATATAATAGGCGACCCAAGTATAGAAGGGACTCGAATGGGACCTCTTGCAGGGAAAGACCAAGTTATTGATGTTATAAAAGCACTTAAAGGATTAAAAAAAGAAGCAAAAGTTGTATATTCAAATGATGACTTTGAACTTAATGGTGGCTCAAAAGAGAATGGCGCTTTTCTACACCCAACACTATTACTTGCAGAAGACCCTTTAAGTAAAACAGCTCCACATACAATCGAGGCATTCGGTCCTATTTCAACAATTTTGCCTTACAAAAACACTGACGAAGCGATTGAATTAATCAAAAAAGGTGAGGGATCACTTGTTGGCTCAATTTTCACAAATAATAGTGTTTTTGCTAAAGAAATAACATTAGGAACAGCATCTTATCACGGACGATTGCATTTTGTCAATAGAAATTCAGCTAAAGAGAATACCGGACACGGCTCACCATTACCTCATATGGTTCATGGAGGTCCTGGACGTGCTGGTGGTGGAGAAGAACTTGGTGGAGTTCGTTCAGTTCTACATTATATGCAAAGAACAGCAATCCAAGCAAATCCTGATTTATTAACTGCGATTACAGGTGAATATTTACCAGGGGCTAAAAAAATAGAAGATGTAAGACACCCATTCACTAAGCATTACGAAGAACTTGAAATCGGAGACTCCTATACTTCGGGGAAAAGAACCATTACTGAAGCAGATATTGTTAATTTTGCAAATCTATCATGGGATCATTTCTATGCGCATACTGATGTTACGTCTCTTGCAGGAACAATTTTCGAACAACGTGTTGCACATGGCTATTTTGTTATTTCAGCTGCAGCTGGCTTATTTGTTGAAAGGAAAAAAGGACCCGTATTAGCAAATTATGGGTTAGACGAACTTCGCTTCACGATGCCTGTTTACGCTGGGGATACAATTTATACAATTTTAACATGTAAATCTAAGCAAATAAAAGAGCGTAAAACAGAAACTGAGGTAATCTCCGGTGTTGTTAAATGGCAAGTTGAAGTTTTCAATCAAAGAGAGGAACTTATAGCGCTTGGAACTATCTTAACATTAGTTAAACGTCAAGACCAAAAAGCAATTATTTAACTAAAGATTCATTAAAGTGTCGGAAAAAAGATTAAATATTAAAAAAATCTTAAGATTTGCTTCATACATAGTTGTAGTTATGTTTGTATTCTTTGTTGTTCAAAACCTTATAGAATATGGTTTAAATATTAATAAATATAAATTGAACATTGATGATTTAACTCACATTTATATATATTTAGTTTTTGGAATTGTAGCTAGTTATTTACTTGATATTTTAAGTGAAAAGTTTAAAAAATCAGCAAAATAATTATCAATTACTTATAAATAATTCAATAAAAGCTTTAAAATAAAAAAAACTCCTAACAATTATATTATTAGGAGTTTTAAATATAGAAAGATGTTATTAAACACCAGTATGTTTAAACATCTTAGCTTTTAAGTATTCTTTATTCATATTTGAAATGAATTTCACTGAGATCGATTTAGGACAAGCTGCTTCGCACTCGTAATGATTGGAACATGCTCCAAATCCTTCGTTTTCCATTGTGTCGACCATATTGACTACTCTTTCATATCGCTCAGCCTGACCTTGCGGTAATAATGCTAAGTGATTGATTTTAGCAGCAGTGAATAGCATTGCCGCACTATTAGGACAAGCAGCAACACAAGCGCCACAACCAATACAGGCAGCAGCATCCATTGCTAAATCAGCATTTTCTTTTCTGATTGGAATTGCATTTGCCTCACCTGCCGATCCAGTTCTAACGCTAATATAACCACCTGATTGAATAATTCTATCAAAAGCAGTTCTATCCACAACTAAGTCTTTAATAATTGGAAAAGCTTTTGCTCTAAATGGCTCAATATATATTTCATCGCCATTTTTGAACGAACGCATGTGAAGTTGGCAAGTTGTTGTGCCAGACTCTTTCCCATGAGGGAAGCCATTGATTGTCATAGAACAAGCTCCACAAATTCCTTCTCGGCAGTCATGGTCGAAAGCAATCGGTTCAAGTGATGACTCAATTAATTTTTCATTTAAAACATCAAGCATCTCAAGAAATGACATATCTTCGCTTATGTTATCTACATCATAAACTTCAAATTTACCTTGAGAAGTAGCATTTTTTTGTCTCCATACGTGCAATTTTAATTTCATAATAAATTACCTTTCATTTTCAATTATTTATAAGATCTAACAGCAAGATGAACATTTTCAAATTCTAATTCCTCTTTATGTCTTGTCGGTTTGCTTTCTACTCCATTATATTCCCAAGCAGCAACGTGAGTGAATTTCTCATCATTACGAACAGCTTCACCGTCCGGAGTTTGATGCTCTTCACGGAAATGGGCGCCACATGATTCATCTCTTTCGAGCGCGTCCCAAGCTAAAATTTCTGCAAACTCTAAGAAGTCTGCCACCCTTGTTGCTCGCTCCAATGCCACATTCAACTCTTCGCCAGAACCTGGTATATTAACATTCTCCCAGAACTCTTGTCGAATTTCAGGTATTCGCTTTAAAGCTTCTTTTATTCCTGCTTCATTTCTTGCCATTCCAACATTATCCCACATTAACTTTCCAAGTTCTTTATGGAATGAAACAGGAGAGCGCTTACCTTTAATATTTAGCAAAGTATTTATTTTATTATTAATTTCTTCTTCAACTTTTTTAAACTCAGGGTGAGTTTCATCAATTTGCTCTAATCCGCCAAGAGCGAGATATGGGGCTATAGTATATGGGATTACAAAATAACCATCAGCAAGACCTTGCATCAAAGCAGACGCCCCAAGACGATTTGCTCCATGGTCAGAGAAATTTGCTTCTCCAAGAGCAAATAAGCCGGGAATTGTAGTCATTAAATTATAGTCTACCCACAATCCGCCCATTGTATAGTGCGATGCTGGATAAATCATCATTGGTTCATCGTATGGACTTTTACCAGTAATTCTCTCATACATTTCAAATAAATTACCATAGCGAGCTTCGATAACGTCTTTGCCTAAGCGGTTAATGGCATCTCTGAAATCAAGATATACACCAAAACCAGTTGCAGAAACTCCTCGCCCTTCATCGCAAACTTGTTTTGCAGCACGTGATGAAATATCTCTCGGAGATAAATTTCCAAATGAAGGGTATTTCCTTTCTAAATAATAATCTCTTTCTTCTTTTGGAATATCATTAGGATGACGTTTATCACCTTTTGCTTTTGGAACCCATATCCTACCATCATTTCTTAGTGATTCTGACATCAAAGTTAATTTAGATTGGTGGTCGCCTGAAACTGGAATACAAGTAGGGTGAATTTGAGTATAACAAGGATTAGCAAAGAATGCACCTTTTTTATACGCACGATATGTTGCTGTAACATTACAAGCTTGTGCGTTAGTAGATAGGAAAAATACATTACCATAACCACCAGTTCCAAGCAAAACTGCATCACCCCAATGTGATTCAAGTTTTCCTGTTTTCATATCTCTAACAACGATTCCTCTTGCTTTGCCATTGATAACAACAATATCCATCATCTCTTTTCTTGTATGAAGTTTCACTCCACCAGTATGAACGTTCTTAGACAATGCTGAATAAGCCCCAAGTAATAATTGCTGTCCTGTTTGACCCTTTGCGTAAAATGTTCTTGAAACCTGTGCTCCACCAAAAGAACGATTATCAAGGTTACCACCATATTCACGAGCAAATGGAACACCTTGAGCTACACATTGGTCTATAATATTTACAGATACTTGAGCTAGACGGTATGTATTTGCCTCTCTTGACCTAAAATCTCCACCTTTAACGGTATCATAAAATAATCTATAAACAGAATCTCCATCGTTTTGATAATTTTTTGCAGCATTAATACCACCTTGTGCAGCAATAGAATGGGCTCTTCTTGGTGAATCATGAAAAGTGAAGCAGTGTACATTATACCCTAATTCTGCTAATGTAGCTGCAGCGGAAGAACCAGCCAAACCAGTTCCAACCATTATAATTTTAAATTTCCTTTTATTTGCTGGGTTAATAAGTTTACTCTCAAACTTATGATTGTCCCATTTATCTTGAATTGACCCATTTGGGACTTTTGCATCTAAAGCCATAAATTTTTCTCCTTATTTAACTATACCTAACAAAACACTAATCGGAATCACTGCCAAAAGTAACGTAACAAGAACTGCAATTAAAGTTCCTGCTATATTAACTCTTTCGGACAATTTTGTTCCATTAAAACCAAGCGTATGAACCATTGATTGAATCCCATGTTTTAAATGGGCACCTAATGCCACCACAGCTAAAACATAAAACAAAGATATAAATGGCTGTTGAAAACCTGCTACAACCATAGCATAAACATCATGTCTTCCTTTAGCATCTATCATTTCCATAAACTCTGGATTAGTAACCCCAAAAGTATAGTGAAGTAAATGGTAGACAACAAAGAACAAAATAACCAACCCAAATAAAGCCATACCTTTGCTTACAAAGTTTGCCTTTTTGGAGTAATTAACTTTATAAGCAACTGGATTAGCGGCTTTGTTTAACATTGTAAGTTTTATAGAAAGCACGATATGAAGCAGAACGGCTACAATTAGACCAATCCTTGCTCCCCAAAGAAATAAGGGTATATCCCGTAGTCCTGCGGCATAGGCATTAATAAGCTCTCTGCCTAAATCAGGACCAAGCAGAACAAATATATTGGCGGCTGTGTGTCCCAATATAAAACCCACCATCATCAACCCGGTTATTGCAACCAACATTTTTGAAATTATGAGTGAATTATTCATACTAACCTAAAAAATAATTAAAAATTTTATTGTTTTTCTATTTTTTATTTTTATCTTGAAACTTTTATTTTAACAAAAGTTTTCAAACTTATTTTTAATTAGGACTAAATAAGTCCTATTAAACTTGGTATCATAAAAGAAAACAATTTATTAAAATAATATAGATTTTACAAATCATTTGAAAAAAAAAAGGAATATTTTATGGCAGAAAGAGAAGAATGGGGCAGTAGAATTGGACTAATCTTAGCAATGGCAGGTAATGCTGTCGGATTAGGAAACTTTTTACGCTATCCTGTACAAGCAACTCAAAATGGTGGTGGCGCCTTTATGATACCTTATTTTATAGCATTTCTTTTACTTGGAATACCTATTATGTGGGTCGAATGGTCAATAGGGCGAAATGGTGGGAAATATAATCATAGCTCGCTACCAGGTATGTTTCAAGTGATGTGGAAACACCCTGTTGCTAAATATCTTGGTGCGATTGGATTGCTTATTTCGACTATAATAATGATTTATTATACTATGCTAGTTTCTTGGATGCTCGGTTTTTCTTTTTTTTCAATCACAGGAAGTTACTCGCAAATCACTGATTTATCTCAAATGGCGACATTCTTATCTGAATTTCAAAATGGAGGTGGAACATTTTTCTCAAGTATGTGGCCCGCCTATATATTCTTAATCTTAACCTTATTCCTAAATTTTTATATCCTCTCAAAAGGATTAAGCGGAGGAATTGAAGTTTTTGCTAAAATTGCCTTACCTTTATTATTTTTCTTTGCTATTCTGATTGCAATTTATGTATTTACGATTGGAACTCCTGACCCAGTTAATCATCCAGAAAGGTCCGTTTGGAATGGACTCGCCTTTATTTGGAATCCAAATTTCTCTCTATTAGGTGATTCTAAAATATGGCTCGCTGCCGCAGGGCAAGTATTCTTTACATTATCGTTAGGGATGGGAACGCTTCACACATTTGCTTCTTATTTAAAGCCAAAAGATGATATTGCACTTTCAGGGCTTGCGACTGCTTCTATAAATGAATTTGCAGAAGTAATTTTAGGTGGAACTATTGCAATTCCTATTGCTGTTGCATTCTTTGGATTAATGGATGCTCAAGTTATAGCAAATGGAGGAACATTTAATCTTGGGATTGTTTCTATGGGGGTTATATTTAATCAAATGGCTTACGGGCAAATTTTCGGGTTTATGTGGTTTTTTTTGCTATTCTTTGCTGGTGTTACTTCAACAGTTGCAATGTGTCAACCGCTAATTTCTTTCCTCGAAGAAGAGTTTAATTTTAATCATAAGAAGGCAAATTTAGTTGTCGGATTTTTTATTTTTGTTGCTATACATTTAGTATTTTTCTATCAAAAATTTGGCTTTCTTGACGAAATGGATTACTGGGCAGGAACATTTTTATTAGTTGCAATTTCTTTAATAGAAGTAATTATTTTTGCTTGGATTTTTGGAATTGATAAAGGCTTTGCTGAGATGACAACAGGAGCAGATATAAAAATCCCAAATATTTTTAAGTTTATTATTAAATATGTAACTCCTTTATATTTACTTTTCATTTTGTCATTTTGGACTTTCCAAAGTGCAATTCCAACATTAATGATGGATAATGTTAAGCCAGAAAATGTAGTTTATCTTTGGGGTTCGCGTACCTTTATGGCGCTTACTTTTATTGGGATTTGTATTATGGTAAATATCGCTTGGAAACGAAAACAAAAGGGCACAAATTTTTAAATTAGTTGATAATGAATACAATTATTTTTTAATTTTGTAAATTCAAAAGAGTAAAAATGAATTATAACATAACAGAAGAATTTGCAAAAGAATTAGATAATGCCGATAATTTGAATAGTTATCGAACTAAATTTCATATTCCTTTTGATAGCAATAGGAATGAGACAATTTATTTTACAGGTAACTCTCTTGGCTTGCAGCCGAAACAAACGCGAGACTATATAAACCAAGAACTTGACGATTGGGCGAAATTAGGTGTTGAAGGGCATTTTTATGCGAAAAATCCTTGGATGCCTTATCATGAATTTCTAACCGAAAAACTTGCCAATATTGTTGGTGCTAAGCCAATTGAAGTAGTAGCGATGAACTCACTAACTACAAATTTACATCTTCTAATGGTTTCTTTCTTTCAACCAAAGGGTAGAAAAAGAAAAATCATCATCGAAAACAATGAGTTCCCAAGTGATATTTACGCTGTTAAATCACAATTAAAGTTTCATAATTTAGACCCTGAAAAAGATTTAATCGTAGTTAAAGGTAAAAGTGGAAGCGATATTATCGAAACAGAGGATATTCTAAGAACAATCCGCGATAATGCCGACGAAGTTGCAATGCTTGTGTTTGCAGGAGTTAATTACTATACAGGACAATTCTTCGATATAGAAGCAATTACTAAGGAATGTCATAAGTATGATATAATTGCTGGATTTGATTTAGCCCATGCTGCAGGGAACGTTGTTCTTAAATTAAATGAATGGCAAGTTGATTTTGCTGCTTGGTGTTCATATAAATACTTAAACTCAGGACCTGGCGGTATAGCAGGTGCTTTCGTGCATGAGAAACATAAAGACTTTAAAGGACCGAGATTTGAGGGTTGGTGGGGAACAAATAAGAAAACACGGTTTTTAATGCAACCTGAATTCGATGCAAGTGAAGGTGTTGAATCTTGGCAATTATCTAATCCACCAATTTTCCAATTAGCCACTCTCAATTCTTCCTTAGATATTTTTGAAGAAGTTGGAATGTTGAAATTAAGAGAAAAATCTATTAATTTATCTAATTATGTTGATTACCTACTTTCAACTTTGGATTCAAATAAAATTCAAAACATTACTCCTACTAATTTATCAGATAGGGGCTGTCAGTTATCATTAAGAATTAAAAATGGGAAGGAGATATTTAAGCGAATGATGGAACAAGGAGTGATTGCAGACTGGCGAGAACCAGATGTAATTAGAATTGCTCCTGTGCCTCTATATAACTCATTTTTAGATATTTATAAGTTTTATAAAATATTAAAAAATGAAATTTAATTTGGATAATATTTAAAAATTCCTTAATTTTCGGATAAATTACTCTTAAATAGGAAATAAGTTTATGGCACTGCTCTCAAAAGCGTGTATTTATGGAATTAGAGCCGCTATTTATATAGCGATTGAAGAAGAAGACTCTAAATATATTCCAATTTCTAAAATCGCTCAAGAATTGAATTTATCTTCTCATTTTTTAACAAAAATACTTCAAGAACTTACTAAAAAGGGCATCTTAGACTCATATAAAGGTCCAAATGGTGGTGTCAAATTAATTAGACCGCCAGAAGACGTTAAGTTGATGGAAATAGTTGTAGCAATAGATGGAAACGAAGCATTTGAAATTTGCGCACTTGGATTAGAAGGTTGTGGAAGATTATATCCTTGCCCGTTGCATTATAGCTGGGTTGAACATCGGGAAGGAATTAGAGCATTATTCAATCGCGAAAATTTAAAGAGTTTGTCTGAATCTGTTAAAATTGCAGGGTTTAGATTACGAACTATTGACGCTAACTTTCTCGCAAAAGAACTGAATAAAACCATTCAATTATAAATTAATATTTAATAATATAGATATTGAAATACTTTTATTCTTAATTTACCCATTATTGATTACAAATCTTGAATAAATGAAAAATATTGCTTTTTTATCTTGCTTTTATCCTTATCGTGGTGGCATAGCCCAATCGAGTGGCTCGTTATATTTTGCATTAAAAGAGAAAGCAAATGTTTTTCCTGTAAATTTTTCAAGGCAGTACCCTGATATTTTATTCCCTGGCAAATCTCAATTTGTTCCAGAAGGTGATACGACAGAATCAATGATTAGCGATAGAATAGTTGATTCAATTAACCCAATTACATGGTTCAAAAGTGCGAATTATATCAATTCAATCAATCCAGATATCGTGATTTCAAGATTTTGGATACCATTTCTTGCTCCTGCACTTGGAACAATATTGTCAAAAACTAAAAATAAAGCAAAAAATATTGCAATAGTCGATAATGCAATACCACACGAAAAAAGATTTGGTGATGTCGCTTTAACAAATTACTATCTAAAACAAAATCATAAGTTTATAGCACTAAGCAAATCAGTTGAAAGAGATTTAATAAACTTAATGCCAAATGCAGAAGTCTATTATCACCCCCATCCTGTTTATGATAGGTTTCCTACTGAAATTGAAAAATTAAAAGCTCGAAGCCAACTTGGGTTTAATGAAAACGACAAAGTCATTTTATTTTTTGGATTTATTCGGGATTACAAAGGACTTGATATTTTGCTTAATTCAATGCAATACATAGCAAGTAATATCAAATTACTCATTGCAGGTGATGTTTATGGCTCTTATGATAAATATCAAGAGATTATAAACAATAAAAATCTTCAACCAAGAGTAACACAAATCATTGACTATATTCCAGATGAAGACGTTGCCAAATATTTTTCAGCATCAGATGTTTGTGTTCAACCATATAGAAGTGCCACCCAATCTGGAATTGCAAATATAGCCACACATTACAATCGACCAATAATAGCAACCGATGTAGGTGGATTAAAAGAAATAATAGAGCCATTCAATATTGGGAAAATTGTATCTAAACCAGATGAAAAAGAACTTGCAGATAAAATTAATGAGTTTTTTAATGAAAATATTGATTATTCAAAGAATTTCAAAGATTACAAGGAATTCGCATCATGGGAAAAATTAGCTGACGTAATATTAGAAGCATCTGAAATGTAGATAGATATATAATTATTTTTCTAAGAATATTTTAAATATACCTTGTATATTTCATATTTTTAGAAATTTTTAAAAATAAAAAACTTTTAGAATAAAATTTAACATCAATAATATAGTGTAATCATAAGAGTTTAATACAGATTAACTAATGACAATATCTAATCTTTGAAACAATTATTTTTTATTTTTGTATATATGCTTTTATTTTATGTTTTAATTTTAATATGAAAAAATATATATATTCTTCG
The DNA here is from genome assembly GCA_964465945.1 of uncultured Hyphomicrobiales bacterium. Taxonomy (GTDB): domain Bacteria; phylum Bacteroidota; class Ignavibacteria; order Kapaibacteriales; family UBA2268; genus JAJRPT01. The sequence continues at coordinate 56,907 of CAYXMM010000013.1, forward strand.
ATTGGCTTGATTACTCTTGTTTTAGTATATTTTATTTTTTTTTCTTCCGAAAAGAACAATACTAATGTTTTGATTAAACCTAGTTATGGTGAGTTTTTTATTTCGGTTACAAGCACTGGCGAACTTAAAGCTAAGAACTCTTTAGACATAAAGGGTCCAACAAGAGTTCAGCAAATGGGTATATATGAAATGACTATTTCTAAGCTTGTGCCAGAAGGGACAATCGTTAAAGAAGGTGATTTCGTTGCCGAACTTGATAAGTCTGTTATTTCAGGCAAATTAAAAGAGATGCAAATTAACCTCGATAAGTTGCAATCACAATATAAATTAGCTAAACTCGATAGTTCATTGACTTTATCGCAAGCAAGGGATAACCTTGAGAATTTAAAATTTGCAATGGAAGAAGCCGATATAGCAAAACAACAATCTATATACGAAGCACCATCAATTATTAGACAAGCAGAAATATCTTACGATAAATCTGTTAGAGCATACAAACAAGCAGTAAAAAACTATCAAACTCAAGTTGAAAAATCAATAGCAAACGTTTCAGTAACTAATGCCGATTTACAAAAAGAAATGGAGAATTTCAGAAAATTAAATGAGTTAGTGCAGGAATTTACAATTCTTGCTCCGGCGAAAGGTATGGTGATATATGAGCGTGAATGGGGTGGAAGACGTCGTGAAGTAAATTCTACAATTCAGCCCTGGGACCCAACCGTTGCGACTTTACCTGATTTGTCTTCTATGGAGTCAGTTTCTTATATTAACGAAATCGATATTCAAAAAGTGAAACGTGGGCAAAAAGTTGAAATTGGACTTGATGCCAATCCTAAAAAGAGACTTTCAGGAAAAGTAGTTAGAGTTGCTAATATCGGAGAACAGCGTGGCTCTAATGATTCTAAAGTGTTTGAAGTTTCTATTCAAGTGAAAGAGCGTGATACTACTTTGCGACCTGCAATGACTACTTCTAACAAAATATTAGTCAATTCAATTAAAAATGTTATGTTTATTCCTTTGGAAGCAATTCATAATTTTGAGAAAAATAATAAATCAGTGAACTATGTTTATTTATTTGAAAACGGAAAGATTTCAAAGAAAGAAGTTAAAGTTGGTTTAGTAAATGACGAAAGTGTGATAATTGAAGGTGGTTTGACTAAGAAAGACCAGATTTTACTAAATAAACCTACTGGTGAAGATGAACTTTATGAATTTGTTGCCTTAAAAAAGAAGAAATAAATGAAGCAGTATTTATATAATCTACCAATAGCTTTCGAAGCGATGATGCAGAATAAAGTTCGAGCATTTCTGACATCTTTTGGTATTATCTGTGGAGTTGCTTCAGTTATTGCTATGCTGGCGATTGGTAAAGGTGCAGAACAAGAAATTTTGGATAAAATGAAAATTCTTGGAACTAACAATATTATTATAAATAAAATTAGTAAAGAGCAACAAGATAAAAATGAAGCAGAAGAAGAGAATGCAAAAGGAACAAATGATAAATCTGTTGTGAAGAGATTCTCGCCTGGAATGTCTCTGAGCGATGCCGAAGCTTTGGGAAATATCCCAAATGTTCAAGCAGTGAGTTCCGAAATTGTAATGGAAACAGAGGCAGTTAGGGATTTGTATTCTGCAAATGCGAGATTAATTGGAGTAGGGGAAAAGTATTTTGATTTAAACTCTCTTGCTTTTGATTTAGGAAGTGATTTTAGTAAAGCCCATTATGATAGAGCGATGCCTGTCTGTATTATTGGATTTAGAGTTAAAACTAAACTATTTCCAAAAGTTAATCCTGTTGGGAGAGAAGTTAAAGTCGGCGGAATATGGTTGAAAGTTGTTGGTGTGGTGAATGAAAAAATGATTTCAGAAAAAATTATGGAAAATCTCAATTTACAGGATATGAATTACGATATTTACACACCAATTAGTTCTTACTTGCTTAGATATGATAATCGTGCTTTAGTAACAAGAGATATACTCGCAAATGAAAATAGACAAAGAAGAAGAAGTCGTACTGAAATGTATATTGATAGAAATCAAATAGACAAAATTATTGTTCAGGTGAAAAATACTGAGAATATTAGCGAAATGGTAGATATAATAAATAGGAAAATTGAACGAAGACATAATGGAGTAAAGGATTATGAAATTGTTGTGCCGGAATTATTGCTTCAACAGGAACAAAGCACTAAAAGAATCTTTAATATCGTTTTAGGTATCATTGCTTCCATTTCATTAATTGTTGGTGGAATTGGAATTATGAATATTATGTTAGCGACAGTGCTTGAAAGAACAAAAGAAATTGGGATTAGAATGGCTGTCGGAGCAAAACAAATGGATATTTTATTACAATTCTTAATTGAATCTGTAATTATTTCCTTGTCTGGTGGTATCGTTGGGATTATTTTAGGAGTAACTGCAAGCTACTTAATTGAGAATTTAACAGATATTAAAACGATTATATCTGCATCAGGTATTGTAATCTCATTCGGTGTTTCGATTAGTGTGGGGCTTATTTTTGGGATTACACCTGCGAGAAAAGCATCTAAGCAAAATGCCATTGAATTACTGAGGTATCAATAATGAAATATTTGATTTTAATTGGAATATTATTGTCGTTAAATATAAAATCTGAAGAGCTAAAGCTAACACTAAAAGCGGCTATTCAGATTGGTATTGAATCAAGTCCTAATGCATCTATTATAAGAGAGGCGAAGAATCAACGAGAGCAAAGTTTCCGTGCATTTAAAACGTCTTTATATCCACAAGTTTCTCTTGATGTATCAGTCCCTGGTATCATTAGAGAAATTAACCAAATTACTCAAAATGATGGGACACAAAGATTTTTACAACAGAGTCAACTTTTTAGTTCAGCTGGACTTAATATTTCACAAAGTATTCCATATTTTGGAACAAATATTACTTTATTTAGTGGAATGACACGGCTTGACATCTTAGAACCAACAAAAAGTCAGATTTGGAGAACAACACCAGTTCAATTATCAATTTCTCAACCTTTTTTTGCTTTTAATTCTCTATACTGGGATAACGAAATTCAGGAATTGCAAAGTGCAAACATTAATAAGCAGTATATCGAAGAATTTGAGGAATTATCAATTAATATTACAAATTCCTTTTTTGATTTTTATGTTGCGAAGATGAACTTGGAAAACGCAATGAGAAATGCAAGTTTGAATGATTCGCTCTATATAATTTCAAAAGGTAGATATAGCGTTGGGCGAATTGCAGAAAATGACTTGCTACAAAGTGAATTAGCAAAATTGAATGCGAATAATAATGTTGAACGATTTAAAATTGATTTTAATAATACTAAAAATAAACTTAAAATATTACTAAACATAGAAAGTGAAGTTGAATTAGAACTAATCGCTCCAGATAATATTCCAACAATTGAAGTTGATCATAATCTTGCATATTCGAAATTTTTAGAAAATAGTAGTAATATTACTGGCTTTTTAATTTCTGAAAAACAAGCAGAAAGAGAGTTAGATAGGGCAAGGAAACAAAATAATTTTTCTGCTAACTTAACAATGAGCTATGGTATGAACCAGAGTGCAAATTCACTTGATATGGCTTATCAGAACTTATTAGATAGGGAAAGAATTAATGTTGGGGTATCAATACCAGTATTTGATTGGGGGAGACGAGATGCTAATTATAAGCAAGCACTTGCAAGTTTAAATCAAACTAAAATCTCAGTAAGTTTAGATAAAAGAAATTTAGAACAAGAAGTTAAATCAACCGCATTAAGATTTAACCAATTAAAAAGTAGCGTTGACTTATCCGAAAACTCAGTTGAAGTTGCCGAAAAACGCTTAGAAGTGGCAAAAAATAGATTCTTAATCGGTAAAATAGACTTAAATGATTTATTTATCGCTCAAAACGAAAAGAATAATGCCTTTTTAAACTACATAAATACTTTACGCGATTACTGGGGAGTATATTACAGAATACGACGTCTCACCTTATATGATTTTGAAAAAAATGCTAATATTTCATATTGAGAAACTCAATAAATTGTAACAAAACCACCTCTAAAAAGTTAATTGAATATATAACTTTTACAATTTCTAAAAATGTTTTTATATATTTGTAATAATTAAAGAAAGAAAGTTTTTTTATTTTTAATTAAGGGGTATTTATGATTAGTTTATTTACACAACTAAATCTCTCTAAGTCTATATATATATATATATATATATATATGGCGATTGCATTTAATATATTTATATTTGGCTCGTCGCCAAATTTAGTCGCTGCTGATTGTAGCAATTGTTCAAATAGCTGGACAACAGATATTTCTTCCACTTTCGAAACTAAGATTAACTATTACATACCAAGTGAGTTTACTGGACAAGCAGAACTAATAATTAGTGATGAAAAAGGTATAACAGTTTTTAAGAAATTAACTGCTTGCATAGGAAAGCCATGCAATATTACAATTTCAGCCAATGGCTTAAACACTGGTGTATACATTTACTCTCTCATACTTGACGGAAAAATACTCAAATCAAAAAAATTAATGATAATTAAGTAAGGAGTAGGACAATGAAAACGATTTTATTAATATGCATTATATTCACTGTAAGTACTTGGGCTCAATCTTTTGTAGTAAATAAAGACACAATACACATTTATGCTGGTGGCAAAATTTGGAAAACCTCCTATGACAATGGTAGCACTTGGTCTATAAATGTTGAATTTATTTATGGAGATAATGCAATAAACTTTGCTCCTATATGCAAAGATAACTATGTTTATTATCAAAGTAATCGTACAGGAAGTTTAATGGTATCATCGGATTATGGAAAAACATTTCAGGAATCAAAAATAGATACAAGTAAAAATAAGTCGGTTAAGAGTATCCGAGGGTTAAACATACATCAAATAAAATTTGATGGAGATGAAATGTATATTGCAACGAGACAGGGTCTTTTTATATCTTATGACAAAGGATATATATTACACTACAAAGATGCACCCGGAGAAATTATGTTTAATAATCCTGGTAATATAGAGGATCCAGAAGAAGCTGGAGTAGATTTCGGTTTTAATGTTGAACTTCAAGGTATGGTTATAGTAGACACATCTTTGATACTTACCTCAAATATTGTTGATGGAGGTTTGTTTAGGACACAGAGATATAATAAAAATGATAGTAATAAGACTATTTTTTATCCAGTTTCAAGTGATTATTTTATCACCAAATATGGTCGAGATTCCTATTTTTGGTATGTGTCTTCGTATTCTATAACTAAAGTAAAAGACAAAATATATATTATTTTCGCAAAACGGAAGCACGCAGACGAATATTCACGAGTATGGACAATGAATTTTGATGGCACAAATTTAGCTGAACAGGACTATTCAGCATTTGGCATAGAAAACCCTACCACAGTAAAAAGTTGTGGTGATATATTATATGTAATTGATAATAGGTCTAAACTATATATGTCGGACGATGAGGGTCAAACTTGGCAATATATCAAAACTGGTATTAACCCACAAACAGGTGAAGAAACTGAATACTCTGGATTGACAGAAGACATACAATTTAATGATAAGTACGCTTTTTTCCGAACAGAAAAAGGACTTTTAAGAGCCACACTCGAAGATTGCAAAATAACATCAGGAATAACGAGCGTAGAAGAGCATAGTGAAGAAATAGCAGTATACCCCAACCCAGTACGTGACATAATAAGATTAAGTACCAGTATCCCATTAAAATTAGAGTTATACGACATCTTCGGTAATAAAATCTTAGAAGACACAAACACCCAGTTGAACGTGGAACATCTAAACGTAGGTACATACTACTTAAAATATGGTAATGAGACAAAATTAATAATTAAGTATTAATATAAAACAAGGGGCTAGCGCCCCTTGCTTGTTGCTTTGGTAAATCACATAAATATCAGAAATCTAAGGGAGATAATATTAAAAAAGTAAATGGATTAGATAATGTGATATTTAAAAGAGCGTAATACTTAGCATTACATTCATAAACATTATAATTTTGTTAATTGTAAATATAAATTAATTTTAGTTTAGGATTTTTTATTAATTTTGAATTATTTTATTTTCTTTGAGTTAATTAATGGAAAAACAAAAGACCTTAAATGGGACTTCATCTTTTGAAGGGGTGGGGCTTCATACGGGGAATAAATCCAGAATTACTTTTAATCCGGCGCCAATAGATTATGGAATTAAGTTTGTTAGAACAGATGTAGATGCGACTTTTGAAATACCTGCTTTAGTTGATTATGTTATTGATTTATCAAGAGGAACAACATTAGGAATAAATGGGATAGAGGTTCATACAGTAGAACATGTTTTGGCTGCTTTGACCGGATTGGGAGTAGATAACTGTAAAATAGAATTATCAGCAAATGAACCACCTGTTGGTGATGGCTCTTCGATGCCTTATGTGAATGCAATCTTAGAGGCTGGGATTGTTGAACAAAATGCTCCTGTTGAAGTTTTCAACTTAAAGGAGATGATTAGATTTAAAAATGATAGTAAAGAAATAGATATAGTTGCCTTGCCAAATGAAGATTATCGCTTGACTGTTTTAGTCGATTATGCAAATCCTTCACTTGGTAGCCAACATACTGGTATATTTGATTTTAAGAATGAATTTGTGAATGAATTTGCCTCTGCGAGAACATTTTGTTTCTTGACTGAATTGCAAATGCTTCATAAATCTGGTTTGATTAAAGGTGGTTCACTTGAGTCTGGAGTTGTAATTGAAGATAAGCCAATTAGTGAAGATGAATTGAATGAAATAAAAGATATTTTTGGCTTAGATGTTGCTCCCGTGAAAGGAGATAATGGAATTTTAAATAATACTGAATTGAGATATAGGAATGAGCCAGCGAGGCATAAATTATTAGATATGATTGGGGATTTAACTTTAGTTGGAGTTAGGATTAATGCACAAGTACTTGCTGCACGTCCTGGACACGCAAGTAATATTGAAGTAGCAAAAAAAATTAGGGAACAATACTTGAAATATAAAGATAGTGAGAAACTTACTCCTAATGTTGAGAATTATTATGATATTCAACAGATTTTGGAGATATTACCGCATAGATACCCATTCTTGCTTGTTGATAGGGTTATAAAATTTGATGAAGAAAGCTTAGAACTCGTTGCAATTAAAAATGTAACAGTGAACGAACCATTTTTTCCCGGGCACTTTCCAGGAAAACCAATTATGCCTGGTGTTCTGATATTAGAAGCAATGGCACAAGTTGGTGGCATTTTGATTTATATTTCACAGGATAAAAAGATTACCGAAGGAAAAAAAGCATTCTTTATGTCTGTGAATAATGCGAAGTTTAGAAAGCCAATTATCCCAGGTGATCAAATTGTTATGAAAGTAAAATTAGTACAAAAAAAATTAGGTGCTTTCAAGTTTGAAGCAACAGCGAATGTTGATGACCACATCGTTGCTCAAGCAGAATTGCAAGCTGCCTTAGTCGAGGGTTAATATTTATGATTCATGAAACTGCGATTGTTTCTAAAAATGCTAAAATTGGAAAAAATACCAAAATTGGTCCTTTTTGTATTATAAGTGATGATGTCGTGATTGGAGATAGTTGCGATTTGGCGAATGGAGTTGTTATTGATAATGGCGCCAGAATTTCTGACAATGTTAAGATATTCTCTTATGCGTCAATTTCAACTGCACCTCAGGACTTAAAATATGCTGGCGAAAAAACAGAAGTTTATATCGGTGAAAACACTGTAATCAGAGAGTTCGCTACAATTAACAGAGCCACAACTCATTCGTGGAAAACAATAGTCGGAAAAAATTGCTTGATAATGACATACTGCCACGTTGCTCATGATTGTATTGTAGGGGACAATGTGATTATTTCTAACGCAACGCAACTTGGAGGACATGTTACCATTGAAGATTGGGTTACATTAGGCGGAGTAACAAAAATTCATCAGTTTTGTACAGTCGGTAAACATTCAATGGTGGGTGCTGATGTGAAAATTGTTAAAGATGTGCCTCCTTTTACTTTAATAGGCAGAAGCCCAGCCCAAGTTGAAGGTATTAACAAAGTTGGATTGAAAAGAAGAGGATTTAGCGAACAAACAATTAAACAAATTGACAAATTTTATTTTGACTTGATTTTCTCTGGAAAAACAAGCAGAGAAGTCTTAGATATGTATGCAAGCAATTCTAATTCAGAGATATTAGACTGCATTAATTTTATAAGTGAGTCAAAACGTGGCATTCATAGGTAAGTTATTTGTTTATATTGTGATATTTTGCTCAGTTTTATCGGCTGAAGATAAGATATTTAATCCGCCAGTTGCTGCTCAGATTGAAGCCAGAATAGGTACGTATTATTTAATTGACGATGATAAGATGCGGCTTGATATTGGGAATAGTTTTGATTTGATGAAGATCTATGAAAACGATAAAATCCAAATCAATACAGGCGCTGATTTAATGACTTACACAAGATTGCGTTCTGTCGGCAAATTAAAATTTCCAGTAGAAACAACTGATTATTATTTTGGATTTAACTCAACTTTTGTTCAAAAATCTAAAACTAATAATTATTTTTCAGGTAGAGTAAGAGTAGCCCATATTTCATCTCATTTGATTGACGGTTACTCAAAAAATGGGGTGTTTAATAAGATGCCTTATGTTTATTCAAGAGAATTTGTAGATGTTCTTGGGGCTTACAACATCGACTTAGATGGAAAAGCGAAAATTAAATTCTATGCAGGAGCTAATTTTGTATTTTCAACTATCCCAGACGAAGTTAATATTATGGAACCACAGATTGGGTTTGACATTAAACATAAATTATGGAGTGAAAATTTAGAACTTATCGCAGGATTTGACCATAGACTATTAGGGCAAAACAATATTTATCGTGGCTCAAATTCAATACAAACTGGAATTAATCTAATTACTTCCAACAAAACAAGTATTTTCTTAGGTTATTACTTTTTCACAGGTCATAGTATGCACGGCTTGTTTATAAAGGAAAATGACCATTACAATGGAATTGGTGTTCAATTATATTATTAATGAATTATTAAAGGTTTTAATATGGCTCGTTCAGTAAACAAAGTGATTTTAGTTGGGAATTTAGGTCAAGACCCTGATGTAAGGACTACTCCACAAGGCGCACAAGTAGCGTCGATAAACTTAGCAACTTCGGAATCATTCAAAGATAAATCTGGAAATTGGCAAGATGCAACTGAATGGCATAGAATTACACTATGGAACTATTTAGCTGAATCTGCATCGAAAAATTTAAAAAAAGGAAGCAAAGTTTATATTGAAGGTAAACTTCAAACTCGTTCTTACGAAAAAGACGGAGTTACAAGATATATAACTGAAATAGTAGCTTCTCAAATGGTATTATTAGACCCATCTGCTAATTCAGGCAATTATGAAGGTGGCAATAGTAACTATCAACAAGAATCGAAACAGACAGGTAGGATTTCAGAAGATGACTTACTTTCAGATAGCGATGATGACGATATTCCATTTTAATTTCCAATGACTAAAAAGATAAATATAGCGATTGATGGCCCTGCTGGTTCAGGGAAATCTACGACTGCAAGGCTCTTAGCTAATAAGTTATCCTATAATTACTTGGACACTGGCGCAACTTATCGGGTTGCAACTTATTTGTGGATTTTAAATGATAAGCAAGAAATTATAGAATATGAGAAAATCTTTAATAATGCAATTATTGAAATAAAATTCGATAATTTCAAACAACTCACTTTCTTAAATAATGAAGATATTAGTGAAGAAATAAGAATGCCTGAAGTAACTGCAAATGTCAGTTATATTAGTTCTATAGGATTTGTAAGAGAAAAACTTGTTGAATTACAAAGGCAGTTTGCTAAATCAAAAGGCGTTGTCATTGATGGAAGAGACATTGGCACAGTTGTTTTACCTAACGCAGAATTAAAAATTTACTTAGTAGCAAGCATTGAAGAGAGAGCAAAACGTAGAGCTTTGGAACTTAACAAAATGGGCGTTAAAGTAAATTTTGATGAAATAAAGTTAGACATTGAAAGAAGAGATAAATTAGATTCAGAAAGAGAAATTAGTCCTTTACGAAAAGCAGATGATGCTATAGAAATTGATACAACAGGTATGACAATCGGCGACCAAGTTAATCACATTTATGAACTCGGCTTAAAGGTAATTAATGGGCTTATTTAATACCATAAACGCTTTTATTTATACCTTAATTGAATCTCAAAAAATCTCATCAAAAATGAAAGTTGAAGGGGCAGATAAATTCTATGATGCTTCCCAGAATTGGGCAAAAAATTTACTTATAAAAGCCAAAATTAACGTTGAACTATCTGGTTCTCTTTATAATAAACAGCAATCTTACCTAATAATATCAAATCATTCGAGCTACTTAGATATACCGGTTCTACTTGCAAACTTAGACCTAAGATTTGTAATAATGTATAAAAAAGAACTTGAAAAAATTCCTTTTTTTGGAAAAGGTATAGCACTCTCACCATTTATCTCTGTCATCAGAACAAGCCCAAGAGATGCAGTCAAATCATTAGAAAGAGCAAATGAACTAATTAAAGAAAATATATCTGTTTTAGTTTTCCCAGAAGGCACAAGAACAACAAATGGAAAATTAAACGAATTTAAAAAAGGAGCAACACGAATAGCTTACAAATCTCAAGTTGATATCTTACCAGTTAGAATAAATGGCACTTATGACTTAATGCCAAAAAACTCAATAAAAATGGAATCAGGCAAAGTAGTTTTAGATGTTAAAGAACCAATATTATATTCAGAATACTGCAATTTGTCAGAAAATGAATTGTTAAAAAAACTTCAAAACCTACTTTCAAATTAAAAAGGTTGGAATTAATCCAACCTTCATCATCATCTAAATTTTAAAAAATTTTATTTTTTTGTTTTAATTGGTGAAAGGATAACAGTCATATTTCTTCCTTCCATTTTTGGTGGATTATCCAATTTCCCTACATCTTCAAGAGCTTGTACGAACTTCTCGAGCATCTCTTCGCCAATTGCCTTATGAGTAATCTCTCTTCCACGGAACATAACCGAAGCTTTTACTTTGTTACCTTCCTCTAAAAACTCTCTTGCATGCTTCGTTTTAAAATTAAAATCATGAGTATCTGTTCTACTCTTAAACCTGATTTCTTTCATTAATTGTTGGACTTGATTTTTCTTTTGAATTTTCTCTTTCTTCTGCAATTCATAAGAGAATTTACCATAATCCATAATTCTAACAACAGGAGGAAGTGCATTAGGTGAAATTTCGATTAAGTCCAGTTCGTAGTCTTCTGCTCTTCTTACAGCATCAGATCTACTCATAACCCCAAGCATCTGCCCATCTGGTCCGATTACTCTAAATTCGCTACCTTTAATATCACGATTAACTTTATGTTTGCCTGTATCTTTTTGTGGAAAATTACCTTTTGGTCCACCACCAAATCTGTTGAAATAAATTTCTACCAAGAAATCCCTTTAACTTTATAACAAATATTTGTTTCTTGCATTTTAAAAAACGTAAATATATGAAAAAATTGTTAATTTTGAACTTATTATAATTTTTTTTTTTTTATTTATGAGTGAACCAAAAAGAAACGACCAAGAGTTGAGACGCTTTGAAGAGTTAGAGCATCTAGAAAGCATAGGAATTAATCCATATCCATATTTTTATAATATTACAGCTACAACAAGCGATATAAAACAAAATTTTAAGGATACAGGTGAAGAGCATTCAGAAAAAGGTGAACAATATAATGTTTCAGTTGCTGGTCGAATTATGGCTTTAAGAAGAATGGGAAAAGCATCATTTTTCTCAATTATGGATAGTCAAGGAAAAATTCAAGTTTATTTTAGTAATAAATTAACTCCAGAAAAATATGACGAACTAAAATATTATGATATTGGAGATATAATTGGTGTTAGTGGAGAAGTATTTAAAACAAAAACCGGTGAATTAACTATTCGTGCATTAAGTTTTGAACTTTTATGTAAATCATTGAAACCTTTGCCCGTGCCAAAAGAAGAAACTGATGAAAATGGAAATGTTGTTGTTTATGACCAATTTAAAGATAAAGAACTAAGATACAGAAAAAGATATATTGACTTAATTGTTAACTATCAAATTAGAGATGTTTTCGTAAAAAGGTCAAAAATTATTTCTACAATGAGAAGATATTTTGATGATAGGGGCTGGATGGAAGTTGAAACACCAATCTTACAACCACTTTATGGAGGAGCTTCTGCAAGACCTTTTATTACTCACCATAACACCTTAGACGTAGATATGTATATGAGAATCGCCTTAGAATTATATCTAAAAAGGTTACTTGTAGGTGGATTTGAAGGCGTTTATGAAATAAGTAAAAATTTCAGAAATGAAGGTATGGATAGAACTCATAATCCAGAATTTACAATGATGGAAATCTATGTTGCATATAAAGACTATTACTGGATGATGGATATGACCGAAGACTTACTAAAAACCCTAGCCCACGAAACAAATGGTTCATATAGTATAAATTTCGGTGATAAAGTAATTGATTTAGAAAAACCATTTGCTCGCAAAGCATGGTTTGATTTGATTGAAGAATTTACAGGAATGAATTTATATAATAAGTCTAAAGAAGAATTAATCGATGCTGCTAAAAAACTAAATGTTCCTTTGGAAGATGGTGCATCATCAATGAAAATATTAGATGAGATTTTTAGTGAAAAAGTTGAAGCTAATTTAATTCAACCTACTTTTGTGATTGATTATCCCTTAGAAATGTCGCCTTTGGCTAAAAAACATAGAGAGAAAGAAGGTTTAGTTGAACGATTTGAACTCTTTGTTGCTGGAGCTGAAATGATGAATGCTTTTTCAGAATTAAATGACCCAAGAGACCAAAGAGCAAGGTTTGAGGAACAAGCAAGGGCAAAAAACGATGGCGATGATGAAGCAATGCTTTTAGATGAAGACTTTTTAAACTCTTTAGAAATTGGTATGCCACCAGCTTCAGGTTTAGGCATAGGGATTGATAGATTAGTAATGCTTTTAACTGGGCAAACTTCAATTAGAGACGTTTTATTTTTTCCTCAAATGAAGCCAGAAGTGAAATAGTTTTATATTAAAATTGTTGACTTATTGAACTAAATAAATTATTGTTAATTAAGAGTTAAAAAATATTTTTAATTTTTTATAATTTTATTAAAATAAAATTTTGAGTTGTTCGATAATCACGTTTTAAATAGTACAAATTTTAAAATAATTATTTTTGAGAGATAGGTATGTTTTGGACACCTGAATTAGCGCAAACATTGGAAGATGCGCCTTGGCCCGCAACGAAAGAAGAACTTTTAGACTTTGCTAATCGTTCCGGTTGCCCGATGCAAGTTATTGAGAATTTAATGGAACTTGATGATACTGAAGAGCTAGTTGATGGGATTGAGGACTTATGGCCCGATTATGATGATATCATCAATGAAGAGTATTTTTATAATGATGATGAAGAAGAGCAATATTATTAATTAAGAATTATTGTTGAATTTAATGCTTAAAAAAAAAAGAGTATAATTTTATTATTTTTTATCCTATCTTCGCTTTCTCTTAAAGCAGTCGATAGGAACGCATTATTTTCATTTAGCTACGACTCTACTTTATTTGAAATTAATAAAGTTATATTTGAAGGGAATAAACATTTTTCGAAAGAAGAATTATTCCCTTTCATTATTTCTAAGCAGTCTAATAAAAACTTTGTTCATAGTTTATTAGATTACTTCTATATAGAAGGAAAGGAAAATTATGTTACTCCTAAATCAATTATTACATCATTAGAGAAATCCTTAGAAGGCTTCCGTTCCGAATATAAGTTTTTAAATCTTGATAAATTAAAATTAGACTCAACTTCTCTTAGCAATTTTTATAATAAAAACGGATTTCATTTCGCTAAAATAAATTATGAAGTAATCGCCGATAGCATAAAAAAAGAAAATATATTAAAATTTATCATAAAAGAAAGTGAAAGATTTGAACTAGATTCTTTCAAAATAAATGGCTTAGAAGAACTTGACCCGGTTACATACAAGCAAGTAAATAGGTTTATTCAAAAAAATCAACCTCAATACTTTAATGAAGACAAAACAATTTTTATTCTAAATGGAATTAGTCATATATTATTAAATAGTGGTTACTTCTTTTCTCATAAAATTGAAGAAATTGTTAACGTTGATAAAGAAAATAAAAAAGATAACGTAGTAGCCAACTACTTTTTAGGCAATAGATATAGATTTGGAAAAGTTAATTTTGTTGATGTAAGAGGAGAGCAAAAAAAAGTTTCTGATAAAGTTAAAACACAAATGTTAGACTGGAAAGAAGGTGACTATTATAGTAAAGACAGGGTTGAAAGGACCATAAGAAATCTATTAAGTTTAGGTGTTTTTACTTCTGTTACAATTGATACAACTGACTTTAGAGATTCTATAATAGATTATGCTATTTTAACTAACTATCGCAATCAACAAGAGTTTTATCTTGAACCAGGTGCAAACCAAACACAAAACTACTTTTATAATATTTTTCTAAACCTAATTTATTCAAATAAAAATATTTTAGGTGGTGCTCAAGGGTTTAGTGCCGCTACAAGTATATTAAATAGAGATGTTGAAGACTTCCTAAAAACTAAAAACAGAGGTTTCTTTAACTACTTAGATGATTTTGTTGATGAAGTTTCTTTAAATCTATCATACTCAGACCCATATATTTTTAAAGTGAATGATGCATTCCTCGGCTTAAGTTCAAATCCAGTACTCTCAATTAGAAGAATTGATAATTTCTTCAACTTGAATACAATTCTTCTTCCAATTAACATTCCAATAAAATTCAAAACAAATTTAGACTTAAAAAGTTTTGCATTCTTTCTTAACGTTGAAAGGCAACAACCCTCTGGCTTCGATGAATTTGTAAATTCTAAAAATGATGAAGCAGATTTTGACAGAGTTTTTCAGTCCCTAATTCTTTACAATGACTTAAATAACTACTTTAAGCAAAGTGGCAATTTAGTTAGCTCAATCTCATTAGGGGCAAGAGTAATTTGTGATAAAAGAAACAACCCTTTTATGCCTACTTTTGGACATTTAATAAACGGAGAAGTCGAATACGCCTTTGCTGGCTTAACTAAATATTTTCGTCTATTAGCAACATGGACTACATATAATTCGTTATCTAAATACGAAGTTTTAGGGACAAAATTAAAGTTTGGTGGATTTTATTTCTTAGAAGAAGGAAATAGATATGCCAGTTTAGACAAACAATTCTTTGCTGGTGGAGCAAATAGCGTAAGGGGCTGGGATTCCAGAAAATTACGCTACACTAATGCGAAACTAAATGATGTAGATGCAAATTCACGTAGATTATTAGAAAACTTCGTCGGGAACGCAATGATTTTTGAAACATCATTTGAATATAGATTAAAATTTAAAGAGCCAGATATAAACTTAGGCGCTTTAAACGAACATATCTCTTCAATGGGATTAACAATGTTCCTCGATATTGGTAACTCTTATGGCTGGCTTTTAGGTGGTAATGATTTTAATTTTACTGATATTTTTACTAAATTAGCATATTCTGCAGGTGCGGGCTTGACTTATGAAACTCCTGTTGGACCACTTCGTTTAGACTTAGCAATGCCAATCTATGGACCTATTGGTTATAAATATGAAGGAATATGGAACACCAAAGATTTAATGTCAAATTTGAATTGGCACGTTGGTTTAGGATATTCTTTTTAATTTTGAAAAAAATAATATTAATTTAAAGGTAATTTTATGAAAAATTTTTTGATTGCATTAATATTTTTGGGACTTAACTATCAAAGTTACTCTCAAACAGAAGAAGAAAGCACTGAAGAAGGAACAGAAGAATCGTTCGAGGTTTTAGATAGTGCAGATTTAGATGAATTTGGTTTTTCCGAAATTGATGATTTCAATATTTCAGATTTGCCAACAATTCAGCCAATGATAAAATTAGGAGCAGGAATAGCTACACCAACATATATGGGTGCAGACTTAGGACAATTAGATGTTTATAAAATGGTATTTGGCTTTAGTACAACAGGCATATTAAAATTCACCAACAAAGACTCTTCAATTACTAAACTCAGAAACTATAGTGACTATGGCTTCTTAGTGGAAAATTATAATCATAGATCCGATATTTTATCTGACTACACAGCAGATCCAAGACAATTCTCATTTTGGAAATTTGGATTTTCAAGTAGCGAGGGCTTAGGATACATCTTAGGAGACAATGCAGATATAATCTTAGGTCAAGAAAGTGGTATGGGTTGGCAAAGTATGAACTATAGTTACAGCGTTACATCTAACACAATGGGAACTCCTATAATTGAAACAAATGGAAAAGTTGACCCACGACTAAAATTAGAAGATACTTACACAGGTGGAACAAGATTTAGTCAATATTACGAAGCATTTATTAAAGTAAGACCAATATCAAATGTAGCCATTAATTTATCATATAAACAAGATTTAATATATCCAAGATTTATGTTCTGGCATGCTGTTAGTTCTAACATCATTGAAGGTGTGGCAGATTATGTAGCAGAAGCATTTGCAAATAAAATAACAAGGAGCTCTCCATATATTGGACCTGTTGCACATTTTATTTTAAAAAATGCAGTTTCTTTTGCTTTTATGGAACTACGTAAAAACAATCAAAACTGGCCAATCAAAAGTGCCGACCCATTAATAATTAACTCAATGAATTTCGGCATTAGCTTCCATTTTTAGAATATCAAACACCTTCGGAAGTTTTAAACCCTTCCGAAGGTTAAGAAGCAGCTAAAGCCCGTCATTCTGAGCAAATACAAAGAACAAAAAAAATTCCCCTCTATCAGAGGGGTGGTAGCTTGCTGACGGGGTGTGTTGTATTAAAAAAAAACTTTAATCCAACCCTGTCTTCCCTTAAAGAAAGTGCCCTTCAGGGCGAATGGTGATTAAAAAAAACACCTTGTCATATTGAGCGAAACGAAACATCCAGTCAAAATATTCACCATTTACTTGTAAATGATACGAACTAAAATACTTCGTAGAAGTATAATTTAATAGCAAAATAAATTGAAATAGAAGATTATCAACTTCGGAGAAGTTGAATAATAGTAGCAAAAACAAAAAAAAACAAGCACTACCTTCCGAAGATTAAATAAAATCAAACAAAAACAATAAAAATTTCAAATTATTAATAGGTAAAAAAACTTTTTTTTTTACCTATTTCATATTTACATTATAAAAAATAATGACATAAAATTACTTTAACAATAAATATTTATAAATATATAAATACTTGAAAAATATAAAAAAATTAAATAATGAAATATTATTCATCTAAAATAATTCAAAAATATTTTTATAAATAAAATGACAAAATTTGTAAGTATATATTAAACAATGATTTGGAAATTAAAAAAAAGTTAAATATTTTTGTAACAAAAAGTATACATCTTTGTTATGAATTTGAAAATGAAAATTAATTTTAAATTTATGTTTAACAATTTTATAGGAGAAAGTATGAAACTTTCGACTCGATTAAGAGAACTTAGAGCAGGATTTTTAGTAATCTTCGCTTTATTAGTTGGGTTCAATATAGCCAATGCGCAGACTACTTGCGACGATTGGGAACCTAAATTCACTGACAATCCATATTGTCATCCGTATGATAAAAACGGTGAATACTCAGCTTGGTATGGTACTGGTTGGTATCGCGACGGTGGAACTGGTATGTGTGATTATGCACAATATGGGTGGGGATATTGGTATGAGTTCTATACATATTATCCGTATGGCAGAATAGACTATATCGCATTCCATGAAAAAGGTAATCCAAATCCATTCTGGCATTGGTCACTTGATAAATGTGGATTCTTCTATGGATCATACATTTATATTCATGGTCCAGCTGAAGAAAATGGTTATGGTGGATGGGGACCAGATGATGATATCGTAGATCCAAATAAACCAGGTGCTGCTCCAGGTGCAACTTGGGATCCTGTTGAATTAAAATTAGGTAAAACATATACATTAAAATTTGTATCTAACGACTATTTGGGTAGTTATTATTATACACATTTATATTGGGATATGGATAATGACAAATCTTTTGATTATAGAGGTGACGAATTATTACGTGTTTGGTATGATAGATATACAAACTATAGTTATTGTACTTCAATAAATTATGGAAATATTCCAAATACATGTAATAGTATGTATAATGGGAATCCTAACATTCAGTGCTATAGAGGTTATTTATATGGTGGTATTTATAATTTCAATTATACAATGTTTAATCATTATTGGAGAGAATATGAATTTGATATAGTAGTTCCGGGAGATGGTGTTGCTGTTGGTGAACCATCAAGAATGAGATTAAAAAGAGTATATAACTATAGATTCGATGACCCTTGCCAAATTTACTACATTTATGGTTCAGGTAACAATAAATATTCTTATGACTACTACGGTCAAATTATTGATTTTGATGTAATTTTCAAAGGAATCACAGTTAAACCTTTCCCTAATGAAGGAACATTAACTTATGCAAACGAAAAATATAATGACGAAACAAGAATTCCAATAATTTTTCAGCCAAATGGTGCTACAGTTAAATTTACAAAACCAGAAATTGAATTTGAAACTGCTCCATCAGATATATTAGAGATGGAATATAGAATAATTGGACCAAGACCAAGTCAAACTGTTGTTTATAAAGCTACTAACTCGCTTGGAGGTACAAGAATAAAAGTTGATAAAAACACATTACCACAAAGAACAGTTACAATTCCAGACCCAATGAATCCAAATGGAACGATCGATGTTCAAAGATACTACTGGAAAGCAGGATATACAGGACAATATGATGCTTCAACTAATGGTCAGTTTGTGAAAAATGCTTTAGGTCAAATTATGACTGATGGTTCATTCTTCACAGCGCAATCAGGAGAGTATTCAGTAATCTTGAATTTCTTTGAGAACAATGTTCCTGTTGAAGGCGCAAAAGAATTATTCTATAACTTTACAATTAAAACAAGTTATGACGTAACAGTTATGAAAATCCAAGATCCAAAACCAGTTAATGATCCATGGTATGAAACACACATATTACGTTCGCAAAAACAAGTAGTAGCAGATATTAAAAATATTGGTTTAAACCCAGTAAATGACTTTAAAGTAAGATATACAATAAAAGGTATTGATGCAAATACAAAAGGTATCAAACAAACATCAGAATTTACTTATGATGACCAAAACTATGGAACATTAAAAGTAGATGATATATTCACAGTAAGATTCTCAAAATTATTTGAGGGACAAGTAGTAGGTGATTACTCAGTTGTAGTAGAAGTATACGACTTAGATGGAGAAGGACCAGCAGATAAGGACCAATCACACTTTAACGATTACTACCCACGTCCACTTGGTGGAAGTCAAGAGGATGGCTGGCAAATTGCAGATGAATATGTAATAAGATTCGTATATCAACATGACTTAGCAGTAAAAGAAATTTTATTCCCTACAGAAGCACCAGCAACAGACGTAGAAAAAGTATATGTAAACAGACCATTTAGACCAGTAGTAAGATATGCGAACTACGGACAACAAGATTTGGCACAAGAAGTATATGCAAGTATAGTAATCACAAGAGAGTCAGATGGTTCTATAGTATCAACAATTGAAGATTATGTAGTAGAATTAGTACCAGCAGGCTTAAGATTTAACACAAGAGATGTAAAATTCCCAGATGTAACAATCACAGAAGCAGGCAGATACAAAATCGAAGCAAGAATAGGAAGTATATTTGAAGACCCAGCAGCAACATTAATTGGAAACAATATGCTAGTAGGTTACTTCGATGTAGAAGAAGGAATGCAAGGAATCTTCACAGTAGGAACAATGAATAGTGGTAAGCCAAAGAACTTTGAAACAATTGACGATGCAATGAAAGCATTATATACTTACGGAGTAAATGGTAATATTACATTTGAATTAACAGATGCAAAATATTCACTAATTGGTCACCCGGCGTGGGACTTCACCACAGCAATCGTAGGTCTTGGCTTCAACAAAGAAATCAATAAAACATTCACAATGACATGGAAAGCAGCTCAAAACAGAGCAATGATTAAAGGTGGTGTTGAGATTGAATTAAACTCAGACTTCGGTTATGGAGTAAAATTCGGTCAAGGTCTGTCTTATGCTTCAGTAGAAAACGCTGCAGTAAATCAAAGTGAGGATCCAGAATATGTTAACTCAAAA
>CAYXMM010000014.1:0-75002 GCA_964465945.1 uncultured Hyphomicrobiales bacterium
TCTGGAATTTAATTTTTGTACTGATTTCTTCGCTTCGCTCAGAATGACAACAAATTATTTTTTTATAACAAGTTCTTATTTATCAGAGATTTAGTTAACAGGAATTAGCCAACACTCATTATTCTCTAACTTTACTTTCTTAAGCGTATATTACCATCAACATAGCAAACAGCAATTTTTCCATTTGTTACTTCTATACTTTTATCAATAACAATCAAATCCCCATCTTCAATACCAACTTCGGACATAGAATCTCCTTTAACTCTACCAAAATAAGTAGCTGCTGGGTGTTGAATCAAGTGCTTATTAAGGTCAATTTTCAAATAATCAAAGTCTAAGCAGTGAGTGGAAACTAGCGCTAATTCCTTGTGGAATGAGAGGTAACTCTAACTCAATTTCAGTCATTGCAGAATAAATATCAATATTTGAAGATGAATGTAATTTTAAATTTGTCATAACTTATTCACGAGACTCTTTAAATTTAATTTTCAAATTTTAAACTCATAAAATTAAGGTTAAATCTACAAATACAAGTAATAACCTTAAGAAAATTTCGTCAATAGTCAATAAAATGATAATATTGGCTTACATACTTGCAATCTTAGTAGGAATAACAATGGGGCTATTCGGTGGGGGTGGTTCTATTTTAACTATTCCTATTCTTATTTATATCGCTAATGTTGAACCAATTCAAGCAACTTCATATTCTATTGTCATTGTGGGCTTATCTGCAATATTTGGTTCAGCAAACAAGTTCAGGAAAAACGAAATTGATTTAAGTAAAAGTATTTATTTTGGAATACCTTCTATAATAATGCTATATTTAACAAGAAGATACATAATTGACTTAATACCAAATACTTTAGTAAATATAGGGGAGTTTGCTTTAACAAAGCCAAATTTTATTTTGCTAATTTTTACAATGATTATGTTGTTATCAGCATATTCAATGTATTTTGAAAAAAGTATTAAACATATTGAAAAAGAGAAACACCCTTTATACATCACAATATTAGGTGTATTAATCGGCTTAATTGTTGGATTAGTTGGAGCTGGTGGTGGCTTTTTATTTATACCAGCATTAGTAAAATTTACTGGTATGAAAATGAAAGAAGCTATTGGCTCATCGCTTTTCATCGTTGCTTTAAACTCCATTTTTGGTTTTATAGGGGATATTGTAAATAACGTTAAATATGACGTTAGTTTTCTTACTATTTTTGCAGTAATTTCAATTATAGGAATGTTTGTTGGAATTTACATTTCAAACTATATTTCAGGCAAAAATTTAAAACGCTATTTTGCAATTCTTGTGTTTTTAATTGCAGTTAACATGATTTTGAAAGAAGTGTTTTTTATAAAATAATAATAATTTAGAGGATATCAAATTGGCTAAAAACTTATCAAATAAAGAATTTCAAGAATTATCACAAAGTGAAGATGCTTTGATATTAGATGTAAGGACCTATGGTGAATGTTGTCAAGGGATAATACCAGGTGCATTAAATATTGACATAATGTCACAAGATTTCATAACAAAATTAAGTGAATTACCAAAAGATAAACAACTATTGGTTTATTGTAGAAGTGGCAACAGGTCGTCAATGGCTTGTGGGTTAATTGAAAGGCAAGGTTTTAAAGTTGTATATAATTTAGGTAGAGGCATAATGGGTTGGGATGGGGAAATTGTAAATTTTAATTAAACCCATTATTAAATAAATTCTACAAGTATATAATAATAAAGTAGATAAAATAATATTATATTGGTGATTAATTTAATAATTAAAATATAATAAGTATAATTATACTTGAAGTTATAATGAATTTAATTTAACAGAATAAATGTTTAAAACTAATGTAGCAAAGACACTACTTTTTTTCGTATCTTTGTAAGTTAAAGAGAAAATAATTAGGAAAAGTTTTAAAAGATGGCACTTTTAGGAAAAGAGCAAATAATCAAGACTATGCTTGAAGAGGAGATGCAAAGCTCCTACTTAGACTATTCAATGTCAGTAATTGTTGCAAGGGCATTACCAGATGTTAGAGATGGACTAAAACCAATTCATAGAAGAATTCTATTTGCTATGAGAGAACTTGGGCTTTTACCAAATAGACCATATAAAAAATCTGCTACCTTGGTCGGAGAAGTATTAGGTAAATATCACCCACATGGGGATGCGTCAGTTTATGATGCAATGGTGCGTTTAGCTCAAGAATGGAATATGAGATATACTCTTGTTGATGGTCAAGGAAACTATGGTTCTGTCGACGGCGACCCTCCTGCAGCAATGAGATATACCGAAACAAGATTAGAAAATATTGCTACAGAAATTCTTAGAGATATTGAGAAAAACACTGTTGACTTTAGATCTAACTTCGATGATTCATTAGAAGAACCAACAGTTCTTCCAACAGTCTTACCTACTTTATTAGTAAATGGAGCAACAGGTATTGCCGTTGGTATGGCTACAAATATTCCACCTAATAATTTAAGAGAAGTAACAAGTGGAATTCTTGCTTTAATTAAAAACCCTGAAATCACTGTTGAGGAGTTAATGGAGCATGTTCCTGCACCAGATTTTCCTACTGGCGGGATAATTTACGGATATTCGGGTGTTCGTGAGGCATACACTACTGGGCGTGGAAAAATCATCGTTAGAGCAAAAGCTACTATTGAGGAAAATCAATCTAGTTCAAAACAAACAATTATAGTTGATGAACTCCCGTATCAAGTAAATAAAGCATATTTAATTGAAAAAATTGCTGAACTTGTAAAAACTAAAGTGTTAGAAGGCATTTCTTATGTAGGTGATGAGTCTGGTAGAGATGGAATGCGTATTGTTATTGACTTGAAACGAGATGCAGTTGCTAATGTTGTATTAAACAACTTATATAAACATACTCAAATGCAAGTTACTTTTGGTGCTATTATGCTTTCATTAGTTGATGGCAGACCAAGAGAACTAACTCTAAAAGAAATGATGCAAGAATTTGTTTCATTTAGAAATCAAGTTATTGTTAGAAGAACTCAGTTTGAGCTTGATGCCGCAGAAAAAAGAGCACATATTTTAGAAGGATTTATAATTGCCTTAGACAATATTGATGAAGTAATTAAAATCATACGTGGCTCTAAAGATGCTCCTGAAGCATCAAATAAATTAATGGAAAGATTTGCTTTATCAGAAGTTCAAGTGAAAGCAATTTTAGATATGAGATTGCAAAGATTAACTGGTTTAGAAAGAGACAAAATTCTAGCAGAATATAAAGAATTAATGGAGTTAATCACTCGTTTAAAAGAAATCTTAGCAAGTAAGGAAATTCAGTTGAAAATCATTGCAGATGAACTTACTGAATTAGCTGCAAAATACGGTGATGAAAGAAGAACTCAAATAGTGATGGATACTAAAGATTTCTCCATCGAAGATATGATTGCTAACGAAGAAATGATAGTTACAATTTCACATAATGGATTTATTAAAAGAACAAAAGTAACAAATTATCGCCGTCAAAATAAAGGCGGCAGAGGGTCTTCTGGTTCTCAAACTCATGAAGAAGACTTCATAGAAATGGTTTTTCAAGCAAGCACACATCACTATTTACTTTTCTTTACAGATAAAGGAAAAGCATATAAAATTAGAGTTTTTGACATTCCGGAAGGTAGCCGTCAATCAAAAGGTCGTTCCCTTGCTAATGTAATAGCAAAAGATGCAGATGAGAAAGTTACAGCAACTTTAGCTATTACTGAATTTAGTGATGACAAATTTGTTGTAATGTGTACTAAAATGGGGACTATTAAGAAAACAGAGCTTTCTGCTTTCGCAAATGTTCGCCAAAATGGTATTATTGCAATAGGTTTAAATGACGACGACTCAATGATTGCCGCAGATATTACAGATGGAAATGCTGAAATAATAATTGGAAGCAGAAATGGTATGGCTTGTCGATTTGTCGAGAGTGGTGTTAGAGCAATGGGTAGAACTGCAGCTGGTGTTCGTGGTATTAGACTAGGCAAAGGTGACTTCGTTGTTTCTATGCTTGTGATTAAGCGACCTGATGCACAAGTTCTTGTAGTAGCTGAAAATGGATATGGGAAACGAACTAAGTATGAAGACTTTCGTTTAACAAATAGAGGTGGTAAAGGCGTGATTGCAATGCGTATTACTTCTAAAACAGGTCCTATTACTAAAATGATAATCGCTTATGATACAGAAGATTTAGTCGTAATGACTAAAAACGGAATACTTATTAGACAATCAATTGAAAACATTAGAACAATTGGAAGAAATACACAAGGTGTAAAATTAATACGTTTAGATGACGACGATATGATAGCAGATATAACAACTATTCCAATAGATGAAGATGACAATGAACATATTGAAAGGCAAGAAGGTGCTGATAATGCAGAACAAGGCGCTTTAGAGTTTTAATGATAAAATATAGTTCCATATTTATAATTGCCCTTTTTGTTTTCATTAAGGGCAATTTTTTATACTCAGAAGATTATATTGATTCATCAAAAGTCAAAGAAACTGAACTTTACGAACCAATTCGTAAACATGGCTCAATATTTTTATTAAATAAAGAAGCACATCAGTATATTAATAAAACAGAAATTCAAGAAAATGATTATTTAGATTTTGCTGATATTTTAATTCAAGAAACCAACTTTTATCCTTTACATTTGTCTTCATTGGGCTTGTCAAATAATGTTAGTTTTGGAGCTGGAAATTATAATCAATTTAATTTTAATGGTGTAAACCTCTCAAACCCAATTTCATTAAATTCAAATTTATCACAATATTCACCTGAATACACAGAAAATATTGAGATTTATACTGGAATGATGACTTCAATATTTTCAGATAATTCTACTTCAACATTAATTAATTCACCTGAAATTATTTACAACACAAATAAACCATTTTTTAGATTTTGGGGTGCAGATGCGGGTGAAAATTATCTTGCATTAGATGGAATTTTCGCTCAAAATTTAGCCCCAAATATATCATTTAATTTAGGGATTAGAAGTGTTACCGGTAAAGGAGTTTATGAAAATGATGAAGTCCGAAGTAGGTCTTTAAGGAGCGGGCTAAGGTGGAACTTTTCAGACAATCAGAATTTGTCTTTCATTTGGATGCATAACAATCACTTTTTAAATGAATATGGAGGCATATCAAATAGTTCTGTCGATGTGAAAGGAAATCTTATAGATGACCCGATTAATGCAATCATAAGATTCAATAATAACTCTCAAAGGAATATAAAGAATGACTTTATAGCAAATTATTCCTTTATTGCGGATAATAAAATGAGTGCTGTTTCATCACAATTTTATTTTCTTGATGATTTTAACTATGATTTCAAAAACACAACGCTTTTTCAAGATACAATTTATAAAAATAGAATGACTTATTACACAAGAAAAGTTGGTGCTAATTTCTCTTATGAAGCAAAATTAAGCGATTTATTTTTTAAGACTAAATTTGAATTAAACAATAGTTTTATTGAAAATAATTACTACACCCATTTTAATGGAAATTATAATAAAATTAATTATTCTGCATTACTTTTTTCAAGTTATAAAATTGATAATTTACTAATTTCATCAGGTTATCGGTATTCAAAATTAAATTCAAAAAGCATAAACAATTATGGAATAAAACTGACATTTAATTTAAGCAAATACAACTTCATAGTCTTGGATTATAGTAATAGCAATATTGTACCAATATTACCTTTTAATAATATTAATGTTGAAAATAACGAAATGTATTATTTGCGATACATTTCAAAAAATGATTTATTTAATTTTGATTTAGATTTTTATTTCAGAAATATTAAAAATTTAATTTCATACAGTATTAATAGTGAAAACAAGTTAGTAGCAAATAATTTAACCAAACCAAATTCTTATTATGGAGCGAATATTAATTTAAAATTTAGATGGCTGAAAGGTAATGGATTATTTGATTACGAAATATTTACAAATTTTAAAACAAACCTAAACTTCTCAACTGAAAACAGCCAAATCAGGTTACCTTTATTACATTCATTCATAGATAGTTATATTTCAATTCCAAAAGGAAGAAGTAGGGCAGACATTGGTTTTCGGGTTTCATATTTAACAGAAAACTCTGGACTTACACAATTTCCAGACTTAAATATATTTATTGATAACAACTATACAAATCAAAATGGCTTAGCTCGTAACGAAGCATATATAAAATTAAGATTAGGTCAAGCATTTTTAAAAGTAAGTTTAATTAATTTTATTAATAGAAGTTATTATTATGTTCCAATGTATAATTCTCTACCTTCAAACTTTAGAATTACTTTTAATTGGACATTAATTTAATTTTATTCATCAACTGCTTCAATGGTCGATAAATTAACTTTCGTAGGAATATGATAAACCCCTGCTTGAGCTGATATATTCAATAGAATTCCTATTGCAATAGAATATAATAAAATTGCTGTTCCCCCATAAGAAATAAAAGGAAAAGGAACTCCTGTTGTTGGCAACAAGCCCGTGTTAACCCCCGCATTTATAAAGACATAAATAGCAAATGTAATGATAATACCAACCGAAAGAAAATAACCAAAGTTGTCAGGTGCTTTCTTTGCTACTAATAGCCCCCTCCAAAAAACTAATGCAAACAATGAAATTACAACCAATAAACCAATAAAGCCAAATTCTTCACCTATGATTGAGAAGATGAAATCTCCATAAGATTCTGGTAAAAACAAATTACTTTGCCTTGATTGACCTGGTCCTAATCCAGTTAATCCACCATTTCCTATCGCAATAAGCGCTTGATTTAATTGATAATCACCACCCGTTGCAGTGCTATTCCCGGCACCAATATATGATAAAATTCGCTGCATTCTATAAGGCGCAGATACAGCATAAAGCCCACCAACTACAACACCAAAAAAACAAGTAGATAACCAATGTATTAAATTTACATTACCAATGAATAATATAGACATACCAATTAAAAGAACAACTGCCATAGTTGAAAAATTCGGTTGAAGAGCAATTAAAACCGAAATCATTCCCAACCAAATTAAAAATGGTAAAAATCCTTGTTCAAATTGCTTAATAACTGCTTGTTTTGATGAAAGCATTGACGCAAAATGAATTATCATTGCGAACTTAACAATTTCTGAAGGTTGTAAAGTGATTGGACCAATATCAATCCATCTTGTAGCACCTTTTGCTGAACTACCAATGATTAATACTAAAAATAATAAAACAACAGAAATAGTCATAAAAGACTTAGAAAACTTTCTATATACATGATAATCAATCTTAGCAAAAACAATAATTAAAATTAGTCCAAGTAGTACTTTTCCTAAATGACTATAAAACAATGCTTCACTTGAATCAAGCTTTAATCCAGAATATGCAGAAGATGCCGAATAAACAAATGCTAATCCGAAAAGCATAATTCCAACTATTGGAAGTAGAATTAGCCAATCAATATGTCCAATTGGTTTTTTCATTATAAGCTATTAACAATTTGTTTAAAGTGTTGTCCTCGTTCTTCAAAGTTAGTATATTGGTCGAAGCTTTTACAAGCAGGTGAAAAAAGTATGACCTCATTAGAGGTGGTTAAACTTTTACCCTTTAAAATTGCTTCTTCTAAATCATTAGCTTTATAGACATCAAAGTAATTTGAAAAATAAGAATAAATATTATTTGCTTCCTCTCCAAAAGCAATAATTTTTCTTACTTTTTTACTTGCTACATCTAAAAGTTCGCTATAATCATTATCTCCACGACCACCAACTAACCAAATAATAGGCCTTTCATAACTTGAAAGTGCATACCATGAAGCATTTACATTTGTCGCTTTTGAGTCATTAATATAATCATTTTTCCCAATAGTTCTGACAAACTCTAACCTATGTTCAACTCCCTGAAAAGTTGAAAGACAATCCCTTAAATCTTCATTTGTAATTTCAAATCGTCGCAGTGCAATCGCTGCTGCCATTGAGTTATATAAATTATGGACACCTGGTAAAGCCAGTTGTGATACTTGCATTAATTCCTCTTTATGTTGTAATCGGATTGGGAGTCCGACTTGCTGCATTTTAAAAATGTATATTTTTTCCCCATCTGAATAAATTCCACCAGAAAATTTATCATTTAAAACAAGTTCTGGATTTATGGAGATTGCTAATAATTTCGCTTTCGTAGAATGTCCCCCGACTTCTAAACGATGCATAATTTCCTTATCATCAGCATTCAAAATTAATAAATCATTTTCATTCTGGTTTTTGGTAATTTTCCACTTTGCATCGAAATAATGTGGAAAACTCCCATGATATGCAATATGGTCTTCTGTAATATTTAAAAATATTGCAATATTTACTCTTAAGTCATTGATGTTATCTAATTGATAACTCGAAAGTTCAAGTGTAATAATATCATCATTTTTAATTTTATCTATACTTGCTGATAGTGGAGTCCCAACGTTACCCAACAAGTGAGATTGTTTTCCACATCTATTCAAACTATAATCAATTAACGAAACCGTTGTAGTTTTTCCGTTTGTTCCTGTTACTCCAATAATAACATTTTTAATAAAATATGAACCATATTCAACTTCTGAAATTAACTTTATATTGTTTTCTTTAATTTTTAGGATAACTTCGGAGATTGGTTTAATTCCTGGTGAACAAATAACTAAATCAGATTTTAAAATCTCTTCTAAACTATGCCCCCCAAATTCACACCTAATGTTATACTTTTTTAATTCATCTTCAATATTTGGAAATTTATCTATTGTATTATATTCACTTAATAATACTTCATTGGAATGTAGAGATGCCAATTTAGCTGCTGCTAAACCGCTTTTCCCTGCACCTAAGCAAGTTATTTTCACTTTTTAAACCTTTTTAAGAATATTTTTGCTGCATTTTTGACAAAATTAAAATATATTTTAATCAAAAAAAAATATTAAACACAATATTTAACTAATGGTATAACAATAACTAAAATATTAGACTTGCCGATCTAAATTCAACCCAACATTTAGTTTGCTTTTAACTTTAATATTAATATTATTAGCATCCCTCTCATAAGTCATATTCTTATAATTGGGAAACTTGCTTATTTTTATAATGTTTACATTTTGCTGTGTTTTCATTTTATTATCTTTAAATTTTAAGATAACATTAGAATTTGTGCTTCCTGCATTTTTATAAAAACTCATCAAAGTGCCTGCACTTATTTTTGGAATTTTCATAAATATCCTTAATTAACTACACAAAATTCTTGAAAATAAGTATTACAAACAGCAGTATAATTACTTAATTTTTAAATAATTTAAAAGAATTTTATATTGTTTACCTGGAAGTATTGATATTAACGAAAATTTCGTTTAATATTGTAAGTTTATAATCTAATAAAATAATACATAAAAATTCCTTATTTTAGAAACTGAGAAATTTTTAAAAGGGAAAATATGTTAAAACTCATACTTTTTGTTTTAGTAGGTAATTGCCTAATTTTTTCACAAGACTATAAAGATCCAAAATATAAAGAAATCGCAGAAAAAATTTATATTCACGCTCACAAAGACTCATCTGCTTGGGATAAATTAGCATTTTTATGCGATAACTTTGGAAATAGAATTTCCGGTTCTGAAAACTTAGAAAGAGCAATTGATTGGGTTTATAGTGAAATGCAAAAAGATAGTTTTGCAAATGTAAAAAAAGAACCTTGTTTAGTTCCAAAATGGGTAAGAATTAAAAATGAATGTACTATGACTTCACCATGGGAATATAAAATTCCGGTCTTAGCAATTGGTCCCTCAGTTCCAACACCAAAAGAAGGGTTAGAAGGAGAAATTATTATTGTGAAAGACTTCGATGAACTTGAAAAATTAGGAAAAAAAGTAAAAGGTAAGATTGTATTATACAACCGAGCATTTACTAATTATGGAGAAACAGTTCAATATAGGTTCCATGGTGCTTCAAAAGCTGCAGAATATGGTGCAATAGCATCGTTAATTCGCTCAGTTACTCCACATTATGATGCAAATGCACATACAGGGACTTCTGAATATGCGGAAGGAGTTACCAAAATTCCTCACGCTGCAATTTCCCTTGAAGCAACTGATGTAATTCAAAGATTAGTAAATGAAGGGAAAAAAGTTAAGATTAAATTATTAATTGATACAAAGTTTTATCCTGATGCTCAATCACATAATGTAATGTTTGAATTAAAAGGAACAACATTACCAAATGAAATTGTTGCAGCAGGAGGTCATATTGATAGTTGGGACGTGGGTCAAGGAGCTCACGATGATGGAGGTCCATGTATTGCAGTTTGGGAAGCAGTAAAATTATTAAGAGACTTAAACTTAGTGCCGAAAAGAACAATTAGAGTAGTCTTTTGGACTAATGAAGAAAATGGATTAAGAGGTGGATTAGATTATGCAGATAAACACAAAAATGAACATCATCACGGCTTGCTTGAATTTGACTCAGGAGTATTTAAACCAGTTGGAATTGGATATTCTGGAAATGAAAAGTATTTTGAAAAATACAAAGAAAGTGAATTTTTATTTAAAGTAATTAATGACGAATTTCAAATTAAACAAGGTGGTGGAGGAGCCGATATTGGTCCAATGATGAAACTTGGTTTTACTGGAATGGGCTTTAACGTCGATTCAAAAGGTGAATATTGGCGATATCACCATTCCCAAAACGACACTGTCGATAAAGTAGATAAAAAAGTCTTAAATGATTGTATAGCTGCGCTTGCAATGGCGCTTTATATTTATGCAGACTTAGATGTAATTGAATAATAAAGTTTTAAAAATTAAATTAATAAGGATAATAAAATGGATAATTTATTAACAGAAGAGCAGTTAATGCTTCGCGATATGGTTAGGAAGTTTGCTTCAGAAAAAATTGCTCCTGTTGCTTCAGAAAATGAAAAAACAAAAACTTTTCCGAGAGATATAATAAACGAAGCATCAGAAATGGGTTTGATGGGAGTTGCATTTCCAGAAGAATATGGTGGAGCAGGTATGGATTATGTTTCTTATATGCTTGCAATAGAAGAAGTATCAAGAGCTTGCGCAAGTACTGGTGTTATCATTTCAGCACATTCTTCATTAGCTTGCTATCCAATTTATCATTTTGGAACAGAAGAGCAAAAACAAAAATACCTTCCTGATATGTTGTCAGGCAAAAGAATTGGATCATTTTCATTATCGGAGTCTAATGCTGGGTCAGATGCTGGTAACACCCAAACAACAGCAGTAAAAAAAGGAGATAAATGGATTCTAAATGGTTCTAAACTTTGGGCAACAAATGGAAGAGAAGCAGATGTGTTTGTATTGTTGGCTTCAACCGATCCGAGTTTAAAAACAAAAGGAGTTACTGCATTTATTGTCGATGCTCACACACCTGGCTATAGCGTAGGTAAAGTTGAAAAGAAACTTGGTATACGTGCTTCCTCAACTACAGAAATTATACTTGATAATGTTGAATTACCAGAATCTGCTTTATTAGGTGAGATAAATAAAGGTTTTAAAATTGCAATGGTAACTCTTGATGGGGGAAGAATTGGTATTGCTTCCCAAGCACTTGGCATCGCAAGAGCATCAATCGAAGATGCAATAGCGTATGCAAAAGGCAGAGAACAGTTCGGTCAAGCAATAGTAAACTTCCAAGCTATTCAATGGATGATAGCAGATATGTGGTGCAGATATGAATCAGCATGGTTACTTACTTGGAGAGCTTCAAAAATGAAAGATGAAGGACTTAATTACTCAAGAGAAGCCGCAATGGCAAAATTAGTTGCATCTGAAACTGCAATGTATTGTGCTAATAAATGTATTCAAATTCATGGTGGAAATGGATACACTGAAGAGTTTAATGCAGAAAGATATTATAGAGATGCAAAAATTACAGAAATTTACGAAGGAACATCTGAAATACAGCGTCTTGTAATTTCTCGTTCTTTAATAAATGAAAGGTAAATCAATAAAATAAATAAGAAAGGGCTACTAAATAGCCCTCTCTTTATTTATTAAAATACGACTTCATTTCGCCTAACACAAACTCTCCAAAATCACTCAGGATGTAAGTATTTGTTTTCTTATTGAATTTCAATACCCGATTGTGTTTAGCTTCAAAGTACTTATGTTCTAATTCTTCTGGTATTGATTCTTCATTTTGAATGCAAAGAAGAAGCTTGTATAATAGAAAGTCGTCTTTCATATTTTATTCTACAATTTTGCAGTTTCATAATGCCTCTCGGATTCTTACTTATTTTATAAAAAATCATTTTCAATCACAAACTACAAACTTTGTTTTAAAATTCCTAAAAATATTTTAATTTTCAATAAAATAGTGTTTTTTTTAATATATTGTTAAAAATATTTCATAAAATAGATTTGCAACTTTAAATAATGTTAATTATCTTTATAAATTGTTGTAATTATCAATTAATTACTTTTATAAATTTTGTTTTTGTAAAATATATTTATACATTTGTATTATTAAATGGAGCAAATATGAAACATCTATATAAAGTAGTTGAAGAATTGAATCTCTTATGTGTGAAAATTGATCCAGAATTTACTGAACAAAATTTTTCAAATCTTAAGAAAAGGGCAGAAGCTAACAAAGAATATATAATTAAATTTAATATTGATAAATTTATAGTTGATTACTCACTTATTGGTTTAGATGTTGATAAAGAGACACTTTTTAATATGACAAGAAATATAAGACAATTTCTTTCATTTCCAGATAATATTAAAATCGTAATTTACGAAGGTGAAATTTATTCAAAATCTAAATGGGTGAGATATAACACATATTTAGATAGCTTTGGAATTGATTATATTAAAGGTTTTGATAATATGGAGAAAGCCTTTAAGTGGTTCGGATTAAAGATTGATGATATTAAATTATTAGATGAAACAGAATTTCTAAATTGATAACTTTAATATTCAAACTAATCAATAGAGTAAATTCAATTTTGCTACGTCTAATTCTAACCAATCAAAAGTATCTTCAATTTTCGAAAAACCATTTATGAAATCTAAATTATAATTATCAATATAAAATTTATATTTCTTCCAATTTTCAAAATTTAATTTATCTCCATACCAAATAGCACATTTTACAGGGAAGGGTAATTTAAACAGATTATGAAAATTCTCACTAACATAATACAAAGTGTTTGACTCAATTTTTAATTCTACTTCACTATAGTCAAATAGTATCTTATTACAATTATATTGTAAAGCATATTCGATATTTTTTTTAACTTTTTGATTAATACTTACAAAATCATTGAACTCTAAACCTATTTTAGCTTTAGAATATATTAGATTCAAATCAGGAATAAATTTCATTTCGTATAAATCTTTCAAATTTACTTCTCAATTTATTTTTCTAAAATATGAAATGGAATATTAATAAACAAATATTAATTTATATTAATAAATAATTATAACAATAAGTTAAATAAAATATAATACTTAATAAAAAATAGTAGTAAATAATAAAATATAGTAAATCTACTATTGTAAAAAATAATTATTGTAATTTATAAAAGTTTATAAATGCTACGATTAAATTAATCAAAATCTACTATACCTGTGCTACGCATACTTTGAAATGAATCACCAGCTATAATTAAATGATCCACAATCAAAATATCCATTATTTTACCAATTTTAATTAGATTTTCCGTTGTCTTTATATCATTTTGTGAGGCAGTAGTATTACCAGATGGATGGTTATGAAGCAAAATAATAGACGCTGCAGAAAAGTCAATAGCAAACTTAAAAATATCCCTTGGATGAATAATCATATTATTTAATGTTCCTTTTGCAATCATTTTTTCTTTTATTATGATATTTGAAGAATTAAGTAATATAACAAAAAACATTTCTTGATTTTCACCATAAAATCTTGGTATATAAATATTTGCTAAAATATCAGGGGACGTAATTTGAATTGTATTACCTGTAGTTTCAAATTTTATTCTCTTAGCAAGTTCAAATGCGGCTTTCAAAGTTATAGCCTTTGCAGGACCTAATCCCTTAACCTTTTGAATTTGTTCAATATTAAAATTTGCAACCTTTGAAATTGACTCACCTAATGTAAGCAACTCTCTACCAGCATCAACAGCCGAAAAACCTTTTGCACCACTACCTATAAGTATTGCTAAAAGTTCAGAGTCAGTTAAATTCTCAGGACCTAATTTCTCTAACTTTTCTCTAGGTCTATCGTCGCTAATCCAATTCTTTATTGATTTATAATTTGAATTATACATTACAATACTCTTTTGCCCAATTATAATATTTACTAAAAACATCATCAGGAGTTATTGAAATAATTTCAGGCACTTCATCAGTATGGACTTCAAGTATTACTTCTTCAATTTTATTGTAATGAGTTTTAAAACTTTTCAGCATCAAAGTGAACTCATTCCTCGTTTCAATTTTACCCTGCCATTCAAATATCGATTTTACATTTGAAATAATACTTCCACATGCAATTAACTTTAAACTAAGTAATTGTCTAATAATTTCTTCAGCATTTTGTTCACTACCAGTATTACAAAATATGACAATCATTTCGGTATTTGTCTTCATAATCAAGCTTTTTCGTAATTTGCAAATTAAATTTAACAATAATAATAATTTTATGCTTGATATTCTAATTTACCACTTACATTTAATAGCAATTCTTTTCACATTTTCTAAATATTGGAAACTTGAAGGTCTAAAATCTGGCTTTATGTCTGTTTTACTCGCCTTATTTGTTTTTTTAATTTGTTGGACAATAAGTGCAACTCTTTCTTACTATTTATTTCCACAAAAATGGACAACAATTTATTTTTCAAGCAATACCCTGTCTCTTCTGTTAATAGTTTATCCAGAATATCTATATTATAAACATTTTGTCTTTAATAAATGACAACAAAGCTTAAATACTATCTTTTAATTATTATTCCAATAATAATTGTTTATTCACTAAATTTAAAACATGATTTAGTTTATTGCGATGACCATGAAATAATTTTAAATAGTCCAGAAAGAATAGATGAGTTTAGTGATATAAAAGACGAATTTTTCAAAGGTTATATTGGCACATCTTATTACAGACCTATTATTAATATTTCATTTATAATAGATAGATGGATTTCACCAACAAACAATTTTATTTTTCAATTTTCTAATATTATATACCACATCTTAGCGACATTACTTTTCTTTAATTTGCTTATAAGATTTAAAATAAAAAATGAATGGGCAGTAACCATTGCATGTTTATTCGGCATATTACCGATAAACGTGAATGCAGTTTCTTGGATAGTAGGGAGGAACGATGTACTTTATACTATTTTCGCTCTTTCAAGTTTAATATTTCTAATGAAATCATCAAAAATCAAGTATTTATTGCTGTCATCACTTTTTACATTATTAGCATTTTTAAGCAAAGAAACTGCGCTTGTAACTCCATTAATAAATTTATATGTTTTATTTTTTTATTTAAAATACAACAAAAATGATAAGATTAAATATATAATTTTATTAGTCATTACTTATATTATTTACTTTATATTAAAAGCAAATGCAACACTTGGAATTGACATAAATTATTTTGGTCTTGATATTTTTTTTAAAAACTTACCTGTTCTTCCTGAGTTTATTGCTAAGATTTTCATCCCAATTGATTTAATGGCACTTTCAACTTATGGCATACTTAATACAATAACTGGTAGTGTTTTAATTCTAATATCAATATTCTTTATAGTTTATAAAAAACTCTATAAAAATTATACATTTTTAACAGGAATATTCATATTCTTTATATTAGTAGGTCCCGCTATGTTTGTAACAGTTAGCAATTCAAATGACTGGAACGAATACCTTGAATGTAGAGCATACTTTCCAACTATTGGAATTTTGTTAAGTATTGCTCTTGCATTAAATAAATATAATTTAACTAAAAACATTAAAATTATTTTCATTTTAATCGGAATTACTTTCAGTTTTCTTTCATTCAAAGAAAGCAAATTATATTCTGATAGATTTACATTTTATGAAAGTTTAGTTGCAGACGACAGTACAAAAGCACTTTTTTCATTTATACTTTCCCGTCATTATAAAAGTATTTCTAATTTTGAAAAAGAAGAAGAAAATTTATTAAAAGCATGTACTGCGAACAAAAATTACTATAAGCATTCAATGAACTTAGCTATATTTTATTTTCATCATAAAAAAATTGACAATGCATTACAATACTTTGAAATTACTTATAAAATCGACAAAAATAATGAAGAATTAATTCAAAATTATACAAATGCACTTATACAATTAGAGAGATACAATCAAGCAATAAATATTTTATATGATTTTATTTCAATAAATAACAACTTTAAAAGTGATATAAAACTAAATTTAATAATTGCCCTGATTAAATCTAATAAAATTAATGAAGCATTTAAAAATATTGATAATAATCTATTGAATAATGCAAGAGAAAGTTTATTTAACCTTTTGTTTTATAGTGGAGAAGATTTATATAAAGCAAAAAATTATACAAATGCAATTCAAGTTTTAACCAAATCAATTGAAATTAATAATCAATTCATCGAGCCATATATTATTCTTTTAAAAATTGAAATGGAACAAAAAAATTATTCAAAAGCAAAGATTTATAAAGACGAAATTCTAAAAAGAGGAGGTAGGATACCGGAATCAATCTCAAATATACTTTCTAACTAATTATCTTCTATCCTTAATGGTATTTCAAGTGTGTAGTACAGAAAATCTTTCTGTATAATTGGGTTTCCATAATCATTTTTAAGAACAAAGCCGTCGACAATCATAACTGATTTATCTGCATTAAAGTTATTTATAAAATCAATTTTCATAAAATTATTTTGACTTAATTTAGAAAAATATTGATAACTTGGATTTGTTGTAATTATAGTAAAAAAATGATAGTATCCCATATTCAACCCAAAAGGGTGAAGATAGTTAGTATTCTCCATATTTAAGTATTTTGAACTTACCTCAACTTTGAATATCCATTCACCACGTTTCTCACTTACATAATTACCTCTTGTAAAAACAAAATCAGCATATAATGTTTTTTGAAAATTGTCAAAGTCAGCTTTTATTGCATAATTTATATCTTTTTCAGAATAAACATGATTCAAAGTAACATAATCTGCTTTTTGGCTGTCCCAATATTTCTCAGAAAATTTTATCGCTCCATCTAAATACACCTTACTTAACTTTTTATCTTTATTTAGATAAATTGTATCCCTAATAGTTTGAACAACTGTATCAATTCTTACAACAGTTTGAATCACATAAACTGAGTCCGTAATGTAGACAGTATCCCGCACAAACTCTGAAATTACACGATTTTTATCAATATCCAAATCAATTGCATCCTTTTGGCAACTATTAAAAGTAACAAGTATAAATAGTATTAAAATTATTTTATTCATCTTCCTAAATTCCATCCTAATCCAAAATTAACACCATACTTGTTTGAATTATAATTGACTTTATCTTGCTTGAATATCAAATCAGAATATTCAAATGAGCTTTGTAAATAAAACTGGTCTGAAAAATATAAATTTATCCCTAATCCAGTCCTCATTACATTTCCACCACCAAATAAATCAACCCCATAAGATGCCATAATGTATGGACTTAATTCAAAATAATTCAAGTCAAGTTTCAAATAATCAGGTAAGTATCTTAAAACACCTGACATAACTTTAAATTCTGGTTGCTGGTAATAAGTTAATAAACTTCCTCGATTATCAATAATATTAAACTCTTGGAAAAAACTCTCACTTTTGTAATCTAACCCAAATTGTAACTCTTTATTATAATTATAATAAACTCCAACTCTACTATTAAGCAAACTTGAATAATCTCTATTAATTTTAATTTCATTCGAATTATTTAATACTGAATTATATCCTGCATTGCTATATTCCAAACTTATAGGAATATCAAAGTTATTTGATGATAAATGAAAAACAGGTGAATTTAATGGTTTATAATTCATTGGATTCAAAACCACATCAATTCCATAATCGCTTTTCCACTCTTTAATATTTGAATTTGTTAGATTCACCAAATCGCTTGAATTATCTTGTAAAATATTATTTTTTGTAACGTTTGAATTATATGCTAAATCATTATAAAATTCAACCGCTCTTTCTCTTTCTATGCCTTTTAATTTAGTTGTATCATTAGTAAAAATATAATTATTAATTGGAATAATTCTCTCTATAATTTTTGGCTTTAATTCACTTAATTTTGAAACTTGATTATTATCCAATTCATTTACGTTTTTCTCTTGTAGTGTTGGAGTATTAATATCTTTATTTTGGACTAAAACGTTTGAATTATTAACCGTACCATTTTCTGTATCATACCATTCAATTATATTAAATTTTAATAATCCTACGAAAACTAAAGCAGAAGTAAGTAAAGTTACGCCAGCAGTTTTAAGAGCAACAGGACTAAAGAAACTAAGCAATTTTGCAAAGAATCCCTGATTTGAATTTGATAAAGTAGAAGCGACAACTCCAATTCCTGTTCCCATACCAAGTTTAGAGAACAAATTCATAGTAGTTTCAGGACTTGGTACAAAAGTATGCAAATCTTTTGTAAATACTGATTTTAAAGCAATCTGTTGCTTAAACTCAGTTCTAAGTTCATCATTTTGACTCAGACTTTGAAAAAACGCTTCCTCTTGTTGAGGATTCAAATTCCCATCTAAGTAATCAATTATTAAAAATTCATTTTCCATATTTCACACTCAACTTAATATTTCATTCAAATAAGGTTTTAACAAGTCTTTAACTTTCTTTTTAGCTCTACAAACACGAGTTTTTGCATTGATTATAGTAATATTTAATATTTTAGCAATTTCCTCATACTCCATATTATTATACTCTCGTAAAATCAGAGCTTCTTTATATTCATCATCAAGCAAATCAACTGCAGTATTAACAAATTCAAGCATTTGCACGCTATCATAACTCTGAGTTTCATAAGCTAAAAATTCCATTTCCGTAATATCGACTTTATTTTTCCGATTTCTTTTATAATTTAAACACAAATTTCTTGCAATAGTAACAAGAAAGCCAGCAATATTTGTATTAATTTGAGGATTAACAGATTCATAGAACTTAATAAAAGTCTCTTGAAAAATATCCTCAGAAATTATTTTATCATTCAAAATTTTAGTACAATAAGCATTAATTCCAGTGGCATAACGTTTATAAACCTCCATAAATGCTCGCTCCGAGTGCATACCACGCTCAGAAATAATCAAAGCCAAATCAGCATCATTATATGTACTAAAATCCTTTTGCATCATCAATTACATCAAATAACACACTAAAATACAATTCGTTACTCACAAAAATAAAATTATTTAATTAATGAAAACATTTTCCGTGTAAAACATAAAGAATTGTATATTTTTTTACGTTGAAAACGATAAAAAATTTATAAAAAACATATCCCTTAACCTCTTATTTACCAAAATATTAGTAATTTTAGTAAAAATAATTTAATATTTTGTTAAAAAAATGCGGGATATTTTGGCTACTTGTGTGTTATTATAGTATAGAAATTTGCAAATTTCAAAAAAGTATGTCATTCTGAGCGAAGAATCCAGTTCTAACATTTAAAATCGAAGATTTTTCCAATTAAATAATTGGAATATTTTTAATTAATTTAAAGGTGCATTTATGAAAGCGTTTATACTATTGCTACTTATAGCAATACCACTATTTTCCCAAAAATTATGGGAAATTGACGTTACCGGCAACGGTAACCTGACGGATGTTAGGGAAATTCCCAACTCCGAACTACTATTGTTTACATATAGTACCGGGCGACTGGAAATTAGGCGTAGCTCGGACGGTAGCTTCGTTAATCAACTAATTTCTAAACCCGGGGAGTCCGATGGTCCTGTAATTTCAAGTACAGGCACACTTTATTATTATAGAAGTGCAGTTGATACCATTGAATTTAGAGATATTATAACAAATGAGCCAGTGATAAGGGTTTCGCCAGAGATTGAAGAACTTGAAGGTAATCCTGTTTTTGATGTAAAAGGATTTCAAATGTTTG
This sequence comes from uncultured Hyphomicrobiales bacterium, assembly GCA_964465945.1. GTDB lineage: Bacteria > Bacteroidota > Ignavibacteria > Kapaibacteriales > UBA2268 > JAJRPT01. The sequence goes on from CAYXMM010000014.1 coordinate 20,166, forward strand.
AATTATTTGATAATAACACCAAAATAATTGGAAACTTAATTTACGCAGACGAGGATGATTCAAGAAATAATAAACCAAATTTTGTAATTTATAATATAGTAACCAAACAAATAGAATACCAAAGACCTATTGACATAAAAAGCACAGATTATTACTATTCAATAACTGAGAAAAGTTACATATCTCCTGATGAAAGATACATTATCGAAACATCGGGAAACTATTCAAGAGCGAGAATGTTTAATCTACAAACAAAGACTTATGAGTTTGAGTTTGATGGTGATGTAAGTGAAGAGCAGAGCTATATTGCTGGAGTGCTGGAAAATGGTAGATTCCAAAGCAATAACCTTGTAACCAAAGGCGTCTCTGACATGTTTAGGAGTTACTCTTTCCCTGATTTTATATTACTTGAAAACATTGATGTATGGTCTAAAAGTCACTTTTTCATTAGTTCATTGAATGGGTTTAATGTTTGTAATGATGTTTTCATTTGTGACGTCGCTGAAAGAAAAGAAAATCAAACAAATCAGTATTATAGGTATTACGTAAAGTATAATTATATTAAAGGAGAAATTATATACAGTTCAAAGAATTACCAGGCATCGCTTGATTATAGTGCTGTTTTTACTTACGATAATTGTAGTAAAGTTATTATTGATAGAGATTATGATAATAGAGATGGTGTAATAGCTTGTTATGATGCTAACACTTTAGATGTTATTCCTCAGTACCCAGAGTCTAATTATTTTAGCCAATTAGGTCAAGTTATTAACTTTAGTTCATCTTTATTTATGGGACAAACAGCAAATATTGAAATATATGATAGTATTGGAGAGAAAGTTGCACCATTATATAGCGGAATAATAAGCCAGAATAATTATCAATTTAATCTACCCAATTTGCCAAGCGGCGCATATTATTTGCAATGCCAACTTCCAAATCAAACATTAAACTTTAATTTTATGGTGGTGATTTAAAAAAATAATTTCAAAAAACATATCCCTTAACCTCTTATTTACCAAAATATTAGTAAATTTACTGAAATTATTTAAAACTTTTTTTCAAAATCTGTGAGATGTTTGGGCAACTTATGTGTTATTATATATATGAAATTTACAAATTTTGAAAAAGTATGTCATGCTGAGCGAAGCGAAGAATCCAGTTCAAAATTTTAAAATCGAAGATTTTTCCAATTAAATAATTGGAATATTTTTAATTTATTTAAAGGTACATTTATGAAAGCGTTTATACTATTGCTACTTATAGCAATGCCTACTTTTTCCCAAAAACTATGGGAAATTGACGTTACCGGCAACGGTAACCTAACGGATGTTAGGGAAATTCCCAACTCCGAACTACTATTGTTTACATATAATACCGGGCGACTGGAAATAAGGCGTGGCTCGGACGGTAGCTTCGTTAATCAATTAATTTCTAAACCCGGGGAGTCCGATGGTCCCGTAATTTCGAGTACAGGAACACTTTATTATTATAGAAGTGCAGTTGATACTATTGAATTTAGAGACATTATCACAAATGAACCAGTAATAAGGGTTTCACCACAAATAGAAGAACTTGAAGGAAATCCTGTCTTTGATTTAAAAGCATTTCGAAGATTTGAATTGTTTGGTAATAATACTAAAATATACGGTTACCTTTCGTACAGAGACGAAGATGATTCAAGAAACAATCGATCAAATTATATAATCTATAATTTGTTAACAAAACAAATAGAATATCAAAGACCTTATGACGAAAACGGTATAGATCATTACTATTCAACAATTGAAAAAAGTTATATGTCGCCTGACGACAAGTATATTATAGAAATATCAGCGGTAAAACCAAAAGCAAGAATATTTAATTTACAAACAAGGGTGTATGAGTTTCAGTTTGATGGAGAAAATAATGATGAGGAAAAAAGTAAAGTAGATGTCTTAGAAAATGGCAGATTTCAGAATGACTCAATGATAATAAGAATATCTCCGTTGTCATTAAAAGTATATTCTTTTCCTGAAATGCAATTAAAAATAGATAAGAATATATGGTCAAAATTTCATTTTTTTATAGGTACATATCCACTTTCTTTAGGTTTATGCGAAAATATTTTAACTTGTAATGTAAATGAAGAAAAAGAAAATCAAACAAATCAGTATTATCGCTACTTTGTGAAAATTGATTTGAGTACTGAACAAATTACTTATAGTTCAAAAAATTATCAATCATCATTAGACTATTGTAGTGTTGTCGTAAATGACTGTTCTAAATTAATTATTGACAGGGATTTTGATAATAGGTTAGGTGTAATAGCTTGTTATGATTATAGTACATTAAACGTGCTACCACAAAACCCAGGAATAAACTATTTTAGTAAGTTAGGATCAGTTATTAATTTCAATTCATCTTTATTTATTGGACAGAATGCAAACATAGAAATATATGATAGTATTGGAGAGAAAGTTGCACCATTATATAGCGGAATAATAAGCCAGAATAATTATCAATTTAATCTCCCCAATTTGCCAAGTGGAGTATATTATTTGCAATGCCAATTAACAAATCAGCAAGTTTTAAATTATAAGTTTATACTTATGAATTAATAATTATCTCGTCATTCTGAGCGTAGCGAAGAAACCAGTTCTAACATTTAAAATCGAAGATTTTTCCAATTAAATAATTGGAATATTTTTAATTAATTTACAGGAGCATTTATGAAAGTATTTATATTATTGCTATTAATGGCAATACCAATATTCTCCCAGAAGATTTGGGAAATTGATGTTACCGGCAACGGTAACCTGACGGATGTTAGGGAAATTCCCAACTCCGAACTGCTATTGTTCACATATAATACAGGACGACTGGAGATAAGGCGTAGCTCCGACGGGAGTTTTGTTAATCAACTAATTTCTAAACCCGGGGAGTCCGATGGTCCCGTAATTTCGAGTACAGGCACACTTTATTATTATAGAAGTGCAGTTGATACCATTGAATTTAGAGATATTATAACAAATGAGCCAGTGATAAGGGTTTCACCGGTTATTGAAGAACTTGAAAGCAATCCTATCTTTGATTTAAAAGCATTTCGAAGATTTGAATTGTTTGATAATAATACTAAAATATACGGTTACCTTTCGTACAGAGACGAAGATGATTCAAGAAACAATCGCTCAAATTATATAATCTATAATTTGTTAACAAAACAAATAGAATATCAAAGACCCTATGACTCCCAAAATATAGATTATCACTATACGGGAATCGAAAAAAGTTACCTATCCCCAGACGAAAAGTACATCATTGAAATATCAGCAGTGAAGCCAAGAGCAAGAATGTTCAACCTACAAACAAAGACTTATGAGTTTGAGTTTGATGGTGATGTAAGTGAAGAGCAGAGCTATATTGCTGGAGTGCTGGAAAATGGTAGATTCCAAAGCAATAACCTTGTAACCAAAGGCGTCTCTGACATGTTTAGGAGTTACTCTTTCCCTGATTTTATATTACTTGAAAACATTGATGTATGGTCTAAAAGTCACTTTTTCATTAGTTCATTGAATGGGTTTAATGTTTGTAATGATGTTTTCATTTGTGACGTCGCTGAAAGAAAAGAAAATCAAACAAATCAGTATTATAGGTATTACGTAAAGTATAATTATATTAAAGGAGAAATTATATACAGTTCAAAGAATTACCAGGCATCGCTTGATTATAGTGCTGTTTTTACTTACGATAATTGTAGTAAAGTTATTATTGACAAAGATTATGATAATCGAAATGGTATTGTTGCTTGTTATGATGCTAACACATTAGATGCTCCACAAGAAAACCAAAATCAAAACTATTTTAGCCAAGATAGTAATCAAATTACTTTCAATTCACAAGAGTTTTTGGGACAATTAGCTACAATCGATATTTATAATAGTGTTGGGGCAAAGGTTGGTACTTCATATAATGGCATAATTAATCAATCAAATCTACAATTCCAACTCCACGATTTACCCAGTGGGTCTTACCATCTACAATGCCAACTACCAAACCAAACACTAAACTTTAACTTTATGGTGGTGCGATGAGAATTTTATTTTTAATATTGATATCATATTCGCTTAACGCACAAGATATAGAACCAGTTTCAATGTCTTTCACCTACAAAGGCACACCTATAAACATCAATCAATCCCGCTTTCAACAAAGTGATTACTTACTTGGCTGGCAATGGTGCGGACATAAGAAAAACATTAAAGCAATGAAAACAAACGTTGTAGCAGGTGGCAACTATAATAATAAACAACCTTATGAAACTTATGAAACAACTAATTATACAATTGCACAACCCGGTAAAAATGCTGAAGCATGGAACAGACCCTTCATCCAAGCTGCGGCATGGCTAACTTATGAGCCGGGACTTGTTATCCCACCCGACGAGCGTTTTATTACAATTTCCGACGACCCAAGCAATCCAGTTTTTGGCTTTAAATATGTTACTGAATACGGAACGCTGACATTCACAAATGACAACGATGATTTTAATAAAAAACATTATAGGTTAGCACTATATCAAGATGAATTTTCTTCCTCAACGCAAAGTCAAGAACTTGTTCTAAGCAATCCTTGGCCTAATGATGTGCTATACACCAAAAACAGTTGGGCGCAAGATGCCAGGAGAAAGCACAAGGAATTGATTGTGAAGAAGTAACACCAGTGCAAAAAAACTTATTGTTCTTAGGGGCAGACGGAGAAATAATTTGTAAGGAGCCAGTTACAATTTATACTTGTTGCGAAAATATGGGAGGCCCTGGTGGTGATATTGGAAATGTAGGGCAACCTCCGTATAAAAGAAATTTTGAAGTAAAAGATGAAGATAAAGCGACAAATCAGCCGTACATCTCAAAAGAAGAAAATAATTTAAAAGTAAGAATCATACCAAATCCAAGCGATGGAGTATTTAAAATAGAATTTAAACCATTAATTGAACAAGAATTAGAAATAAAAATATTAGACTTATACGGGAATACATATATGAGATTAATCTCAGAAACATATTCAGTAGATATTTACACTAAGTCAATCAAACTTAAAGATGTAACAAATGGAGTGTATTTTATGAATTTAAGTGGTGATAAATCAAATATCACAATCCCAATAATAATAAATAAATAAGAAGAACTTAACCTTCTGAAGTTTTCGACACTTTGGAAGATTAAACTTATTTCTTTAAATTTTTTAGAAAATAAAATTTTTATAAGAAATAATCCCCCACAAAATTGCAGGGGATTGAGTATGAAAATCAAAATCCATAACGAATGGAACAATTTATACTTCTACCAGGTGCGGCAATAGCTGATGAATACATAATATATCTGTGGTCGAGCAAATTCTCTAATCCGATAAATATAGTCGCATTATCAAACACATTCGCTGCAAATCGAATATTTAAAGTATACCAAGACTCATAAAAAGTATTTCCATTTTTATCAACAGCGTATAATTGTGGCTTATCAATTTCACTAACTGCAAGTTCCGAGTGAGTAAATCCACCATTATAATTCAGAAATATTGATGCTTCATACTTATTATACTTCCAATTCAGTTTTGTTGAACCAAAAAGTGGCGCAGCATGTCGAAGAGGAGTCCAACTTACGCCATCATACTCTTCTCCATGTTGATAATTTATTTTACTATTCAGTTCTAAATTATATGGAAGTTTTACCTTAATTCCAGCTTGAATACCATAGATAAATGCTTCGTCTAAATTCTGAATTGCTCTAACTAATTTTAGCTCACCTCTATACATAATAGAATCTTGTCCGTTCAAAGTGAAATCCCTCTCACTCATTGCGTTTTTAAGAAGTGTATAATAAGTAGTTACATCGAAATAAAAGTAGTCAGAAATTAACCCAGCAACTCCAACTTCACCATTATAAGCAATCTCCGAAGTAAGATTTGGATTTGGAACAACAACAGCACCTTCTTTTTGTGGCTCAGTAATTTTTCCAATATCATCAATATTTGGTGAACGGAAACCAGTAGATAGATTAACAAAAGAGTGAAATTGTTGGTTGAACTTATAAACCGCTCCTAAACTTCCAGAAAACGAACCATTATTAAGATTCGCAGTTTGGAAAGGCACAGCAAACATAGTTGTGTCAAACTTCGCATTAATTAAAAACTGAGTATATCTAACACCAAAGTTAATTAAAAACTTCTCGGAAAAATTATATCTTCCATTAAAATATGCTGCCATTGAAGTCCAATCCGAACCATCTGGGTATCTTGTAGGAGCAGGGGAGATGTCTTTTGTATCAATATTCAGATAATGAGCTTTAGCTTGGACGTCATTACGGACATATTCGGTCCCATAACCAATATTTAACTTATCGAAATCTTTATCAAAATCAAGATTTAAAGAAATTGCACCAACATTTTCAGTAGTAGTTTCTTCATCAGATTTGCCGAAATCTCTTGAAATTCGAGATTCTTCAAAAGTTTGATAAGCAACGATTAATTTCATTAAATCAAAGAATGAATTTGACTTATAATTTGTAAGTTTTAAACTTGACATTGACCATTTTTGAGGACCATAATCCCAGCGTGCGTCTCGTAATTTCCCATCTTTGTAACGGATTAATCTGTCATAGCGTGGAATATCTGAACTCTGGGAAATGTGAAATGCCCCTTCGATGTTAGTAAAATCACTTACTTTATATTTTACTTTTTGAATAAGGTTAATTTGTGAATACGCAGAATTAACCTGTTCTTTTGGGTTAGAGTTTTTAAGAACTGTATCCTTACCATTTATTCTGGTTTGGTATTCAACTCTTTCAAATTTCTTTGTTTCATCGCTACCATTTCCACCCATTACCATATTGTCATAATCTGAAACCGAAAAGCTCGTAATAAAGGCTAAATTATCATTTGCAATATTTAAGTCGAAATGACCCGTTTTTTCAAAGTTAGCAGTGTTTGTTCTAACCATTAAATTACCATTTACTTTCCAACCATCATTATTAAATTTTGGCGAAAGTGTATGGAAATCCATCACACCACCAATCGCATCAGACCCATACATAACAGAACCAGGTCCGAATAGGACTTCAAAATTCTCAACCGCATTTGCATCAATTAGAATTGAGTTTTGAAGGTTACCACTTCTGAAAATAGCGTTATTCATTCTAACGTCATCGACAACTAATAGTATCCTTTTTGTTGCCATACCTCGAATCATTGGTGAACCACCACCCATTTGGGACTTTTGAATATAAACATAGTCCGTTTGACCAATTAAGTCTGCACCAGTTTGTGGATTTTTGAAATTAAGTTCTTCTCTACTAATTGTTTCAACTCGAGAAGAAAGATCTAGTTTCTTTTGCTCCCACTTATTCGCAGAAAGTACGATTTCATCAAGTTCAAAAAGAGTAGTTTCTAAGTAAATTATTTGCCCATCAATCAAATCGTCAAGTTTCAAACTTACTTTTTTATATCCGGGAGCAAGAAAATTCATCATATCTAAGTTTTTAAATTTCCTTAGATTAATTTCACCTTTTTCATTTGCTCTTTGAAAATTCTTTACATCATTTCCAAAAGCGTAGGCAGATTTTATAACTTGATCATTAGCTTTATCTTTTACGATAATAGTTTGTGAATAAGTTATAAGTGGCATAAGTAATATGCCGAGAATTGTTAATATTCTCATAAATTGTCCTTATTATAATTAAAAAATTGTTATTTAAAATATATTTAAGGAAAATTTTGGCGGTGGAGTTGGAAACTCGATAAAATGATAAACTAAAGGAAATGCTTTGTTATTTGAAAAATCAAAAATTTCATTGAGATAAAAATTAAAGTATAGCTTTTTCATAATAAACTTAAACGAAAGAATTTCAATATAATTAAAAATGAGATTCTTTGTATTATTATCAGAGTTAAGATGGAAATTAAAAAACTGAGCGAAATTCTGCCTTAAATCACTTTCTTTAATATCTAAGTAACAAATAACTTTTATATTATTTGAAGAAAACTTAACACTAATGACATCATAAATATTCTCGCCAATAAAAAACTCTTTATTATTTTCCCATTCTAATTGCAAGAACTCTTCATAAGAGAAGTAATAAGTTAAATACTCTGATTCAAATTCACCTCTTATAATTTTCGATTTAATTTCTTTTTTTACTTGTTTTTCAAATATTTTAAACAACAAATAACTTCCAGTTGTGGAAAATAGAATTTGTATAATAATTATTATAGAAGTTATTTTATTTGAAAAGTTATGAATCATCGTGCAAAAATATAAAATTAAATTGAAATTCGTTTTGATTAGAACTATATATATGCTAATTTTGATTTTTAAAAAGAATATTCTAAAATGGAAAAAGCCAATATATTATTTGTATTACACTCTCATCTTCCTTGGGCTTTGAACCACGGAAAGTGGCCCCATGGAGAAGAGTGGGTATTTGAGGCAGTAGCAGAGTCATACATACCATTGCTTGATATAATATTTAGCCTAAAAGCCCATAATATTAATGCAAATTTTACTATTGGATTTTCACCCGTATTGTTAGAGCAGCTTGCTGATTCAACATTTAAAGAAAAATATATTGCATATTGTGAAGAAAAAATTACTTTAGCTAGAAAAGATGAAGTTAGATTTATTAATTGGGGAGAACCACAACAAAAAATAAACTTAGCAATCTACTGGCAAAAATGGTATAAAGATAAAATAGACAAATACAATTCTTATAATGGAATAATTCCTGCATTTAAAGAGCTTCAAGATTATGGTATAATAGAAATAATGACTTGCGGGGCAACACATTTATATTATCCACTTGCTCCAACTGATAAAAGTATTGATTGGCAGATGAAAGCATCAAAACTCATTCATAAAAAGCACTTCGGAACAGAAGCAAAAGGAACATGGATCCCTGAATGTGCATATAGACCAGCTTATGAATGGAATTCATATTTGCCAATCTTTCCTTATAATCAAAAACATTATAGAAAAGGTATTGAAGAATTGCTAAATGAAAACAACTTAAATTATACATTTGTAGATGAAGACTTAATTTTAAATGGTGAAATTCTTGAAACAAATGAGCCTTTTCCACTAAACATAATGTCAAGGTATAAAGTTCGTTCAAAATACTCTCATTCAGGTCAATCTGTAAATATCTTTGGAAGACATAAAGACTTAGCAATGCAAGTGTGGAGTGGGGATAGTGGCTATCCAGGTCATGGTGATTATTTAGATTTTCATAAAAAACAGGACAAATCTCATCTACGATATTGGCGGATTACTGATACAAAACTTGATATGCAATTCAAAGAACTATACCATCCTGAATGGATTTACGATAAGTTAGACTTACAAGCTTTTCATTTTATTCATCATTTAGAAGAGACAGCAAAAGATTACTACAACAAATTTAATAAACCTGCAACAATTTGTTTGCCTTTTGACACAGAACTATTCGGTCATTGGTGGTTTGAAGGTCCAGAATTTTTAAAGAAAATGATTGAAGGAATTAATCATTCACCATTTATTAAATTAAGTCAAGTTTCAAATGTAATTAATGGACAAAATACTAATACTTCTATTTCAATTATAGAAGGGTCTTGGGGAGAAAAAAACAACCATTCTGTTTGGATGAACGATAAAGTTAAATGGTGTTGGGAATTAATTTATAATGCAGAAAATAGATTTAGAAATTTAATAAATAACTATTCAGAAGAAGAATTTAAAAAATTGCCAAAAAAGAATTTTGAAATTTTCAATTTAGTTTTAATCGAGTTAATGCTTATGCAATCTTCTGATTGGGAGTTCTTAATTCATAATGGAAGTGCAGCTGACTATGCAGAAATGAGAATAGTCAATCATTATAGTGATTTTCTGCGTTTATGCAATTATATCGAAAAATTGAAAGTTAGCCCAAAACTTTCTAAATATGAAATGGCTGATGTAAAGTCAATTAAATCAAGGGATAGCTTATTTAAAAATTTGAATATATTACAATATATGAATTTAGTATGATTGTTATTAGCTTAAGATGTCAGAAAAAAAAATAGTCGCAAATAATATATTATATCTTACCATAGCAGAGTTAATTGGAAGAATCTTACAATTTTTCTTTTACAAACATATTAGTGTTGCATTAGGTACAGAAGCCTTTGGAGCTTATTCCTGGGCTACGACAAATGTTATGTATTTTTTTATTATTGTTGGAGCTGGACTTGATATTTTTGGAATAAGAGAAATATCTAAAAGTAAAGATAAAATTAATTATTATGCAAATGTAATATTAAGTTTAAGAATAGTCTTATCAATTATAGCATTTTTCACATTATTTATTTATGCTTTTTATATTACTGATAAATCAATAGAAATTAAGCTACTGCTAATAGTAGCAGGTGTTCGGTTGTTTGGAGATGCAATTCTTCCTAATTGGATATATCAAGCAATAGAGAAAATGGGCTACTTAGCTATAAGGAATTTTCTATTTAATTTTCTAAATTTAATTCTTGCTTATCTACTTGTCAAAACGCCTGCTGATACAATATATGCTACTGGTTTACTTTCATTTAACTTAATTTTAACTTCTATCATATTACTATTTCATTTTAATTATAAATTTATAAAAGTACAATTTATATTTAACCTTAAAGAATACTGGAAATTTTTAAAAAAATCTATTCCAATTGGTTTGTCTATTCAGATTATAATTTTTTATAATTTCGTTGATATTCTAATGTTAGGATTTTTAAGAGAAAACTTTGAATATGAAGTAGGAATATACTCTGCTGCAATGAGAATAATAATGATTTCAACATTACCTAATCAAATATTACAACAGTCATTTTTTCCAAAATTTGCAAACGATGATATTTATAAAAAAGATTCATATTTTAACAAATATACAATATTAACCGTAGTAGCAGGTTCATTTTTAACAGCAATTATTATAGCATATTCAGAAACAATTATTAAAATTCAATTTTCGGAACTATATTTTGAGTCATCAATTTTACTTAAAATCCTTGCATTAAAATTATTTTTGAGTTACATTTCAGTTACATTTAGCTCTCCTTTCTTAGCAAAAAATAATGAAAACATAGTTTTGAAAGTTGTTGGATTTGCATTTATTTTGAATGTAATATTAAATTACTTAACAATTCCTACTTATGGAATTTATGGGGCTGCATTTTCAACAATTCTTTGCGAAATCATTATATCATTATTATTTTATTACCAATTACATAAAAAATATAACTTAATCAACCATAAACCTTTAAAATATGGTGTAGTTGTGATAGTTGGAGTATTATTAATTTACTTTGTAACTAATAATATTCTAAACTTTAATGTATATCTTTCGTTTATATTTAGTATTTTTACTTTTTTATTCATTACAATAGTTTCAAAAGTAGTTACTATTCAAGAGTTAAAAACGATAGTCAAAAGATGATGTATGATTTTTTAATTGTAGGTGCGGGTTATTCTGGTTGTGTACTAGCAGAAAGAATTGCTAATGAATTAGATAAAAAGGTTCTTCTTATTGACAAAAGACACCACATTGCAGGAAATGCTTATGATGAACTTGATAAAAATGGTATCTTAATTCATAGGTATGGACCGCATCTTTTTCATACAAAAATGAAAAAAGTTTGGGATTACCTTTCACAATTTACAGAGTGGAGACCTTATGAACATAGAGTATTTTCTGTTGTGAATGGAAAAAAAGTTCCAGTCCCGTTTAATTTTAACTCAATTGAGATTTGTTTCACTAAACAAATTGCTGAAAAACTGATTAAAATACTTTTGTCTAAGTATGAAATTGAAACAAAAATTCCAATATTAAAACTATTAGAAACTTCTGATAAAGACCTCAAGGCATTAGCTGACTTTATATATGAAAATATATTTTTAGGGTATAATTTAAAACAATGGGGACTTAGACCAGAAGAATTAGATAGAACAGTCAGTGGGAGAGTTCCAGTGTTCTTAAGTCGAGATAATCGGTATTTTCAAGACCAATATCAAGCAGTTCCTAAATATGGATATACAAAAATGTTTGAAAAAATGATAAACAATAAAAATATTGAAATTCTGTTAAATACCGAATATAAAAGTATTTTAAATAATGTAAAATTCAATAAAATTATTTTCACTGGTCCAATTGATGAGTTCTATGACTATAAATTTGGTAAATTACCTTATCGTTCATTAGAATTTGAATATAAAACATTAGAAATGGAGTATTTCCAAGAATTTACTCAAATTAATTACCCAAACGACTTTGATTATACTCGCATTACAGAATTTAAACATATCACAGGACAAGAACATCAGCTAACAACAATTGCTTATGAATATCCAAAAGAATATGTTTATGGAAAGAATGATCCGTATTATCCTATTCCAAACACTGAAAATCACAATTTATTTGATAGATATAAGCAATTAGCAGAAAGTGAAAAAAATGTTTATTTTACTGGAAGATTAGCTAATTATAAATATTACAATATGGACGAAACTGTTGGTGTTGCTCTTCAATTATTCAACAATGTAATTTCAAAGGTGTAATTTGAAAAAAGTTTTAATATGCGATTTAGACGGAACACTAATCAAAACAGATATGCTGTTTGAATCATTATTTATACTTTTAAGAAATAACTTTTTCTTTATATTTTTAACTCCTTTATGGTTATTGAAAGGGAAACAAGTTTTAAAAAATGAAATATATAAGAGAATTGAATTTTCTCCTGAAAATTTACCTTATAATCAAGAAGTTATAGAATTTATTAAAATAAATAGAAACAATTATTCAAAAACTGCTTTAGTTTCTGCTTCAAATCAAAATATTGTAAAGGATATAGCAGAATACATTGGAATATTTGACGAATATTATGGCAGTGATGATAAATTAAATCTTAAAGCAGTGAATAAAAGAAAGTTTTTAGATGAAAAATATGGAATTAGAAATTACTCATATATTGGAGATAGTAAAGCTGATATTGAAATTTGGAATCATTCTAATGAAAAATTTATTGTAAATAATAGTTTATCTAAACGTTTAAAAAGCATTAAGTTTGACACAATTATTGGAAATAATACAAAATCAAAACTAAAACTAATTATTAAAGAAATTAGAGTTTATCAATGGGTTAAAAACCTATTAATTTTTATTCCAGCGTTGATGGCGCATATTACTAATTTTGAAATTTACCTTAACTTATTTTATAGCTTTATTTCATTCAGTTTAATTGCATCTTCAGTATATGTTCTTAACGATTTGCTTGATTTAGAAGCAGATAGAAAGCACCCAAGAAAGAAAAATAGACCTTTCGCTTCCGGTGATTTATCACTATTATATGGATTTGCACTTCTTCCATTTCTCATAGTATCAAGTTTAATCATTGCGATTACATTGTTACCAATAAGCTATTTGTTTGTGTTATTTTTCTATTACGTGCTCACTAGCTTATATTCATTTAAATTGAAAAGAATTGTAATAGTTGATATTCTAACTTTAGCTTTATTATATACAATTCGAATAGTGGCAGGAGGAGAAGCAGTTGATATAGAAGTAACCCCTTGGGCATTAGCATTTTCAATGTTTTTATTTTTAAGTTTAGCACTCTTAAAAAGATATACAGAACTACATTCACTAAAAGAAATTGACGAACTTAAAGCATCGGGACGTGGATATCACGTTGATGATATTGAAATTGTCAGGTCATTTGGTACTTCATCAGCGTTTATTTCAATTTTAGTTTTCGCACTTTATGTAAATTCCGAGCAAATACGTTTATTATATAATAAGCCAAATTTGATGTGGATTGTCGCAATACTTTTACTTTTCTGGATAATGCGAATTTGGTTCTTAGCAAACAGAGGCAAAATGACAGATGACCCCATTGTCTTTACTGGAAAAGATAAAATTAGTTGGACAATAGGTGGAATTATTAGTTTAATCGTTATTTATGCTAAAATATGAATTTGAGTAAAAAATACGAATCATTCGGTAGGTATCCGCAACTTTCAATAAAAAAAGTTGAAACCATCAGCTGGAAAGATGAACTATATAAATCTATTAAAAGTGAATCATCTTTCTTACCAAGAGGATTTGGAAAGTCTTATGGTGATTCTTGCCTTGTTAATAATTCAACTTTGATAGATACTACAAATTTGAATCATTTAATTGATTTTGACGAAAATAGTAGAATTATAGAAGCTGAAGCTGGAATTCAATTTTCAACCTTGTTAGATTTCTTAGTGTCGAGAAAAAGTTTTTTACCTGTAACACCTGGAACCAAGTATATCTCTCTCGCTGGTGCTATTGCTAACGATGTGCATGGTAAAAATCACCACGACAAAGGAACATTCGGAAATCATGTTATTGAGATTGAATTATTAAGAAGTAATGGTGAATTGGTTACTTGCTCTTTAGAAAAGAATTCTGATTTATTTAAAGCTACAATAGGTGGATTAGGATTAACTGGAGTAATTACTAAGGCGAAATTTAAAAACATAGCTATTGATAATCCATATTTATATGTAGAAAATATAAAATTCAGAAACTTAGATGAGTTCTTTGAAGTAAATAGCAGTTCAATTAAAAAATTTCCTTATACCGTTGCATGGGTAGATACAACTTCAGAAGGTAAAAATTTTGGAAGAGGAATTTATAATAGGGGATTTTTTACAAACGCAAACACACCTAATGTTCCAAAAAATGATTTAAAAGCATCTTTAATCCCTTTTCCTATAGACTATCCATTTATTAATAATTTTAGTGTTAAAGCATTTAATATGCTTTGGTACAATAAACAATTAATGAATCATCAAAAAGTTATTTCACATTACAATCCATTCTTTTATCCATTAGATATGATTGATGGCTGGCAAAAATCTTACGGAAAAAATGGTTTTTTACAATACCAATTTGTTATTGACGAGAAAAAGGGACGAAAAATACTCCCAAAGATTTTTAAGGAAATAACTACAAGTGGTTTATCTTCATTTTTAGTGGTGTTAAAAACCTTTGGTTATATAGAATCACCTGGAATGTTATCGTTTCCTCGACCTGGAATAACGCTTGCTATTGATTTCAGAATGACAAACAAAACCCTTGCCTTATTAGATAGCTTAGATAAGTACATAATTGAACTTGGTGGGAGACTATACCCAGCAAAAGATGCAAGAATGAAACCAGAACATTTCAAACAATTTTATCCTAATTGGAGAGAATTTGCCCAATTCAAAGACCCAAAAATTTCTTCTGCATTTTGGGAAAGAGTTACTAAGTAATGTTAAATAATGATTTAATTGAAGAATTATTAAAAGAAAGCGGTGGGAAATTCAAAGTTTCAAATTTAGATGAAGCTTATAGATTTTGTCAAAACATTGCTAAAAGCCATTACGAAAATTTCCCAGTTGCTTCGATTTTATTACCGAAAAGTAAAAGAAAATATATTTACCCAATCTATGTTTTCGCAAGAGTAGCAGACGACATAGCAGATAACAATTTCATTGAAAAAAGAATTGATAAATTAAATTTACTTGAGATAAATTTATTAATCAAAAACACTCAAAATCCACTTTTCTTTGCTTTACAAGATTCTATAAATCAGAATAATCTTGAAATTAGTTTGTTTTTACAATTATTAAAAGCTTTCAAATATGATTCAGAATTTAATACGTTTAGTTCATTTGATGATTTATTAATGTACTGCGATAATTCAGCTAATCCTGTTGGAAGATTAATACTACAACTATTTAATGAAAAAAATGAGAAAGCGTATGAGTATAGTGATAAAATTTGCACTGCTTTACAACTAGTTAATTTTTGGCAAGACTTATCAGTTGATTTAAAAAACAATAGAATTTATATCCCAAAAAATCTATTAGAAAAATACAAATTAAATTTTAATAATTTTCATAAAATTAAAAAAAATGAAGAATTAGTTAAAATTTTAAATGAATTATTTATAAAAACAGAAGAATTATTTGAAGATGGGAAAAATATTGTTAAGTTTGTGGGATCAAAGCGGTTGCAATATGAATTAAAATTTATAATTTTGGGTGGTGAGAATATATTAAATTTATGTAAAATATATAAATTAAGATTACTGTATGAACGTCCAAACCAAAACAAGGCAACTTATTTAAAGTTTATTAAACAAGCATTAGTATGGAAATGATTACTCAATCTACATTAGCTGAATATGAAAATGTACATATTGAAACTTTCGAGAGATCGAATTTTCAATTATCATTTTCATTTTTACCAAAAGAAGAGAGAAAAGCAATCAATTCAATCTACGCATTATTTAGTTATATTGATAGTATTGTAGATGAAAACCCGAGTTTGAATCAAGATGAGATTGATAAAAAATTAAAAAGATTAGAATTTTGGGAACAATCTATAAATAAACTTTATGAAAAAAAAGAAAACACAAAGTTACTTCGACCTCTTGAAAAGGTTATTGATAGATTTTTAATTCCAAAACAATATTTTATGATATTGATTGATGGTTGTCGTAGCGATTTAGTTAAATATAACTATGAAAATTTTGAAGAACTTAAAACTTATTGCTATTCAGTAGCAAGTATTGTCGGATTAACATGTATTGAGATATTTGGTTATAAGTATGAAGAAACAAAGAATTACGCAATAAATTTAGGTTATGCCCTACAACTCACTAATATTATAAGAGATGTAAAGAACGATAAGGATAGGGGATACATATACATTCCAAAAGAAGACTTAGTTAAATTCAAGTACTCAGAAAACGATTTAAAAAACGAAGTATACAATGATAATTTCATTGAATTAATGAGATTCCAAGTTAAAAGAGCAAGGGAACACTATCACAAAGCAAGATCATTTCTAAGACCTGATGAACGAAACAGATTAATTTCTGCTGGAATTATGGATGAAATCTATTTCCGTCTTCTTGAAAAAATAGAATTAAATGATTACGATATTTGGAAAAAGAAAATTAGAGTTTCAAACACTCATAAAATAATGATTGCTTTAAAGCATTGGTTATCAGTAAAAATGTTCGTAAGAAGAATGAAAGACTAAATTTTACTTTATATTTTCAATTAATTTATTCAATATCTTTTTAGCCGCTTCTGGAATAACAGTGCCTGGACCAAAAATAAATGACACACCTGAATTAAATAAAAACTCATAATCTTGCTTTGGAATAACTCCACCTGCTACGACGATTATATCATTTCTTCCAAATTTATTAAGTTCATTTAATAATTCTGGAATTAAAGTTTTATGTCCTGCAGCAAGTGTTGATGCGCCTATGATATGTACATCATTTTCTACAGCTTGCTTTGCAACTTCATAAGGGGTTTGGAATAGTGAACCAATATCAACATCAAATCCTAAATCAGCAAAGGCAGTGGATATTACTTTTGAACCTCTGTCATGTCCATCTTGTCCCATTTTTGCAACTAATATTCGAGGTCTCCTCCCTTCTAATTCAAAGAACTTATCTGAAAGCAATCGTGTATCTTCAATTTCATTCATATCACTATACTCCTTACTATAAACTCCGGAAATAGATTTTGTTGATGCTTTATATCTACCTGAAATAATTTCAATTGCATAAGAAATTTCACCAAGTGTTGCTCCATTTCGTGCAGCTATCACTGACAATTCTAATAGATTTCCTTTTCCACTTTTAGCACATTCTGTTAAGTTTTTTAAAGAAATATCTACTAATGCTTGATTTCTTGTTGTTTTTAAATGATTCAATCGACTTAACTGGCTTTGAATTACAGATTTATTATCAACTTCAAGGATTTCAAAATCTTGAGTATCATCAGTCTGAAATTTATTGACCCCAACAATTATTTCCTTTTTTGAGTCAATATGTGCTTGTCGAATAGCTGCTGATTCTTCAATTCGAAGTTTTGGTAAGCCATCTTCAATTGCTTTTGCCATACCGCCCAATTCTTCAATTTCGTTGATATGATTGAGTGTTTTATTTATTAAGTCATTCGTTATTGATTCAATTGCATAAGAACCACCAAAAGGATCAATAGCACTCGTTATCCCACTTTCTAATTGAATATATAATTGAGTATTGCGAGCAATTCTTGCAGAAAAATCTGTAGGAAGTGCAATTGCTTCATCAAGTGCATTTGTATGAAGTGATTGTGTTCCTCCAAAAACTGAAGCTAATGCTTCTATCATTGTTCTTGTAATGTTATTAAAAGGGTCTTGTTCTGTTAAACTCCATCCTGATGTTTGACAATGAGTTCTTAATGCTAAAGATTTAGGATTTTTTGGATTAAATTGTTTAAGTAAATTAGCCCAAATAATTCGAGCAGCTCTTAGCTTAGCAATTTCCATATAAAAGTTTTTACCAATGCCCCAAAAAAATGATAAACGAGGAGCAAAGTCGTCTATGTTTAATCCAGCTTGTAATCCTGTTCTTATATATTCAAGTCCATCACAAATAGTATATGCGAGTTCCAAATCTGCTGTTGCTCCTGCTTCTTGTATATGGTAACCAGAAATTGAAATACTATTAAATTTAGGCATATTTTTGCTTGTGTAAGCAAAAATATCAGAAATTATTTTTAATGACATTTTAGGAGGGTAGATGTATGTATTTCTTACCATATACTCTTTTAAAATATCATTTTGAATTGTGCCTGATAATTGTTCTAACGATACTCCATTTTTTTCAGCACATACTATATAAAATGCTAAAATTGGTAAAACTGCTCCATTCATTGTCATAGATACTGATATTTTGTCTAAAGGAATATCTTTGAATAAAATTTCCATATCTAAAATAGAATCGATTGCAACCCCTGCTTTTCCTACATCGCCAATTACCCTTGGATGGTCTGAATCATACCCACGATGAGTTGCCAAATCAAATGCAACAGAAAGCCCCTTCTGTCCAGCGGCTAAGTTTTTTTTATAAAAAGCGTTAGATTCTTCAGCTGTAGAAAAACCAGCATATTGTCTTATTGTCCAAGGTTTATTTGAATACATTGTACTGTATGGTCCTCGTAAGTAAGGCGGTTTTCCAGGCATACCTAATTTATAAGGTATATTTTTAAAATCTTCTTTTGAATAAAATGACTTATACTCAATTCCTTCTAATGTTTGAGTAGATGTAATTTTATTCTTAATATTAATATTGAATAATTCACTAAGTTCTATATTTTCTAAATTTTTAATCATTGTTATTTAATTCATTTTCAAAAATTTGCCAAATATAATCTAAATCATCATATACATT
Organism: uncultured Hyphomicrobiales bacterium; assembly: GCA_964465945.1. Classification (GTDB taxonomy): domain Bacteria; phylum Bacteroidota; class Ignavibacteria; order Kapaibacteriales; family UBA2268; genus JAJRPT01. The sequence goes on from CAYXMM010000014.1 coordinate 39,447, forward strand.
AGACTTTAAATGATAAAACTTATCAATCCCTAATGAAATATATCTACTCTCATTTTCTCTGTCATACCCCGCTAATCCAAATTTTCTATCTGGATTAAGGTTTTTTAATGACATTACCAGATCAGGTAAAATACTTGGATAAACTTCATTTGTTGATAATATTATACAATACTTTGGATTTATTAAGTCTATTGTACTAATAGCATCTTCTATTGATTCAAAAATAGGGGATAGTTTATAGTCAAAAGCGCCTGATAGTAAAAAGTCTGTAATAAAGTCAATTCGAGGATTGATTTCAGAGTATAGACCGAAACAAGCAATGTAAACTTCAGGTTTTGAATTAACTTTACTCAAATATTCATTTTTTCTAAGATGAAATTCTTCAAAGTATTTTGCTAATGAAGATCTATTTGATTGAACTAATTTATCACTTTGATTAATAAATAAATTTACACCTAAAAGCTTATCTTTTCTATTTTTAATGTTTTCAACTTTTTTATTAAAATTTCTTTGAGACTCAGTATTTATAAAATTATTAACTTCTTCATCATTCATTGAATTAAGCAAATTTAGAACTTCAAAAGACTTTTTAATAAACTCATTAGTTCCTTCTTCAAAGAAGAACGCTCCTCTAGTTGCATCATATACTGAATTCAAATATGTTTCATTTTCTATAATTCTCATTATATTATCAGAAATTCTTTGTGAAACGCCAATATTGTGAATTGAATAGGGAGATGGTGAAATGAAATCTAAACCAGAAATAACACCAGAAACACATTCGGAACTTTGTCTTAATAAGTTATTTTCGACATCTAAATTTGATTTATTTATAGGACTTGTAATTGCAACAATTTTATAACTCAAACTATAATTTAGTTTTAAAATTAAATTATCAAGTAAAAAGCGTAACGCTCTAAATTTGAATATATTATCATAGAATTTAATATCAAGTGAACTTACTATTAAAATATTATTTTCAATATCTTTATAATTATTTAAAACTGAATATAGTATAAAAGCTACTTCTGTTATACTATCTAATCCTTCTTTTTGTAAATCAGCAAAATAATAAACTTTTTCATAATTACTAATAGTATCTTTATCAAAAAGAGTTGTTTTATAAGATTTATTAAAACAAACCTCATTCTCATTTTGATTGTAGATTGCATTTAATTCAATAAAATCGTTAATTTTATAATTCAATGAATTAAATAAATTGCCAAGTTGACTTTCAACTTGGCTAACCCAATCTTCAAACCTTACATAATTAAAATTATTATTAAACTCTTGTATTTTCATTATATAATTAACATTACATCGCCGTAACCAAGCAATCTATATTTATTAGCAATAGCATGTTTATATGCTCTGAAAGCATTTTCCTTACCTGCAAAGGCAGCTGCTACTAAAAGCTGAGGTGATGCTGGTTCTTGAAAATTAGTTAAATAACGTGTTGCAAGTTTAAAGTCATATTGTGGATAAATAAATTTATCAGTCCAACCCTTATTTGGCTTAGCTGCACCAGTAGTAAGAACAGAAGATTCTAATGCTCTAACAACGCTCGTTCCAATTGCATAAACATTCTTTTTAGCTTTGAGTGTTTTGTTAATAGTCTCAGCAGCATCTCTTGTTATTTCAAAATATTCAGAATACATTCTATGTTTAGTCAAATCTTCAACTTCAATTTTCTCAAAGATACCTTGACCAATATTCAAATTGATTTTCGCAATTCTCACACCTTTTTCTTTTAACTCTTCAATCATTGCTTCTGTGAAATGAAGTCCTGCTTTCGGAGGAGCAATAGAAGAAAGATATTTTTCATTGGAAAAAACAGATTGATATGTTAATTTATCAGTCTCTTCTGGTTCTCTTTCAATATATTCAGGAAGAGGCATTTGACCGATTCTTTCGATTACATTAAGTAAATCACCTTCGTAACTAAATCGAACTGTTCTACCACGTGAGGTAGTGTTATCAATTACTTCACAATAGAATTTTTGGTCATCAAAATATATTTTATTTCCAATTCTAACTTTACGAGCTGGTTCAACAATGACATCCCAAATTCTATCTTCACTATTGAGCTCTCTTAGCAACATTACCTCAATATTTGCATGTGTTTTCTCTTTTTTTCCTAATAACTTAGCAGGAAACACTTTAGTTTCGTTCAGAACAACACAATCTCCTTTTTTAAAGAAATCTAATATATTGCTAAACTCCAAATCCATTATTTCACCTGAATCTTTATCTAAAACAAGCATTTTTGCTTTGTCTCTTGGATATGCAGGATACTTTGCAATTTGGTTCTTTGGTAATTGGTACTTAAATTCCGAAAGTTTCATAAATTTTTCCTTATATATTAAGCTGTTGCCTTTTCCATAAAATTGTATAATCGTTGAATAAAGTCTGTTGTCATTTTTAGTTCCCCATTAATTAGCAATGTGGAATCGTATAATTGTTGCACATACTCTTTAAACTCCAAATTCTCTCCATTTTGGAGGTAATAATTCGATATATTAACTATTAGCGGGTGTTTTGTGTTAATTTCAAGTATTTTTTTAGAACTTGTAAAGTTTTTATCCATTAGCTTCATCATCCTTTCCATCTCGTGGTCTAATCCATTTTTTCCACTTACTAAAGTTACTGGTGAATCAACTAATCTTTTTGATTCTATTACATCTTCAACTTCATTTTCTAAAACATTTTTAATTGCTTTTAAAAGTGATTCTGACAGATTCTTATCAATTTTAGTATCATCGTCATTTACTTTTTCTTTATCGTCAATTTCGAATTTATCTATTGAAATAATATTTTTTGATTCAAATTGACCATAATATGGTGCTGTAAAAATATCACTTGGGTCTGTAAGAAGTAAAACTTCAATTTTGTTTTTAATAAAATACTCTAAATTAGGGCTTTTCTCTAAGCTTTGAACTGACTCACCTGTAGCATAAAGTATATCCTTTTGGGATTCACTCATTCTTGAAACATATTCTTTCAATGAAGTATATTCTCCATTTTTAAAAATAGTGCTTTCAAATCTAAACAAACTTAAAATTTTATCTTTATTTTCAAAATCTGAGCTAACTCCTAATTTAAACATTGGTCCAAAGTTTTTAAAGAATGTTTGATAGTCTTCTTTTTTATTTTCAGCTAATTCTTCTAACCAACTAAGTATTTTTTTAGTTAATATTTTAGAAATTTTAGCAATTAATGGAGTGTTTTGAGTAACTTCACGAGATACATTCAAAGGTAAATCTTCTGAATCAAGAACTCCCTTAAAAAATTTCAAGTAATCAGGTAATAAATGTTCCGCATTGTCTTGAATAAACACTCTGTTTGTGTAAATTTGAATTGTTTTTTTAAAGTCTTCACTAAATAAATTGTTTGGAGCATTTTTAGGTAAATATAGAATAGAATTAAAATTAATATTTCCTTCAATATTTAGATGTAACCAAGCTAATGGCTCTTCATAATCGTGAGATATAAATTTATAGAAGTCTTTGTATTCCTCATCTGTTATGCTATCTTTACTTTTATACCAAATTGCATCTGTTTTATCTAATTTTTCATTATTTATAAATATATTAAAATCAATGAAGTTAGAGTATTTATTTAACACAGATTTTATTTTCCAATCTTCTGCAAATTCTTTAAAATCTTCTTTCAAAACAAAAGAAATCGAAGTCCCTCTATCAGATTTGTTTATTTCTTCAATTGTAAAATCACTTTCACCACTTGAAGTCCAACGGTATCCTTGTGAATTTTTTTCGTAACTTCTTGTTTCTACTATAACTTTATCAGTAACCATAAAAAGCGAATAAAATCCAACACCAAATTGACCAATCATTTTGCCATCAATAGTGTTTTTATTTTCTTTTAATTTTGATATAAAATCTTTAGTTCCAGAAGAAGCTATAGTTCCTAATTTAGAAATTAAGTCTTCCTTAGACATTCCAATTCCATTATCTGAAATCGAAAATGTATGACTTTCCTTGTCTAAGCTTATATTAATATTTAATTCCTTGTCAAAGTCAAGTATATCGTTATCAGTAAGTTGAACAAATCTAATTTTATTCAAAGCATCAGAAGCATTTGAAACTAATTCTCTTACGAAAATATCTTTATTAGTGTATAGTGAGTGAATAATAATGTCTAATAGCTGCTTCATCTCAGCTTTAAACTCGAACTTTTCTTGGTTTTTTATTTCTTCCATTTTAAATAATTCTTTAATTTTTTTTTAATAATTAATCATATTTTTCAAATAAAATGTCTCTTCTTTGGTAGCCAAACTCTTTTAAATTTAATTTGGCTTCACTAATCATCAAATCCCAACCGCATAAGTAAAACAGAGCAGGCTTTCCATTATGATAAAGTTCTTTATATATATTATGAACATATCCTTTTCGACCATTCCAAGAATCTGAAGACCTTGATAATGTCGGGAAATAGTTAAAATTACTAAATTTCTCACTTAACTCAAATAATTCATTTTTATATAGTAAATCTTCCTCTGTTCTTGTTCCAAAAATAAGATTTATTTGCTTAATATTTTTGTTTTTATTTAATACATCTAAATACATTGAACGAAATGGAGCAAGTCCAACTCCAGTACAAATCAAACAAATATCTTTATCAGTTGTCTCAGGTAAAACAAATCTTCCCAATGCTTTAGAAAGTTTCAAAACTGAACCAATTCCAACCTTATTAAATAAATAATTTGTGCCTAATCCAATAGGATTATAAACGATTAATAATTCAATTTTATTATTTTCAATTGGCTCAGAAGCGATAGAATATTGTCTATAAGTTTTATCTGCTTCTATTGGCATATCAACTTTTACATATTGACCTGCTATAAAATCAAAAATGTCTAAATCTTTAAATTCTAATTGAAATCTTCTAACGGAAGGGGATTCTTCAATAATATTATATACTGTTGCATCAAAATACTCTAATGCCATTAAAATATATCCTTAAAATTAAATTTTAATATACAATTATCTGTTAACGAATAAGCTGAAATTTTCGTGTAATTTTATTATTATTTGTTAATAAGTTTATAAAATAAACACCAGGAACAAGGAACTCAGTATTAAATGAAATTGTTTTAGAATGAGCGGAAACCTTATTATTAATAAAGTATTTGATAATTTTACCAACATTATCGGTCAAATATAATTCCACATAACCATCTTCAATTAATTTATAATCAATATAAATTAAATTGTTAGCTGGATTAGGGTAAATGGGTAGTAATTCAAACGTTGAACCACCTTCGACATATCGAATTGACCCCTCTTCACAAATATTCTCAATTTTAAGTTTAGAAATAATATTTTCAAAATAATATTTAGGATTATCAATAATTTCAGTATTTCTAAAAGTAATAATTGAAGTATCAGAATTACCTAATGTAACTCTTGCTATTAAATTTAACGCATTAAAAGTATTTAATGAATTAACTTCAAATGTAATTGGAACTATTCTCAAATCTCCTTCTATATATGAATTGTCAATATTTAAGATATTTTTATTTACTACTAATTCTGATTTCACTTGAAAAGGAATTTTAATTACTAAATTCTCAGGATTACTAAAAAATATTGGAATTTCAATAATATCTCCTGTTTTGGCAATACTATTCTTAGAATTTATCTCGAAATAATTTGTTCCTTTTACAAATATACTAACTGGTATTTTATAAGCTTCGCACTTTGATTGAATTAATAAGGTATCAAAAATTATATCGTCAGGTAAGCCACCTGAATAGACTAACTCAATTCTTGTACTGTCATTTATATTTATATTAGAATTATCTAAATAATTAAATATCAATTTATTATTTGAATTACTTAATATTATATTTTCAATTAGGTTCCCATTATTATATACAAGAAATGTATCTTTTAAAACTTTATTACTTTCTATTTTTGTATATAGTAATTCTTCACTACTAAAAGATAAACTTGACTTAAAGTAATTTGCAACAATATTTATTGTATCTACTCCATTCTTCAACTTACTATTACTTTTAATTATAACATTTGTGTTATAACTTTTAGGTTCACTTGGGGTAAAGCTAATGTTAAGTAAATACTCTTGGTTGGATTGAACACTAATTGAAGAAGACCAATCGCTTAAATTAAAACTCTCGTTATCGCCATCAAGTATTTGAACTCCCAAAATGTCTAATTCCTTTTTTCCAGTGTTTCTAATTATTATACTTGAATCTTGAGTTGTTATGTTGCAATATACATCTTCAAATTTAAAACTTCCCATCGATGTTAATATAGGAGAGTTATCCCTTAAATCAATAGTGAATAACACAGAATCATATTCACATCTTCCTGAAACTCTAAAATACTCTTCATAAACTTTATTTTCATTTCCACCTAAGAATTTAACTTGGTAAGTAGCACTATCTTTACTTTTAACATTTAAGTCATTATTCAAAATTTCAAAATAATTTTCACCTCTAATTGAAGTTAAATTAACTTCTTCATTTATATTACTATTATTTTTAATTGTAAAAGGCAATTGTTTTGCTTGATTTAGATTAAATGAACCAAAGTCTAATGTTCTATTATATTCTATTTCATATATGAAAATTGAGTATTTAATTGGAAGTTTGAAAGTACTTTTACTATCCATTAAACCTCTTATTTTAAAGAATAAAGTGTCTGTATAGTTTCCATTTATTAGCTTGTTTAAACTCAAACTAATAATGAGATTTTCATTGTGGTTAATAGTTGAACTATTAATACTAAACTCTAAATTTGAATTATTAGAATAAATATTTTCAATAATCAGCTTACCATCACCAATGTTTTTTAGTGAAATGTTTTTTAAAACTTCATCTAAACAATATATAGTGTCTAAATTGTAAATATTATCAATATCAAGTTTAGGAGCGACACCACTTCCATAAATTGTAAAACTGAAAGGAGTACAAGCATTTTGTGAATAAATTCTTATACTCTCTTGATAATCTTCAACATTTGTTGGTTTAAATTGAAATTTAAAATTATCATTTTTCAGTATAGAATCGACCAAACTAACGACTATATTTTCATCATCTAAGTCATAGACTATTTTATTTATTTTATTTATTGAAGGTATAGATTGAAATAAACTTAAACCTACATTAATACTATCACCAACTAAAACATCAGGAAGTTTAAAGTAAGTTTGATTCTGAACTATATCATCATCAATCACAGAATAATTTAAAGTAATATTAAAAGTGTCATAACCAGAAAAGAAAGTTACTTTTGATTTAAAACTCCCTAATTCATTTGGGATTATAGAAACATTCAAATTGCTATTTGTTCTTGGAAATAAATACTTGTTTAAGTTGATGTCAATTAAATTGGTACTATTATTCTCAACCTTGACAGAATCAATTATAATATATCGATTAAAATTGTTATAAATATACGAATTAATAGTTGTGTCAATAGATAAATTATTGCATATAGCACCTATATTTATATCTTTAAAAGGCAAATATTTAAGCGTTACAGCTGCAAGGTTAGAAAATACAAGTGAGTTTTGATAATTAGTATTTTTATATTTATTTAAGTTTAATATTTTTATTTTATTAAAATCATAATTATAAGTAAATATTGAATTAGTTAGAGAAATATTTTTTAATTGATTAAATATAATACTGTCTAATTTATTATTTTCTTGATTTAAAATATTAACTTTGTTTTGAAAAATATTAAACATTAATCCAGATTCAAATCCTGATGAACTAAATGAGTTATTATTATTAAAAATTTTACTTTTAATTTCTAATAAATTAAACTTATTCTGAACAAAGCTCAATAAATAAAGAAAATTTTGATTACTTGTAGAAACGTATAATGAATCCCCATTTCCACTCCATTCTATATTGTTAATTTGATTTTCAAATTGTTTATAAAATACTCTTTTCAAAGTTAGATTATTTTCAACTAAAGAAACTTCAAGTTCACCATTATTAGAAACAAAAGCAAAAATACTCTTATTTGGATTTGATTTTATAAATGATAGTTTTGATTGGAATAAATTAACCTCATTTGCTGGCGATGAGTTATCTTTTAAAGAGCTATAAATTGAAATTTTGCCATTAATATCTCCTGTTACCAATAAATTATTCTGATAATTATAATCTAATTTACTTAAAGAATCGACTTGTTCACTAAATTCAATAGGGGAATCTGCACCATCAGAATCAAATATAATAATCTTTTTAGCATTAATAACCGCAATACTTTCATTATTTTTACTAATTGAAAAATCTTTGTAATTCTTTAAGTTACTCGCAATACTTCCACCTATATCTGAATTATTGATTCTGAAGCAATATAGTCTATCATCTTCTCCTATGAAAGCACATAAATTTTTATCAAAACTTAATTTAGTCAATTTTGGGTCAGAACCCCAAAGAGTAATAATTTGCTCATCATATTGTTTATAATCAATATTTTTAAAACTTATTTTAAACTCTAAATTTTGAGGTGTAATATTTGGTATTATCCATTTAAAATTATTTTCAGTAATATTTTCTAATCCTATATGCCATTGATTACTGTATTTGTATTCAAAAAGGAGAGTATCGCTCACTAATTTATTATGGATTTGGAAATCAATTGAATCTCCTCTAAAAAACATAGAACTATTCACAACAGATAAGGTTAATTCATTACTATTAGACTTACTTTCACCTAATTCAATTGGAATTTCAAAAACATTACACTGAGTTTCAATTAAAATCTTACTATTGACAAAAGTATTATCTATTGGAATATAAGAAATTTCAAAGAATTTACTTTCATTTTTTAAAATCTTATTAAAATTGTAATTAACATGTATTTTACTATTTAATGAACTTATACTTAAAATGTCTAAATCTCTTATTAAAGAAGTTAAACTAATATTTCGTTTTATTTCGTTTCCAATTTCAACATTTTCAACTTTTACTAAGTTAGGGGTTATATTTAATAATTTTGATTTAATACTATCAATAAAATATGAATATTCGTAACTATAATTAGGAGCTTCAACTATATTACCTTTTACTAATTCAGAACATTCATTACTTTCCCAATGTATCCTATAAAAAATATCATTTTTTAATTTATTTAATAGATAGTAAGATAATAAATTAAAATTATCAGAAAAGTTTTTAGGTTTTAAGTAATATCCATTTGTAACACCCTCAAATTTTGAAGATTGTAAGTCTTCAATTTGAATTGTATGAAGATTAATATTTTTTAAAGTTAATAAATTAGATATTGAATCAAAGTTTCCGAATCCCTCTTTGTCAGTGATTAAAATATAATCTTCGCCTTCTTTTGCAATTTTTTCAATACTAAATGGAGAATTAAAAAAAAGATCATCTAAATTGTTAGAGCCAAAATAATTTATTGAGTTTATACTTCTTAACAATTTTTCCTTTGAGTTTGTTTTAGTACATCTAATAATTGAGCTTTGATTATAAGTTATTATTCCTAAACTATCTGATAGCGTCATATTTTCAATAAAAGTTTTTAATAAAATAGTAACTTCATTGTTATACTTACCCATAGAGTTTGATATATCAATTACAATGTATGCGTTTAAACTTTTTAAATTTTGTGAATTTATTGTATCAATATTGGTGATTTTATCTGCATTTCCTTGTTCAAAAACAAAAAGTAAATTTGTATTTAATGGTTGCTTATCAAATCTATAAAAATCAGCAGATATAATGGGGTAATTTTCAGTATTAAAATTTTCTAAATAAATATTAGAAAATATTCCAGAATAACACAATAGTAATATAGTTATAAATTTAATCATTAAAATATGTTAAGCATTTTCAAAAATAATATTATTAACGAAATAATTAAGAAAATCTTGACTACTTTATCACCTTTTTTAATAGAAAGTTTTACACTCCAATAAGCACCTAAGGTATTTCCTATTGCTAAGATAATTCCTGGAACCCATTCTATTTTATCGTTCCAAGCAAAAATTATAAAAGCAGGAATAGTATAAATCAATACAATAAATACTTTATGCATGTTTACCTTTAATAAATCTAAATCCAAAAAAGATTGGAGTAAAAGCATTAAAACAAAACCAACTCCCGTTTGAATGAATCCACCATAAAAGCCAATAAAAATCATACTAACATAAACAAATTTTGGATATTGACTAAGTTGTCTTGTTATAGACTTTCTAAAGCTATTAGGCAAAATCATTAATATGATTATTATGAAAATAATCCATGCTAATATTTCTTTAAATGCTTCTGTACTTATATACTGAGCATATATTGCTCCTAATATTACACCAGGAAGAGTAAACAAACTCATCTTTAAACTAAATCTAAAATCGCTAATTTCATTTCTTCTTAATGACACAACAGCACTAATTGTAAGTGCTAAAATTGCTAAACGATTTGTTCCGTTTGCAGCAACCGAGTCCATACCCATCATAATCAGTATTGGGAGAACAAGAGCAGAACCTCCTCCACTTACTACATTGATAAATGCAGAAAAGGTCCCAATAACAAAAAGAAGCATTAAATAGTCAATTTCAAATCCAAAAAACATAAACCTCTAAAATATACAAAAATAACACTTATTATTATATATAGTTACATTAACTTGAAAATTAGTCCTTAACTTGAAAATAACTTGGTTTTATCTTTTTTGTTATCTTATATTTATAATCTGTTGGAAATACATAAATTTCTAACGTCTTATTTTGTAATTCAGCAGGAAATTTAATAGTATATTCTTTTTCAGAAATAATAATTTTCTTAAGCATTGATATTCCCTTTTAAATTGTAATTGAGTTCCGGTAATTTAAGCTTATACTTTATTGAAAAGTATCTGATAGCAATAATTAACAATATCGAAATTGGCATAATAATATTTGAATCAACATGAAGTTTATAAAGTGTTATATATACTACACTTCCAATCACACAAGCCGTTGCATAAACTTCTTTTCTGAATATTAATGGCACATCGTTGCACAATGTATCTCTAAGTATACCCCCAAAAATTGAACTTATAACTCCAAATAATATACATAATGGTATATTCATACCAAATATAATTGCTTTGTGAGTTCCAATTACTGTAGCAACACCAATTCCTATAGTATCAAACCAGAAATAAGTTTTTTTCAGTTTTGATAGCTTTTTAGTAAAAACAAATGAAACAATCACACCTAAAATAATAGAATAAGCAAAATTACCTTGTTTCATCCAAGCAATAGGATAATCTCCAAGAAGTACATCCCGAACAGTACCTCCACCAACACTTGTTACAAAGGCAACAAACGTGATTCCAAACAAATCAAATTTTCTCTTAATTGCAGAAAGAGAAGCAGTAATTGCAAATACAAAAACCGCAATAAGATTAAATAATTCCAAGAGGAACATTTTAAATCCTTGTTAAAAGTTTAAAAAAATAACTAATAAGTTGAGAGAGAGAAAGAGTTTTGGATATTTTAACGCATTTGCTTATGCATTAGCCATTGCCTATGCATAATAATTTGATTGGAGATAATGGAAATAATAGAAATGTTAGTGAATCCGTTGAATAATTCATTTAATAATAATGCCAGAGGCACTTTGTTTTTGTTTACTCCTAAAACCATAAAAATATTCCTTTAAAAAAAATCATTTTTCCAAATGCAAAATTATAAAAATAATTTCAAATAAAAAGCAATTAATAAAAAATTATTTCCAAAGACCAATTTTTTTATTTTATATTTGTAGTTTTGGAAAAGTTTTAGAACAAAAAGTTATTTTATCATTATGTCAAAATCATTAGTAATCGTTGAGTCGCCAGCAAAAGCAAAAACAATAGAAAAAATATTAGGAAAAGATTTTACAGTTAAATCAAGCATAGGTCATATTAGAGATTTGCCTAAAAACGGAATGTCAATCGATATTCAAAATGGATTTAATCCAGTCTACGAAATTAATAAAGATAAAAAATCAACAGTTAGCGAATTGAAGAAACTATCAAAAGAAGCAGAAATTGTTTGGTTAGCTACGGACGAGGATAGAGAAGGTGAAGCTATTGCTTGGCATTTATTTGAAGCATTAAAATTAGATGAAAAGAAAACAAGACGTATAGCTTTTCATGAAATTACTGAAAAAGCCATTAAAAGTGCAATCCAAAATCCTCGAAAAATAAATAAAGATTTAGTCGATGCACAACAAGCAAGAAGAGTATTAGATAGACTTGTTGGTTATGAATTATCACCTGTTTTGTGGAAAAAAGTAAGATATGGGCTTTCAGCAGGTAGAGTTCAATCCGTTGCTGTTAGATTAATTGCCGAAAGAGAAAGAGAAATTATTGATTTCAACTCAGATAGCTATTTTAAAGTTAATGCCGAACTTAAAACCTCTCAAAACAAAACTTTTAAAGCTAATTTAGTTGAAAAAATTGAAACTGAAAAAGATATCAGGAAGTTTTTAGATGAAGTGCTAATTTCGGAGTTTAAAGTTGCCGATGTTACAAAAAGACCTGGAACAAGAAAGCCAGCACCACCTTTTACAACCTCAACTTTACAACAAGAAGCAAATAGAAAATTTGGATATTCAACTAAACAAACAATGTCTATTGCTCAAAAGTTATATGAAAGCGGTAAAATTACTTATATGAGAACAGATTCGTTAAATCTATCAGATGATGCAATAAGTAATATTAAAAACACTATCACAAAAGATTTTGGTAATGATTATTTAGAAATAAGAAAATACAAAACTAAAAGTTCAGGTGCTCAAGAAGCTCACGAGGCAATTAGACCAACTGATTTTTCTCAGTCAAGTGTAAGTGGAATGGATTCGTCTGCAAAAAGATTATATGAACTAATATGGAAACGAACACTTGCTTCTCAAATGTCAGAAGCAAAATTAGAAAGAACAACTGTAAATATAGATTTATCAAAATCTAACAAACACTTACAAGCTAAGGGTGAAGTTATTAAATTTGATGGATTTTTAAAATTATATTTAGAAAGCTATGATGATGATGATGAAAACGAAGATTCAGCACTATTGCCAGCAATGATAGAAGGTGAAACTCTTGATTTATTAAGTATGTATGCAAGAGAATCATTTTCAAAAGCACAAGCAAGATATACAGAAGCATCTCTTGTTAAAAAGTTAGAAGAATTAGGTATAGGTAGACCTTCAACTTATGCTCCAACAATTTCAACTATTTTAGACAGGGGATATGTAATAAAAGAAGATAGGGAAGGATTTGAAAGGGAGTTTAAGTCATTTACAATTATTGATAATATTGTTAATGAAAAATTAGAGAAAGAAATCACAGGTTCAGAAAAAGCAAAACTTTTCCCGACAGATACAGGTCTTGTCGTAAATGACTTCCTTGTAGAACATTTTCGTGAAATAGTAGATTTACATTTCACAGCTAAAGTTGAAAACGAGTTTGATGAAATTTCTAATGGCAAAAAAGTTTGGAATAATATGATAGCAGACTTTTATAAGCCATTCCACAAGTCTATCGAATCCTCTGATAATATCTCTAAAGCTGAAGCAATTAAACCAAGAGAACTTGGCTTAGACCCGAAATCAAACAAACGTGTTTATGCAAGAATCGGTAGATATGGAGCAATGGTTCAAATTGGCGAACAAGAAGATGACGAAAAACTTCGATTTGCATCTATTCCAAAAGATAAATCTATTGATACTATTACATTAGAAGAAGCACTTAAACTATTTGACTTACCAAGAATTTTAGGTGAAACTGAGGAAGGTCAAGTTAAAGCAAATTTAGGAAGATTTGGACCTTATGTTCAATTAGGCAAAACATTTGCAAGTTTAAAAAATATTGATGTTTATGATGTTAGCTTTGAAGAAGCAATTAATTTAATCAAAGAAAAAAGAGACGCTGATAATAATAAAACTATTTTAAATTTTAGTGAAGCAGGTATTCAAGTATTAAATGGAAGATACGGTCCATATATTACTGATGGAAAAACTAATGCAAAAATTCCGAAGGATAAAGAGCCTAGCAAATTAACATTAGAAGAATGTAAAAAACTTATTGCTGAAAGTCCAAGCAAGAAAGGTGGCAAAAGAGTTGTTAAAAAAGCTCCTGCCAAGCCAAGAACTAAAAAATAAATATATGCAATTAACTTTATTAATATTACTACTTTCTTACTTTTCTAATTCCCAAGTGTTTACACCTAAAAGGGATTTAGTAAATGATAATATTAGTAAAGATATTGGTATATTTTCTATCGGTATTGGAACTTCATATTTGAATAATGAACTACTTAAAATTAAATCGAACAATAATGCCGATAAAATATACCCAAGTATAGAAAGTCAATACTCTTTTGTCCCTAACATATTCTTTGATTACCAATTTTCAAAAACATCTGACTTTTCAATAAGACTAAATTTTGACTACTTTAATACTGAAATTAAACAAAATCAAAATTTTTATCCAAGTGTTCAAATTGATAATAATATTAAAGTGTCAGACCTAACAAGTAAAAGTAATTTAAGAAGTTATGATATTGACTTAATAGCGTATTATGATGTAATGAGCTTTAAAAGTGTGAGTATTTTTGGTGGATTTAAAACACGTTTCCAAGATTATGAAAGAAATTTAAACGCTGGTATTGTTGAAGGTAATAATGGTTCTCAACTTGGTATCATTGGAACAACTATAAAAAATAACGACATAAACTACTCTATTCTATTTGGTGCTTTATATAACGACGAAATTAGTTTATTTGATTATGAAATTTATTTCCAATACTTCACAATGTTAAACAATATTAACTTCAAAAATCAAAATACATTTTATATACCAGATTATAAATTTTCAAATTATGGTATTGGTTTAAACTTAAAGTATAAGTTAAATTGAAAGAGTAACGTAATTTAGTATGACTATACAACAATTATTATATATATCTGAAACAGCAAAAGTTGGAAGCTTTTATAAAGCTGCAGAAAATTGCTATGTTACTCAGCCTACCCTTTCAATTCAAGTAAAGAAACTAGAAGACGAATTAGGAATTGTAATTTTTGACAGAGATAAAAAACCACTAAAAGTAACAGAAGAAGGTGAGTTAATTATTACAAAAGCTCGTAGCATTATTGACGATTTTAAAACCCTTGAAAGTTATGCAAAAAAAGAACACTTATCACTTGAAGGAACGTTTAAAATTGGTATTATTCCAACATTAGCAAATAGCATATTACCAATTTTCATTAAAAATTTCAATAAAAACCTTCCAGATACAAATTTTATTATTAATGAAATGCAAACAAGTTCAATAATTAATTCATTGCTGATAGGTGATATAGACATTGGAATTTTAGTAACGCCTTTAAATGAAAAAAAATTAAGAGAAATCCAATTATTCAATGAGAAATTTTTTGTTTACACATCAAAATCTCATCCTCTATACAGAGTTGATAAGATTGATATTGATAAATTAACTGACGATGGATTGATGGTTATAGAAGAAGGTCATTGTTTTAGAAATCAAACATTAGAAATTTGTAAATTAAAAAAATATAAAGAAGATCGGCTAAAATACCAGAGTGGCAGTATAGAAACTTTAATGAAGATAATTGATTTGAATTATGGTTACACCTTAGTTCCAGAGCTGACAATAGTAAATAATAGTTCAGATATGATTAAAGAATTTAAACCGCCAATACCTGTAAGAGAAGTTAGTATAGTTGTTAAAAATACTTTTAAAAAGGAGAAATTATTAGAAATAATGAGGAATGAAATTCTGTTTGAAATTCCTCAAAGTGTTAAGAAAATTGAAAATTATTTCAGAGTGAATATTTAATAAAAAAAATTTCTTATCTTGCTTAATTATTTTAATAAAATTAAACAAAATGAATACATTTGTTGGAATACTAATAGGAACGATCATTATTATTGCTTCATTTTATTTAGAAAATGGAGACCCGAAATGGATAGTTTCTTTCACAGCAATATTAGTAGTAATTGGAGGTTCTTCTATTGCAACTATTGCTGGTTCAAACTTAAATGATATAAAAACCATTCCTAAATTGTTTAAAATTGCATTTAGTGAATTACATTACGACAGCAAAAGAATCGTTGATAAAATTGTATTTTTATCTACAAAAGCAAGACGTGATGGAGCTCTGTCATTGGAAAATGACCTAGATAACATAAACGAACCCTTCCTCAAAAGGTTAATTCAATATGTTATAGATGGTGTTGATAAAGATAATTATGAAAAAATTTGTGAAACAGAGCTAAATTATATAATAGAAAGACACGAAAAGTACATTGATATTTTTCAAAGAATTGCTGGATTTTCACCAACAATGGGAGTTTTAGGAACTATTATTTCCCTTATCACAACATTAGCAAGTACTTCGACTGAGCCTGCTGATTTAATTCAAAGAATTGCATTTGCCTTTATCACTACTTTCTGGGGAATATTTATGGCTAATTTCGTTTGGATCCCAATTGCTGATAAACTTAGAAATAGACATAACGCAGAAATACAAATTTATCAAATGATGGTAGATGGTGTGCATGGAATTGTTTCTGGCGAAGTTCCTTCGGTTATTAAGTCTAGACTAACTGGATTTTATCCAAACAGTGAAATTAAAAAAAATATGGATATAAAATATAAATTTTCGACTTTAAAGAAAGGTAAAAAATGAAAAGTCATTCAGATGAGTCTGTAATTGAGATATCAAATAGATGTGTTACAGTTTGGGAATTAGATTCAAGAAGTGGATTTGAAAAAGAAATTTTCGAAAATTATTTTAAGTATGGAAAACTTGTAAGTATTGGTTGCTTACTCAATTCTGAAACTAATATTAAATTAGGTAGAGGTGGGGTAGAAAAGAAATTGTCCAATTTAATAGAAGATGGAGATATAACTTATCAGCTTGTAAATAATGATTTAACAACAAAATATTTTTCTTCAAATGATTATTTAAGGTACATCTATGAAGAAGTTAGCTCTGAAGCATTTTTCGTCAATTATTTTGATAATCAAAAAAACATAAAATACAACGATATTGTTTTGAGAATTGAAAACTTAACATATTCATATTATCAAAATGAAATTCGACAAACTCTTGGCTATTACTTAATTACTGGAATTAAGTTAAAAAATGAATCAGAATTTCAGAATATCGAACTGGTATCAACTGCAAATACTTACATACAAATTTACCAGCAAAACTTTATTTTTGAGAACAAATTAAATATAGAACTAATTGAAATAGGTAATAAAACAAATTAATAATAAACATTTTTTATTGTTAATCGTAGAATTTGTTATTATTTCTAACATGGACAAATATCAATGAAATGGATAGATAACATACACATTAATGATTTAGAAATTCAAAATGATTTAAAAGCTTACTCAAATTTACCTCGTCATATAGCAATTATAATGGACGGAAATGGAAGATGGGCTTTAACTAAAAACATTCCAAGATTACTTGGACATAAAGAAGGTATCGAAAGTGTAAAAGAAATTGTTAGAACATCATCTAACATAGGTATTAAATATTTAACCCTATATGCCTTTTCAATCGAAAATTGGAATCGTCCTGATGATGAAGTTAATGGGCTAATGAAACTTTTAGATACATTCATGAGGTCAGAAATTGATGAATTACACAAGAATAATGTAAAAATTCATCTAATCGGTAAAATTTCGAGCTTACCAAAATTCGCTCAAGACACCTTATTTATGGCAACTAAAAAGACAGAAAAAAACGACGGCTTAAACTTAGTTTTAGCATTAAGTTACGGCGCCAGATGGGATATAGTTAGAGCAGTTCAATTAATTTCTATGGATGTAAGAAGAGGAAAACTCTCCCCTGAAGATATTACAGAGGAAAAATTTCCTAAATATTTAAGCACAAACGAAATTCCTGACCCTGATTTATTAATTAGAACAAGTGGTGAATTTAGAATTAGTAATTTCTTGCTTTGGGAACTTGCATATAGTGAAATTTACATCACTGAAAAACTATGGCCCAAATTTAGAAAAAATGATTTATACGAAGCTCTATACAACTTTCTAAAACGTGAAAGGCGATTTGGTAAAACATCAGAACAAATAAAAAATAGTGAATCTTATTTTAAAAAAGTAGTAAATGCAATTAAAAACTCTTAATGTAATAATTATTATTATATTCTTCTCATTGAATTTATATAGTCAGGACCTTCAAAAAAAATATAAAATTGCTGGTATTTCTGTAGAGGGCAATGAATACATTGCGACTGAAACTATTATTGCAATTTCTGGATTAACAGTAGGCGAAAGTTTCAATTTTCCTTATGATGAAAAAATTACAAGCTCTATTAAGCGACTTTGGCAGAGAAAACAATTTCGTAATGTTAATATCATTGCAGAAAGCGTTGTTGGCGATAATGTTTATTTGCTTATACAAGTTGAAGAAAAAAATAGATTAAGTGAATTCAAATTTGATGGTAATAGCGAACTTTCTAACTCCGAAATTAAAAAAGCTACAGGATTATCAAGAGGCGATCTACTCGGTTCTTATGAGTTATTTCAAATCAAAGATAAAATCTTAAAATTATACGATAAAGAAGGATTGGGCTTCGCTCAAGTTGAAATTAACACCTATGACACTGATACAAATAATTACAAACTAGTTGACATTTACATCAAAGAAGGTGTAGAATTTAAAGTTTCAGACATAGATTTTATTGGAAATGTTGATTTTACCGATGATGAACTAGCAGGAGCATTTAAAGAAACAAAAGTTACTTCTTGGTATGAATTCTGGAAATCAAGTAAATTTAAAAAGAAAGATTACGAAGCTGATTTAAAGTTAATTAATCATTTCTTAAAAGAAAAAGGATACTTAGAAGGCAGGTATATTAAAGACACTCTAATATATGATGAAACTAACGAAAAAGTAAAAATACAAATTGACATTTTTGAAGGAAAAAAGTATTTCATAAGAAATATAGATTTTAGAGGTAACACAGTATTTAGTTCTGATGACTTGAAAAAAAGATTAGAGTTTGATAAAGGTGATATCTATAATGTTATCCAATTTGATATGAATTTAAACTTAAATCAAGAACAAACTGATGCTAAATCACTCTACAATAATTCAGGTTACTTATTCGCTGAGTTTAGAAAGTCTGAAAAAATTGTAGATAATGATTCAGTCGATATCACAATAGATATATTTGAAAATGACAGAGCAAAAGTAAGAAAAGTCAATATAATTGGAAATGACAAAACAAAAGATAAAGTAATTAGAAGAGAACTTTACATTAGACCAGGTGATTATTTTAATAGAGCAGCTATAATTAGGAGCGTTAATGCTTTAAATGTTCTTGGCTATTTTAACCCAGAAAGCTTAAGACCAGATGTTAAACCAGTTCAAGGTGATAACACAGCAGTTGATATTGAAATTAACGTTGAAGAAAAGTCAACTGATACTTTCAACGCTTCTTTTGGTTTTGCTGGTTCATTTGGTTTAACTGGTTCATTAGGATTTTCGTTTAACAACTTTTCAATGGCTGAACCACTTCGTGGCGGTGGAGGAGAAGTGTTTAACTTAAATGCTGAATTAGGTTTTTCACAATATCGCTCGTTTTCAATAGGATACACTCAACCTTGGCTTTTTGATAAACCAATCACCTTAGGTGGAAATTTATTCAGTACAAGTTTTAACTACGGAATGAAATTAAGACGTACTGGTGGAGCATTAAATATAGGGAAAAGATTAAGATGGCCAGATGACTATTTCAGAATCAATGGTTCATTAAGAATCCAACAAAACGACGTTGAATTACAAGATGGGCAATCAAATAGCTACTATAGAAACGGAAAAACGAATGAAGTTACTATAGGTTCAATAATCACAAGAATCAGCATTGATAATCAATTTTTTGCAACAACAGGTTCTAAATTCACACTTACATCTAACTTCGCACTTGGTGCAGCCGGATTAGGAAATACTGATTATTTTAAAAACGAGTTAAGCTATGATATGTATAACCCTATTATGAAAGTAGGAGATCAAGATAGAGTTGTCCTATATATGGGAACA
Organism: uncultured Hyphomicrobiales bacterium; assembly: GCA_964465945.1. GTDB lineage: Bacteria > Bacteroidota > Ignavibacteria > Kapaibacteriales > UBA2268 > JAJRPT01. Next base: position 59,542 of record CAYXMM010000014.1, read on the forward strand.
AGGTTAGGTCATATTTGGAGTTTAAAAGATAGAAACGCAATCAACCCAATTGAAGTATACCGTATGGGTGGTAATGGACTAAACGGCTTCGGAGTAATTCCACTTAGAGGATATGATGATAGAGCAATAAGCGATGGCGGTAGAACTATGGCTAAATTTACTTCTGAATTAAGATTTGCAATTTCTCTAAATCCTATGCCCGTGTTCTTTTATGGATTTGCTGAAGCAGGAAACGTTTGGGATGATGTTACAAAATCTGACCCATTAAAACTCAACCGTTCTGCTGGTGTTGGTTTACAAATGTTTCTAAATCCTATTGGTATTATAGGAGTTAGTTATGGATATGGGTTTGATCCAACTCGATTTAGTGCTGGTCTCCCTGGTGGATGGAAATTTTTATTACACTTAGGTAATTTCAATTAATTTTAAATAAAGTTTTATATTACTCTATTAATTTCTAATTTTGAATATGTATTTAAAATTAGTTTACATATTGTTATTTTTAATTATCGTTTCTTGCTATCAAAATAGTGAGAAACCAAATAAATTTTTAAAAAACAAAGTTGAAAACACACCAGATTTTAAAGTAAAATCTCCTAAAATTGATTTTTATGATTCAACATTTATAAAAGCAACACTAACTGCCGAAAATGCTGAAAACTACTTGAAATACAATTATTCAAGTTTGTTTAATAAAGTGCATCTTGATATTTTTAAAAACAATTCAAAAATAATTAGTACTTACATGAACGCTGATTCAGCCGTTGTTTTTAACAATTCAAACAATATGTTTGCTTATCGTAACGTATTTGTTTGGTCAGAAAATTCAAAAACTTCTCTCAAAACAGATTTTTTAGAATGGAATGAAAAAAAACAAAAATTATTTTCAAATCAATACGTTAAAATAAATTCACCAGTAGAAATTATTGAAGGATATGGGTTTGAATCAAATCAAGATTTATCTAATTATAAAATTTTTAAAGTAAGTGGAGTAATTAACAAATGAGAAATTACATAATCGCAGCAAATTGGAAAATGAATTTGAATAAAAATGAAGCTATTAATCTTGCAAAAGAAATAGAAAGTAATTCAAATTTATTTAGTCAAAATGTTAAAGTAATTGTCTGTACACCATATATTCACATCTCTGATTTAGTTGACTACTTTAATTTCTCTTCAATTCAAGTCGGCGCTCAAAATTGTAATGAAAACGAAAAAGGCGCTTTCACTGGAGAAATTTCAGCTTCAATGATTAAATCTTATGGTTGTGAATACGTAATATTAGGACATTCAGAGAGGAGAGAAATCTATAATGAAAATAATGAACTCATAAATAATAAAATTAGAATTGCTTTGAAAAATGACTTAAAAGTTATTCTTTGCATAGGGGAGAGTTTAGAACAAAGAAAGGAAGGGAAGACAAATGCAATTTTAAATCAACAATTAAAAAGTTGTTTATCCAATTTAAATTCCTCAAATTTTGAAAATATAATTATTGCGTATGAACCCATTTGGGCTATTGGAACAGGAATAACACCAACATTAGAAGAAATTAATGAAACTCACAATGTTATAAGACATTACCTTACAGAAATCTGTGGTAATGCAGGAATTAAAATGCTAATCTTATATGGTGGTAGTTTAAACGAAAAAAACGCTTCAGATATATTAAAAATTAAAGAAGTTAGCGGTGGACTAATTGGAGGAGCATCTCTAAAATGTGAATCTTTCACTGAAATAATTAAAATTGCAGGAGATTATTCAAATTTATCTTAATGTTTTCATTACCAAACATATTAACCTATTTTAGATTCTTAGTTGCACCAATTTTCTTATTCCTGTATTTTTCAGGAGATAAAGTTTTAATTAGTATATCTATTGTTTTATATTTGTTCGGTGCTTTGTCAGATTACTTTGATGGATATTTTGCAAGGAAATTTAATAGCAGTTCAACTTTTGGTCAATTTTTAGACCCATTAGCTGATAAATTTATAGTATTAGCTTCATTATTTGCCTTTGCTTTCCAAGATATAATACCATTATGGTCAGTAGTCATCATTCTATTTCGAGATATAATGACAACCTATATGAGAAAACTATCCGACAAAAAAAATCATGTGATGCAAACAAGTAAATTAGCAAAATGGAAAACATTCTCACAATTCCTATTTATTGGTTATGTCCAAACATTAGTATTTGTTGCAAATTCTGGATTATTTCATATCAGTAACGAAGCAACAAATGAGTTTATTTATTCAGACTTAACTTTCACAATGATGATGTTGTTAGTTATATACACATTATTTACATTATTTGACTATATTAATATAAATAAAGTAATTTTTAAGTGAAAAAATTTAATCTAACAAATTTAATTCCAACCTTCTTTTTTGTTGGTTATTTGCCAAAAATGCCAGGTACTTGGGGAAGTTTATCCGCATTTGTTGTTTTTTTAATACCCAACACTTACTTCTTTCAATCAATATTAATTTTATCCATCTTTTTCTTTTTTATGTCAATTCCACTTATTAAAAAAATGGAAGCAACCTATGGAAATGACCCTTCATTTGTAGTGATAGACGAAGTATTAGCAATGTGGGTAATCTTTATGTTTGACTTTATTGCTAATAGTTGGTTATTGTTAATATTGAGTTTTGTAACTTTTAGGTTTTTCGATATTGTGAAACCATTATATATCAACAAGTTAAACGATTGTAAAGGAGCAATATTCGTAATCTTAGATGATTTAATTGCTGCAATTTATACAATAACATTAATATATATTTTAAACTTATTTTTTTAAATTTAATATAATACATACCAAAAATTAGTATCTTTATATATTATTAATAGATACATATTTTATAAAAAATGTAAAAAAATAAAAAAAAATTTAAAACTTAGCAATAAAGTTATTGTTTAAATGTAAATTATTTTTATTTTGCAAAATAATTTTTAATAATTTTTAAATAAAGGGGTCATTCTATGAATAAATCAGAACTAATTGATGCAGTAGCATCTTCAGCAGGTATTACAAAAGCCGCTTCAGAAAAAGCAGTTTCTGCTGTATTTTCTTCAATCTCTGGTGCTTTAGCTAAAGGTGAAAGCACTACTTTAGTTGGGTTTGGTACTTTTGCAACAGCAAAAAGAGCTGCTAGAACAGGAAAAAATCCTAAAACTGGTGAGTCTATTAAAATTGCTGCAAAAACTGTTGCTAAATTTTCAGCTGGTAAAGCTTTAAAAGAAGCTGTTAATAATACTGGAACTAAGAAGAAAAAATAATCTGATTAATTACAATTAAAGAAGGATTATCTTGAAAAAGGTAATCCTTTTTTCATTGTATCATATCTCTAATTACTGGTTTAAGTCCAGAAATTAAAAATTCAACTGCAATCACCATAACTATTAAACCCATCAACTTCATCATTATTTTTAAACCAGTTTCCCCTATAAATTTAGAAATAGAAGATGCCGCCCAAAGTGATATGTATGTAATTACAAAAATGACAATTATCGTAGAAATTAATACAATTTTCATTAGCAACGTGTTCGCATCTTCCATTAAGACTATTGAGTTTGTAATTGCTCCAGGACCAGCTAATATAGGTATAGCAAGAGGAGTTATAGATATATCAGAAACATATTCTTTAACCTCTTCATCAACCATTTTCATTCTAGCTATTCTCGCATTTAACATTTCCAAACCCATTAAAAAGAAGATTACTCCACCAACAATTCTAAAGCTATCAACTGAAATTCCAAAGAATTTAAACAAAAATTGTCCTGTAAATGCAAATGCTAATAACGTAAAAAATGCAACATATATTGCTTTTCGTGCTGTTTTTGCCCTTGATTTTTTATCCAATGTTGTTGTCATAGTTAAAAACACTGGAACTATTCCAAGTGGATTTATCAATGAAAAATAAGATGTAAAACATAAAAGAGTAAAACCAGATAAATCGTACATTTTAGTAAATTTCGTATTTGTATAATTGCAAAATTATAAAAATTATAAAGGAGTAAAAAATAGATACTGATAGTATCATTGCACTTTTATAAAATTTTTTATAAATTGCATTTATTTAAAAATTATATTTAAGACTAATGTTAAAAATCAAAAGCACTTTTTATATACTTATTTTCATTTTACTAAATTTCAACTTATTATGTTTAGCAGACAATATCACTACTGATAGACCAGACCAAAGCGAAGGTTCTTATGTTGTTCCTAAAAATGCTCTTCAAATTGAAAATGGGATAACAATCGCGGACGAAGTGCTTCAGAATAATTTTCTTATGCGCTATGGTGTAACAAATTCGACAGAGTTACGCTTTTTGGCTGATGTTGGGAAATTTGGAATTATAAAAGGTCTTACTCCAATTACATTAGGAATGAAACAACGACTATTTAATCAAACTGAAATTTTACCAGAAATTACATTTGTTGGATATATTACACTTAACAATGTAGCATTCAATAACCAAAAAAATTTCAATTTCACACCAATACCTTTTGAAGTAAAATTAGCACTCAACAAAGATTTAAGTGATAAATTCTCAATGTTATTTAATATTGCTACTACAAATGGATTTAACAATTATAATCTAACATTAAGCTCCGGCTATACTTTAACAGATAAATTTACAGCATTTTTTGAAATATTCTCGAATGTAAGTAAAGACATATCAAATTATAATTTTGATTTAGGAGTTTTATATTTAATAACTCCAAAGCTGCAAATAGACTTAGCACTTGCAAAATCATTTACTTCTGATGAAGATTTGTTATATACAACATTTGGTATTGCTTATGTTTTTAATGATTAAATAATTTCTAACAATAAACGTTAAATAATACACCAAGATTTAAATTAATTAAATAAACTAATAATAGGTAAAATATGAACCAGTTAATAAACTTAATTACAAAAGATTGGAAAGATGGAAAAGATATTGGAACATTCATCATTCGATTTATTTTCGGCTTTCTATTAATTTATGGTCATGGTTGGGATAAGTTAAATGTCATTTTATCCGGACAAGAAATTCAATTCTTGGACCCAATTGGTATAGGAATGCACCTATCATTTTTCTTAGCAATGTTTGCAGAAACAATATGCGCCTTATTAATAATTTTCGGATTATGCACAAGAATGGCTGCTATAATATTATCTATTAACTTTATTGTAATATTTATTTTTCACGCATTCACTGTTGGCGATAGTTTTGCTGTATTAGAACCAAGATACTTCTATTTATTCGCCTTTGTTGCTTTAATCTTCACAGGCGGAGGCAAATTCTCATTAGATAAAATGGTGTTTAAGAATTAATAGTTAAAGTATATAGTTGTGAATTTAATTCGTTCATTTAACAATCTGACCTATAATTTTCATTAAATAGGTCTCATTAGTTTTTTGATTTAACTTTTCCGAAAGAATTAAATTATAAGATTGTATAGCTTTTAATTGAGCTTCCCTAAATTCAATTTGAGTTATTGCACCGGATAAAAGTTTTTCATGTGCTATACTTAGATTTTTTAGAGCTAACTCGTAGTTTTTAATATTAAAATTTAATACTTCTTTCGATTTGTTAATGCTTATCAATGTATTATTAATTTCTTTTTCTAAAAATGAAACCAACTCTTGTTTTGAAAGCTTGCTCATTTCTAAATTAACTTGATTATTTTCAATTAAAGTATTATTTCTAAATCCTTCAAAAATATTCATTGAAAACGTTACACCATAATTAAACCCATTTGTTGTATTGCTTTTTAAGAATCCTGCTTGAGATTCAAGTGAACTATATGAATACCCGCCAAACAAACTAATTTTAGGATAATAATTAGATTTGAGCTTTTCAATATCTTTTTTACTTACTTCAATTCCAAGTTCAGCAAGTTTTAAATCAGTATTATTTTCAATTTGTAACATCAATTTAGATAAGTCAAAATTCTCATTCATCAAAAATAATGAATCAACAGGATTAAATTCTAATTTAATATCTCTACCTAAAACTTGATTAAAGTTTGTTTTTGACTTTATAAAATTATTATAAACTTCAATTGAATCAGTAATATCTCTATTCATATCAACTTCTGCATTAATTAAATCCATTGCAGATGACTTTCCAACATCCTTTTTATCAGAAATTATTCTATATCTTTCTCTTGAAACCTGTAAATTATCACTACTCAAATTAATAGCATCTTTAAAAATAATTAATTCAGAATATCGTGTAATAATTTCTTGAATAAGATTCTCAATTTCTCTTTTAAGCTTAAGCTTTTCAATATCATCACTTAATTTAAGTAAATCATAATCTATAAAAATCTCAAAACCATCAAAAATTGTCCACTGAGTTTTTAAAGAAGCATCTAATGAATTACTTGTTGCTCCACTTCTTTCAATTCTTCTCCCATCTACAAACTCCTGATTAACATTATTATTAGAATTGTTTTTATTTACATTTAAGTCAAGTGAAGGTAAAAAACCAGCTTTGGCAATAGCCATTGAATTTTCTGATTTTTTTACATTTAGTCGTTGTAAATTAACAGAAAAGTTATTTTTGATACCTAATTGAATTGCATCTTCTAAAGTTAAATTTTCCTGAGAAATAATTAAGTTTAAAGAAAAGAAAAAAATTATAGCATATAAAAATATATATTTCATAATGCGAGTCCTTCATCAATTTGACTAGAAATTGACTTCTTATTTCCCGAAACAAAAGAATAAATAGCTGGAATTACATATAAAGTCAAACCAGTAGATAAAATTAATCCACCAACAACAGCAATCCCCATAGATTGACGGCTCCCTGACCCTTCACCCAATGCAAGTGCAATAGGTAAAGTTCCTAAAATTGTTGTCAGTGAAGTCATTAAGATAGGTCTTAATCTAAGTGCAGATGCTTCTTTTACTGCTTCCATAACACTTAACCCAGATTCCTTTTTTTGATTTGCAAATTCTACAATCAAAATCCCATTTTTAGTTACAAGACCAATTAACATAATTTGACCTATTTGACTGAAAATATTAAAAGTTTGGTCAAAATACCATAAACTAATAATAGCCCCAGAGATTGCCAATGGAACTGTAAACATAATAATAAATGGGTCTCTAAAACTCTCAAATTGTGCTGCTAAAACTAAATAAATCAATACTAATGCAAGTAAAAATGTAAATAAAAGTGAAGAAGATGACTCAACAAAGTCCTTAGATGGTCCATCAAGAGCCGTATAAGTGCTTTCATCAAGATACTTCTTAGCTATTTGACTTATAACCTCAATACCTTCACCAATAGTTTTACCAGGTGCTAAACTCGCTGATACCGTAGCAGAAGTAAACCTATTAAACCTAAATAATTGAGGGGGTGAGCTGTTTTCCGTAATTTTAACAACATTATCTAATTGTATTAATTCATTTCGATTATTTCTTACAAATAAAGACCTTACATCAATTGGAGATGACCTATCTGGCTTAGTTAACTGACCAATTACTTGATATTGTTTACCATCCATAATAAAATAATCAAATCTCTGACCTGAAAAAGCCATTTGTAAAGTTTGAGAAATATCACTCACAGTTATTCCTAAATCCCTTGCTTTATTTCTATTTATTTCAACAATTAATTCCGGCTTATTAAATTTTAAATCAACATCTGACATTGCAAAAGTAGGATTAGACCTTACTTCCTGCAAGAATTTAGGTAATATCTTTTTTAATTTTTCAAGATTAGGTGCTTGAATAACAAATTGAACAGGTAATCCTGACCTTGATGAGCCAATAGATTGCTCTTCAATAACAAAACTCCTTGCATTAGTTGCTTTATTTACCACGCCAAATAATTTTTTAGCAACCTCTGATTGAGATAATTCACGTTCCTTTGGATTTTTAAGTTGTATCCTTAAGAAACTACTATTTACTGAACTTGCAGCTCCAAAACCAGGTGATGTAACGGCTAAAATAGATTCCTGTTCTTTAACTTCATCTTCAACCATTCCGATTAAACTATTAACATAATTTTCCATATAATCATAAGTACTTCCTTCAGGTGCAGTTGACATCACTCGAATTGAACTTCTATCTTCGATTGGCGACATTTCACTCGGAAGCTTCATTCCAAAGAAATAAATCACTATAAAAGTTAATAGAATAATAGGGAAGACCATCCATCTTCTTTTAAGAAATGCATTTAATGTGTATGTGTAGAAATTATTAAGCTTTTCAAAAAATGGTTCTGTCATTAAATAAAACTTAGAATGACCAGTATTTTTTAAAAACCTTGAAGATAACATTGGTGTTAATGTTAAAGCAATGAAAGCCGAAATAATCACAGAGCCAGCAATTACAATTCCAAATTCACGAAATAATCTGCCCGTAATACCTTGTAAAAACATCACTGGTAAGAACACAGCAGCCAATGCAATAGTAGTAGCAATTACAGCAAAAAATATTTCAGAAGCTCCTTCTAAACCTGCTTTCATTGGGCTAAGCCCTTCTTCAATTTTCTTGTAAATATTCTCAAGCACAACTATTGCATCATCCACAACAAGCCCAATAGCAAGAACAATACCTAATAAGGTTAACACATTTATACTAAAATCAAACAAATACATAATAAAAAATGCACCAACTAATGATATAGGAATAACTACAACAGGGATAATTGTGGATCTAAAATCTCTCAAAAACGCATAAATAATAATAATAACAAGGAAAAAAGCAATATAAATTGTTTCTTCTACTTCTTTAATAGATGACCTAATAAATTTTGTTGTGTCAAATCCAACTTGAAGTTCGATTCCTTTCGGTATATCCTTTTTAATTTGTTCAACACGTTTATAAAATTCATCAACTATAGCTATATTATTTGCACCAGGTTGTGGAATAAGAACCACGCCAACCATTGGAGTATGATTCATTTTTAATAATGTTCTTTCATTTTCAGGAAAAAGTTCAGCAAATCCAACATCTTGAAATCTAATTACTTTTCCATCAACTTCCTTAATTATAAGCTTATTAAATTCATCAACATTTTTTAACCTACCAAGTGTTCTTATTGTAAGTTCAGTGTTTTGTCCTTCAATACGCCCAGCAGGCAATTCTATGTTTTCTTTAAGAAGTATATTTCTAACATCAATAGGAGTAACATCAAAAGCAACGAGTTTTTTTGGATCCATCCAGAGACGCATAGAATATTTCTTTTCACCCCAAATTCTAACTTCACTCACACCAGGTATTGTTTGTAATCTCTCTTTAAATACATTGTCAGCTATTGCCGAAATCTCTAATAAACTACTTTTCTTACTTTTAATTGCAAGCATTACAATAGGTTGAGCATCTGCATCTGATTTTGAAACAATAGGAGGGTCAGCATCTGGCGGTAAAGACTTCTGTGCCCTGGAAACCCTATCACGAACATCATTTGCTGCATTATCTAAATCCATATCAACATCAAACTCAACTGTAATTGTGCTTCGTCCGTCACGACTAACTGATTTAAGTGATTTGATACCAGCAATTCCATTTATTGACTCTTCTAAAGGTTCTGTAATTTGCGTTTCCATTACATCTGCATTCGCACCAATGTAAGATGTACTTACAGTAATAATAGGACTATCAACATTAGGAAATTCTCTTATACCTAAGGATGTAAATCCAATAATTCCAAATAAAACAATAACAATTGACATTACAACCGCTAAGACAGGTCGCTTAATACTTAGAGAGGATAAACTCATTTGCTCTCCAAAATATCAATTTTAACATCCATATTTGGTCTAAGTTGAATAATTCCAGATACAATAACAGTATCTTCAATATTTAGACCTTCTACAATTTCAATTTCAGAAATTGTTCTTGTTCCGGTTTTAACTTTTACTGGAACCGCTTTACCATTTTTATATAAAAACACTTTCTCTGATTCAAGGTCTGGTATAAGTGCTTGTGTTGGAATCATAATCCTACTTTCAGAACCACCAAAATTTAATTGAACTTCTGCAAAAGAGCCAGGCATTATTTTATTTCCTATATTTTGAAAACTTGCTCTAACCATAACTGACCTAGTCATTGGATCAATCTCTGGACTTATTGCATAAATTGTTGCTTCATAAATATCTACATTTGGAGGTAAAGTAAAAGTAACTTTATCGCCTAATTTTACTTGATTATAATACTTCTGAGGGAAAGAAAACTCAAGTTTCAGATTATCTACTTTATAAATTGAAGTTACTACATTATTTGTAGTTAAAAAAGAACCAACACTAACATTTCTAAGCCCTGCAATGCCTGAAAAAGGCGACTTAATCTCGGTTTTTACTAAATTAGCAGTTAAATATTCAACTTCTGCCTTTTGAGTATTCAAGTCATTAAGAGCAATATCATAATCTTCCTGACTAATACCATCTTTTGCGAGCAAAGTTCTTTGTCTTTTTTCAATAATAGCCAAAAAATCAAGTTTCTCTTTAGCTTTCTTCAACTGAGCCTTTAAGTCATCAGATTTAATACTTACTAATAATTGACCCTTAGAGACGGGTTTTCCTTCTAAAAAATTAATACTAACAATCTTACCATTAATTTCAGATTTAATTTCAACAGATTCATCAGCCAATAAAGTTCCATTTACATTAATTTTTTCAGCGAAATTAATTGGTTTTACCACCACACCATCAACTGACAACGCGGTATTTGGCTTATTTGATAAGCTAACATCTTCTTTAGAACTATCTTTATATAACTTTTGGACTATTAAAAAAATAAGAATAAACGAAATGATTAATATAATTGAAGTGTAACGAACGCTTTTTTTCATAAATAACTTAAACTGTCTTAATAAAAGAGTAGCAACGATTTTTGTCGTAAAATATTATATTTTTATTTTATGCTTTTATAATAGCAGATGGATTTGCCGTATTAGAGCCATAATATTTTTACGTATTTGCTTTTATATCATTAATTTTCGCAGATGCAGGCAAGTTTTCTTTAGACAATATGTTATTCTTAAGAAGGATTAAATGAAATTAAAATAAAGTGGCATCTTAAAATTAAGAATGCCACTTTATTAATATTCTATTTCAAAGGTTCAAATCTTGCTTGAAAGAATCGCAAATACTTTGGTTCATAAATCATTTCAAGACCTTTTGCCTCATTTCGCTTCTCATATAAATTCTTAACAGCCCAAACTACAACATCTAAATGTGACTGAGTATAAACTCTACGTGGTAAAGTTAAACGAACAAGCTCTAGGTCTGGATAATGATGGTCGCCAGTTACTATATTCCTACCAGCAGAAACTATACCCCGTTCCATTGCCCTCACACCACTTTCAATATATAAATCTGCCGCTAATTTTTGAGCAGGGAATTGAAGTTGTGGAATATGCTTGTAGAACCTCTTTGCATCTAAGAACACCGCATGGCTACCTATTGGTTCCACAATTGGAATACCAGCTTCAAGCAACTTATCACCAAGATATTTAACTTGTTGACAGCGATGTTCAATGTAATCAAATTTGACACATTCTTCCATTCCACGAGCCATCGCTTCCATATCCCGTCCAGCCAAACCGCCGTAAGTATGAAGCCCTTCATATACTACCACCATATTACGGAGTTCTTCAAAATGCTCATCATCATTTACTGCAATAAAACCTCCAATATTTACAAGTAGATCTTTTTTTCCACTCATAGTGGCACCATCAGTATAGGAACAAAACTCAAACAATATTTCTTCAATTGATTTATTTTCATATCCTACTTCTTTAGTTTTTATAAAATAGGCATTCTCAACGCAACGTGTTGCATCTAAAAATATCTTTATTCCATATTTATTTGTTAATGTTCTAAGTTCCTTAATATTTTGCATTGAAACTGGTTGCCCACCAGCCATATTAACTGTTCCAGCTACACAAATATAAGGTATTTTATCAGCACCAACTTTGTCGATTAACAATTGAACTTTATCCAAATCAACATTCCCTTTAAATGGAAACTTATCAGTTGTGGAATAAGCTGAGTCAACTATAACATCAACGAAAGTTGCACCAGCCGCTTCCTGATGATAACGAGTGGTTGTAAAATACATATTTCCCGGAACATAATCACCTTTTTTAATAAGCGTTTGCGAAAGTAAATTCTCAGCACCTCGACCTTGATGAGTAGGCACTAAATGTTTGAAACCATAATACTTTCTAACATTTGCCTCTAAGTAATAATAATTTTTACTTCCAGCGTAAGCTTCATCGCCAAGCATCATTCCAGCCCATTGATAATCACTCATAGCATTAGTACCACTATCTGTAAGTAAATCAATATAGACATCATCTGAGTGGAGCAAAAATGTATTATAACCGGCTTCTCTAATTTTATCTAATCTATATTTGCGGTCAGTTGTTTTTAACGGTTCAACCATCTTAATTTTATATGGTTCAGCCAAAGGCATTATTGATTCGGACATAATTTTTCCTTTTATTTTTAATAATTTTAGTAATTAATGAGATGAAAGTTAAGAAAATTAACGATTTTCTAAAGTTGCGAGGGATACCCAAGTGATGTAAATAATATGATTGAGATTAAAATATTCAATACAAAATTTTGTTAAGTTTGATAAAATAGTCTTTTGTCTTAAATTATAATTAACAATAACAAAATTGTCAAAAATAATTTCCAAAGATATGAATTAAATTCATAAATAAAAAATAAATATGTATATGAATTTTATAGGGTTATTGTTGTTATAATAGTTCTAAAACACAATTATTTAACGCTTATATTTATAAGCAATTTGTAACAATTACCATTAGTTGCATTTCTTACTCAATAATTAACTGCTTTGTATAAACTTCCATATTTGGAGAAATCATTCTTAAAAAGTAATTCCCAACAGGATAATTTTCAATTGGAAAATTTAACACATTATCGTTTATATATTGTGATTGTGTAAGATTAAGCATATTAGAATAGTGCATATTACCTAAAACATCAAAAATCTGAAATTTAAAATCTCCTTGCTCTTCTGTCGTAAGAAATATAGATACAATATTATTAGATAATGTATAATAATATTCTGTAGCATAAAAATGTTTAACCTGTCTGAATGGTTGGTCACAAGACAAATATTCTATGTTAGAATTTCTAAAATCTATTAAGTTGTAATCTTCACTTTCTAAAACTTTAAGTTCTGAAAGTTTATCGCTATTAAGCAAAGATTGGAAACACACAGAAAAATATATTTCTTCAATCATATCTATTGTTCTAACATCAAATTTTAGGACTAATTTGTTCATAATTTCACCTTCCACTATTCTATAATCTGTTGAAGCGGATATTATTTTCATAAATTTTGGATTATACTCAAATTGAAGTTCAATTATACTTAAATCTCCAGTACCTAAACAGTTATAATTAAATACACCATCAATACAAAAGGTGTCACCTAAGTTAAGTGTTTTACTATTTAAGTAAACATTAATATCTGGTTTGCATAAATTACATTCATTTAATATAACTGGCGTTGTTTGTAAACCTAAAATAGAATATCTATTTGAAGAAAAGTGAAAAGTAGAAAAATTTAGTTGATTTGCGTCTTCTTCTGGATTTTCAATGCAAGTTAAATAATTGTAATTGTTGCTGTGTAATGCCGGATTAAACGCTGATTTGTAACTCATTGTGCTGATATATATTTTGTCATTTAAACCACTTTTTAAATAAGCATAATAGAGAGTATCTTGTAATACAATTTTTTTTGATAAATCAAATTTTGTAGAATCTTCAATTAAACTTAAATCAAATTGTGTTATACAATGGTTTGTAACATTTGACGGCTCTTTTTTTGAATAAGACACGTATAATTTTCTGTCATTATTAGAAAATTCAGCAGAGTAAAAATCTACGAACGGCTTATAGAAATAGTAAACTTCTTTAATTTCTTCATTAACTAAATCAAATTTATACAAACCAAAATTATAACTTTCATAGCCACAAATTGCCACATACTCGCCATTTAAAGAAATTTTCATATCTCCAATTAAGTGATAACGTCTATTCAAATTAATTATCTTAGGTTGTGTGTTCAATCCGTTTTCGTCAAGTGTGTAAATATGCAAATTAGTTTTGGAAGTTGTATAATCACAAGTTAATATTAAATATTTATTTAATTCACAATCAAAGATAGCAGATAATTTCTCAGATGAAGTGTTGCCGATTTTAGTAAAATCAAGAGCAAAACCACCTTGCCCATTATTTAAAGAAATGTCAAAGATTGCATAAAGCAACTCGCCAGAATACTCCCAATTATAAGTCTCGCCTACGATAACAATGTAGTATTGATTTGTGACGGTTAAACTTTGTAATATTATTGTAGAGTTTGTTGAAGAAGTTAATCTGGTAAACTGTTTGAAATCAAAAACCTTATACTCGTCTTTTGTCGGGTCTCCATAAAAATGGACTAATCTTTTGCCATTAGAACATAAAATAATTTTTCCTTTATCATCACTAAAAGTACAAATGCCTTCATCTGAATTTAAAGTATCAATATTTGAGAAAATTTCAATTGGGTCGGCTTTATCCAAAGTAAATTTAAGACCAGCATTATGACCAAAGAGCCAGTTTGAATAATTGATACTTTTTGGTTGGCTGAGTATTGTGCTTATAAACAAGAAAAATAGTAGGGTAGATAGCTTTAGCATAATGTTTCCTTTTTTGACTTTATGCAAAATATACACAGCAACAAGTAAGGGGTTACAAAATACAAAAAAAAAAATATTCCTAAAAGTACATCTATGAAATTGCTAAGTTTTTAAATAAGAAATACATAACAATAATATTTCTCTATATATAAGCATTTATGAATCTTAAAGTTCAAGCCAACTTTAAATAGCTTTTTCAAAACAAACACTACTTTCTACATTTGCATATTGACCATAATTAGGTATAACTTGAAAATTATGTTTAGTATAAAGTGCAACTGCTTCCGTCATATTTTTACTTGTTTCGAGAATACATTTAGAATATCCAAGCTCTTTTGACCATTTTTGAAGTTCATCTAAAACATAAGAAGCATAGCCATTTCTACGTTGCTCGCTTGGAACAAACATTCGTTTAATTTCCATTGATTTGGAGTCATACTCTTTAATAGCGCCACAAGCAACGAGTATGTTGTTTTTATATATTACAATAACATTGTTTAACACATCTATATTATTATATTGCATAAAGAAATCGTGTTTATCGCCGTTTATCTCGGCTAAGTATAAATTTAGTTTTGCCACTAAACTCTGAAATGCTGGATTATCGGAATTAGTTCTTTTAAGTTCTATCATTTTTAGATTATTTTATATTTCAAAACGATTTATAAATAAAAATATTATTGTAGGGACAGAGCTTGCTCTGTCCTTTATATCATCATTTTTAGATTATTTTATATTTCAAAACGATTTATGAATAATTATTATAGTAGGGACAGAGC
>CAYXMM010000015.1:0-73167 GCA_964465945.1 uncultured Hyphomicrobiales bacterium
GGGTTAACACCATATTCGCCATATAAATTCATAATCTCTTTCTGTTGCTTTTGCATATCGTCTTTATGCTTATCTCTTATTGCAGTCATTTGAGGCGCAAGTAATCTCATTTTCTGAGATGCTCTCATTTGAGGAGCAGATAAAGGATATAAAAGAGCTTTTAAAATAATAGAGAATACAATTATAGCAAGCCCCCAGTTAGGAATAAATTGCTGAATTAGACTTAAAAATTGAAAAATTGCATGCCCTATATATCTAAATATCCACCAACCATAATTAATTAATTGTCCAAAACCATAAGACTCTGCTAAATCTGCATCAAGTGGTCCAATAAAAACTAAAAATGAATTAGTTTGATTGCCACCATCATAAGGAACTCGAAGTTGCATATCATAATATTCAACCACACCCTCATTCTTTGTGTGCTTTTTATGACCTCTGAGGTCAATAGTCGCATCATCTAATTTTGTTTTAATCGCAACAGCAAAATACTTAGTTTTGATAGCCGCATATTCAAAATTAGCACCCTTTGGAGACGAAGTAACCGTCTCATCTTCTGTGGCATCAATATCTTGACTCTCACCATTGAAAACTGCTTCCGCTTTTGCTTCGTTTGACTCATCTATTGAATTATGCTCTTGATATTTCAACCCATTAACCCAAGCAAGATTATAACCTCTTTTCGGCAAAATATTATCAAGATTATTAAGCGCAATATCATTGACAAAGTGATACTTATCACCATAGAAAGTAAATGTCTTTTGAATTGATTTACTATCGCCAAAATTAATTGAAGTAACAAAACTAAATTTTTGATTACCTGTTAATTTATAATAGTCTTTATCTAAACTACTCAAATCAAAATACAAATCTCTGGAATCAATCTTTTTCCCATCATCAGAGATGAAATTCATAAAAACTTGTTTATCATCTTTCCAGATAAGTTGTGCTGGGTCTTTATACCAATTATCATACTTTTTCAATTCCCAGCGAGTTAGTGCAGCACCTTTAGATGACAATTTTGCAATAAACAAATCAGTTTCAATAGTGATAACTCTTTCTGTTCCACTAGCAAATTGAGTAAAATATTTCCCATACTTATTCGCTAACTGGCTTGAATCTAATTGAGAATTATCTATTTCAACTTCTTCAGCTTTAACTGGTTTGTTTTTTTCCAAACTATCTACTTTTTCAGTAAATTCCTTTGTATTCTTCGGTTCTTCACTTGTACCCATCCAAAGAGAATAAGAGATAATAATGATACCGATTAATAAAATTGCAAGTAGGTTATTTCTATCCATTTTTTTCTAATTTATTTAATGATGATGATGATTAATTGGGACTGGGTCGAAGCCACCTTTTGAAAGCGGATTACATCGAACTATTCTTTTCACAGCCAACCAAGATCCTTTAATAGAACCATGAACATTTATCGCTTCAATAGCATATTCTGAACAAGTTGGGTAAAATCTACAAGAGGGTGGCAACATTGGAGAAATGAATTTCTTATATAATTTTATTATTGCTGTTAATATCTGTTTCATTCTTCTTAATTAAAGCGCTATTCAATAAGTTTTTCACTTCCTCTTTCACAGTATTTAGTCTTAAACGACTAGGATGTTCTAATGTTTCCTGCCAGACTAAAATAAGTTGGTTAATTTCTTTAATTAATTCTATTTCTTCAATTTTAACTTGTCGAATTGACTCTCGTAATAGCCGTTTAATTCTATTTCGACAAACTGCCTTTTTAACAATCTTCTTAGGAACACTAACACCTAAGAATAAATTATCAGCACTATTTTCTTTACTATAATAAGTATAAGCAATTAATAATTTTGAACTTCTTTTTTTATAAGCAACTTTAAACACATCAGAAAAAATATTATGACCCTTTAATGGCTTAATAATCTTAATATTGCTCATAATACTGAAATTAAAAAAGGATAGCCAAAAGACTATCCTAAAATTAAAACTTACTTAGGATCACTTACTGTTAATCTTTTTCTACCTTTTCTTCTACGTCTTGCTAAAACTTGTCTACCATTTTTAGTAGCCATTCTTGCTCTAAAGCCGTGCTTATTTCTTCTTTTTCTATTGCTGGGCTGAAAAGTCCTTTTCATTTTAAAACCTAATTTTATTTTTTTTAATATTAGAACTGCAAAATTATTACTTTTATATCAAATATCCAAATATATATTATAAATTTATTATGATATTTTCAACATAATTCATTAAAATAAGATGCAAGTAACTTAGTAGAATTTTTCCTTTCATAACCACTTACCTTACTTTTATTAATTTTAATTAAATCTTTATTTGAATAAAAATTATTATAAAACTCTAAAAAATTCTCTTTCAATTTTTCATTTTCATCTTGATGAGCTATTAATCCAGCATTAGTTTCTCGTATCAACTTTGCTATAGCACTACGTTGAGGTGTAATTGCAAATATTGCCTTCAGTACTCCTAAATACTCATAAACCTTACCCGGTACAATCTCTTTGCTTTCTTTCGCCTCATCGACTATCAGTAATAACACATCTGAATTCATTAACATTTTAATACTTTCACTATGTGGCATATAGTTTATAACCTCAATTTGTTCTTTAAATGAAGTATTGGCAATCATTTCTTCAATTTCTGCTCCAAAACGACCAATAAACTTAAACTTAAACTTATCTTTTTTAATCCGCTCTTCTAAAACAAGCTCTTCAAGTGCATTAAAAAGAGCCAAGGGATTACGTCTTCCATACATCGAGCCAGTATAAGTAATTGTAAGTATTTCATTTGTATGAGTATCTAATAACGGGAAATCTTCTGAATCAAATCCATTCGGAATATGAATAAACTTTTCTGCATCAAAATATGGATATTTTTGAAGCGCATCTTTCTTAATCCCTTCCCAAGCACACTCAACATAATCTGCTTCTTGAAATACCGATTTCTCCATTCCTCTATCTATTAATTTCGGTAACCACCATCGGGTTGGCGTTGTAAGAAAATCAGTCCAAGGATCCCTCAAACCTGCAATCCAAGGAAGTTTAGTTTTTCGTTTCAAATCCCGAGCAATAAGCGAACATGTGTAAGGTGGCGAAGAAGAATAAATTGCATCTATATTTTCACTATGTATTATTTCTAATCCTTTTTTGACAGCATACCTACGCCAACCAATTCTCGCATCTGGAATAAAAAAAGTGGCTCTAATAAATTCTGAAATCTGCTCTGTAAAACTTCTCTTTTGATCATCTTTCTTAATATTATTAACATCAAGTGCAACATTCTTCCCCTTGCCTGTAAATTTTCTATACAAATCATAAGGTTCAAAAATCTTTGTTCGATAAACTTTTGTCCCTTCAGGAATTTCCTTCAACAATGATTCATCAATAGCAGGAAATTGCCCATTTGCAACTGTTAAAACAACCGGCTCCCAACCAAATTGCTTAAGGTATTTAACACTTTTTAATACCCTTTGAACACCAGGACCACCTGAAGGTGGAAAGTAGTAAGCAATAATTAATACTTTTTTCATTAAAATCAACTTTGAAATAAACACAAATTTAAGGATATTAAATGAAAAAATTTGTTTTTTGAGTTTATAAACATATTCAATGAAATCTTCATTTTTTTCAATAAGTTCCTTATCAATATAAAAATTAAATATGATTTCATTTATATATGTGTTTCTAACAAATAATTATAAATAATGTTACATCATAAAAGAAAAAAACTTAAATTCGCATTATTGAAATTAATTTTTAACAAATTGGAGATTTTATGAAATTTTTTTTACTAATTATTATTGTCTTTAGTATTTTTTCTTGTAGTAATGAACCAAAAGAGCTAGTTAAGGCAGAAAAATCAATTATGGCTAATAAAGCCCCTGAAAATGTAGCATATTTCTGGGGAAAGGTAGCGTTAGATGCCACTGCAAATGACACAGAACGGTTTAAACCACGTCCTACAATCACGTCTCGTATGCTAGGAATTGTTTTTACAGCAGTTTTCGATGCTTGGACACGCTTTGACAATAAAGCCACACCTGTGTTTTTAAAAGAAGTTGAGCGAATGCCTAAAGAAGCAAGAACTCTAAACAATAAAGAAATTGCAATTAGTTACGCTGCTTATAGGACTTTAAGAGAGTATTATTTTTCTGATACTTTAATGTTTGTCAATAAAATGAAAGAATTAGGTTTAGATCCATATAATGAAAGTTTAGATAAAACAACTCCTATTGGAATAGGAAACCTTGCTGCTAAAACTGCAATTGATGCAAGACGAAACGATGGCTCAAACCAGTATGGAGATGTTGACAGCACAGGGAAAGCATACAATGATTACACTCATTACACTCCTAAAAACCCGATAGATAAAATGAACAATATTAACAAATGGCAACCCAAATATTTCGAAACACTCGAGGGTGTTAAGTATGATCCAGGTTGTTTGAGTCCTCAATGGAATTTAGTTACAACTTTGTTATTAGATAGTGCTTCTCAATTTCGTGCTCCTGCTCCACCACTTTATGGAACAGAAAAACTTAATAAAGAAATCGAGCAAGTAGTTAATTTACAATCAAATATTAAGCCCGAAGAAAAAGCATTAGTTGAATTTATGCGTGATGGTCCAAGGTCAGTTCAACAAGCAGGACACTGGATGATTTTTGCTCAACATGTATCTACAAGAGACAAACATTCCTTAGATGAAGACGTTAAAATGTACTTTCTAGTTACAGCTACAGCAATGGATGGGTTTATTGCTTGCTGGGACTCAAAAATGTACTATGATTTTGCAAGACCTTATGCTTTAGTTCATGAATATTATAAAGGAAAAATGATAAAGGGTTGGAAAGGCGAAGGTAAAGGATGGGGTGAATTAAAAGGAGAAGATTGGCGACCATACTCACCTAAATACTTCTTATGCCCTTCATTCCCATCTTATGTGTCTGGACATAGCTCCATTAGCGGTGCTTGTGGTGAAGCACTAAAACTATTTAAACAAAGTGACATATTTGGATTAGAAGTAAAATTAGTGCCTGGAGCTCTTACTGAGCCAGACAATTTAAGTGATACTGTGACTCTTAAATTTCCAACATTTACACAAACAGCTGATATGGCTGGTTTCTCAAGAATTTTAGGTGGTTACCACATTCAATCTGATAACATTGAAGGTTTGAACTTAGGAAGAAAAATCGGAAAACATAACTATGAAAAACTCTTAAAACTTTTAGGTGAAAGTAAATAAACACTAATGTAATAATAAAGTAAAACTTAGAGTCGATTATGTCGGCTCTTTTTTTTTATCTCATGGTTTAATATTAATAAAAATTTGAAACCTTTATAAAATTTCGATAATTTTAATTATTTTTGAATATGTCAAAATATAATAAGTATAAAATATGAATTTTTTATTATTATTACTTTCTTTCACATTCGCAAAACAAGATGCAGAGCTAATGAAAAAAATTGATAGCGTATATCAATTTAAAGAAATTGTTAATGTTGAGAGAACAGGAGTGAAAAATCAAAATAATTCAGGAACCTGCTGGACATTTGCTGGAAATTCATTTATCGAATCTGAACTAATAAGAATGGGAAAAGGTAAATTTAATTTATCTGAAATGTTTATTGTAAGAAATATGTATAAAGAAAAAGCAGATAATTATGTTCGTTTTCACGGAGCGACTCAATTTGGTGAAGGTGCACTTAGCCATGATGTACTGTATTCTATCAAAAAATATGGAATTATTCCCGAGTCCATTTACTCTGCAAGACCTGAAAACGATTATATAAATCATGCCGAAATGTCAGGAATTTTAGAAGATATGGTGAAAAGAGTTGTAAATACTTCAGGGAATAATAGAACTAATCATTGGAAAAAAGCATTCGATGCTGTGATTGATGCTTATTTAGGGACACCGCCAACAGAATTTGAATATGAAGGTAAAAAATATACACCATTAAGTTTTGTAAAATACTTAGGAATAAACGCAGATGACTATGTAGATATTACTTCTTTCAATCATCATCCATTTTATGAAGAGTTTGTTCTAGAAGTACCTGATAATTTTTCAAGAGGATTATTTCAAAATGTGAAAATGCAAGAAATGCTTGCAATAGTTGAAAATGCTTTAAATAATGGCTACTCAGTTGATTGGGGTTCAGATGTTACCGAAATGGGATTTAATTCAGATTATGGTCTTGCAATAGACCCTAAAGATTTAGAAAGTATGAGATTAAAAAAAGACGAAATTAAATGGGATTCGCTTTATCAAGAAATTGATATTACACAAGAAAAAAGACAAGAAGATTTCGATAATTACTTAACTGAAGATGACCACGGAATGCATATTGTTGGTATTGTAAAAGATATTAAAGATAGAAAATATTTTGTTGTGAAAAATTCTTGGGGAACAGAAAAAAGAGGTAGAGATGGCTATTTATATGTTTCATTCCCGTATTTTATGCACAAAACTACATCAATCACAGTGCATAAAAATGCAATTCCTCAAGATATAAAGTCGAAAATGAAGTTATAAAGCATTTTCAATATGTGTAATTTTAGGACTGTCGTAAAACATATCAATCTTTATGAAGTCAAATCGGCAGTCCTTATTTGTAATTTTATTAACATACAAATAGCCCTCAATAGTTTTCCTTATTGAATTTCGTTTTTTGAAACTAAATGTATCGATTGGGTCGAGCGAATTTTGAGAATATCTCGACCTAACTTCGATAAAAATTAAAGTGCTATTGTGTTCGCAAATTATATCAATTTCACCGACTTTTCCAAAGTGGAAATTGCGTTTAATAACCTTATAGCCCTTTTGATTTAGATATTCTGCAACGATTGTTTCTGCTTTATCGCCACGTTCTCTTGTGCTTATTTCGTGCATAAATTTCTCAATTAAAAATTATTCTATAATGAGACAGAGGCAAATTTACGAAAATATTATATTATGAGAATTTTTGATAAAGAAATAATACCCCAACAAAGGAAAGGACTAGCCAGCCCCAATCCCAAAATGGAATATTAACTGATGCTTGAACTGCCGGTCCGCCTGGATCAAATATTTGACCATTAGATTCACCATCGGCATCTCCATATTCCCCATCTTTTAATGGGAAATTAACTGTTGCAATAATTTTTCCTCCTATAGTATCTTGGCTGAATATTGCACCTTCAAAAGTACCCCATTCACCCCTTAAGTTTGTTTTTCTATATGAGTAATTACTTAAACTATGTACAGCATGGTAGTAAATTTTCATTTCTACTTCATTGCAAGGTAATTTAAATTCAACTACTCCAAATGGATAAAACCATTTTGTATCATTATTAAAATTAGATTGTTTAACTTCTGCAAGTGTAGCACAATTAACTGCTTCGACGGTAATAAAATTGCCAGACGCATCAAACATAAATGAGGCAATATTTGCTTGGAGTGCGTCAATAATACCATCACCATTTCCGTCGCCATTGTTAGGACCATTATATTCTGTTATATCCGTAATTCCATCGTCGTCGTCGTCATCCGATAAGGATTGTGTTGTAATGGTAATTTCATTGCTATATGATATTCCAATAGAATTTTCAGCGAATGCTACAATATAGTAAGTGGTCTCAGGGTTTAAATTGCCCAATGTGTGATTGTTATTTCCTATACTTAAATTTGAATTTACTACTGCGCCACCACTATAACTATTAATATTAGGATTTGGAGATGTCGAGTAGATATATCCTGAATTAGTAAGCAAAATGCCACCAGTAGAATTAAGCGAAACGCTTAGAGCAATTGTATTGTCTCCAAATGCCTGGTTTAGTAGATTACTAATTACTGGTGCAGTTGGTGCTAAAGTTGTAAATGAAACTGAATTGCCGTAAACTGTTCCATTACTGCTTGTAGTATATGATCTAAGATAATAAGTAGAAGAAGGAGTTAAGTTTTCAATAAGTCTATTAAAGTCAGAATTTCCAGTTCCAATAGAAATACTACCTTCATTTGAGGAAGTGGTTGGGTTAGGAGTTATATCCCAAACAAATCCTTTGTCAGAGATTGATATGTTACCACAACCATTAAAATTATTATCATAATTTGCAGAAATTGAAGCACTATTTTGGGTAATATTACCAGCTTCGGATACAAAAAACACAGGAACAGTAGAAGGAGTATATTCATAAAAATCTTGTAAGACTGAACCATCATATCCAGTCCCGACGTAGCCCTTATTTCCAATTGAAGGGAAATTAGTGTTACTTAACGCTCTTGAACTTCCTGAAAAGTTGTTTTTCTGTATCCATATATCATTCATAATATCATACTCCCAAATATCATTATAAAACACTGAGTTAGATTCATTTGAACCACATCCTATATAAGCTTTATCCCCAATACAAAATCCAAATAAGTTGTTGCGAGCTACTCCTCCAAAACTTGCTTTTTGTGTCCATGAGTTTAAGCTGGGGTCAAACATATAAGTATCATTGTGAACTGACGACCCTGTTGAGTGTCCTCCGACGACGAATAATTTATTATTATTTACGAAAGTGGCACCTAACCTTCTTACGCCACCGCCAAAACTTGCTTTTTGTGTCCATGAATTAGCAACAGGGTCATATTCCCAAGTTTCATCAACATTAGCAGGAACTGAACTTGTTCCACCAATAAAATATCCTTTTGAACTTGTAGCGTTCGCCATAATATTATATCGTGCAGTACCGGGGAAACTCGCTTTTGCAGTCCAAACATTGCTTGATGGATTATATTCCCAGAAATCAGTTCTATAACCTCCGTCAAATCCACAACCTAAATATCCTTTGCCATTTATAGCAAATCCAGAGCCAGCACGAATACCCCCACCCCCATAATTTGCTTTTTGAGTCCAAACGTTAGAAAAAACATCATACTCCCAGAAATCTGATGCTATAGGGTAACCAGTTCCAATAAATGCTTTATTTCCGATGCCAAATGCCACAATTGAATTTCTTGTACCACCACCAAAGTTTGCTTTTTGAGTCCAAATATCTCCAGTGCTTGTGGATGTCGTGAATGATTCTGTTGCACCATAACTAGTGCCTAAGCTGTTTGTAGCATAAGCCCTAATGTAGTATGTAGTCCCTGGACATAGAGCGTTTACAGATTGTGTGAAGACACCAATTCCAGTTCCATTTGAAGTTATACCATCGTATGACACAATAGTCGGAGTATTTGTTGTAGCTGACCAAACTAGACCACGAGATGTAATAGCATTACCATTATCACTTAAAATATTGCCACCACTTGATGCACTTGTTGTGCTAATGCTTGATACAGAAGTTGTGGAAATTGTTGGAGTCGAATTTGGCTTGTAAGAATAAAAATCTGATTTATTCGAACCGTCATATCCGCTACCAAAATATAAAATACCATCTATAACAAAGCCAGTTGCCCCACTTCTTGCTGAACCTGGAAATGGCGTGCGAGATGTCCATGTGTTTGCAGTTGGGTCATATTCATAATTATCTGTCGTATATGACACCCCATCACTTTTACCACCTGTCAAGATATATCCTTTATCATTGATGCAGAATCCTCTTGCAACATCTCTTGAATTGCCTGTATAATTTGCCTTTTGCGTCCAAGTGTTAGTGGCTGGGTCATATTCCCACCAATCATTTTTATATGAACCATCATACCCTAAGCCAAGATATGCTTTAGCGTTTGTTGCAAAATAGGCAGAGCCGGTTCTAATTCCACCTCCGAAATTAGCTTTTGCAGTCCAATTATTGTTTATTGGGTTATATTGATAAAAGTCGCTTTGATAATTCGCTATTCCACTACCTTTTGCACCAGTACCAGCATATATATAATTTCCAATGACAAACATTGCGGCGCTTACTCTAGCCCCACCCGGTATATTGCTTTTTTGTGTCCAAACATCAGTTGCAGGGTTATACTCCCAAAAGTCAATTAAATAAGAGTTGTTCAAATCGTAACCACCTAATAAATATGACTTGGCATTTAAAGATACTGCAGAGGAATACCCACGTTCTGTTCCAGGAAATTTTTCTTTTTTTGTCCATTGGCAAGTAGAAGGGTTGTATGATAAGACTTCATTTAAAAAAGAGCCATTATTTCCATTTACAAGATATCCTACATTATTAAATTCAAAAGCTGAGGATTGGTGTCGCCCACCAAATGAAATGTCTGTATGTTTCGCCCATGTACCTCCGTTCTGCGTAGTAGTAAATGTATATTCCAATCCGTAACTTGTTCCTTGAGAATTTGTTGCATAAGCACGATAAAAGTATTGAGTTCCAGCAGTAAGCCCAGATAATGAAGAAGAGAATACTCCATCTCCTGTACCATCAGTGGTAATACCTCCACCCGTATGAGAGCCGACAGTTGGATTTGTAGAAGTACTCCAAACAATACCTCGTGCTGTAACCGAATAATTTCCATTAAAAATTACTTCGCCACCAGAAGTCGCAGTAGTCATTGTTATGTTTGAGATTATTGTAGAATTAACCGAAGCTGTTGTACCGGGAGTGTATTCATAAAAATCCTGGTAGTAGCCACCATTCTCTCCTATTCCTGCATAAGCTTTATCACTTATTACAAATGACGCCATATCACCACGGGTACCTGGTGGAAAAACTGATTTAGAACTCCAAGAATTGTTTGTTGGATCAAACTCATATAATGTGTTTGTATTAAAATTTGACACATTTGTACCACAAACAGCATATCCTTTATTGCCAATGACAAATGCTTCAGAATTTCCATAAACCCCACCACCAAAGTTTGCTTTTATTGCCCAAGAATTAGAATTAGGATCGTATTCATAAAAACTTTGAGTAGCCCCGCCACTACCACTTCCTGTACCTACATATCCCTTATTACCTATTGAAAATCCAATAGCATAATTCACTCCGACTGGATAACTTGCTCTTTGAGTCCAACTATCAGTGATTGGGTTATAAGCGTACATTGTAGTTAGAAAATTATTTGCGGGTAATTCTCTTCCAGCAACAATGTATCCTAAGCTATTTAAACTAAACCCTACTGATCCTTCTCGAGATGTTCCTGGAATACTCGTTTTTATTGCCCAAGTATTTGCAATAGGATTATATTCATGTAAAGTTGAAAGAGAATTTGTTCCATCATAACCACAAGCAATATAGCCCTTAGAATTTATAACAAATGAAGAAGCCCAAGCTCTTGCTGTTCCTGTAAAGTTTGCTTTCTGTGTCCAAGTATTTGCAATAGGGTCGTATTCCCACCAGTCAACATTATAACTACCATTATAGCCAATCCCAATATAACCTTTTGATCCAATAGAAAAGCCAACAGCTCCATTTCTAATTCCTCCTCCAAAATCTGCTTTTTGAGACCAAGAATCTTGGGCATTTACTGTAATATATAATAAAAAATATAAAAATATTAGTAAAATATAATTTTTACTAAAAAAAATAATATAAATATTATTTTTTGCGGTCATGCTCATATTTTACTAAATCATTTAAGATTATTTATACTATCAATTTCTTCAATAGTAACTGTTGGAGGCATTATATTATTTTCTAATTTTTTTATAACAAGTTCTGCCAATGCTTTTGCTTGAACATCTGTTTTAAAGCCTTGATTACCAGACACCGCAGGAATATACTCTTGCCTAATAATTTTAGTTCCATTTTTAAAAATATCGTAACCAAAAGATTTATCAGTGTTTTGAATAATATTATATCCGTAATTTTTACTAACTTGGATAATGTTTTCTTTTAATGGCTGAGATTCTGGTTTGTTAAGTGTATTTGAATTTTTGTTCTCGTTGCTACAAGAAAGTACCATTAAAAATATGAAAAGTAAAACTATTTTCATTGAAATAACTCCTAATTACTCACAATAATTGTCGGATTAAAATGAAAAAACTTTAATTGATAAGTGTCAAGTCATAATTCCAGTTTTTACAAATTTCTTCGGCACTATCGCCACGTTCTCTTGTGCTTATTTCGTGCATAAATAGTTCTTTTTAAATTATTTCTTATTTTTGTTAAAGAAAATTCAAAATTACAATCTAACAATATTATTTTAATTTTAATGATTTTAGTATTTATATTAAACTTAATTGCAATCTGTCAATATAGCGAACCTGCTCCATTAGAGCAGTTAAATAGTAGTAAAAATGACTATGCACCTGCATATAATGCTTTTGAAAATAAATTATATTTTAATTCTGAAATTAACGGAAACGCAAAAATTTATACTTGCGAATGGGGTAAAGAAATTAAAAAGTCCTTTTTAAATGACAACATTAATGACATTGACAATATTTCATATTTAAGTTTTATGGATGCCGAAAACGCAATAATTTCATCTTTCATCAAATACCCAAACCAATCAAAACTAAACTTATTTTACGTAAAAAAGGTTAAAAAATCATGGATTAGGGAAAAGCCAATAGAAGAAATAAATGGTGACTTTTTCATTCTAAATGCAAGTGTTTCAGCAGATAAGTCATTTATGATTTTTAGTTCAAACTTTGGAAATGAACTGAAAGATACTGACTTATTTATGACAACTAAGAATGAAAGAGGAAAATGGGAAACTCCAATTAGTATTTCAGAACTAAACTCAACAGGTAGCGAAATTACACCATTAATTATTGGCAATGATTCTTTATACTTTGCCTCAAATGGACAAGGCGGAAAGGGTGGATATGATATATTCTTGTCAGTCAGAGTTCTCGGAAAATGGCAAAGACCAGTCGCATTAGATGACATTAATTCAAACTACAACGATTCTGACCCCTGTATAATTAATAACAAAATCATATTTGCCTCAGATAGACCTGGCGGAAAAGGTAACTACGATTTATACTTTTCTGAATTAAAAATAAACAACAAACACATTAATAAAGATATTGAATATGATATTTCTATATCAACTTTTGTAACGAATATAAATGCAAAAACTCAGAGTAAAATCAAAAACTCAACGATTTATCCTTACATACACTTTGACGAAAATGATACAAAAATTGAAAATTCATATAAAGAGCGAAATCTCTCAACCTTAAACTCTATCGCTACTTTTATTAAACTTGGAAATAGTATTGAGTTAAATGTTTGGACACAAAATGTTTTAGAAAGTCAAAAAGAAATAAATAGTAAATATATTTCAGACCAAAGAATTGCTAATATACTTACATATTTAAAAGAAAAATATAACGTAAATAGTGATAAAGTTCATATAAATTACTTTTATAGCGATAACGTGAAAGATTATATCTTTATTTATTCAAAAGATAAATTTATGTCCATCTCACAAGAAAGCGATAAGAAAATTATTATTGAACCAGACAACTTAATATACCAATTAGAAATTTCACCGGAGAACTCATTTGCATCTTATAATATTGATTTATGTATAGGAGAAAAATATCATAAACAAATATTAACAAGCAAAGAGAATCTTTTAAACTCAAAAATTGATTTGAATAACTATTCAGATTTAATTTCTGGGAGTGATTCTCTAAAATTAATTGTTAATATAAAAAATGATAATACAAATTCTTTTTCAAAAGAGTTTTTCTATCAAATAAACAATTCTTATGAGAAAATTTCTGATAATACCTCAAAACCAGAGTTTTCATTTTTTTTAATATCTAATGATGATATAAAAGATGAAATTTATTTTAAAAATTTAATAGGAGAGTTAAAAAACAAACTTAATAAAACTAATTATATAATTGAAAGTTCTTATAATTTACAAGAATTAACGAATATTCTTGAAAAAGAAATGAAAGCAAAATTTCAACTGATTGAAAATGACAAACTTGGAAAAGAAGTAATAATAAAATAAATTTATGGGAAAATATTCATAATTTTTTCAGTTTGAGATTCATAAGAATACTCTTTAGATACAAGAAGAGCTTGTTCAATAAATGTCTTTCGGTTTTCTAAATTTCTCATTTCTTCAATTTTTTCGACTATATCATCTACATTCAAATCATGATTGACTAATAAGCCAATTCTTTCTTTATTAACAATCTTTCTAATCTGAGGTAAATCAGTGGCTAAGGTAGCAATGCCAGCCATGATATATTCAAAAAGTTTATTTGGAAGTGCATATTCATAAGATAATGAAACTGGCTCGAAAAGACAAAGCCCAACATCGGCAGAAGCAGTGATTTCAAGTAAGCGAGCATAAGGAACTCTTCCAGTGAAAGTTACCTTTTTGCTTGCACCTTCTTGAATCGTATAATTTGCAATTTCCTGATAATATTCGCCTGTGCCTATGATGAATAAATGAACTTTTTCCATTTTGTTTACAGCATCTATTGATTCTTTAAGTCCGCGTCCTTTCAATATCATTCCTTGATAGACCAAGATTAAAACATCGTCTTCAAGCTTTGCTTTATTTCGCAAAAGTTCAGTTCGAGGAACTTTTTGAAATGGTGGTAAATTTAATATTTCTAAATATGGAACTTCGTGTTTAAAATATTTTTTGAGATATTCGCTATCCATTTCCCCGGATGTTATCATTCTATCAACAGCAGGGACATACATTTTCTCAATTTTTGAAATAACTGCTTGTTTAAAATAATGACCAGAAAGAGGACCAAGTTCTGAATAAATTTCTCTTGAATCGTAATACAATTTTGATTTTGCTCCCATTAACCGCATTGCCTTTTTCATATCGGCGGCTACTGGGAGTGAATACAAATCGCAAGCATAGTAATACTTTGCATTTATTTTGTCATTTAACTTTGCTGCTTCGATTTTGAATAAAGACCATCTAACATAAACTTTCGATTGTGTTGATTTTTCGATAGGGAAGAAGTCAATTCCATAAGACCTATAATGCCTTATATCTTCGTCCTTTCCATAAGCAATTAATGCAACTTTACTTCCTTTTCTCGCAACTAATTTTGCAATATTAATTGTCCGAGCATCAACTAAAGGTTCATTAAAAGCAATGAAACAAACATCAAAGTTATATGAATTAATAATTGTGTTACTCATTTCAATTATTTTTTTATTATTTTTGTCAATAACAAATGCAAAATATCAAATTTTATTCCAATAAAACAATATTGAAAGGAAATTATGGAGTTTGGACTAAAAAATATAATTTTTATTTTAGTTTTTTTAGCAGGAGCAGCATTTTTTTCAAAAAATGTATTAAAACTAATATCTTATTTAAAATTAGCTCGACCAGATAATAGGTTCGGTGAAGTAGGGAAAAGGATTGTAAATACATTAATTGTAGCCATTGGTCAAAAGAAAATTCTTAGAGATAAAAAAGCAGGACCAATTCATGCTGCAATTTTCTGGGGATTTTTAATTCTATTATTTTCAGCTTTAAATTCTATTTTCTCAGGTTTCGGAATTGATGGAGTTTTTGGCTATTTAGGACCAATCTTTTCTTTAATTACAATCCTAACTGACTTTTTCATCTTATTTATTATAGTAGCCGTATTAATGGCATTACTAAGAAGATTGATTATTAAAGTTCCACGGTTGCAACGTAAAGGTCATAACCAAGCAGAAGCTTCTTTAATACTTGTTATTATATTTTTCATTGTAACTTCATTAATGTTTGAAAATGCATCTGCAATAGCCTTAAATCACGATACAAATTGGGCTATAAGACCATTAGCACACGCAGTTTCACCATTAATTTCATTGACCTTTGCACCAACTTTATATGAAATTTGCTGGTGGGTTCACATCGTATTAATCTTAGTTTTTATGAACTTCTTACCATACTCAAAACATTTACATGTTTTAAGTTCAGTTCCAAACGTATTTTTCTCAAATATAACACCAACAAATAGATTAAAAACTATTGACTTTGAAGATGAGAATATTACTCAATACGGTGCTGCTGATTTTGAAGATTTTTCTTGGAAAACGATACACGATTCTTATACTTGTACTGAATGCGGTAGATGTAGCAGTGTTTGTCCTGCCACTCAAACAGGAAAGATTCTTGACCCAAGAGAAATAATCTTACAAATTAGACATCGAACAATGGATAAAGCTCCCATTGCTGTAAAAATGAAAAAAGAAGATGAACTTGCTGCAAAAGAAAATAGAGAACCAAATTACAATTTAACTGAGAACGAACAAGCAATCTTAGATAAAAAACTAATCGGTGATTATATTAACCCAGAAGCACTTTGGCAATGCACCACTTGTTCTGCTTGTATGCAAGAATGTCCTGTTAATATAGAACACGTACCAGCAATTTTGGATATGCGTAGAAATATGGTACTAATGGAGGCTGAGTTTCCAGCCGAGCTTGGAACTCCATTCACCAATATTGAAAACAACTCTGCACCTTGGGCTTTCCCGCTCGATGCAAGAGCTGACTGGGCAGAAGGAACTGGTATCCAAGAAGTTGCAGAAAAGCAAGACTTTGATGTTTTATTCTGGGTGGGGTGTGCTGGCTCTTTCGACGACAGGGCTAAAAATATAACACTTTCTTTTGCTAAACTTATGCAAATCGCAGACGTAAACTTCGCAATCTTAGGTAGAGAAGAAAACTGCTGTGGTGACCCAGCAAGAAGAGCTGGGAATGAGTATTTAGCAGATATGTATGTTAAAATTAATATTGAAACTCTTAACAATTATAATATTAAAGATATTGTTGCAACTTGTCCTCATTGTTTCAACACAATTAAAAACGAATATCCTGACTTGGGAGGCAAATACAATATTCACCACCATACTGAATACTTACAAATGCTACTTGATAAAGGGAAATTAAAAACTAATGATGAAACAAAAGAAGCACTATCAGTAACTTTCCACGATTCTTGTTATACAGGTAGATTAAATAACATTTACGACGAACCAAGAAAAACACTTTTGAGCGTCCCTGGATTACAATTGCTTGAACCAAAAAGAAATAGAGATAAAGGATTCTGCTGTGGAGCTGGTGGAGCTCAAATCTTTATGGAAGAAAATAGAGGTAAGAGAATTAATATAGAACGAACAGAAGAATTACTTGAAACTGGTTCAAAAACTATCGCTCTAAATTGTCCTTTCTGTTTAACTATGATAAACGACGGGGTAAAAGCACTAGAATCAGAAGTACAAGTAAAAGATATTTCGGAAATTTTATTAGAGAATATTAAAAATTAAAAAAAAAGGGGCAACAGCCCCTTTCTCTTACTTTTTGTTTATTGTAGAGCCACCTGTCAATTTCTGATCTAAAACAGTAGCATTACCTTTAAAGTTCAACTGGCTTCCACCTGTTGCCTCCAATTCAATATTTTTATTGATAGTTAACTCGGCACTACTACCTCCATTGAAATCACCATCGAAACTTTCAACAATAAAATTAAATGACTTAGCAACACTTCCACCATTTAAGTCCAATTCATATTCATTAGCTGAGCCAACGATATCAATTAAACTTGTTCCAGCTAAATCTGCATCAAGTTTCCTTGTTGCAATTTCACCCTTTAGAGTTGAAGAGCCAGTCAATTCAATTTCAAGTTCATCTCCATTAAATGGTTTTAGAAAAACAATATGAGAATTTCCTGTTCCATCAATTCCTTCTAAATTGGTGTAAGTAACAACTATTGTTACATTTGCATTATTATCAAAATTAACCCCGCTGTGTTTAATAATTTTGAGTTCGTTTTCAATTACCGTCACTTCAATACTTTTATGCAAGTTCTCATTTGCCGTTACTTCAACTTTATGAGTATCACCTTTTTGTAAACTTACCTTAAGTCCGTTCGCTACTTCAATTTCGTTGAATGCACTAATATTTCTTGTTTCTGTAGTTATATTGTTCGATGACGTCAAATTCTCAGAACAAGATAAAAGTGCCATGCAACTCGCTAAGAAAGATGCAAAAATTATCCTTTTCATAGTAATCCTATTAAGTAATAAATAATAATTTTACGACTTAAAATGTGTTTTGTTTAATATTCGAACAGGGAACTAATCTTTTTTCTTTTTAAAATGCACTACCAGCACCGGGACTTCTGCTCTACGAATTACCCTTTCTGTTGTCGAGCCAAAAAGGAAACGCTCTATTCCACTTGCACCGTGAGTTGCAATAACTATTAAATCAATATTATTTTCCAATGAGTATTCAGCAATCTGTTCAGATGGAGTTCCAAGTAAGATTACACTTTTTGTTTGTATTCCCAAATCTTTTAGTCGTTTTTCTAATTTTTCTAAATTAGTATGTGCTACTTGTTCTAATTCTTCTTGTAAATTTACAAGACTCTCGTGAGCTAGTTCTATTCCAGCAGGATAAACTACGGGTTGAATAACATGAAGCAAATGGACACTTGAGCCCATTGACTTTGCTATATCTTTAACATGCTCAAATGCTTCTTCCGCACCTTGCGAAAAATCAGTAGGCATTAAAATGCTTTTATAAACATACATTTCAAAATCTCCTAAATATTTGTTAAATTTGTAATAATTATTTGTTAAAATAAAGAAGTTTTTATTCATAAAAAAGTTATTAATTAAAAAATTATTTTTAAATTTGTATTGTTTTGAGAATTACAAGATTTTAGATAAAAAATTAGGAAAGTGAGTATGGAATTAGAAGTAGAATATGAAATTAATCCAAAATTAAGTCGAATTGACTATAATAATTTAGGATTTGGCAAATACTTCTCAGACAATGTTTTTATTTCCGAGTATAAGAATGGAAACTGGTCTGAAGGTAAAATTATACCATTTGGCTCTCTTGCTTTAACACCTGGTAATATGACTTTACATTATGGTCAGACTATATTTGAAGGAATGAAAGCATATAAAGATTTTGGGAAGGGTGGAATTAATATATTCAGACCTTATATGAACGCCAAAAGAATGATTGAGTCTGCTAAAAGAATGTGTATTGAAGAATATCCAGAAGAGCTATTTGTTGATGCTGTTAAGCAAATTGTTATAAGTGAGAGAGAGTTCATTCCGCAAGAGAAAGGTCAATCACTTTATTTACGCCCTTTAATGTTTGGCGATGCTGATTTCTTAGGAGTCCATCCATCTCCAACATTCAAATTCATAATTATGACAAGTCCTGTGGCTTCATACTATGAAAGCGGACTAGCCCCAGTGAAAATTTTAGTTCCTCATGAATATGCAAGAACTGTTGAGGGTGGGCTTGGAATGGCGAAGACCGCTGCAAACTATGCCGCTTCACTTTACGCTGGTAGAATAGCTAAACAACAAGGTTTCCAGCAAGTTTTATGGTTAGATGGTAGAACAAGGAAATATATTGACGAAGTTGGCGCAATGAATATCTTTTTCGTAATAAATGATGAAGTAATTACACCTCCTTTAGATTCTGGAACTATTTTACCAGGGATAACAAGAGATTCAGTAATTCATTTGTGTAAAGAATGGGGTATGAAAGTCAGAGAATATAGATTATCAATAGATGAAGTCTTTGAAGCTCATAAAAATGGAACTTTAAACGAAGCATTTGGCACTGGAACAGCAGCTACTATTTCACCTGTTGGCTTGTTACATTATAAAGGTGAATCAATTACTTTAAATAATGGTGAAATAGGGGAATTGTCTAATAAACTTTATGATACTATTATTAATATTCAACACGGATTAGTAAAAGATGAACATAATTGGATACTACATTTAGAAGCTTAAAGTTTCTTAGTATTAGTAATTGTTAAAAACTGCTTCACATATTTTGCTTAGTGAAGCAGTTTTTTTGTAACTTTGAAAATTAATCTTGCGTTTTATTAGTTTATAAAATATTAATTTGAATTTATATAATAAAATATTAACAACAATTTTTATCATTGTAAGTTTTTTCTTGATAGGGCTTTCTATCAAGAATATTCATAGCATTTCTTCTGTTGTAACTGATGATAATATTTATCAGGATTTACCAAATAAAATCTTCGTAAACGCACCAATCAAAGCACGAAAAAAATTAGGAATTGAAAATAATAAAGAGCAATTTGAAAATATGTTTATTAAACGTGGCTCAATTCTGCTCGCTATTGATAATAAAAAAATTTATTCGTTAGATAGCGTATTTTTATATATAAAAAATTCAGATAAAAGAGTTCATAACCTAGACTTCTTCGTAATTAAAAATGATGAAAAATCAATCGGAAAAAGATATTCCTTTGAAGTAAAAAAATCAGATATTTTTGATAGTTCTTTTATCAATTTAGAATCTGCTGTAATTATTAGTTATGTTCTTGATGCTGGAACTTCATACAATGCAGGGTTAAAAGTTGGTGATATAATTACCAAAGTAAATGGGCAAAACTTTAAAAGTGCTTTTGATGCTTTTAAAATGACAAATCTACAAAGCAATGGACGTTCAGTTCGTTTTATGATTTATCGAAATGGTATGTTCTCTAATGTTAATGTTCAATTAAAAGTCATCAAACTTACATTTAGTATTTTACTTACTTTCCTAATTGGAATTATTCTTATTCTAATGGCAATGTTTATTGCTATGAAACGATTTTATTTATTTCAAGGAAAAATCGTCTCTCTTACATTATTAACTCTCGGGACTTATATAACTTTTCTGCCAAGTTCAACTTTAATGTTAGAACCGACATCATATTATTTAAAAATAGTTTTAACCGAAAGCGTTTTTGCTATTTCCTTAGCTTTATTATTCCATAGTTTCGCATATTTTCCATTTGAGAAAAAGAAATTAGTGCAAAAAACTTTCTTGTTTAAGTACTATTACATTTTTTTAGTTCTTTACTTAGCATTCTTCTATATTTACATAATGTTAGGTGAAAACTATGAAAATATACCAATTTTTCAAACAAGTTACATTTTAATAACATTTATCTATTTTGCAATCATTTTTAATAAGTTTAAAACTAAAAAGAAAGATAAAGTAAGGTATGGTAAAGCAATAACTTGGAGTTATTACATAAATCTAATCTCATTGATTGTTAATTACTTTTTAGTAAGCGTTTGGGGTGAAAAGTTAGGAATTGAGCCATTTACTCATTATTATGCTACTTTTATATTAATTCCAATTTCATACTTTTATACAATAGCTAAATATGATTTATTAGATTCACTCATTAAAGTAGGAAAAAATATTCAATATATGATTGTTTCAAGTGTAGTGAATTTATTTTCTGTTATGTTGTTTATCTATTTAGTTTATTTCTTAATTAGCTTAAATTTCTATTTACCAAATTTACATTTTAATGGAAACTCAATAGAAGTCTTAGATAAACCATTAAGACCAGAACTATATGCAATTTATTCTAAGATATTAGTTTTGCTTATTTCAGGTTTGTTCTTATATTTAATTGTTAGATTTAGAAAAATTAGCTTAGAGTTTTTAAATAAGAAATATCATATCGTAATTTTTGATTATCAATTATTAATTGAAGAACTAGCAGACTCTTTCCAGAATCAATCATCTTTAGAGAATTTAGCAAATTTCATTTTAGATAAGTTTCAGGAGTTAATTAAATTAAAACAATGTGGAATTTTAGTCTATGAAAATGAAAGCTCCGTTGTATTTCAATCTTACAAAGGTGTTTTAGATAATCAATTAACTGAATATATTTACTCAAAAGAAAAAGAAATTATTAATAATGTAAAAGAATTTACAGGCAATATTCTAATAGATTATTTAGATAAAGACATTAAAGAAATCTTGCTTTCTTGCAAGTTTAAATATGTAATTCCTCTTCGAGTAAAAGGTAAAGTGCTGGGCTTAATGTTTTTAGGCGAGAAATTATCTGAATCAAGATTAAAAGCAAATGATTTATTATTTAGCAATGCCTTAGCCAATCAAGCAGCCGTCTCTCTTGAAAACTTCCTTTTATACTCTGATTTAGCAAAACAAGAGAGACTAAAACAAGAACTCGAAATAGCACGTGAAATACAACTATCTTCACTCCCTAAAGAATTACCTTCAATCAAATCTCTTGATATATCAGGTATATCTCTGCCTGCCTTAGAAGTAGGAGGAGATTACTATGATATATTTTTTAATGAAGAAATACCCGATACTATTACAGCAATTATTGGTGATGTGAGCGGTAAAGGAACTTCTGCTGCCTTATATATGTCGAAAATTCAAGGAGTTGTAAAAACACTGCAAGAATTTAATCTTAATATTAAAGATTTAATGATTAAGACTAACGAATTGATTTTCTCTTTCTTAAACTCTGGTTCATTTATTACAGCATTTTGTATTCAATTTAATCTAAAAGAAATGAAATTGAAAATGGCTCGAGCTGGGCACTTACCTTTATATTATTACGATAGTTGTAATAAAGAACTTGTTGCTATTACACCAAAAGGTATAGCCCTCGGATTAAATACTGGCGAACTTTTTAATCGTAACCTTGAAGAAATTGAAATTGATATTGCAGAAGGCGATGTATTTGTTTTAGTAACTGATGGCATAGTTGAAGCAAGAAATAGCGAACAAAAAGAATATGAAGAAGAACGCTTGAAAGAAATTATAAAACAAAATATTTCTAAATCGTCTCATAACATTAAAGATAGTATAATTCAAGATTTAAATAACTTTACTGGGCGAACAAGCCAATTTGATGATATTACTATCTTAATCATTAAAGTTAAAAATAAGTAGTTCTACTTATTGGTATTAATTAATTTTTATTAATTTTGTAATATGAAAATAATAGCGACCATATTAATTACTTTGTTTTTTGGAAGCAATTTACTTTCTCAAAGTAAATTCTTTTCAATTAACAAAAGCACGCAAGAGTTATGTTTAATAAGTGAGAATGGCTCTTTACAAGTTTTAAGTAAGCTCAACTTTGTAGATGACAATGCTATGAACTTAGAATATAACCCAAACACAAACTCATTGCTAATTCTAAAAGGAAATGGAGAATTATACTCTTTTAATTTGAATTCACTTGAATCAAGTTTGTTATATACGTTAAATAATAGTTCATTAAATTTTGATGGAAATTGGTCTGGAATCTCAATGAATTCATTAAACCAAATTTTTGTGTTTAATGAAAGAAGCGGAAGTGATGAAGGAAGGTTATACCAAGTCTTAGACATTAATACCGGATTAGTTGCTCCATTCACTGATAATTTCTCAGGTTCCCCATCTATTTTAGGAATTGAATTCGACGATAAAAATAGATTATGGAATATTGAACAATGTTGCAATCACAGATTAAATGTTTTAGATGGCTTCAAAGGTCAGATGAAGCAAATGTTCGAGAAACCGGTAACAATTAATTATCCTCAAGACTTAGCTTATAACCCTGACACTGAAAAGTTGCTCGGTATAGACATTAAAAATGAACTTACCGCTACAAGAACTGATTTCTTTTTTGCGGATAGAAATAATGGGAACACAGAGATATTCTTGTCATTAGAAGGCAATTATAACGGAATTGCTGAATTAACAACATTATCAAGTGTTAATAATGATATAAATTTTGAAGATAAATTCCAAATTTACCCTAACCCAAGCCAACAATTTATTTCAGTTGATTTTAATGGTCTTGTATCAAATATTAGAGTATTAGATTTAAGCGGAAACTATGTAATATCAAATATAAACTCGTTGAAAAATATTGATATTAGTAAATTAAGTTCAGGAGCTTTTATCTTAAGCTTTACAATAGATGGTAGAAATTACGATAGAAAATTTATCAAGTATTAAAAATTTTCCTACTATTAATTTCGCTCATAGCACGCATAAAACCTACTTTTATTAGATGGTCAATTGCTAATTGAGCTTCATCAAGCATTTTAACAACTTCAAGCATTTCATTGTTATTGAAGTTTCCTAAAACATATTCAACTAATTCGCCTTGACCAAAATTCTTATCAATCCCAAGACGAAATCTCATAAATTCATTAGTCCCTAATTCTTCAATCATTGATATTACACCATTATGCCCACCACTTGACCCAGTCGCTTTTAAGTGAAACTTCCCAATTGGAAAATTATACTCATCAACAAAAATACATATTTGATTTGCTTTAACTTTATATCTATCACAAATTTGCTTTGCTGCAATCCCTGAATTATTCATATAGGTTGTTGGTAGAACAAAAAGTAAATTCTTTCCATAAATTTTCTTCTCACAAACATAGTAATCACCTTTTCCTGCAACAAAATTTAATTCATACTTTGCAGATAATCGTTCCATCAATAACCAACCAATATTATGTCTCGTATTTTTATACTTTTCTCCTATATTTCCAAGCCCAATAAAAACAAAATCGTACATATTTATATTTTTCTTAAATTGTGTTTAGTAAAAATCAAATTTAACAATATGCTTTTAATTATTTTATTAAATATACTTTTTTCACAACAAAAACTAACTGAAAACACAGCGAATTTTGACTATATAGTAAATTCAAAAGGAGTGATTGCCTTTGATTCTATTCACGGATATATGCGCTATCCAAAAACAGCAAGAAGTAACTTCTTTTATTCAATTTCTCATGTATTTACAGGAATAAATGCCACAAGTGACGACACAATTTATTCTTCAAATTTTGGCAAGTATTCTGACAATTTAGAAGTAGGAAAAGCAAATATTGTTGATAAAGAAAAATACTTTATTTATGAGTCTAAATATTTTAATAAAACAACGGGTAAATCTCAAATAGGTAATTATGATTACCCACTTTATAAGACACAATCTAATTTACCTGGAATTTATTTTGATAACCAAGTCGACAGGAATACAAACACTAAAAGTGTTTTTATTCAATCAAATAATGACCTTTTCACAATTTACCATCAGAAATTTAGCAATGGCAATATAGAATATCAATTAAGAACTTTAAATTTTAAAAATAAAGACTTTTTTATAGTCGAAGTAAAAATAATAAATAATTTAGATTACGACTTGACTAATTGCTATTTTTCGCCATTATTAGACCCCGATATAACACTTGAAAATGAAGAGTTCACAGATGCTAAACTCAACAACGCAAAAGTTGTAGGGGAGACACTCTGTTTTTATAACAGCAATGGTTATTCTGCAACTACAAAATATTGTGGCTTTAAATATATTCAAAAATCTTATCAAAAAAATGGTAATTATATATTTAATAAGTCCGAACAGTTTCAAAATGTAAATTATTCAGTTTTTAACTCTGACACTTATTATAATACTCAACCATTTTATAAAATATTTCTATTAAATCAAGATAGCATCTATTTAAGCGATGTAAAAGCAATGGCTTCCGTAGGTCCTTTTAATTTTAACAAAAATGATACTTGTGTTTTTACTTATTCGATAGGTTTTGCCGACCCAGTTTTCGATGAAATTAACAATGAAGTAAGTAATATGAAAAACTTATTAGATTTGTTGAATGAAGCTGAGAGCTTTTACTATAATGAATTATTTAGCTTTGCATTAGATGTTCCTATTGAATTTCAGATTTATAATAAAATTTGCTTTGATTTAATAAATTTTAAGTTTATTGAATACAAATTTCCTTTAAAAAATGGAAAATATTTGATTTTAATAAAAAAAGGAAATAAATTTGTATTAGAAGAAAAATTAATGGTAGAATAATTGAAAATTAATCAAAAGTACATAAAGATATTTAATGAATATAAACTTGACGCACAAAACGGCAATGGTAACATACTCATTATTGAAGGTGAAAATGGAGTCGGGAAAACCTATTTAATCAAGCAATTTATTAAAGAATGTAATAACCAAGAAAATAGCATTCTCAATGTTTATGTTCAAAATGAGGCACCAATCGGTGAAATAAATGTTAGAAATTTACAACCTCTAAAACCCTTTGCGAAAGCTCTCGAAGTAATAATTGAAAGTAAGAATATAACTGCAAAAAAACAACTCGCTGTTAAT
This sequence comes from uncultured Hyphomicrobiales bacterium, assembly GCA_964465945.1. Classification (GTDB taxonomy): domain Bacteria; phylum Bacteroidota; class Ignavibacteria; order Kapaibacteriales; family UBA2268; genus JAJRPT01. Next base: position 25,815 of record CAYXMM010000015.1, read on the forward strand.
ATGAGTTTAACAGCATTGACAGCACTACCATTCATTGGCGATGTCTTCTATGCTGCAAAAGAACTCTCAAGAGATTGGAAACAATACAAAAAAGAAAAGACTAAAGAAGAACTTGAAGTTGAAGAAAATAGGGCAGATGAGCTTATTAATGCCTTTGCCTTCAAAGCTGAAAAAGAACCACTTGTTATTATTATAGATAATGCTCAATATATTGATTCTTCTTCAGTTGAGCTACTTCATAAACTTAAATTTAAAATTAGAAATTTAAATATTCTCCTTGTGTTATCATTTAACACAAGTGAAGTGCTAGATCCACAAATCCCTTTTTACCATTTTAATTCAAGTGCTAAAGATTTAGAACGAGTTGCTCTAAAAAACTATGATTTAGATATAACTAAGGAATTATCAAAATTATACATTAAAAACTATCAAGAAAACGATGAATTCGACCAATGGCTATTCGGCAAAACAATAGGCAATGCTAGCGAACTTTTTGAATTTTATGACTACTTCAAAGGAATTGAATTATTTGATAAAGATGGCGAACTTCTTATTAACTTAAATTCTGATTTAATTCCAACATCGTCAAAAGCTGCGTTAGCTGTCTCTTTGTCAAAACTCACAAGCCAAGAAAAAGATATTTTAGCTACTGCTGCAAGTGAAGGTTATGAGTTTTCCACCATATTGCTTGCTGATGTCTATAATGTTGATATTTTGAAGCTAATTAGGAAATTAAAAACAATCCAAGAAGAAAGTAAAATAATCAGAAGTATTGGCTCATATAAGAGATACGGGACCAAAACTACAGTTTATCAATTTAACCAAGTCTTTTATTACAATTACTTTAATGAGTATTTAGAAGAAGAGGAAAAGGAAAACATTCATAGCCGAATAAGCAATTTTCTTCGTAAACAAATAGTCAATATCGACAACCCAGAAGAGAAAAAAGAAATAATGACAAATATTATTTCACATTCTCAATTAAGTGGCGATGTCGAGCTAATCGAAAAAACTTATCAAGAACTTACTGAAATCGCAAAATCAACTGGTGATGTAGAGCTTCTTAAAACATTAGGTCAAGCAAACTCAGGGTCAAAAATTAATATCGAACAAATTGATAGTAATTTTATTGGTAATGGGCTATCTGGCTCAGGTGGTAGTCTTTCTTTTTCAGATGTTCGACGGCTAATGATTAGAGATTTCCATAAAGGAGAATTTCAAAAATCAATTCAATTAGGAAACGAGTATTTTAAAGCAGAGTTTGAATATTTAACAAGCTCAGAAAAAGTCCTACTACTTTGTATGACCGCAAAAGTTGAAATAAATTCTGGCGATATTATTAACGCAAAAGCACATTTATCAGAAGCTGAAAAACTTCTCGAAAAAGAAGATAACAAAAGCTTAAGTTGCTTATTTCTAAATATTAATTCAGCCCTTCAAAACAAACAAGGGCATTACGCAAGGGCAAGGAAATATCTAAAACGTGCCGCTGATTTAGCTATTGAATTACCCGCTGAATTACGGCTCTTAACTTTAAGTAATATCTCTGTTCTTCTCGAAAAAGAAGATAATGCCGAAGCCAAAATTTATAAAGACGCTGCTAAAAAATTACAAGAAGAATTAGAATTTAATAACTGGTGGAATTAGAAGCGATATAATACCTTAACTTTATATTACATTAACTTTTAAACTCCATTGTCCTTTCTTTCGTGGCTTTGTCAGGTATCATACAAACATCATATTTACCTGTGAATTTATATCTGTTCTTTGCAAACATATCATAAAAGAAATTTCTAATAAATTTTGGAATGATATAAAATATACTCAATACCCTATACCAACCACCAAGATAAGAGCAAACTTTCAAAACAGCATCGGACTTAATCCAGATTCTTCCAGATTTCTTACCTACTAATATTACTGAATCTATACCCATTAAACTTGAATCTGACTTCATTATAAACTCAGCAAATTCGCTTTGCAATGAAGCAAACTTCATTGACCTATTTTGTGTCTCATTTGAAACAATAAAATTTACTGCCCAGTTACAAGTAGGACAATGCCCGTCATAAAGTAAAATATATTCATCTATAATAGTTTTCATCTTAATTCATAATATGTTAGTGGATAAGTTAATTTAATCGTTGTCCCCTTATTTTCAATTGAATTAACTTCAATAGTTCCGTTTAATGTACTTACATAACGCTTAGTAAGTGCTAACCCTAAACCAGTACCTTCTTTTGCTCCAATATTTCCACCTCTAAAAAATGGCTCAAATAAATGTTTCATATCTTTTTCTGGTATTCCTATACCTTCATCACTAATAATAATAATTAAGTTACTATCAATAATAAATATTTGAATTATAATATTGGTGTCTTTTTCTGAATACTTTGAAGCATTCTTGACAATATCTCTAATAATAAGATTTTGCAATCTTTCATCGGAGTTTATAATAAGTTGTTTATACTCGCATTCTAACTTATAATTATGATTGACTTTGTCAATTGATTTCATTTCAGAAAAAATATCTTTAACTGTTTCTAAAATATCAAACTTATTCAAATTAACTTGAAGCAACTGAGTTTCAGTTTTGCCTATCCTAATTACATTTTCTAACAAATTAGTCATTGTTTGAACAGATGATTGAATTTTACTAATATTCTTATTGAAATTCTCATTATCTTGAATTTTATAAAAATGTTCTAATATATAAGTTGATGATAAGATTACTGTCAAAGGTGTTCTATATTCGTGTGAAATCATTGACACAAATCTTGTTCTCAGTATATTGTATTCTCTTTCCATCGCTAAAGACTTTTCTAATTCAGTCTTAGTTTTTATAAGTTCGTATTCCGTTTTGATTTTCTCTTCAATTTCAACTCTAAGCTCAGTCATTGCATCTTCCAACTGAGAAGTTCTTTCCAATACCATACCTCTTAGTTGCCCCTCTATTTCTTCGGCTTCTTTCTCCTTTCTTTTTCTTTCGCTAATATCTCTTGATATGTTAATTAAAAACTTAAAATGAGAATACTCGATATAAGATATTCTATTCTCAACATAAATAATTGAACCATCTTTTTTAATATGTTCTGATTCAAAAATCGCAAATTTATTATCTATTACCCTCTTAATTCGTTCTGCTAACAGCGGTTTCATCTCATCAGATACCAAATCGCTGTATTTCATTGATTTAATTTTGTCTTCAGATAAATCAAACCTTAATAATCCAGTTTTGTTAACTTCTAAAATATTTTCATCAGCATCTAAGATAATTATAGAATCATTTGCCTCATCAAAAATAGTTTTAAACCTTAGTAATGACAGCTCTAAATTTTCTTGAACTTTTTCGCGTTTTTCTGCTTCTGAGATAAGTTGCTTATTTAACAACATATATTTTTGATTATCGAAGATGATTTTCTTAACATTCTTTTCATTCTCTTTAAATTTATTTTTAAATGAACTAGCGAAATTGTTAACCAAGTATGAAGATAAGACACAAATAATGATAAACGAAACTATAAAAGTATTTTCTGAGATGAAAGACGTGTCTTTAATATTAATTATAATCATGTTGCTCAAAAGTAATAAGCTTAAAATCACAATAATTAAGTTTATTAGAGAAATTACACGATTTGTTAAGTAAGCAATATAAATAATTAAGACATAAAACAACATAACATAATTATAGCCATTTAAAATAAAATAAACAGCACTTACATATAAAAGTAAAGAGAATAAAGCAATTTTATATTTATAATACTTAAAGCTTAAACTTGAAGTAATAGTTAAATAAATAAAGCACACCAGCAAAACAATAATATGTGAGGAAAAATGTTGGTGTATAGTATATTCTATTACTAATAACACAAATAATAAAAGAGTAGAAAATAATTCAATTTGATGAATTAAATTAAATATAAGTTTTTTATAATCGTTTTGATTATCTAAATTTGCTTTTAATATATTTTTAATTAGATTTTTCAAATGTATTGATTGATTTTTAAACTTATACAAAAGTAAATTAATAAGATTTTTAATTAAGACAAAATACTATTAGATAATTATGTCAAAAAAAATTATAGTACCTATTGCAAATGGTAGTGAAGAGCTCGAAACAATCTCAATCGTGAATATCCTAAGACGTGCTGGTATTGAAGTTATTATTTTTTCAATAGATGAAATTGTAAGTTGTGCCAGAGGTATAAAACTTATATCAGATATTCAAGATATTTCTACAATAGATCCAAATGATTATGATGGAATTGTTATTCCAGGAGGTATACTCGGAGTTCAAAACTTATCTAATGATAATCAAATAGTCCTTCTTATCAAAGAATTTATTCGATTAAATAAATTAGTAGGAGCAATATGCGCTGCCCCATCTATTTTAGCAGAGCATAACTTATTTCCAAAAGAAATAAAACTTACTTCACATCCTTCTGTTAAAGAAAAACTTCATAAATATGAATATTTAGAAGATGCTGTTGTTGAGTATGACAACTTCATTACTTCAAGAGGTGCCGGAACAGCGTTAGATTTCAGTTTTGCCATAGTTGAATATTTAATAGGTGAAGAAGTTGCTTTGAAAATTAAAGAAAATATTTTATATAACATTGATTGATGAAAAAATTAATAATTTGTGCTATTCTATTTTTAAGTTTAAATCCTTTAATTTCAAAGGAAAAAATTGCTCTTGTATTAAGTGGGGGCGGAGCAAGAGGAATATCACAAATTGGTGTCATTAAAGCCCTCGAAGAAATGGGTATCAAGCCAGACTATATCGTAGGCACAAGTATCGGCTCAATAGTAGGAGGTATGTACGCTTCTGGTTATAAAAGTAATGAAATTGACTCTATTTTCCGATTAGAAAAGTTTTCTAACCTATTTAGTTTATCAAATGAAGTTGAAAGAAACGAATTGTTCCTTTACCAAAAGCAAATGGAACAACGAAATTCAGTAAAATTGAACTTTGACGACTTTGAATTTGAAGTGCCTAAATCTATTTCACTAGGAACAAAATTCGACCTTATCTTAAGAGAAATCTTCTGGAATGCACCTTTTAAATCTGAATATAGTTTTGACAATTTAAGATACAAGTTTAGAGCAGTTTGTACTGATTTAATTACGGGCAATTCTGTTATTCTGAAAGATGGCGATATAACACAAGCCGTTAAAGCAAGTGCATCAATTCCACTCCGATTTCCTCCAATAGAAAAAGATTCTATGTTACTTGTCGATGGAGGAATTAAAAGTAACGTGCCTATACTTGTAGCCAAAGAGCTTAAACCAGACATTATTATTGCTGTGAACACAAGTTCAACCTTACTTGATAAAAAACAACTACAAGAACCGTGGAATATTGCTGATCAAGTTGTGTCTATTTTAATAAAGGATAGAACAGATTCCTTGCTCAAACTAGCTGACTTCGTCATTGAACCAAAAATTGGGGAACATAATAATTTAGACTTTACAAATATTGACTACTTAATACAACAAGGATATTTAGAAGCGAAAAAAATCCTTTCTAACTTTCAAAACAAAAATAATGAAAACAAAATAGAAATTATTGAGTTTGATATTATTAATATTAATAACAATAAAGTTCTGTTTAAGGGGAGACAAGAAATAAATAGTGATATTCAAGAGATTAGTCTATTTTTTAAACAATTTTTAAAAAAGAAAGGATATGATTTCGCTAAAATTAATTCGATAAAAAAAGACTCGTTAACGAGTTTTTACAAAGTATACGCTGATTTAGGCGAAATAACTAAAATTGAAATAATTGGTAAACAAAGCCAAGGTTTAATAAAAAGAGAAATAACATTTGAAGTTGGAGAAATACTTAAAACAGAAGACTTGCTATCAACTTATGAAAACATAAAAAATTCTGGATTTTTTAAGAATGTTGAATTTACTTTTGAATACAATGCCCCTGGTTACACAATTTTAATTGATTATGAAGAAAATCCTAATCAAAATTTGCTTTTGGGCTTAAACATAAACAATGAACGCTACACTAGATTAAATTCAGAGTTTTTTCAAAACAATATACTAAGTAATGGTGGATTTGCCTCAGTTAGAATGACACTCGGAGCAAGAGATACAGACTTTTACTTGCACTTTGAAAACCCACGAATCAGCAATACAATTTTTAATTTAAAGTTACTCACTTATTATAACAAAAACTATATTTATACTTATAAAAATGTAAGTAGCGACAACTTATCCTTCAATCAATTTAAAAGAGAAGTTGACAATGAATATTATGAAGAAAGGTATGGATTTAAAGCACACTTAGGAACGTTACTCTGGAAATTTGGAACTATATCCGCAGAGTATAGGTATGAAAAACAAAGATACAACTTTATAAAAGCAAATGAAAGCGAGTTTTATAACTTATCAACAATCAAATTAGAAACAATAGTTGATACAGAAAACAATCCATTTTTTTCAGACAAAGGATTATATTTTAACTTTTCTTTAGAATCAAATTTAACAAATGATAAAAAGAATAGGTTTATTAAATCACAAATTCAGCTAAGGCAAAACTATAGAATCAATCGTTTTATCATTACACCAAATATTCATTTTGGTGTAGCAGATAATTTACTCCCTTTACCTGAACAATTCAGTATAGGCGGACAGAATAACTTCTATGGATATAGACAATATGACAGAAGGGGCAGACAATATTTTAACTTTAACTTTGAAGTGAAATACGTATCTCCAATTAAAATATTCTTTGACACCTACTTATCACTTAGATATGATTTAGGTTCAATCTGGCAAACCCCTCAAGATATTAAAATCTCAGAATTAGATAATGGAATAGGAGGTGCTATTGAAGTTAATTCTCCTATTGGTCCAATTTCTATCGCATTAGGAAAAGCATTTTACTTTGTTAAAAATCCAAATAGTGTCGTAAGTGGACCCTTATTATTATACTTCTCAGTTGGAACAAAATTTTAGCAAAGAATCAATTTTATCAAATTATTTTGTTAACTTAGTAAGTTAATTTTTATCAAAAAGAAAATATAATAATTTATAAACTTAACAATATAAACGCAGGAGTCAAAATGAAATTAATCTATACATTTGTCGCCCTATTAATTTTAGGGACTTCCTCTTTACTCTCCTCTTCAAAAAAAGTGGTGTTAGTAGAGCAATATACAAGTGCTTTCTGTGAAGTTTGTGGAACATTCGACGGAACATTTAAGGGCTTAATGAGTCAATATAGTGAAGATGCTATTCCTATAGTTTTTCATACTGGACTTGGGAATGATATTATTTACAGACATAATACAGAAATTAGTGGAAGATTCCTTCAAATTTACCAATTAAGTTCAATCACTATCCCTACTTTATGGATTGATGGAACAAGCACTCAATACTCCGACTACGGCAATCTTTCAAACAAGGTAGGTGGAACTTCACCCGTTACAATAAAAGTTCTTGAAGAAAGAACTGCCGAAAATTTGAATATAACCATCGGTGTTGAATCAGATGTTGAATTGAAAAATCACCGATTATTTGTATATGTTATGGAAGATAATCTATTCTACCCTAACGAAGGAACAAGTGGAGTTAAAGATTTCAGATGGATAGCAAGAAGGGGCTTACCTTCTGAAAAAGGTGGCTCTAACGTTTTATTAGGACCAAATAAAAAACAAGGGTTTACTTTCTCTACACCTTGGCATGCTGAATGGAACAAAAGTAATATTTATGTAGTCGCTTTTGTTCAGTCATTTGTTAATGATGAATTATATAAGGTTTATAATGTTGCAAAAACAGGTTCCCATGAGTTAAAATCACAAATTACTTCGACAACTGAAAGTCTTGACTTTGGTGATGTTAGTCAAAAGAAAACGATGGAATTTACCATTATGAATGAAGGATTGAAAAAAATTAAAATATCTGATTTCAAAATTGAAGGTGATGACAAAGGTGTTTTCAATATTGTTTTTGGTGGCGGAACAAAAGAAATTGGACCTTATGGTAGCCAAAGAGTAATCGTTGAATTTTTCCCAAAAGAAAATGGAAATTATAACGCTAAATTAGTAGTTAATAGCGATGCTGAAAACAAACCAACTTTTGAAGTTAATTTTACAGGTAAAACTTCTAACATCGTTAAGTTTAGTCAAATTTATGTTGCAAGCGATAAATTAGAATTTGGTGATGTTAGCAAATTAACAACAAAAAATATTCAAATTAAAAACGTTGGAACAGGTCCATTAAACATTTCTTCTATCGTTTTCGATTCCAATGATGAAGATGTGTTTAGCATTGATATGGAAAACACATCAAACATCATAGTAAATGTTGACCAAACAATTAATCTTCCTATTTCATTCAAGCCATTAGAATCAGGTAAGTATTATTTTGCCGACTTAGTTGTTAATTCAGATTCAAAAGAAAATCCTGCCCTACCAATTACAATATCAGGAAGAGGAATAGATATGGCAGGCGGTCCAAGTTTAGTATTAAGCAATGGCTCAGACTCCCTTGCTTTTGGTGAATTAGAGCATAATAAAACTAAAACCTTCAAAGTTAAAAATACTTCAAATAACGATATTGAAGTAACTGAAGTTAAATTTGAAGACTATGAAACTGGCTCAAACGACAGCAAAGCATTTCAATTAGTATCAGGGAAATCCACTTGGGTTGTTGCAAATGGAGAAACTTCTATTGCTTTCAAATTTAATCCAACTGAAAGCAAAGAATATAAAATTTACGCTCATTTAGTAACAAAAAGTCCAAAAGATGAACTAAAAGTTCCAATGACAGCAGTTGCAAATTTCGCTTCTGTTGGTGAAAATGAATTAAGTTCAAGTGGTTTATTTAATCTATCAATTTCGCCAAACCCAGTTAATAATATTGCAAGTATTTCCTTCTCAAATCAATTCAATAAAGAATTAGTGCTTGAATTATATAATTCAAATGGTGAATTTGTGGAAAACTTATTTAAAGGTAATGATAAATCTTTAACTTTAAATTTTAACTCAAGTAAATTAAGTAATGGCAAGTATTTTATTATTGCCAACGTAAATGGAATGAAAGAAGCTTTTTCATTAATTATTAATAAGTAATAATTAATATTTACTTAAAAAAATTAATTAATTATTTTTTAAGCCGTGTTTAACACGGCTTTTTCTTTGTGTTTTGATAAAAATTCATTAATTTTACACAAAAAATAATAGGAAGTTTTAAAATGAAATTATTTGTTTATTTAATTTTAATATCAACATTGAATTTATTTTCTCAAAATTGGCAACGAATTCCAGAAATATCAACTGGAACTTATGTTCACTCTATATTTTATCCAAAATCTTCTCCAAACAATGTAATTGTTATTGCAGATTCTATTCCTATTGACAAAGATTTAAAAAATATGTTTCCACCTTACTTTGCTCAATTAAGTGGTTATGGATATTTTGTGTCGAATGATGGTGGAAGTAGCTTTCCAACTCAAAAAATTGAGGGAACTAAAATATTTTTAGCACTTGGCGAATCCCCTAAAGAACCAAATACTTGGATTTGCTCAGCTATTGATAAGAATATAAGCAAATTCGGAATTTCAACTGATAAAGGCACAACTTGGGATTTTGAAAAATCACAATGTAATACAAATGCTAAAATTATTAACTTAATAAATATTAGCGATAATATTTACGGTGCAGGTGTAAGTACTGGTTTCGGTTTAATAAATGGAGGTAGTGATTTTATGAATTGCCAAGTAAATGATACATTAAACGCTTCAGTTAGAGATATTCAAATGCTTAATAACAAATTATTTATTGCTTCCGATGATAATGCAAAACCTGGCGTATTTTATTCAACAGATTTAGGGATAACTTGGAACAAAGATCAATCTGGTCTAAGTGGAGTGAGAGTGAATACTGTTTGCCCTTCTCCTGCTTATGAAATTCACAAAGTGGTTGTTTGTGGAGGAGATAAATATTTAGTTGATCAATATGTTGGTGCAGGAATTTATTATAGTAGTGATAATGGTGCTAATTGGAAACTACAAGGGGCAGCAAACGCCAAAGTTTATGATATAAAATACCATCCCAAAGATCCTCTTTTAATGGTTGCTGCCTGTGGAAAAGATGGCTTGTATGTTAGTCAAAATGGAGGAATAAATTGGGAACAATTCAATAATGGACTACCAGATTTAGCTGATATAAGAAGAGTTTCGTTTCCAGACAAAGCAAAAGGAAGCAATGGATACGAAATGTACATTGGAATCTACGGCGAAGGTTTATGGAAAACTTCAAACTTAAATGTTACATTAACTTCAGTAGAAAATAACGATAATAATTATAATAATGATAATAATTTAAAAGTAGCTCCAAATCCAATTTCTGATAAAATTGACTTGTATTTTAATTCAAATATATCAGAAAGTGTAAGTGTTGAGATTATTAATTTACAAGGCGAAAATATATACAATATGACAAAAGTTGTATCAGCAGGTGAGAATTATATAAATATTTCAAATTTAAACATTAATACTGGAGTTTATTTTCTTAAAATTACCTCAAACTCTGGAATTAGCACTGCTAAAATTATTAAGAATTAGAATACTCTAACCTCAAAAATAGGTTAGGAATTATTGTGGAGCTGTCTATTCGTCATTTTGAGCGACTTATATTGAGTCTTATCGAAGTAACATTTATAAGAACAAGATAGTTATTTTGAGCGAAGCGAAAAATCCAGTAAAATACTAATCATTTACTTGTAAATGATACATATTAATAATACTTCGTAGAAGTATAATATAAATTGCAAAACAAATTCAAATAAAATTATCAACTCGGATATTTTATAAGAAAAAAAAGCACACTATAAAGATTAAAAGTGTGCTTTTATCTAAAAAACTTAATTTTTTACTTTCCTATTTGCTCGCTATCGAAAGACTAATTATTGAACTTTTATTTTGAATGTAGCCGTCATTTATAATATTACCTTTGATATAAACTTTATTTTTAATAATGACTAATCCACCTTTGTTAATTAGATTGCCATATTCACTTAGGTCATTTTTTTGAATAATAATATTTTCTAACTCCACTTTATTATCGTCTTCAATTATGATATTACCTTTGATTGTTGCTTGCTTGTTTGAGCTAATTTTTATATTTTTATTAATCAAAATATTACCTTCATTATAAAACTCATCTGTTAAAACAAGATTATCACCATTTAAAACTAAATTACTTCTTATTGCATCTGAAATAGTGATAAAGTCAGAATTAATTTTACCTACAGAATAATTTAGATTGCTATTCTTAACACTGCAAGAAATTAAAAATAATATAAAAGGAATGAGAATTAATTTTTTCATTTTAAAAGCTCCTAATCACTGATTTTACAACACCCCAGATATTGAAATCATCATTTTCATTAATCTTAAAGTTCTGAAAACTTTCGTTCTCACTCTTTAATTCAATTGAATTATTTACCCTACTATATCTTTTCACTAACATTTCATTATTGATTGAAGCTACTACTACATCGTTATTATTTGCTGAAATAGATTTATCAACAACAAGTAAGTCTCCAGAATTAATCCCAGCATTAACCATAGAATTACCATTTACGCGTATAAGAAACGTGTCATTTGGATTTTTTATTAGTAAGTCGTTTAAATCTATCTTGTGCAATTCTTTTTTATTCTCCTCCTTTGTATAAACTGGCAACTTGGTTACATTTTTCTTTTCTGATTTATAAAGTTCTTCTTTAATGCTTGGAATATATCGTAAGTTTGATACATTTCTCATTAATTTCTGTACTGGTGAAGTCATATTTTTATCCTGTTTATTTATAATAGTTTATATTGACATACTCAATAACTATGCCGATTTTGTGAAAAATTAACTTGAAAAAGCTTTTCAAAAATTGTATTGAATTGAGAATGTGGTTTATTTTAGTTAATTTTAATTTATAAATTTTACAAATTTGAAAAATGAAGATACTAATAACAGGAGCGACAGGAAAAGTAGGTGAAGAAGTAACAAAAACGTTAGCAAGGGAGATGCCTGATGCTAAGTTAGTTCTTGTTTCTGGAAGCATTAAAGAAATTATTCCTAAAAGAAATCAAAAAATAATTCAAGCATTTTATGAAGATGTGAAATGGATTAAGAATCTTATTTTTGATGAAAAGCCAGACGTAATAGTAAATTGCGCTGCTATGACAAACGTAGATTCTTGCGAAGATGACCACAATACAGCAATGAAGTTGAATGCTATTTTACCTGAAACACTTGCAAAGGCAGCAAAACAAGTAGATTCTCAATTAATTTCTATTTCAACTGATTACATATTTGATGGTAAAAATGGACCCTACGACGAAGAAGCAACACCTAATCCTATAAGCTATTATGGAAAATCAAAACTAGCAGGTGAAAACGCAATAAAAATTGAGTTAGATGAAAAATTTACTATCATTAGAACAAATGTTGTTTATGGTAAATCGTCTTATAACAAATCTGATTTTATTCAATGGTTAATTGCTAATTTGGAGCAAGGAAAATCACTGAAAATTATTGACGGACAATGGTGTAATCCGACATTTACAGAAGATATAGCTTGGTCGATTCTGAAAATTATTGAAGGCAGAATTTATGGAGTATATAATATTTCTGGCGATGGTTATTATAATAGATATGAAATTGCTAATTTAGTATGCGATGTATTTGAATTTGATAAAAATCTTATTACCAAAGTTCCTGAAAACGATTTAGTTCAAAAGGCAAAGCGTCCATCAAAAGGTGGCTTGTTGAATCTAAAAGCACAAGCTGAATTAGGAATTAAATTTTTGGATATGAAAAGCGGATTAATTACTTTAAAATTTAAAGATATTAAAAATTATGAAAGCGAATGAAAAAGTTGATATAAAATCCATCGTCGATGGTTTTCAAAATAAACGAATTGTTGTATTGGGCGATTTAATGCTCGATAGATATTTCTGGGGAAAGGTTACAAGAGTTAGCCCAGAAGCACCTGTACCTGTAGTAGATATACAGCGGGAGACCTATCACATGGGTGGAGCAGCGAATGTTGCATCAAATCTAAAATCTTTAGGTGTTGATGCATATTTATGCGGGCTTGTTGGGAACGATTATTATGGAGAAAAATTCACAGAACTTGCAACTTCTAGTGGAATAAATATTGAAGGTCTATTTATGGACGATGAACGTCCAACGACAGTTAAGACAAGAGTTTTCGGTAATAATCAGCAAATAGTCCGACTTGATACGGAGTCTGTTAAAATTGTCTCGTCCAAAGCCGAAAGACATATTCTTGATACTATGTATAGTATTAAAGATATTGACGCTATTATATTTTCGGATTATAACAAAGGTTGTCTTTCTGAAATTGTAATTAGAGAAATAATTACTCAAGCACGAAATAGAAATATTCCTTTATTCGTTGACCCAAAATATACTAATTTCTTTAAGTATAATAGTGTTACAATGATTAAACCAAATAAAAAAGAAACCGAAGAAGCATTAAATTTAAAATTAAATGATGTAGAAAGCATTAATAAAGCAGGTAAACTTTTATTAGAAAAAATGAAAGTTGAAAATGTGTTATTGACTCTCGGTGCAGAGGGAATGGTGCTTTTTGAAAGCAATCAAAATATTAGCATAATTCCAACTAAAGCAAGAAGTGTAGCAGATGTCTCAGGTGCAGGTGATACTGCAATAGCATCATTTGCTTCAGCTTACACCGCATCAAGAAATGTGAAGGTATCCGCTCAAATTGCAAATGTTTCATCAGGAATTGTATGCGAGAAACCTGGCATTGTATCAATTCAGAAAGAAGAACTGTTAATGAGTTTCTAAATGATTATTGAAGATTGGGATAAATTAACAAACGAACTTAATGAACTAAAATCTCAAGGTAAGCGAATTATTTTTACAAATGGTTGCTTTGATATTTTACATTTGGGGCATGTTTCTTATTTAAAACAAGCAAAAGAATTAGGTGATATTTTAGTATTAGCATTAAACACTGACGATTCTGTTAAAAAACTCAAAGGCGATTCTCGACCAATAAACAATCAACAAGATAGGGCATTGGTAATAAATGAATTAAAAAGTATTGATTATGTTACTTTTTTCTCCGAAGACACCCCATACAATATTATTAAAACACTAAAACCGAATATCATTGCAAAAGGTGGAGATTATTCACCTGAACAAGTTGTTGGTAAAGATATTGTAGAAAGTTATGGTGGCAAAGTAGAAATAATCCCTTTCGTTGAAGGTAAATCAACAACTAACACTATTAATAAAATGAGAGAGTAAATGCAAAACACATTTTTATACTTAATATTAATATTTTCATGCTTTACTGCTAATTGTGAAACTCAAGAAGTATGGATAAATATTAAAAACAACTATTCAACAAGGTTTCCTGTAGAAAGAAATAGTGATGGAGCATTTATTGAGTTTTTACTTGATTGGATTAATGGACCAACTGGTTTTTGGTCACAAGAGCTTATAGATAGAGGTTTTGATGATGCAACTTGTGAAGATAAATTATGCCATTGGAACTATGTGAATTATATAGAAGCACTTAAAAATATTAAACTTGAAACTGAAAATATCTATAATGAAAATGGAGTATATGCTGTTGAACTATCGCCAATAGGAGAGATGGTAGGTATAGAACAGGAATTTTATTATGATGATACAACTAAACTAAACATTTATGTCTATGCAAAATCAAAAGTAAAAGATGACTTTTTACAAATAGATATTCTCGACCTAAATGATAAAATATTGGAAACTTATAGTGTTATATTATCTGATTCTTATTTAAAATACACATTTATAAGTTCTGAATTTCAAGGAAAAAATAAGTTAAAAATTAGATTTTCAGCTAACGGGAATAATAGTGTTTTTATTGATGAAGCATCTGTAATGCCCAATAATAATGTAAACGGAATACGAAAAGAAATTTTTGATATATTTAAAATGTGGAGCCCTGGTATTCTTAGGTATCCTGGCGGTTGGCATGCTGATTTGAAGATTAATAAGTTAGAGTATGCTATTGGTGATATTGATAAACGAGAATCACCATTAAAAGATGGGCGTTATTCTCAAAGAATGGATTTTGGATATAATGAATATTTTAAGTTTATAAATGCTTTAAATATTAGTCCGCATATAGTAGTAAATTTTGGAAATGGAACTCCAGAAGAAGCTGCTAACTTAGTAGAATACTTGAATGGAGATACGACAACTTTTTATGGTTCTTTACGTGCTAAACATGGCTATCAAAAACCTTATAATGTGGAATGGTGGGAAGTAGGGAATGAACAATGGAGTGATGTTTACGATTACTCAAATAGAATGATTGAGTTTTCAAAAAGTATGAAAAATAAAGATAATGATATAAAAATAATCGTAGATGGAGATATTTGGCAAGGAGAAAAACATTATTTAACAATGGATAGTATCGCAGGAGAACATTTTGATTTATATGGTTACCATCCAATAATGGGGTTAGACACTAATGTAATAAATTCTGGAAATGATACAACTAAAATGGGATATTTAGGATTACCTTATATATTTGAACAATATTCTAAGAACTTGAATAATATTATTAAAGAAAAAGGTAATAAACACAACATTGGTGTTACAGAGTGGTCTCATTTCTTATTAAATCTATCGCCACAATACAATGATTTAACAAGATTCACATCTCAATTTCAATATGGTTTATACAATGCTTTGATGATTAATTTTCATTTAAGAAATTCTCATTATCTTAAAATGAATGAAAAAACAGCACATATTGGCTCAGTTCAACGTGAATTTTTAGAAAATAACAAACGTTTAATTTACATAAAACCACCTGTGATTGTTTCAAAAATGATAAAAGATCACATTGGTAAAGAAGTAGTAGATTTCGACCTATTTAGTTTAACATATAACGCATTTGGTTATGAAAAAATGATTTGGACTTATGATGTACCTTTTGTTGATGTTAGTGTAACAGCAAATGATGACACTACTTTTGTATATGTAATTAATAGAAATATACATGACTCTGTAAAAGTTAACTTTAATAGTAATTTGAACTTCTCTGATAATAAAGGTATAGTTTATACATATTATCAAAGTAGCTTGCAAGCGGAATTAACTTATGATAATCTGAACGCACTTGACCCAGTAGAAAGTGAAATTACTATATCTGATAATTTTACATTTCCACCTCATTCATTTTGTATTTTAGCACTACCGACTAAAAACGCTTTGGCTGTTAGAAGTAAAGAAAATATTATTTCAGAAGTAATTGAAAATAATGTATTTAAAACTGGAATATTAGAAAATATTGAGAAAATAAACATCTATAACTTATCTGGGGATTTGATTAAAAATTATATTACTTTGAGTGTTTCACCTCATTCTTTTGATATTAGTTACTTAGAAAATGGCGTATATTTTTATATGATTGAAACAAAAAATAAAAAATACGTTGGTAAATTTTTAAAGACAAATTAGCTTCTTGAAATTGTTAATAAATATTCATAGTATTGTAATGGATAATAGACTATTTTTCCGTATATTGCATATTATTTTTAAATTAATTGTAATAAAAAAATGAATATTGGAGTTGTTCTTTCTGGGTGTGGAGTTTATGATGGCTCAGAAATACAAGAAGCAGTATCAACATTCTTAGCAATAGAGCAAAATGGTGGTGATTATGTATGTTTTGCTCCTAATATACCACAACATCACGTCATCAATCACAAGACTGGCGAAGAAACTAAAGATAAAAGAAATGTTCTGGAAGAATCTGCAAGAATTGCAAGAGGTAATATTAGCGATATTAATTCTGCAAAAGTTTCTTTACTTGATGGACTTGTAATACCTGGTGGATTCGGTGCAGCAAAGAATTTAACTAAATGGGCTTTTGAAGGACCTAAAGGTGATATTATCCCAGAATTAAGGAAACTTATCATTGATATGGTTGCCGATGGGAAGCCAGTTGTTGGTTTATGTATGGGGCCCACAGTGATAGCAAAAGCATTTGAAGGCACTGGCTTAACTTTGAAATTAACTGTCGGAACTACCGAAGAACCATCTCCTTACAATATTGCAGAAGTTAACGAAGGTATGGAAGAAGCTGGCGCTTTAGCAGTTAATTGTAGTATAAAAGAAATTTGTGTTGATAAAGATAATTATGTAATAACTGCTCCTTGTTATATGATGGATGCAAGTATTTTAGAAGTTTATAATAACACTAAAATGGCTATTGATAAAATGTTTGAGTTTTTGAATAATTAATAATGGTAATCGGCGACACAAACTATATTAAAAATGTAATTGATGATATAGTTAAAGATTTTGGCTATTCTGAACTCGTGTATTGTGAGAAAATTAAAAATAATTTAAGCAAAATATTTGCCGAAAATTTGAACAACGAAATTGAAATTTTATCTCTAAAATCAGGAAATCTACTTTTGAAATGCGAATCTTCTTCTTGGCGATATGAAATTAATATTAGAAGAGAGGATTTCGTAAATAAAATAAATAGTTTCTTTGATAAACAAATTGTTAAATCTATTGAAATGGTATAAATTAAATGGCAGAAAATAATTATTCCGAAGAGAATATAAAAGTTTTAGAAGGACTTGAAGCAGTTAGAAAAAGACCTGCAATGTATATTGGAGATGTAGGCGAAAGAGGGTTGCATCACTTAATTAATGAAGTTGTAGATAACTGTATTGATGAGGCATTAGCTGGATATGCCACAAAAGTTAACGTAGTTTTTCATGAAGATGGCTCATGCTCTGCTACTGATGATGGTAGAGGAATCCCAGTTGGTCCACACCCAGTTAAGAAAATTTCTACCCTTGAAGTTGTAATGTGCACACTTCACGCCGGTGGAAAATTTGATAAAGACACTTATAAAGTTTCAGGCGGTCTGCATGGAGTTGGTGTATCTTGTGTGAATGCGCTTTCAATTAAAACTATTGTAACCGTTAAAAGAGAAGGAAAAATTTACAGACAAGAATACGAAGAAGGGAAACCCGTTACAGAAGTAAAAGAAATTGGTGAGACTAATGAAACTGGAACAACTGTAAGATTCTATCCCGACCCAAAAATATTCAAATCTACTACTTTTAAATTTGAAAGAACTTCTGACAGATTAAGAGAATTAGCATTTTTGAATCCTACAGTTACTATTCACTTTCACGATGAGAGAGATGAAACTGATGAAACTTTTAGATATGATGGCGGTCTCCTTGACTTCGTTAATTATATGGACGAAGATGAAATTCATATTCTTGAGCCAATTTTAATAAGTGGAGAAGGTATTGCTGCTGATGAAAGCACAACAACCGTTGATGTGTGTTTCGCCTATAACGCAGGTTATAGTGAAAATGTGCTTTCTTATGTAAATAACATCAATACTATCGAAGGTGGGACTCACGTTTCTGGTTTTAGAACTTCTTTAACAAGAACACTAAACACTTATGCTTCTAATGACCCTAAGCTATCAAAAGAAAAACTTAAACTCACAGGTGATGATTTCCGTGAGGGATTAACAGCAGTTATTTCAGTAAAAGTTGCGGAACCATTATTTGAAGGTCAAACTAAAACTAAATTAGGGAATAGCGATACTGAAAGTATTGTAAGGGCTGTTGTTAGTGAGAAATTAGCAGTCTATTTAGATGCTAATCCAACTGTTGCAAAGCGAATAATTGAGAAAGCATTTACTGCTGCCGAAGCAAGAGAAGCCGCTAAAAAATCAAGAGAACTTGTTAGACGCAAAAACGCCTTAGAAGCATCTACTTTACCTGGTAAATTAGCTGATTGTACTTTGAAAACTCCTGAAGACACTGAAATCTATATCGTAGAGGGGGACTCAGCAGGTGGATCTGCTAAACAAGGACGCGATAGACGATTTCAAGCGATTTTACCACTTAGAGGTAAAGTATTAAACGTGCATAAAGCTAAATTTACAAAAGTATTAGATAATGAAGAGATTAGATCTATTATCACTGCCTTAGGCGTTGGTTTCGCTGGTATGCAAGATGAACAAGATAATGAGTCAGAAGAAGGAAGAGACGAAAATAAAGTTGAAAACTTGAGATATGGTAAAATAATTTTAATGGCTGATGCCGATGTCGATGGTTCACATATTAGAACATTACTTTTAACTCTTTTCTTTAAATATTTCAGAAATTTAATTGTTAACGGACATTTGTTTATTGCTCAACCGCCACTATATAAATTAAAAAAAGGTAAGACTGAGTTATACGCTTATAACGATGATGAAAGACAAGAAATTGTAGATAGACTATTGAAAGAAAGTAAAGGGAAACCAGCTACAGCCACAACAAACCAAGATGGTGAACAAACTAAAATTGGTGGTATAACTATATCAAGGTTTAAAGGTTTAGGCGAGATGAACCCAATTCAGTTATGGGAAACCACAATGAACCCTGAAACAAGAACCTTATTACAAGTTACTATCGAAGACGCAGCAAAGGCAGCTAAAATCTTCCAAACTTTAATGGGCGATAAAGTTGAGCCAAGACGTGCTTTTATTGAAAGAAATGCTAAATATGTAAAAAATCTTGATGTTTAATTTTTATTAAAGTTTTAGTAAATGCAGAAAACTTTAGATGATAAAAAGTCATTAAATTTTTATCCAAAGACAGGAAAAAAAGTTTTTATTGTCGACGATGAGCCAGATATTGCTGAGTTAATTGAAGTTAACTTATCAAAATCTGGCTTTTCTACTAATAAATTTGAAAATGCTGAGTCATTTTTTTCTAATCTAAAAACTAATATCCCAGATTTAATTATCCTTGATATAATGTTACCTGATTCCGATGGGTTTGAAATTTGCAAATATTTAAGGGCACAAGACGAATATTCAACAATTCCAATTATTATGCTTACAGCTAAAGGAACTGAAATGGATAAAGTGCTGGGTTTAGAAATTGGCGCTGATGATTATGTAACTAAACCATTTTCTCCAAGAGAGTTAGTAGCAAGGGTGAAAGCAATATTAAGAAGAGATAGTAAAGAGACTACTACTAAAATAATTAAAATTGGGAGCAATGTTTTAGTTGATTTGCAAAAGTATGAAGTTTTAGTTGATAATAAAAAAATTGACTTAACTACTTCCGAGTATAAAATTTTAATTTATCTTGCTGAAAAAAGAGGTTGGGTGTTTTCAAGAGAGCAAATACTCGACCATTTAGGTGTGCAAGAAAAAGGTGTTTTAGACAGAACTGTTGATGTTCATATTAAAAACTTACGTGAAAAGTTAAAATCCTCTGGACGACTTATAAAAAACATTCGTGGTGTTGGCTATAAATTAGAGGGATAATATTTTGAAAAAGCTCTCTTCCAAAATTCTTTTAAGCCATATACTTGTTATTTTATTTCTAACAATTCTAATTATTTTATTTTCTTATCGTATTATCAAATCAAATTATGAAAATAATATAGAAAATAATTTAATTTCTTTAAATAGTGCTATTCAATTAAAATATAAAGATTTAATTACAAATAATCGGCTTGTCGGGATTGATTCACTTACGCAAAAAATTAGAAAAAGCATTAAATATAGAATTTCTATAATTGATATAAATGGCAAGGTAATAAGTGATTCTGATGAAGATATTAAGAATTTAGATAATCATAGAAATCGACCTGAAATAGAAGAAGCTTTTGCTGGAAAGGTTGGTAAAACTATAAGGTTTTCTAAATCTATAAATAAGGAAATGATTTATGTTGCTATGCCAATTATTATCGACAATAATATTATTGGCGTTTGTCGTATAAGCCGTTATGCAAGTGAATCAGATAAGTTGATTTTTGAATTGTTAACTAATTTAATTCAAATTTCTATAATTGTAATAATTATTACATTAATTGGTGTTTTGTATTACACAAGGAAAATTACTAAGCCAATCGATGACCTATCAATAGCTACTTCAAGTATAGCAAAAGGTGATTTTGATGTCAAAGTTCAAGTAAATTCAAATGATGAAATTTCTCTTTTATCTACTAATTTTAATTTAATGACTGAGAAATTAAAAGAGCTGTTCTCGCAAGTTATTTCTCAAAAAGAAGAGCTTAGTACCATAATTGGGTCTATAGAAGAGGGGTTAGTTTCACTAAATAGCGAAGGAAGGATACTGATTTCAAATGAAATGTTTAACAAAATTATTGAAACAGAATCCTTCCAAGGCAAAAAATATAAAAAAATTATAAAAGAGAAATCATTCAAGAAAATTTTTAAAGAAACTTTGAAAAGTAAAAAGGGAATCACGAGAGAAATAAATTTAAAAGATTCTTTCTTTTTAACTTCTTCAAACTACATCGAAAGTAAAAATGAAGTTGTTATTTTATTTCACGACGTCACTGAGTTTAAAAAACTTGAACTTGTTAAAAAAGACTTTGTAACTAATGTATCTCACGAATTAAGAACGCCTCTGACAGCAATTAAAGGATTCTTAGAAACACTATATAATGAGATAGAAGATAATCCAACTGCACTACGTTATATGAACATAATGACAAGACACACTGATAGATTAATTGCACTTGTTCAAGATTTACTCGCACTTTCTGAAATTGAAGATTACAAAACTAATTTAGTTTTTTCCAAAATTAATTTATATGAATTTATTTTAAACATAATTAAAATTTTTGAACAAAAATTAAATGAAAAGAATTTAGCAATAATGATTGATGTAGAAGATAAAGAATTATATATTGAAGCAGATGCCTTTAAGTTAGAGCAACTCTTTGTAAATCTAATCGACAATGCGATTAAATATACCGACAAAGGTAGTATTAGAATAAGTTATAAGTCATTAAAAAATGATGTGCTTATAGAAATTGAAGATACCGGAATTGGAATACCTGAAGAAGACAAAGATAGAATATTCGAGAGATTTTATTTAGTAAATAAAGCAAGAACAAGGAAAGAAGGTGGCACTGGTTTAGGCTTGTCTATAGTTAAGCATATTGTGAACAATCATAATGGAACAATAAAAGTTGAAAGTAAAATAGACGTTGGAACAAAATTTTTAATTAAATTGCCTTTTAAGCAAAACAAAAATCTGTAAATATTTTTTTATGGCTGAAATAAATAAGCAATTATCAAACGAAGAGGATTTCGACGCAATCAGGAAGATTTTAGATGGCGACAAATCTGCTTTTACTTTTATTCAAAATAAATATAAATCACGAATTAAATCTCTTGTCAGAAGAATGATAAAAGACCCAGATGATGTAGATGATTTAACTCAAGAAGCATTTATTAAAGCATATAATGCACTCGATACTTTTCAATTCGCATATAATTTTTCTGCGTGGATTTATCGTATTGCATCTAATAGCTGTATAGATTTCTTACGTAAAAAAAGATTTAATACTATATCTTTAAATCAAAGTATAGGTGGGGAAGACGATTTATATATTGATATTCCTACAAATGATATGACCCCTGATGTAGAAATGATTTCTAAAGAAAGAAAGAAAATACTAAATAAAGCAATAGAGGACTTGCCAGATAATTACAAAGAAATTATTAAACTCAGACACACCGAAGAAATGGACTATAAAGAAATTGCCGATAAACTTGAAATTCCACTTGGAACGGTTAAAGCACATTTGTTTAGAGCTAGAAAATTACTTTATGATGCCTTAAAAGATAAAAAAGAAATTATAAGATATTTAGAAGATTAATATTTTAATCAATCTTCAAAATAAATTATATCCTCATTTTCAAAATGAAAATTGATTATTTCTCCTTGCTGATAGTTTACTTTAGAAAAAGTAAATATAATAGAGTTATTTACTTTTAATGTTATTTTATAATTATCATAAAACGGAATGATATTAATTATTTCTGCTTTATATTCGCCTTTACTCAACTCAATTTTTTCAGGTCTAATACCTACTTTGTTGTTAATTTGAGCCGAAATATCATCGCTATTTACAATATTAATATGCTTAAATAAACTTGCTATATATTGACTTTTTGAGTTCTGTAATATATTGCTATAGGTATCGTTTGCAACAATTTTACCATCTTTCATAATAACAATTCGGTCAGCAAAATCTATCGCATCATTTATATCATGAGTAACTAATATAGTAGTTATTTCCCTTGCTTTAAGAATTTTTCTAAACTCTAT
Organism: uncultured Hyphomicrobiales bacterium; assembly: GCA_964465945.1. Classification (GTDB taxonomy): domain Bacteria; phylum Bacteroidota; class Ignavibacteria; order Kapaibacteriales; family UBA2268; genus JAJRPT01. The sequence goes on from CAYXMM010000015.1 coordinate 49,009, forward strand.
ACGCAAATTATTTCTTGAATTTTCATCTAAACTACTAAATGGCTCATCTAATAAGATTAATTGTGGATAAAGAAGAATTGTTCTAATCAGTGCCACTCTTTGCTGTTGTCCCCCAGAAAGTTGATGCGGGTAGCGAGTTAAAAATTCTGATAATTCTCGATTAATCAATAGATTATCTTCATCGCTTAAATCTCTTTTCGCAATCTTAATATTTTCTAAAATTGTCAAATTCGGAAATAATGAGAACTCTTGAAAAAGTAGTCCAATATTTCGTTTCTCAATTTTCGTAAATGTGTCTTTGTTAAAAATAACCTTATCATTTATTATAAATTCACCTGAATCAAAATCCTCAAACCCAGCCAAAATCTTTAACAAAGTTGATTTTCCACTCCCACTTTCTCCAATTATTGCAATTATTTCACCTTTTTTAAATTCTAAGTCAATATTATCACAAGCGACAATACTCTTGAATTTTTTATTAACATTTTTAATATTTACAAAACTTTTCTTCATTTATTTAACTTCTTAAAAAATATGATAGATAGAATACCAATTATAACAATAATCAATGCAGGAAATGATGCTTCAATAATCATTTCATCACCAGCGAAGTCGAATGTTCGCGTTGCTAACGTATCAAAGTTGAATGGTCGCAAAATAAGCGTTAAAGGCAATTCTTTGCTAATATCAACGAAAACTAAAATTACAGATGATACTATAAAATTCTTCTGCATTGGTAGATAGACTTTAAATAAGTTTGAAAAGGTAGATTTCCCGAAACTTCGGCACGAGTTAATATAAATTTTTCCTAAACTCTCACTTCCACTATTTAAAGCATTATACGAAACAGCAATAAACCGAATTACAAGTGCAAATATTAATATGATAATTCCAGAATTTAGAACGTTACTTCCAAACAAACTTGTTAAATAACTGAAAAAAGTTAAACATGCAAGTGCAATCACAGCACCCGGAATTGAATACCCCGCAGTTGCAACTTTAATAATTGAACTTAAAAACTTACTACTATTGTACTCACTATTGAAATGAAACGAAATAGAAAAAATTAAAATTATAAAACTTGCAAAAATGGAAATTAATAATGTATTAGTCAATGTCTCAAAGATATTTTTGAAATATGTAAAATCACTAATCATTAAAGTATTTCTTATAAGTAGTGAAAATGGAAGTAAAAATGTGAAGAAAATAATAAATAGCAAAATTACATATTTAGATATGCTCATCTTATTTAATGTTACTTGCTCCGAATTATCTCGTTTCATTTTGTATATCTTGCCACCTTTTAAAGCTTTCTCTAAGAAAATAAGCATTATAACAAACATAATTAAATAAAATGATAAATTTAAAGCAGAAGGCATAGAATTCATTCCAAGCCAAACCCTGAAAATTCCTAATGTAAATGTTTTATATCCAAAGTATGCAACCGCCCCATAATCATTTAATATTTCCATCACTATAAGAAACAACCCTGCTACCATTGCAGGTCTCGAAAGCGGAAAAAATATCTTATAAATTGACTGGAACTTAGGGATTGCAAGCGATTTTACATTATATAAAATTGAATTCGGCATTGAAGAAAAATATGCTCTATATGAAATATATAAATATGGAAATAATGAAAATGTAATCATTAACACCATTACCCAAAAGCTAAAAAAACTAAAATTTAAGTAATTTTCTATCCCAAGGGTTCTTTTAATAAGATGAAAACTCCCAGAATATGAAAAGAAATTACTATATGTATAAGTCATTATGTAACTTGGAATTGCTAGCGGTATCATTAACAACACATCAAAAACATGCTTAAATCGTAACTTTGAAAAAGTAATAATGTAAGCCGAATAAAACGAAATAATTACCGACAGAACGCAAACTGGGATTATTAGGAAAATTGTGTTGCTTACATACTCTAACAATAAGTTTCTATAAATATGTTGCCATATATTAGATTCTATCCCTAAATTATTTAGAAATAAAAAGATAACCGGCAATAAAAGAATTGAAGAAAGAACAAATGCAGTCAAATACCAAAATTTATATGTCTTTTGTAAGTTATTTATCATATTTGCAAAATTAACTTTAATTCTTTAAAATTTGTAATTATATAATTTTATTTTTATTTGATTATTTTTAGTTTTGAAAAAAATTAAGAGGTAAAAATGAAAATTGCATATTTAGATAATAATGTTAGTGAATTATTAATTGATAAGAAGAAAGTTGCTAATTTAACAGGAATTATTGGCTTAAATGAAAATGAAATTGAAAAACAAATTCTGAATGGTAATCTAAAAATAGCATTAATTGACCCTTTAATCTATTCAAAAATTAAAAAGAAAAAAGACATAAGAGTTATTCCTCAAAATGCGCTATTCTTTGAAGATTTCACAAATACTTTCTCAATTAATATTACCCATAATCATAAAGATTTAGAGAAATTATCTTCGCAAGTTGAGAGTAGTTATATCTATAATATTGCAAAAATTGTCCTATCAGAAAGATATGATATTTCTGTATCTTCAAAACCAATTGAGGGTGGCTCAGAGTTAAAATTGTTTGATATTAACTCTACTTTAGACTTATCAGAGGATTGGTTTGAATCTTTTAAAATCAAATTACCAATTTATTTTTGGGTAGTAATCGTTGATGAAGAGAATTTAACATTAGAAGAATATCAAGATATAACTAATAACTTTTGCTTCAAAAATGATGAAACTATTACCTCATCTAATAATGAACGAGAAGGTCGAATTATTAGAAATTGGGAAGAAGACGCCGAAGATGTACTTGATAACACCCTTGAAGTATTGTTTTACCATAATGTTGCTGAAGAAATTCATGCTTGTAAAATTTATAATTTACAAGATATTTTAGATGAAAATAGCCAAAAAACAGAATAATTTTCAACAAAAAGTAATTTAAGTATCAATATTTATTGATATTAGCATTAAATTTTTTAATTTTGTTCAGATACAATCTTGGAATATGTTATGAAAAAGATAATTCTAATTTTAATTATTTTAATCTCGTTCAAATTATCAGCCCAACAAAGCTATATCATACCAGATATAGCAGCACCTGGTATGAATGTCTATTATGAAATCATTGGTGTATTCGACCAAAAAGACATCTACGGAACTGAGCAACTTTATCTGAATAATGAAGGCGATGACGTAAGAATTTTACCAGTTAACTTAGCAGACACAAATAAAGTTAAGTTTGGTCCTTTCCATGTTTCTTGGTCTGGGCGAATGATAAGTGGGCAAGTTTTTGTGAATCCTAATGCCAATCCAAACTCTTGGGATTGGTCTCAACTAAACCCCCAATGGATAATTCCGATTCAAATTATCAAAAATGGGGCACCAATTGCAAATCAAAATTTAACATTATATATCGTTAAACCATTTAACTTTGGTGATAAATCAGCAAACGGCGAAAGAGTGCTTGGCGAAGGTAGTTTAGGCAAGCGTTCTCCAAGAGGAGTAATGATAGTCGATTCAATGGTATTGGCGCCAGCTGTTTATAAAATATCAACAATTGATTGCGACCCAGTCTTATCAGGAAATCAAGGTTATTTACCTTTCATTTTACTATCAAAAGGAAATATCAAAGGCGAAATAATTGGAAATGATAGTACAATCATAAGAGTTAGTTCCCCTGGTAGAGAAGGCGGTCCCGGCGGCGGTGGTGGTGGTGGTCGTTTCACTGATAATCAAACTGGAACAAAAGGTGGAGATGGCTTTACAGGTGGAGGTAATGGTGGCGTTAATAATATTGTTGGTGGTAGTTACGAGAATGCTGGAGTTGGTTCCGGTTCTTCATTTAGAATGAATGTTGCAAGCATAAATTATGGCGGGTCAAGTATAAATGGTGTTGATGGAGCGACTTGTAGTGTAACATCTTATGAGTCTTCAGGCGGAGGAACAGGACATCCATTTGGCAAAAGCGGTCAAGCTTCATGGCACCCTTGTACTGCTTGTGGCGGTGGAGCAGGTGGAGGAGGTGGAAATAGTAATAATGGGAAAGGTGGTAGTGGAGGATTTGCCACTTCGGCATTAGACGAGCCATCAGCTAACCCTGGTAATGGCGGTAAATCTCACGGGAATATTTATGGAGTTCCAATTGCAGGTGGCTCTGGAGGTGGAGGAGGTAATCCACAAGGTAGTTTTCCTACTTTTCAGAAGAAATCTGGTTGGGGGGGCGGTGGCGGTGGAGCCATCAGAGTTTTTGGTCTAAATATTGAAAATATTAGAGTTGAAGCTGACGGACATGATGGTGAAAGTGGTTCACCTGATGGAGGTGCTGGCTCCGGTGGTTACATTGAAATTGGGACTAAAGAAAATTTATCAAGAATTATTGTTTCTGCTGCAAGAGGTAGCAATAGAGCCGGCTTCGGTAGATTTAGATTTGATTCAAGAAACAACTTCCCTAATATCGACCCAATAAACAATGATCTATCTCAAACTGCTACCACATCAGCAACTGAATTTAAAGAATTAGTCGATAGAAAGTTCAAATTACAAGTTAAGAAAAATCAAGCACAAGTTTTAGACTATTACTTAAAACCAGAAAGTGGTGAATGGTTTAAACTATTTACATTTAATGATAATTCTCAAACAAACTCTCAATTTGACATTGATTTAAGTGCATATCAAGATACTATTTTCTATGGAATGGCAGTTCAAACAACTATCTCCGACGGAACCGCAAGCGATTATTCACACATTCCAATGAACGTTTTATCACAAGCTTCTGGTAACGTTTTTAGAATAGCAGAAATTGAGTTATTTACCGAACAACCTCGTAGAATGCATTTATCTAGTTGTAATGAAACTGTTGTTTATGATTCGCTTTGGTTAAAAAACAAAGGTAATGTATTAAGAGCAGAAATTGATACAGATAATCATAAATGGGACGCAGGAGATAATGGTTTCGTATTATTGCTTCCTTCTATTTCTACAGTAATCGACCAAAAAGATTCTATTAGAGTTTATGTTAGATTTGACTACAAAACCGGACAAACAGGACAAATTTCTAATACTTTAACAATTCCTTATGGCAAAAATAAAACAGAAATAAATCAAGAATATAAAATTGAGTATATTGTCGATGTTGATAATCTTGAAGTGGAATGGCATAGAGAAGATGACTCAAAAATCACAGATACTTTGGCTTTAGACTTATGTTTTAATGAAACTTTTGCTGAGTCAATTAGAGTTGAAAATAAATCAACAATGGACTTTACAGTTAAAGAAGTAAAATATAACTTAGTTGAAGACGATTACCCAAGTTTAGTTTATACAAATAGTCTAGTAAAAGTTGGAGAATCCTTTAATATACAAGTTGGCTTTCAGCAGAACCCACCTCAAAGGGGCTTATTCTATAATAAAATTTATCTTTATGTTGACGAATGTTCGAACATTGTGGATTCATTAGTTTTAAAAATAAATGTTAAAGAAGCATTCTTAGAACAAACAAATGGACTTTCTATTGTCGATTACGGAAATGTAAATATAGTTCAAGACAAAACTCAAACAATAAAAATTAAAAATAATGGAAATACAACGGCTTATATACCAAGTCCTCCTATTTTAGCTTTACCTTTTGAATATATTAGTTCGAGCTTGCCATATCCAATTTCATTACAACCGGGTGAAGAGTATGAAATTATTGTGAAATTCAGTCCAACTCAACAGCAAAGCTACGAACAGAATTTAGAATTAAAGATGACTCCAGATATTGGAGGTTGTGACCAAACTGCTCCTTTTAAATTAATGGGTAATGGAGTCAAATCAAACCTAGTTTTCGATACCCCTTTAGACTGGGGTTATGTAGAATGGTGCTATTCAAGACGCGATAGAAACATAATAATAACTAATAACGCCAACTTCGATGTCCATATTATTGGAAGCCATACTATAACAGGTGCGAATCCAGAAAATTGGTCTATATCAAATAATATCCCTACTAATGGAACAATTATACCTAAAAATGGTGGTACAATTAATTTTGATATAAAATATGATCCCTCTGTTGGTGCTGATGGTCCTAAATCTGCAATTTTAAAAATACCAACAGACGATGTATCGCTTCCAACTGAAAACGACCCCAACGCACATCTAATTATAATTAATTTATCAGCATATAAGGAAGGGTTAAATGTTACTTTTAACCCCGACCCAATCATTGATTTCGGTAAAGTCCCTATTAACACAGAATCCATTAGAATTCTTGTTGATATAACTAATAATTCACCAAATTCAGTCAGAACATTGAGTCATGTAACACCTGCAAATTTTAAACTTTATAATGGTGTAAACCAAACTTTTGCCCCCGGCGAACCGAAAACTGTAGAATTAGCCGTAACTGTAAATAGTGTTGGAGATTATGCAGAAGATGTGAATTTTATTTTTGACCGGCTTGCCTGCACTACTACTTACACATTAAATGCAAAAGCAATAGGTATAAAAGGCGATGCTATAATCAACCCTAAAACTTTAGATTTCGGAATTTTAAACAAATGCCAAACAAATGAATCTTTAACTTTCACCATAGCAAATGGGGGAGAAGTTGATATTAGTGTTATTGATATGACAATCAACGGAACTAATCAAACAAACTTTAATTTAGAACCATTTAACAAAAATCAAGCAATAAGTTCGACAAGTACTGAAATTTATACAATAAACTATATTCCAACACCAAATTTATACGGTACATTTACATCAAATATTGAAATTCTAATAAACGAGAACGGAACAACTAACACTTATTCTGTTCCAACAATAGCAGAAGTAAGCAAGGGTCTTGCAGCACTTCCAAGCAATATAGATTTCGGTCAAGTTGTTTCAACCTTAAATAAAGGTGAAATATTAAAAATTAATAACCTCCATAATTGGAATATTCAATTCGATGATTTGCAACAACTTAATACAAATCCAATATTTAGCATTGATGATGTTATTTATGATAATGTAGTTAATTCTAATTCAGAGGATATTAGCGTTCTATTCTCACCACCTGTAATTGGCAATTATACAGACACTCTTGCTATTCCATATACTATTGATGGATATTGTCAAGATACTATTAGAGTTGAATTGTTAGGGGAGGGCTTACCTTCATCTGAATTAACACTTTCTATTCCGGACCAATTAATTGACCCCACATCTAAACTTGTTGAAATTCCAATTTTTGCTCAAATTACAAACGGGAATTCAATTTTACCTTTATTATCATTGGATTCATTAAAAATCAGAATGGATAAAACTACATTTCACCCAGAAAATTTATCTTTTGGTGAAGTTATCTCTTTATCATATCCAACTTCAACAGAATTAGAATTAACTATGAAAGTAGATGACATTCAATTAAGTGATACCTTAAAGCAAATTACTTCCTTATATGCAATTCCATTGCTCGGAGAACGTAAAACATCTACTATTGAAATGAATAACGCAGTTCTAACTCCGAATGGCGTTGTAAGTATGTTTATTTATGATAATGCAGATGTTGAGCTCACAATATGCGAAAAAGGTGGTGAAAGACTTTTACAAAATAGCCAAAATATTGACTTGTCTTATTCTTTGAATGATGGTATAATCAATATTAATGCACATATTATCGAACAAGGGTATAATAAAATCCAAATTGTTAATATGACTGGTCAAGTTATGTTTGAAACCGAGTGGACAAGAGAGTTCAACGGAGCAAATGAGTATAATTTTAGCATTTCAAATATTCAATACTCAACTGGTGTCTACTTGATTCGTTTAATAACTCCTAATGATATTATTACAAAAAAATTGATATTAACTAAATAAGATAGATTATGAAGCAAATTATTATTTTTTTAATTTTTATTACGACTCTAAATGCACAAGATGAAAAACCAATGTATTGGATTGGCGCTAATGCCGGGCTAAATTTGAATTATAATAGTGCAGATTTTGATGGATTACCCGGTTATGATTGCTGTTCTAAAGGGTTTGGAAGCCAGATGGGTTTATCTAATTATTTGGGATTGCTATTCAAATATGAAATCCAAGATAATTTAAAATTAGACGTAAGATTAAATTATAAACCTTATGCCGGTCAATTTATAGAAAATCAAAAAATTGGAAACACGCAAGTTTTAACTCAAGATAATCAAGTAATAGTTGTGAATGCAATGAGTGATATTACTATTGACCCTGTTATGAACTTGTTTGGACTTGATTTAGGAGTTGAGTATTTACTTATCCCAAATATATCAATTTTGGGAGGGTTAAGCCCAAGTTATATTTTACAAGCGAATTTTTCGCAAAAAGAGCTATTAACTACACCAAATAATGTTGTTTTTGCTGATAATCAATCTAAAGTTAGAAACTCATATAACAATAAAGAAATTTTAAACTTAAATGCACTTCAATTTCAAGCATATATTGGAGTTGCATATAAGTATTTACTAAAAAAAGATAATTTTATAAACTTTGAATTGAAATATTATCAATCATTTATGGATATATCTTCTGTAGATTGGAAATTAAACAATATTTTCGCTGGTGTTTCCTATGAATACCCTATTTACCCTAAAAAAGAAAAAGCAATTCTTTCAGACACTATTTATATTCGAGATACAACTAACATCATAGTTTATGATGCAAATAAGGCAAAACTCGAATTAGTTGATTCTCAAATAACAAATAAATCATTAGAAGATGATGATTATATCAGAAATACACATTCTATAAATGAAAAATATAATAATTATATTTTTAATAAATCTGATATTTCTGCTACAATGAAAATTTATGGAATTAATGAAGATGGTAGCATCCAAGACGTTCCTACAATTACAATTGAAGAAACTGAGTCTGAAGAAGGCTTCCCTGTCTTACCTTACATTTTTTTTGAAGTCGACAAATCTGAATTAAATAATACCGGGCAAAATCTAATTTCAAAAGATGAAACTTCAAGATTTGATGAAAATAATTTAAAATGGGATGTTTTTGACATTTATGGAAATACTTTAAATATAATTGCGAAAAGAATAAAAGACAACAGATACCCTATTGAATTGATTGGAAATAGAATAATTTCAACTAATACCTTTGAAGATGTTAAAATGATTGAAAAACGGCTTAAAGATGTGAAAGATTATCTAGCCGATACTTGGGATATAGATCCAAATAAAATAAGCACAAAAGTAGTTGATGTTAAACTAAATAATTTAGCAAAAACTGATGATATGTATATTGAAGCAAGTAGGGTTGAGCTAAACTCAAATAACGTTAAAGTTATTCAACCAGTCTATTTGAAAGAAATTGTTAAATCATCAAATCCTCCAAAAATTGGTGTAGACGTTGTAATTAATGCAACTAACCCTCCTGTTAGTTGGAACTTTAATATTGACCAAGATGAGAATAAAATTAGAAATTATAATGGGAATGATTTAAAATTCACTAAAATTTGGAATGTTTTAGAAGAACCAATGCCAAAACTTGAGGATAATTTAGAATTTAAACTTAACGCAAAAGATAATGTTGGTAGTCAAACTGATGTTAAAGAAGATTTACAAATCAAACAATTAACAATTAAAAAGAAAAGAGAAGTCCTAAACAAAGATAAAAAACTTGAAAAATACTCTTTAATTATATTTGACTATAATAGCGCAGAACTTAAAGAAATTCACAAAGACGTAATAGCAAAAGTGAAAGCAAGCATCAAGGCAAATTCAGAAGTAACTATTGCAGGTTATGCTGATAGAACAGGTGAAGAAACGTATAATCATCAGCTTGCACTTAAAAGAATCGAAGCAGTTAAGAAACTATTAGATGTTCCTGCTAACTATAAAATGATTCCTTATGGAAGTTCAGTTTTATTATATGACAACAATACAGCCGTAGGAAGAAGCTTAAGCAGAACAGTGCAAATTTCAATTGAAACACCGGTGAAATAATGTCAGATTATATTGTAAAAGAAAATAGAAGTTTCCCTACAAAACCAGAGTGGAAAATTGTCCTTGACCATTTAATTTATCAAGACCAATCAATGACGTTCCGAATTTGTAGGAAGATGATCATTCATCTCGAAAGAATGAAAGTCTCAGAAATTCATTTCCTTATACAAGAACTTAACCCTCAAATTGTTAGGACTGATGATATTATTTCAAATGGACAGAATTGGCCCTCACCCAAAGGTAATCCATTTGTTGCAAGTGTAGTTATATCAAAAGTGTTTGAAATTGCTGATAAATATATCCCTGATGACGAAATTACAAACCTAATCACTAATTGGATTCATAAAGAAAAACTAAGAAATTTATCTAAAGTTCTTGACAAAAGAAATGCACCTTTAAACGAAGTAATTGATGCCCTGAAAAAATATTTTGAACTTGGGGGTAGTAAGGAATTTACCTCTGAAGATGAAAGAATTGGTGTGAGGGTTTCAATAATTTCAAGGTTTTTATCCGAAAACCTAAAATATATAACAATAGCAAGAAGTTATATCACCTTAATTGCTATTGAAAAAATATTTGAAAGATTTTTAGGACCTTCTTATGGCGCAGGCAAAGTTGGTGGAAAATCAGCTGGTATGATTTTAGCCAATCAAATTCTTAAAGTTAAAAAAGAAAATAATCCTAAATTAAAAAATGTTTACACTCCGCGAAGTTGGTTTCTTACTTCTGACGGAGTTCTCGAATTTATAAACTATAACGCCCTTGATGAGTTCTCCTTTTCAAAATATCAAAGTTTAGAAGAAATTAAATTAGAATACCCATTCTTAGAATACGTATTCAAACAATCTCATTTTACTCCAGAAGCCCTTTTCTCTTTCTCAGTTATTCTTGATGATATTAAAACTAATCCGATTGTCGTGCGTTCATCTTCAATTCTTGAAGATAGTTTTGAAGCATCATTCACAGGTAAATATAAAAGCTTATTTTTGTCAAACACAGGAACTAAGTCAGAAAGATTAGCTGACCTTGCAGATGCAATCGCAGAGGTATATGCTTCAACATTTAATCCCGATGCGATTGAATATCGAAAGAAAAATAACCTAATAGATTTCCGTGAAGAAATGGGAGTTCTTATACAAGAAGTAGTTGGAAACAAAATCGGAAAATATTTTATGGCAAGTTATGCAGGTGTTGCACTAAGCCATAATGAATTTAGATGGTCTAATAGAATCAATCGTGAAGACGGTGTTATAAGATTAGTTGCTGGCTTAGGCACAAGAGCAGTAGATAGAACAATGGACGACTATCCTATATTAATTTCACCTGGTAAGCCCGATATTAGAGTAAATCACACTGTTAAAGATGCTTTAAAATATACTCAAAGATATGTCGATGTTATTAACTTAGAATCTAAATCTTTTGAGAACATCACAGTTGAAGAGCTAATGTTAGAAGCAAAAAGTGGCTTCCCTGCAATTGATAAGATATTTTCTTTTGTTAAAGATAATATGTTAATCGAGCCAATTAGCGATATGGTTGATTTTACAAAAGAAGAATTAACTATTACTTTCAATAATTTAGTTCAAAAAACCGATTTCATTACTCAAATTAGAGAAATTTTATTAGAACTTGCAGAAGCTTATGGAGGTCCAGTTGATATTGAATTTGCCTCCGATGGCAATAAATTATACTTATTACAATGCCGCCCTCAAAGTCAAGCCGAAATTGACGAAGTAATTAATATTCCAGCAAATGTTCAAGAAGAACATAAAATATTTGGAGCAACAAAATTTGTAAGCAACGGACTAATTGACAATATTGATTTCGTTGTTTATGTTGACCATCAAGCATATTCTGACCTTGAAACAGAAGATGATATGCGATATGTTGGAAAAATTGTCAGTAAATTAAATCAAATGTTGCCTGAAAAGAAATTTATCCTAATTGGACCTGGACGTTGGGGAAGTAAAGGCGACATAAAATTAGGTGTGCCTATTAATTACTCTGATATAAACAAAACAGCTTTACTTGTCGAATACGCAAAGAAAAAATCTGACTATGTACCTGAACTTTCTTTCGGTACACATTTTTTCCAAGATTTAGTTGAAGCAAATATTAAGTATTTACCACTATATCCTGATGAAGGCAATATTTTTAATGACAACTTTTTCAAGAATACTCCTAATTCTTTGGTTACTTTTATGGACGTTCCTGAAAAGTTTATTAGTGTAGTAAAACTTATTCAAGTCAATTATTTCTTACAAAATGGAAAGCTAGTAATTTATATGAATGGAGATAATTCAGAAGCAATTGCAATTACCAAATTAATTTAATAAATTTGCGAAAAACAATCAACTTTTTTTAAAAAAGGGAAATCGATGAGTGATTTAGAGAAAATTCTCAATATACAAGAGTTCGCAACTCTACCTGAAGTTACTACTAAAATATTAGATTATATCGAACAAGATAATTTTAACTTTAGCGGACTTGCAAAGTTAATTGAAACTGATGCTACTCTGTCGATGAAACTTATAAAAGTAGCAAACTCACCAATGTTTGCAATGAAAGTTAATATAAATTCAATTAATCAAGTCGTTCAAGTTTTAGGTGCTAATAGAGTTGCAAATTTAGTTTTAGCAGTATCTATTTTCTCAAAATTTGTAATTTCTGAAAATAAGAAAATTGTTGAGTTTATCAATAAAGTTTTATGGCATTCATCTTGTGTAGCCATAGTTGCTAAATCAATCTCAAAAAAGTTAAATTTAAGTCTTAATGAAAAAGAATTTACTTTCGGAATTTTACACGATATGGGTAAACTTGCAATGTTGCAATATGACCCAAGAAGATACCTAAAAGTTCTCGAAATGGTTCAAAATGAAGATATCTCACCCATTGTCGCAGATAAAAAATTATTTGACTGCACGCACGTTGAAGTAACAACTGCAATATTAAACAAATGGAAAATGCCACCTGACTTTGTTGGTATTTCTACAAGACGTTATGACTTATGCAGAAGCGATTATGAGAAAAACTTAATGTCAGTTGTATTACTCGCGGATGTATTTTGTGAAATTTGGGGCAGTGGCTTCTTCGGTGGGATTAGCCAAGTTCAAATCGACAAAGTTGAATATTGGGAGATGCTAAGTAAATTAAATAATCTCCAAGACTTTGACCTAGAAAAATTCACCATTGAACTCGAAGAAGAATTTAAAAATACCAAAAACTTCTTAGATATAATGCAAGCGTAACAACCAAATATTAATAAAAACTTGAAAAGACTATCACAATCAAAAGTGATAGTTTTTTTTTACCCTTTTCACCTAAAATAATGTTAATTTTGTAAATGAAAATGGTGCAAAAGAAAAAAGTTATAATTGGTTTATCTGGCGGCGTTGATTCAAGCGTCGCTGCTAAACTACTCTTAGAAGAGGGATATGACCTTATCGCAGTTTTTATGCAGAATTGGGACGATACCACGGGGCTACTCGATGGCGAATGCCATTGGGAAGATGATTGGGATTTCGCCCAACTCGTTGCAAAACAATTAAATATTCCAATTCATAAAATTGACCTCTCGGAAGAATACCGCAAACGTATCGTTAATTATATGTTCGATGAATACGAAAAAGGTAGAACCCCTAATCCTGATATACTTTGCAACAGAGAAATTAAATTTGACGCTTTTATTGATGCAGTTAAAGATTTTAATGCCGATTTTGTTGCAACAGGACACTACTGTGGCACAAAAGTTAATGATATTACAGGCGAAATTATGCTAATTGCTGGTTTAGATGAAAATAAAGACCAAAGCTATTTCCTTTCGCAATTAAATCAATCGCAACTCAAAACTGCAATTTTTCCTCTTGTCGATATTAGAAAAAATAGAGTAAGAGAGATTGCCAAAGAAATAAATTTACCTAATTCTAATAAAAAAGATTCGCAAGGACTATGTTTTATTGGGAAAGTTGATTTACCAACCTTTTTAAAACAACAAATCATTCCTAGACCAGGTAAAGTTATTGAAATTGATTTCGAAACAGGGCAAAAAATTAAAGAACAAAAAGACATTAATAACTTAGAAGAAGCTTGTTCTGACTATCTTTATGATGAAACTTTCGGAAATGCCGTTGGTGAGCATCAAGGAGTTCAATTTTACACAATAGGGCAGAGGAAGGGGCTTAACTTAGGTGGCTTCCCAAAACCTCTTTATGTGTTACACTTAGATAACGATAGAAACTTACTTTATGTCGGCCAAGGCGAAGACCATCCTTTGCTTCAAAGAAAAGGACTTAAAGTTGAGAATAAATTCGTTCATTGGATAAGACCATCACAAAAAATGAATTTAGAAGAGAAAAGAACATATCAAGTAAGATTTAGACACAGACAAGAATTACAAATTGCAGAATTAATTCAAAAAGAAAAGTATTTATATATTTTATTCGATGAATTTCAAAGAGGAATATCACCTGGACAATTCGCAACTTGGTATAAAGATAGAGAATGTGTCGGTTCTGGGGAAATTTATTAATTTTTTAATTACTAAGGAAAAAAATGATAAGAAATTTAAAAATAGCACCATCAATTTTATCAGCAGATTTTGCCAACTTAGGTAGAGATATAAAAACGTTATCAGAAGGTGGAGCAGATATAGTACATGTTGATGTGATGGATGGACATTTCGTCCCAAATATCACCATTGGACCATTAATCGTATCTGCAATAAGACCATATACAAAATTACCTATTGATGTCCATCTAATGATCGAAAAGCCAGACAACTACCTTGAAGATTTCGCAAAAGCAGGCGCTGACTATATTTCTGTCCATGCCGAAGAGGTTAAGCATCTTCACAGAAGTTTAAGCAAAATTAAAGAACTTGATTGCAAAGCTGGAGTTGTACTAAACCCTATTACTCCATTATCTTTCGCTCTTGAGGCAGCCGAATATTCTGATTTCATTTTATTAATGTCAGTAAATCCAGGTTTCGGTGGGCAAAGTTTTATTGATTCATTTTTTAGAAAAGCAAGCGAATTAAGAAATGAATTAAATAAGAGGGGATTAGAATCTGTCGCTATTGAAGTTGATGGAGGAGTAAAAATTGATAATTGCAGAGCAGTAGCCGAAGCAGGTGCCGACTGGCTTGTTTCTGGCTCAGGGCTATTTAAAGGTAATTTAACTGAAAATATTAAATTAATGCGAGCAGAGTTAGATAAAGTTATATAATGAAAATCGCTTGGCACCAATTCTACAATCATCTACTCAAAGAAAATCATAAATTTCCTATGATTAAGTATGACTTGTTAAAAAGTGAATTACTCAATCAAAAAATTGCTAATGAAAATGACTTCATTGAACCAGAGGAAATAGAAGAAATCGATATATTACTAGCCCACACTCCGGAATACTGGAATAAACTTAAATCACTATCCTTAGACTCAAAAGAAGAGCGACGAACTGGCTTCCCACAAAGTCGACGACTTATTCAGCGAGAAAGACGCATAATGCAAGGAACGTATCAAGTTAGCAAATCAGCAATTATCGAAGGAATTGGCTTTAATATAGCAGGCGGCACTCACCATGCTTTTAGTTACAAAGGAGAAGGTTTTTGCTTGCTAAATGATATGGTTCTGACTGCATTAATGCTCGAAAAGTATAATAATTTAAAAAGAATATTAATCTTAGATTTAGACGTCCATCAAGGCAATGGAACTGCAGAAATCCTAAAAAATAAAGGGAACATTTATACATTCAGTATGCACGGAAAAGATAATTATCCAATAGAAAAAGAAATTAGCGACTGGGATATTGCACTAAGCCACAACACCAAAGACGAAGAATACTTACAAATTCTTGAAGACAGTATTAAAAAAATTAAATTAAACTTCGACCCAGAATTTGTCCTATTTCAAGCGGGTGTTGATATTCTCCAAACTGATAAATTTGGCAGATTAAACATTAGTAACGATGGATGTCAAAAAAGAGACGAAATCGTATATGAATATTTCAGTAAAAATTCAATTCCAGTATGTGCTACAATGGGTGGTGGCTACTCAAAAGACATTAACATCATTGTCGAAGCCCACCTCAATACATATAAATCTGCACTAAAATATTATTAGCTTTAGTAATTTTTAATATCAAACAGTACATTTAAAATTTAATACTTTTAAACTGAGAATTTTTTATTTAAACACAAAATACTTCAAATGATCAGCATTAATAAATAATTTTCTGTATTTGATATGTTTTTTAATTATTTTTCTATTCAATATCAACAAATATTAATTTTCATTAATATATCTATTTTGAAGAAAATCAAGGGAAAGTGATATGATAGAAAATTATTTAGAAAACTTTTTTTAAATATGTTATATTCTATTTAAAAACAAAAAAAAGCACCTATTAGGTGCTTTTTTGTTAATATTCAAATGTGAAGTATTATTACTTCAATTTCAATTTTCTCATAAAACTATCTGCTGCAAAAACTGCATCCATATCAAGCATTTCTTCAATTCGTAATAACTGATTATATTTTGCAGTTCTATCCGAACGAGAAGGCGCCCCAGTTTTAATCTGCCCGGAATTCATTGCCACCGCTAAATCCGCTATAAATGAATCCTCAGTTTCACCACTTCTATGAGAAATAATTGTATTATAACCAGATTGATGAGCCAAATGAATCGCCTCAATAGTTTCAGTTAATGTTCCAATTTGATTAACCTTTACCAAAATTGCATTTGCAGTATCGCTTTCAATTCCTTTCAATAAATATTCAGAATTAGTAACAAATAAATCATCACCAACTATCTGACATTTACTTCCAATTTCATCAGTTAATTTCTTCCAACCACCCCAATCATTTTGGTCTAAACCATCTTCAATCGAGCGAATAGGATATTTTGAAATCAAATACTTGTACCATTCAATCATTTCATCAGTCGTTCTTGACGGCAAACCAGACTTAAACATTTCATATTTACCATTCTTAAACATTTCGCTAGATGCGACATCAATAGCCAGAACAAAATCCTCACCAACTTTATAATTCGCTTTCTCAATCGCTTCGATAATTAAATCAAATGCCTCTTCATTACTTTTAATACTTGGAGCAAACCCACCCTCATCGCCAACTGAAGTATTCAAGCCCTTTTTATGAAGTACACTCCTCAAACTATGAAATACCTCAACTCCAGACCTTAAAGCATCAGCAAAAGTATCTTGTCCGATGGGCATAATCATAAACTCTTGAATATCTACATTATTATCAGCGTGCTTTCCACCATTTAAAATATTCATCATAGGAGTAGGAAGAGTAATTCCATTTATTCCACCAAGATATTTATAAAGTTGCATACCATGATAATCAGCAGCAGCCCTTGCCATTGCAAGTGAAACCCCTAAAATAGCATTTGCACCTAACCTTGATTTATTCGGAGTATTATCTAACTCAATTAAAATATTATCAATATGCTGTTGCTCAGTAGCATCTAATCCATCTAATGCTTCGGCAATTTCAATATTAACTGATTCAACAGCTTTCTGTACTCCCTTTCCTAAATATCGACTATCACCATCTCGTAATTCATGAGCTTCATGCTCACCCGTTGAAGCGCCAGAAGGCACAGCCGCCATACCAATTGAACCATCTTCTAAAACAACTTCGACTTCAATCGTCGGATTACCACGAGAATCTAGTATCTCCCGTGCGTGAATATCTAAAATCAGAGAACTCATAGTAAATTTACCTTATATTAGTATATTTTAATGGTATCTATTTTTTTTGCTAATTCAAAATCAAGAGAAGTTAAGCCACCCTTATCGTGAGTATGAAGATTAATTCTTATTTTGTTCCATCCATAAAGGAGAATGTCAGGGTGATGATTAATAGTTTCCGCAAAAACGGCTATTGAATTAATTAAACCAATAGCCGATGCGAAATTAGAACATATTATTTCTTTTTTTAATTTATTTTCTTCAACAGCCCAATCTGTTAAACTATTTAACTGAATTGAAATATCGTCCGAAGATAAAAGGTCTCGTTTAGACATAAAATTAGATATGGCTTTTTAATTTATTAAGGATTTGCTCTTTAGGAACAGCCCCAACAATAGTATCAACTACTTCGCCACCTTTAAAAATCAATATTGTTGGAATTGAACGTATTCCAAATTGCATTGCTGTTTGTTGATTATTATCAACATCTAATTTACAAATTTTTGCTTGTCCAGCATAGTCATTAGCTAATTCATCAATAACAGGGGCAATCATTCTACATGGTCCGCACCATGCAGCCCAAAAATCAATTAATACAGGGATATTTGATTTTATTACTTCCTGCTCAAAAGAAGCATCAGTCAAGTGAATTGGTTGTGCCATAAATTCTCCAATTGAAAAATAATTTACTTATTCGTTATTAACGAATATGTTTAATTTATATTTAAAAATACAAAATTAGAAAAAGTTTTTCTAAATCTAATAAAAAAAGGCAGATTCTTTTGAAACCTACCAATTTTGTTTTGAAGTAATGTTTTTTATTTAAAAATCTATATCTAATTCATCTTCAAATATATCGCTATAATCCAAATCATAGTCTTTTTCGATTGAAAAATTGAAATTATCTAAATCGCTAATTTCACTTACTTCATCAAATTCATCTTTTAAATCATAGATATTCATAAATGCCCCCAAAAAATTTATCAATAAATAATTAAAAATTACTTCTCAAATCTCGTGCCAATATTTTACTTTACCTTATAATTTATTGTTTTTAATATGAATATAGATTTTATTTTCAAGAGAATTTTTGTTAATAAAATAAAAATAGAAATATCTTGTAAAATCATAGTATTTTTGTTAATTTGCAAAATTATTTATTGAAATTTGCCTTTTTTAAGCAGATATAATTGATAAATTAGGAACAACAATGCTTGAATTAATTCAGTTTATTCCATTATTCCCTTTAATAGGTTTCCTATTAATAGGTCTTTTTGGCTCATATATAAAAAGTGAAAAGCTTGTCGGTATTATAGCAAGTGCGATGATATTGATTTCTTTCGGCATAACGCTCACTGTTTTAAATGCCTTTTTACAGACTGGTGGCGAAACTTCTCATATAGTACCTGTTTTCACTTGGATAAGCGCAGGCAGTTTTTCTGTAAATATCTCTTATCAAGTTGACCAACTCTCTTTATTATTCTCTTCTATTATCACAGGTGTTGGTTTTCTAATTCACGTATATTCAATCGGATATATGCATGGAGATAGAAGTTTTTATCGCTTTTTTGCTTATCTGAACTTATTCGTTTTTATGATGTTAAACCTTGTTTTAGCAAGCAATTTCCTATTGACATTCTTGGGCTGGGAAGGTGTTGGTTTAGCTTCTTATTTATTAATTGGTTATTGGTATGACCAAAAATTTGACGGATATAGAATCACGTGGACTGGCGATGCAGCTAACAAAGCATTCATCGTAAATAGAATCGGTGATTTTGGAATGTTAATCGCTATTTTCTTAACATTTGGTCTATTTGGAACTTTAGAATATAGCGAAGTTGCAAGACAAGCTATGGCTAATTCTGGTGATTTGATGGGGTCAGGAGTTATATTAGCCATCACTCTTCTGATATTTTTAGGTTGTACAGGTAAATCCGCTCAAATTCCATTAGCTGGTTGGTTGCCAGATGCGATGGCAGGTCCAACTTCGGTTTCTGCCCTAATTCACGCTGCAACCATGGTTACTGCTGGTATCTTTATAATTGCAAGAAATGCAACTCTATTTGCTTTAAGTCCTACAACAATGGCGGTAATTGCTTCTATTGGGGCTACAACTGCTTTGCTTGCTGCTTCAATCGGCTTAGTTCAAAATGATATTAAAAAAGTTTTAGCTTATTCAACTGTCAGTCAACTAGGTTTTATGTTTACTGCTCTTGGTGTTGGTGCTTTCTCTGCAGGACTTTTTCATACTATGACTCACGCCTTCTTTAAAGCACTCTTATTCTTGGCGGCTGGTTCTGTTATTCACGGAATGCACCACGAACAAAATATTAAAAATATGGGTGGACTTAAAAAATATATGCCAATTACATATAAAACATTCTTTGTAGGAACACTTGCTATTGCTGGGATACCTTTCTTCTCCGGTTTCTTCTCTAAAGATGAAATTCTATGGCAAGCATTTTCATCTGAACAAGGTAGTATTGTAGTATATATAATGTTAGCAATTGCTGCAATTTTCACTGCATTTTATATGTTCCGTCTATTATACTTAACTTTTACAGGCAAAGAAAGATTCGATGCCCATCATGTTCATCCTCATGAATCTCCTTCAACAATGACATTCGCTCTTATCGTATTAGCAATTCTCTCAGCTTTCGGTGGCTTCTTAAATATCCCTTATCCATTAGGATTTTTCTTTAGCGACCATCCAAGTATTATGAGTAATTATTTAGAGCCAATCTTTGCTGATGCTAATAATTTATTAGGCAAACACACAGGTCATGAAGTTCATGCAATTGAATACGCTCTAATGGCAATCGCTACTGGTTTAGCATTTGCTTCTTGGTTCTTCGCTCGTAAATGGTATAAATCAGATGAAACTTGGGCTACTCCTCGTAACTTAGTCAAAAACTTCCCTACAGCATACAAAATGCTTTGGGAAAAATGGTATTTAGACCAAATGTATTATAAAGGAATAGTCGACCCTGTTCTTAATACTTCAAGAAATATTCTTTGGAAATTTGTCGATGTTCGTGTTATTGATGGCATTGTAAATGGTTCTGCTCGTGTGGTTGAATTTTTTGCTAACGTTATAAGAGCGCTTCAATCCGGTGTTACTCAAAGCTACGCTGGTTTGATGGTATTGGGCATAATAGTGATTATTATTTTAATGGCGTGGTAATTTTAAACTGAAATTAATTATTTAAAGTTATGGAATTATACTTAACTCTCTTTTTACCTTTAATTGGCGCTTTTCTCCTTATGTTCTTAAATAAGGAAAATGTTGCATTAATTAAGAACGTAACCTTAGGTATCACTATTGTTACTTTCCTTGTCTCCCTTGGACTATACATCGGATTTGATAATTCAAATCCAGACTTCCAATTTGTCCAAGAATTTACTTGGATTAAATCGCTTGACACTGGATTCAGAATTGGTGTCGATGGAATGGGCTTGCTAATGGTGTTATTAACAACTTTCATTTCTCCAATTGCAATACTTGGCTCTTATAAAGCTATAGAAAAAAGAGAAAAAGAATTTTACATAATGATGTTAATTCTTCAATTTGCAATGACTGGTGTTTTTGTCGCACTTGACCTATTCCTATTCTACGTTTGTTGGGAAATTGTCTTAATTCCTATGTATTTTATTATTGGGATTTGGGGTGGTAAAAATAGAATGTATGCTACTGTTAAATTCTTTATCTATACAGTTGTCGGTTCTTTGTTTATGTTAGTTGCTGTAATTTGGCTTGCCTATTATGTAGGTAATAATGTATTACATTTAGAATCTGGCTTCACTACTAACTACTTATTAATTAAAGATAATATAGCAAATTTACCATTTGACTTACAAAAATGGATGTTTGCTGCTTTTGCACTTTCATTCTTAATCAAAGTTCCAATCTTTCCATTACACACTTGGCTACCTGATGCACATACAGAAGCACCAACTCCTGGTTCAGTAATCCTTGCAGCTCTTTTGTTAAAAATGGGAACTTATGGATTAGTAAGATTTAACTTAGAATTATTCCCATTAGCATCAGCCGAATACGCAGGATTCTTATCTCTCCTTGCAGTGATTGGAATTATCTATGGTGCCGTTGTAGCTATGATTCAAACTGACTTTAAAAAATTAGTGGCTTATACTTCTGTATCTCACTTAGGTTTTGTTGTTTTAGGTATATTCTCAATGAACGAAGATGGCGTGCAAGGTGCTATTATCCAAATGGTTAATCACGGACTTTCAACAGGTATGCTATTCTTATTAATTGGAATGATTTACGAAAGAAGACACACAAGACAAATTGCTGACTACGGAGGAATAATGAGAGTTATGCCTGCGTATGGAGTATTCTTCGGAATTGCAATGTTCTCGTCTATTGGTCTACCAGGTTTAAATGGATTTGTCGGTGAGTTTTTAACATTGAACGCTGCCTTCCATTCTCCATTCTTAGACTCTTATTGGTATACTGCCTTCGGAACTACAGGTGTTATTTTCGCTGCTGTTTATTTACTTTGGATGTATCAAAGAATTTTCTTCGGCGAAATTGACAAAGAGGAAAACAAAACATTAACTGACTTAACTAAAAGAGAGTGGGCTGTATTAACTCCACTTGTTATTTTCATTGTTTGGATAGGACTTTATTCTGCTCCATTTATGAATATTTCAGCTGCATCGACAAAAAAGTTAATTAAGAAAATTGAAACAATTACGAATATTCAGAACGCATCAACGCTTTTAAATAAGTAATTTTAATATTACGGAATTAAAATAATGAATGAAATACTATTAGCATCTCCAATTTTATCAGTATCAATACTAGCGATTATTGCATTAATCTTTGATGCAATGAATGAAAAAAATAAATCTTTTGGATTTATATTTGTCCAAGCTTCTTTATTAATTGGACTTGCATTTTCATTAGTTGGATTATTCAGTTATTATGAATTAGTTGAGTATACTGATTGGGTACATTCCTATTCCCAATTATCATTAAACTTTACTCAAACTGCTTATTTCTTCGACGTTGTCTTCTGTTTATCTGCAATCTTCACACTTTGGGCTTCTAAGCCATATTTGCAAAAAGAAAATGTTGAGGAAACTGAATATTACAACTTAATTCTTTACGCCGTTGCCGGAATGATGATTATCGCTCATTCTAATCACATGATAACTGCATTTATCGGAATTGAAACTATGTCATTATCATTCTATATTATGGCAGGTTATTTTAGATTTAATAAAAAATCAGTAGAAGCCGCAATGAAATACTTCTTCTTAGGTGCATTTTCAACTGGCTTCTTAGTTTATGGTATGGCAATGATTTATGGGGCTACTGGCTCATTCCAATTTGATACAATAGCAGCCGCAATCAGCACAGGCACTTTAAACTCAACACTTTACTTAAACATCGGCTTCGGATTAATCATTGTTGGACTTGCCTTCAAAATGGCAATCTTCCCATTTCATCAATGGGCGCCTGACGTATATACTGGCTCACCAACTGTAATCACTGCCTTTATGTCAACAGCAGGTAAAGCAGCTGCAGTGATAATATTCATATTAATTACAAGAATACTATTGGTTCATTCCGAAGTTGCAGCAATAGTGACCAACACTCATAATGCTCAAATAGTATTAGCGATTTTATCCGCAATAACAATGTTGCTTGGAAATATCACGGCAGTAGTTCAGAAAAATGTAAAAAGAATGCTCGCGTATTCTTCCGTCGCTCATGCTGGTTACATCTTAATGGGCATTGTATCAAATACAATTGAAGGTTGGAAAGGAGCAGTTTTCTATATTACTGCTTATGTATTTATGCAAATTGGCGCCTTCATTTTAGTATCAATATTTGAAAAACAAAAAGAGAAAAACTTAGAATTTTCCGATTATGCTGGACTTTATAAATCAAATCCAGCAATGGCTATAATGATGGCAATATTTATGTTCTCTCTCGCAGGTATACCACCATTTGTAGGATTTATAGGAAAATATCTTTTATTCATTGCTACCATTAAAGCTGGCTTCACTTGGCTAACATTAGTAGCCGTAGTTTCTTCAATAATTTCAATGTACTTCTATATTGGCTTAGTAAAATATATGTGGTTCAACGAACAAAATGAAGGTGCAGAGCCAATGGAAAGCAAGTCAATCTTGGCGGCTACTCCAGTATATATCTCAACCATTGTAGTAATAGTTTTTGGCGTTCTTCCATTCATACTTGATGATTTCCTAACAAGTATAATGTAAATAAAATAAAAATTTACAATCACCCAAAGCCCGAAAATCATCGGGCTATTTTTATGTTCAAATTTGATTTATTAGATATTTTAACATAGTAATTTAGAAAAAGTGTCAGAAATTCTACACACTATTTTATAAAAAAGCAAAAAATATGAAGAAAATATCTAAAAAAATCAAATTTTAATTTTTTATATAATTTTTTATATAATTTTTTATATAATTTTTTATATAATTTT
>CAYXMM010000016.1:0-56586 GCA_964465945.1 uncultured Hyphomicrobiales bacterium
CGACTTAGACCATAACAACTTAGAATTAGAAGAATACTACAAAACCGAACTCAAATTATTAGAAACTTTGGCAAAGGAACAGCCAGACATTTCAATAATTGAAGAAGCACAGTTAATAAGAGAATATAGAACCCGACAAACAAAACTAGAAATTGCATAAAATAATTAACTTAAATAGTCGATTGCTTTTTGGTAATCTTCGGGTATACCTATATCTATGAAGTAGTTATCAGAAATATAAGGAATAATTTTTAAATTTGAAGTGGCTTTTTCAAGAAAATCAGTTTCAAATGAGAATTTATCTGTTTCAGGTAAATGATTCAAAACATTTTTATTAATGATGTAAATTCCACAATTAATTACACCGCTTGGCAACTCCTTCTTCTCGACAAATTTAGAAATTCTATTATTTGCGATTTCGAGAGTGCCATAACGACTTGGATTTTGAATAATTTTTGCGGCTATAGTAACATCAGCATCATTAATTTTATGTTTAAGTAACATTTCTTGGTAATTAATATCAAATAAAGTGTCACCATTTAGGATTATAACTTGGTCAAAATTATCTAATTTATTTAAAGCATACTTTATTGCACCACCAGTACCTAAAGGTTCTTTTTCAGTGATAAAATTATACTTAGAATTTTTGAAGTAATTAAGAAAGTAGTCAGAATTGTAAGAAATGGAAATATTAATATCAAAGAGGTTAAATTTATGAAGTCGTTCAATAAGAATTTCTAAGAACGCTTTATTTCCAATAGGCATCATTGGTTTGGGAGTATCACCACTAATAGATTTAAGTCGTGTTCCTAAGCCACCTGCAAGGATTAAGCATTTAGTTATACTATCCAAGATGTAACGCCTTCATTTGTAAATTGGAAACGGCGAAATTCACCGCCAAATTTTTGTAATGAATTAATAACATTATAACGAGTAGTTTCAGGGCAGTAAAACATCATAAAACCGCCACCGCCGGCTCCAGATATTTTGCCACCACTTGCTCCATTGTTCTTTGCAGTTTCATAAATCTCATTAATGATTGGATTTGAAATTTCAGTTGCTAATTGCTTTTTATACTTCCAACCGAAGTCTAAAATCTCACCAACTTTGTAAATTTCGCCTCTAAGAAGTTGCTCTTTCATTTTAATCGCTTGTTCTTTCAACTTATGCATACCCTCCAGAGAACTCTTGTTTTTATTTAACAAGTTATTTGTTTGGGCTTCAATAATTTTTGCAGATAGCCGAGATGTGCCAGTATAATAAAGTAAAAGATTAAAATTAAGTTCATTTATATATTCGTTTTTTAGACGCAGTGGATTGACAATAACTCTGTCATCTTTATAGAACTCCATAAAGTTAAATCCACCAAATGTAGCAGCGTATTGGTCTTGTTTTCCACCTGCCATATTTAGGTCAATGCGTTCAATTTCATAAGCAAGATGAGCAATGTCATATTCTCCAAGTGGGAGTTTAAGCCATTCGACAAATGCGGCTATCATAGAAACTGAAAGCGTCGATGATGTTCCAAGCCCTGAGCCAGCAGGAGCATCAACATAAGTTGTTAATTCAAAAGATAGTGGCTCTAAATTGAATTGATTTATAATTCTATTATAAACGCCTTTTTGGAGGTCTAAGACTCCATCAATTTCTAAAGTTCTTTGACAATTTAGTGTAATTTTTTCATTTCTATCGACAGCATTAAAAGTAATTTTGCCGTTGCTCGTTGGTTTAATGATAGTATAAGCAAAAAGACTAATAGTGGCATTTAAAACTGCTCCACCAAATTCTTCCGAATAAGGGCTAACATCAGTGCCACCTCCTGCTAATCCAACTCTTAAAGGCGCTTTTGCTCTAATTAACATTATTCTCTATAAAATATTGATATGTTAAAATTAATCATAAATAGATTAATCTCGGTTTTTTCGTTTCGGCTTATCGTAAGTAACTCGCCATAAGAATTATCTCTGCCAAGCATATTGACCCAGTGTAAACCAACACTAATGTTTGCACCAATTTGCTCGCTAATTTCACCTTCAGCTCCAATTCTTAATAATCCACCTAAACGAAAAGTATTCCCTTTATAATATTTATCAATTATCTGAGATTTTTCATTATCTTGCATATTTTCAACATTATATTGAAATTGCCCATTATGGATATAATTAAATTTCAATTCAGGACCGATATAAATATTAGTATTTGCAAGTGGCACTCTAAGTATTCTGTAATATGCTCCAATATAAGGTGAAAGCAAGTTAATTTTATGACTATAATTAGTAACTGAGGTATTAGATATAGCATATTGTTCCTTTGACGAAAAGAAAGTATATTCTAAACCAGTTGAAAAGTATAATTTCTCATTATTAGGCATGATATACATTACTCTTAAATCAAATCCAGTTTGAGCACCATCAAAGCTCCCTCCTTCAGTGAAATCTTTGTCATTATCGAAATACATTGAATTAGCTGCTGGATGATTAAATAGCACTTGCTGAGTGCTTATACCTGCGGAGTACATTAGGTTCGACTTATGTTTATATATCTCTCTATACGTTTGAGAAAAAGCATTTGATACGAAACAAATTAAATATATCAAAAATACGATCATATTTCTTCCTTAATTGAATAAACTTGTTCTTTTGCGGAATTTCTAACAAGCATTTCTCCAAGCAAGCCCATTGAAATGAACTGAACTCCGACTATAATTAAGCCAACACCTAAAAACACAAGAGGCCTTTCACTTAAATATGTTTTATTAAGAAGCCACTCAATAGTAAGATATAAATCAATGCTAAAACCGAGAAAACATGACAAAAATCCAAGTGAACCGAAGAAATGCAGAGGTCTTTTTAAAAATCGAGTTAGAAAAACAACTGTAATTAGATCTAAGAATCCTCTAATAAAGCGAGAAGCACCAAATTTAGAATGTCCATGTTTTCTTGCATGATGAATCACTGGAATTTCAGTAACTTTAAATCCATCACTATGAGCGAGTGCAGGTAAAAAGCGGTGCATTTCACCATATACATTTAAAGATTTAGCAGTTTCTTTTCTATATGCTTTTAATCCGCAATTAAAATCATGTAATTTAATTCCAGAAAATTTTGATGTTACCCAATTAAAGAATTTAGATGGAAGAGTTTTTGATATAGGATCATATCTTTTTTTCTTCCAACCAGAAACTAAGTCAAATCCATCATTAATTTTGTTTACTAAATTTTTTAATTCATTAGGGTCATCTTGGAGGTCAGCATCCATTGTAATTATGATATTACCTTGTGCTTTATTAAACCCAATAGACAATGCTGCACTTTTTCCGTAATTTCTTCTAAATCTAATTGATTTAAAATTCGGATTTTCTTGGCAAATTGATTTAATAATATTAAAAGAATTATCAGTAGAGCCATCATCTATAAAAATTACTTCCCAATTCTTTTCAGCTATTTGGGTTAAGTTTTCATTCAAAAGTGAAGATAGCTCAAGCAGTGATTCTTCTTCATTAAGAAGAGGAATCACTACTGAAATTTCTAATTCATTATTTATTAATTTGTCGTTTTGCATAATTTATTCAACTATAAAAGAACTTTGGTATTGTTTTTCTTTTGATTGTAAAATTATAAAATATTTTCCAGAATTAAAATTGCTAATATTAACGATTTTCTCACTAAAAACTTTTACAATTTCCCCATTCAAATCAATAATTTGACCTAAATTGAAGTCGTAATCAAACTTAATGATTGAATTTGCAGGATTTGGATAAATTGAAAACTCTTCAAAATTACTTACCGAATTAATTTTTGTATTATACCATACAACCAATTTCAAATTTAGTTGTGATACATTTACATTTTCCCAATATAACGAATTACCTTTCATTAAGTCAATATTAATTACTTGTCCACCTGCTTCATCCTGTATTTTTGCAGAGTCGATATTTATTCCATTGATTTGCCAATTGAAAGTGAATTTTCTACCTCCATCCAACCATAGTTTAAAACTATGAATATGTTTAGTTGGTTGAGTTGGGATTGGAATAAAATCTTTCGTTCCCCATACTTGATCTGAAAGAGTAGAATCATAGAAATTCAACAATCCAAAAATATAAAAAGGAGACGGCGGAGGTGCTGGTAGTGTATAATTTTCACCTAAATCGTAATCTAAACCAAAAGTTGCTTTCTCATCAATTCCAAAAGTTAATTCTGGCATTTTATCTCCATCATCAGTTACACAATTTAATATAATTGATGACTTAGCGAATCCAGAAAGTGAAAATATAATCAGAATTAGTATTATTTTAAACATATAAATCCTTAAAATTATCTTAATATTTTGAAATAGAAAAGGACAACTATTGCTAGTTGCCCATTTTCATATTTAAATAGAAACAATGATTATTTAATAACGCTAACTTTTTGAGTCATTACGTTAGAACCAGCTTCAATTTTAACGATATAGCTACCAACAGAAACGTTGTTTACGTCAAAGTTTGTAGTGTGAGTACCAGCTTGAACATTATTGTTAATAATTTCTGCAACTTTGTTACCTAAAACATCATATAAAGAAATATTAACCATTTCGTCATTTGTTAAAGTATAAGCAATATTTAAGTTACCACTTGCTTGAACTGGATTAGGATAAACTTCTAAACCAAATTCAGCATTGATTTTTTCAACTTTATTAACTACGATTGAGTTTGAAATTGAATTTTTCACTATGATATTGCTTGCAGTACCTCTTGCGATAGTACCATAAACTTCACCAGTTAATGCGTCAGAGAAAGTTAAATCAGTTTCTGGATAGTTTGCACTTATTGAAACTGGATATTCAACACCTTGTAAGTTAATAACTGTTTCATTGCTATTATCAACTTTGTAGCTACCTCTAAATCTTACATCAAAAATACCTGTTGGTGGTACTGGAGGTAATTCAAATTTATTAATATCTACATTGCTGTTAGCAAGGAATAATTCACCATTATTAGCACCATTGTCTTTAACACTGATTTTTGTTGAATTTGCATAAACATTATTGTTTCTTACATTTGAATTTCCAATAACTTTTAAATTATCTTGTTTTAAGTTGTAGTAACCATTATTGTTTACTTTAATCCAGTAACCTAAACCAGGTAAAATTGTAGAAACTTCTTCATAACCTTTATCAGTTACGTATCTCCAAACACCATACTCTAAAGTATAATTTTTATCAGGCGTAGTATTGTTAAATGTTTCAAATTCGATATTGTTAACACTTGTAGGAACAGAAATTGCACCTACAGAGTTCCAGCCACCTCTTCCACCAGAACCAGGGTAAACTCTTGGAGCGTTTTGTCTTACAGTAGAGATTTCTGAAATAAATGTACCAGCAAAAGTTTTATCAATAGTTGATGAATATCTCATAAAGTAACCGATACCTGCTCTTAAAATCTCATCTTGTTGATAAGTATTAGGAGTAAAGAATATAGGTTTGTTAATTACGTTAGGGTATAATACATTGTATTTAGTATTTACAGCATTTACTGGTAATGATAAGAAGTTCCATCCTTCTTGAATAATTGCATTACCATATTCATCAATGAATTGAACTGTTTTAGGTAATGTATATTCAATTAAGAATTCATTTACTCTTTGGTCTTGAATAGTATAAGATCTTTTGAATTGACCTAAAGCATTAGCAGTTCTCATATTAACAGACGGGAACAATTGTCCATTTTGAGTATCTCTAATAAACAATTCAGAACCAGGAATAAAGTCTCTGGTATCCCATTCAATAACTACAGGGTAATTTTCATCACCGTTTTCATCAAATTTTACATAATAGATAATAGATTGATTTGTATCAAAGCTACTTCTAATATCTCTTGATTTAGATCTAGGAACTTCATCATAAGCTGCCCAATCACCAAAACCATATTGAGAACCAGCAAGAGCGTTTCCATTTGCATCTTTTAAGGGATTACCTTGAGCATCTAATGCATAGAATCTAGCACCGAAGCCAGTTAATGGACTTCCATAAGCATATTCACCAAATAATGTATCAACACCATCAGTAGCTCTATGACCAGAACCAAAGATAATGTTTGTTTTGTCTGGGCCTGGGTTACCTGGGACAGATGCTCTTGAGTTGAAAATATCTAAGTTGATACCAGATCTAACACCTAATCCACCCGCACCTTCTTTTGGAGTTCTGAAGTAAATAAAAACAACTTTTAATCTAACTACTCTGTTTAACGCGTAGTCAGATCTAAATGTAATATAACCTTCATACATACCAGCTTTTTCTGGAGTACTAGTTAATTTAGAAGGATCACAAGTAATATTGAAAAATACTCTACCTGGATCACCATTTGGGTCGTTTAATTCTTCATCAGCTGGAACACCATTAATAGAAACTGATCCTAAAGTACCATTGTCTAAGTAGTGGAAACTTGCTCTTCTAGTTCTTGTAGGAACAACATTTCTACCTTTTGAAGCAATTGTTTGGAATTGTAACCATTCTTGGTCTGATTCTACTGTGATATTTTCAATTCTTGTTAAACCAACTGTGTTAACTAACTCAAATTCTCTTGAGGCAACACTAGGATTAGTAGAATTAGAATCAACAGTTAAAGGATCATTTGTTGCTACTTCAATAATCTCATTAAATTGACCAACTTTAACAGTTTTTAATTGCTCAGGATTACCTATTTGTCTTTGCATATCAAATCCAAACTGAGGTAATGTTTGCATTAATCTTACATAAAGTACACCTGGTAAAGTTGGATTATCAATAACTGTTGTTCTGTTTTCATCATAGTTACTTATACCTGCTAAACCTGGAGTTCTTGGGTCTGAACCACTGGGAATATTGTAGTAGTTATGTTTAGGATGAGGCCAGTAAGATTGATAACCTGGATACAATAAGTTTTCATAAGCATTTGCTTGAAGACTATTGATATGAGCTCTCCATTCAATGAAAGGAGCTTTTTCAGTTACATTATAATCGTTATACATGATTTCTTGGTTATCAATAATTAAATTTGAACCTTCGATACCACCATCACTAATTAATTGACCTCTATATGGGCGAACTCTCATTTTAACATAGCATAATACTCTAAATTCATTGTGAGTTGGTAATGCTAAGCCATTAGACACACCTGTGATAGTCAATTTCATACCACCTTTTGAAGTGTTAATATTTTTTGATGGATCAACTAAGTATGTTCTATATCTATCAGATTTTTCATAATTGAATGAAATGTTCCAGTCTTTTGCATCGCAAGCAACATCAGTTCCAGGTCGTTCTTCTTCTACGAACATTCTTGGATGTTCAGTAACTATACCTAGAGGCTGAAATACTTCACTTCTATAAAGTAAAGTAAATTTAAAGCTTTCGATTGGAGATGGATCTAATGTAACAGTATCATTAGCAAATGTTAAAGTTACAGGTCCATTTTGATTCCATGTATTTTGAATAAATATAGGAATATAAACTTCTTTTGCACCTTCACCTGCATAATTACTATTAGGATCTGATATTCTCTCAAGAGATATTGGTAACAAAAGTCTACCATCAGGATACCAATCATCGTCATAACCACCGTCATCACCTGTTAAACTTAGTTGGGGAATACGAGGTGCTAACTGAGTTTGACCTTTAAATACCTGTGCAAAGGTATTCTGAGTAAGTCCAATACCTAATAGCGCTATTAGTGCTATAGGCAGTAGACCTCTTAAGATCATTTTTTTTGAAATTATTCCTTTCATAAGGACACCTTTTATAAATTATTAAAAATTAATTAATTATTATTTTCTCAATTTTGTTTTGATATTGAATAATATAGAAACCATTTTTTAAATTATTCATATCTTTTACTTTCTTTATATTATCAACTTCTATCCCAAGCATATTATAAACTTTGATATTCTCATTTATGTTTAAATATTCTTTAACGGATGTAATAGTTTTCTCAAAAGTTTGTATTTCAAATCCATCATTTTTACTTGCTCTTGTAACACAAGAAGCTTTATCCCAATCTTTAATCGCATAGTTTATTCCAAACTTTGCAATTTCATTGTAATCTGGATTTTGAATTAAATTTAATTTTAAAGAACTAAGATTACTAAAATTTGATACTTTTTTGATTCTATAGTATTTACTATACTCATTAGAATTTAATTCATCGAAACTAAAGTTCTCATTTTGTACTAAACTTACATCAAAAATATTTTTATCATAAGTTAATACAAAATCAAAACTATCAAGCCGATTGTCATTATAAACTTGGAAATCGAGTTCAGCATTCAAACTATAATTTGAATCAATATTCAAATTAGAAAGATTATCTGATATAGATATTTTTCTTTCTTCTTTGTCAGTAATTATTGGAGTAAAAGTAAATGTATTATTAGTCAAGTCTATATTTTTAGAATATTCATCAGTCATATTAATATAATTTATTCTAAAAGTAGCACTTGAAAAATCATCCGCTATATACTGAAAACTTGCTCCAAATAACATTCCTGTACCTGATAATGGTGAAGACCCTATTACTCCACCGCTTCCATATATTTCTTGTCTATCTCTATCATTATTATTGAATTTGTAAGTAAACTTTTCCATTTGAGTATTCATAAAAGCAGCATTTTCAAAACTAACTTTGGAACTATCATATTGTATAGAATAGTCCAAACCATAAAAATTATCTGTTTTACTTATTTCGCCTATATCTACAACAAATTCAAAATATTTATCTGAACTACAAGGGTCAACATTTCTTAAGAACTTAATTTGAGGTTTTATACTCTCCTGACTATTTGCAATATTAAAAAGCAAAATAGACAGGAGAGTATATATAAAACCTTTAGTCATAAAATTATTTATTTAAAATAATTTTAGTTACAGCATTAAAGTTTTGATTACTTAATCTAACTATGTATGTTCCATTTGCAACACCTTTACCAGTGTTATCAATTCCATTCCAATTAAAGTCAGTAGTTCCAGCATTTAATTGACCTGAATATATAGTATTTACTAAGTTTCCAAATAGATTATATACTTCTAATGAATAGAAATCTGATTTTTCTACATTTACTGAAACCTTAGCGTTTTCACCAATTACAGCTGGATTAGGATAAATATCAATAGCTGATTCAACATTAGTATTGTTATTTAATCTAATTGTAGTCTTACCATTTTCTTTTTTATTGTATCTTAAACCAGAAACATTGATAAAATCTTTATCTGTATTAACGTAAATATAAGCATAAGGAATATTTGACTCAATTAAACCAGAACCCACAATAACAGTTCTATTATCAGCAAAATCAGCATAAACATCTATTCCTTTTCCTAATTCTGAATTAATTTCAACTTGAGATACTTCAGTATCAAAGTTAAATACAGTGGAGAAACCATTTGGAGTTAATCCATTACCATAAACAGGAATTTTATATTTATTATTACCTTGTTTAATAGGTTCACCAAATTTAATATTATCAGCAATTGTTTCATCAAAAGCTAATTTACCTTTTTCGTCTTTCCATTCATAAATCCAAGGTAAAGCAGCTATTTTAACAGCTAAATAATCAACTATCCAATAAGCATCATGTTCATCAGCTTTAAAATGAACTTGATTTAAAGCAGTAACTTTATTTGGCAAATCTGCTGCCCAATAAGTGCTTCTTTGAGGAATATCTCCTTTAGTTTTAGTGTTTATTAACACAACTCGTTTTGTCATGTCAAGTGTTGTTAAAGGATTATATTCAGTGCCTGGAGTTTTACCACTTACTGTATAGAAAGTATGAGAAATAGATTGTATGTAACCATCTACTTTAACTGTATCAGAATTATAATATAAAGGAACATTATCAGAGTTTACAAAGAAACCTTGAGAGTTTGTTTTCCATACAACTGTATCTACACTCCAGAATCTACCATCGTGATCGACATCTGCGTGATATGCTTCTCTACCTCTTACAGAATCAAGAGGAATACCAGTAACAACAGATCTCATAATTCTTCTTACATCGTTAAATGTAACGAATCTATTTTGAGCCATACCAAAATGCATACCAGCTTCGCCGTGAGATAAATCTGTATCTCCATCGCCCCAAGTCTCTAGTAGAGTAATTAAAGGGAAGGCACTAAATTTAATTTTAAAGTTAGTTCCACCAGAAGGTTGCCATACGTTAGATAGAGCTTGGTATCCGAAAGGATCGCAATTAGGAAAATTGCTATCATTAGGATCTACATCATAGCATAGGCCATTAATATATTCACCAGATTCGCCTTTAATACCGATAGAAGCACCATCAGTTTTAACAATGGCTCCGCCACTTGTACTATTAACCAAGCCATAAGCAAACTCAATATCACCTTGTTTAGTATTAGGATTTGTAGATTTATATAATATTACTTGAAAGCTACCAACAGATGAAGTTACTGATTCATCGTTAATATTTAAATTTTTCCATTCAATTATAAATCTCTCATTTGCAGTGTCATATTTAGTAAATACATCAGATGCTTTATATCCAACATCAGCTACTGTTCTATAATAATGATCACCCCAGAAAGGAGCAACTACATTATTTTGGTAAGAATTCACCTGATTAACGAATAAGAAAGTAGAGCTTTCTTGTGATAAATTTAAGGGTTGATTAAAAGTAACAAATCCATTAACACATATCCACAATTGAGTTCTATCTACACCATTAAAATTAAATGTAAAAGGTAAAGTTACTTTTACATAACCATCATCTCTATTATTATTGTTAAAGTTGTCTACGAATTGAGAAGCGTCAAGTCTTGTAACACCGAAACCAGGACTAAGAGTTTGATAATTCTCTTGACTAATTATAGGTGTCTCGAATTCGCTATCAATTCCAGCAACTGCTAATTGAGCAGGCACAGTAGCGAATGCTAATACTGCCAAAGCTGCTTTAAGGAATTTAAATTTCATTTTTTTCTCCGTTTATTATTTCGAATTCAATATTGCAGGGGATTGCTCCCCTGCATTAAAATTATTTTACAACACTTACAGGGTAGTTAGATGTTTGACCATCAACTGTTAATCTTACTCTATAAGCACCATTAGTCAATTGCATACCAGTATCAGTTGTTGCGTTCCAATTTACTGAGTGAGTACCAGCATTATAAACATTATTAACTACACTAGATACTGTATTACCTAACATATCAACAACATCAAGTGTTACATTTGCAGTTTTATCTACTGTAAATGTAATTTTACTATCGTTAGATACTGGATTAGGACTAACTGAATTAATACCACTAATTAAGTTGTTATTTGCAGCTACTGAAGTATGAATATCATTAAAGATAATAATACTATTGATTGTAGAATTTGTAATAGTTAAAGTAACTTTATCACCATCTATTGTAACTGTTTCTAAACCAGTATATGCTGTGTTGTTCCACCCCATACCTGTTCTCATATCAATATTAAAGAACTGACCATTTGAGAAACCATCTCTTAAATACCAAGTAGATTTATCTGGGTTACCAGTATTATCATTAATAGCTGGAATACAAGTTTTATCCCAAGTAACTTTTAATGGATACATTGGTGATGTATTACCATTCTCTCCACCTGGTTGGATTTCAGCTTTGTAAATGAAACTTGAAACTGGGAATTGTTGTCCAGCTGGGTAAATAGTTCTTTCAACACCATTTCTTTCTGGCATAGTCCATCTTGCATCAAATACATCTGAAACAGGTAATGGAGGTAATTCATATTCACAGAAGTTTTCATCCAAATTACCAATTTCTAAATCACCATCTTTACCATCACCAGTTGTAGGTGCATTATTAGAAGCAGTACCCCACTCTAATACGTTAAATGCACCAACACTATTTTCAATTCTAAGTTCGCAAGCAAAGTTAGTTTCATCAGATATTTTAATTCTGTATGTTAAAATATCTTCGTTACCAGCTTTATCTGTAACTCTAACTTTAATTGTAGCTTTACCATCAGCGTCTCTTGGTATATTTAAGTTATTAGAAGAAATAATAATTTTTTGTTTTCCTTCTTTTACACCAGTTAAAGTTGATGGAGAAACAGTAACGCCATTAGCTGGCTCAATAACTTCTAAAGTTAAATTTTCTTCAAAAGTTAATTCATCTCTACCTAAGTCAATATCTGCAACATATAATGTATCGCTATAGTTTTTAGCCATATCCCAACAGTCAACATTTGGTGTTGCAGTTAAGTATGGATTATGATTTGTTGAATCAACTTGTAAATCGAATTGTTTTACTGCAGTTAAACCATTTTCGTCAGTTACTAAAACAGATACTTTTGCTTTATTGCCACCAATTTTTGGAGCATCTTTGACACCAGGTATACCATATAACATACCTGTTTGTTCGTTTACAAATAACCACTCAGGGGTAGCATCTGTATAGTCTGTTCCAAGCGTCCAATTACCTGCTTCAGGGAAGCAATTATCTTTAGGAATACCGTTAGGGTATGAACCAGCTTTGATTAATTCAAATTTATGTTTATCTTCAAAGTTTTTATCCATTACTCTAATTTGTTTTAAAGTATCGATTAACTGAGTATTATACTCAACATCTTCTTTAGCAATCGGTAAAGATTGAGTAGTAATCTCGGGTGCAACGTTAACTTTAACATTATAAGTCATTGCAAGTTTTCCACCATGACCATCATTTGCTACAATTGTAAATGCTGTATCAGCATGTATATAATTATTTTGTGGTATAGTTGGAGCTAATATTGTTAATGCTTCTGCTCTTGGTATTCTTATATTAAGTTTACCGGCGTTAGTTAAATCAGAACCTAAAAGATCTTGTTCACTTGCATCCACACCATCTTTACCATATTGGTATAAATATTTAGAAGCCATCCAAGAAGGTCTTGTTTGAGTTAAAACTGAATCAATTCTGCTGTTATCAGGATTAACATAATAAGCAGTATCAATAACTATAATGTCACCATCGCCAGTTACATGTTGATTCAAGAAGCCATAAGATGATTTACCATATTTGAAATCCCAATTATGAACTTTCTTAGCCCAAGCATCTTCTAATTCATCATCAGTATTAATATCAACTTGGAATCTTAATTTGTCAGTCAAGTTCGCAACTAAATAATCTTGATTATTAATTTGAATTGGGTTACAAGCCGCAATTGAACCCTCATAAACTACTACTGTATCATGAACATCACCATTTTTATAATTTCTTGTAATTGTTTCAGAGCTAGAACCCCAAGGTAAAAACTTAGGAATTGAATCTGTCACAAATATTTTGAAAGCATAAGTATTTGTAAATGATGGTAAATTTGAACCTGAAAAATCAATAGTATCTTGTTGTAAGAATCTTGCATTTGTTGCATCATAAGTTTGAGCATGGAAATAATCATCATAAAGTTCGATTAAACTAGCTAATGTATCATTATCATTTGCCCAACCAAATGTTTTCTTCAATGAATCTAATGTTCTAACTGTTGGAGGGTAAGACTTAACTGTTACATTTACAGTCTCACCACCAGGAACAACGTAAGGATTAATTGGTCTACCTTTAAATACGTAATGTCCTATTGCTCCATCTTTAGTTGAATTGTTATCTCCAGCATATACTGAATCAACCATTAGCCAATTTTTCAAAGCAGTATTACTTGCAACATTCCATGAATAATCTAAATATGTAAATGAGTTAGAAGAAAATGGGAAGATTGCTCTTGGGTCATTATAACCATTTGAATCTACAGCTGTAATAGCTAAGATAGAGTCAGTTCCATTTTCATATCCAGTTAAATCAGAATATGTTCCATTTTCTACTGGATAATATCTATCTTCAGAAACCCAAACTGTATTAAACAATTCATTTATAATTAGCGTATCCATTACACCATTTGCATTTTTAATTGGATCTGCATTTGGTCTTATTTCAATTACAGGTGTAGTTTGTAATCTTACGATATCACCAGTCCACTGTGGTTTTTCAATACCTGCTGTAATTACAAATTCTGCACCTTTTGCAAATGCACTGTTAATACCATCTTTCCATAAAGTAGTTCTTGAAACAACTCTTACTGTATCATTTACTCTTACTGCTAATGCTCTATATCTTTCACCAGCGAAGAATGTTGCTTTTCCATTATTTTCAGTTGGAAGGTCTGGTCTATTTGAAAAGATACTTGAACCTACACCACCAAATAAAGCTTTAGGATTTGAATATTTTCTTCCTAATAAAGTTGCACCATCTTCTTTATATGAATTTCTATATAAATTGTCTAATAAAGATGTAACACCACCTAAGTTAGAACCATAGTTTTCTAAACCTTCAGCAGTTCTTCTTAATAAAGTATTACCAGCTCTGTTAGTTGAATCAGGCACTAATTCTACTCTACCTCTGAATAATTCTCTATTAGGAGCATCTTCAGATACTTGTTCTAAATTTACTCTAATATAATCACCAGTTGTTTCGTTAATTACGAAAAATACTGATTCATTTTGTACTAAAGGATCGTGGTTACTTCTTTCAACAATACCATCATAATCAACTTCTGATTCTAAGAATATAGGTTGACCGATTGGGTGATAGAATCCACCATTTGAATTTCTTGCATATTCTTGTTGTAATTTATCAAAGAAACCAAATTTAGGATCTTCAGCATTAAATGGATTTCTAACCCATCTTTTCACTACTTTACCATTTGAAGGTAATTTAGAATCAGTAAATGTAACTAATTTTGGAGCAATACCAACAGCGAAGTCTTCAATTGGAGACATTCTTCTTTTTGAATAGTCAGCTGATTTAATATCAGTACCTTTATCAAATACATCATAAATATGTCCTGAGAATAAAAGTTTTTCAGGAATAGATATAGATGAAGAAGTATTTTCATCAACACCATTTCTTAAAGGAATTGGTGTATATGTATAGTTATTTAAAGATTCAAATGGACCTTGTTCTCTTAAATCATCACCAGTTTGGTATGAATTCATAAAGTTTAACCAAGTGTTCCCATCACCAGCAACAAAGAAAGTTTCTCTTGAAACATTAGGGAAATTATACTGTTGATTATTAACAATTAAGTTTTCTACATCAACAATAATATTAGCCTCTGTTTTACCCCAATAGTTACCTCTTAATGTATCCGTACCACCAAATCCAATACCAGTTGTACCAGCTAAAACACCTTTTGTATCAGGAGCATCTGGTAATCTGATTAAGAATCTTGCATTATTGTCATACATAGAGTTTGCTGCTTCTGAGAAAATTCTAGAAGGTAAAGGACCTTGAACTTCACCATATAATATAGCACCAGCTAAATCGCTTGAAGCAAAGTTTCCTTCAATTTTAGCTTGAGCATCTTTTTCAACTGGACCCGTAATTAAGTTTTGATTAGCACCAACACCAGAAGTTGCAGTATTACCTGTAACTAATGATCTATTGAATACTAATTTATAATCAAAGTTATCAGAATAAATACCTGCACCTGAATATGCAGTATTATTTTGAATTCTTACACGGTTAAATTGAACTGAATCTGCTCTACCTACGAAAGATTGAGATGCTTCATCTAAGATATATAAAGCACCACCAAGACCAACACCATTTTCTGGTAAGTTAGTACCTTTATGGATTCTTACAACATCTTTATAACCTTGGTCTGCAGGAGCAGCTTCTGTGAAATCTTTACCATTTTCAGTATATTCAATAAATCCGTTATCACCTACTACATAACCTAAATCGCCATTTCTAAATGACATACCATTTAAACTATTGCTTAAAGTAGCATTTGAAGTTAAAGCACTCCAAGTTGAACCTTGATCTTCAGATTTTAATATTGTTGCGCCATTTCCAACTGCATAAAGCACTTGATTAGCAGCGACTACTAATTTATTTATATTATTAGTAGTAATTCTTGGGCTTACTTCGTTCCAGTTAGCACCGCCATCATTCGTCCAAGCATAAGCACCTGAATTACCAGCAACGTAACCTCTTGTTGCAGAGCTAAATGCTACTGTATTCAAGTTTTGATTAATTGTAGATACTTGGTAACTCCAAGTAGCACCACCATCAATAGTTTTTAGAATAGTAGCGTTATCACCTACTGCATAACCAACTAATGAACTTACAAATACTACATCTTTCAATTCAACACCAGGTTGAATATTAACATCATTCCAAGTTTCGCCACCATCAACAGTGGTTAAGAAACCACCATCTTGACCTACAGCAAATCCTACATTAACTCCTAAAAATTGTACAGCGTTAATATTTCTACTGTATGCTGTTGGTTTTTGAACCCAAGTAGCACCACCATTAGTAGTTTTCATAATTCTACCTGCATCACCAACTGCGATTGCTAAGTTTGCATTAATTATATCTACATCATTTAATTTTTGAGCTGTACCTGAATTTAATTTAGTCCATTTAGTTCCATCTTCGTCTATTTTATAGATTGTACCTAATGCACCAACTGCAAATCCCCAATCATCATTAAATAAATCCATTGCTTTGAAGATGTTTGTTGGTTTAACTGTTCCTGCTTCTTGTTGAGTAGTACCAGTTCCATTTTGAGATTCCATAATATCTTGGTCAACGAAAATTTCATTTCCAATAAATCTTGTTAACATTCTTGTATCAGCTGGGTAAGTTATTGTTGGATCCCAAGTAAATACACCATTTGTAGATACATAATCAGTACCAACGCCATTATTATAATTTACAACATCAACATCAGTAACGAACATTTTATTTGAAGCATTAGCGCCTAAACTAACTGAAGGAGAAATTTGAGCAATCGCTGCACCATTTCCATTATATACAGTATTGTTTACAAATTCAGTACCTTGAACAACGTTCATATTAGCGATTTTTGCATAAATTGCTCCACCACCTCTAATATCTGTTCTCACAGTGCCAGTAATACCTTCACCAACAATATTTTCTCTAAAAGAAGCTCTTCTAACTAAAATATTTTTTTCATTTTCTAATAAACCAGAACCTTCTGGTATATCTAAATGTAAAGCACCTCCGGCTAAACCAGATGTGTTATTCCAGAATCTTAAAGAGAATTTACCACCATAACCTAAAAGTTGATTATTATCAACACCACCAGCACCGTAGAAACGAGCATTTCTTTTTGCAAGAATTGCACCACCATAAGTGATAGCTGAGTTATTTTGGAATAATACATTATAACCATAATCTCTTGTATTTAAAGTAGCGTCATCACCACCAATAATTGGTGACATAGTTCTGTCTGAATTACCATCTACATAAATTGCTCCACCAGCACCAGCGCTGTTATTAGAAAATTCTGTAGCATTGTTATAATTATCTCTATTAGCTCCACCTCTTACTTGTAATCTATTAAAAGTATTTTGAGAGTAGATAGCACCACCTTGTGAGTATTCAGCAGGTGATAAGCCAGCGCCTAATTTTAAGAAATAAGGTGCATTAGTTTCATTAGAGTTAAAGTAACCAGATACAATTAATGAAGTATAGTTACCAAGATAGATTGCTCCACCTTTAGCACCAACTGATTGACCTGCTTTTTGTCTATTTTCTGCTCTATTGTTTGTAGCAACAAATGTATCATTACCTAAAGATAATTTCTCATTAGCTTGATACGTACCATCACCATTTAAATCAACATTAATAGAATTATTAACACCAAAACCAACTTCAATTCTTCTATTTTCATCACCATCATTTCCTGCCATATATATCGCACCACCAAATGCTTGGTTTCCATACATACCATTACCATAAGGATAGCTTGCTTCATCTAAGTCAGAAACTACATTTTGATTACCAATTTTGATTAAACCAACATTGGCTAAAACAACTTCGTTATTTTCAAATGAGTTATTTCTGAAACGACCTAAATAAACTGACAATCTTGCATCGTCCCACGCCATTCTTTCTTCATCACTTAAATTTTCTGCATAAAAATTAGGATCTTCATCTAACATATCAATTCTTGGAATACCAGGCGTAACACCTATACCAGGATTATATGAATTTATATCAGAAATTGCTCCGTTAGCATTGTTAATATTTGGGTTTTTAGAAAAATTGTAAACACCAACATTATTTTTTAAATCTTCTAAGTCTGCAAATATTGAATTAGGGTATCCAGCAGGAGCTTGTAAAAATTGAATTGCTCCACCTTTAAATCTAGCTCTGTTATTTGCGAATTTTGAATTCAATATCCAAGTTCTTGAAGAGAAAGTAGTGATAACACCACCAGAACCATTTGTGAGTTTTTTGATATTATTATTAACTGTCGTCCAATCGAATGGAGAACCACTTTCAATATAATAAGGAGTTCTATCAACAGTGGTATCTTTTTTAAATCCTTCAAATTCACAATTTCTAAAGAATGCTGCTCTTGCGCCAGGTAATATTACTATATGACCCCATTCGTAAGAGAAGTTATTTACAGGTTGACCAATAAATCTAATTTTACCTTGAGTAACGTTTGGTGATTTATTACCAATTCTTTTCCAAGGGAATTGTTTTAAGTTAGGGTCATTCCCTGGATTAACATTCATTCTTGAAGTAATGAACATCATCGCTTGCTCGTAAGTAACTACAACATCACGATTAGCGGTTAGCCCAATAGGGTTACCCATTCCGTCAACGTCTAATTGTTTTAATTTTCTGTTAAC
This sequence comes from uncultured Hyphomicrobiales bacterium, assembly GCA_964465945.1. Lineage (GTDB taxonomy): Bacteria > Bacteroidota > Ignavibacteria > Kapaibacteriales > UBA2268 > JAJRPT01. The sequence goes on from CAYXMM010000016.1 coordinate 18,657, forward strand.
TGTATCTAAAACTACATTAAAGACAAAATTTCTTTTATCTTTATTAATAGTTAATTCTGCAGTTGTACCAGAAAAATCAACAGTAGAAATTGTTCCACTTGAAGTATTACCATTATTCCCATGTAGGAAATACGCTAAGTCAGAGTGACCTGCATAAGGTGGTAATAAACCTCTAAATGGATTTGGACTGCTACCTGCTGTTGCAATTGGGTTCAAATTAGAACCATTATTTAGCTCCGGATTTGCTGTGTAAGTAGCTTGAGCAAAACCATCAGCTATAATTCTACCACCAGTAGAGTCGATAAGTCTACCGTTTGGAGTGAACTCAATCTGAGTACCAGGTTCAATGATTAGCGTACCGCCGACCACATAAGCCCTGTTAATCTCGTAAATTGTGTCCTTAACGAAGACTCTGACGTCTCCTGGAGCCAATTTACCTGAGACTTGCACCTTAGGTGTCTGCCCGAATGCTATACCAACGGATAGCACGGATAGAACCGCCATTATGATGCATGAACGAATTAATCGTTGCATAAAAACCTCCGAAATACATTTATTATTAGTTAAAAAATATTTTATTTTCATTTTCAATTTATTTTTTTATTCCCCGTTTCACTCAATCAATTTTCGTGCCAAGACGTAGAAGTCCTGAACTTGAAAGACCAGCGAATTCTGAGTAAACATTTTCTGCATTCATTTTAACTACTTTATCATAAAATGTTTTAGCTCTTTCTTTATCTTTTGCATTTTCTGCAGTCAAACCAACAAAATATAACAATCTAGATTTAATTTCTATTTGTTCTACTAAATTTGCAGCTGATTCATAATTTACTGATGCTTCTTTGAAGTTGTTTTCTTGCTCTAAGCAAGCACCTAAACCACTATATGCTCCAACTTTGATTTCTGAGTTTTCATTAGCTAAAGCAGTATTGAAATAATTTTTTGCTTCAGAAAATTTACCTTGCATTAATAGTGCTTTCCCAGCATAGAATGATGCAACTAAACCGGCTTCTGTTCCACTATATTTATTAGCTATATCTTTAAATCCAAGTAATTTTTCATTATCAATAACTATATTAGCATCTCCGTTCAAAGCTCTTTCATAATCACCTTGATTTAACAATGGAGTTATTCTTGCTAAATGCTTAGTTGCTTCTGCATTTTCTTTTGCAGATTGTTCAGTAAAATAGTTATAAGCATACAAACCCGCTACAACAACTATTAAAGCTACAACTAAAATAGTTCCATACTTTTTAATATCTGAAAGCGTACCTTCTTCTTTTTTATCTTCTACGAAATCTTCTTCGTATTCTTCGTTAAATTCTTGCTCTTTGCTCATATTTTTGAGATTTTATCTAAATAGTTAAATATACAAATTCCAAAAAACTTTTTTTCTTTGGACTATAATCTAAAATACAAATATAAGGGGATATTTCCTATTAACAATAATAAGTATATATATTTTTTCTTTTTTGCATCAATTTTAAATTAATTTTGAGCAATAATTTAAAAAGTGTCAAGTCATCTTGACACATTTAATTTTTTTTGAGGTTTTTGTTGGAAAAATCTTTGTTTTAGAACTATTCCGAGAACAGGTAAATAAATAGAATTTATATGTCTATATTCATATTGAATTCCTGACACTATTAATAGTTTATGAATAAATATAATTAATATAATTGTAAGTAATGCATCATATTTTTGTTTAAATAAAGCATATATAAATAACATTATTAGTGATAGCCATACTATTCGATATATTAAAAGTATTATTTTTTCAATTAGAATAGGATAAGCAGCATAAAAGTCTTGTTTTAATATCACTTCAAATTTTCCTAAGCCATTAGCACTATTTATTCTATTATCAATATTTTGTCTCTGTTCTGGTTGGATTAGAACACTACCGTATTCCCCTGTATAAACTCCACCTATAACAAAGTCGAGAGCGTTATTTAAACATTTTAGTATATATTCTGCTGGATCTTCTTCTACCTTTGTAAGAAACTCTTTTCTAAGAATACTTTCGCCTTCTATGCTATATGGGTCTTTTACTTTGTATTTTTTTGTAACTAAGAATGCAGAATTGTCGACTGGTTTAATTCCCCATGAATTATTGTCTAATTGACCTAAGGAAATATACATTACACTTGCACCATTGCTTGAACTGAGTTTAAGTTCATCAAACTCTATATAATTTCTAATTCCCCAAGGTAAAAGTGTCAAGATGCTTGTCAAGTATATAACACTATGGAATTTTATCTTGACACTATTCCTTACACTTTTAATACTGATTATTGCTATGAATTGCAGTGGGAGTAAAAATAAATATTCAGACCTCAAATTAAGAATTATACCTAAAATTAACCCTGCAAGTATATTTGATTTTATATCATTCTGTTTAAATGATTTTGTGAGAAAATAGATATAGAATATTAACATTGAGCCAACTATTGCATCGTTCCACTTAACTGAACATAAAGCAATATATGGTAATAATAATAATAAATGATAATTTTTATAATCCAAAGTAAATGTTTTATAAAATGCCACTATTGATAAATAGCACATAATGAATTGTATTATAATAATACTCGAATATGAGCCGATTAAATTCGCTATAATTAGAAAACTGCTATATCCCCACATTGGATATGTCATTAGATTTCCTTTTATGCCATATTCAAAATTATTTAGGATTGAATTAGTTAAAGGTATATAGTAATCAGTAAAGACTTTCTGTTGCGCTATGTGCCCTGAATTTAAGGCAAAAACAAGCACCATAAATGTAAATAAAACTATATACTCTTTTTTTGACATTATTTTTTTCTTTCATAAAAAAAGGACTATATGATTAACATTAGTCCTTTAATTATTTTTTAGTTTAAACTTTTATTTAGCTATTCCAACACTTCGTTTTTCTCTTACGACAGTAACTTTGATTTGTCCAGGGTATTCCATTTCTTCTTCTATTCGCTTTGCGATACTGTTAGCCATATCATCAGCAGCAATGTCGTTCACTTGTTCTGGTTCCACAATTACTCTGATTTCTCTACCGGCTTGAATACAGAATGTTTTTTCTACACCTGTATATGAGTTGGCAATAGACTCTAAGTTCTCTAATCGCTTAACATAGTTTTCTAAGGACTCTCTTCTTGCACCTGGTCTTGCTCCACTTATTGAGTCAGCAGCTTGGACAATCACGGCTATTGCTGTTTCCATTTCGATGTCTTCGTGATGTGCGCCAACAGCATTAACAATTACAGGGTGTTCACCATATTTCTTAGTAATTTCCATTCCGAGCAAGGCGTGTGGTCCTTCAAGTTCTTTATCCGCTACTTTCCCAATATCGTGTAATAAAGCTGCTCTTTTAGCGAACTTTATATTTAACCCTAATTGACCTGCCATAATACCTGCAATATGGGCTACTTCTACTGAGTGTTTCAATAGGTTTTGACCATAAGAAGTTCTGTATTTCATTCTACCAACAATAGTCATTAATTCTGGTCGCATATTGTGAATATCAAGTTCCATACATGCTTCTTCACCAACTCTTATCATATCGTCTTCAAGCTCTTTTCTTGCTTTTTCAACAACTTCTTCTATCCTTGTTGGGTGGATCCTACCATCTACCATTAAATATTCAAGTGCTTTTTTAGCAACTTCTCTTCTGAAAGGGTCGAAGCCGGAAATAATAACGGCTTCAGGAGTATCATCAATTATTAAGTCAATGCCAGTAGCAGATTCAAATGAACGAATATTCCTACCTTCTTTACCGATAATTCTCCCTTTCATTTCGTCTGATTCTAAATCCACTACTGAAACAGTTGTTTCCATTGCGTGGTCAGAAGCAGTTCTTTGGATAGAAGCAACAATAATATTTTGGGCTTCGCGAAGTGCTTTCTCTTTAGTCTCTTGCTTAATCTTAATTAGTTTAGCAGCAGCATCTTTTTTAGCTTCGTTTTCCATTTCAATAATTAGTCGATTTTTGGCTTCTTCCCTTGTGATTCCTGCCATTTCTTCTAATTTTTTAGTTAAACTATTAAGATGTTCGTTAGCTTTAGTATTGATTTGCTCAATATCTTCATTTTTCTTTTGCAAATCTACTTCAAAGTTATGCAAAGCTTTTTCTTTATTTAGAATAGTTTGCATTTTCTTTTCTAAATTTTCTTCTCTTGCTTTTACTTCTTTTTCAAGGACGTCAATTCGTGCTTTCCTGGAATTAGTATCAGCTTCAAATTCTTGTTTCCTTTGGTGCCATTCGTCTTTGATTTCTCTTTGTTTTTCTTTCTTAATATTTTCGCTTTCTTTTTCAGCTTCAACGATAAGCCCTTTTGCTTTCACTTCAGCTTCGAGAATTTTAGCGTTACTAAGTTTTTTCCCAACAAAGAAAGAAATTCCGAAACCAGATACAGCTACCAAAAGAGCTATAATAATTGAATATTCTTCCATTATTTCCTTAATCTACATATTAATAAAAAACAAAAGCCACCATCTGTCGTTCAAATGGAAATGAAGAATCCTCATTTCGACACAGTGGGTTCAGTCCGAATCATATCTATAATCCTCTGGCTATACTAAATATGTATTCTAAGTTTATTTCACCTCAGAAAAGTGATATAAAGTAAGCATCTTTGCAGATTGAGGCCCGCTATCAATAACGCGAGAACATGTCCCTAATTTAAAAGTAACGATTCTTTTTTTTCGATGTGACAACGACAGAAAGCAGCTTTTTTATTATCTACTTTAATTTATTTATTTTAGAATAGAATTCAGTTTTTGGGTCATTTCAGTTAGATTAATTTTCAATTCTTTGATTTCATTTTCTAATTTATCTATTTCTGTAATTTTTGACTCTGCAATATTAAGAGCTGTTAAAATAGGCAAGACATCAGAGTTTAAACTTGATGAAGAGTTTTGTAATAATTTTAGATGTTCGTTTACTTCGTTAGCAGACCTAATTATTAGGTCAGAATCACCATTCAAATTATAGTCTTGATTGCCAATTTTAACTTTTACTGAATTCATTTTCTATATGTCACATTTTAATTTTTATCAAATCCAAAGAGCAAAAATACACAAGATTTGCTTATACTACAAATTTTTCTAATTTTTCAACAAGTTCGTCTATTTGTAATATTAGTTTATCTTTATCTTTAAGCCCAATAATTTTTGTTGTTATTTCCTTTTCTTTATGAAGTTCTTGAATTTCTTTTAATCGCAACTCAGACATTTTAGACATATTTGCTAAATTATCTGTCAGCTGTTTTATTTCATCTTGTTGATTTTGAATGATTGAATTTATTTCTTCAAACTTATAAGCTTTGTCATTAAATAATATTGTTTTTTCTTGTTCTTTATTTAAAGAGAACTCAAGTTCATTAATTTTATTGTTTAATATTTCTATATTATTTTCTTGTTTATCCGTTGTTTTATTGTTCTTTAGCTCTTCAATAATTTTCTCTTTCTCAACCATTTGTCTGTTAATTTCAGCAAGAATCACTTCTGCTGTTTTTAGTTTATCTTTATAATACTCTCTTTCTTCGGTAGCTTCTTTGATGTTAAACTCATCGTTTATTACTTTTAAATTAACTTGATGTTCTATTTTATCTTTTTCGGACTTAATTAATTCAGAACTGCGTTTGGTTTCATCTAAATCTACTTTTAATTTTCCAATTTCTAAACTTAACTCTCTTAACTCTGTTTCTTTCATTTCAGAAAGTTTTTTATAAACATCTAACTCATTATTTTGAGCTTTTAATTCTTCATTTTCTTTGTCTAAGCTTTCATTTCTTAGGTTCAAAAGTTCATAATTTCGTTTTAGTTGCTCGCATTTTTTGTTAAACTCAAATTTTTCATCTGATAATGATACTAATTTTAAATTAAGCTCTTCAATCGTAAATTTATGCTCATTTGCTTCTTCTTCAAGTAAAACAAGTTTATATAATAAAGATTTGTTCTCTTCTTCTAGCTTTATTTTATGTTGTTCATTGCTTTCTAATTGTTCTTTTAGGTTAGAATCATTATTATTAGAAGTTTGCAACTTAAAAATAAGATTTTCTTTTGAGGCAATTTCTTCTTTACACTTATCTAGCTCGACAATTTTGCTGTTTAAATCTTTGTTTTTGCGAGTGATTTCTTGTTTAGTAAACTCAATATCTCTTTCTACACTCTCTAATTCTGTGATTCTTTGAGATTGCTTTAATTTTGAATTTTCTAAATCTATAATTTTTCTATGTAAAATTTTATTTTCGTCCTCAAGTTTAGAAATTTTACCTTTGGAATCTTCATTTTCTAAAACTTTAAGAGTTAAGTCATCATTTTCAATTTTTATGGATTCAATTTGTGGCAATAAATTGATAAGAAGACTTTGTTTATTTAATTTTTCTTCTACTTTACTTCCTATAATCTCATAAATTTTATATAAATAGCCAAGTTCTATTTCATTCTTAGAAACTACTTTATCAATAGTTTCACTCAAATCTTTAACAATCATAGAAGTATCTTTAACAAAACTCATTTTATATTTATATTTTTTTCGAATTCATTCTAACAAAAATAAAAATTTATTAACAAATTAAAAATTTATTCTTTGAAAAGGCATTTTTTTAATCTAAAATAATGAAATATAGATTTGCGTAATTATTTTTGTATTTTTGCTTTAATTTCAAGTAATAAGCAAGTAAAATAGGTTGAAAATGAATGAAAAATTTGAATCACAAAAAGCACCTGAACCAGTAGGTCTTTATCCACATTCAAGGAAAGTTGGTAATTTGCTTTTCCTTTCAGGGGTAGGTCCTAGAAAACGAGGAACAAAAGAAATACCTGGTGTTAAATTAGATGAAAATAATAATATAATATCTTATGATATAGCGGCACAATGTCATTCCGTTTTTGAAAATGTAAGGTTAATTTTAGAAGATTCGGGTTCATCATGGGCTAATTTGGTTGATGTAACAGTATTTTTAACGAATATTAAAGATGATTTTAAGATTTATAATCAAATATATGCAGAATATTTTAAAGATAATCAACCATGTCGAACAACAGTTGAGATAAACAAATTGCCAACTCCAATAGCAATTGAATTAAAATGTATAGCAATAGTTTGATTTTTACAATATAAATTAATATTATTCGTTAATTAAAATGCGTTTATACCTCTTGTGGTTTTGGGGAGAAGATATACTCAACTCCCCGAAATCACATTTTTATGTATAATCCTTAAAACTTCACCCTTAACCATTTCATTCTATATACATGATATAAACCTAAAAACATAAAGAAAAGGTAAGAGCTAAAAATACCATAGTACAATCCACTTTGTTGCATATTGAAAAATTTCGCTAGAATCCAAGCAAGTGGTAATTGAACAACAAAAAGTACTCCTGAATAAATGAAAAAACTTCTTTTTGTATCGCCTGCACCAGATACTACTCTTGTGCAAATCACACCAATGGCAAAGAACATATAGGATAATGAAGTTATAGATAGAAATTTGCCTGTTTCTTTAATAATTTCAGGGTCATCACTAAACATTGAAGCAAATTTTTCACCTCCAAAAAATGCTAAAGCCATAAGAGGAATAACTAGAAAAGTAATTTGTTTTATAGCCGAATAAAAATAATCGAAAATTCTATGAATCTTACCTGCACCTCTGTTTATACCGGATATAATCTCGACTGCAGCTGCAGCTCCAAAAATAGGCATTAATGAAAAAAGGTCGAAGCTCAAACCGAGAGTATATGCAGCTACAACTTTTACTCCATAAGTATTTGCCAAGGCGAACATTCCCATTCTGTTAAAACTTAATGCTAAATATTGCAATGTAGATGGTATTCCTCTTTTTACTATTACTTTTATTATTCCTATATCAGGTTTAAATTCTTTTAGTTTAAGTTTTACAGGGGTATATCCTTTAATTAAGAAGAAAAGCGCTATTCCAAATCCTATGAATTGAGCTATGGCAGTAGCTAAACCAGCGCCAAAGATTCCTAAGCCAGATGGTAATATGAAATCAAAAATTAACAAAGGGGCTAAAATTGCATTTATTATTATTGTAAGCCCAATCATATACATTGGAAATAATGTATTCCCAGATGACCTTACTATCGCATTTGATTGAAATATTAAGAAATTAAATGGCGCTCCTAATAATAGAGCGTGCATATATTCAATGGCATAAAAGTTAATTTCGCCAGAGTAACCTAATGCTGAAAGTAGAGGACTTAAACTAAGATAACATATTAAAGTTACTACAATTGCATATACGAACATAATTGTAAGTGCTTGTGTAGCAATATTATTTGCTTCATCTTGTTTTCCCTCTCCTATTCTCCTTGCCACAACCACTCCTGTTCCGATAGCGAATCCCATACCTAAGGCGAAGAGTAATAAACTGATTTGCTCGCTAACTCCTATTGATGCAATTTCAATTTCACCTAAGTAAGACACATATATTTTATCAACCCAACCATTTACTATATTTAACACAAAACCTAATGCTAATGGAGCAGCAAGTTTTCTAAATGTACTATCAATATCCCCATCTAGGACATCAACATTTTTAGCTTTTGTCATTTTTATTCAATTAATTCAAATTTTAATATTAATTTTGAGAAAATAACTCTTATAAATCGCCAATGATAGAAGCAATATTTATTTTAGCAATAATACTTTATTCAATTAGAGCAATACTCTTCTTCATAGGTGCGAAATTAGAAAGGAAATCATCTGATATTATAGACGAATATCTTCCTCTTCCATTTGTTTCTATTGTTGTACCCGCAAGAAATGAAGAGGATAACATCGAACATTGCTTAAAAGTGCTAATTAAATCACATTATCCAAAAGAGTTATACGAGATTATTGTAGTGAATGATAGGTCAGATGATAAAACTCAAGAAATTGTAGAAACTTTTATTCAAAATCATCAAAATATTAGATTAGTAAATGTTAAAGAAAAAAGAGAGCATAGAAATTTACAAGGAAAGCCAGGTGCATTAGATATTGGAATAAGGAATGCTATCGGTGAATATGTATTGATGACAGATGCTGATTGTAAGGTAAATAAAAATTGGATACGCAATATTGCTCTCACTTTTGTTCAGAATAATTGTGATTTTATTGCTTCATATACATTAATTAGAAAGTCAAGATCATTATTCGAGCATTTACAGGAAATTGAATGGCTTTTTATGCATACTATGGCTTCAGCAGGGATTGGATTAAATCAACCACTTGGTTGCTTCGGGAATAATACAGCAATTAAGAAGCGTTGTTACCTTGAAATTGGCGGTTATGAGAATATTCCTTTCTCTGTAACAGAGGATTTGGCGATTTTACAGACATTAACTCGTAAAAATTTCAAAGCGAATTATATATGTAATCCGAAGGCAACTGTGAAGACCGAACCAGTTCAAACTATAAAAGAGTATTTAGCTCAGCATCATAGATGGACGACTGGTGGCAAAGGTCTTGGCTGGCGGGCATCTGTTTTTGTTGCAACTTCGGTCTCAATTTGGTTAGGAGTTTTACTTGCAATAATTACTTCACTATATATTTGGTTAGTTCCACTAATTTTGACACGAGTAATTGGGGATATGTTTGTTATTTTCCCAACTATAAACAGGTTAAAATTACATCATTTAAAACTTAGTATAATCCCTTCAATTTTGTTAGTTTTTTGCCTTGAACTCCTGACTCCGCTTTATCTGTTAAAGAAAAACGTAGTTTGGAAGGGGCAAATTTTTAAGTAAATTTATATTTTGACACTTTTTAAAGTGTATATTCTTTCTTATTCAAATCTTTTAATAAATTCTTTTACGATGTGATTATTTGAAGAGCGAAGTTGTTCGACATTTCCTTCAAATTCGACTTTACCTTCGTTTAGCATTGCTACATTATCGGCAATTCTATAAACACTGAACATATCGTGTGTAATGACAATTGAAGTAATGTTAAATTTATCTGATAAGTCGTTTATTAAGTCGTCTATTTGCTCTGAGTTTATTGGGTCTAAGCCCGTAGTTGGTTCATCATAAAAGATGTATTGCGGGTCGCCAACTAAGGCGCGAGCAACCCCAACTCTTTTTCTCATACCACCTGATAGGTCGGACGGCTTTTTTTCTTTTAGAGTTTGCCATTCCATTTCAAAATTTTCATCAGTTTCTTCGGGAAGCAAACCGACAGCAGACAAAACTTTTTTTGCTTCTTTTTCTAATATAATTTGGTCTTTTTCACCATGTTCATAAAGCCCAATTATTATATTTTCATAAATATTATAAGAGTCAAAAAGGGCAGCAGATTGAAATACGTAACCAATTCGTTTCCTGATATTAAAAATTTCTTTAATGCTAAGTGAATTAATTAATTTTCCATCAATTTCTACATCACCTTCATCGGCGTCAAGAAGTCCAACAATATGTTTTAGTAAAACGGATTTACCACAACCTGATTTACCAATTATACATGTAATTTTTCCGTCAATAATATCTAAATTAACTCCGTTAAGAACTTTCTTTTTTCCAAAGGATTTATATAAATTTCTAATTTTTATCATTAACTAAACTCCAGAATAAAATTAAATTAATTACAGCATTAATTAATAAGGCATCAATAAATATATTAAAATTATATTGGTCAATAAATATTTTAATTGAAAATATTAATACGACTAAAATGGCTCCAAATAGTTCTTTATAAATTGAAATTAAAGATGATAGTATTATTAATGTATCAGGTAGAACAACCGAATAAAATATTTTATCTTCAACATAAAATGTTTTAAATTTAAAAAGTATATTAATGAATAAATAAACAAAAAATACTAAACCAGAAATAATAATTGAGAGTATTTTAAGCGAGTAAAATAATCTATTATTTTCAAATTTATCAATCCTATTAAAGAATTTAATTTTCAATATACTTTTCTAGTTTTGTTCTACATTCCATATAATTAGAATGAATTAATTCATTTTTCACTTTTGCAATATTTGAAAACGAAAGTGATAATTCATCTATTCCAGTACCGATTAATTTTTGTGTTAAATTTATATCAAAAGCAATTTCACCACAAATACTAACCTTTGTGTTTGAAGTATGTGCTGTCTCAACAATATTTGTAATAACTTTAAATAAAAGAGGTGAATTATTATTCAAATATTCAGCAGTATCCTTATTTGTTCTATCAGCAGCAAAAAGATACTGACTTAAATCATTTGTTCCGATGCTTAGGAAATCTGCATATTGACATACATCTTTTACAATCATAGCTGCAGACGGAGTTTCAATCATAAACCCAATTTGAATACTTTTATCAAACAATATATTTTTATTTGATAATTCTTCTTTTACATCGTTTATAATTTTTAATGTTTTTTTAACATCTTCAATATTTGAAATCATAGGAATTAATATTTTAATATTTTTTAATTCTGATGATTTTAAAATAGCGATTATTTGCTTTTTAAATATAGTTATATTTTGAAATAAGAATCTAATTCCTCTTACCCCGAGTGCAGGATTATTTTCTTTAAATTTAAAACCATCAGGGTATTTATCACTTCCAATATCAAATATACGAATTGTTGCTGTTTTTGGATATATATTTTTAGATATTTGTGAATAATATTCTATTTGTTTTGTTTCATTAAAAATATCTTTTGTTTTAAATAACATTTCAGTTCTAACAAGACCAATTCCATCAGAGTTTAATACATTATATTCTTGTAATTCAATTAAATTATCAAGATTTGATTTAATTAATACGCCCTTTCCATCTTTAGTTTTAGATTCATTATTTAATATTTTTAATAATTTTTTATTTTTATTATCAATATCTTTTTTTATTTTTTTATAATGGTTTATTGTTTCAATACTTGGATTAATAATATACTTTCCATTTATTGCATCAATAATAGCATAATCATCTTTTTTTGATAATTTAATTAAATTTTTAATATTAATAACTGATGTAATATTAAATGCACGTGCAATAATAGATGAATGACTTGTAAGCCCACCTTCTTGTGAAGCAAAACCAGCAATATTACTTTCTTTAAATTTATATAATAAATTAGAAGGAATATTTTTTGCAACTATTACATCATTATTATTAAATTGTTTTTCGGTTGAATTTAATAAATTATTTAATAATAAATTTTTTATTTCATCTAATAATTCAGCCCTTTCTTTTAATAAAATATCATTAGAATTTTTTAATTGTTTTATAAATTTATTAAAAATAAATTCAACGGAATATGCTACGGAGCATAAACTATTTATTTTGTTTTTTATTTCATCAATTATTATTGGGTCATTAAGGAGTAAAATGTTAAGTTGATACATTTCTGCAATAGTATCAAACTCAGCATTTAATTCATTAGAAATATTATTAAAATCAATTTCAAGTTTTAAAATTGATTTCTCTAACTTATTAATTTCATCAGGAACCTGACTTTGATTAATTTTCTTTGAAAACTTACGTTTATGGCTATCTAAAAAGATAACTTTCCCAAATGAAATATCACCTGAGGAAGGAATGCCATTTAGCTCAATATTTTCGCGTTTTTCTTCGATACTATATTTCCCCAAAGCCACTACTAAATAGCTCTTCAATTTTGCTCATCATTTCAGTTTCATCACTCCCATCTACAATCACTTTTATTTTGCTACCATAATCAGCAGCTAATGTCATAACTCCAATAATACTCTTCCCATTTACTCTCATACCATCTTTTGAAAGGTACACATCTGACTTAAACTTTGATGTTAACTTTACCATACTCGCTGCAGGTCTTGTATGCAGACCATTTTTATTTACAATTTCTAAACTCTTCTCAATCATAATTCCATTTATAACTTAACTAAAAAGTATTCATTTGATAATGACAAATTGCTTTCTGAACTAAAGTATGTTCTTCTCAAATTAAATTTTTACAAAATTAATGTTATTTTTTAAGATAAATACAAATCTAAATTACAATATTGATTAAATTATAACAAATACAATTGGTCATTATATTAGTCATGTTGAATATTAGCCATTCTGTATGACAAGATTCTACTCTATAGGAAAATGAGTTTATGATATTATCAATTGAAGTGAATTTATTTATTAAGTAGAAATACTTAGTGTTTTCAAAGGTTTAGTAATATTATCGGCAGTATTATAAATAACTTTAGGAAAAAGTTTCAAACAGAATTAAAGTAAATTTGTTTTCAATTGGCATAGAAATTTCATAATTTTATGGACTTTGAAAATTCAAAATACAGATGAAGATAAAAAAATATATAGTTAAAAATTTTAATGATGGTAAAAGGCAGATAATATCTGAACTTGGTGAGGAAGCAATTATTCTATCAACTCGAACAAGTCAAGATAAAGATGGCAAGCCATTGGTTGAAATAGTTGCTGCAATTGATGAAAAAGACATTAAGAAAGATGTTTTAACTCAAAATGCTGCAAAAAGACCTGTTAAAGAGAAACTTAGTGGGCTAGATGCTATTTTGAAATCTGCAAACCAAGTAACTGAATCTGTAAATAATGTTAAAAATTATAAGAATCAAGATGTATATGGCGAAATTCTTACATTGAAATCTGAATTGAACGAGATAAAAGAAATTTTAAAGTATAAGTTTGCAAGTTCTTTGAATGAAGATTATTCAAAATTATATAAGATTTTTATTGATAGTGGCTTAAATGAAAAGGTGAGCTTGAAGCTAATATCTGAGTTAAGTGCTATCGATCCAAATATGAAGTTTGCTGATGCTATTGAGAAATCAAGGAAGATTTTTGTTGGTGATATTAAAATCAACCCGAATATACAAAAAAAGGATAAACAATTAGTTTCTTTTGTTGGTTCAACTGGTTCTGGGAAAACATCAACCTTAGTTAAACTTGCGATAGTTAGCAAGTTAGTTTGGAATAAGAAAGTTATGATTATTTCAACTGATACAAAAAAGATTGGTGGAGCAGAACAATTAGAAACTTATGCTTCAATTTCAACAATTCCTTTTAGGAAAGTTAGCTCAACAAAAGAGTTGAAAAAGGTTATTAGCGAAAATGAAGATTTTGATTTGATATTTTTAGATACGTTAGGTTTTAATCCTAAGAATCAAAAAGAATTTATAGAAGTAATGGATTTTGTAAAATCAGCAAAATCAGATAGAATAATGTTGGTGCAAAATTCATCAACAAATGAAAAAACATTAAGAGATAATATTGAAAGGTTTATTCCAATAGGCATTACTGATGTAATATTATCGAAAGTAGATGAAACAGAAACTATGGGTGAGGTCTTGTCAATCATAAAGGAATACAATTTACCACTATCTTTTGTATCTTATGGTCAGTCAATTCCCGACGATATTGCCCCTGTAACAAGTAAAATGATTGGACAGATGGCGATAATCGACCCGAAAAATAAAATTGCATTTAATACTTTATTTAGTGAGGATTCTTAATATTAAGTAAATAACATTATGGAGAAGGAGTACATAGATAATCCATTCGTCATTACAATTTGTAGTGGCAAAGGAGGGGTTGGAAAAAGTTTTATAACTGCCAACTTAGCCAACATACTTGCACGAAAAGGTATGAGGGTATTGGTATGGGATACAGATACAAGTTTTCCAAACCAACACATCTTGCAAGGTGTAGAACCACCTATTCGACTTTCTGATGTTTATAATGGTAATTACGATTTATTGCGAGCTATTTATAAAATCAATGATAACCTTGATTTACTTGCGGATAAGCAAACTTTTGATGAAATTCCAGATTCAAATTCAGATTTGATTCTTGATATTTTTAAAAAGTTGCTCATAAATACAAGTTATGATTTAATATTAATTGATACTCCTGCATTTAATAGTGAGCAAGTTCTTCAATGTTGTAATATAGCAGATTTAATTTGCTTAATTGTTACAGATGAGCCTACTTCGCTTTTAGACGGATATGGTTTGCTGAAAATCTTGCTTTCTTATATCAACAAAGAGTATATGGGAATATTAATTAATAATGTGATTGATATTGAAGATGCAGATGATATATCACAAAAGCTTAATATGGCAACAGAGAAGTTCTTAAAAACTCAAATTCAACAATTAGGTTTTTTACCTTATGATAGAGAAGTAAGACAATCGATTCTTCAACAAGTTCTTTATTCTGAGATTCACGAAGAAACTGAACTAATTAGTGCGTTTGAAGATGTATCAAATAATATTTTAATGAAAATTGGACAATCAATTAAATAGTTGCAATGGCGAAAGAAGTACCAAATAAAATGACCCCTGAAGAAGAGCAAGCCGAAAAGGAACGTCTTGCAAGAATTAAAAAGGAAGAGAAAGAACTCAAAGCGAAAGCAAAAGAGAGGGAGAAGTTACGCAAAGATAGAGAGAAAAGAATTAAGAGTAAAGAAAGGAAAGAAGAAAGAAGAATTAGAAGAATAATTAATTTTCCTATTAAAACTTTATTACAACTAAGCACTTTTTTCACTGCTGTTGCTTTCCTGATTATTTATTTTGGTAATGAACTTGATTTAGAAAAAGCGCTTTATATTTGCTTTCTGTTGTTTATACTTTTATTCTTCACGGTCGGAACTGTGATGGTAATTGGGTATTGGAAAATATCCGATGAAAGAATTAAAGATATGGAAATTAAACGCAAGAAAGATAAAGAGGAAGAAACTGAGCGTTTAAGAAGAGAGGAAGAAGAATTAGAACGATTATTAAGACATGAGATTGATGACATATCAGATGATTATAGTTCTGCTTCAAAATTATTAGACAATAACAAGCATGATGACGATTTTGGGAATGAGGACATAGATTTAAGCGGATTCGATGATGATGAAGATAGTTCTTCAAAAGATGACCATAGTGAGGAAGGTTCGCAAGAAATTATAACCGACGAGCCAGCGCCTTTCTTTAATGAAGATGACTTTATGAATGAAGTGCTTTTTGGTTCAAGTGGCGAAAAACAAAAGAATTAAATAATATAAAAATTAAGAGAAATTACTTAATACAGGATGTAAAACAATAGGTAAGTTGCAAATTATGGAAGCAGTAATTGAAAATAGTTTAGAAGAAATTTGGGTCGAATTTTGGAATATTCGAAGCTCAAAATCAAAAAATGACTTAATTGTCCATTATATTTGGTTGGTTCGATTTGTTCTGCATAAAATGCCTCTCCCAAATCATACAATTCTTGAAGATAGCGATTTCTTTGCTATTGGAGTGCTTGGGTTGAATGAAACAATCGAACGATATGACCCTAATAAAGGTGTTAAGTTTGAGACGTATGCGGTGCCAAGAATCAAGGGTATAGTGCAAGATGAGTTGCGAAAACTTGATTGGCTTTCACGAAATACTCGCAAACGTGCTCATGAGTTTTCAAATATTTCTGATGAACTTCGCTCTGAATATGGGGAAGCTAATACTCAAGAAATTATGCGAAAACTTGATGTTGATCCTGCAACATACAGAAAATATCTTCAAGCAGCAGCAGCAGCAAAGTCGTCTCTAAGTTTTAATGAGAACAAGAATGTTACTATTGAAGGTGAAGAATATGATGTCTTAGATACCGTTTCTGATAATGATGCAAAAGATGTTATTGAAGAGATAGAACAAAAGGATAAAGTTTTAACCTTAATGAATAATATATCTCAACTTAAAGAAAAACATAGATTGGTAATTTCACTTTATTATTACGAAGAATTGACATTTAAAGAAATAGGTCAAACACTAAATTTAACGGAAAGTCGTGTATGTCAAATTCATAGTCAATGCTTGAAAGAGCTAAAATCTAAGTTATATAATTACGAGAATGCTTGAAGAAAAAATTGTTAGGAAATTAAATTCAATTACAAATTTACCTGTTGTACCATCATATATTGGTAAAATTCTTCGAGCATTGGATAATGCAGATATTAGGGCTAAGAAATTAGCTGAGCATATTGAAAAAGATCAATCACTTACAGCTAAAATCCTCCATATAGCAAACTCTCCTTGGTATGGACAAATTGGCAAAATATCGACTGTAGATTTAGCAATTATAATTATGGGATTAAATTCTATAAAAGAAATTGTCATCGGTATGCTTGTTGATAAGTTCTTTGCTCGCACTCCATCTTATTTATTTGATACTAAAAGTTTTTGGAATTACTCTCTTTTTTGTGGGTCTACTTCTCGCTTACTTGCACGAAAGACTAATTATAAAAAAGCAGGTGAGGCATTTGTTGCTGGGTTAATGCACGATATTGGAATATTGATTTTAATTCAATATTTCTCTTATGAATTTAAAGAAATTAAGATTTTAGTTGAATCAGGTAAGTTCAATATGAAACAAGCGGAAGAGCTTGTAATTGGGTGCAATCATGCTGAAATCGGCGTTTGGATGGCTGAGAAATGGAATCTTCCTGAGCAGTTAGTCAATTGTGTTAAATATCATCACACTCCATTGAATGAGATAACTGAAAAGTTAGATGATGAGACTATTGCGTTAACTCGAATCGTGTCTGCTGCAGAATGGTTTGCTAATAATTTAGGATTTAGGTCTTGGACATTACCTAATGATAGGCCCCCTTTATTTGCAGATGGAAATGATATTATTGAACTTATTGATGAAGATGTTATTGATTTAAAATCACAATTCGGAATATTAAAACATGAGATGATGCGTGAGTTTAATAGGGCTTCCGAGTTTAATCCAAATCCTGTTCTTGATTAAATTATTTTGATTAACATTATTTTTGTAATTTAGTCATTGATATTTATATTTTCGAGAAAAAATTATGTCAGATATTCCACTTTGGCGACCTACTCAAAGGGATATTGAAAATTCAAATCTTTACCACTTTATTAAATATGTAAATCAAAATTACAATAAGAATTTTAATACTTACAATGACTTATATGATTGGTCAATAAATCGTTATGAAACTTTCTGGGAAGCTACTTTAAAGTATTCTGAGATTAAATTATCAAGTCCATACAAGCAGATTACTGAGAGTATTCCTCAATCTAATATTCCAAGACCAAATTGGTTCCCTGGGGCAAAGCTAAACTTTGCTGAAAATCTTCTTAGGTATCGTGATGATTCTCTAGCAATTATTCATTGGGCGGAAAATCAAGAGCCAATTAGGATTACTTTTTCTGAACTTGCTGAGGAAGTTATAAAGGTGGCTAAGGGCTTACGAAATCTTGGGGTTAAGAAATCAGATGTTGTGGCTGGATTTGTGAGTAATGTACCAGAAGCAGTGATCGCAATGCTTGCAACTACTGCGATTGGAGCAATTTGGACTTCATGCTCGCCTGATTTTGGCTATCAAGGTATTATTGACAGGTTTGGTCAAACTAAGCCAAAAGTTTTATTTGCTGTAAATGGCTATTCTTATAATGGCAAAGTGTTTGAGTCATTGGAGCGTATTTCGCAGGCATCTGATGAAATTGATTCGATAGTAAATACAATCATTATTAATAAAGTGAATATTGAGAATCATGTATCGAATACTAAGTTCTATACTTGGGAGAAGTTAGTCGAAGATATTGATATTGATGAAGAGTTTTTCTTCGTTCAAACTCCATTTGAGCATCCTGTCTATATTATGTATTCTTCTGGTACGACAGGTGTTCCTAAGTGTATCGTTCATGGGGTAGGTGGAACTTTACTTCAACATTGGAAAGAGCTTTATTTGCATACTGATTTGAGAAGAGGTGATAGAATTTCGTATTTCACAACTTGTGGTTGGATGATGTGGAATTGGCTTGTTTCGAGTTTAAATATTGGTGCAACGATATTTTTATTTGATGGTTCGCCATCTTATCCTAATATGAATATTTTATGGGATGCAATCGAAAAAGAGCGTTTGAATATTTTCGGGACATCACCTAAGTTTTTAACTGCCTCTCAAAAATCAAATTTGATTCCAAAGAAAACTCATGATTTATCTTCTTTGAGAGCAATTTTATCGACTGGTTCACCACTTTCAGAAGAGAATTTTAACTATGTTTATCAGGATGTTAAAGAAGATGTTCGTTTGAGTTCAATATCGGGTGGAACAGATATAATTTCTTGTTTTGCTCTTGGGAATCCTATGTTGCCTGTGTTTAGTGAAGAGTTGCAGAGTATTGGGCTTGGAATGGAAGTTGAAAGTTGGAGTGAGGAGCGAACTTCTTTGATTAATCAACAAGGTGAGCTGGTTTGTTTAAAGCCGTTTCCTTCAATGCCTATATATTTTTGGAATGATGAAGGAAATCACCGCTATTTTGATGCGTATTTCAGCTATTTTCCTGGTGTTTGGCGACATGGTGATTTTATAATTATTACTCATAATGGAGGACTTAAAATATTGGGTCGCTCTGATTCAACTTTAAACCCTGGTGGAGTAAGAATAGGGACAGCAGAGATTTATCGAGTTGTTGAATCTATGCCTGAAATTGCTGATTCTTTGGTTGTTGCTCCAAAGTATGAAGATGATGTAAGAATTATTCTTTTTGTTGTGATGCAACCTGGATTTGAACTTACTGCAGAATTAAAACATAAAATTAAAACTTTAATTAAAGAGCAAGAAACCCCTCGTCATATTCCTAAGAAAATAAAAGAAATTAAGGAAGTCCCGGTTACTAAAAGTGGTAAAAAGGTTGAAATTGCTGTTACTAAAATATTAAATGGTGAGGAAGTTTTAAATACTTCTGCTTTAGCAAATCCTGATTCTTTAAATCAATTTAGGAATTTAGAATTATGACATTTCAATTTAAGTGTGATTCGACAAATGGTTTTCAAGAAGTAAGTGGTTCCGCTTCTTTTAATGAACATTCCTTACAATTTGAATATCAACCAATCCATCTAGGGCTAGTAAGGGGTGAAGTTAAGAACGCTACTATTCCATTCGACCAAATAAATGAGGTTAATTTTATTGATAAGTTTTTTTCTAAAAAAATAAAAATTAGTGTAACGTCTCTTAAAGGTTTAGATAAATTTCCAATTCTTGATGATTATGTTATTGAAATTCCTGTAAAGCGTAAAGATAAAGATAAGGCATACGAGTTTGTAGTTAAAGTTAATTATAATCTCGGTCAATATAGATTGAGTAAGATGGAGTAGTTTTTTCTGGTTTTCAAAGAACTATTTTATTATTTTACAAAATTATTGTTTGTTTATATTCTATTCAATTCAATTAGTTTTATTTTATTTTTATGATTTGAGTTTTTGATGTGTTATTGTATGGTTTTTGCAGATTCTAGTGGTTTTTGATTTTTTTTGAAATCGTGTAAATATTTAATATTATTATTAATTACGAGATATGTGTAAAATTTTTGTCGTTTTCGTCTGCAAGAAATTTTGGTACATCTTATTTGTAAGAGATTCTTCGCTGCGCTCAGAATGACGGCGAGGTGCTCAGAATGACGAACAGGCAATCACCTTTCCTCCTAGTAGACTCTTCCCTCAATGGAAGAGAGGAAAGTTTGAAACGTTACTTTAGAATTCGTTTATTTCATTTTCTTTAATATACTTTTTGCAAGGAATTCATTAATTTCATTATGTCTTGGAATTGGTTGAAATACACCTGTTTTTGGATTCTCAAACCAGTCATGGTTGCCACCGTGCCTAACAAAAACACAACCCATTTGAGTTAATTTGGAAATTAAGTCCCTTCTTTTCATTAAATTGTTATTTCAAGTGTTTGTCTTTTACCAGGCACTTTTTCTTGTTCTATTTCTAAAATAATTTCCTTTATATTTTCTATCAATTCTTCAATTGAGTATGCTTGCGTCATATACTCGGGATAGTCATTTGAATATCCTATAAAGAATTTACCATCCTGCCAATATGTTATTTTTTTTTGCATCATTTTATGTCTGTAGCTATTTTAATAGTTATATCGTTTATCATTTAATTTTATTTTATTGATTTGAGTTTTTAATGTGTTATTGTATGATTTTTGCAGATTCTGGTAGTTTTTGGTTTTTTTTGAAATCGTGTAATTATTATAATATTAGTATAGTTACGAGATATGTGTAAAAATTTTGTCGTTTTCGTCTGCAAGAAATTTTCTGTATTTTTTTACCTTTGGAAGGGTTTGAAAGTTCCCTAAGTTGAAGCGATAAATTTAACAAGGGGTTACAACCCCTTGTTGAAAATAGCAAAATTTACTATTTTTTATTATACAATTATGTCATTTTCAATTCTTTTTTTTCTAAGAATGTTTCTAACAACATAAAAACCAACAATTCCAAATACTACACCATAAAATGATGAACTTATAATTGTTTTCAAATTAAAAATATCAAATGTATTGTAAATTAAGTAATTAACCATAACATTTATTATATGAATTTCAATTATACTAAAAAAGACTGATTTTATAATTGTTGAACTTGTATAAATTACATAATCTTTAATTTTTTTAAAAGTTTTATTCATTTTTTTCGTATCCTTCATAATAGTAAGATTGCTCTATGCCTTTGAAGATTATATCACGGTTGTTTATATCTGTTGTGAGATTTGATTTTAATAATGTTCTTAGTTCTAAGTCGTTAATAGGACTACGTTCCATTGCTTGTAAATAGCTTACTTTATCAACGAATTGCCAATTCACAATTTTTGAAATATTTTTTTTAAATATTAAATCTAACCATATTCTCATAGTTCTACCGTTACCTTCTAAAAATGGATGCGCAATATTCATTTCTACATATTTTGCTATAATTTCTTCGAAGTTATTTTCAGGCATCTGTTCTATTTTTTCTAATATTTCTTTTAAATATAATACGGTTGCAAATCGGAAATTGCCTTTTGATATATTTTGCTTTCTTATTTCACCTGCAAAATCAAATAGTCCATCAAAGATGTATTTATGAATTTGTAATAAACCATTTGCTGTTCCAATTTCTATAGATTCAATGTTATTTGATTCATACAAATTGAATGCTTTTTCTAAACTCTTTTGGTCTATTTCTTTGCTTTCTAAATTTTTCATTTTTTTTATTTCTATACTTAATATTTTATGCAAATTTATGAATTTTCTTATTTATATTTTTTTAAAAGTTATATTTATAATAACGTGCATTTACAAATTCTGTTTTTTATTCAGAATCATTATTTGTTTCAATGAACTTTATATTTTCAAAATTATTGATTGTTTTAGTTTATTTATTAACATTCGGAAGGGTTTGAAAGTTTCGGAAGGTGGAAAAAGCAACCTCACCTAAATCCTCTCCGAAGTAGAGGACTAGAAAATTTGGGTCGTTTTTACTGTTGGTGTTATGCTTCTGCGAAGTATTTTTAATACAATAAAGCCCGTCGGCAAGCCGACACTCCTCTGATACTTCGACACGCTCAGTAACCGATGGAAATTGTTTTTATTTGATATTTCGCTTCGCTCGCAATGACAAGATGATGTTCTTTTCGGCTTCACTTAATGAACTATGACTCTCTCTGATATCAGCCGAAACTAAACACTGCGAACATTTCGCTCAGTGTAACTTTCTATTACTCATAAAATCTTTTTGTGCTAACTTAATCCGCTAATTATTCCTTCGGAGTTTATGCTCATGTTTACTGCGGCGGGTATGGCTGGTAGTCCTGGCATTCTTAACATTTCGCCTGCTATTGGGATTACGAAGCCGGCACCTGCGGCGATTTCAAGTTCTCGTATTGTGATTTCAAATCCTTCTGCTGCTCCGAGTAGTTTTGGGTTGTCGGTGAATGAGTATTGGGTTTTTGCTATGCAAATTGCTAATTTGTCGAGTCCGAGTTTGTTTATTTTTTCGATGTCTTTTTCGGCTTTGGTTGCGAAGGTTACTTTTCCTGCTCTGTATATTTTTTTGCAAATTGCTTCGATTTTGTCTTTTATTGGTAAATCTAAGTCGTAAGTAAATTTTAGTTCATTAATTTTTTTGCAGTTTTTCACAACGACTTCGGCTAATTTTTTTGCTCCACTTCCTCCTTTTACAACGGATTCTGAAACTTCGGCATCGACTCCGAGTACAGAGCAAAGTGATTTTAATAGGTTTATTTCGTTGTCGGTATCATTCGGGAATCTATTTATTGCGACAACAGCATTTAATCCGAAGTTATGGATATTTTCGATGTGTCTTTGTAGGTTTTTAAATCCGTGTTTTAGTGTGTCTAAATTTTCTTCTTTTAATGCAGAAAGTTCTGTACCACCATGATATTTTAAAGCGCGGATTGTGGCTACAACGACTACTAAACTTGGCTTTAAACCGCTATATCTCATTTTTATGTCTAAGAATTTTTCTGCTCCTAAGTCTGCACCGAAGCCGGCTTCTGTAACTACGTAATCACCAAAGGACATCGCCATTTTTGTTGCTATGATTGAGTTTGTGCCTTGTGCTATGTTTGCAAAAGGTCCGCCGTGGATAAATACTGGGTTATTTTCTAAGGTTTGAACTAAGTTTGGTTTGATGGCATCCTTTAGGATAATGGTCATTGCTTCATTTGCTTTTAAGTCTTTGGCATAAATTGGGTCGCCGTTGTAAGTATTTGCAACATAGATATTACCCAGCCGCTCTTTTAAGTCGTCTAAGTCTTTAGACATACAAAGTATAGCCATAACTTCAGACGCTGCTGTGATGTTGAAGCCATCTTCTCGCATCATACCGCCATTTTTGCCACCCATTCCGACAATTATGTTTCTTAATGCTCTGTCGTTCATATCCATTGCACGTTTCCAGATAACGGTTCGAGGGTCGATTCCTAAGTTACCTTGTTTTGTTTGAATATTGTTGTCAATTAATGCTGAGAGTAAGTTGTTTGCTTTTTCGATTGCACCGAAATCTCCAGTGAAGTTTAGGTTAATTTCTTCCATTGGCACTACTTGTGAATAGCCACCACCAGCAGCGCCACCTTTCATTCCAAAAACTGGACCAACTGACGGTTCTCTTAGGGCTGCAATAGCATTTTTGCCAATTTTATTAAGTCCATCAAGTAGCCCGATGCACATTGTTGTCTTGCCTTCACCTGCTGGCGTTGGGGAAATTGCTGTCATTAAAATTAGATGGCTTTTACTAATTTGCTCTTCATTAATTTCAGATAATGAAATTTTAGCTTTATAATGTCCGTAGGGTTCTAAGTTTAGCTCTTTAATATTTAATTTATTACCAATTTCAGAAATTTTTTTCATTTTGGCGTTATTTGCAATTTCGATGTCAGATAACATTTTTATCCTCATTAAATAATTTGTTTCTAAATTAAAAAAAAATTAAATTATTATGCTTACTTATTATAAATTTTATTTAATTTAGTGCATGATTAATTTATTATAGACTATGAAAAAATTACTAATATTATTTATTTGTGTTTTTAGTGTTTCATTTTCTCAGGTGGCAAATGAGAAGCAAAAGCAAATTGATTCTTTAAATAAGGAGTTGCGAACTGATGATGTGAATAGGAAAATTGATGTGTTGATAAAGTTAGCACAAGCAAATTTCCTTTATAATTCTGAAAATGCACTCAATTATGCTTATAAGTCGTTAAATTTAGCGATTAAGAAAGGTAGGATTGATGCTGTTGCTAAATCTTATGATATTATTGGAACGAATTATTCAGTAATTGGAGAGTTTGATTCAAGTGAAGTTAATTTAAAGAAAGCACAAGAGTTATATGAAACTTTGGATAGCACAAAGAAAGTTGCTGATATGTATGCCGTTATGGCAATTAATTTGAATAATCAATATAAACATAAGGAAGTATTAGTTAATTTAAAAAAAGCGATTAATATATATAAGGAAATTGGCGAATATCAAGGGCTTGCAGCAGCATATTCGAATTATGGTTTGGCTCTTATGCAACTCAGTAAGCATAGTGAGGCGTTAGAAAAATTCTTTTTATCTGTAGATTACTTTAAGAAATCTGGAAATACAAATAGAGCTGCAGAACCATATACAAACATTGGTAACTGTTTTGTTATATTGGAGAATTTTGACAATGCTCTTGAGTATTTTGAAAAAGCATTGAACTTGTATAGTCCTAACGATGCTTCAATGCATACTTCAATACTCTATAATAATATTGGAACTGTTTATTTGAATAAAAGGAATATGACAAAAGCAGGTGAGTATTTTGCAAAAGCTTTAAAAATGAATAGAGTTATTGGGAATAAGAGGTTTTTGTCGATGAATTTGTCTAATTTAGCAAATATTGAGATGCATCAAGGTAATCTTAAAGATGCAGGATTGCATTTGGAGGAAGCAATTAATTTTGCAAAAGAGATTGAATCGCTTGAACAATTAGAAGTCGCCTATTTTTACAAAGGTGTTTTAAATAAATTAGATTATGAAATTGGACTTGCAAATGGCAAAAAGAATACTGAATTATTAAAGCAATCTGTGGATTTTTTACTTATTGCGGAAAAATATTCAAAGGAAATTGGTGATAAAAAGCGGAATGTTGATATCTTACTTGAAATTGCAGATGCTCAATATACTCGAGGTGAGTTCAAATCTGGTTATGATCGGCTTCTTGAGTATAGCCGTTTAAAGGATTCGTTAGATTATGCGAGTTCGGTTTCTAAGGTAATGTCGATTGAGTCATTAAAGGAGAATGAGTTAAAAAGTAAGCAAATTGAATTTTTGAAGAAAGAAAATAGTTATAAAAGTGAATTGAATTATTTGTTTATTATTGTTTCAATATTAGTTTTAATTATTATGTATTTCTTTTATCTTCGGTATAGAAATAAAAATCAGAGAAATATTGAATTAGAACAAGTTGTAAATGAAAGGACTCAGGAGTTGCAGGTTGCTAATGAAAAAATTATTAAGTCGTTTGAGAAAGAAAAGGAAATAAGTGATTTAAAAACAAATATTATATTGAATACTTCTCATCAGTTTAGAACTCCGTTGACTGCTATTTCTGCTTATATTGAATTAATAAAACTTAAAACGAGTGATAATGCAGATTTAGTTAAGCCAATTGATAATACTCAAAAAGCAGTGTTTGAAATGGTGAGTTTGATAACTCAAATTGAGCAATATCACACTTCTCAAGTGCATTTTACTGAGTTAAATATTTCAGAATGTAATATCTTAGATGTATTAAATGATGCGGTTAATAAGGTTAAGTTCATTTATCAAACGAATCATATTGTTTCGATTAAGAATAATTTGTTGAATAATTCAATTAAAACAGATTGCCAATTACTTCAAGGTTCTTTGCAGAGTATAATTGATAATGCGTTTAAATTTTCAAATCCTGATAGCATTATTAGGATTGATTTATCTAATGTTGGGGAAAAGATTAAAATTGAAATAATAGATGAGGGTGTTGGAATTAGTGAAAATGAGTTGCCAAATATATTTGACCCGTTATTTGTTGGACAGAAGCACGTTGGGATAAAGAAAGGGAATGGTTTTGGTTTGCCGATCGCAAAATCTAACTTAAGTAAGATTGACGCCGAAATAAATGTAGAGTCGGAGGTTGGAAAAGGGACGATTGTTAGGATTTTGATTTAAAAAAGGGACTAAATAAATTTAGTCCCTGAAATGAATTAAATTATAATTATTTTTTGCGAATACCATTTCATTCCGATTTTCATTGAGATTGTGTAAAATCCTTTTCTGTCAATGAAGTATGGTATATTGTAAATTCCTGCTGGGGTTAAGCCCTCTTTTATTGAATATTGTGCTTCTCCGTCAAGCGAGTATGCTTTTAAGGAGATAACACAGGTGCTTTTAAGTTCAAATTGAATGTTTATTTGTCCTGGGCTTGGATTAGGGAAAACTCCAATTTCATTACCTGGGTTAGCGAGTTTTGATTCTACTCCAGTAATATAGGGGGTTAAAACTCCAAATTCTGAAACAAAATTATCTTTGAAAACATTATAAACATCATCATTAGTAGCACCGAGACGGAATTTGAGGAAGTCAGTATAGATGTTTCTGAAATCTTCTTCAACTCTTGAAACTAAGTTGCCATTTTTTACATTGTTGCTTAGGTCAGCGGGGTTACCAAGATGTCCGCCTTTTATTCCGTCGTTATGCCCGAAAACAAACATCATAGATGCAGCACCATGGTCTGAACCACGTGAGCCGTTGTCATAAACTCTTCTTCCAAATTCGGAGGTTGTCATTCCTGTAATTCTATTGTAGAATCCTTGTTTCACAGCATCGTCAGTAAATTCGGATATTGCAGCGGTTAATTGATAAAGTAATTTAGGGTGTTGTCCTGACATTGGGTCTAATTTATCGGCTTGTTGAACGTGGCTATCAAAGCCGCCAATTCCAACATAATAAACTTTTGTGTTTAAGCCACCTGATATAAGTTTGGCAATAGTTTTGAATTTTTGAGATAATCCTCCAGAGTATTCGGTTTCGTTTTTGCCTTTGTCATACGCTTTTTTGATTTCTGCGGAGTATTTAGCAGATTGTTGCGCTATAGAATGTATGAAATTATGTTCTTTGGAGAAGTTATCGATTTCTTCTCTCATAGGGTCTGTTGGGTTAGTTTTGCTTCCAAGTTCGTAAAATGTATTTATGTCGTTCAAAGCAATGCCCATGTGTCCTTTATTTGATTTTAGAGCAAGTGGGATAGTGCCTGCAAGAGAAATACCAATAGGATGTTCTGGAATTTCATTTGGGAAATTAGTTAATTTGGAAGCGATATATCTGCCTAACCACCCTTCATTTAACTTTACGCCTGGGTCGGAGGAAACAATTCCAGAATGCCAAATATCTCTTGAACGGAAGTGCGATAGATTGGGATTTTGGTAGCCAACACCTTCGATGATTGCGAGCCGTCCGGATTCAAGCATTCCCATCATACCTTTGTTTTTTTGATTTAGAACGAGGGCGGGGTGCATATATAAGGAGCTTTTGCCCCATTGCTCTGCAAACTCTGGTAAAATTTCAATATTTGGTCGATATTCAGCGTATTTAGTGTCTTCAATTGGGATTATTGTGTTGAGTCCATCATTCCCACCAAACATTTCGATTATGATAATAATTGAATCGTTATCGCCAAAGCCAAGTTCTTGATTTGATAGGAAATTAACTAATTTTCCTTTTGAGATATAGGGAGCAGAAACAATAGCACCAGTAGCTAAACCAGTATTAATTATAAATTCTCTTCTTTTCATTATGATATCCTCCTAATTAACACAAGTTATAAAGTGGTGATTGGACTAATGCAGTAACAACTTCTTTGAATGCTTTCATAAAGTCATTACTTTTGTTTGCTACGCTCGCTGTCCAGTTAGTGTCATTTACTCCATTTTTGGTAAAAATAAGGAAATATTTATCGAAGTAAATTTGTTCTAATTCTTTTGCATAGAAAGACAATAATATTTCATTCATAAATTCAGTCATATTTTGTTTATTATAGACTTGGTCTATAATTAAAGATAATTCTTGTGAGGTCATTGAATTTACAAAATCATAAGAATATCCAATCCTAAAAGGATAGGTTGTGGTGCTTATCCACGTTCTATGCCCTATCCAACTACCAACATTAGGTGGCTGATAAATTACTTGTTCCAGATTAGCTAAAACTGCTTTTGAGTCGGTGAATGATTTGCCTAATATTCTTTGCATACCGAAAACAAATTCAATTGGTGTTTTAATTTGACAACCAATATTCGCATCATCATAGAAATATGTTGATGTGAATAATGCGGTATAAACAGGTAATAGGTTGAAATCGTTATCTTGCATAATTTGAGCAAGTTGGTTAATTATGGTTTGGTCAATTTCATTTGGGTTTGAATAGACGAAGAATTTAAACATTTTTTCGCAAACAAATCTTGTAATTGGGATTGCTTTTAATTCAAAGATACCATCGATTAATTTGTCAATTTCATTAGTCTTAACTTTAAATTCATTGTTTTCTTGTTCGGTGAGAGCAGGGAAATCAATATTAAATACGCGTTTAGATTCTGTATAGTGGGCATCACTGTCGAGCCAAGATTGGAAATAGCCATTGCGATGTGGGTCTCCTAAATAAGGTGCAGTTCGCCAGCCGGTTAGGATTTTCGAAATTTCTTTTACATCGCCTTCTGAATAGTTACCGATTCCCATAGTAAAGAGTTCCATCATTTCACGTGCGTAGTTTTCATTTGGTGCCTCTTTACGGCTTTGATGCACGCTTTGGTAAAGAAGCATAGCGCCATCGAGTGTAATTTCTTTTGTTATATCTTGATATGAGCCAAGTCGATATTTTCTTAAAGTTTGATTATTAATGATTAATGAGTTAGCTGGGATTTGGTAATCGCCGTCATAATAAAATTCGATACTCCAAATTGACATAAGGAAGTGAGTTAGTTTTTCTCTTACTCTACCGATAGTATAATCTTCTGTTTGACTTAATCCAATAATCCAATCAAGGACTTGCCTGTATCTACCACCCATTTGACCTTCAAGAGCCGAGCTTAATGGCTCGGGCACAGTGCGATGACTTTGTAAAGGGTCATCGATGAAATTTAATTTATCACTTGGATTTGGTAATCTACTTTCATTCGCAGGAAGATAATCAAACCCATCACCCAAAAGTAATTCTACGGCTTCCGAGGGCGTCTGACCAATGAAATGATTAATTTCTTTGATAGTCGGCTGGAAAGCCAATCTACGCAAAAGATGATTTGCCCGCTTGAAGTCTAATGGTCTTGTGTCGATTTCAAGTTGGGCTATTTTTACATCATTTGATAGAAACTTACTTAGTAGTTCTCTTCTATCCATATCTAACCTCATGGTTTATTTAATTTTTAAAAACTGCCCTGATTTATTAAATTTATCCGATTTTAATTCATAGTAATAGACCCCATTTTGGAAATGAGTGCCATTAAGTTCAATTTTATAATTTCCTTTTTTCACATTTTCGTTATTGTAAATTGAATAGATAAGCCGTCCTTCTGCTGAATAAATATTAAATTCAACTTTTGAGTCTTCTGCTAAATTAAACTCAAATGATGTCTTTTCAGCCCAAGGATTTGGGAAGTTTGGTGTTAAGTATGATAATGGTTTTGAATAATTTAACAAAGTAATATTGCAAGAACCTTCCGAGTTTATTGCAGCGGAATTACTCTCACCAGTTAAATCCAAGAATAAAAGTTTGGCAGCAAAATTATCTATATACATATCGAAAGCGGAGTAAATTGAGTCGGAGACTGTTGCTTTAAATTGTAAATTTAGAATTTCAGATGCTTTTAATGAATCTATATTTTCAAAATGGAATCTTAATCTTCCTAGTTGGCTATTATCTATATAGGAGTGCAAACTTGTTGATTCTAAATATTTTAGCGCTCTTGGGTTATAATTTATGCTTAAATCAAAGGATAGATTAGTTATCCAGTAGTCAACGCCATTGTAATTTGTGAAAAGGTCTTTGTCAATATATATAGGGACATTGATTGTGTCGTCATAGGAAACAAAAATGGTATCTTGAATCGTGAAAATTGGGTCAATATCGGTTTTTAAATAATAAATTGGTGCATAAGAAGAACCTTTTAAACTTGTTGTATCAACTACTTTACAAGGATTAATAATGCTTGAAATTAGAAGTGTATCAAATGAATAAATTTGTGATGGGCAATATTCATAAATAGCGTAAAGAGTATCGCCAATAAATAAAGTGTCGCCAAATAGTGGCAGTATTTCAATCAATGTAATATCATTAATTGGTTGAATTAAGTCATCGACAAGGACGGGCATTTGACCAGTATTTTTGAGATATAGGGTGTCTCTAACACAGTCTAAAACTCGAATGCTATCGAAGTTAATATCGTTTAATATTTTATGATCTACGAATCGAACTTCGGCAATCGTTGAGTCATTTTGTGCGATAATATCAAATAAGATAACTTCTTCTGTGTCGAAACTTATGCTGTCAATTTTAAATTGAGAGAAGCCGGAATTATATCCATTTGTAGGAATAAAATTTGCGTAGAAAATTGGTTTCAATGAATCAACGTAGCAGAAGTTTTTAAGTAAGAATCTACTTCCGAAAGTTGTGGAAGTTTCTGTTATATTTGGCAAATAACCATAACAATTAGTATCAAGGTAAGAGGCATCAGCACTGATATATGCAAATTTAGATTTATCGTAATAAATATTACATCTTATGTCAACAATATCTCCTGGTATTGTTCTATTAGAGTAAATTGGTAATGTCAAAGTGTCGCAACTTGGAATCATAAAAGTATCCAAGAGTTTATTTTGAGTTCCATCGTCGAATTCAAATCGTAAACCGAAAACAGGGGCAAAACCACGTCCATAGACTTCAATAGATGAATCTATAATTTCGCATGGCTGACTATAGTGAATTAGCATTTTTGCTTTGTAATCTCTTGCTGCTCTTGGTTTAAAATTAATTCCTAACCATAGTGAATCGGGCGGAGTTATTGTTAGGGGAAAGGGTTGCCCAAAGGTTGAAGAAGCAAAAAATACTTTGTTATCCGGTGAAAATGTTATCGAATCAATAGTAATAGGCGCATTGGATTGATTTACATCAACATAAGGGATTTTGATTAAAGCGTATTGTTCGACGGATAAAGTGTCAACTCGAGTAGGTGGAAATTCTACTAACTTAGGAGCTGATTCAAAAATTAACATTTGTATTCCATCAAGATAAACTTCGTCATCTGTTGACCAACCAGGACCGCTTGCTTTCACGTGAATGGAAGCATTATGTAATAGTGAATCTCTATCCCAAGGACCACGAGGACAGTAACTTATTGTTAAAGTATCAACTTCCTTGACTGGAATTTTATAAGGGAAAGAGCCATTATACATTAAACTGGAAAAGCTGTAAAATTCTGGTTTTGCATCGACGATTTGCAAATTTCTGTTTGTGTCATCGATCCAGATGCTATCAATATTAATATCGTTAAATCTTGCTCTATTTCTTAATGGGATTTGAACTCGCGAGCAGTCGCAAGGTTTGACCTGACCCATAGTTAGAGCAATTTGTGTTATTTCAAGAGGGACTACCCTCCCCCATCCGACGAGAGTGGTTTTTACAGCGAATTGCTCTGGGATTTGGCATGGCTTACTAACATAAGAATAGAGGGTTCCATCAAATTGGGTGGCAGAAGTTGGTTCAAATTCAACATGAACGTGAATTGTATCTCTTGGTTTTAGCAATTTATTTAATTCACCGACAGGGTCAAGGATTTTGAAACCGCCACCAGGGGCTTCTATTCTTAAACTATCTAATAATATTTCAGCATTTGAGATATTTTCGACTATAACAATGTCTTGGAGTTTTTCACCTACTTCTAAGATTCCATAGTTCACTTCATCTGTCATATAAACTTTTGGAACAACGGAAGTTGCAATTAATTTTAGTTCCCAATTTAACCCAGCTGCGACATAGGTCAAGCGGGCTTGGTCGGCTCTATCGCCGCTTACGTCATTTGGAATGTAATCGAAAATAAACGGGAGTTCTTCGCCAGATTTCAAATTATATGAAAAGCCGTTTAGATTACCAGCATTTGGTTCGATTAAACTAAATTTAGTACTTGGGTCAAGGAGTTGAAAATTGTTTAAATTAATTGGGTTTGAAGTTACGTTTGTAATACTGATTGTGTCTCTTCTATTGCTACAAGCAAGAACATTAAGTGTACGCATTTCTTTTGGTTTGTATTCGAATGCATTAGTAACACCTTTCCCTTTAATAACTACAACTTTAACATTTTTACAACCAGTTTCTTCGATATATAATTTTTCAAAGTATAAGGAATCTTCGAGTGGTTGAAATGTAATTCTTGTGTCTTGAGTACTATTTGGACTAATATTTAAAATTCCTCCACCAGAGATGAAAAATCTATCTCCTTGATAGAGGAAGCTACGAGTTCTTGTTAAGTCTTTGCCTGTGTTTTCTACATCAACAGATAATTCTTTGGTTTGACCAATAAATACGCTGCCAAAATCAAGAGTGTCAATAGTTATTTCAAATTTAGGGTCAATTCCTTTCCCTTTAACATAAATAACTTTTCTCACAGTGCAACCGCCTGCTTTTGCAGTAAAAATAACTGAATCAGAGTAATCGCCTACTTTAGTTGGCTTAAATGAGAAGTATCTTTGTTGATAGCTTTTGTTTGGTTCTAAGGTTACTGGTTTAGTAATACCCATACCAACAAATTGCGGAGGAATATCTAAACTTGTAACTTGAATATTATTTAAACTTAAATTTTCCCAGAAGTAAACAACAGGAACTTCGTTTTGATTTATACATCTTGTTCCAAAATTAACAGAATCGATTGCTTTTCCTTGATTGTTTAATATTCCAATTACATCTGTAACTTGTCCTACAATAGGGATTACTTTTTGTCCTTCACAATTATCGTTTGAGTTTATGACTAAGTTATCTGTGTAAGTAGCTGCAACTCCTTGCGAGGTAAATCTTACAGTTACATTTAAACTATCACCGACTGGGATAGTAGTTGGGGTTGCAGGAGAAATAACTCTGAAAATATTATTTTGAGTAGTTGTTAATGAATTAATTGTTATTGGTCTATTTGTTTCAGTTTTCTTTGTATTGTTATATATTTTGAAGGTGATGTCTCTATATGGTTCTTCAACACAATTTGCTAATAGAGAGCCAAAGAGTAGTGAGTCAGTAGAGAAATCGAGTTCAGTTATTCGATAAATATCGATTTCACCAGTATCAAAAATTGTTCTTCCGCAGAGGTTGGTTCTTTGGACATAGAAATGATAACTTTGCTTACCGACAAAATCAGCATCAACGGTTACAGACGCAGTAACTATGTTATCTTTATCTAAGTTTTTTCTATTTCCAGGTGTAGGGTTGAAAGTTAGCTTTGCTTGGGCATTATTCCAAACTCTTACTCCGTTAATCCATTTATATCCGAGAATCCAGTATTGCTCTCCTCCGCAGGTGGCAGTATCACTAAATGTCCAAGTATAAGTTTTGCTTTTTACGCATTTGATTGTATCGGGGAACGTTGGAGATGAAATTTTTCTAAAAGGGTTGTTGTAACCTCTATTTGGGCTACTACCCCAATCGCATTTAGCACCATTTCTCATCAATCCTTCTCTATCGTTGCCTGTGGCATCGCAAATTTTGAAGTCTTTGGGTTCTGCGTTGCATCGATAATAAACCTCTAAGCCAGGTTCATTACCATTAAGGGCAATATCCATATTACATTGAAGTTCGGCTTCAGTTACTTTTCTGCTCCAAATTCTTATTTCGTCAAATTCTCCGAGCGTTGTTCTGAATTTACCACCAGTATTATATAGGGCATTTGTGCTTCCAATTTGTAATCCAAGTCCGGAATTTGGTTTTTTAAGTGCGGAAGCAGGGTAGCTTACGTTTTGCTCGGTTACTTTTAAGTTACCATTTATGTAAATTGAAGCGAATTGGTCATTTGGCGACCAAGAAACTGCTAAATGAAACCATTTATTCCAGAGAGTATCTGCAAGGTTATATTTTGCTATTGTATTATCAACAGCACCTAAGTTAGTTGTCGCATTGTTAATTTCGAAAATTAAGTCTTTGTTATTATCAATATAGACTACCCATGAGTCATTAGCATCGGAAAAAGGACCCCATACTCCCGCTATGTAAGTTCTGTCGGCATCGGCTTGTTCTTTAACTTTAATGTATGTTTCAAAAGTAAAGCCATTTCTGAGAATATTGTAAGCGTTGAAATTTTGAACATCTAAATAATGTGGAGCGCTACCTGACGAACGGGTAAGCATTATTGACCTGCCAATGCACATTAAGTCATTACCAATATCACAGGGACCAACTGCAAATGCTTGGCTTGTTGCTAAAATAAATAATAAAAAATATATTTTTTTCAAAATAAACATAAAGGAATTACACATTAATATTTCTTAAATTACACAATTTTGAAATAAAAGAGTAAGTTTTTATAAAATATTTTAAAAATTAAAGAATAAATAATTAAATCAGCGATAATAATTAACGCACATTACGTCGTTTTACTTGACTACGATATGTATTGAGGAGAAAACCAATTAGCATTAAATTAAGAATCATTGACGTTCCACCATAGCTCATAAATGGTAGTGGAATACCCATAACAGGCATAATTCCGATAACCATTCCTATGTTAATTATTATATGATAGATAAAAATGAATAAAATTCCGATTGAAACTATTGAAAAAAATGTATCGTTCGAATTATATGCTATGTTTAACATTCTAAGCATAAGGACTAAATAAGCAATTATAATGATGCTTGAGCCGACAAACCCAAATTCTTCTGCTGGTACTGAAAAGATAAAATCTGTCCATTGCATTGGAATGTATCTTAATTGGGTTTGAGTACCTTCTAAAAAACCTTTACCAATTACTCCGCCTGAACCAACTGCTACTTTTGATTGAATAACATTGTATCCAGCACCTTGTGGGTCTAAGTCTGGGTCGAGAAAAGAGCTAATTCTATTTTTTTGATGTGGCATTAAATTATCATAAATCTGAGGAGCGATAAATCCCAAAGAAATGAATAACACAATAGTTAAAGCAATAGCATATTGTCTTGATTTAAAAAATAAGATGGCAATGCTTGCTATTCCTAAGCCGACATAAAACCAGACTATATCTTTTAACGATAAAATTACTAAAATTGGAGAAACCACTACTGCGTATAAGAATAAGCCGCTGAAGCCAGACCAGAATAAAATACCTAAGAACATTGCAAATAAAACTGATGCAGTACCAACATCGGGTTGAATAAATATTAACCCCGCAGGAATAGCCACAATCATTAAGCTTATTCCTAAATCACGTATTGTTCTTATATCTTTACCTTTACCAGATAGATATGTTGCAAGGGCGAGTAATGTTCCCATTTTGGAGAATTCGGCGGGTTGAAGATTAAAACCACCTAATGAAATCCAACCCTTTGTTCCATAGACGCTTTCGCCAATAAAAAGCACTGCCACAAGTAATAAAATTGATGATATATATGCAGGATAAGCGATTAATTTGATGAAACTGTCAGGAATAAAAACTATGGTAGTCATCACTCCAAGTCCTAACATTACTGAAATTAATTGTTTAGTGAAGTTACTATCTATTGATGAGCCATATACAGATGAATAAATTGAAGTTAGTCCAAATATAACTAAAATCATACAAGCACTAACAAGAATCCAATCAATCTGAGATTCTTTTTTTAAGCGAATATTTAATCTACCTTCCAATTATTTTGCTTCTTGTTTAATTCGTTTAACTATTGCTCTCAATCCATTTGCCCTGTTACTTGAAAGATTTGCTTCAAGGTTCACTCTTGCAAATATGCTTTCTTCATTTAAACTATCAATTTCTTCTTTTGTTTTACCATTGAAAATTATTAAAGTTAAAGCGACTAATCCCTTAACAATTTGAGATTCGGAATCAGCGAAAAAGCAATTATTGCTTTTGCTTTCATCTTTTTGAAGCCAAACTCTGCTTGTGCAACCTTCGACTAAATTCTCAGGAGTTTTGTATTTTAAGTTAAATTCAGGAATCATCTGACCTAATTCAATCAGATACATATATTTTTGTTCCCAATCGTCTAATAAATCAAAATTTTCGTAAATTTCTTCTAATCTAATATCTTCAAGGTTCATTCTACTTTCTAACTAAATAAATAAATTTTCTTTTACCAACTTTAAGAAGCCGTTTTTGGCTTAATTGTATATTATAAAAAGGGTCATCAACTTTATCACCATCAATCGAAACACCACCTTGCTCTAAGACTCTTCTAGCTTCTTTTTTTGAAGGAGTTAGCCCAGAGTTTAATATGGCATCTAAAATTGAAATTTCGTCTGCTTCAATTATAAAATCATCAATTTCGTCAGGGATGTCTTTGTTTTTAAATACTCGTTCAAATTCTTCTAATGATTCTTGACCTGTACCAGCAGGGTAGTATAAATCAACAATTTTTTTCGCAACATTAACTTTAGCATTTCTTGGGTTCTCACCATTCTCAAGTGCGAATGTCATTTCTTTTAGTTCTAATTCAGAAGCATAAGCCCCGTATTGATAATATCTTAGGATTAATTCATCAGGGATTGACATTACTTTTCCAAACATATCGAACGGCTTATCGGTCAAGCCAATATAATTATCTAATGATTTTGACATTTTCTCTTTGCCGTCTGTTCCTTCTAAGATAGGCATTGTAAGTATACATTGTGGCTCTTGTCCGTTTGCTCTTTGAATATCGCGCCCGACCATTAAATTAAATTTTTGGTCAGTTCCACCAAGTTCGACATCAGATTTAATAGCAAAACTATCATAAGCTTGGGCTAAGGGATAAAGTAATTCATGAACAGATATAGGAGTGCCTTCTTTATATCTTTTAGAAAAGTCATCTCTTTCTAAAAGCTGTGCTATTGTATAATTTGCCGCTAAACTTATTACATCTGCAAAATTCATTTTGTTTAACCATTCGGAATTGTAATTCACTTCAAGTTGATTAGTGATAAGAACTAATTCAGCTTGGTCTAAATAGCTCTGCCCGTTTTCTCTTGTTTCTTCAATAGTTAATTGGGGTCGAGTTTTAGATTTGCCTGTTGGGTCGCCAATCATTGCAGTGAAATCGCCTATAATTAGAATAGCGGTATGTCCTAAATCTTGGAATTGTCGCATTTTTCTTAGCACGACAGCATGTCCAATATGCAAGTCAGGTCTTGAAGGGTCAGCGCCTAATTTAATTCTTAATGGCTTTTTATTTTTAATTGAATTAACAATTTTTCTTTCTAATTCGTCTTCAGGAAGTAAATCGACTACATTCTGCCTAATTAAATCCATTTGTTCGTTTAAACTTGGGAAATTCATAATTCGTTCTATAAGTAAATAATTTACAAAATTAAGAAAGAATTGGAGAAGAAATCAAAACCTAAATCAATTAATTGAAATTCAACATTTTTTATAAATATTAACTATTATCTTTTTCATCTTCATTCTCCTTTGAGTTTATTAAAACAAACAAGGGGCGCTAG
>CAYXMM010000017.1:0-22845 GCA_964465945.1 uncultured Hyphomicrobiales bacterium
TGCCTGCTCATCATTCTGAGCTAAACCGACAAAACCTCAAAAAAATTCCCCTCTAATAGAGGGGTGTCTGCAAAGCAGACGGGGAGTTTTGTATTATAATACTTCGGAAAAGCACAACATCAACAGCAAAAATGACCCAAATTCAGATACTCCCTCCCCTACGGGGAGGGTCAGGGTGGGGTTTGTATTAAATACTTCGGAGAAACTCAATGTTAATAGATGAATAAATTTCTCTCAAATTAGTGTGTTTGTATGAGTATTATAAAATAAACTAGTACATTGAGTAGAGCCAAAATGAATTTCGTCTCAGTCATTCTGAGTGAAGCGAAGAAACCAGTTCTAACATATAAAATCGAAGATTTATTTTTAGATATTATAAATTTACAAGAGTTTATTAGAACAAATATGTTCTGGATAGCGAGTGATGATGATTTTGTCAAAATTAAAAATGAGTTTTTTGAATTATACAAAAAAGCTGATAAAAGTCGAAAAATTTGTGAACTTTACTTGAATGATGAATTATCATCAAAGATCTTAAATGTATTAAATAATTCACATAAAGCTTATTTGTCATTTGTAAAAATGTTTGATACTAATCCAAAACAATATAAAGATATACCTTATTGGAATTTAGATATGCAAAAAATAAAAATTGAAATGAGTAATGCAAATCAAAAAGCTTTAGAAAAATTAAATGAAGAAATTGAAAAATTTCCAAATGTCTTAAATGAATTATCGGATGAACTTAAAAAAGAAATTATTTTCAAAAATTTAGAACTTTGAAATGAAGTATTGTTATGGTATTAATGAAAAAAAAAAAAAGAGGAAATAAACAAAAAGGAGGTGATAAAAAATGAATACAAACATTCAAAAGAAAAATGAAATGAATGTTGGAATAAATGGATTTGTATCAAATGCAGTAATAGATTTCAACAAACCATCTCATATACTTTGTACATTAGGAATAATTTGTTTATTTTCTTATTTAGTAATAGATAATAAAAATTCAAATCAAAGATAAAATGTACTTAAATAAAATAATCCCATTTAAAAAAGTCCTCCCCTTGGGGAAGATTTAGATGGGAGCGTCTTCTCCACCTTCGGAAGGTTTCAAACCCTTCCGAAGGTTAATTATATAAATTTTAAAATTAATTCCAGCCGTTAATATCAAATAATTTAACAGCGTCTAAGTTCTTCTCACCTAATATTGATAAGTTTAATGTGTCTTCTTTGAATGTTCCAAATTCGATTAATGTTCCATTTGCTTTTACATTTGGATTAACCGGGTATTCAAAATTTCCACCAGCGAATATTTCTTGAGCTTCAGGGTTTGAAAGAAATTCAAGTAATTTAATTGCATTTTCTTTATGCGGTGCATTTTTCATTACAAGCCCACCACTTATATTAATGTGAGTTCCTCTTCCTGTTTGATTTGGGAAAATGATACCTACTTTTGAAGCGGCTTCCTTATCAAGTGCATTATCTGAGTTAAGCATTTTCGCGACATAATATGAGTTTACGAATGAAATATCGCCTTCACCACTTGCGATTGCTCTAATTTGGTCGCTATCACCTCCGCTTGGCTTACGTGCAAAGTTATTTACTAAGCCCTTAACCCAAGCACTTGCTTTTTCCATTCCTTCATAAGAAATTATTGATGCTAAAAGCGATTGATTGTAAATATTGTCAGATGGTCTAACAAGTAACTTACCTTTGTATTCTTTATTTGCTAAGTCGCTATAATTCATATCTTTTTTTGGTTTTAATCTATCTTTAGAATAAACTATAATTCTTGCTCGTTTTGTTAGACCGAACCATTGTTTATCAGCATCTCTTAAATGAGCTGGGATATTATTTGTTAAAATTTCAGAGGTGATTGAAGTTGCTATGCCTTTGTTCTTTGCAGCCCATAAATTACCTGCATCAACAGTTAAAAGTAAGTCGGCAGGTGAGGTTGCTCCTTCTTGTTCAATTCTTGCGATAAGTTGCTTTGCATCTGCTTTTATGATATTAACTTTAATTCCTGTTTCTTTTTCAAATCTTGCGTAAAGTTCATTGTCAGCGTCATAATGTCTGCTTGTATATACATTAACTTCTCTTGCTACACTATCTTTAGCCTCTGTTTCAGGTTTTGTTTCCTCTTTTTTTCCATTGCACGAAATTAAAATTAATGAAAAAAGAAAGATGAGAGAATACTTAAACATAAAATTCCTTAATTTTGATATATAATAAGTTCAAATTTAAAAAGAACAAATAAATAATACCAATTTAATCGTAGTTTGTAAATAGTTGTTGTTATGGAGAATGGTTGGAAGTTACTATATACATGCTCTACTGAGATAGAGGCGACGCATATTAAGTCAAATTTAATGGGGGCGGAGATTGATTGCGAAATTTTATCGCAGGTTGATTCTTCAAGAATGTTCAATTTGGGTGAGTTAGCAATAGTGAAAATCTATGTTAGAGAGGAAAAGTTTGAAGATGCAGAAAGTATTTTAAAAGATATATTAAATTTTAATATAACCGATGAAGAAGCAATAGATTAGCTGTATAAATGTTATTGTAAAAATAATTATAACTTATTGATAAAATATTTGTTGGCAAAAAAAACTATTTTGAAATATGGAAAAGTTTCCTTATTTTTGTTATCCTAAATTTGTTCTAAATGAAATTTCGAGGTTTGCTTTATGGCAAAAAAGAAAGTACGCAGAGCCAAATACATTACTCTATATTCTCCATTCTTGATGAAAGAGACTAAGCATGAGCTTATCGGAGAACCAGTAGAGACTGAAAATGGTCGACAACAGTGGGCGAGATGTACTCGTTCGAGACATTCACAATTAGTTAACTTAGATGCCATTGATACTGAGATTGATAAATCAAAAGCAGTCGTGCATATTAAGAAAGAAGACGCTATACAATATAGTTCGGATAGAGAATACAAAATTGGTGATGTAATTTACCATAAGGTATGGGACGATGTTGGGATTGTGAGAGCGAAAGAAACTACTTCTGCGGGTGGAAATTGTATTTTAGTTCAATTTGAATTAAATAACGAAAAAAAATTAATTGAAAATTATTCTGTACATTAAAATTTATTAAAGGGTACTACATTGATTGGTGTAACTATTCAAAACAATGAAAATATTGATAGAGCTATCAAACGTTTTAAGAAAAAATATGAAAGAAGTGGAGTTTTAAGAGAATTTAAAGCAAGAACTCAATTCATCAAACCTTCGATTGAAAAACGTATGGCAAGCATCAAAGCTGCTAGAAGACAACACAAAATTCAAAAAGAGCAAAATTAATTTTTGAATACTTCTAAATTAAATTAGGCAGAGAGTTTAACTTTTCTGCCTTTTTCTGCTTCTATTTATTCAAAATACGAGATTATGTAAACTAAATTCTCCCCCTGCGTGATGTTTTTGCGTTTCGTGTGTCATTGTATATATGAAATTTACAAATTTTGAAAATATGATTAAAATACTTTTACTTTTTGCTGTTTATTCTCTATCAAGCATTGAAATTTACTCCCAGAAAGTGATGATTGACAAAAATGAACTCAAATCATTGCTTGACTTTTATTTTAATTCAGACACTAATAATTGGTATTCGAATGAGTTAAAGATTCTTAAGCTAAATAATATTTATTCTTCAATTAGTTCGATTGTTAATAGGTCTTCTCATATTAAGTTAATTTATGATAGGGATACTCTTTTAAATAATGAAGTTGTGAAAATCTTATTGCAATAGAATATTTCGATTTATTAGGAGTTAAAATTGATAATTCTAATATTTATAATAAGCAAATTATCGTAAGATATAAATGTTTAGAGACAGGAGAAATAAGTCATAAGTTGGAAATTAGAGAGAGATAGAATAATATGTTCTGTTCCCCTAAACTTATTCTACATCTCCCTTTACTTCCCTAATTCTTCGGGGCTGGTGGGACGCACCATTATAACGTTTTCTTTTTGGACTGATACGCTACCCGGATTTGCTCCTTTGGGCTTTCGGACATATTTTTTCTCTGTATAAATTACAGGGACAAGAGATGCCTTTCGTGATTGCGAATAATATGCTGCCAGCGATGCAGCGTATTCTATTACTTCTTTTCTTATCTTATCCTTTGCTTGCAATTTAATAATTGTATGAGAGCCAGGCACACCTCTTGCATGTAACCATATATCATTTGGTCGGGCAAACTTCATAGTAAGTTCGTCATTATTAGCGGCTGACTTACCTACGAATATTTCAAATCCCTCATATTCAAAATGCCTGAATTTACTTTCTTCTTCCATTTTCTTACTAAGTTTTAAATTTAATTCTGTTGCGTATGTAATTTTAAAATTCTTTAAATCCTTCAATGAATTGCAAGTATTAAAATCCTCTTTAATTTTTTGATATTTATTAAGTTTTCTTGTTAATTCAGGAATTTCTTTTTCTTTTAATATTGCATCTTTTTCAGTTTTTTTGGCTTTGGTATAATATCTTGTTGCATTTTCTACAATATTTAATTTTTCATCTAATTTAATTAAAACCTCATTCCCTTCCCAATTAACTAAATTAATTGCATTGCCATATTTTTGTTTCAAATTTGTTGATGACATTAATAAATCTGCATTGATTCTGTAAGTATCTGCAAGTTCTAATAATGAAAAATAATCGTTTGCCGCACGCAATCTTGAATTTATTTTTTTTAATTCTAATTCAATTTTATTTAGTAATCCTTTACTTTCTTCATTAATTTTATCAGCGTTAATAAAATTTATTTTTCGCCATTTAATTGCTTCCGAAATACTATTAAAAACTCTTAATGGTGTTAAATTAAGATATGTTAATTCAATAGGCGAGAGGGTTATAATATTATCTTGATTGTATATATAATTTTTATCGTTAATTATACTATTTTTAAATTCTTCAATTTTTAATTCATCATTTAATTCTTTTATTAATATATCTTTTTGCAAATTATCTCTAAAAATAAATTCATTAGCTAATTTATTTCCCATTATATAAGGCAACTTAGTTAGTGCTTCAATGACGGGAATATTATCATCTAAATTAAAATTATTTTCTTGTATGTTAAATTTAGTATTTTTTAAAGAATTAAAATTATTTAGAGCGTCAATAATTAAATTATCTTTTTTTGTTAAAATAATATTTGATGAACCCCTCCCAAATAATATTAAATATAAATTAGAATGAATTAATTCGATTTTAAAAATCCTATCAAAATGGGCTAAACTAACTTTTTGAATAACCTCACCAACTAAATCGTCAAATAAATCTATAGTATTTTTACCAGATCTTCTAAAGTCTGTAGATAAGAAACAACAAGAATACTTATTATCAGAGGAGAAATCTAAGTATAGTCGATCGTCGCTATTAAACTCTATGATTATTGAATCCTTTTCCTGTGAGAAACAAGAAATAATTTCAAGTCCTTCAAGTTCTTTAAACTCTTTTTCTAATTTAATGAGTGAATAGTAATTTAGTAGCATCTATCGGTTTAATCTAATATTTTCGTAAATTGCAATTTATTTTTTCCTAAATTATAGAATTAATCTTTATGAATGAAAAAAGAGCAATATCGGTAGTAATTTTAGCGGCTGGACAAGGCAAAAGAATGAATAATCCTGATTTACCGAAAGTGCTAACTGAACTCGGAAATACTCCATTAATTTCTTATGTAATTAAATTATCTCAAAAATTAGACGCTAAGCAAATTGTTGCAATTATAGGACATAAAAAAGAATTAGTTGAAAAATATTTATCTGATGAATTTCCATCAGTTGAGTATGCTTATCAGCTTATGCAATTAGGCACAGGACACGCTGTTATGCAAGCCGCTCCTAACTTAGAGGGTTTCAATGGCGATGTGCTAATTTTATGTGGTGATGTGCCACTTCTTAGAGAGAAAACTTTAGAAAATTTTATTGCTAAACATCAAGAATCTAACTCTGATTTATCTGTTTTAACATCAATAAGTGAAAGCCCAACTGGATATGGTAGAATTGTTAGAAATGCTGATAAGGTGTTTTATAAAATCACAGAAGAGAAAGATGCAAGCGATGAAGTAAAGCAAATTAAAGAAATTAATAGCGGGATATTTTTAGTTAATTCTAAATTGCTTTTCGATGCTTTAGGCAAAATATCTAATAAAAATGCACAAGGTGAATATTATCTAACGGATATTGTTGAAGTTTTTGTTAATGAAAATAGAAAATGCTCGGGCTTTGCAGGCGTTAGCTTTGATGAGATGCAAGGAATAAATTCACCAGAAGACTTATTAAGAGCAGAAAAATATTATTATAGTTACTACCAAAAATGATTAAATCTTTAAATCATATTGGCATTGCAGTTAAAAATTTAGAAGATAGTTTAGCCCTATATACTAAAATCTTCCAACCAAATGAAATTCGCCGAGAAAGCGTAGAAGAGCAAAAGGTCAACATCGCTTCTTTCAAAGTTGGCAATGTCTTGATAGAGTTAACCGAAGCGATGGACGAGACATCACCTATATTCAAATTTATCGAAAAGCGAGGCGAAGGAATTCACCATATTGCTTTTGAATCCGACGGAGTGCAAGACGACCTAAATAGATTGAAGAGCGATGGAATATCGCTAATCAACGAATCACCAAAAGAAGGCGCCCACGATATGCTTATCGCCTTCCTCCACCCCAAATCCACCGGCGGAGTTTTAATGGAACTTTGCCAAGGGAAGTGAGATGTAGGTCTGTTTTATCATTATGTTTAAA
The DNA here is from genome assembly GCA_964465945.1 of uncultured Hyphomicrobiales bacterium. Classification (GTDB taxonomy): domain Bacteria; phylum Bacteroidota; class Ignavibacteria; order Kapaibacteriales; family UBA2268; genus JAJRPT01. The sequence goes on from CAYXMM010000017.1 coordinate 6,764, forward strand.
ATTCATTTACCTTTCATCTCCGCTCAATTTACATTTATGATAGTTTATTAAAATGTCAGAATGCAATTAAACATTATATAACTTTTTACTATGATTTTTCGTAATTTTAATTATTATGTAATAAATTTAATTTTAATTGCTAATTTTACATAAATCTAAATTTCAAATATATATTTAAGGATTAAAATGAAATTCATTTACACTATAACTTTTGTTACAATAATATTTGCTCTCTCTGCATTTAGTCAAGATACACATACAAGAATTGTTAAAGGAAAAATCTTAGATAAAAGTAATGGCTCGCCTGTTGGTGTTGAAATTCAATTTGAAGATGCAAGAGGTAAAAAGTTTAAAATTAAATCAAACCCACAAACTGGTGAATATGAACAACTCCTCAATGCAAATGAAAAATATACGCTTACATTTATAGATATGAACGTGTTACGTAATGACGTAAAATTTACTCCTTCTGCTCCTGATGCCTCTTATGAACCAGAAATAAAAAATTTCAATGTGATTGTTTTAAAGCCAGGCAACCAAATTGATGAACTGGACTTATTTAACCAAAATAGTAGCAATTTTTCAAGCAATGGCTCTACTATTCTAAAAGATTTAAAAACTATGCTCCGAATTAATAGAGCATTATATGTGAATTTTGAAGTTTGCAATGATGGCTCTGATAATAATATTAATTCTGCTCGTATTGAAAGTTTGAAAGCTGAAATTGCAAAGTGGGGAAGGTTAGGCGAAAAAGTTAATATAAAATTGAGTAATAAAAAAGCTACAAATTCAAACTCTGATTTGCTAATTTTTGTCGATAAAGTCGAAGATAGTTTAAAATAAAAAACTAACTCTTTTTTAATTCCGAAATTCTAAAATCAATCATTTCATTAATTAAATCAAACGGAATAGGTTCGCTCAATGGAAATTGTATCGAACCTTTTCCTTGTTTATTGCCAACCAATTTAATAGCAAATTGCTTTATTGTTTCCGGGATTGGATAAAATCCAATATGATTTTTGAAAGCTGCAAAATGAAGTAGGTTTTTATTATTTAAAATTGCCGTTGGAATGCCATACTTCATATCAAATATTATTGTACTATCTTTGCTCGCCACCATTTCCTTTATTTTGTTTAAGTGTGATTGAACATCATCTGGAAATTGACAAATATAAGTTTCGACTTTATTCATTTAATACCTTTAAATATTAGCACTAAATTAATAAAAAATATTTACAAACAATTTGTCAAAAAAGTATTTTACCAATTTCAATCAAAATACTTGATGTATGAAAAAATAATTATATAAATTGGTTAGATATTTTTTATAATTGAATTCTAAGAAAGTAATATAAACATAAAAAAAAGGGTTTAATACCCTTTTTTGTTTTTACTTAAGTTACTACTCATTTTCTGTAAGGTTGCAATGGTTGTTTGGTATGCTTCGAGGTCGATTCCGTCTAAAGCATTGTTGATTGTCTTTTCAACGAGAGGTAAAATCTTATTATATGCTTTTTTGCCTTCTGCTGTTAGTCTTATGATTCTATTTCGCTTGTCTTCTCTGTCAATTATTCGTTTAATCTGTTTCTTTCCTTCCATTTCGTCTAATAATCGTGTGATAGCAGTCTTATCCTGCATTAGCAAGTCGCCAAGTTGAATTTGATTTTTGTCATTGTGTTGATAAAGAAAGGCAAGGGTTATCCATTCTTCTACTTTTACGTCAAGTTTATGTTCTCTAAAATTTTTTCTAATTTGAGAACGCAATACTTTGCTAAAATGTCTTGCGTTATAGCCGACCGATCCGTATAAGTTATAATACTCTTCTGTCATAAATCTACTCCCTTAGTTTTTGATATTGTACGTTTTTCCAGTTATTTACTAAATGCTCTGATTTTGGAATTTCTTTTTTGTTTCTATTGTTGTTATACATAAATGAAGCAATAATTGCTAATTCTTTATTATGACTTGTTTTGTGATTTTCAATATTATCTGTTTTAAAATATTTATCAATAAATCCTGTGTCAAACCATTCATTTCTAAATATTGGGTTATCCATTGTTTCAATTAAAAATGGGATAATATTATTAAATCCAACAAGTTTATAATTTTGAAGTGCAGTTTTCATTTTATCTAATGCAGCATCTCTTGTTTTAGCATAAGTGATTAATTTTGAAATCATTGGGTCAAAATGAATTGAAATTTCATCATTAGACTCAATTCCACCATCAACTCTAACTCCATTCCCAGAAGGAGTTTGCAGATAATTTATTTTCCCAATAGAAGGTAAGAAATTTAGTATTGGGTCTTCTGCATAAATACGGCATTCTATTGCAAATCCTTCCATTTTTATATCATTTTGAGTAAATGATAAAGGCAGACCATACGCAATTCTAATTTGCTCCTTAGCTAAGTCAATGCCAGTTACAAGTTCAGTAACGGGATGTTCAACTTGTAACCTTGTGTTCATTTCAAGGAAATAAAAATCTTTATTCACATCAAGTAAGAATTCAATCGTGCCAGCACCCTCATAATTACAAGCTTTAGCAGCATTCACTGCAACTTCGCCCATCTTGTTTCTAAGTTCTTCCGTCAGAACAGTCGAAGGTGATTCCTCAATAACTTTTTGGTGGCGACGTTGAATAGAGCAATCTCTTTCGCCTAAATGAACATAATTGCCATGCTGGTCGCAAATTATTTGAATTTCAATATGCTTAGGATTAATAATATATTTTTCCATATACACAAGGTCATCACCAAATGCTTTCATTGCCTCTCGTTGTGCTGCTTGATATGATTCAACAAATTCACTTTCTTCATTAACTAATCGCATTCCTTTTCCACCACCGCCAGCTGCAGCTTTGAGCAAAATTGGATAACCAATCGCTCTTGCTTTTTCTTTCGCTTTATCGAAGTCAACTATTCTTTCTTTTGTGCCTGGAACAATCGGCACTCCTGCTTTGTCCATTAAAATTCTTGCTTCTGTCTTGCTTCCCATTACTTCAATTGAATGAGGTTTTGGTCCAATAAACTTAATTCCGTTGTCAATACAAGCTTGACTAAACTTAGCATTTTCAGAAAGGAAGCCATAACCTGGATGAATTGCTTCTGCCCCTGATTTTTTTGCTACATCAATTATTTGATTAATATCTAAATATGCAGATTTTGGAGTATCACCACTCAATTCAAAAGCATAGTCCGCATTCATTACATAAGGCATTTTCTTATCTACTTCGTGGTAAATTGCAACTGTTTCAATATTCAACTCTCTCGCTGCATTTATTATTCTTATTGCTATCTCGCCTCTATTGGCTATTAATATTTTTTTAAACATTGATTAAATTTTATTCATTTGTGTTTTTTTATTTTGCTATAATAAGTATAAAAAATTTAATAAACAATAAGTATTTCTACTTAAATGCTATTTTTTTTAATTACTTATTAATTATTAGATGGAATGTTAAAAAATTTTCATAAAATAGAAAAAAATTCAACAAAATAGTTTTGTAACCAATTTGTAAATTGATTTATTTGAGAAAGTCATTTACATCAACTATTGTGAAATGATTGCCATCATAAACTCCAAAAGTAGGAGTTTTTAACCATTCACCTAAATTGATATAATAACCATTGGAGTGCGCTATTGTTTCTGCTTTATGCCGATGACCCATAACAACGAAGTCGAAACCTTCTTCAAGCTTTTTAAATGCAAATTCTTTCATTCCATCATTCGAGCCATAATCTTTTTTGTCTGTGTGGTCTCTTGAAGTGCTGGAACTACCCTTTGCTAATTTAATTCCTAAATCTGGGTGGATTAATCGGAACAAGAAATTTGAAATAGGACTTCTAAGTATTTTTTTTAAAATTAAATAGCCAATATCGTTCTTACTTTTACCATCACCGTGTGAAATATAAAACTTTTTACTATTAATGATTCTTTCAATATCACCACGCTCAATTTTAATATTAAATTCATTCAAAAAGAAACTTTTATGTCCGAAATCATGATTCCCCATTATATATGTAATCGGTATGCCTTTTTGTTTCAACTCGTCAATTTTATTCAGAGTCCGGTAAAAGTGAGAAGGAACAACTTCTTTATATTCAAACCAATAATCAAATATATCTCCTACTAAGAAAATCTCTTTAGCATCTATTGAAATTTTATCTAATACTTTTAGCAAAAGGTCTTCCCTCTTCCTATCAGTTTGTCTTTCTAAAAGACCCAAATGGACATCTGATATAAAATAATACAATTTCTTTATATTTGTAAATTGATAAAAAATAAATCAAAATTAAGAAAAATAAGTTTAAAGCACATAATACGATGATTCAAAGATTTCACTATACAGAGCTTACTTCAACAAATGACTATGCAAAAGAGTTAATAAAACATCTACCACTAATAGCAGTTTCAGCTGACTCTCAAACAAATGGAAGAGGCAGAAATAATCGAACTTGGGAAGGTGAGACTCATAAAAATTTGTTTCTGTCTATCGCTATTAATCATAAAAATTATCCAACATATAAGTATCCTTCTCGCTATCAAGCCCTTGGTTGCTTAGTAGTTTACAATGCATTAGTTAAATATATAAGTAAAGATGGTATAAAATTAAAATATCCAAATGATATTTACATCTTTGACCGGCAGTATAAAAAAGTATCAGGCATATTGATTGAGCATTCAATCCAAGGAAAAGTTGCCGAAAATACAATTATAGGTGTAGGATTAAATATAAACCAAGATAGTTTTAGTGATGAGTTATCATTCAAAGCAAGCTCTCTCAAAAAAATTGGCTTAAGCGTAACTATCGAAGATATTTATAATGACATTCTTTTAGAGTTTGAAAACTTATTTACAAAAAGAGAAGATTATATCTATGATTTATGGGTTGAGAAATTAAATATCTTAAATAAAAGTATTACTTTATTATCTGATAACAAAAGTTATTTAGTAAAAGGAATTAATCCAGATTGCTCGCTGACTATATCTGATGCACAAAATAATATAAAAAGAATTGATAATGGAGATTCAATTATTTATGAATTATAATGAGATAATTATAAAAGAGAAATTACTAATAATTGAAATTGGTAATTCACGTTTAAAAGTGGATAATGGCGAAATTATACAATATTATGATTACACTTTTTCGAAAGAAAATATTAATGAAACCGAGATTATTAAGTTTTTAAATAACATTATCTCACAATTAAAGCCAAGTAAAATCTATTATTCGAGCGTAAATCCATTAATCGAAAATATTATTTATATAAATTTTAATGCAAAAAATATTAATAATTTTATATCACTGGCAAAGATTGATTTTTCTAATATTCAAGGAATGGGAATTGACCGAAAACTTGGATTAATTGCTGCTAATGAATTATATGGGGAAAATATTTTAACAATAGATTGTGGCACAGCTCAGACTTATAATTTACTAATTAACAACAAATGTCTTGGTGGCTTCATTACTCCTGGATTAATTACTCGTTTAAAATCTCTTTCTGAGAATACCAATATTCCATATCAAAATATTGATGATTTATATTATAATGATGAATTAGGGGCAAATACAAAAGATGCAATATCTAACGGAGTTTACTTCGGCTTACTCTCAGAAATAAAATATTTTATTAATAAATATTCAGTTCAATATCCTGAATTAAAAGCAGTAATTACAGGTGGGAATAGTTTAAAATTATATAACTCTTTGAAAGAAAGTGAATTTTCTTTAATTTTGCAACCTAATTTAGTTAATGATGGGATAAAAGTAATTTTATCAAAAATATATGATAAATAATAAAAAAGTCGTGGTTGTGCTTCCTGCATATAATGCAGAGAAAACATTAGAAATAACATATAACGAAATTCCTTTCGACATTGTCGACGAAGTTATCCTTGTTGATGATGCCTCAAAAGATAACACTTCCGAACTTGCGAATAAACTTGGTATTCATTATGTAATCCGTCACGAAAAAAATAAAGGTTATGGCGGTAATCAAAAGAGTTGTTATAATAAAGCACTCGAAATCAATGCTGACATCGTTATAATGGTGCACCCTGACTATCAATATACCCCAAAATTAATTGCCTCAATGGCTTATTTAATTGCGAATGAAGTTTATGAAGTTGTGCTTGGTTCAAGAATATTAGGAAAAGGCGCTTTAAAAGGTGGTATGCCATATTATAAATATATAGCAAATCGCTTCTTAACTTTAGCACAAAATATGTTAATAGGTCAAAAATTATCCGAGTATCACACTGGCTACCGCGCATTCTCTAAAAAAGTATTGAATGATATTAAATTCAATGCAAATTCAGATGATTTCGTGTTCGACAACCAAATGCTCTCACAAATATTCTGGGCTGGATATGAAATTGCAGAAATTACCTGTCCGACAAAATACTTTGAGGAAGCATCATCAATCAATATTCCAAGAAGTATTAAATACGGCTTTGGAGTATTAGGAGTAAGTTTCCGTCATTTCTTACAACGGCTTGGCTTACCAAAATCAGAGATTTATAGATAAATTAAGAGTTCGGCTTCCTCATTTTCTTAAAATTCGCAGAGATTAAATCCCCACTAACGATATTTATCTTAACAGGACGCTTATGCTTAGGTAGATTTTCCCTCGCAAATTCTTTAATCCTGACAAGCGCCTCCGTTTTGGGTGTGCTTGGGGTTAGGGTCTTGATTCAATAAAAGAAATCATATTTTTGATTACGCTTAAATTTTTCTCAATATACTCGTCAGTTGAAATTGATATATCAAATTCTTCTTCTAATTTTGCTAAGTAAGTAATAGTTTCAAGCGAATCTAAAACCTGCTCTTCTACTAAATCTGTTTCATCATTAAAAAAAGCTTCATCATTTACATCTAAGATAATATTTTTTATTAAATTTGCAATATTAGTGTTACTCATTAGGAATACCTTTATGAAAGTTGTGATTTTAATTTGCCTTGTATTTTTTACTAAAAATATTTTAGCACAAAATTATATTTTCCAATCAGATAAAAACAAAAATCCAATTAGCTTTTATAATAACTCAAAAATAATCTTTTTTGAAGATAAAATCAAGTTAATTGAAAATGGAGCTACTTTTTATTATGAATTAAAAGATAAAAATAATAGAAATTTAACATTAAAACTACCTAATTCAATAAAACTTAATTATTACTTAGATACTTTTAAAATTGAGGATTTAACTGCTTATTATTATGTAGAATATGGTGATGTAAGGATTGAAATCACAGATAAAATAGAATTTAATAATTTAAAAAATAATAAATTATTTATTAATGGTAAAGAAGATAAAAATAACAAAAATATTAACAATTTACTTAATGATAAGACTACAATTAACAATCTTGATACATCATTTTACAGAATTGATTTGTCGAGTTTTATTGGTAGCAACAACTCACTTTCAGGGAGTAACGAAGTAGATGAGGATGGCAACATTTATTTTAGTGGATTTTCAAGTTCAAATTTAGATAGTTGGATTAAAGATGCGTATCAAAAGGATATTGATGGTGGTCAAGATTATTTTGTAATAAAAATGAGTCCTGATAACAAAGTTATTTGGGGTACTTATGTCGGTTGTCCGAGTAACGATGGTTCTTGTTATTTAGATGTAAAACAAGGAATGGTCTGGGTTGTTGGTGAAAGTCATAGTAATGGGTTTCCACTTACAGATAATGCTTTTAAATCTACTTATTATGGGAAAGGAGATATTACAATATTTAGACTAAACTACGATGGGAAATTTGAATATGGAACTTACAATGGTGGTAATGAATATGACACAGCTATTGATGTAAAAATTGATGATACTGGAAATACATGGGTTTGTGGAAGGATTTATAGTCCTGACGGATTTAAAGTTACAAATAACGCTGAAACTAAATTAAGTAAAGGTGGTTTAGATGGCTTTGTTATGTGTTTTGATAAAGATAATAAATGTATTTATTCTTCAAGAATTGGTGGAAGTGATAATGACTTTTTAGAAACATTATGTATAACCAATAAATATATTATTTGTGGGGGTAATTCACAAAGTTTTATCCTTAAAAATTTGATAAAAACACAAATATCAACATTTTACTTAACTGCTTTAGATAAAAATACATTTAAGACTATTTGGTCTAAAAAGTTTGAAGATAATGAAGGATTTGATGAAAATACTGCAATTCAGACATTATACTCAATAAGTAATAATTCAGACTTTTTTTATGCTTCTGGATTTACTTATAATAAAGATTTTGGAACTGATAGCTCTTATCAATCTAACAATAATGGTGGTTTAGATTATTTTATTAGAAAAATCAATGAAGATGGAACAATTTTAAACACGACTTATTTGGGTGGTATAAGCGATGAAGGTCATGGAGGAGCATTAAGTTTTCAAGGAGGTGGTATCACAAGTGACTATGAAGGGAATATTTATGTATCCGGTAATACAATTTCAGACAATTTTCCAATTGTAGGGAAAGCAATTCAAAGTGATAAAAGTTTTGGTAGTTTAAATAACGATATTTTTATTGCTAAGTTTAACTCTAATCTAACAGAATTATTATATTCTACTTATTTTGGTGGAAGAAAAAATGAAATGGGTAGGGATATTTTATGGAGTAATAATAGTATATATTTAAGTGGCTGGACACAATCCAGTGATTTTTTTCTTTCAGACAACGCTTTTCAAAAAAGTTATGGCGGAAGCTACTGTGCATACCTCCTCAAACTCTCTACTAACGTACCCGAACCTGACCCTTGTAATGGTAATATTATTGAATATCAAGGATTTAGCGATATAAAGGGCTTGAAATTAGTTAGCGATGCTGTGCGGTATGATTCGACTATTAGATTGACAAAATCGGATATGTTCCAAAAAGGGGCTGTCTGGCTCGAAAACCCTTATTCTGTGAGCAATGGCTTCACCTTTGACTTCACTTTTGAAACTTCCGAAGGCAAAGATAATAGCGAAAAGGATGGATTTTTGGAAGGTGCGGACGGCTATGCTTTTGTAATTCAAGGAACAGGAAATGATGTTATTGGCTATGCAGGAGGCGGTATTGGTTACGAAGGTTTGAAAAATGCTCTTGCAATTGAAATTGATTTATACTATAATAATGAAAGTGGATTTAACGACCCTAATGGCAATCATTTAGCAGTTTTTGGCTCTAAAAAATCTATTACTGCAGACCATAATTCGACAAATTTAATTGCAGTTGATTCCACCATTGAAATCATAAAAATTGATAAAACAAGGTATTATTTTAAAGCGATATATCAACCAAAGAATAAGTTATTTAATATTTATTTGAACGAGGCAGATAAGCCCGAAAAATTAATTCTAACGCTTGAAAACTTTGATTTATCGAGTTACATTGATTTAGGACCAAATAATAGTGCTTATTTTGGAATAACTTCGGCAACTGGTAGCGCCCAAGAGCGACACGAAATTAAAAGTTTATCTTTTTGTGGTGGCGAAAAAGTTACGGGAGTTGAGGAAGAAGTAACTAACGAATTACTGATTTATCCAAATCCAGCAAAAGACTATATATATATTACGAAGCTACAAGACATAAATTTTGAAGTTATAGATTTAGTTGGGAATACTTATAAACTTAATCTAATTGGTAATAAATTAGACATTTCAAACTTAGCAAGAGGCATCTATTTCATTAAGTTAAATAACGGGCAAAGCGTTGAAACGTATAAATTTATTAAGGAGTAAGTTGAGATTGTTCATTTCGGCTACGTTCAATTAACTATGTGTTTTGACTGGTTATTGAGAGAAGCGAAGAATGACGTAGGGTGGTGTTTTTTTGTTTTGCTATTAACGTTGAACTTCTCCGAAGTTATTATTTGAGAATTTGCGTTGCAAATTCTATTTATTTTACTGGTTTCTTCACTGCGCTCAGAATGACGGGGGAATGCTCAGAATGACGATTTTTTTTTGTCTAAACTTTGATTTTTGTGATTGGTTTGATTACTATGATTCATTTTTTAGGTGATGTGAAGGTTCAGAAGTTTGTTAAAGAGTAAGTTGAGATGATATGATTGATTTGTGCTTTACAAATGATTGGGAACTCTATGGTGATGGCTCTGGGGATTATTACGAGGTTCAGCATAATCCTACACTTGAACTTTTAAAATATTTAGAAAAAAATAATGCTGGAATGACCTTTTTTGCTGAAATTGGTCAGCAAATTACTTTTAAAAACTCTGGTTTAGAAAAATATCAAAAAATTGCTTCTGATGGGGAAATTCTATTAAATAGCGCTTTAGATAATCCACTTAATGATGTTCAATTACATATTCACCCACAATGGTTTTTTGCTGAATTTGACGGGAACTATTGGAAACTTCCAGATGATAAATGGTCAATCGGGCAGCTAACAAGCGAGAAAGCAGAAGAGTTAATAGAACTTGGCAAGTCATATCTTGAAACAATTTTAGTTAATCACAACTATAAATGTAAGGTATTTCGTGCAGGTGCATATTATATTGAACCATCAAGTCGTATAATTGATACCTTAGAAAAGCATAATTTTATTGCGGATTCTTCTATCACAAAAGGTAGGAAAGTAACGCAATACTATGATTACACAGACGCAGAGAGTAATTTTGGCGTTTGGAATGTATCAGACGTATCAGTTAAGTATAAAGGTAATAGGCAACTAAAAGAATTTCCAATCTACTCAAAAAAACTTTTTTACTCCGAAGTATTAAATAAATTTCTACCAAAATTGGCAAATAAAATTCATTATGGAGTAGATATTCCACAAGATGAACTGGACTGGTTACGCGAACGCGATAGGGTTAAAGAAATTCGTTACCCAAGAGCAAACCGAACTTATAAGAAATTAGACAATAAAAATCTAAATTGGTATTTAAGTAAAATCATATCAAACAATTATATTCAATTAGATTATGATTATTTACCAGCATCGGTTTTTGTTAGATTTCTAAACGAATTATTAAACAAGTATCCAAACAAGGATATGCCTGTTATTTCTTCTGGGCATATCAAAGACGCTCATACGAACTATAATTTAGAAAAAATTATTTCAATTATTAATAAAAATTTCAAAAATCAAATTAAAATTACTAATTTTAGGAATATTCTTTCTAAATATTAGGAATTTATTATGCCACATAGAGTTTTTTCCCAAGAATTTTCTTTCGGAGATTATTTAAAAGAAAGCTTTGCTTTACTTACAAGAAATATCATTCCATTGTTAGTAATGAATATAATATTCATCATTCCAACAATATTCAATAACATAACAAATGAAATATCAGAATTTTCGATTGCGATGAATCCACGTCTCTTTTTTTCCACGTTAATAGTGTCATTAATTTCATTTATTGGTAACATCGCAACATTAAAAATCTTGCATAATGATTTATTTGAAGAAAAAAGTAGTTATTCTGAACTATTTTCATTTTCTTTAAAAAGATATTTTCCTTATTTAGTAGGAATGTTAGTCTATGCTTTATTTATCTTAGTGGGCTCTCTACTCTTAATCATTCCAGGGTTTATAGTTGCGATAATGCTAATTTACACTGTCTATATAGTAGTTTTGAGACAATATAATAATCCAGTTGATGCGATGCAATATAGCCGTAAGCTTGTGAAAGGGCGGTTTGGTAGAACATTTGGTTATATATTAAGCATGGGAATAATGATAATTGTGATATATTTAATTTTTGAGATGATTTTGACAATAGCATTAAGCGGGGGTGAAATTAATTTAGCAAATATTGTAAGTTTGGGTCAAGGTCAATCTCCTATTTCGATTATTATATCAAATATTATGCTGATTTTAGTATCTTGCTTTTCAAGTGCATTTATACTGCTTATGATGATAAATTACGAGGCAGAAAAGGGTTATTTTGTGGAAGAAGGTAAAGAGTAATTTAAGAGTAAAAGGATAGACATCAAAGTGAAAAATGGGCTTAATTATTTTTTAATATTAGTATTTTTATTATCAATTAATGTTTTGCAAGCTGATGATTATGTCCGAAAGATATATATAAACCGCGAAGATGTAAGCCCAGATTCTGTTTTTGGCGCAAGTATTTTAAATGGTCTGCATACAACAACAAAAGAATATATCATCAAGCAAGAGCTACGCTTCAAAGAAGATGAAGTGTTAAATTACTTCAATATTGAAGAAACCGAGCGTAACCTGCGAGCATTAGGAATATTTACAAGTGTAAGCATAGATATTGATACTGTTGGGTTAAATTTTGTTGATGTCTATATTAGCACAAGGGATAAATTTTCTACTCAACCTGCGGTTTTATTTGGAGCAGTGGGAGGCGCCCAGTCACTGGGATTTATGTTGAATGAAACAAATTTACTCGGTCATAATTGGCAAATGGATTTAGAGTACCTCAACAGAACTGAGAATAATATAGGAAATCAAGGAAGATTTTTATTAAATAAGAGACGCTTATTTAGCCAAAATTTTGATTTATTTGCAGAGTTATCTGCTAATAGGTTTAAGACAAATCAAGAGATTAAACTGGAGAAACCTTTCAGGAATTTCTTAGACAAACAACAATGGGAACTTCACTTCACTAATAACTTTGGGCAAGATTTTATTTATGATAAAAGCGGGATTTTTGGACGACAAAATCATTTCAAATTGTTAAACACAAGGCAATTAGAATTTAATGGTTACTACCACTTAGCATGGGCAAAAACCGATAGAGTATTTGCGGGAATTAACTTAAACTATAATGATATTGAACGTGGCAACCCAAATTTAAGACGTGCCTTTGATAACACGGGTTCAATATTATTACATTTTTCGTCAGTAAGTCAAGAATTTATAAAAACAACAAAGCTAAATGATTATAAAGATGAAGATTTAATTGTCGGTGGGTATGGCTCAGCAATTCTTGGGCGAACAATCAAGACTGATTCAACTGGCGATGAAGTATGGTATTTAGGTGGAAAAGCAGAGCGCTCATTTTTATTCGATAATTTTTATATCTTTTTAGGTGTAGAGGGTGGTTCGGGCTTTGTATATTCAAAGGCAAAATATACTTATCAAGAGTTTAATGGATTATTTAATTACTATATTAATAATAATTCAAATTTAATATTAAGATTGCGTCAGCAAACCGCCTGGAATTGGGATAAATCGCGTCAGTTAATTTTAGACCCTATGTCGGGTTTACGTGGTTTTAGTGTTAATCAATTTGCGGGTGATAACAGATTTATAGCAAATCTTGAATATCGCTTTTTCCCGGGTTGGCAGGTGTGGTTGTTTAAGTTAAGTGGGGCAGTTTTCTGGGATAATGGGGCCGTATGGGACCAGAATACTGGCTATAAGAATACGAGATTTCATAATTCAGCTGGACTTGGCATTCGGCTTCATAATAATATTAGCACAGGTGAGGGTTCTATCCTTAGGATAGATTTTGCTTGGAACTTTGACGAAAATCGCTTTGGAGGAATAATATTCACATCGGAACAACTTTTTTCGGCATTCCAGAACCACAAATTTCATCTACCTTCCATCTTCGGCTTAGAGTTTAACGAGCAGTAGGAGAAATTGTAAGATTTGTTAATTCTTTTTTTGGAGAAGTTGAAATCTTTTTTTTATTTTTGTATTCGTAACACATTGATTACAATAATTATAATTATAAAAAGTTGAAATCTTTTTTGTTAGATTTGCAAATCTTTTGAAATATTTTATGAATACTTCTACATTCAGCCATTACGATTTAGAGTTATTTGAGCCGAAGTTTAGCTCAAAACTTACTGATTTGATTATCGAGTTAGAAAGCTTAAGAGTTAAAGAGCTAAGTGGTTCAACTCATAAGCAGACATTTTTTCAACTTAAACATTTATTTCATACTTTAGAAAGCATTGGTTCTTCACGTATCGAAGGAAATAACACTACAATTGTAGCATATTTAGAAACTAAAATATCTTCAAATTCTATTGTTGATCATCAACCAAACATTATTGAAATTCAAAATATAGAACATGCTATAGAATTTATTGAGAACACTATTAGCACCAATCCAATAAATAGAGCGTACATCAGTGAACTACATAAATTAGTTGTCAATGAATTGCAACCAGCTCCAAAAGGAGAAGGCGATGCCACACCCGGTGAATATAGAAAAAATAATATTAAAATTCTGAATTCAAGTCATAATCCACCTGATTTCAGTCAAGTTCCAAATTATATGGAAGAGTTATTTAGTTTTGTTAATTCAGATACACCAAAAAAATATGACCTTTTAAAAGTAGCGATGGCGCATCATAGGTTTGTATGGATTCATCCTTTTCGAAATGGCAATGGCAGAACTGTGCGTCTGCTTACTTATGCAATGCTTGTTAAATTTGGGTTTAACCTTAATATTAGAAGAATAATCAACCCAACAGCAATTTTTTGTAGCGACAGGAATGTTTATTATGATATGCTTGCTAAAGCCGATAGTGGAACAAGACAGGGAATATCTGAATGGTGTGAGTATGTTTTAACAGGTCTAAAAAATGAAATTGAAAAAATTGACAAATTAACTGATTATAATTTTTTAAAAGATAATTTTTTAAAACCAGCAATAGAATACTCGCTAAAAACAAAAGTCATTACAGATATAGAGTTTCAAATACTTAATTTAACAATAGACAAGCAAGTTATTCAAAATGTTGATTTAGAAGGGTTATTTATAAATAAAGCAAAATCTGAAATTTCACGTCAAATAAAAAAACTGATAGATAAAAAAATGCTAATGAATGAAACTGATGCAAAAAGAAAGTATACTTTGCGATTTGATAACAATTATTTAATAAGAGGAATAACAATAATGTTAGATAAAAATGGCTTCCTACCTATCCGTGATGAAGTGTAGTTTAAGTACTTTTTTAGCAATTTGTTAATTCTTTTTTTGGAGAAGTTGAAATCTTTTTTTATTTTCAGATTTGTAATTTATTGAGAATAAATGAATAAAATTTATAAAATTGAAATCTTTTTTATTTGATTTGCAAATCTTTTGAAATAATTTACAATATATAAGAGTTTAGAATCGTAGTTAAATTATGAAATCATTTATTAAATGGATATTAATTATTTTAGTCGTGATGACTATCGGAACGTATATTTATGAGTATTATAATAAAAGCAATATCTCTACAAAAAAGATTTCGAGTGATTCAATAGACCAATCAGAAAGAACACCGCTTGCTGATGATAACAATCAAAAGGTTAACACGGAAGTTGAAAACGAAACATTCATTAAATTCATACCAATTCAAGAATTAGAACTCCCAAACGATAACACTTTTGTTACCCACCTTGCTTATACTTTGTCTTATAACGAAGAATTTGAGCAAGCTGATTGGGTAGCTTATGTGCTTTCTTGTAGCGAAACTCAAGGCGATATAAAAAGGTCAAACAAGTTTAAAGTAGATGAAGATATTGTTTCCGGTTCTGCAGAAAATTCAGACTATTCAAAATCCGGATATGACAGGGGGCACTTAATGCCAGCAGCTGATAATTCTTGGAATAAGACTGCTATGGAACAATCATTCTATTACTCTAATATGTCCCCTCAGAAGCCAAGTTTTAATAGAGGTATTTGGAAGCAATTAGAAGAACAAGTTCGGGATTGGGCTTGTCAATTCGACAGTATTTATGTTGTAACTGGTCCGATTTTTTCTCAAAATATGCTAACTATTGGAACAAATAAAGTAGCCGTCCCGAAGTACTATTATAAAGCAATTCTTTACTATACAAATTCAAAAATTGAATCAATTGCTTTCGTTTTACCTAACGAAAGTAGTAACAAAGAATTATTTACTTTCGCAGTAAGTATTGATTCTCTTGAAAAGCTTATAAAATTCGATTTATTTTACAAACTAAATGATAAATTGGAAAGCTCTATAGAATCAAGATATAACTTGAATTTTTGGTTTAACAACGTTAATTAACCCTGACTTTGATACAAAATATTCAATAATTAACCCTGACTTTGATACAAAATATTTAATAATTAACCCTGACTTTGATACAAAATATTCAATAATTAACCCTGACTTTGAT
>CAYXMM010000017.1:22945-55964 GCA_964465945.1 uncultured Hyphomicrobiales bacterium
TCAATAATTAACCCTGACTTTGATACAAAATATTCAATAATTAACCCTGACTTTGATACAAAATATTCAATAATTATCCCTGACTTTATTACAAGATATTAAATAATTATCCCTGACTTTGATACAAAATATTCAATAATTAACCCTGACTTTGATACAAGATATTAAATAATTATCCCTGACTTTATTACAAGATATTAAATAATTAACCTTGACTTTGTTACAATTTATTCGTAATTTTGCCCTGACTTTATGCTAATTGGAGAAAATGATGACACTTAATAGACTAATATTACAAGAACTTAAAAGTTGGAGGTTAAGAAATTTCAGAAAGCCACTTGTTTTGCGTGGGGCAAGACAAGTCGGAAAGACTACGATAATTAAAGAATTTGCTAAAGATTTTAAGCATTTTATATCATTAAATTTGGAGCTATCAAAGCATATAAGATATTTCAACGAATATGAAGATACTGACAAGGTTCTTGAAGCCCTTTTGTTTGATAATTCTGTAAGTATGGATAAACAGAAAGATACTTTAATATTTATTGATGAAATTCAAGAATCAGCAAAAGCAATAAAAATGTTACGTTACTTTTATGAAGATTATCCTGACTTATGTGTAATTTCAGCCGGTTCATTATTAGAATTTACCTTACGACGAGTTGAGCACCTACCAGTAGGCAGGGTGGAATTCTTATATCTGTATCCATTTAGTTTTACAGAATATTTAATCGCAAAAGGTCGGGAAAATATTGTGAATGTAATGAAACAAATACCATTTAATAATGATTATTTTAGCTCAATAATTGAAATATTTCATCGATATACAATCATCGGCGGGTTACCTGAAATCATAAAAACAGATTTACATCATCATTCAATAAGCGACTTGACTCGAATTTATGAAAGTATCATTGAAACATATAAAAATGATATTGAGAAATATACAAGTAATGAATCTGAGCGGAAGGTTATTAAGCACATAATAGATTCGGCTCATCTTGTTGTAGATCAACGAATTAAATTCCAGAATTTCGCTAATTCGAACTACAAATCAAGAGAAATTGGTGAGCAAATGAAGAATTTAGAAGATGCTAAAATAATTTCATTAATTTACCCAACAACAAATACTCAATTACCGATTTTACCAGACAAAAAGAAATCACCTAGATTGCAGTATTTAGATACTGGCTTATTGAATTATAACCTAAAAATCCAATCAGAACTACTAAAATTAAATGATTTTACTGACGCATATAAAGGAGCAATAATTCCACATATAATTAACCAAGAATTAATTTCATTGAATAGTTTAAGTAGTGAGAAGCTATGCTTTTGGGTGAGAGAGAAAAAACAATCAAGTGCAGAAGTAGATTTAGTAATAAAGGTTAATAGTTTCATAATCCCGATAGAGATTAAATCTGGACCAAATGGTAAATTACGCTCCTTACATCAATTTATGGATAGTTGCAATCATCACTATGCAATTAGAATGTATGCAGGTAAATTTGAAATACAAAAAGCAAAAACAATAAGCGGAACATCATACTATCTAATGAATATGCCATATTTCCTGGCTTCTGAATTATATAATTATGCTGAATGGTTTATTAGCAATCCAGCGTATAAGTAATTAACCTTGACTTTGTGTAAAAAAAAAGGAAGAAATAATCACTTCTTCCTTTAATTATATAAATAAATATATATTTAGCAATCTGTTAGAGAATGTATTTTATTGACTCTATTCTCATGGCGACCACCTTCAAACTCAGTAGTCAAAAAGTTATCAATTAATTTCTTTGCTAATTCGACATCAATAAACCTTGCTCCATAACATATAACATTTGCGTTATTATGTTGCCTTGCAAGTTTAGCTGTTTCTTCATTATAACAAAGAGCTGCTCTTATGCCTTTAACTTTATTCGCAGCGATAGAAACTCCAATCCCAGAACCACAAATTAATATCCCTTTGGCTGAATTCCCGCTTGCGACATCGTTTGCTACTTTAACAGCATAGTCAGGATAATCCACAGAATCATAAGAATCAGTTCCAAAATTTATAACTGTATAACCCTTTGATTCAAGATTCTTAATTAATTCAGTTTTTTGGTCAACTGCGGCATGGTCTCCACCGATTGCAATACGAGTCATAAGTAAATCTCTCCTTTGATATGATGCAAAAACTCGTTTCTATATTGTTCCTGCTTGAAAACTCCTAAATATTCTGTTGTAACAGTTGACGAACTAACATCTCTAATACCACGAGAATTTACACATAAATGTTTTGCATCAATAAGGCAAGCAACATCATCGGTATTCAAAGCGTTTTTAATCTCATTAGCAATTTGCATAGTTAATCGCTCTTGTACTTGCGGTCGTTTTGCATAATAATCTACAATTCTATTTAATTTTGATAAGCCAATTACCTTCCCAGTTGAAATATAAGCAACATGAGCTTTTCCAACGATAGGTAAAAAATGATGTTCGCAAGTAGAATAAAGTGTTATATTTTTTTCTACAAGCATTTCGCCATATTTATACTTATTTTGAAAATTAGAAACCTTCGGCATTTTTTCGAGAGGGGTTAAACCACCGAAAATCTCTTTCACATACATTTTAGCTACTCTATGTGGAGTTCCTTTAAGACTATCATCAGTTAAATCAAGACCTAAGGTTTCCATTATTTCTTTAAAATTCAGCTCAATCTTGGCAATCTTTTCAGTTTCGGTCATCGCAAAAGCATCGGACCTTAATGGTGTGTCTAACGAGTAAATTTCGTGGTCATCAAGCATATCAATGCCATTACCATTTAGTATATTTTCTTTCATTAATTTATTAATTTTAAGTTCAATAGAATGCAAAGACGAATATAATTTTTATTAATTGAAATTTAAATAAAAAAATTGTGAAAAAACTAATTAAACAATCGTTCTACATAAATTATTGTAATAAATAATATTACTAATTACTCACCGAAAGTTGATTCAACTTCAATTCTGACAGTTCTACAATAAAACCTACCTTCTGGAAGCCCGTTATCATATAAAAGTTGATCTTCACCTATTCCCTCATATTGAGCATTCTTCATATTCAATCTATTATAAACCGCTTCTGCTCTTGCAGTTGCGATTCGCTTATTAATTTTTTCATCGCCAACACTATCTGAATAGCCAAGAATTTTTACTTCAGTATTATCTTGATTTACATTTGAATTTAAACGTCCTTTAACAAAATCAACAACTTCTCTATGTTCTTCGCCTAAGTCCGCCCCTCCATAAGGGAATAATATCAAACTATAATACTCGTATTCCTTATCCTTACGCCGTTCGAGCCGTTTCTTATCAACTGTGAGTTGTTCCACAACAATCTTTTTTAAATTAGATTTTGCACGTTGTCCTAATTCATCTATTATAACCAAATCATAATTAATATCATTTGAATTTACAGGAACATTGTCATCTCCGGTTTTAAATGACCAATCAATAAAATTAGGTATATCCTTACCGCCCTCTTTTTCTATTAATACTTTTCCACCTTGTTTTAAAGTAAATTTCCAGCTTTTCAGTCCAGCATCTGCTTTATAATCTGGAATAAATCTAAATGTCGTTATATTTATTTGCCTAACAGTATCAACAGTTAAAATCGACCCGCCAAGTTTATTACTTACCATAATCTCAACTCTCCGGTTTTCTTCTAAACCAGTAATAGTATCAGATCGGGAATATTGCTTAGGTAAATTTCTTGCTTGAATGCTTATCCTATCTTTTGAAACATTCCAAACGCTGTTAAAATAATCTGCAATAGTTTCGGCTCTTTTTTTAGATAAATCAGTATTATTTTTTTCTTCTGCAAAGTCCTGATTTGTTCCAATCAAAGTTACTTTTTCATCAGGGTTATCTTGTAATCTTTTGCCATATATATCCAAAACATAATAATAAGTCTCTAATGCAGATAAATTTTGCAAACTCTTCAAATTAAAATCTTGAGCTTGTTTCGGAGAAAATCTATTATATCGATTAGGAATAGCATAAGAGTTTTCATCAAAAAAAACATAATTCAGCAAAGGTCTCATATTGAATGAAATAAAATCTTCAATTTTAACACCAATTTTCTCCTGCTTTTTTCCAAATTCATCTAATTGCATAACAGAAATATCAGCAGAAATAAGCGGATTTTCTCTTGCTTTCAATAATTTTGGTAAAGGCGGGTTAATTGGCGGAGGCGGAGGTGGAGGCGGTGGAGGTGGTTGCCTAAATTCCACTGCCAAACCAATATTTGCTGAGTGCATAGTCCAAGCCACATTTGAAATTAACCTATTGAAGTTAATATGATAAAACGCTTCCGGAACTAAAAATAACGAACCATTCTTTGTTAAGGGTAATCGATAAGAAGCACCAATATTAAATCCAATCAACATCAAAGCAAGATTATCGATATCTCCACTTAGTTCATTCCTACTTCGAGTATATTCTGGATAAAAAACCCCTCTATCGCTTGGCTCAGTCAATTTCTCAACTTGATTATACTTTGAATTCATTATAAAAGATAATCTAGGACCAGCCATAAAATTAATTTTTGAATCAAGAGTATACATTGCATTCAAATCAATATTTAACAACGATAAATCAGTATTCAAATAAAAAACACTCTTACCATTTGTAGAAACGCCATCAACTAAAACATTAATAAATTGAGAGGACTCAAAACTTGCATTGACAAGTCCATAGCTTGCTCTTGCGTTTATCAACCACTTATAATCAATAGGATAATTTAAACTAATCCCTGGTTCATAAGCCGAAGAAATAATATTTCCATATTCAGGGCAACAGCTTGGAACATTAGGCAGTCCAGTGAAATCAGCAAAATGAAATGAAAATCCGGGATGAAAAAAAACACCTATGCGTGGCTTTAATTCATTCGTATCTCTTTCTTGTATTGTGCTCTCTTGCGAGAACGCCCAAGAATATAATAGTATAGTAAATAAAAAGATTTTCAATTTTGCTGCATTTTAAAAACTGCAATTTAAGAATAAATTATGAAAAATTTAGTATATGCTCTTTCCACATAAAATAGAAACTAATTTTTCTATTTTAAACTAATTTATCATTTAATATTTTGTATCTTTTACTTTTTATTAATTTTATGCTATTATAATCATTTTCATTGTTAAAGGTATATTGCCATATACAGAATATATCTTTTCGCTTTTCAAAGAATAATAGAAATACTTCTTTTTTTGTAGAACTTTTCCATTGCTTATATGGGTAAAATAATTGTCTAATTATAATGTTTGTTGTTCTATTATTTTTTGCTTCAATCAAAACTATGCTATTTTTCCCTTCATAACCTGCATCTACTTCTGTTTGAACGCTTTTAACTTCTACATTATGCCTACCTATTTTAAAAGTAACTCAGGGGTATATTTCCTGCCTCTAATTGTTAAAACTAAAGTATCATCTTCCATAAAAGTTCTTATCAAACTCGAAGCATAAGCAAAATCCAAATGTTGCATTTCGGAGTTCCCGATTTTAGAAGTCTCAAGTTCAAAATCTAAAGATGAGTTATATTCTTCAATTTTGTCTTTAATTTCTGGAATATCATTATAACCTTCACCTTTAAAAATGTTATAAGTTCCATTTTTAATAGGTAGTATAAATAAATTATTATCTTTAAATATTTGTGGGCGACTTTCTCTTGTATCTTATTTACATAGAACTCTTGGTTCTTTTTCATTTGTTTTTGTAAAATTTTGGCAAGATTTTTTTATTTCGTCAGCTGTAAGTATAAATGGAGATTTATTAAAATTATGTTTTAAAATATTATAATCTTTAAATATCTTATCCCAAGAGCTATTATTTGCCATACTGACCTCTTTGATAATTTTGAGGTAATGAATAATTTTTAATTAACAATTCCTTTAACTTACCTCTTTTATTTGGGTCGGAGTTAATCGCTCTTCTTGCATTAACTCTTCTAATTTCAAATTCTCTATATAAGTCATCAAAAAACTCATCTTCAATATTAATATTTTTCATGTCAGAATTACTTAAAATCCATGATATATTAAGAGAATCAAGCTTTTTACAAAATTTATTAAGTCTTATTTGTTCATTATCATCAAAAGAATCGAACGAATAAGAAGTAAAAGCAGATGTTTTATTTAATGGCTTATATGGAGGATCAAAATAAAACAATGTATTTTCTGATGTGTAATCTAAAGTTTGTTCGTAATCTCCGTTTAAAATTTCAACTATACTTAAAGATTTGCTTACCTCATAAATATTATTCACATCGCAAATCATCGGCATTTCATAAGAGCCAATAGGAACATTAAATTCATTTTTTCTATTTACCCTATACAAACCATTAAAACAGGTTCTATTAAGAAAAATAAAAAGTGCGGCTTGAAATATATTGTCTTCTGTTCTTGAATTAAACAAATTTCTATTATTTGCAAAAACAACTTTTCCTCTGAATTTGATTTAGAGGATGATATTCTTTTTCTAAATCTTGTAAAATGTTCACTAATTTATCGGGAGAGCTTTTTATTACAGTATATACATTTATCAGATCAACATTAATATCGTTGATTACAGCTTTTTTTAAATTTGGAAAATTATTTTACATCCAAAATAATACTGCGCCGCTTCCCACAAATGGCTCTATGTAAGTAAATTCTTCATCATAAATAAATTGTGGTAAAACACCCTTTATCTCGCTAATAAGCTGAGTTTTTCCACCAGCCCACTTTAAAAAGGGCTTTGCTTTGGTGTAAAATAATACATTTTCTGATTTAATTTTCATATAAACGCAATTTAAGAAAAATATTTAAGTTTATGTATATTTAACTTTTTTTTCCATTTTTAATTGGTTTATTTCAGATTATATCTTCATCAGTCAAATTATAAGTCTTCTTCCAATATGAACTGCTAAATTTAAGTCCTATCTTCGATAACTCAACATCACGTTCTAATCTAACATTCTTATCTTCATCATTCAAAATAAAATTAAATTTAATTTCTAATTTATTATTATTAATTTTTGATATTAAATTTATAATACTATTAATAAACCCTTCAATCAGTATAGCATCTGCTTCTATTATTTCATCTCTAATTTGCAAGTGTGTCTGAGCTGCTGCTAATGAACCTTGTTTTATCTCAGTAGTTAACGTTTGCGATAAAATAGCTTTAGAAATCTCAGTATTCGTAATCTCAATCAAATTCATAAATATTTCGACCGCTTCGCTTCTCTGAGACTCCTTATATTCGACATCTAAATCCTTAGGACTGATAAGTATGTTATTACCAACCATATTTTTCAAATTATCAAGTAATCCCTGCATCTCTTTATCAGAAGAAGAGCGGTGCAATTTCGCAACAATCAATGGCATACCATACTTCTCTAAATAATTAATCCAATATTGCTGAGCCATCTGTTTATACTTAGCCACTTGATATACCTTATCCAATAAAGATATTCCAAAAGGATTGCTAATTGATTTATTATTATAACAAAATACAATTTTATTATAATTTATGTCTTCTAATTTTCCATTAATATTTATTTTTAATTTATTATTAAAATCTTTCTGAAATAGTTCTTGAGGTAAAGGAATTATCTCTTTTGGATAATAGTACCCTCTCCAATCCCATACAATTTCAAATGCTTGAAAGCCATAAAATAGTGAATCAATAGCAGAATTAATTAAATCATTCATATTTATTGATTCAAAATAATTAATGTTATTATTTATATTATTAAATAAATAATTATGAGACATCAATCCAGATTTCCTTGATTGCATACAAGACCATATATGTGGGTCTTTCGTTAAAGAACGCAATTCTTTAATTTTATAATAAGGTATTAAATCATTAATATCCGAATTAATATTTTTTATTTTATCATAATATGTAAAATTTATTTTTTCCATTTTCTTATATTCCAATTAGTAATAAATAAATAATTGACCCAGACAGGATACCACTTGTAAAAGCAATTAAAAAACAATCATTATTCTCTTCTATATATTTAATTTTGTATAAATAAATACTATCCTGCTGGGTCATATTAAATTTAAAAGTATTTTCAGGAAATGAATAATCTATTTTTATTATTTTATTATTAATATTAGTATCAATATTAGCAACAAATGGCTTTGTCATAATAATAGTATCTTTTATATATTTTATTTTTGCTTTTTTAACAAAATAAACAGTGTCATACTTAATAGTAATTATTGTATCTATTTTATTAATATATTTATAAATCGTATTCTGATTATAATTATATCCAAAGTAAAAAGATAAAATAATTAAAATAATGATTATAATTATATAATATTTTACTTGCATTTATTCTTCCAATAAATTATAAATCTCAACTCACCATTAGCCACTAAATTTGCAAAATATTCTATTTTAATATTATGTTCATAATTATTTAAAATAAATATATCACCACCATTTGCTGAATTAATATTAATTGTTTTAATTAATATTTCTGAGTATTGACTTACTTGATAAATATTAAAATCTGCATTTAATGTTCCACCCAAATTCTTCCAAACTACCTCAATTTGGGAAACCTCTGCCTCAATTCCATTATTCTGAATTTTACTAAGATGTGTATTGAATAATTTGGCATAATCAACACTCACATCTATGTTCTCAATTATCCTCAAAACCTACTGCTCCAATAAATAATAATCGATTAATAGGGTGGAATATATTCCGCTTTTTAATAAAAACACCCTCTTTATTTCCGCTCTTTACATTAAAGCCAATAGTTCTTATCCAACCCGCTTTACCAACATCTATTATTCTTTCGGTATGACCTCGCCACGACCTATTCTCACGCCAAAAAACTAAATCATATTTTGATAAGTAAAATTTAATTTTTAGACCAATATTTCTTAAATAATTATACTCTTTTACTGCAGAGCCAGTTTTTAATAAAGGATTATTTTTATTTAATTTATATGTTGCTTCCTTAAAAGCCCAATATTGTCCTGCCATACAATAAGGATTACCTTTTTTTAAATCCACCGATTCTAAATATTTCATCACATAACCCGAATTATTGTTTTCTTCTATTTTCCCTACTTCACCTAATGCAAATTCTAACGATAATATTCTAACTTCTATATCGCATTTAATAATATATTTATTAAATCCAAATAGTTTAATATTAATTAAAAAGATAATTGTGCTATATAAACACCAAGCACACATAATCCTACACATATATGAACTCCTAAAATAATTGATGAATTAATAATATATTGATATTTCGCTATTCCTTTATGTCCTAAAAAATTAATAGAATACTTACTTAATATTAATGATAATACCTCAAATATTACAATTAAAAAAATTGTTTTAAATTCCCCTTTGTCTAAATTTGCCAATAAAATAAATATTCCTAAAATAATAGAAATTATTAAATTATTTAATTGTGATTCAACTATATTTAATATTTCATAATAATAATTAATTAATGCTGAACTTTCTTTTTTCATTGTATTCTCCATTTTAAATACTCTCCGAATTAAATTTATACATACTCCCTCTCTCTACCATATTCAAATGTAATTTCCCCTCTGCGATATCCCGCAACATTCTAATTGCATCAAGTTTTCTATAAATAACGACCGAACTAATTAAGTCATCACGTTTCTCAAAAACATACAAATTGTAAATAGTCAACGCAACTGCAATATCCCGGATAACGTCTGGCGTAGGTAATAGCGGAGTTTCATATCTTCCATAGCAATATACATCAATCAAATTGCTTGAATATAATATTGCAGCATCCACCTTCGGCTGATTTACCACAACTCCCGTTGGGTCGCCCGTTAGCAGAGCCAACCCTTGATGAGTCAGCTCGTTAACGAGTTCTAAATTTGATATATACATCATTGCACTAACACAATTCTAATGAAATCACTACCTCCGCTTGCGTCTAAAGCCCTACCAAGTACTAAATCTGCTCCAACGGCTACTCTTGCTTTGCCACCAGCACTCGCTGTTACATTCTGACCAACGCTAATCACTGCCGAACTCTCCACTATCGCTATACCCAACACAGTAACCGACATGTTCTCGCCTATTATATAATCTATATCTGCCACACCTATACTCCTTTCATTATCGCTTGCCATATTTCCCGCATAATCAATAAATCGAAACGCTGTTATATTCTCATTCGCCAGTTTAGTTGTTTTCAAAATCGGCTGCATTGTTTTATTATTTATTGCCATTTTTCACCTCCTAATGATTTGTATCTTTAATTAAAAATGCAGCATCTTTTGCCGTAATCTTCAACGCATAATTGTCTGTATTTCGTATCACCTTAATCTTACCACCATTTTCAAAATAAGTGTCAATTTGTGGCAATGACTCCCTTTGGAAAGTGTAGCCAAAACTCGGATTAAACTCCGATTTTCTCTCGCTTCTATCAACATAAGCAATAATAATATTATCATTCCAAATATCTGCAAAATTCACTCCGTCATTTGTATAAACCGAAATACCAACACTAACATTCTCAATATCACAAATCTCAGCAAGAATTTCTGCATTCGTTCTCTTAATCCCATTAATACCAATTCTATCTAATATTTTCGGATGGTCTATCAGTGCTAAATAAGTCGCTTCACCGATTAACATCGTATTAGGTTTCCTGCCAATTTTAGCTCTAACTGCAGAAATTCCAGCACGAATTTTTAATATAGGGTCTTTCCCCAAACTATAGTCATTAAAAGCATCTCCTGCCGTTATAGTCTCGGTCATCCCAACCCCATAATTTGCAACATTCTGACAAATATCTGCGGCTTCTTTCTCTTTTTTCAATGAAATCGTATCAACCAGCTGCTTCGTAACTTGACTTTCATATTTTTTGAAATAGCTACTTTCTTCCTCTTCCAAATAGTCGATAGCCATTTCCACATCTCGCTCTTGTGTTTCAAAGTCTATCAGTTCTACATCCAATGATGCTAACCTATTCGACTTAGCTCCTATCGCCCTATTTATATCTCGTATATAAAAAGACTCTTTACCAAAAACTGGGATTTTCCCTTTTAATTTCGACACACTAACCTTTGGAAATAGTAATTCACTACTAAAATTTGAATTACTATAAGATTGTGCTATTGTGGATAAAACGGGATCCACTGCCCTTAAAATATCTATTCTTGATTCTGGCATTATTTATTTTCTCCATTTATTAATAAAAAAGCATCCTCATAACTCATTCCCGAATTATGTTGCATATATTCGAGCAACCTTAAATGCTCATTTAATCTATTTTTATTTGTATTAGTGTACTCTGTATAACTATTATTTATTTTTATTTTATCATATATTGTATTTTCTAAATCATTATTATAAAAAGAATATAAAAATACTTTTAAATTATTTATTATTTTATCATCATTTATTTCGTTGAATAAACTTAATAATATTTTATTCTGAATTTCATTTAATTTAATTTTTCCATTTAATTCCTCAATAAATAAATTATTTTTAACATTATTTAATTCATCATTTAATTTATTCTTTTCATAAATAATATTATTTAATTCGTTATTTAAAAAATCATTTTTATTAATTAATTCAACAAATTCAGAACTAATATTTTTATCATAATTCAACTCTAAAAACTCGCTTTCGTTAAAAGCAACATTTTTCAAACCTTTTACTGCTGGCGACATCGCCCCAAGAAGCCCTATATGTCTCAACATCAAATCGCTATACAAAGCAATCGACACCTTTTTAAATCGTCCATCGCCAATTTCTTTCACCAACTCAGACGACACATCTTTCAACTTCGCAAGTAAAATATCCCCCTTTCGCTGCAACTTCTCAACCCAGCCATAAGCTGGCTCATCACTCCCTGGATGACCTTTCACCAAAGGCGCCTCATACGAATCCGATTTTCCAACTTGCGAATTATACTTACTCACAATCTCATCTATATCCTCAATGGAATAATTATTCTTCTGACCCTTTGAATCCGTATGCTCTCCACTCCGAAAAATCTCTATCCACATTATAAAAATCTCCTTTTTCATTAATTTAAAATAAATTTACAATGCGAAATTAAAGCAAGCATTTAACACAATAAACTCAACAATAATTAAATAAAATAAAAATAAATTATAATTAATTTATAAAATATGAGGTGCTGAATTTACACCTTCGACTCCGTCCCAGCGCATAAATAACCCTATCTTCCCTTGCGTGCATTATCCGCTGGCTAATTGCCGACTCTCTCAAAATTCCCCTCTCTTAGAGGGGTGGCAGCGAAGCTGACGGGGTGTCTATCTTCAAACCCTCCCTTTCGGGGAGGATTTAGGATGAGGATTCCCATCTCTCAATCCGTTTACTCCGTAATTCTGAACTCTCCCGGCACTCAGAGCCAAGCATAGAATCCAGTCAAATATTCAAAAATACTCGCATTTTCTCAAAATCCTAATTCCCCTCTATTAGAGGGGTGGCAGCGAAGCCGGCGGGGTGTCTGTCTTCAAGTCCTCCCTTTCGGGGAGGGCATGGGTGGGGTTGCCAGTTTATCATTTCCAGCATAGCCGAAGCATCAAGGCAATAGGTGAATTTTTCGCCGAAACAAACCAATCAATCTTTCAACATTTTCATAGTCTTACATTTATTTTTTTAAATTTGCAATAAATTATATTTACAAATTCTGAAATTATGTCATATAAAAATATTCTCGAAGAAGAACTTAAAAATAAAGTCGCACAAGACATCTTCTGGCAATTCGACTGCACCAGAATTATCGGTAAAGTTGACTTCTGTGTCGCTCCAATTACAGGAGCCCTCCACCACGGGGAGGGTTTGGGTGGGGTTTCCCAATCCCTACTCTGGGCTGAAGCTAAAAAAGATAAGTCGGATGTCTATAATTCCATTTCGCAACTAATTCTAACTATCGGGAAAGCAAGAACTTTCGATAAATTTCTGCCACCACCTTTTCTTGGGGCTTTCGATGCCGAAAAAATTGCTTTTGTGCCATATAATGAAATCGCTGATATTTTCTATTTAAATGATTTTAATTGGAATGTAACACCTTCCGATTATGAATCCAAAGAGTTTAAACTAATTTTAAATAAAGTTAAGAGTATTCTGGATAAAGAAGCATTCATTTTTTATTATGAAAAAGATGAAAAACAACTGCAAAAATTCATACGGCTTAATTTTATTGAAGGTAAATTTGGAATTACTAAAATTAAAATCGATAAAAATAACTTTATGGTAATCTACAACAAATGGGTCCAAGAAGTAAAAGAATCCATCCTTGTGAATTGGGATAAAGCAAAGCAAAGTGGCATTATTGATGGGGATTTTTACCTTGCGGATATTTTATCTGAAGATAATAAAACGCTGAAAGATAAACTTCACGTTTTGCTTATTAAAGACCATTACGAGCTTGATAGAAAAATCGATGAATCGGGCTTTTCGTCTATTAAATCTGTTGGTTTCAGAGATGAGCAAACGGCACATACGCAATTTTGGAATAAATACCAGCGACCACCTCTTGAGGAATATTGGGAATATATCGTTAGCCGTAGAGACTTACTTGTTCCGCAAGATATTCGCGAAAGAAAAGGCAGCTTTTATACTCCGCAAATTTGGGTGGAACTCTCCCAAAAATATATCGCCGATGTTCTCGGCGAAAATTGGCAGGATGAATATTACATCTGGGATTGTGCCGCTGGAACAGGAAACTTACTTGCAGGGCTGACGAACAAATATAATATTTGGGCTTCTACACTTGATAAGCAAGACGTGGACGTAATGCACGATAGAATTGACAACGGGGCGAACCTACTCAAAAGCCATGTTTTCCAATTCGATTTCCTCAATGATGATTTCACCAAACTACCAGATGAATTGCAAAAAATAATAAATGACCCAGAAAAAAGAAAAAAACTTGTTATCTATATTAATCCGCCTTATAAAAGAGGATTAGGTGTTGCAAATACTAAATGGCATATAGATGAAATAGGCGGTGCTAAAGATGAACTTTTTGCTCAATTTTTGTATAGAATTAAACTCGAATTTAATAATTGTATAATTGCTGAGTTTTCAAAATTAAAAATATTTCAAGATCCTGATTTTAAACCTTTTTTAAAATTGTTTAATTCTAAATTGGAAAAAATGTTTATTGTACCTGCGAATAGTTTTGATAATGTTAAAGGTGAATTTCCAATTGGTTTCAAAATTTGGAATTTAAAATATGAATATAATAATAGTTTAATAAGTGCAGATGTTTTCAATAAAGACAATACATTTTTTGGAATAAAATTTATATATAATTATGAAAAAGATATTTTTATTAATAATTGGATTAATTTATTTTGTAAAAAAAATGATAAAGAAATTATAGCTCATTTGAATTCAAAAGCAAATGATTTTCAGCATCAAAATAGGATAATAATTGGGCATTCATCAATTTTATCGAAAGGTGATTTTCATAAGACTATAAATCCTTATAATTTGTTAGTAATAAGTGTTTATTTCACTGTAAGACATTGTATTGAAGCTGATTGGCTTAATGATAGAGACCAATTTTTATATCCAAATGAAAAATGGGAACAAGATTTAGAATTTCAAAGTGATTGTTTAACATTTACTTTATTTGATAGTCAAAATAGAATAACATCTTCAGAAGGTACAAACCACTGGATACCATTCACAGAGGACGAAGTAGGTGCACAAGAGAAATTCGAGAGTCATTTTATGACCGACTTCATCGCAGGCAAACTCCAACCCGAGAGCAGCGACGACCTCTTCACCGAACAAAAAGAAGCCAAGCCACTCGAATTTTCCGCAGAAGCAAAAGCCGTCTTCGATGCTGGGCGTGAACTCTGGCGCTACTACCATACACAAAATTTCCAATCACCCTCCCCTACGGGGAGGGCAGGGGTGGGGTCTGGGTCAGAATACAACCCCAACGTCTCACTCTACGACATCCGCGAACACTTCCAGGGACGCAACGACAAAGGGCGAATGAACAGCAAAAGCGACGACGAAACCTACATGCGATTAATCCAAGATTTACGAAGTAAATTAAAAACATTAGCAAAGAAAATCGAACCCAAAGTATATGAGTACGGGTTTTTGAAGAAATAAGAAAGGAGAGGGAGAATGAAAGAATTTTTTAAATATATGGAAACTTTAGATGAAAGTAAAGTTTATAAAGAAGAATTTGGTAATCATTCTTTAATTGAATTTAAACCAAAAATTGAGGAATTGAAAGATAAGCTTGAAATAATTAAAGAATTTCAAAATGATTTTATTGAACAAAGTTTAAATAGTAGAATAAATTCAATTTTTAATCAGTTTAAGTATTTGTTTGAAGATCTAATTAAAAGTAACGAGAATAATTTTGCTGAGAAAAAAAATCAATTTATAAATGGTTTTAAAACAAATTTTCATCAATTTGATGAAATATTTCCATTTTTTGCTGTTAAAAAATTATATAAAGATGGATTTGTTAGTAACAATGATATTTTGTTTAAAGTAAAATCACTTCAATTAGAATTAGAAAAAATAGAACAATTAAAAAATGTTATTCAAAATAAATTTGTTGAAAAACAAATTGAATTTGATTCTCATGTAGAAACAAAAATATCTGAAATAAGAAAAACCTCTTCAAAAATATCTATAAAAGTTGCACAAGATGAATTTAAAAATGCAATTGATAGGATTAAGAAAAATATAAAAATATGGAGTTTTATATCAGGTGGATTGACAGTTTCAATTATTGTACTACTAATTGTTTTTTATTGTATTTCAGATTTTAGTAGTTCAAATTATATATACCAAGCAATTTACAAAATATCAATAGTAGGTTTTCTTGCAACTTTACTGACTTATTCATTGAAGATATTAAAATCGAATATTCATTTAAAAGAGGCAAATTACCATAAACAAGTAATGACAAACAGTTTAAAAGCATTTGTAGAATCTGGTTCAACAAATGAGCAACGAGATTTAATTTTAATAAAAATACTAGAATCTCTAACAAACTTTGGTAATACTGGATTGGTAGAACAGAGTTCAGAATCTAATCAAAAAATGACTTTTGAGTATTTAACAAAATATTTAAGTGATAATAAATAATGAAAAAAAATAGATCTTATAGTCAACCAATTATAAAAGAATTATTTGCAAAAAATGGTATGCTTTGTTGTAATCCTGAATGTCTTGCTAATATTTTTCCAAATAATATTTTAATTGGAATTATTGCACATATTAGAGATTTAAATAAGTATACCGAAAGATTTGATGAAAAATATAATGAAAAAGAATTAAATAATTCAGAAAATTTAATTGTAATATGTCCTAATTGTCATGCCTTGATTGATAAAGATTCAAAAAATTATTCTATTGAAAAATTAGAAGAATGGAAACTAAAAAGAGAAAAGTATCTTTTAAACATGGAATCCTTTAATATTAATCAAATATTTGAACTAAATAAACAAATTAAATGTTTTGTAAAAAACATTAAAGAAATTCATAATACAATTAATGATGATTATCCGAAAGTTGAAATTAAATTTAATAAAAAACCAATCTTTTATTACAAAAAAATTGAGGAAATAATTAAAAATTTAGAGGATATATCAAGAAATCTATATGATTCAGACGTTAAAATTGAAAAAGATGCTATTGAAATACTAGACAATATAAATTGGAATAAAGAGGAATATTTTAAAATTGAATATTATAATAACAAACTAATTAATAGGAACTTTGAGACGCTAAACATGGCTATTCCTAATAGGCTTACTTATTTATCAATGAACTATAAATTATTAATTTTGGAATTAATACAAATCAAAAAAAATAAAGATTATGAAAAAGTTATAAATAAAATAAAACTTGATTTAAAAAAAGAAATAGAAACTAAAATGTTAGTAGATTAGAATAATTAAACAATACTTACACTCTTCAAACACAAAAGATTGTGCGGTGAAAGGGAAACCAAATCTTCGATTTGTGGGGTTTGGGGTGGTTTTTGTCTGCTATTGATATAAAACTCCGCTGGAGTTTAAAAAGATGCACTTATAACAAAATACAAATAAATGTATTAGAGCTGCGTAGCAGTTCAATATCAATAGAAAAGAAAAAACAAAACACCCTGCTCCGTAGGAGTAGAACAAAAGAACTAAAACCTTCCGAAGCTTTGAAACCCTTCGGAAGGTTAAGAATGGGTAATTATTCAACAAACTCCCACCCTTCAACCAGAAAATCTAGGGCGATGAGAGGGAAACCAAATCTTCGATTTGTGGGGTTTGGGGTGGTTTTTGTCTGCTATTGATATAAAACTCCGCTGGAGTTTAAAAAGATGCACTTATAACAAAATACAAATAAATGTATTAGAGCTGCGTAGCAGTTCAATATCAATAGAAAAGAAAAAACAAAACACCCTGCTCCGTAGGAGTAGAACAAAAAACTAAAACCTTCCGAAGCTTTCAATACGCTCGGTAGATTAAGAATAGGTAATTATTCAACGAACCCCCACCCTTAACCCCAAAATCTAGGGCGATGAAAGGGAAGGCAAATCTTCGATTTGTGGGGTTTGCGGTGGTTTTTGACTGCTATTGATATAAAACTCCGCTGGAGTTTAAAAAGATGCACTTATAACAAAATACAAATAAATGTATTAGAGCTGCGTAGCAGTTCAATATCAATAGAAAAGAAAAAACAAAACACCCTGCTCCGTAGGAGTAGAACAAAAAACTAAAACCTTCCGAAGCTTTCAATACGCTCGGTAGATTAAGAATAGGTAATTATTCAACGAACCCCCACCCTTAACCCCAAAATCTAGGGCGATGAAAGGGAAGGCAAATCTTCGATTTGTGGGGTTTGCGGTGGTTTTTGACTGCTATTGATATAAAACTCCGCTGGAGTTATTGGGTAATTTGCTTGGCAAATTAGAATTTTTGGACTGGATATTTCGCTACGCTCAATAAGACGGGTAACACTTCGTCTAAGTTTGTACGAAGATTATGTGAACAAAAAATATAAAATATTATGAAAAAAGAACTAATATACAAACTAACAGAAAACTTTGAAGATTCTGCACATAAAACCGAAGAAGGAATAGAATTTTGGCTCGCAAGAGACTTACAACACTTGCTCGGATATGACAAATGGGACAATTTTAAGAACGTAATAAATAAAGCAAAAACCGCTTGCGAAATTTCAAATCAATCTATTTTAGACCATTTTGCCGACGTCGGGAAAATGGTCAGCATTGGTTCAGGTGCCGAAAAAGAAGTAGATGATTTAATGCTAACTCGTTACGCTTGTTACCTAATTGCACAAAATGGCGACCCCAAAAAACAAGAAATCTCCTTTGCTCAAACTTACTTTGCTGTTCAAACGCGCAAAGCAGAAATTATAGAGCAAAACATTTTAGAATCAGAAAGAGTTAATGCAAGACACAAACTTTCACAAACCGAAAAAGAACTTTCAAGCGTAATTTACCAACAAACAGGCGATAATCAAAACTTTGCAATCATCAGAAGTAAAGGCGACCAAGCGCTATTTAATCACTCAACCCAACAAATGAAAGTTAAATATGGAATAAAAGACAAACCAATCGCTGATTTTATGCCGACCATTTTACTAAAAGCAAAAGATTTTGCAACTGAGATAACAATCCACAATGCAAAAGAAAACAAGATGACCACAGAAAAACAAATATCAAACGAACATATAACAAACAATAAATCTGTAAGAAATACATTATTATCAAGAGGAATAGTCCCAGAAAATCTTGCACCTGAAGAAGACATTAAAAAAGTAGAAAGAAAACTAAATAGTGAAAGCAAAAAAACACTTAAAAATGATAATAAATTCAAGAATAAGTAAAGATGGATCCAAAAATCTATAAACATGGCTTTTTGAAGGGGGCGAAGGTAAATGTACTCTTCTACTCCGCTCAGGATTAAAAATTTGCCTTCCCCTGTTGAAAATGCCCTTTAGGGCTATGGTTGAAAAAAGAGCAACCCAAGCTACTACTTAATCACCTATAAATTTATAATACTTTTAAAACTTATTATTCATAATTTTGTATAATATTTTTTAAAATTTGGTTAGAAATGAAATATAATAGCAGAGAAGAAATTCCTTTGGAGTATAAATGGGATTTAGACGTAATTTTTGAAAACATTGAGAAATGGGAAGAAGAATTTACTTTTGTAGATAGTGCATTACCTCGTTTTAGTAGTTATAAAGAAAGTATTTTAGTTGATGGTGATGGTTTACATAAAACATTAAAATTTGATGAATATGTATCTAATAAATTGAGTAAATTATACTTATATGCCTTTTTAGCTAAAGATGTCGACTTAAATAATTCAGTTTTTCAAAGTTTAGATGGTAAAATTAAATTACTTGCAAGCAAGTACCAGAATGCGAGAGCGTTTATTACACCTGCAATTTTAGAAATTGGCGAGAGTAAATTATATGCTTATATGGCAGAAATTGAAGAACTTAGAATATATAAGCAATTCTTTGACAATATTTTGCGAATGAAAGAACACACCCTTTCTGCCGATAAAGAAGAACTTTTAGCATTGACAGGACCTTCACTTCAAACACCTTATAACACTTTTTCTTTGTTAAAAGCAACAGAAATAGATTATGGAAAAGTAGAAGGTGAGAATGGTGAAGAAGAAGAGATTTCCGAATCAGTTTTTTATGCAGCATTATATTCAAATGATAGAGCATATCGAGAAAGAGTGTATCGTAAATTTTATCTTCCTTATATGAATTTGAAAAATACATTTGCTTCGTTGTTTAGTGGTAGTATGAACGGCGATATATTTAATGCGAAAGCAAGAGGATATAAGTCTTCGTTAGATGCCGCACTAACTCCAAATAATATTCCGACTGAAGTTTATCAAAATTTAGTAGATAGCGTTGATGAGGGTATTGGCAGTCTGCATAGATGGGTAGGAATGAAAAAAAGAATTTTAGGGCTTGATGAAATTCATCCTTATGATATGTATGTAACATTATTCCCTGAAAGCAAACAAAATTACACCTTTGAAGATGCAAGAAGTATAGTAACCAATGCACTATATCCAATGGGGCATCATTATATTGAAGGGGTAAATAAATGCTTCGACAATAGACGAATTGATGTATATGATACAAAAGGAAAAAGAGGAGGGGCGTATAGTTCAGGAGTTACAGTTGGCGTTGACCCATACATACTAATGAATTGGAATGGAACATTAAACGATGTATCAACATTAATTCACGAAATGGGACATAATATGCATAGCTACTTTACAGGTCGGACACAACCAAATGTATATGCCTCATATCCTATTTTTACCGCAGAAGTTGCCTCAATAACAAATGAAAATTTACTTCACGAG
Source organism: uncultured Hyphomicrobiales bacterium (assembly GCA_964465945.1). Lineage (GTDB taxonomy): Bacteria > Bacteroidota > Ignavibacteria > Kapaibacteriales > UBA2268 > JAJRPT01. The sequence goes on from CAYXMM010000017.1 coordinate 43,368, forward strand.
TATTTATACTTCAATTCAACTTCCGTTTTAGAGAAAAAGATGCTAATTGAAACATACATTAATAAGATTGTAGCAACATTTTTCCGTCAAACTCAATTTGCTGAATTTGAACTTTGGGCACATCAATTCACAGAGCAGGGTAATTCTCTAAATGCAGATATTTTGACAAATAAGTATGCAGAAATATTTAGAAAGTATTACGGAAATGAAATAACAGAAGATAAAGAAGAATTTTACACATGGGCAAGAGTTCCACATTTTTATTATAATTTTTATGTTTATCAATATGCAACTGGACTTGTCGCTGCTGAGGTTTTATCTAAAAATATTATTGAAACCGGCTTAAAAGGTGCTGGAAAGATGATGAAATTTTTATCTTCTGGCGACTCTATGTATCCGATTGACACTCTTAAAGAAGCTGGCGTAGATTTAACAGATAAGAGCACAATCCAAGCATTAATTACAAAAATGAATAATTTAATGGATGATTTAGAAAAACTTATTTAATGAAAATAAAAAAAATAAGAATTAGAAACTTAAGAAATCATTCCAATAGTGAAATTGAATTTTCCGATGGAATTAATCTAATCTATGGAATGAATGGTTCAGGAAAAACAACGATATTAGAAGCAATATCGATTTGTTCTTTATCTAAATCATTTTTGCCTGTTTTGGACCAAAACATTATTAAATATGAAGAAAAAGGATATGAAACAGGACTTAACGCATTAAATGACTTAGGAGCGGAGTATAATGTTAATGTCAAATTTTTCACATCAAAAAAGAAAATTTCAAACAATGATTCAGAGAACCAAAGCCCAAAGAATTTAATTGGGAATATTCCTATTGTTGTTTTATCGCCAGATTTTAAAAATATCACATTCGGTTCGCCAGGTGATAGAAGGGATTTTATTGATAAAGTAATTTCGCAAATTAGCAAATCATATTTAAGCAAGTTAATTCAATTAAAAAAAGTCCTTAGGCATCGAAACTCTCTACTCCTTCAATTCAAAAAGAATGACAAATATGATAACGATTTAATGGAACTTTGGACGAATAAACTAATTGAACTTAATGCTGATATAGTAATAAAACGGAATGAGTTTATTAATGAATTGAAACCAATGTTTAAATCCACATTTGCAGAAATTGCCCCAAATGAGGAAGTGGATTTGATTTATCAGCCGTATAAAGTTGGAGACGAGATAATTAATGACAGAGAAGCAATTATTGAGAGTTTAACTCATTATTTTAATTACAGAAAAGAAATTGAATACCAGCGAGGAAGCACAATTTTCGGTCCCCAAAAAGATGACCTAATTATTAAGATAAACTCAGGAATAGCAAAAGATTATGCCTCACAAGGGCAACATAAAAGTTTATTAATAAGTTTAAAAATAGCCGAGTTCAATTACTTAAAAAGCTATTGCAACGAGACTCCGATAGTCTTATTAGACGATATATTTGCGGAATTAGATGCCAGTCGCTCAAAGCATGTAATAGATATAATCGAAAAAAACAGCGTTCAAAGTTTCATCACCAGCACGAACCCCGAGTTATTAAATGGGCTAAACGTTGAAAAGAAATTACTTAACATCGAAGACATCAGAAATTAATTAGAATTTAGTAGATTTGTAATGTTGGAGAGAGGAAATGAAAAAAAAGTTAACAATAGATTTATTAATAAAATCAGCAAAAGAGTTTTGTGAATTAGAATCAATTCATAAAAACAAAGAATTATACGGAATAACTGATGGTAAAGCAGTAGGCACTTTTATTGAACATAAGTTTCAAAAATTTTTAGAAGAAAAATTTCAATATAAAAGAGGATCATCTGCAAGAGGCATAGATTTACCTGAGAAAGATATATCAACCGATATAAAAGTTACCTCCATAAAACAACCACAATCCTCATGCCCATTTAGCGATGCAAAACAAAAAATTTTCGGATTGGGATATAATTTATTACTTTTTGTATATGACAAATCTGATGATGAAGAATCAAAAACTTCAAAATTAGACTTTATAAATTGTTCATTTATAGATATGAATAGAACCGCTGATTACACAACAAGCTATAGAATAAACGAAATGATTAAAGATGGAGCGAACAAGGAAGATATAATCGCATATCTAATAGATAGAAATATTCCAGCTGATGATATTACATTAAATCTATTATCTGATGCAATAATATCAAAACCACCGACTCAAGGTTACTTGACAATATCTAATGCTTTACAATGGAGATTACAATATTCAAGAGTTGTTCAACTAAAGGAAAATATTAATGGAATAATTAAAATTATAGATAAAAATTTATAATATTATAATGACTGAACTTAAAGAAAATATTAACTTATTAAATTTTTTCCAAACCCATAATAATCTTATTAATGATTATAATAAGATGAATATAGTTTTAAAAGCGGTCTCTGGAATTAATAATTTTTTTGGTAACCAAAAAGAGATAAGTAACATAGCATTATATATTAATCGCCAAGATTTCGTACCAAACATACAAAGTCGAGAATATGGTGATTTTCAAACGAATTTGGGTCTAACAAAAGACATAATCACTTATATACTAACAAAAAATAACAATTTTGAATTTTTAATAGAACCTACTTGTGGTAAAGGCAACTTTATTTTATCATCATTAAATAATATAAAAACTTTAAAAAAAGTTGTTGGCATTGAAATTAATGAAACTTATTTTTGGATAACAAAGTTAAAAATATTAAACTATTTTTTAGATAATCCAAAACAACCGAAACCAGAAATTGATATATTTAATAGTAGTATTTTCAATTATAATTTGTCAAAATTAGCCGAAGAAACTAATAATTTTAAGACCCTATTAATAGGAAATCCCCCTTGGGTAACTAATACAGAATTAAGCATTTTAAATTCAACCAACATTCCGATAAAAAATAATAAAAAAAAGAACAGTGGCTTAGATGCAATAACTGGAAAAGGAAATTTTGATATTGGCGAATCAATTTTGAATTTAATTTTTGAAAAATTTCAGTATCATATTGGATGTTTTGCATTTTTAATTAAAAACTCTGTAATTAAAAATATAATTTATGAGCAAAAGCGTACAAATTATAAATTAGAAAAATTAGAAAAATTAATTATTGACACAAAAAAAGAATTTGATGCATCAGTTGATTCCTCATTATTTTTTGGCTCAATAGGTAATTCAGAAAGATATAATTGTAAAGAGTTTAACTTCTATTCAAAAAGATTTTTTAAAACTTTTGGTTGGTATAAAAATAAATTTGTAAGTTCAATTGAAGATTACGAATCAGCTAGTCTAATTGAAGGAAAGTCTAGCTTAGAATGGCGATCAGGGATAAAACATGATTGTAGCAGTGTAATGGAATTGACTAAATTTAATGGTCATTATAAAAACAACTTAGATGAAGTTGTAATAATTGAAGAAAATCTTTTATATGGCTTTTTAAAAAGTTCTGATTTAAAAAAAAACAAAGTCAATAGTTACAGAAAACTAACTATTATTACTCAAAAAAAAACAGGTGATGAAACTAGTTATATAAAAGAGTTGTACCCATTAACATATAAATACTTGGCTTCACATTCTGATTTGCTTCAAAAAAGAAAATCTTCAGTGTATAAAGATAAACCTCAATTTTCTATTTTTGGAGTTGGAGAGTATTCATTTTCAAAATACAAAGTAGCAATTTCTGGCTTATATAAAACTTCTCATTTTACTCTTATTAATCCTAATGAAAGTAAGTCTATAATTCTCGATGACACATGTTATTTTATCGGATTTGAAAATTTAAAAATGGCTGAAATTGCGCACTTTATTTTAAATTCTGAATTAGTACAAAATTTTTTAAAAGCAATCATTTTCTTTGATTCTAAAAGAGCTATTAATAAAGATGTTCTTATGAGGATTGATATTTACAAAGTATTTAAACTTTCAAGTTATGAATTAGCAAGTAAGAACATTCAAAATTTGAATTTTAACGATTGGAAGTGTTTTGAAGAATTAGTTTTTCAAAAAAGTAATAACCAAGTTTTAATGTTCTAACTCATTACCTTTCAATTTATCGTAATGTAATATTTTATTATATATTTAGTTTAAGTTTGTTATAATATATATGTTGAATAAAGAAAGTAAAAATTAATTAGAATTTAGTAGATTTGTAATGTTGGAGAGAGGAAATGAAAACTAATCATCCTCATAATATGATTGAAAAATATCAAATTGGAAAATTTAATTATTTAATATATTAAAACAATTATCGCTGATTATCGTAAAAAAGCAAATAAATTTAATTGAATTGAGATAATATGTATTCACTACTAATTTTTATTTTTAGTATTAGTTTTGCCCAAGAAAGCGGGCAGAAAATTCTTGATTTAAAAGAATGTATCGAAATTGCGAAAAAGAAAAACTTTGATATTATTCTGACCGAAAGCAATATTAATGCCGCTGGGGCTAATTTAACAAATGCTTTCGGTAATTACTTACCAGCCCTACGGTTAAGCAGTGGATTCAACAGATCGAGCTTCCAGATACAAAGAACTATTCCTGTGATTGACCCCAAAACCGACCAAATAGTCCTTGACCCAATCACTGGTATGCCTCAAACTACTCTCGCGTGGGATTTCGTCGATGCGCAAACTTACAATCTTGGATTAAACGCTAATTATACCATATTTGATGGATTTAATAGAGAAGCAAACTATTCACAAGCTCAAAAAGGTGTTGATAGAGCAATTTTAAACACAGAACAAACAATAAGCGATGTAACAATTAACGTTTATAGAAATTACATAGATGTAATTAAAAAATATCAAATTGTTAAGACAAGAAAGCAAGATATTGAAGAAGGCAGGAAAATGCTTGAAAGAATAGAAGCACAATTCAATGCAGGTGCTTCGCAGAAGGGTGATGTTTATGCACAAGAAGCAGAACTCGGTAATAGAGAAATTGCTTTAATTCAAGCCGAAAACGACCTTGCTATAGCAAAAGCGAAATTATTTGGAATTATGGGACTAGACCCAAATTCAGAAGGTGAGTTTGTTGAAAGTGCTTTGGCGAGTGAAATTTCCAAAGAAGAAATTGAGAAATTTAAAGATGAAGTTGGCTCATTAGATAAAATGATTGATATTGCTAAAGAAAATAGAGCAGATTTTGAAGCCGCACAAGTTCAAATGAGCTCCGCCGAAGATGGAATTTCAAGAGCAAAAAGTAGCTACTTCCCCACTGTTTCTGCGAGTGCTGCATGGAATTGGGCTAACCAAGAAATCAGTAATTTCGATAAAAACGGAAGAATAAATTTCGGGTTATCTTTAAGCTTACCTATTTTTCAGAATTTTTCTATCAATAATAGTGTTCAACAAAATAAATTACAATTTGAACAAATGAAAAACCAATTCCTTAAATTAGAACAAGATTTAAAAACAATACTAAGAACTTCGCAATTAAATCTTCAAGCAGCAGAGAAACAACTTGATATTACAGGAAGAACCCTCCGTAGTGCAGAGTTAAATTACCAAAGCGCAAAAGAAAGATTTGAAGTTGGTGGGTCAAGCATTGTTGAACTAATTGCTGCTAATACGCAATTTATTACAAGTAAAATAAATAGAATTAATAGTATTTACAATTATATTCTTGCCCAAAAAGAAATATTATATGGAATTGGAAAATTAAACTAAGGTTAAAATATGAATGATAATTTTCAAAATATACCACAAGAAGGAACGCCAGAATACGAGGATATGATGAGAAAGTATTATGGTGATGATTATGAAATTGGCTACAGAGTTGGCTTTGGAAAGCGACTTAGTGCATATTTGATAGATAAGGTGATATATTCACTTTTAACAATGTTTGTGTTCTTATCAAATAATAGTTTTATGGCATTAGTGAGCAAAAACCAGGGGAATTTAGATGTTTTCAATTCAGACCTCCTTAAAAGTTATTCTGATGTCATTTTAGAAATGACTCCATTATTAACTTTAATCGGATTCTTATACTATTCATTAGAAATCTTCTTTGCTCAATCAATAGGCAAAATGATAATTGGAATTAAAATTGGAAATGAAAATAGAACAAAAGCAGATTTAACTCAGCTTTTAATTCGCTATTTTGTTAAAAATGCGGACACTGTGATTGGGCTGATTGTAGTGATTACATCACTCAAATTTCTAACTTCATTACAATCATTTGTAACTATCATTATATTTTTTGGTTGTTTTATGGTTCTGGCAAGAAAAAGACAAGCCCTACATGATATTCCAGCCAAAACAGCGGTTTTTATGAAAAACGCATTTAAAGAAAATAATATTTAAGGTATAAAAAATGGCAAAGAAAAGTAAATCTAAATTAAAAATTATATTAATAAGTATCGTAGTGCTAGTTGCCTTGCTTATATCTTATAGTGTATTCTTCAAAAAAGATGATTCTACTATTGTTGTAACGACAAGCAAAGTAGAAAGAAAAACAATAGTCCAAAAAGTATCTGCAGTTGGAAGCATTAAACCAGAAACTGAAGTGAAAATTTCCTCTGAAACTTCGGGTGAATTAATATTCTTAGGAGTGCAAGAAGGTGATACAGTTAGCAAAGGGCAAATCCTTGCACGAGTTAAACCTGATATAATTGAAACCCAATTAAAACAACAAGAAGCCGCCTTAGATGCAGCCAAAATGGATATTGAATTTCAAAAAGCTAATGTAGAACAAACTAAAGCACTATTTCTAAGGACAAAAGATTTATTTGCAAAGGAGTTCGCTTCAAAGCAAGATTTCGAAAGTGCAAAAGCAAATTATGATAAAGCTCAATCGCAATACCAATCATCATTAGCGAGATTCGCCCAATCCCAAGCTTCTTTAAGTCAAATCAAACGAAGCGCAGATAGGACAACTATCATATCACCAATAAATGGCATTGTTACAAGTTTAGCCGTTGAATTAGGTGAAAAAATCTTAGGTACAGCCCAATTTCAAGGAACTGAAATTATGAAAGTTGCCGATTTGAATGTTATGAATGCTATTGTTGAAGTTGACGAAAACGATATTGTTTTACTTTCTAAAAATGATTTAACAAAAATTGAAATCGATGCTTTCAAAGATATTGAATTTAACGGATTTGTTAAAGAGATTGGGCACTCGGCAATTGTAACAAACACAGGCACTCAAGACCAAACTACAAATTTTGAAGTTAAAATTAGATTAACTGATTATAATAAACGAATTAGACCCGGTATGAGTTGCGAAGTCAAAGTTGAAACTGAAACAAGAGAAAATGTTCTCTCTGTTCCATTAGGTGCAGTTACAGTCAGAGCTGACCTTTCAGGTGGTTTTGGTGATAATACCGAGAATAATAAAAAAGATGAAAAACTAATCAAAAAAGCAACTCCAAAGCCAGTTGTGTTTGTTAGACATAATAATAGCGTTGAATTAAGAGAAGTTGAAGTTGGTATCAGCGATAACGGATTTATCGAAATCACAAGTGGATTAAAAGAAGGTGAAGAAATAGTTTCCGGTTCTTATGCTGCTATTTCAAAAGAACTATCCAACTCTTCTAAAATTAAAGTTGAAAATAATAATGATAAAAAGGCAAAGTGGAATAGCAAGAAAGGTGGCAAATAATGGCTAAAGGTGATGTAGTTATTGATATTGAACATATCGCAAGAGTATATGAAATGGGTAGCCAAGAAGTCTATGCACTCAAAGATGTCAGTTTGAAAATTTGCGAAAATGAATATGTTGCACTTATGGGTCCGTCAGGTTCTGGCAAATCAACTTTAATGAACCTGCTTGGTTGTCTGGATACTCCAAGCTCTGGGAAATACTTTTTCAAAGAAAATAATGTCAATGAAATGACAGATAACGAGCTTGCTGAGATAAGAAACAAAGAAATTGGCTTCGTATTTCAAACATTTAATTTATTGCCCCGTGCAAATGCTGTCAAAAATGTTGAACTGCCACTTGTCTATGCAGGAATTTCACCATCTAAAAGAGAAGAACTTGCCGAACAAACCCTACGCGATGTTGGCTTAGGCGATAGAATGGACCATAAACCAAATGAAATGTCCGGCGGACAAAGGCAACGAGTTGCAATAGCAAGAGCATTAGTAACGAACCCGGCTATTATTCTTGCCGATGAGCCAACAGGAAACTTGGATTCCAAAACAGGTGAAGATATTATGAAACTATTTAATCAATTATGGAAAAATGGAAATACTATAATATTAGTTACTCACGAAGAAGAAATAGCCCAACATGCTAAAAGAATAATTAGATTGCGAGATGGGTTAGTCGAATCTGACGAAGAAAATAAAAATTTTAATATACATAGTTAATGAAGTTATTAATAGAAATACTTGAAAACTTTAGAATGTCATTTGAAGCTATGATTGCAAGCCCTTTGCGATCTTTTTTAGCAAGTTTAGGCGTAATGGTAGGTATTTCTATTGTGATTTTAATGGGCTGGCTATTAGATGGACTTGATAATTCATTCCAGAAAACCTTTGAAATTATCGGTGCAGATATGATTTTCGTTGATAAGTGGGATTGGACTGGCAGTAAATCTTGGGATTTATTAAAGAATAGAAAAGACCTAACATTAGACCAAGCGATCGCATTAAAAGAACAACACCATAGCGCTGAATTAATTGTTCCAAATTTTAACAAATGGGGACAATCTATAACCTATAATAATAATTCCGTTGAAGAAATGAGCGTCGTAGGCGCACCATCCGAAAATAGATTTACACCCGTTGGAGAACTACTCAAAGGACGTTACTACAATGAATTTGAAGAAAGTCAAGGTAATTACGTTGTTGTAATAGGATATAATATTTACAAAAACTTATTCCCTGATGGCGATGCAATAGGTAGAATCGTGAAAATTAGTTCAAGGAAATACGAAGTAATCGGAGTTGTGAAAAAGCGCGGAACTTTCATCTTTGACTTCATAGACAATCAAAATTTCATTCCAATGACAAACTTTATTAAAGTATATGGAGCTAAAGGAAGGTCAATAAGCATTGGGGTGAAAGCTGGAAATAAAGATAAATTAGAAGAAGTCAGAATTGAAACCGAAGGACTAATGCGAACTATCAGAAACATAAAACCAGGAGCAATCAACGATTTTTCAATTAACGAGGCAAAAGCTTTTGAAGAATCAATCGCAAAAATTAGAAGTTATATATGGATCGCTGGTATCTTACTCACAATGCTTTCATTCATTGTAGGTATAATAGGGATAATGAACATTATGTTTGTATCTGTTACCGAAAGAACCAAAGAAATAGGTATCAGAAAATCTATGGGAGCAAAAAAAAGAAGTATCTGGACACAATTTTTAGTCGAATCCTCAACTCTAACCTTACTCGGTGCAATCGCATCTATTATAATATGTACCGCGTTAATCAATATTGCAAGAATTGTTATCGTGGCAGTCGCCCCAAATTTTAGCGATGTAGTAGAATTTTTTCCCCCATACTTATCCCTTGACTTAGTAATTATTGCAACCATAGTCTCAATAATATTAGGAGTTTTTGCCGGCTTAATTCCAGCAATTAGAGCTTCCAACCTCGACCCAGTAACAGCATTGAGGTCAGAGTAATGAATATTTTTGAATCAATATTGCAAGCATTTAGCACAATTAGAGAAAATAAATTAAGGTCCGGATTAATCTTACTAAGTATATCTATAGGAGTATTTGCTATTTTTGGAGCAGGAACATTTGTAACCGCACTAAAAAACACAGTAAGCAACGAAGTATCAGAATTAGGCGAAAATACATTCCAAATCACAAGGACACCATCAGTTCAAATGGGGAGACACTCTTTCCGAATGTATAGAAATAGACCCAAAATAACATACTCAGACGTAGAAGACTTAAAATCAAGAATCACAACGACCCCTTATATAAGTGCTTCAGCAAGTAGTAATGCTAAAATTATTAAATCAAGATATATCTCCTCCGACCCAGATGTTTCATTATATGGTGTAGATGAAAATTACTTTATAAATAATAATTTCGATGTTGAAGAAGGAAGAATAATCACCCAACAAGATCTGCAACTTAGAAACAATGTTGCTGTAATCGGAACAGATATAATCAAGAAAATATTCCCGACAATGAATGTAATTGGAGAGAAAATCACAATCGACAATCAACAATTTGAAATCGTAGGTATACTAAAAGAAAAAGGAGCTGTCTTAGGTAGGAGTCAAGATAACAAAGTAATAGTTCCAATTAACATCTATTTAAAATACTACACAGAATGGTGGCAATCTGTTGATATAACTATCAAAGCAGTGGATAACATCTTTCTAACAGAAACAATAGATGAAAGCATAGGTGCTATGAGAATAATCAGAAACTTAAAGCCATGGGAAGAAAACAATTTTGAACTCGAAACAAACAGCACTGTGAGTGAGCAATTCAGCGGATTAACAAACTTTTTAACTATCTTTGGAATGCTGATTGGCTTTTTCACCCTTGTTGCTGCTGGAATTGGAATAACAAACATAATGTTAATCACTGTTAAAGAAAGGACAAGAGAAATAGGAATACGAATGGCAGTAGGGGCGAAAAGACAATGGATCCTATTTCAATTTATAATAGAAACAATTACAATCTGTCAAATTGGAGGAATAATTGGGATAATAATGGGCTTAATAGTAGTTAGTTTGGCTTCAATATTCGCAGGTTTAGCTTTTACTATACCAATAGATTGGCTTATATACTCAATAATAATAGCAACAATTTTGGGATTACTTTCGGGCTACTATCCCGCATACAAAGCATCAAAACTTGACCCAATAGAAGCATTAAGATACGAATAAAGGAAAAAATGGAAGAAATACTATTAGCAATATTTATAATTAGCATCAAATTCGGAATATCAGTCATAATTCTGAAAACATTACCAGAAAACAAAAATAAGCTACTAATGTTTAGGTACTTTTTATTAATAACAATAAAGAACTTACTAATATTCGCATTAGTGATATACTATATACAGCAAAGTCAATATGACAGTATGCTTTTTTATGGAGCATTATTAGTTTCATACATAGTTTATCTGCCATTAGAGCTAAACTATACAAGGAAATACTTCGCAAAAAAATAGATATTTTGGATAGTAAACTCAACATTTGCTAAATAATCTACTCTAATATTTAGAAAAAGTAGAAAGAATAATTTTAGCAAAATCAAGATTATCGACTTATTAACAAAAAAACTTTAAAATTATTAATTTCGATAAAAACATATAATAAAGAGAATTATTGAAATTAATTAAAAGTCATCTTAAATAAATTTAAACTTTTTTTAAAAATAATTTGGAAGTAATATAAAATACCCTTAATATTGTATTCTAACTCGTTCACGAAACAAAAAAGTTCTTAAAAATTAAAAATAAAATTTGGTTAATAAAAGAAAGTTATTTAATTTTGCTTTCCAAATTCAAACGAAACAGAAATAATAAATTCTAAATTTGTAAGAATAGATTTTTTTAAAAAATAATAAAATAAAATTTGGATTGTATTATAAAAGTTTCTTAATTTTGAAGTCTTTCCGAAACGGAAAAGAAAAAAGTTCTAAAGAAAATATAAATTGTGTTCAACAAAAAATATTTTCAAAATAATAAAATAAAATTTGGATTGTATTATAAAAGTTTCTTAATTTTGTAATCCATTTTGAAACGAAACAAAAAATGTAGTTTTAAAAAGTTCTTTGAAAATTTAACATATAAAAATAGAGAATGTACTTTAAGGTCAATTAGCTTTGAGTTCAAACTTGAAATTAAAATTAATTTAATTTATTTCAACGGAGAGTTTGATCCTGGCTCAGGACGAACGCTGACGGCGTGCCTAACACATGCAAGTCAAGGGGCTTTTGGGTCACTGGCGCACGGGTGAGTAACGCGTAGATTATCTACCCATATCTCTGACATAACTGCGGGAAACTGTAGCTAATATCAGATGAGGCCTAAGGGTCAAAGTTTTAATGGATATGGATGAGTCTGCGTCTGATTAGCTAGTTGGTAGTGTAATGGACTACCAAGGCGACGATCAGTAACTGGTCTGAGAGGACGATCAGTCACACTGGAACTGAGACACGGTCCAGACTCCTACGGGAGGCAGCAGTGAGGAATTTTGGTCAATGGGGGAAACCCTGAACCAGCGACGCCGTGTGTGGGATGAATGGGCTCTGCCCTGTAAACCACTGTCAGATGGGAAAAAAAGAATCTTCGGGGTTCTGGGATTGTACCATCAAAGGAAGGACCGGCTAACTACGTGCCAGCAGCCGCGGTAATACGTAGGGTCCGAGCGTTGTCCGGAATTACTGGGTATAAAGGGTGCGCAGGCGGGCTTTTGCGTCGAGGGTTAAAGACCAAAGCTTAACTTTGGGAATGCCTTCGAAACGGAAAGTCTTGAATATGAGAGAGGTAGGTAGAATTCCTGGTGTAGCGGTGAAATGCGTAGATATCAGGAGGAATACCAGTGGCGAAGGCGGCCTACTGGCTCATTATTGACGCTCAGGCACGAAAGCGTGGGGAGCAAACAGGATTAGATACCCTGGTAGTCCACGCCCT
>CAYXMM010000018.1:0-51846 GCA_964465945.1 uncultured Hyphomicrobiales bacterium
CAACCTCAAATTTTCGAACTTCGCCATTATATATTAGTATATAGCTTCCAGGTGAGAAATCCTCTGTATTAATAGAAATAATATTACTATTTATATATGAAATGTTAGTGCTAAACGATTTCCCTGTTACATCAATTATTTTTATCTTATTAACATCGTTATAATTAAGTTCATTATTAAATTCTACATTAAAATATGAAAAAACAGGATTAGGATAAATATTTTTAATTAAATCTGGTTCGTATTTATTATTATCAATTCCATTAGTTGAGGAAAATAACCGAAATTTCCATATTGAACCTTTGAAAATTATTACACCTATACTGTCGTTGGAGATGTTGAAATTATCTCCTCCTCTGTCTTCCCACCTAATTAATGGATGTATATGCGGATTACCTGTAATTGTTGAATCAATAGTAATTCCATTTTTATAGTCATATAGTTTAAAAACATACCTATTTATATTACTATCAGCAAAATCAGGATCAGAACAAATATAATACTTATTATTCTCATCGGAACCAATAGTAAAACTTGGTACATTGACAGTATTAATACCCAAATCTATATCAAAAGCGTTTGTCAACCTACCTCCACTTACGTAAATACTATCATGGTTTAATGTGCCTGGGAGTCCTCCTCCTGCTATCCTCCATATAAATTGTCTTTTGGATTTCTCAAAAATATCAAGAGAATCTCTATATTGAAGTGAATCATCTAGTATAAATGAATATGCTTCGTAATACGTTTTATCTTCATGTCCATCTATACCTGGTATAACTTGCATCGTTCTAACCCATACTTCTTCATCAATATTAGGCCTATATGACTTTACGATTTTTAAATTAGTTATTAACTCTGGATAGGTGGCTGTTTCAAATACTAATGGTGTCCTCGTAAGTGTATAAGAGTAAGTATCAGGGTTCAGCTCACCAACATAAATTTCGTTCTTATAATAAAGTGAGTCATTTGGTTTGAAAGCCAAAAATGATACATTTCCATTATACATATTGCTAAAATTAGTAAATGTATATCCTTCAATTCTGAAAACAGAATCAATATGTCCATTCGTTGTATTGAATACTTCTACGGAGTCGTAATAACTGTTAAATTTCACAACAGAATCACTAAAAATATTAAAAGCACCAAAAGCAAAAACCTTACTTTTATCTTTTGTTAGAAAAGCAGGGTCATACGACCATTTTCGTATATCACTGGACTCCTTGTTGTAGTAAAACTCTACTGTTTTAGTATTGATATTGTAGTTAGCTATTGCTGCAGGGCTATATCCTCCAAGCCCGGTATGACTATCTAACACTTTAGCAGTATCATCTACCGTATGATAATACAAAACAGCAATAGAATCATTGAGCATAGACATACCGCTATTATCAAGAGGCCCATATATTCTATAATCATCAATATCTTTTACAAATTCTATCTTGTTATAGCAAAACAAAGAAAGAGTAGAGAACAAATACAGCGAGATAATAATAAATGCTTTCATAAAATCACCTTTAAAAATTTAAAATAAAAATACGTTGTCATTCTGAGTATTCCCTCGTCATTCTGAGCGTAGCGAAGAAACCAGTTAAAAAACAAATTCCAATCAAAAACTAAACACTTTTTCAAATTCAGTTCATTGAGCGTAGTCGAAATGAACATCCGCTTCGCCATTCTGAACATTTCCCCGTCATTCTGAGCGAAGCGAAGAAACCAGTTAAAAACAAATTCCAATCAAAAAACTAAACACTTTTTCAAAATTTGTAAATTTCCATACTATAATGACACATTTGAAGCGAAAATGTCTCACAAATTTTGAAAAAAAGTTTGAAATATTTTTATCAAATTTACTAAATTTCTGATAAATTAGAACTTGTTAGAAAAAATAATTTCCATTCGGCTCCGGCTAAACGTCTTAAATTTATACTTAAAAGATATGGTCCGACACTATTGCTGTAAGATTTTTTTCCTAAAACATTGTTAGGGTATACATCTTTTAGTACAGTTTGTCCGTCGTAGCCATTACCTTTTTCCAATTTAATTCTATAAATATTGCTACCATTGAAATTTTGTGTAGTCGTATTATTTGTGATATTCGGATGCTTGTACTTAAATCCCCAAATCGCCGAATCTATATCATTATTCAAAGGAATAAAATGCTCATCGCTTGGAACTTCAAGCGCTGCTTTAAAAATTAATGCCTGTGCGTTCACAGGAGTGCCTTCATAATTTCTTTCTACTTTAGAATGTTCACTATAATAATGTTTTGCCCTTGCGCCTTCACCTCCTATAACAGTATAAATTCTATTATCAAAATTATTTGCTTCATATAAATTTAAGTCGGTATAGTTCCGAAAGTCTTCTTTACGGTATTGAGTTTGAATCATATTAGTGTATAATGCCTTTGCTACTCGTGGATGTCCACCCCATTGCCAACCAATTATAAAGGGATTGTCTATATCTAAACCTTCTTCTGTAAGAATTGTATTCGTATTACCATTATAATTAAAAAGAAGTGGTTGTATATTTAAGTTATCTTGTGAATAAGAATAAATATTGATTGTAATTATTATAATAACTAATATTTTCATTTCATTACCTCACTATATTTATTAATCTTGAATTACTTTTATAGTTGAAAATATAGCTTCCAGGTGAAAAATTCTCCATATTAATGGAAATAATATTACTATTTTCGTAAGTGATATTTGTATTTAACGATTTCCCTGTTACATCAATTATTTTTATCTTATTTATATCATTATAACTCAGTTCTTTGTTAAACTCTACATTTAACGTTGATAATGTTGGGTTAGGATAAATACTCTTTATTAGCTCCCGTTCGTATTCATTGCTATCAATCCCATTGTTTGAAGAGAATAACCTAAATTTAATTATTGTGCCTTTAAATATTTGTATAGCTATACTGTCGTTTGAGATATTAAAGTTCCTCCCTCCTCTTGCAGTATAACTAAATAGAGGATTATCGCGGAAATTAATTGTGATTATAGAATCAATTGTTACACCATTCTTATAGTCGTATATTTTATAATAAAATTGTGAGTATAATGTATCACCTGGAAACCCATTACTAATATAATATTTATTTTTTTCATCGGAACCGATAGTGAGACTTGGTACAGAAGCATAACCAGCCCAATCGGGAAAACCCCAAGGAGTATCTTCTATAAGTTCATAAGCTTTTACAAGTCTTCCCTGTGCGACATAAATACTATCATGATTTAATGTGCCTGGAAATTCCGTTATACCTCTCTTCCATATATTTCGTTCCATGAATTCATCGCAATAACGCAACGAATCATCCAGTATAAATGAATAGGTTTCTGTCCGTGACATTGTTTCTCCATGTTCACTTTTCCACCTAAATGATGCCTGGAGCCATACTTCTTTTTCTACTCCTGGTTGATATGATTTTACAATTTTTACTTGGCTTACTTTTTTAGGGTAACCTCCTTGCTCAAATGCATCTGGTGTTTTTGTTAGTGTATATGAATAAGTATCTGGATTAATCTCACCTACGTAAAATTCGTTCTTATAGTAAAGCGAGTCATTTTCTTTTACAGCCATAAATGAAATATTTCCATTGTATATATTACTAAAATCAGTAAAGTGATACCCTTCTATTCTAAATACAGTATCAATTTGTCCATTAAAAGTATTAAATACTTCTATTGAGTCGAAATAGTTATATTTGTCTATCCAACCATCGGCAAACTCTACTTCAACATGATCAAAAGCCCCAAAAGCGAAAACTTTGCTTTTATCTTTTGTTAGAAAAACTGGTCTATAAAACCAATTTTGCATTGTGCTAGACTGCCTGTCATAGTAGAATTCGACTGACTCGGTATTAATGTTATAATTAGCAATAGCTATTGGGCTCCAATTTTTTAAAACCATGGCAGTATCATCAACAGTACAGTGATACAAAACAGCAATAGAATCATTGAGCATAGACATACCGCTATCATCAAGAGGTCCATATATTCTATAATCATCAATATCTCTTGCAAATTCTATCTTGTTGTAGCAAAACAAAGAAAGAGTAGAGAACAAATACAGCGAGATAATAATAAATGCTTTCATAAAATTACCTTTAAAAATTTAAAATATATTTTTCAATCTTACTAAAAAACTAAACACTTTTTCAAAATTTGTAAATTTCCATACTACAATGACACATTTGAAGCGAAAATGTCTCACAAATTTTGAAAAAAAGTTTGAAATATTTTTATCAAATTTACTAAATTTCTGATAAATAAGAACTTGTTACAAAAAATGATTTGTTGTCATTCTGAGCGAAGCGAAGAAATCAGTACAAAAATTAAATTCCAGAAAAATACGATGTTCATTTCGGCTCCGCTCAATGAACGGCTTATTTCTACTGGATTCTTCGCTTCGCTCAGAATGACGGGGAGGATGCTCAGAATGACGATATTAAATAATCTATGGTCGCCACCCCACTGCCAGCCGATAATGAAAGGATTGTCTATATCTAAACCTTCTTCTGTAAGAATTGTATTCGTATTACCATTATAATTAAAAAGAAGTGGTTGTATATTTAAGTTATCTTGTGAATAAGAATAAATATTGATTGTAATTATTATAATAACTAATATTTTCATTTCATTACCTCACTATATTTATTAATCTTGAATTACTTTTATAGTTGAAAATATAGCTTCCAGGTGAAAAATTCTCCATATTAATGGAAATAATATTACTATTTTCGTAAGTGATATTTGTATTTAACGATTTCCCTGTTACATCAATTATTTTTATCTTATTTATATCATTATAACTCAGTTCTTTGTTAAACTCTACATTTAACGTTGATAATGTTGGGTTAGGATAAATGTTCTTTATTAGTTCCGGGTCGTTTTCATTGCTGTCAATCCCACTTGTTGAGGAAAACAACCTAAATTTCCAGATTGAACCTTTAAATATGACTATTCCTATACTGTCGTTTGAGATGTTGAAGTTAGTGCCTCCCACATCTTGAAAAAGAGGGTGCTCAAGTGGATTATCCGTAAACACAGAATCAATTGTTACACCATTCTGATAGTCGTATATTTTATAATAAAAATAAACTACTGGTAAACTATCTTTTATCCAACCTTCACTAATAAAATATTTATTATTCTCGTCAACACCTATAGTAAATTTTGGTATATAACCAGAGCTATTACCCAAATCTACATCATAAGCATCTCCATACCCACCTCCAAATGTATAAATACTATCATGATTTAACGTGCTTGGAAGTCCCCCTGTACTCCACCATAAATATTGTTCTTGTTTTTTCTTCCTATACTGCAGAGAATCATCCAATACAAATGAATATGTTTCGTAAAACGTTTGATCTTCTCCATTTATACCTGGTATAGAATGAATTGTTTCAAACCATACTTCTTCATCAATATTAGGCCTATATGACTTGACAATTCTATAATTTGTTATAAACTCTTTGTATTCGATTGTTCCAAAATATAAGGGTGTTCTCGTTAGCGTATATGAGTAAGTATCTGGATTAATCTCACCTACGTAAAATTCGTTCTTATAGTAAAGTGAATCATTTTCTTTTACAGCCATAAATGAAATATTTCCATTATACATATTACTAAAATTTGTAAAGTGATACCCTTCTATTCTAAATACAGTATCAATCTGTCCATTTGATGTATTAAATACTTCTACTGAGTCGAAATAGCTATAGTCGTCTATACGACCACCTTCAAATTCTACTTCGGCGTTATAAAAAGTCCCAAAGGCAAATACTTTGCTTTTATCTTTTGTTAGGAAGGCAGGTCTATAAGACCACTTTCGTATATCACTAGATATCTTATTATAGTAAAACTCTACTGTTTTAGTATTGATATTGTAGTTAGCTATTGCTGCTGGGCTATATCCTCCAAGTCCATTATGACTATCTAATACTTTAGCAGTATCATCAACAGTATGATAATACAAAACAGCGATAGAATCATTGAGCATTGACAGACCACTATTATCAAGAGGTCCATATATTCTATAATCATCAATATCTCTTGCAAATTCTATCTTGTTATAAGAAAACAAAGACAGAACAGAAATAAAGAACAGCGAGATAATAATAAATACTTTCATAAAATCACCTTTAAAAATTTAAAATATATTTTTCAATCTTACTAAAAAACTAAACACTTTTTCAAAATTTGTAAATTTCCATACTACAATGACACATTTGAAGCGAAAATGTCTCACAAATTTTGAAAAAAAGTTTGAAATATTTTTATCAAATTTACTAAATTTCTGATAAATAAGAACTTGTTACAAAAAATGATTTGTTGTCATTCTGAGCGAAGCGAAGAAATCAGTACAAAAATTAAATTCCAGAAAAATACGATGTTCATTTCGGCTCCGCTCAATGAACGGCTTATTTCTACTGGATTCTTCGCTTCGCTCAGAATGACGGGTTATTTTACAACCTCAAATTTTCGAACTTCGCCATTATATATTAGTATATAGCTTCCAGGTGAAAAATTCTCCATATTAATGGAAATTATTTTGCTATTTTCGTAAGGTTATTATTTGTATTTGTAGATTAAACCTTAATTTTATGAGTTTAAAATTTGAAAATTAAATTTAAAGAGTTTCGTTAATAGATTATGACAAATTTAAAATTACATTCATCATCTTATATTGATATTTATTCTGCAATGACTGAAATTGAACTGGAGTTACCGCTTATTCCACAGGGAATTAGTGCTGGCTTCCCTTCACCTGCCTTAGACTTTGATGATTTGAAAATTGACCTTAATAAACACTTAATTCAACACCCAGCAGCTACTTATTTTGGTAGGGTTAAAGGTGATTCAATGTCCGAAGTTGGCATTGAAGATGGTGATTTGATTGTGATAGACAAAAGTATCGAAGCCACAAACGGAAAAATTGCTGTTTGCTATGTTGATGGTGAATATACGCTTAAAAAAGTGAGATTAGAAAACAATGAGTGTTGGCTAATCCCTGCAAATAAGAATTATAAGCCACTAAAAATCACTTCTGAAAATGATTTTCTCATCTGGGGTATTGTTAAACATGTAATTAAATCATTTTAAATGTACGCACTAATTGACTGCAATAACTTTTACGCTTCTTGTGAGCGTGCTTTCCGTCCAGATTTAAACGGGAAACCTATCGTTGTGCTTTCTAATAACGATGGTTGCGTTATTGCAAGGAGTAATGAAGCAAAGAAACTCGGTATACCAATGGGCGCCCCTGCTTTTAAGAATGACGAATTATTTACTAAGAATAATGTTCTCGTGTTTTCAGCTAATTTCCCACTTTATGGTGATATGAGTCATAGAGTTATGACGATTTTATCAGAGTATGCGCCCGAAATTGAGATATACTCAATAGATGAAGCATTTTTGAATTTAGATGGTTTGCCAAAAACAAAGTTATATGACTACTTTATGGATGCTAAATTCAAAGTGCAAAAATGGACTGGAATACCTATTAGTATTGGAATTGCTCCAACGAAGGCGCTTGCAAAAGTTGCAAACAAAATCTCGAAAAAATATCCTGAAAAAACAAAAGGCGTTTTTATCATTAAAAGTGAATTACAAAGAGAAAATGCTTTGAAGTGGTTAAACATTGAGGATGTATGGGGTATCGGGCGAAGACACTCCAAGCGACTTAAAGCTATGAATATCAATTCGGCTTATCAATTTACTCAGTTGCCTGACCAGTTTGTTAAAAAAAGTATGTCGATTGTCGGATTACGACTTAAAAATGATTTACTTGGTATACCTTCCATTCAAATGGAAGAAGAAAAGGATAAAAAGAACATCGCTACAACTCGGAGCTTTGAAAAAGATTATACGCAGCTTAGCGACTTAAAAGAAAGAGTCTCCTCGTTTGCCGTTGTTTGCGCTGAGAAACTCCGAAGACAAAATTCTTGCTGTAATGCGATTATGGTTTTTATTCATACGAATGGATTTAAGCCAGAAGAGCCACAATACTCTAAAAATATTGTTATTAAACTCCCTTTTCCAACTAATTCGAGCATCGAAATAAGTCAATTTGCTAATCAAGCACTTGAAAAGGTTTTCAAACAAGGGTTTCGTTACAAAAAAGCAGGCGTTATTGTTCTTGATGTTGTTCCTGATAGTCCGAGACAAATTGCTCTTTTCAATAATAGCAATCCTAAGCACTCCGCAATTATGCAAGCAATGGATAATATCAATGCTCATTACGGACAACACACTATCAAACTTGCTTCCCAAGACCCGAATCGCTTATGGAAAATGCGACAGGAACATCTTTCACCAAGATATACTACTGATTTGAATGATATTATTCAAATTAATGTTTAATTAAACCCAATAATTATATGTGCTTCTACTTCCAACAATCCAAAGACGCTACAGCTTTAAAAAAGAGATTCAAGGCGAATTATAGCAATGACAAGAACTCTGTTATCGGCAACTTCAATGGTTTTTCATTTCCTAAAACTCCTATAATCTCAAATCAAAATCCTGACGAGATTGACTTATATCAATGGGGACTCATTCCTCACTGGGCAAAGGATTCTTCAATAAATAAATTCACATTAAATGCAAGAATTGAGACAATTAAAGAAAAGCCATCATTTAGAACTTCTATCAAAAACAGATGTCTAATCATTGCCGACTCTTTCAATGAATGGCAATGGCTCGACGAGAAAGGCAAAAAAAAACAAAAATATGAAATAGGTATAAATCATAATGATTCATTCGCTTTTGCGGGACTTTGGAGCAGTTGGACGAATGTCGATAACGGAGAAATAATTCATTCTTATACCATTCTTACAACCGAAGCCAATGAACTAATGAGTAAAATACATAATTCAAAAAAGAGAATGCCCGTTATTGTTGAAAATGAACTTGATTGGTTAATGGGTGATGAATTAATTATGAAGAATGATAAACTTCAAGTATTACAATAAAATACCCTCAACAAGTATTAAACTTATTGAGGGTTGCATATTAACTATTACGATTATTAATTAAATTTGAGTGGAGTTGGGGTTTCAGTTGAGTAATCATAGAAACCTTTGCCATTCTTTCTTCCGTAATGTCCTGCTGCTACTATTTTTTTGAGCAATGGACATGGTCGGTATTTCGTATCTCCTAAGTCATTGTGTAATACTTCCATTATTGCTAAGCAAGTATCTAATCCGATAAGGTCTGCAAGTGTAAATGGACCCATTGGATGTGCAAATCCAAGTTTTGCAACGTTATCAATGCCATCAACCGTTCCAATACCTTCCATTAATGTATAGCAAGCTTCATTGATAAATGGAAGTAGGATTCTATTTGCTATGAAACCAGGAAAATCGTTTGCTGTAACTGGAATTTTGCTGAGATTTTCGGTTAATGCAATGATTGTGCTATAAGTTTCACTATTTGTGGAAAGTCCTTTAATGATTTCAACGAGTTTCATAACTGGAACAGGGTTCATAAAGTGCATTCCAATTACTTTTTCAGGTCTTTTTGTTACAGCTGCAATTTCTGTGATTGATATTGTAGAAGTATTTGATGCTAAAATTGCATTTGGATTGATTGATTCATCTAAGTTTTTGAAGATTTTGAATTTTAAATCTTTGTTTTCAGTTGCTGCTTCGATTGCTAAATCAACATCATAAGCATCAGTAATGTTTAAGGTTGTAGTTATATTCGATAAAGTTTTAGTTTTATCTTCTTCTGATATTGCGCCTTTTTTGACGATTCTGTCAAGAGATTTTGCAATGGTGTTAATACCACGCTCAAGATTTTCATTAGTTATATCTTGAAGGATTACAGAGTAGTTCTGTGCTGCTAAAACTTGTGCAATGCCACTTCCCATTTGTCCTGCACCAATTACTAATATTTTATTTAAAGCCATAATTGTTCCTTAATTAACGTTAGATTTCTGTTTTAATAAAAATTGGATAAATATACTTGTATATTATTTTTTCATTTAAGTAAAAGTTTGATTCGACCTGCCATGCACCTGTTTCAGGGACGTAGATTGTTCCTTTATAATAGCCATTGTCTTGATTGGTTGGTGCAACATTGTTAATAGTTTCTCTTTTGAAATTAGTTACTTTTATATCGCAAGTTATGTCATTGAAGTAACTAAAAGAATTGTTTTCTTTCTTCAAAATAACAAAGTCAAAATCTAAAATACCTATCTTTTGATTTTTTGGTTCAATTTGATTGATAAAAAATGTACTGCTATTATTTTCAAAGGAGAAATAAAGGGGATTATCCCCTACTTCTAATTGAATTTTTTCTGTATAATTCTTATTTTTAAAAGTGTAAGAGACTTCCATAACCCAGTAATTAGTTGCTGAGCTTGGTTTGGTGAAGTAGGTTGGAATTTTAAAAAGATTCAATGAATTGCCAGAAGAATTTGGGAAAACTGCTGCATCTTTTGCAAGAGTATCATTTTCTAAATAAAATTTAACTGAATAATTTATATTTTTGATGATGGATTCTTTTTTTGTATCTCGAAAGTACAAATAAAGGTCATTATATCCAACATTAAGATACACTCTATCTGACTTTTGATAAAGAATAACCATAACATCGCCATTATCTTTGCTTGCCACTGAAACATAGTTTGGGTCGCCGAGGTAGATTATTTTATTGCCTTCGTAATCTTCGCAAGAAGAAAGTAAAAAGCAAAAAAATACAATTATTGAAATTAGAGATTTGATTTGTTTAAAATTCACAATGATTTTATTAATTTTAAAAATTATTTATTTCAAAAATAAAGGAAAATATTGAAATGAGCGACAATATTGAAGAAAAACTTATAAAATTAGAAAGAGCAATAAAGAAGCAAAGAATCTTAAATGTATGTTTAATTGGGCTTTTATCATCATTTGCATTACTTGGGTTTCAGCAGAAAATAAAATTACCTGAATTTGAACTACCTTCAGTTATTGAAGCAGAAAAATTTGTATTAAAGAATAGTAAAGGAGTTGCGGCAGAGTTAAAAATGGTAGATGAAAAGAATGCAGCAATAATTTTTTATAAAGATAATGGTAGCAAGGTTGCTTTAAATTTAGGTATTGCAAATAATAATTCATATATCAATATACCAGGAGACAATTCTAATAAATTTTTGATTAATGAAGATAATAGTGGTATAATTTTGTATTTATCGAATGATAGTAAGCCAAATCCTAATTTTATACAGCTCGTAACAAATAATGATTCGCCTTATTTGCAGTTTCAAAATTCAAAAAATCATTTAACTTATATAAATAATAATGGGTTAAAAGTAATAAAAGATTCACTTTATATGATTTATGGAAAAGATTTTGCTTTTGAAACATCTGGAGGCAATAGTAAGGTAGTTGATATTCCAAGTTCTTATGGCGTAAATATATATAAAGCAGATGGGAACAATAGGGAATTTTATTATTCATCTGGTTACGACCCAATTAATAAAAATAGCTATGTAGAAGTCTATAATCCTCAGAGTAACTCGACTGCTTCTATGAAAGTGATTAATAATTATCCAGGCATTTTAGGAATAAAAGATGGAATTTTGAGATATTTAATGTTTATCAATGAAGCAGATAAAGCCGTAATAAAAATTAATGATAGTCAAGGAAAGATTAGGGGTGTTATTGGCTCTGAATCATTAAATATAAATGGTCAGCAACAACAAACAGATGAATCAACAATTTTACTTTTTGATAGTAAGGGAAGTTTGTTAGAAAGACTTCCTAAATAAGCTTTTACATTTAAAAGATTAGATAGGGGTTTATGCCCTATCTAATCTAAATTTTATTGACTTAGAGATGAAAATAAGATAGGTTAAAACTAATAAGCCACTATTTTGTAAAATTTTAGATAACCCAACTTTCTCTTCTTTAATAGTCGAAAAACATCCACAATTAATATCAAGTCCTCTTGCCCACGCTATTGCCACACCTAAAGTAAAAACAATTAACAAAATCCCTGCAATAAATGAAGTTTCTTTTAACTTAATTCCAAGAATAAGCATTAACCCAGTAACAAGTTCAAGCCAAGGTAAAATTATAGCAGGTATATTGACTAACAAATCAGGAAGCATTTGATAATTGCCGATTTCGTTTGCAAATAGTTTTGGTTCAGCAATTTTTGTTACTCCAACTACGATAAATACACAGCCGAGAACTATTCGAGCAATTAAGCTTATATAAGGATTATTTTTTAACATTTCCATTTTTTTACTTTTGTTTTGTTAATTTTGAAGATAGACTTTTAACATTAAAAATTATTGAATTATGGCTATTGTTCGTTCAATTTCTGGTTTAAGAGCACAATTTGGCTCTGGCTTAACGCCGAACTTAATTTCTAATTACGCATATTCATTGCATAAGGTTATAAAAAGTGGAAAAATTGTTATAGGTAAAGATGGAAGATTAGGTAGCGAATGGATTGAAAAAGTTTTAATTGGGACTTTTGAGTCATTAGGAAGAGATTTAGAAATATTAGGTACTGTTCCCACTCCAACAGTTCAGTTTGTAACAGAGAAAACAGATGCTGTTGCAGGGATTGTAATCACAGCGTCTCATAATCCACAAGATTGGTGTGGATTAAAATTTCTTGATGAAAATGGGGTGTTTCTTAATCAAGAAATGAATGAGAAATTATGGGAGGTATTAGATAGTAATTTGTTTAGTTATCCAGAACTCAAATTAGGGAAAACAATATATTCGAGCGATGTAATTGATAGGCATATTAACTCCTGCTTAGATTTAGATATAATTAAAAATACAAATGTTATTGAGAAAATATCTAAAAGAAACTTAAAAGTTGTAGTTGATGCGGTAAATGCCTCTGGGTCAATCATAGTTCCAAAATTGTTAGAAAAATTAAACTATCAAGTTATAACAATTAATTGCGATAGTTCTGGAATATTTCCACATACTCCTGAACCTATTCCTGCTAACTTAACAGAACTTGCAAATAAAGTAAAAAGTGAAAAAGCTGATTTTGGAGTTGCCGTAGATCCAGATGCTGATAGGTTAGTGTTAATTGATGAAAATGGCGACCCAATTGGTGAAGAAAAAACAATTGTTTTTGCAGCTAAAGCGGTTTTTGAATATTATCAAAATACAGAGAGTTTGGTGGCAACAGTCAACCTATCAACATCAAATATGATTGTAGAACTTGCTGCACAATATGGTGCAAGAATAGAACATTCACCAGTCGGTGAAATTAATGTTGTGGAGAAAATGAAGGTGAATAATTCAATAATTGGTGGCGAAGGAAGTGGTGGAGTGGTTTTTCCAAGAGCTCATTATGGTAGAGATAGTCTTGTTGGGGTTTCACTTCTTTCTTATGTGTTATCAAACACAAGTAAAACACTTTCAGAAATTTGCAATGATCTTCCAAAATTTGAAATGATTAAAACTAAGCAAGATTTTACTGGTGATTTTAATCTAATTAAAATAAAGGTAGAAGAGTTGTTTAAAAATAACAGGTTAAATTTTGAAGATGGGATTAGAATTGATTTAGAAGAAGCATGGGTGCAAATTAGAAAAAGCAATACAGAGCCAATAATAAGAATAATTGCGGAAGCTAAGTCAAAAGAGTTAGCTCAATCATTAATTGATAAAATTGCAAATATTATATAAGTGTCTGACTCAAGAAAAATATTAAAGAGTGTATTTGGCTATCCAGATTTTCGAGAAGGACAAGAAGATATAATTAATTCTATATGTTCCGGAAAAGATACATTTGCAATAATGCCGACAGGTGGAGGTAAGTCAATTTGTTATCAAATTCCTGCATTGATGTTAAAAGGGACTTCAATCATCATCTCCCCTTTAATTTCGTTAATGAAAGACCAAGTTGATACTCTTAACTCAAAAGGCATAAGCGCTGCGTATCTTAATTCAACATTATCAACTGATGAACAAAATCTAATTATACATAAGCTTAATAAAAATGAAATTAAACTTTTGTACCTTGCACCTGAGAGAATTGAAAATAAAAATTTTATTGAAAGCATTCGCGGAATTAATGTTCCACTTTTAGCTATTGATGAAGCTCATTGTATTTCAGAATGGGGACACGACTTTCGTCCATCTTATAGAAAAGTATCATTATTAAAAGATATTTTTCCAAATTCGATAACTGCGGCTTTCACAGCAACTGCTACGAATGATGTGAAAGATGATATTATAAAATCTTTACATCTTGATAATCCCAATGTTTATTTAAAGGGCTTTGATAGAACAAATTTATCATATAAAGTTATAGAATCAAAAGACAAGTATAGCGATGTTGTAAAGTTGGTTCAAAAAGTTAAAGGTTCTGTAATAATCTATGCTGGAAGTAGAAAGCGAGTTGAAGAGTGTTATAATCACATTAAAGTTAAAGTTCCAAATGTGACCTATTATCACGCTGGCTTAAATGAAAAATTTAGGAAAGTTCAACAAGATAAATTTTTAAGTAATGAATCAAATGTCATTGTTGCAACCAATGCTTTTGGGTTAGGTATAGATAAGCCAAATGTTCGTCTTGTTATTCATATAGATTTAACTTCAACAATAGAGTCATATTATCAAGAAGCTGGAAGAGCTGGAAGGGACGGGCAACCTTCTGATTGTGTAATAATGTATAATAAATCAGATAGAGGTTTGCAGGATTATTTTATCAAAATGACTTATCCTCAATATGATGATATAGTTGAAGTCTATGAGTATTTATATAATCAAACTAAAACAAATATTGGCGAAGAAGCAAGAGTTTCTTATCCTGGAAGCTCAACTACTATCGCTTTTAAGTTAAAAATGCAACTTTATAAAGTTGAGAATATATTATCTTTGTTTGAGAATAATGGAATTATTAGTTCTGGTAAGGCAACAAATTGGGCTTATATAAAAATAAATCCTAATAGAGATAGAGTAAAAGAATATTACAATAATACAAAAGATGAATTTAAAATTGTATTGGAAGCATTTTTAAGAAGTATAAATGCATCAAATACTGCAACTCATACAATAATATATTTTGATACACTAATTAGAAAGTATTCAATTGATAAAGAAATTCTTGATAATGCGATTAAATCTCTTCAATATAATGAAATAGTTGATTTTCGGGGGTATCGTCCTGAAGAATCAATTACTCTTCTACTTCCACGTTATCCTACTAATAATATTCCAATTAATTTTGAAGGGTTAATTCAAAGGAAAAAATTGGCAATTCAAAAGTTAGATTTAGTCGAAGAATTTGCCAATACTAAGCAATGTAAGAGGAATTTTATTTTGCAGTACTTTGGAGAAGATATCAAATCAAATTGTAATAAATGTAGCTCCTGTCTAAATGAGTCAACAATTAGTGATGAGTTAATTCTATTTATAACATCAAAAATAAGAGATCTTTTTGAACAAACACATAATAAGTTTAGTAAAGAAATATCATGGAAAATTCTAAGCGGAAGCAAATCGGCAGAAATATATACAAACAGTTTCAACTACCTATCTGTTTATGGCTCACTAAAAGATATAAAGAAAACTGATTTCAATATAGTATGGGGAGAATTATCAAGGACATCAAATGTTAAAAAATCAATAAATATTAAAAATATTACAAATGATGTGGTTATGCTTATAAATTCAAAACAAAGTATTGATGAAATTTTAAAAGAAACTAAATTAAAAAAAGCGAAAATTTATGAAATTATAATTGAAAATAAAAGTATATTACAAATTGATAGTCTTTTTCCAAATATAGAGTTTAACATAGTAAAAGACTATCTCACTATTAACAAAATGTCAATTAGAGAGTTACAAGAAAAATCAAATTATAAATTAGATTTCATAGATGCTAAATTACTTAAAGAGTTTTTCAATTAACTCTGACCTCTGTATTTCTTAATTTTATCTCTAACTTCTTGAATATAAATTGAATTGCTATAATCAATTAAAATTTCTTTTAGTTTTTCAACTGCCTTTTCAGAGTTCCCTGATAAATAATATGAATCAGCGAGCAAAATTAATACTTTATCTGTAAAAATTGAATTGACATTATTAAATCTGAAATCTTCTAAAAATTTAATATTCTCACTATACTTCTTTTCCTCAAACAGGATTTCTGCATATTCTAATGCACTTCTATCTGATATTTTAGTTTTTGAATAAGTATTGAAAATTGATAAAAACTCTTCTTTTGCTTTTCCAATTTCTTTTCTAAATAAGCTATATTCTGCTTTTGCATAGTTTGACAAAGCAACTTTCAAATCTTTATTCTCGTCAATTAACAAAAGTTTCTCAAGTGCATCATTAGAAATATCATCTCTTTCGTTCACAGATAATCTTTCATAAAGAATTGCTGCTGAATCGATATTTCCAGAGTAATATATTGTATTAGCCAATTGATACTCTACTAATGATTCTAAGGGAAGGTTATTTCTGACATCATTGTTATATACGTCATTTAAAACAGCTTTTGCTTCGTCTAATTGCCCCATTTCCATATAATTTAAGCCCAACTGCAAACCCGCTTCTGCAACTATTGGATTCTTTGCATAAATTTTCATTAATTCTTTTAAATCTTTGTTAGAACCTTCAAAATCATTTAGCCATTTCTTTTTAATAATTGCAACTCTATACATTGCATCTAAAGCTTCGTTTGAGTTTTTATTTAAGTCAATTAAGTCTTGATATCTTTTTAGAATACTCATGGCTTGCTCTCTGCTTACAGATTCTTTTGTTTTAAGTTGTTCTTCTAAAGCAAGTGCATATCCATAGATAGCATTTCTTTTAAATCGCTCATATTCTTTTGTGTCAATAATCACTTCGTAAGCTTTAAATGCCTCTTTATAGTATCCATCTTTTCTTGATAAATCGGCAAAGTTTAGTATTTCTCTCCCGCTTGTATTTTTAAGTTTGTCAAGTCGGACATAGACATTAAAGGCGGAAGATAAATCATCGGTTGTTCTGAAATACCAAGCAATTAATTCTTGAATATAAATATCATTAGAGTTTTTTTCAGATTGATTTAGAAGATATTCTTTCAAATAGTTTTTACTTTCATTACTTGTCATAAAAGCATAAATATGACCTTCTGCTTTAACTAAGTCTTTATCTTTGTTGAGAGCGTCAATAATGAGTTCAGTTCCAAGTTTATAGTCGTTTGTTGTTATATATAGTTTAATTAATCTATCAGAAAAAGCCGCATCTTTGAATTTTTTTCTCCCTTTGTCTGTAACGTCAATTGCCTCATTGAATAACTTATTTGCAGTCATTGCTTCAGAAACAGTAAGATAAACTTTAGGTTCATCTTTGTCATTATCAATAATTTTGTTCCAATGAGAAATTGCTTTTTCTTTTCCTTCAACTTTTAAAATTAGTTCACCCAAGAACACATCTAAAACGTAATAATACTGATTTTTTAGTTGCTTTTCAACAATAGGTATAAGTTCTTTATGCTTATTTAAGTAATTGTAGCTTTGCACTAACCCACTAAAATATTCCATATTTTTTGAGTCTGCATCGTATAGTTCTTTATACATCCTTGCTGCGTCTTCGTATTTTCCTGCTTCGAGATAAGTTTTAGCGAATTGAAGTTTAGAATTTTGGGCGAAAGTAATGCAATTAAATAAAATAATAAGCGTTAAAGTTATTTTAGTCATTTTGTCTTATTTTTGTTAAAAATATAATAACGATTTCAACTAAATTATGTTTAAATTCTGTATAATTCAAAGGTTTTTCTTTTTTTTAATAACTTTTTCTTTTTCAGCTTTAATACTACAAGCCCAAACTCGATTACAATATAAGGCAGATGAGTTATCAGGGACGGAGACTGACCAAGGTCCAATTCGTGAATATATTGGGAATGTTGAAATTATTCAAGATGATATTAGGATTACATGTAATTACGCTCGCCAAATAATTAATACAAACATCGCAGTATTAAAAGGAAATGTTATAGTTCATCAGGGTAATATGATTATGAAATCAGATGAAATGAATTATGATGGTAATTTAAAAATAGCAAAATCTATAAGACCACTTGAAATAATTGATGAAGGAACTTATTTGCGTGCAAATAGAGGGACTTATTTTGTTACTGAAAAAAAGGCAGACTTTATCGGCAATGTTTTAATTGAAAATGATACTACAATTATTATATCTGACCAATTAATTTTTTATAGAGACACTGATATTTCATTAGCAAAAGGGAACGCCAATATTAAGTCTAAAACTGAAAATGTTTATTTGATTGGCGATTTAATTGAGAATTTTCCTCAGAAAAGTTATTCAATTATTAAAGGGAATACTAATCTTTTTCAAGTTGATACTATTTTAGAAGAGAACAAAACTATTTTAGATACTTTAAAAATTGTGTGTGACACAATTGAATCATTCAGAAAATCACCAGAAATATATCTATTCAAAAATAATGTGAAAATAAAAAGAAATGGAATTTTTGCACAATCAAATTTTGCGCAACTTAATAATTCTGAAAATACTATACTTTTTAAAGATAAACCAATGATTTGGTATGGTGAGTTTCAATTATATGCAGATTCCATTTTAGTTCAAGCATCGAATAAAAAACTTGAATATATTAAAGCTTATAATAATGCTTTGTCAGTAAATAAAGATACACTTTACGAAAATAGATTTAATCAAATATCTGGTGATAATATTGCAATTTCATTTATTAATGGGAAATTAAGTAAAATCAATTCAATTGGAAGTAGCCAAAGTTTGTATTTTATTAACAACGAAGAAAAGCCAGAAGGAGCTGATAGAAAAAACACAGATAATATTGAGATTATTTTTAATGATGGAGAAGCAGAAAATATTTTTTGGATTGGTAAAACTAGTGGAATTTATATTCCTGAGGGTATATTGTTTAACTCAATAAGTAAATATAATCTAAAAAACTTACAATGGCTCGATAGTATTCCTCTATTAAGATTAAGAGAGATTAAAATTAAAAATTAATATTAATTTGAAATTTTGCTCTCAATATAGTTCATTAACTCTGGATAATCTTTTAATAAAACATAATATGTCTTTTTAAAATCATGAATTAGCTGGTAATCAATTTCTACGGCTTTAATTAAATGTTCTAATGCTAAGTCTAAATATGCACTTATAAAGTAAATCTTAGATAAGCCATAGTAACCCATTGCATTATGAGGAAATAAAGTAATCATATCAGTAAAGGAGTCTTTCGCATTTTCATAATCTTCAAGTTCTAACATTAAACTTGCATAGTCGTAATGTGCTTCTTCATTACTTGGGTCTAATTCGATTACTTTTTTATATGAAGTTAAAGCTCTTTTATATTTTCCCATATTGTAAAGTGTGTCTGCTCTCGAATACCATAGCTCTCTATTTGAGGGGTCAATTGCAATTGCACTGTCGAAATCTTTTACCGCACTTTCGTAATCGTCAATCATATCATAACAAATCCCACGACCTAAATATGCTTGAAAACTTGAAGGTTTAATGTCAATGGCTTTAGTAAAAATTGAAATAGCTTTATCAAATTGACCTATATCGCCGTAAATTCCACCTAAATGAATATATAGTTCGGATTTATTCTTAAATAACTCGATAGCTTCTTCGTATACTTGGGCAGAAGTGCTAAATCTCCCTAAGTTGGCGTATAAATTAGCTAAAAGTTTATATGCGTTATAGTTTCTTTTGTCAAGTAAAATAGAATATGTTAAAGAGTCAATTGCTTTATAGATTTGATTAAAATCACTATGCATTAAACCTTTATTATACCATATTTTAGAATCAAAAGGGTCAATCTCTATACATTTTAAGTAATAGCTTTCTGCTTGCTTTAATTGCTCCATTTCAGTGTATATAATTGCTAATTCTGCATAAACATCAAATTTAAGTTCTTCATTTGATAGGAGACCTTCAAAAACAGAAATTGCCTCATTATATAACATTAAGTTACTTAGCGAAATTCCTTTATAAAATATTACGTCCTCATTTGTTGGGTCGAAAGTTAAAATAGTTTCAACTAAATCAAGACAATCTAAAAATTTTTCTTCAGTCTCTAAAATCTTAACCTTTGTAAGTAATATATCTGAATCAAATGGTGAAATATCAATTGCTTTGTTAATAAATTGAAGCGCTTCATCATTTTTGTTTAATTGTAATTTGATATAAGCAAGTTTATGATGAATCTCTGATGATTGTGGAATATATTCTAACCAAATATTTGCGTACATTTCTGCATCAAAAAAATTCTCTTTTTCAATGCAAAAATTTGTAAAGATTTCTACTTCATCTAAGCTTGGGTAAATGTAATCAGAATTATGCTTCTTTCTAGCTCTGAGTGCATTAGTCATAACTTTGACTTTTGCAGCTAAATCATCATAGTTCTCATCATTAAAATTATTATAATCTTGAAAATTCATGTTTATCTTTTTTTTCTGCGTATAAACTATTTAAAACAAAATTTATTTTTAAAATTCTAAAACCTAATTTATTAAAAATTTAGTTTAATTGATTCAGGAATTGATTTTTTTGTGGAAAATTTTGCTGGGTAGTACGAACTCAAAAATATTATTATTAGTGTAAATAATATAATAAATGCAATATTAATCAGTTCTAAATCAACAGGTAAAGGATGTGATATACCATTTGAAACATTGATATTTATCCACGAGAAATAAATTTGTGAAAGCACTATAGATAAACCAATTATTATTCCTAAAACTAAACCAACTACTCCTGAAATAAATCCTTGTGAAATAAATATTTTTTTTATTTGAGAGGAATTTGTTCCTATAGTTCTGAGAATACCAATATCTTGGCTCTTTTCAAATATCGTCATCGAGAGAGAAGCAAATAAATTGAATGAGGCAATAATTACAATTATAAACAATACTAAAAACACAAAATATTTCTCAATTTGCATAATTACTAAGAGTAATTTATTTTTTGATTGCCAAGTTTCAATAGTTATATTTGGGTATTTTTTTAATAAGTATTCTTTCATAACTTCAGATTTTTCATAGTCTTTCAAATAGATATTCATAGTTTTTTTGCTTGAGCTAAATATCATTTTTTTGTCATTTGTTTTTATTAATCCTTGATTATCGTAAGAAATTCTATCTACTACTAACTTATTAATTAATGGGAAGTTAAAAGAGGTAAGCATTGCCTCTAATTGCTCCATTGAAATTACTTTTAATGTATCTCCGCTAAAAATTTCTAATTTTGATACTATATCATTAGAGACTATATTACTTGTAAATTCATCTGAGTAAATTATTGTTGTATTAATTTTATTAGTGCTGAATTCAACTAAAGCGTTAGTTGAATATGATAAATACATTTTATCAAATCCATTTAATTTCTTAACTTCTTCTTCAATTTCTTTAAAAGGGTTACTAATTGATAAATGTGCATTTTTTTTGACTAATTCATTAATTGTAAAATCCCCAAAGCCATTAAAAATACTCATCACAATAATTAAAGCAGAAACTCCAATAGCAATTCCAAACATAGATAAATAGTTAATCAAAGAAATGAATTGAAATTTCTTTCGAGAAAACAGGTATCTGTTATATATGTATCTTTCAAATTTCAATTAGAAGCAATTTTATCAGCTAAAAGTAAAACAGCATCGACATAGTCATTTGAATTGTTATAGTGAAATACTGCTTTTCTTTGCTGTTCATTACTTTGCCCCCAACCATTAGTTTTTAAGTAATTTGCAACAGAGAATATAGCATCTTCCTCATTAAATAAGTCAATTACTCCATCATTATTTCCATCAACTGCCCAACTTAAATAGCTTGACGGAAGAAATTGAGAAAGCCCAAAAGCTCCTGCCCAAGACCCTTCTAAATTAAATATTGAAATTGGCAAAGTTTTATCAATCTTTGATAGTGCAACTAATTCATCAATTGCCCAATTTGACTTTTTATGTGCTCTCATCAAAACTTTACTAATGTATTTTTCTAAATCTTTAGAGTCATTTTCATAAATTTCTTTAAAGACTTCTACATTCATATTAATATATTTCTCTTGATTTGCCATTGCAGTGCTCAGAAATACTGATAAAATATGGTTTTTACCCAAATAAGAACCATTTTTACTTTCTATCCAAATAATTGAAGCAATGACTTCTTTTGGTACATCGTATTCTAATTCTGCTTTACTTAATATATTATTAAATTTATTTAAAAATTTCTTCGACTTAATGACTGAATAATCATTGTAATTTTGAGAATAATCAGCTTTATTTAAGTATCCTGTTACATTAATTTTAACAAATCGCTCGTCAAAGTCAATACTTTGATGATTTATTAAATTAAAAACAAAAGATGAATCAACACCTCTTGCAAGGAGTTCGTCAATTACTGGTTTAAAAAATTCCTCTTTTTCGTTTGAAAAAGAAACATATATAAAAGTAAAAACGAATAAAAATATAATTTTCATTTTAACCTCTTTATTTTTTGCTGCTTCATTGTGGAATGCTAAAATACAATATTTTTTGTAAAAAACAATTTTATTTCAAAAAAAAACCCTCAAAATTTTGAGGGTTTAAATTTATTCTTCCATTAGTTCTTTTTCTTTTTTCTCGAGTTGCTTGTCAAGCAAGGCGATATATTTATCCGTAAGTTTTTGAATTTCAACTTCTCCTTGCTTTAGGAAGTCCTCTGATAATTCTTTACTTTTCTCAAGTTTTCTTAAAACTTCTATGTTATCACGTCTAATATTTCTGATTGCAACTTTAATTTCTTCTGTGTTCTTTTTAGCTAGTTTCACAAAATCTTTTCTTCTTTCTTCAGTTAATGGTGGAATTGGAATACGAACAATTTGACCATCATTTTGAGGATTGAAACCTAAGTCAGAAGTTAATATTGCTTTTTCAATTTCAGAAATTAGAGATTTATCCCATGGTTGTATAAGTAAAGTTCTTGCATCAGGAGCTGAAACAGTTGCAGTTTGATTAATTGGTGAAGGTGTCCCATAAGCGTTTACTCTTATTTCATCAAGTAAGGAAACTGAAGCTCTGCCAGTTCTTATTTTAGAAAGTTGAGATTCACTTGCTTCAAGTGATTTCTGCATTTGTGATTCAGTTTTATTTATTATTTCATTATATTCCATAAGTTTTACCTTTAATTATTTATGCTTGTGCCTATTTGTTCACCTTTTAGCATTTTGATTAAATTGCCTTTCTGGTTCATATTTATAACTTTAAGCGGTAGATGATTTTCATGACAAAGTGTAATCGCAGTATGATCCATAACTCTTAAATCTTTCTCTATCACTTCTTTAAAAGTAATTGTTTCAAAAAATTTAGCATTAGGATTTTTTTCTGGATCGGAATCATAAACTCCATTAACTCTTGTTCCTTTTACAACTAAATCCGCTTCAATTTCGATTGCTCTTAAAACTGCGGCTGTATCAGTAGTAAAATATGGATTGCCAGTTCCTGCACCAAAAATCACAACACGACCTTTTTCTAAATGTCTAATTGCTCTTCTTCTAATGAATGGTTCAGCAATTTGTTCCATTTTAATTGCAGTTTGCAATCTAGTGTGAACTCCCTTGTCTTCAAGAGTATTTTGAAAAGCTATACTATTAATTACAGTTGCAAGCATTCCCATTTGATCGCCAGAAACTTTATGAATCCCATGGGCTGAAGCTTGAACACCTCTAAAAATATTCCCACCACCGATAACAATACCAATTTGAATACCTAATTTATGAGCTTCAAGAACTTGGTCTGCAAATCCATCTAAAGCAGCTGGATCAATACCAAACTCTTTATCACCCATTAATGATTCACCACTTAATTTTAGCAATACTCTTTTGTAAAGTAATGACATAATTACTCACCAATGGCGATTCTTTCAAATCTATTGATTTTAACGTCAGTTCCAATTTCTTTCACTAAGTCTGAAATTGTTTTTTTAGAATCTTTTACAAAAACTTGCTCAATTAAGCAACTTTCCTTATAGAATTTCTCAACTCTACCCAAAGCAACTTTCTCTGCTATATCAGCTTTTTTACCTTCTTGAATAGCTTGTTCTATATAAATTTCTTTTTCTTTTTCTAAAGTTGTTGAATCAACTCCATTTCTATCAACAGCGATTGGTTTCATTGCAGCGATTTGCATTGCAATATCTTTTACATATTGTTTAGCAGTGTCATTAAGATTGTTAGTTGAAATATCTAATAATACTCCTAA
Source organism: uncultured Hyphomicrobiales bacterium (assembly GCA_964465945.1). GTDB lineage: Bacteria > Bacteroidota > Ignavibacteria > Kapaibacteriales > UBA2268 > JAJRPT01. Next base: position 24,222 of record CAYXMM010000018.1, read on the forward strand.
TTTAGCACCACCATGAATATATGATTCAATATAACCTGCTGTTTCATAAACAACTACTCTTTTAATATCAATTTTTTCACTAAATTTAGCTAAAATACCATTATGTAAATCTTGAATTGTTTCATTGCCAACTTTTAAGTTTAATAGTTCTTCTCTAGTTGTTGCAGTGCTATTTAATAATGTGTTGGCAACTGTATCAACATAGCTAATATATTCAGCATTTTTAGCAACGAAATCAGTTTCACAAGTAATTTCAACTAAAATTGCTTTAGTGTGATTAGCATTAGAAAGAGTTTGAACAATTCCTTCATTAGCTTCTCTATCAGACCTTTTAGCAGCGGAAGCAGCACCTTTTTTTCTTAAAAATTCAACGGCTTCATCAAAATTACCTTGCGTTTCTTCAAGAGCTTTTTTACAATCTGCCATTCCAGCACCAGTACTTTCTCTTAGCTCTTTTACCATTTGAGGTGTAATAGTCATAATTTTATCTCTTATTTAATTTTACTTAATTTATTTTACAAATTTAATTTAATAATAAAAAAGCACCAAAAATTTGATGCTTTTTTGAAAATTATTCTGCACTTTCAGAACCAGTAGTTTTTCTTCTACGCATTTTCTTTTTAACTTTTGAATCACCATCACCTGACTCTTCTTTTCCTTCTAAATGAGCTTCTGCTTGTTGCTCTGCCATTCTACTTTTAGCAATTTCATTACCTTCAATTACAGCATCTGCCATAATATTAGCAATTAATTCAATAGTAGCGATTGAATCGTCATTTGCAGGAATTGGAGTATCAATTACGTGAGGGTCAGAATTAGTATCAGTGATACCAATTACTGGGATATTTAAAAGTTGAGCTTCTTTTACTGCTAAATGTTCTTTAAGAATATCGGCAATAAAAATTGCACCTGGTAATCTAGTCATATCTTCAATACCACCAAATACTTTTCTCAATCTTTCTTTTTCTCTGTCTAACATCAATCTTTCTTTCTTAGTGATGTTTTCATAAGTGCCATCAACCGACATTTTATCGATTTGTTCTAGTCTTTTGATACTTTTTCTTATTGTAGCAAAGTTAGTTAACATACCGCCTAACCATCTATCAGTAACATAGTTAGAGCCACATTTTTTAGCTGCTTCTTGGATTGGAGATTTTGCTTGTTGTTTTGTACCAACAAATAAAACACCTCTACCTTTGGCTGCGATATTGAAAACAGTTTCCCTTGCAATATTAACAAGGATTTGAGTTTTTCTTAAATCAATGATATGAATACCATTTTTTTCGGTAAAGATAAATGGAGCCATTTTGGGATTCCATCTTCTTGTAAGGTGACCGAAGTGCGCACCTGATTTGAGCAATTGCTCTATTTCTACATAGTGTTTCATTTGAACCTATAATTATTTGTGTTTAAACTACTGTTATCTTCATACTTCTCGCTCAATCTGAAAAACACAGACCACACACGATACGTCGGATAACATGATTAATAAAATATTAACGTTTAGAAAATTGGAAGCTTTTTCTTGCTTTTTTAAGACCATATTTCTTACGTTCAACCATTCTTGGGTCTCTTGTAAGTAAATCTTTTGCTCTTAATCCACTTCTTAATTCTTCATTATATTGAATTAATGCTCTTGCAATACCTAATTGGCAAGCATCTACTTGCCCTGTAATTCCACCACCATCGACTTTAATAAAGATATCAAAGTTATTATCTAATTTAGATACTTTAATTGGTTGTAAAACTAATTCTTTTTGGAATGGAATAGGAAAGTATTCAGAAATATTTTTATTATTTATAACAGTTATACCTGAACCTTGAACCATTCTTACTTGTGCAACAGAAGTTTTTCTTCTGCCTGTGCCATTAAAACTTTTCATTTTAAAATCTGCTCCGATTAATTTGCTAATTGAAATTCTTTTGGTTGTTGAGCAGTATGAGGGTGTTCCCCACCTGCATATACTTTCAAATGTACATGCATTTTTCTACCTAGTCTATTTTTAGGTAACATACCTTTAACAGCCATTTCAATAACTCTTTCAGGTTTTGTTTGCATTAAGTTTTTGAAAGATTCAAACTTCCCAGCACCTGGATAACCTGAGTGAGAGAAATATTGTTTCATATCAACTCTTTTTCCAGTCATTTGAACTTTGTCAGCATTAATTACAATGACAAAATCACCACAATCTACGTGTGGAGTGAACCAAGGTTTATGTTTTCCTCTAATTAAAGCGGCAACCTGAGTAGCTAATCTACCAACAGTTTGACCTGCTGCATCAACTACTAACCAGTCTTTAACTACATCTTCTTTTCTTAAAGATTTTGTGAACTTTTGAGTTTGCACTTTTTAAATCCTAATAATTTTCATTTTCACGTTTTAAACGACTACAAAAATAACTAATATTTTTTTATTAACAATAGTTTGTGGAAAAATATTTTATAATTTCTTATCAGTTATTGGACCAAAAACTGTGATTTGATGTTTTTGTAGCCATTCAATCCCTTCTACTGCTGCTTTTGCAGCTGATAACGCTGTTATACAATGTGTTTTCTTTTGTAAGGAAGCTTCTCTTATCCCTAAGTCATCTTGATATGATTTCCGACCTAATGGTGTATTAATTACTAAATTTATGTTTCCTGATTGTATTTGTTCTATAACATTTGGGCTTCCTGCACCAATTTTTGGAACTAACTCACTTTCAACTTTATTTAAAGTAAGAACATTTTTTGTTCCAATCGTTGCGTAAATTTTAAATCCTAAATCAATTAATTTCTTTGCAATTGGAATAATTTCTTGTTTATCAAAGTCATTAACTGAAATAAACACATTTCCATTTGTAGGTAATTTATTTCCTGCCGCAATTTGAGATTTTATATAAGCTTCTCCAAAAAACTCAGATATACCCATAACTTCGCCTGTACTTCTCATTTCTGGTCCAAGAACTGTATCTACACCTGGAAATTTATTAAATGAAAAAACTGGTGCTTTAACACTATAATGGTTTGGCAAAGAAAAATTATTCAAATTAAAATCTGATAGTGGCTTACCTAAAATAATTTGTGTAACAATGTTTGTAAGAGGAACACCTATCGATTTAGAAACAAAGGGAACAGTTCTTGATGCTCTTGGATTTACTTCAATAACATACACATTATCTCTATAAACGGCATATTGGATGTTTATAAACCCTTTAATTTGTAATTCTTTCGATAATCTATACGTATAATCTCTAATTGAATCAAGTATTTTAGCATCTAATTTGAATGATGGTAGAACAGATGAGCTATCACCTGAGTGAATACCTGCTTCTTCAATATGTTGCATAATTCCGGCAATAAATGTTGTCTCTCCATCTGAAATTGCATCAACATCAATTTCAATTGCATTTTCTAAGAATTTGTCAATTAATATTGAGTTTTTATTGTTTAGTTTTGTCGCAACTGTTATATATTTGGTTAAATCATATTCGTTATAAACGATTGCCATTCCCCTACCACCTAAAACATAGCTTGGTCTTACAATTACAGGGTATCCAATGTTTATAGCAATTTTATGAGCTTCTTCATCATTAAATGCAATATCGCCTAAAGGGAAAGGAATTTCTAATTTTTCTAACATTTTAATAAATGATCCTCTATCCTCTGCTTTATCAATTGATTCCTGTGCTGTACCTAATATTTTTACATTCTCATCTTTTAGTCTTTTCGATAGATTTAGCGGAGTTTGCCCGCCTAACTGCAATACAATACTTTCTGGATTTTCTAAGTCAATGACATTCATTACGTCTTCATAAGTAACTGGTTCAAAATATAACTTATCAGAAGTATCATAGTCAGTTGAAACAGTTTCTGGGTTACAATTTATCATTATTGTTTCAACACTTAAATTTTTCAATGAAAGTGCAGCCTGTGAAGCGCAATAGTCAAATTCAATTCCTTGACCTATTCTAAATGGACCGCCACCTAATACAATGATTTTTCTTTCGTTACTTGGAATAGATTCATTCTCTTTTAAATAAGTTGAATAAAAGTAAGGTGTTTTTGCTTCAAATTCTGCTGAACAAGTGTCTACTTTTTTATAAGTTGGAGTTACTTTTAACGCTTTTCTTTTAGCTCTTACTTCTTTTTCTGTTGCATTGAAAATTTCGGCTAATTGTAAATCAGAGAAACCACTTAATTTTAAATCTCTTAAACCATCTACTCCAATGTTTTGCAATGTTTTTTCTTTTGCTTCTTCTTCCATTTTGACAATTTGAAGAATATTATCTAAAAACCATCTATCAATAAAGCATAAATCAAATACTCTATCAATGGACCAGTCACGTTTGAAAGCTTCCTTTATATAGAACGGTCTTAATGGCGTAGGAGTGCTTAAAAAATGTTCAATGTCTTTTTCAGAGGCATCTTTAGTTATTTTTGATTCTAAACCATTAACCCCTATTTCAAGAGATCTTAATGCTTTTTGAAGTGCTTCTCTAAAATTAGAAGCGATTGACATAACTTCGCCAACACTCTTCATTTGAGTAGTAAGAATTGGTTGAACGCTAAATTTTTCAAAATCCCAGCGTGGAACTTTAACAACTATATAATCTAAGGTTGGCTCGAATGAAGCAGGTGTCGTGCCTGTAATTTCATTTGTAATTTCATCAAGAGTTAACCCAACTGCTAACTGTGCAGCGATTTTCGCAATTGGAAAGCCCGTTGCTTTACTAACTAAAGCTGAACTTCTCGAAACACGAGGGTTCATTTCAATTATTCTAACTTCACCATCTTTTGGATTTACGGCAAATTGAATATTACTTCCACCTGTTGCAACTCCTACTTTTCTTATAACCGCAAGACTATAATCTCTTAAAACTTGATATTCTTTATCTGTTAATGTTTGAGCTGGTGCAACTGTAATTGAATCGCCTGTGTGAACTCCCATAGGGTCAAAGTTTTCAACAGAAGCGACAATGATTGCATTGTCATTTACATCACGCATTACCTCAAATTCATATTCTTTCCAACCAATTAGGCTTTTTTCAATTAACAATTCACTTGTTGGTGAAAGTTCTAAGCCACGATTTACAATTTCAATATATTCATCTAAATCGTAAGCAACACCTCCACCTGTTCCTCCCAATGTAAATGAAGGTCTAATAATAATTGGAAAATTAATCAGAGCAGGCAATTTCATTGCTTCATCGTAAGTGTGAACTATATAGCCATCAGGACAATGTAAATTAATTTCTTTCATTGCTTCTTTAAACAACTCTCTACTTTCAGCGACTTCAATACTATGAGTATTAACTCCGAGCAATTCAATGTTATATTTTTGAATGATCCCTAGTTTTTCTAATTCTAAAGTTACATTTAATGCAGTTTGTCCTCCAACTGTTGGTAAAATTGCTTCAATTTTTTCTTTTTGAATAATTTGTTCTATAATTTGAGGTGTAATAGGTTCTATATAAGTTTTATCGGAAAGGTGTGGGTCTGTCATTACTGTTGCTGGATTTGAATTAATTACAACTACATAATAACCCAACTTTTTAAGAGACTTTATAGCTTGCGAACCGGAGTAATCAAATTCGCCTGCTTGACCTATTATTATTGGACCAGAGCCAATTACCAAGATTCTGTTAATATCTGTTCTTTGTGGCATTTTAATGATTTTTTTTATTTTTATAAACTTACAAAATTAAGAATAAAATCCTTATGTTGATTATATATAGTTTCCACAATTTTGTAGTTAACAATAATTTTTTTTTTTTTTAAATATTTATAAATTGCATTTTTTAATTTCCTAAGAACATTTTATTTTTAATAAAATAAAACTTGATCATAAATTATGGTATTCTGTTTATTACTCTTTATATTAAATTTAAACTCATTAACTTGTGAAGATAATATTAAATGGGAATATAATGATGAACATATTTATAATGAAAATTTTTTAGATTTCGGACTTAATTTAATTGCTCCAATAGTTACTTCAAATGAAAGTAATAATGGATTTTCTCATTTTAATAATATTAAGTCACTTTATCTTTCGTATGGTATGAAATTAAATAATAAATATTCTCATTCCTTTGGGATAAATTTCTCAATTTATTATTTATCAACAGAATATTTATTACTTATAGATAACAAACAGAATTCTAATTTTTATTCAATTGATTTCAAATATAACTATAAATTTGTTTTAAGCAAAAGCAAAAAATTTGGAACTTTATATTTAAATAGTATATTATCACCACAAATTCTTTTTGGAGAAAACTTAAAATCAGAAAAAAAAGGTGGTTTTAACTTTTCAAATTATGGTTTTGCTATATCAACTGGACCTAATTTAAGTATTATTTTATGCAAGGAACTAAATTTAAATATAGGTGCTGAAATCTCATTTTCTTATATTGGACAAATTCTTTTTTACCCAAATTTTAATATTTCTTTAACCAACTGGATTAATTAAATGAAAACGATATTACTATTATTATTATTTCTAATTACAAAAAATCTTGTTTCAACGGAAATTGAAGAACCTGATGATTTTGAACAAATTGAAGCTAAATTATTGGCAAATATTGAAAAAGACAAGAAATTTACTTTATTTGAAAAACAAAATAATGTATATATAAGTGCATTTTTTGATAACGAATTTTTATTTTTTGAAGAATATGATGTTAACTTAAATTCAAAAACTCTATCAAAGTTGAATGTAAATAGTGATGAGTATTTAATTTTTTATAAATTTGATGGAGAAAATATACTTTTATTATTTGATAATGGAGAAAAAGAAACTTATATAAAATCTGTGTGTTTTAACTATGTAAGTGGAAAAATAATACAATCTTCTATAATATATGCGCTGCTTTCACCTGATGAATTCAAACCTGATGAATGGAATAAATCTTTATCATATATAATTAATGACAATAAAGAGAAAATTGTAAAGATCGAAAATGGCACAAACGAAGTAAAAACTAAAACTTTAACCATTACAGATTTTTCTATAAATCAAAAGAATGGGAATACACTTATTTATAATTTTTTTGAATCAGAAGATGAAAATTATGAAGTTTATTATTCTATTATAGACAAGAATGGCAATCTACTTCAATGTGAAAGAAAATTACTTATTAGTGGTTTAAATGATAAATTCAGATACGTAAAAGGTTTATATTCTGATTTTTTTAATGAATATACTCCTATTTTTTATGTTGACTGCGCTAATAAAAAAGAAAGAAATGTTTTAGCATATACTTTTGAAGGAAATGCTGAAATTTTAAAAACTAAAATACCAATTGAAATTAATGATAACTCCGATTATGTGATTAGTAAATTATATAAAAGTGACAATAACCCAACTTTATTCGGTATAATAAATGAAGAAAATGATGAATTTGCAGATACTTATGGATTAATATCTTTAAACTTTAATAAGAATAATAAGGAAATCACAAATAAATTAATAGTTTGGAATGAAAATGACATAGAATCGCTTACAAATAGTGAGGACTTAACTACTAATTTAATCTCATGTGTTCGTTTTTTTGACAACTCTTTTTATCTTATCCTGGAATCTAATGAGTCTTATAACGTTTACGAACAACAGACTTATATTCCTGTAAACGAATTGAGAAATGGGCTAGTCCTAAAAATAGATGATAACTTTAAAATAATTTGGACAAACTATATAAAGAATAGGGATGTTAAAAGAATAGTCTCTTGTGATAATGGATCAAAAGTCTTTAAAAGTCCAACTCAAAGATATGCTCTACAATTTCAAGATTTAACAGATAAATCAATATCATTTTATTATCATAGCAATAGTGACGATACTATTTTTGGGTATAGATCTCTTGACTCTAAAAATGGTAGTATATTAATCGATTCAAAACTTTTTGAAGTTGATGAAGAATTTTACTTATATCCCAATCGAATATTTTTAGATTCAAATAATAATACAATAATGCAAGTCTCTAACGACTGTGATACACATGCTATTAAGTTTTCTTTACAAAAGTAACATCTACATCAAAAAACAAACAATTACTTCATTCAAAATAAAAATGCCTAATTTGTGTTAGGCATTCTATGTTACGACTTACTATACCATACTTGAACCAAATTCTTCATAGTCTCGATAGTTTTCATCAGAGAATTTACAGAAAGCCATTCAGTTTCAGAATGGAAATTTTGTCCGCCAGTGAATATATTCGGACAAGGCAATCCCATTTCAGTTAATCTTGAGCCGTCTGTTCCACCTCTAATCGGCTTCCAATTTGGATTTACTCCTGCTAACTCTGCTGCTTCAAATAAGTAATCACATCCTTTTGGGTTCTCTTTTAGTTTATCAAGCATATTGCGGTAAATCTTTTTTATTTCTAATTCTATTCTTGTTTTAGGAAATTCTTCATTTAGTTGTTTAACTAGGCTTTCAAGGAAATTATGCTGTTCTTTTAAATCCTTTTCATTAAAGGTTCTTAGTAATATCATTAATTCAGAGTATCCAACTGTTCCACTAACTGAATGTGGGTGGATATATGGCTCATAACCTTCTGTAGTTTCTGGCGCTTTGTCTTTTGGCATAAGTTCTATTGCTCTTGCTATAGCTCGTGATGAATTTACCATTATGTCTTTCGCTGAGCCAGGGTGAATTTCTCTGCCATAAGCCCTAATCCAAGCATGGTCTGCAGTGAAGGTTTCTTTATTTATTTCGCCGGGCATTTCACCATCTATTGTGTATGCGTATTCACAAGCAAACTTCTCAATGTTGAAATAATCTGCTCCTCTGCCTACTTCTTCATCAGGTGTAAAGCAAATTCCAACTGGACCATGATAAATATCTGGATTTTCTGCATAGTATTTTGCTAACTCCATGATAGCAGTAACACCGGATTTATCATCAGAACCAAGTAATGTAGTACCATCAGTCGTAATTATTGTATGCCCAATACAATCCTTTAAGCTTTTATTTTCATCGGCTTTAATCACAAAACCATTATGCTTTAATGCTATATCACCGCCTTGATAACTTTCAATTATTTGAGGTTTTACATTTGTTCCACTTCTATCAGGAGCGGTATCAACATGAGCAACAAAACCTATTTTGGGGACTTTCTTATTAAATCCTTCTGGGTAATTCGCTTCAATATTGCAATATACATAGCACTTATCGTCTAATTCAGGTGTATATCCCATTTGTTCTAATTCTGCTTTTAGTTTTTTAGATAAGTCGAATTGTTTTGATGTAGTTGGTACACTTTTTGAATTTGGGTCTGACTTGGTATCAATTTTTGCATAAGAGATAAATCTTTCGATAACTTCTTTCATTCTTAACCTTTCACTTTATAAATATTTTACAATTTCGTTTATTTTGATATATTTTGGAACAAAGGTTACTTTATATTTTTTTGGTAAATCACTTTGAAATTCATAAATATAGTCATTTTCTTTTACTTTCTTTACTTTTAATGTATTATAAAAACTATTCAAATCTAAGTGTTTTAAATCATCTACTCCACCAGAAATTATTATTTTAATATTTTCTGGAACAGCCAATATATTTGGGAAATTCAAGTATTTATATACATCAATATTATCAAGAATTATATGAGACTTATATTGAATATTAATATTGAGTTTTACAAAATCTTGACTAAATGACAAGACAGATGCTAATGAGTTATCTAATCCAATTGTAGAATGAACTGATTCATTTAATTCTTTTAATACAAGGTGTTTAGTTTTAATATAATCAATTTTGTTAAGTATTTCTTTATCACCTTTTATTAAAATTTCATTTGGAGTTACTTTTATAGAATCAGTGAAAATAAAATTTTCAATAGTTGCTATTTTAACATCTGGAACTACTTTTACTTTTTTAGTAAATAATGTTCCATAATTGACTTTTATATTATCTGGAAAAACATCTCTCGTTTCTACATTTTGAAAAAACTCTATAGATTTAATTATTTCTTGTCTTGATACTTCATAAGTAGTTGAGCTTAAATCTTTGGTTTGCAAATTCACATTGCAATTTTTTGAACTGTTAAAATACAATAAATTCATTAAATTCCAACCAGTTCCTTTTGTAACAACATTTAGCACTGGTGGAAGTTTGTCTTGGACAGCTTTATTGCTTGGTAATTGAATGGTTAATGGAACTTGAACTACTGTTTGATATTCATCGTTCATAATTGTGTAAAACCAAAGGGCAACACTAAAAAACATAGCACCATAAAACGACTTTGACAGATAAAATTTTGATTTATCTTTCTTTTTAATTTGAATATGTTGATTATTATCAGTCATTAATATAAGTCAGTCTTTCTTCTTCTAATTTCCTAATTTTATTTCTTATTTCAACTTTTTGAATCATCGTTTCATTATCAATTTCTTCGTCTTCAATTATTTCTTTCTCATCTAATTTTATTAATTTATTTATTTTTAAACTTAAAATGGATTGAAATATAGTATTTTTTGATACTTCATATTTAATTTTTTTACTTTCAGCCAAAGGTATATTAATATTACTGAAATTAAAAGAAATTGATTCGATTACTTCTTTTGTTGTAATTTGTACTTCTTCATTTTCAATCAAATATTCAAAAAGATTATGCCCTTCGCAGTTAATTAAGGTAATATAAACATTTAAAGATAATTCAGTAAGAAAAATATCTTCTGACAAATCAAACTCTTCGACTAAACTATGAATATCTTCAAAATTATCTATTAAATACTTAAAAATAATCCTTTCTGCCTCATCTAAGTCATTAATATTACTTAAATATTCATTTTTTGTTTCGTGGATTAAGTTATTGTTAACTTTTAATTTAATTTCTTCTTTCACAACATCGTTTTTCTCTTCTTTAACTTTTTCGAGATAAACGTTAGCGATTTGTATTTCAGATAATTTAAGATACTCAGCAATTTTCTTTATATATAAGTCATGTTGAAGTCTATCTGGAATTTTCTTAACTGAATTAATTAAGCTTCTAATTAGCTCTGCTTCTTTACTTGGATTGTCTCTTTTACCAAAAGTGCTAATTTTAAATTGTATAAAATCAATAGCTTCTCTTAAATACTTATTAAATGTGTTTCTTCCATAATTCTTAATAATTGAGTCTGGATCTTCACCTTCTGGAAGACTTACTAATTTTATTTCCATACCTTCTTCGAGAGCAATATCCATTACTCTATTTGCAGCAGTTTGTCCTGCTTTATCAGCATCATAAATGATAAATAAGTTTTTTGTATGTCTAGCTATAGTTCTTAATTGAAATTGGCTTAATGCAGTTCCTGATGAGGCGATTACGTTTTTAATTCCTTCTTGATGTAAAGAAATAACATCAAAATAACCTTCTACTAATATTGCTGAATTTTGATTATTTATTTCTCTTTTTGCTTCAAATAAACCATATAACACTTTACTTTTATCATAGATTCTATTTTGAGGAGAATTGATATACTTTGCAGAGGTTTCACTTTTTTCAAAAATTCGCCCACCAAGTCCAATCGTTCTACCTAAATCGTCTTTAATTGGAAAAATTAGTCTGTCTCTGTAGGCATCATAGATTTTGTTGTTTTTATTTTTAACTAAACCAGCTTCTATTAGTATTTCATCTTGAAAGCCATTAGTTTTTAATTTATCATATAGTTCATTCCAAGTCTCTGGAGCATACCCAATTTGAAAATTCTCTATTGAGTTCTGGTTTATACCTCTATCATATAAATATTTACTTGCCTTAGAATTGTCTTGAAGTAATTTATTATAGTAATAGTCTGACGCAAAAGATAAGGATTTTCTCAGTTCATCAATTTTATCAAACTCTTGAGTTGAAACTTTACTTTTAACTAAGTCAATTCCTAATTTATCGGCTAAAAATTGAACTGATTCATTAAAAGTCATATTATGAAATTCTTGAACGAATTTTATTACATCTCCCCCCTTGCCCGATGAGAAATCTTTAAAGAATTGTTTATCTCGGGAAACATAAAAGGAAGGAGTTTTTTCGTTTGAGAATGGGGAAAGAGCTTTGTAATCTTTCCCCACACTTTTTAAAGTTGGCACAAATTCTCTGACAATATCTACAATATCAATATTCTCTTTGATTCTATTTATACTTTCTTTATCAAACATTTAAAATTTTCCAATCAAATGTTCTGGTGTTAATATTTCATCTAATTGTTTTCTTGACATTAGCTTACGTTCAATCACAATATCAGTTATGCTTCTTCCTGATTCTAAAGCTTCTTTTGCAATAGAAGACGAGGTTTCATAGCCAAGAATTGGATTTAATGCTGTTACAATACCAATGCTATTTTCAACCATTCTTTTACATACATCTCTATTAGCAGTGATTCCATCAATACATTTAGATTTTAGAACTGTCATCGCATTTTTGAGTGAATCCATCATTTCAAATAAACTTACAGCAATAATTGGCTCCATTACATTCAGTTCTAATTGTCCTGCTTCAGAAGCTAACGTTATTGTTAGTTCTTTACCTATACAATTAAATGCAACTTGATTGACAACTTCTGGGATAACAGGGTTAACTTTTCCTGGCATAATTGAAGAACCTGGTTGCATTTTAGGTAGATTAATTTCATTTAATCCGGCTCTTGGACCAGAGCTTAATAATCTCAAATCGTTGCATATTTTAGAAAGTTTAACTGCTAATCGCTTCAATACTGATGCGAAAATTAAATACGAACCGGTATCTTGAGTTGCTTCAATATAGTTAGTTGATTTTCTTAAATTAATTCCTGTAATTTTTCTTAAATGAACTATTACTTTGTCTCTGTACTCAGGGCTTGCATTTAGTCCAGTCCCAATAGCAGTTCCGCCAATATTTAATTCTAAAAGTAATTTAACATTTTGGTCTATACGCTCAATTTCTTCTTCTAAATTTTGGGCATAAGCTTCAAATTCTTGTCCTAATGTCATAGGAACAGCATCTTGTAACTGGGTCCTGCCCATTTTAATTATGTCAGAGAACTCTGAACCTTTATTTCTTAATGATTCAACTAAATTAACTAATGCAACTTTAAGTTTTTGAGTTTTATAGTAACTTGCTAATTTTATTGCATTTGGATAAATGTCATTTGTTGATTGCGATAAATTAATATGGTTATTTGGATGGCAATGCTCGTATTGACCTCTTTCATACCCCATTAATTCTAATGCTCTATTTGCAATTACTTCGTTTGCATTCATATTGGTAGAGGTTCCTGCACCACCTTGAATTACATCTACTACAAAGTGAGAATGGAATTTTCTATCAATAATTTCATCGCAAGCTTTACTTACTGCTTTGTATATATTTTCTGGAATTAGTCCGTTATCGTGATTTGCTTTAATTGCTGCTTTTTTTATTTGAGCTAAGGCAATTATCATATCACTATATAAGCTGATTGAAACACCTGTAATTGGGAAGTTTTCTTGTGCTCTTAGTGTTTGTATTCCATAATATGCTTCATCTGGCACTTCTCTTTCACCTAATAAGTCATGTTCCAATCTTGATTTACCTGATAAATATTGAGATGCTGTTCCGCTTGCAACTGCCGTAGCGTTACTTAGTCTTCTTGACATTACCCTTGAAATTTGAGCTAATATTTTTGAAACTAATTTAGGGTGCTCATCAAATAGCAAGTCAAAATCGGATTTCTTTAAACGATACAATATTGTTTCTTTGTTAGTTTTAGCACTTGTAGAGTGTGGCGCATCGTCTAACAAACCACCTTCACCAAAAAAATCATTCTTTCTAAATGTAATAACTTTAACTTCTTTACCATACGGGGCAATTTTTAGTAGTTCAACAGAACCTTTTTCTACAATATAAAAGTATTGTCTCCTGTCATTTACTCTGAATAAAAACATTCCTTCTTTTGCTTCTAATTTTTCAAATTTTGAAAATATTAAATCTAATTCTGACTCATCAAGAGTTTTGAAGACTTCAATTTTGCTTAATTTATCTCTCATATCATCACTTATAAAGTTTTAAAATAAATCCATTTTCTTTTAACCATATATCACTTTCTTTTCGATTTCTATCAACTTTATCTAATATTTTATAAAATTTATCAGAGTGGTTGAAAACTACTGTGTGTGTAAGTTCATGAGCAAAAACACTTGTAATTACTTCTAATGGCGCCATCATAAGTCGCCATGACATATTTATATTACCATTAGCAGAACATGACCCCCATCTTCCAGAAGCATTTGAAGCTTTAATCTCGTTTATTTTGAATTCTTGGAACAGTTCATTAAAACTATATAAGTTTTTTAATATCTCAACAAAATTGTTTCTATACGAATATTCAATACTTTTTAAACCAGTTCCTCTATTTCTTAAAATGAGGTTATCTTTAGCATCAATAAAAAATGTTCTTCCTTTAAAATCAATGCTACTATCAAAGATTAAATTATAGGTTTTGCCTAAAAGCATAATTTTATTAAAATTATTCAAATCTTCAATTAACTGAACTTTTTCAGGGTTATATGAAGCAATTTGCTTGTTTATCCAATTTTGGTGTTTATTAATTATATCACCAATTTCATTTTCGTTATAGTACGATGGGACTTTAATTTCTAATTGAGAATTTGAGTTAAACTTTAAAGTGTAGCTCTTTCTTTTCATTTTAATAATTACTATATCTATTTTGGATATTGGATTCAAGATTACTTTATAAAATTAAACTTACATTTACAAAAATATTAAAATGTAAGTGATAAAGCAATTTTAGTGCAAATCTTTTTTATAAAACTTCTATAATGAGATTTGTATAGTTTTTACTGATTATCCCATCTTGAATTGTAAATTCTATTCTTGGCTGGTAAACACCTGTTTTCTTTGCATTTATATTAATTTCAATTGAATTAATATTTTTCGCGAATATAAATATTGGGCTAAAAGGTGATTTTACAAGAGAAATAAAGCTATCATTATCATTATAAACTTTAAATTCATTCACTTTTCTTATATAATTACTATAGTTAGAAATGTTAATTTTAACTTTTCTTAGCTCGCCTAAATTTAATCTTAAGGTATCAATATCTTTTACGTAAATATCCGGCAAAGTGGATTTTAAAACTACAGAATACAAAGTATCAGTTTCGATATATAATTTATCAATGTATTCGCCAACGATACTTTGTTTAGCATTCAGGTAGAAATTTAGTTCGTTTGTCCCATTGTAAGGCACAATCAAATTATTTAGATCTAACGTAGGGTCAAAGTAAAAGATAGATGGAACATTTTCAAAATACATTTTTTTTATTTCAACTGGATTGTCAATTAAATTAAGTATTTTGAATATTTTTTTATAAAAGGCATCTTTTTCTAAGTAACCAAAATCTAAGGTGTCGTTTTCGAAACTAATGTTTTTCTTTGTTTTATATGTATAGTCAACTTTTCTTGGAACATCAATTTCTGTAGGATTTTCACAAGATGAAAGTATTATTATAATTGCAATACAAATATATTTAAAGTTAAAAGTCATATTTAAAACCGAAGTTTGCTCCATTTCGATTTGAAACATTTAGATTTCCATTAACACTATAAAACAAATTAGATAGTTCATACGAGGCAACAACCGACCATTTATCAAATATATAAAATTCACCCCCAACTTCAATCCTCAAAACTGGACCTATGCTAGTAGTTCCTAACATTCCTTTTCCAAAAAATGATAATCTATCATTGATTGTTTTAAAAGGTAAGTAATACTTACCTGCAAGACCAAAATAATATGAATTATAGAATTGTTGATAGTTTGCAACGCTGTCATTAACCATAGTAGTGAATTTTTGAGCAAATTCTTCACCATTAAATTCAATTCCAAAGTGAAAATTCTCAGAATATTCATACATTAATGAAATAGAAGCATTATTCAAATCTAATTGTTGCGAGTTACTTAAATCTAAGTTAATCATTTGATTTGTTATTGATTTTCTGAAATTTAAGTTAATTTTAGACATAAACTCTTTAATTTCCTCATTTTTATAAATATCTAAACTATTGAGGATAATTCCTTCGCCACTCTTACTATTATGTAATATAATAGCATTGAAAACAGGAAGATTGTTTGAATTTTCTAATTTAACAAAGTCTTCGTTACTTTGACTCTGAAGATTACTTCTCACCTCTTCTTTCGAAAGGTTAGCTGTTAAGTGATTAGGTAAATTTCTGTTAAATGCTTGGTTATTATGATTTTTAAAATTAGTAGAAAAACTTTCGATATTTGAGTACTCCTTATTTAATTTTGGTAATATTATTTTCTCATCAACTTTATTTTCAAAAATTTTATGTTTGTCAAAGTTTAAAATGTCTGAGTTATCTCTAAACCCAAAAACATCTAACTGGTAGCCGATTAAGGCGACAACAGCCAGCCCACTAGTTAACGTTGAGAAAATAAATCCTTTAGTTTTCCAAAATACATAAGCTAACCCACTTGCTTCTAAAATATTTGATTTTAGATGAATTGGTGGAGGGGTTTCAATCCTTTTGTACACATTCTTCATTTTAAGATGATGGTTTAACTCATCTTGTAGCTCTGGATTTGCTGCAATAAGTTGATAAACTTCTGCAGATTCACTTGATGAAAGTTCTCCATCACTCAAAGTTACTATTTTTTCTAATATGTTGTCTTCATTCATACATCATTTTCCAATAAGAAACCGATTTCTTTTGAATATGGTGATAATATTTCTTTAATTCTTTCTTTTGCTCTATGGATTCTAATTCTAACAAGAGATAAGTTAGTTCCTGTTATATCAGCAATTTCGGCATAAGAATAGTTTAAAAATTCTTTTAAAATTAAGCATTCTCTAAATTCAATAGGCAAGTTATCTAATGCAACTCTTACAATTTCAATAAGCTCTTTGTCATCTTTAAAATTCGTACTTGGTAAATGGAAATCTTCAATATACACCATTGTATTTCGAATATTTTCTCTTTCATTAAGACATAAATTTCGAGCAATAGTTATAATATAGCCAGCAAAGTTTGTCATTGTTTTGCCACTTTTTGATGCTTCTATAATTTTTGTGAAAGTTTCTTGAAAAGCGTCATTAGAACTTTCAT
Organism: uncultured Hyphomicrobiales bacterium; assembly: GCA_964465945.1. Classification (GTDB taxonomy): domain Bacteria; phylum Bacteroidota; class Ignavibacteria; order Kapaibacteriales; family UBA2268; genus JAJRPT01. The sequence goes on from CAYXMM010000018.1 coordinate 41,297, forward strand.
CATTCATTAATATTTTATTACAATAAGAATATATCTTTGTAGAGTATCTTGCGTATAACTCTTCAAAGGCAAGTTTTGCTATCTTTTTTTTCTTATTAGAAAGTAAAGCATAAACTTCTTCGTCAGACATATATGAAAATTGTATTTGCATTTATAACAATTAACTTTTTAGACCTTGTTTTGTTACAATTTTAGTGAAATTTTTTTCAAATTTTCAAAATTTGATTATTATCCTTAAATTTGAGGATAATTTTCGAACAAATATATTAACGTGAAATATCATTTTATTATTATTGAGCATAATTCTTATGAATTTTTAAAGCAATTCATAAACTCAATTTCAAATTTACCTAATACAAAAATAACAATTTTCGACAATAATTCAAATTATAATGTCAGAAATAAATTTCAAGATAATATAGAAGTTATTACATCAAATGAAAATTTAGGTTATGGGAAAGCCGTAAATATTGTAGGAAGAAAAAGTAATTCTGAATATTTATTTATATGTAATTCTGACTTAATATTTTTAGACGATACTTTCGAGAAGATAGATAACTTTATAAATGAAAATCCAAAAGTTGAATTATTTGGAATTCAACAACTTTTTCCAAGTAAAACCTTACAATACAGCTATGGGGTTACTCCTTCTATAAAAGAACTTTTATCCCAACTTTTTTTCATTCAGCAAATTGAGAGAAGGGTTAAAATCAGTAATAAAGTTAAGAAAGTTGACTATATTGATGGAGCGTTTATTATTATTAAGAATAGTGTGTTTAATAAAATAAATGGTTTTGATGAAGATTATTTCTTCTATTCCGAAGATGCAGATTTATGTTACAGAGCAAAAAAGCAAAAAATATATTCCTATTTTATTCCTTATATAACAATTATACATTATCGTGGAGCCTCGTCCCAAGCTAATATGTTAAATAAAATAAATGCTGAATTATTTATTAATGGAAGAAAACTTTTTATACAAAAACATCATTCAAAAACTTATGAAAATATTTACTTTCAACTATTCAAACTAAATACTAATTTTGCAATTCTATTTAACATAATTGTCTATAAATTATTTAAAAATAACAAAAATTTAACTAAAATTGAAAACAATAAACTTCTTCTTAGCTTATTATGAAATATGATTTAACTGTAGCATATAGAATTTATCCACTAATTTCAAAAATACCAGCAATTTTTCCCAATGATAAATTCAAAATGTCTGAAATATGTATTAAGTCTTTTTCGAAAGCAATTGGTAATCTTAAAGTTAAGATGTTTGTAATATTAGATAATTGCCCCGAAACATATACTCAGTTGTTTATTGATAATTTAAAGAATGTAGATTTAGAATTTATAAATGAAAATGGTGTAGGAAACGGGAATACTTTTGGTATTCAATTAGATTTGCTCACAAGAGCAGAAACAGATTTTGTATATTTTGCTGAAGATGACTATTTCTATTTAAATAATTCAATTTCTGATTTAATAGAGTTTGCTTCTTTAAATAATATAGACTATGCAACCCCTTATGATCACTTAGATTATTATAATCATAAGCTTCACAAAAAGTCAAAAGAGAATTTTAAAACGTTCAACGGAAAGCAATATTACTTTCAATATACAACTACAATGACTTTTTTAGCAAAAAGAAGCACATTACTTGAAGATATTAATGTTTTTAGAACTTACACTAATAACAACTGGGACAACTCTATGTGGCTTGTTTTAACTTCTAATATCCTAATTAATCCAATTAAGTTTTTTCGATTAGCATTTTTTGATTCACAAATGTTTAAGATGTATATTAAATCAATTGTTCATACATCGAAGTTTCTTTTTAAATCTCCAAAAAGATCGCTTTGGGTTGCAAAACCAGGAACAGCAACACATTTAGATAATAAATTTCTTTCACCAAGTATTGATTGGCAAAAAGAATTTAATAAGTTTTTATAATTAATAGTTAGCTAAATATTTCATTAATCAATAATAAAGTTTTTACTTTAAGATTTTTTTGTTAATTTGGATTGTTTTATTATACAATTATTGTTAAATGTCCTAAATATATGGATAAACAAATTATTGAAAATTCTTTTTTCTACTTAGTTAATGAGTGTGCTAAAGAATTAAAAAAAGAACTTTACACTGAACTTGAAAAGAATGGTTTATCATTACCTATCGAGCAATTCAATGTGCTTACTTTTGTTTCAGAACATAAAGATGTAAAACAACAGGAAATTGCAGATGCAACAGGAAAAGATAAAACAACTATAACACGTTTTTTAGACGTTATGATAAAAAAGAAACTTCTTTATAAAAAAGATTCAAAAATTGATTCTCGTCAAAAGTTAATTTCAATTTCTAAAAATGGAAAAGAAGTTTTAGAAAAGACTTTAACTATCACAAATAGATTTAATCAGAATATAGAGTCTAAATTCGATAAAAAAGAATTACAAACTCTTAAAAAAAATCTGAAAAACTCATTGGAGTTGTTTAATCAAGAGACTTTATTTTAATATAATTTAAACATTATTTCATTTTAATAAATTAAATCCTTAATTTTGCAACAATATAAAATTATTATTAACCTGTTTTGGAGAAAACTATGAACTTAAAAACAACCGGCAGAGCAATCATTGCTTCTTCCTTTTTGATAGCAGGTTCTTTGTTGATAACAGATTGTACTTCTAAAATCACACAAGAGCAATTACAACAATTACAAGAACTTAAAAGAAAAGAGAGTTCTATTAGCGACCAAATTTCACAATATAGTTCTGAAATTGGAAAACTTAGAGAAGAATTAAAACAATTACAAGCAAAAGCAAAAGAGTGCGAAGAAAATAAAGCTTTTGTTGAAGATAAATTAAAATCTTGGCCTGATGTTTGGCCAGATTGGACTCCAAATCAAGAAAATAAATAATTACTAATAAATTGGAAAATAAAAATATGAAATCATTAATTATAGCAATAATCTTTACAATTTCTTTTGGAACAATGTTTTCTCAACAAATGCCTCCTGATTCAAAACCAGATGTGGAACTTACAAAAGAAGAAGCAGTTTTAAGAATTAAATCGTGGGTTGAAAAAGTTCAAGAACTTGAAGCAAAATTAAAACAATTACAAGCAGATAAAACTGCTTTACAATCAGAAATTGAGCAAGTGAAAAGAGATCTAAAAGATTGTCAATCAGCTTTATTAGCAATGTTAGGTGCAAATGATGCGGATTTAGAAGCTTTTAGACAAAAATTAGGTCAAATTGCTGGTAAAGTTAGAGAAATGCAAGGTCTTTCTAATGATGCTTTAGCTGACAAAAGAGCAGAAGTAACGGCATTAGAAAATGACTTGAATTTACTTAGAGGAAACAAAATTTCTTTACTTCCTGAATTTTATAATAAAATCATTTCTCTTGCAAAAGATATAAAAGGACTTTATAGAGAGAAAAAAGTAACAACTTACACTGTTGGAACTTGGGCTGAAAACAAAGATTGTTTATGGAATATCGCAGGTAAACAAGAAATTTATAATGACCCTAATTTATGGCCTAAAATCTGGCAAGCAAATTTAGACCAAATTAGAAATCCAGACATTATTTTCCCTGGTCAAGTATTTACTCTTCCTTTAAACTCACCTAAAAATGCTGATGAGTTAAAAGCTGAAAGAAAATATTATAGATTAAAAAGAGAAGCGGCTACTCCAGCAGCAACAACTGGTGCTACTTCTGGCACAACAAATGGTAACTAATTTTTAAATTAATTAATTTTTGAGTCTTTTGTGCTAATCCACAAAAGACTTTTTTTTTCTTATGGAAGTAAAAAAAACATTACTAATAGACAATATTGATATTGTAGCAGCATTTTCTCAAGAGAATTTTCTTGACAATTTGGAAAGAAGATTCGACTCAACTGTTATCCTTCGAGGAAATAGTTTAATAACCATAGGTGAAAAAGAAGAAGTTGAAGTCATAGAGAAAATTATCAAAGAACTTGGATTCATTTATCAAAAGAATAAACAGATTACAGAGCAAGACTTAATAAATCTGACTGAATTATCAATGAATAATGAAGATTTAACGAAAATCTCAAATAGCAATGAAATAAAAGTTATATATCATGGTTATCGTGATAAGATTAAAGTTAAAAACGATAAACAAGATGAATATTATCAAAAGAACTTAAAAAATGATATTGTTTTTGCAATTGGACCAGCAGGAACTGGAAAAACTTTTTTAGCAGTAGCAATGGCGCTCGATGCTCTAAAAAGAAACGAAGTTGCACGAATTATTTTAACAAGACCTGCTGTTGAAGCGGGCGAATCACTTGGCTTTTTACCTGGTGATTTGAATGAGAAAATTGATCCATATCTCCGACCTTTGACAGATGCTTTGCAATTTATGCTATCACCAGAAAAGTTAAAATCCTTAAAGGAACGAAATATCATTGAAATTAATCCTCTTGCTTATATGAGAGGTAGAACTCTAAGTAATGCTTTCATTATTTTAGATGAAGCTCAAAATACAACAACATCGCAAATGAAAATGTTTTTAACAAGATTAGGCAACAACTCTAAAGCAATCATTACAGGTGATATTACTCAAATTGATTTACCAAAAAAGAACATTTCTGGATTAATTGAAGCAGACAAAATCCTTAAAAATATAGACGGAATTGATTTTGTTTATTTTACAAATAAGGAAGTAGTTCGCCATAAATTAGTAGCTGAGATAATTAAAGCTTATGAAAAAAATGAAACAATTTGATAAATTTAATTTTCTTTGTAATTTAAGGTAATAAATTATAAAGGTTAAATGAAAACTTTTTTAAAAATTGTTGATTATATTAGATATTTTAATCTAATATCAAATGAATGCTCTGCAGAAATCAAGCAGAAAATGGGTCTATTCAATTTAGCATTTGTAGTTATCTCCCCTATTATTGTTACTTCTATAATTTATCTTTATTTTGTTGCTAATAGCCCTTCAAAGGCAATTTCTATTATAACTTTTCTCATATTTGGAATAGTCTATTTTTTCTCAAAAGGCGATTTTAAGAAATATGTTTTTTATATTGTATCTGGATTTCTTCTTTCAACTTTAATTTTAATTTCTAATTTGATTAACTTTAGTTTAAATATAGAGATTGAAATTAGCAATTATATTATTGCAAAAGCTACACTTATTACTTCATTTGTTTTAGCAGTAGTTATATTTCCAAATGATAATAAAAGGTTGTATAATTTATCTATTGTCTATAATCTTTTAATTTTCTTATTATTTGAAGTTATCTTTTCTATATTTAGTGTTGACTTTCTTGATATTGGAAAGTTTAGAGAACTTTTTGAAAATTCTTATAGGATTATTGTTTATATATTAAATATAAATATAATTGCGATTGCTACTCTACTTTTTGTTCAAGATAAATTTCATAATAGAAATATAGCAAAATTAGAAGGCGAAATTTCAAATATGAAAAATGCTGCAGTCAACAAAGAAAGTATAATAGCAAAAATAAAAAATGAAAGGGACAATGCTGTAGTTGAATTAGAATCTATATATAAAAATAAATTTCATTTTTTTATAAATTGGAGAGAAATTCATTTAGAAAAATCATTTGCTTTCTTTGAAATTCAATTTGATTCTCAGCATTTAGAATTAGCTAACTCAGAATTAATTACTAAGGAAATAATAAATACTTTTAGGATAGTCAATCAAAAAGAAAACGAAGAAATCAAGTTCAATCATTATATTGCAAAAATCTTGACAACTCTACTTCCTAAGTATTTTAAAAACAAATTGGATATTCATGATGATAACATTGAAGATATTTACGTAAATAAATTTAAATACTCTCTTATTGCAAAGAAAGCAGAGAATCATATTATTTCATTCTTCATTGTAATAAATAAACACTTTAATGATATTCAATTTTCAAATGAGTTTAATTTAACTTCTAAGTTTCATATTTTCAATACTATTGATGATTTTGTTTTAATTATTTCAGGTGATGGAAAAATAATTTATGTAAATAATAGGTTTCTAAAATCACTTGCATACAATTCAGAAGAAATAATGAGGTTATATATTTCAAATGTATGCAATACTTTAAATAATAAAGATTTTGATTCATCGTTGAAAAAAATAAACACACATTTGATTGAAAAAAATAATACATTTATTGGAAAGTTTGGCGAAAGAATATCGTTGGAAACTTCCATTAATGAAATTATTTTTGATAGTAATCACTACTTCATTCTAATAGGTAGAGAAAATTATAATTATATTAAGTTATTAAAAGAGAATGAAATTAGAAAAAATGATTTCAATCGACTTATAAGTTTAAGTCATAATGTAATTTTTAATTCAATTATGAATAAAGATTGGACTATGACTTTTATTACTGAAAATGTTTACGAACTTACAGGTTATACAAGTCAACAATTTATTTCTAATGAACAGACTTTTGAGAACATAATCCACGATAATGATAAAGATTATGTGTGGAATGAAGTTGAAAAAGCCGTCAAACAAAATACCAATTATGATATAAAATATAGAATTATTACAAAACAAAAAACTATCAAACTTATTCATGAAGTTGGGTTTTTAATTCCAAATCAACAAAACGAGAACGAAATTTTAATTTATGGGTATTTCTATGATTTGAATAATGAAATAGAACAGAAAAACTTAGTAAGTGACTTAGAAAATCGATTCTTGAAAGTTTTAGATAATATCCCAACTTTGGTAGCAGTATTCGATAAAGATGGCAATATAAAATTCAGTAATAAGTCATTTATCAACTTTTTTAGTAAGGAAGAATATCATCAAACTTTTGTAAAAACTTTTAATTTACTAACTGACGAAAGAATAGTTAATAATAAAGTTCTTTTTGGGGCAATTCAAAAGGCACTCACTGGAGAATTTATTGATAGCTTTGAATATGAGTTATATAAAATTAAGCTTTATAGTGGTGGAATTAAAACACTTAAAGCAAAATCTCGCATTATTCCCTACTTTGAAAAATCTACACTAAGTCAAATGATTGTTTTCATCACAGAAAGTTATGAATATGTTGATTAATATTTTAATAATTTATTTAATTCGTTCAATAACATATTATTTGCTAGAAAATTCTTTTCTAAAACACTTGCAAATGGAACTGGGGTATTTAAACTGCCAACTCTAAAAATGGGAGCGTCTAAGAAATTAAATAGTTTTTGAGTTATTTGTGCTGATAGTTCTGCTCCAAATCCTAATATTTCGGTGTCTTCGTGTAAAATTAAGCATCTATTCGTTTTTTTAATTGACTTTTCAATCAATTCCCAATCGAGTGGAACTAAGGTTCTTAAATCAATAATCTCAATATCTAAACTCTTGTCAATCATTTCATTAGCCCATACTACACCCATTCCATAAGTTAAAATTGTTGCTTTATTCCCTTCTCTTATGACTTTTCCTTTTCCTAATTCAATATTATAATAACCGACTGGAATATCATCGCTTAATTTTCTATATAATGCTTTATGTTCAAAAAACATTACTGGATTTGGGTCTTCTATTGAACTTATAAGCAAACCTTTTGCATCATAGGTGTTTGATGGATAAACTATTTTTAAGCCGGGTGTTTTAATGAACCAAGCTTCATTTGATTGTGAGTGAAATGGTCCTGCACCAACTCCTGCTCCTGTTGGCATCCTCACAACCACATCTGCATTTTGTCCCCATCGGTAATAAATTTTTGCTAAATTATTGACAATTTGAGTAAATCCAGAGGAAACAAAATCTGCGAATTGCATTTCGACTACTGATTTATAACCTTTTATACTTAGTCCAAGTCCAGTTCCTAATATAGCAGATTCGCATAATGGGGTATTTCTGACTCTTGATTTTCCATATTTTTCAACGAAACCTTCTGTTATTTTAAATACTCCACCATATTCTGCAATATCTTGTCCCATTAAAATTAAGTTATCAAATTTTTGCATTGACACATCAAGTCCGTCTTTTATTGCATCTACAAATCTTAAATGTTGAGTTTTAGTATTCGGCTCAATGTATTTATATTCATACATCTTATAAATATCACTTATCTCATTTTCTGTGTTAACTACTACGTTTGCTTCACCTAAAATATTATCGATATCATTGTTAATATTAACTTTTATTTCTTTTTTTATTTTATTAATTTCATCATTAGTTAAAACTTTTTCTTTTACTAAATAACTTTCAAAATTCTCAACTGGATCTTTTTTCTGCCAGTCGTCTAAAAGTTTCTTTGGAACATACTTTGTTCCAGAAGACTCTTCGTGTCCCCGCATTCTAAAAGTTTTACATTCTAAAATAACTGGCTTTCCAGTCCTTAAAATCTCTTCTTTTATTTCGGTTATTTTATGAAATACTTCTAAAATATTATTCCCATCAATAGAATAAGCATTGATATTGTAAGCTGGTCCTTTTACTACAAATGAATCAAAAGTGAATTGTTCGGAAGTTGGAGTGCTTAGTCCATAGCCATTATTCTCAATAACAAACAATACAGGTAAACCCCAAACCGCCGCTACATTAACTGCTTCATGGAAATCTCCTTCAGAAGTTCCTCCATCACCGGTAAAAACTGCTGTTATATGCTTTTCTTTTTTTAATTTATTTGCAAGTGCTATTCCGTCAGCTACGCCAAGTTGCGGTCCTAAATGGCTTATCATTCCAACAATTCTAAATTCATTTGTTCCGAAATGAAAGGACCTTTCACGTCCTTTTGAAAAGCCGTTCATTTTACCCTGCCACTGCGAAAATAATCTTTGTAAAGGAATTCCTCTTGTTGTGAAGACTCCTAAGTTTCTGTGCATTGGTAAAATATACTCATCAAATTCTAAAACTTTTGTTAAACCGACTGATATCGCCTCTTGTCCAATTCCAGAGAACCATTTTGAAATTTTATTTTGGCGTAAAAGTAAAAGCATTTTCTCTTCTATCAAGCGTGGGTATACTAAGCTTTTATATAAATCTATTAAACTTTGATTTGTTAATTTATTTCTATTAAATTTCATATTATTTATATATTTTTAAAAATTATAACGCAAAATTAAGCAAATAAATCTTCAAATAAATTCAATTAAAATATTATTATTTTTGTAATTTGAATTTATAATAATTTTGGAATTTATAATGAAAAATGCTTTTATAGTTGATGGAATAAGAACGGCAGTCGGAAAGTTTGGTGGCTCTTTATCACAAGTTAGACCTGACGACCTTGCTGCAATTGCGATTTCTGAATTGGTAAAAAGAAACCCTAATTTGGATACATCTCAAATTGATGATGTGATTCTTGGTTGTGCAAATCAAGCGGGTGAAGATAACCGTGATGTTGCTCGTATGTCTTTGCTCCTTGCGGGCTTACCTCAATCTGTTCCTGGTGAAACAATTAATAGATTATGTTCTTCTGGAATGGCAAGTATCGCCAATGCAGCCAGAGCAATTAAATCTGGCGAAGGAGACATCTTCATAGCGGGTGGTGTGGAGTCAATGACGCGTGCGCCTTATGTCTTATCGAAATCTAATCAACCTTTTGGACGTGATGCTCAAATCTTTGATACTGCAATTGGTTGGAGATTTATTAATCCTAAGATGCAAGAACTTTTTGGGACTGACTCAATGGGTGAAACAGCTGAAAACCTCGCTGAAAAGTATAATATTTCAAGAGAAGACCAAGATAAATTTGCTTACAACTCGCAAAGAAAGGCTACATCTGCTCTCCAAAATGGTAGATTTCAACGTGAAATAATCTCAGTTGAGCTTCCACAAAGAAAAGGCGAACCAATTCAATTTGCAAACGACGAATTTATAAGAACTGATGCAAGTGTTGGAGCCCTTTCAACGCTAAAACCTGCATTCAAAAAAGGCGGAAGCGTTACTGCGGGCAATTCATCAGGTATCAATGACGGAGCAGCGGCCACATTGATTGTTTCAGAAGACGCTTTGAAGCAATTTAATCTTACTCCGAAAGCAAAAATTATTTCTGCGGCAGCCGTTGGGGTTGAACCGCGAATAATGGGGATTGGTCCAGTCGAAGCTGCGCGTAAAGCATTGAAAAGAGCAAATCTAACTTGGAATAATATAGACATTATCGAATTAAATGAAGCATTTGCAGCTCAATCACTTGCTTGTATACGTGAGTGGGGTTTTGACGATGAAGACCCAAGAATTAATCCGAACGGCGGAGCAATCGCAATAGGTCATCCACTCGGTATGTCAGGCACAAGGATAGTCTTGTCGGCTATGCACGAACTCATCGAGCAGGATAAAGAGTTTGCTCTCTGCACAATGTGTGTGGGGGTAGGTCAAGGTTATGCAATGATAATTCAAAGAACTTAAATGCGAAATTCTTAATTTTTTTTAAGCGATTTCTTTATTTGTTTGTTGAGTTTTGTGTTCTTTAATTATTTGTGCTTCTTCTTTTATTGTGAGTTCTGGGGTTTCAGTTGCTAATGTTTCTAAGAGTTTGAGTTCGGTTTTGTAGTATTCTTCTAATTCTAAGTTGTTATGGTCTAAGTCG
>CAYXMM010000019.1:0-49925 GCA_964465945.1 uncultured Hyphomicrobiales bacterium
TTAATACAAACCACCCCGTCGGCAAGCCAACACCCCTCTAATGGAGGGGAATTATAAAAATGTTTGTATTTTTATCACCCATCGCCAAAGGGTACTTCACGAAAAGGAAAAGGGGAGTTGGATTAAACCTTCTAACAAATATTATGCAATTCTTCTTTTATTCTAATCCTCATTTCAAATTATTCACAACTTTATCAATAGTAACTTTAAAATCAGATTTTGCTTTTTTGTCTTTGCTTTTTTTTGAGTTAGATGTTAATGTTACTTTTGCTCCAATTCTTTCCCAGCTGTCAATTATTGTTTGAATAGTTTTTGCTCTGGTTTTATTTAAGTCTTTTTTAGAATCGTCTCGGTGTAGTTCTACATTAATAAACAATGCTCTGTTTATTCGTAAAAGTGATTGAAGAGAATCTAAAACTTGCTCTCCCGATTTGGATATTGTCGTCTTATTTTTTTCAAATAAATCATAATCGCCAATTTCTAATCCAGGTTTCATTACAAAAACTTGGAAGTCTTTAATTTCAGGATCAAACGATGCATCTGGTGCAGTCGGCGTAAATTGAACTTCTTCTTTCATCACATTCATATCTACGAAAGTAAATTTATAAACTTCATTTGAATTTAAAAGCTGCTCATACTCACCCGTTGGCTTTGATTTTATCTTAAATTTTTTTCCTCTTACATCTTCAACATGTATCTCTAAAGCAACTGGAGAGCCAGTATTTTTATCTAATACTTTACCTTTTACAATTCTTGTTTTAGTATCAATTCCATACACGCTGATAGAAAGAAGTAAAGTTAGTGTTAGAACTAAGTAAATTCTTTTCATAAATATTCCTTAATTTGTATTTTATTTTGTTAAAATTAGCAATATTAGTTTAATTAACAAATCTTATACCATTTCGTAAGTAGATTACGAGAATTTTACTAAGAAATTGAAATTATGCAGTTTTTAAACCCTTTCATACTTTTTGGACTTTTTGCTTCTTCAATTCCGATTATTATTCATTTGATTAATAAGAGAAAACAGAAGAAAATTGAATTTTCTACACTAAAGTTTATCAAAGAACTTCAGAATACTAAAATTAGAAATGTCAAATTACGCCAGATTATATTATTAATTCTGCGAACTTTATTAATAACTTTTATTGTTTTGGCTTTTGCTCGCCCTACTATTGATAACTCATTACCGGGCTTTACAAACTATTCTAACACAAATACTGGAATAATAGTTGACAATAGTTTTAGTATGGATTTGTCAGACTCGAAAGGAAATAGACTAAGACAAACTAGGGCTATCATTGAAAATATAATGAATAAAAGTAAAGATGGAGACAAGTTATTCATCAGCCCAACTAATATAAGAATCAATAATCATTTGTTTTTGACAAACAATAAAGCAGAGCTCCTAGACGAGTACAAGAAAGTCAAAATTGATGAAAGTAATAACAAAATAAACGACCTAATTAGCAAGGCCGATATGTTATTTGATGAGAATAAAGAACTTAATAACGACTTAATTATTATGTCTGACTTACAAAAAAACTTTATTGATGAAATTGACACTCACCTAACTAAAAATATAAAGCAAATAAATATACTCAAAATTAGAGATGAATATGAATTAAAAAACATCTCGATTGATTCTGTTAAAGTGCTAACTTCAATCTTTCAATTAGATAAAACCGCCGAGATAGAAATATATATTTCAAATCACTCAAATTCGAGTTTTAAAGATAATATTTTATCAATGAGCTTTAATGATAGAAAAGTTTCTCAAACTAATTTCGATATTACAGCTAAAAAGAAAGCCGTTATAAAATTATCTGCTAATTTAAGTCAATCTGGCGCAATTAATGGTAAAGTCGAACTTGAAAATGATGATTTACTTCAAGATAACAAATACTATTTTGGGTTTATCGTCCCTGATTTACCGAAAGTTTTATTATTAACCGAACATAATCGTAGCTTTTTGGAGATTGCCCTTAGAACTCGTCTTGGTTTTAACAAATTAGTCCTTGCTAATTCTAACCAACTTGCAACTTCAAACTTAAACGATTACGATGTCATTATTAATACTCTTGAAGATTTTGGTAGCTTAGAGAGAAGTAGAATAAAGCAATATGTAGAATCCGGCGGGGCTTTTGTAAGTTTTGCATCTGATAATGTCGTTAAACTTAAAGATTTTTATATTTCATTAGGTTTGAATAATCCAAAAGAATTAGATTTAAAAAATAAAATAAAATTTAATAAAGTAGAAAAATCCCATCCTCTGTTTTCTGATTTATTTGTTGGAAGCACTGACAATAGTCAAATAGTTGAAAGTCCAGAAATTGAAAAGATGAAAACTTATACTGGTGGATTTGTTTTAATTGAAGCAAATAATCAACCATTTATGAACGAATTAAAAGTTGGTGAAGGAAAGCTAATATATTTCGCTGTTAATCAGGATTTGAACTGGAGTAATTTTCCACTCACTGGTCTATTCCCCGCTTTAATTAATAAAGCAATAATTTATTTAAGTGCAAACGAAGCGAGTTTTAATAAATCCCAGGATAATGATAAAATAATTTTAAATATCTCTAAGACTAAATCATTAGATAATAATTTTACTTTAATAAGTCCATCTGGGCAAGAATCTGTAATTAAAGCAAATACACTACCATCTGGAAATGTGCTTATAATTGATAATGTTGGCGAAATAGGGAATTATTCAATTAAAAACTCTAAAAGTGAATTTGTTGCAACATTTTCACTTAACCACTCATCAGAAGAGTCAATAGCTGATTTTTATACAAGCGATGAAACAAAAGAAATTTTAACAAAAAAATTCCCAAATTCAAAAATTCAAGTTATAGATAATTATATTGATTTCGATTTAGATAAAATGAGAGCATCGCTTGGAACAGAACTTTGGCAGATATTTTTAATTTTGGCTTTACTTTGCGGATTAGCGGAATTATTTGTTCAAAAAGCATACAAAAATGAATTAGAATAGGAGTTGTAATGAAATATATATTTGTAACACTAATATCTTTTTTACTTGTTTCTTGTGGAGTTGGGAACAATTTTAATAGTACTGGCATAGATGATCCTTTATCACCACAAATGTCAAGTCGTAAAGTTCAAATTTTTGCTGATAATAACTCTAATCTTGACAAAAAACCTTATGACGATGCTGATAAGCCGATAGAACAAGGTAATAAAAGGATTTTGACTTATAATTATGTAGTTGTTATAGAAAGCGATAATTTTGAAAACTCATCTCAATTAATTGAAGAAATAACAAATACAAATAATGGCTATATTACTTATAAATCAAATAATTTTTTGAGAATAAAAGTCCCTGTAGATAAAGTAGAATTTTACTTGAATGAGTTAAAAAAAGCCGGTAAAATCACTCAAAATTCTAAATCCGCAACAGATATTACTCTTAATTATTATGACACAAAATTGCGCTTAGAAAACTTAAATAAATCTCGTGAAAGATATTTAGAGTTATTAAAACAAGCAGAAAATGTTGAAACAACTTTAAAAGTTGAGAAAGAATTAGAGAGATTACTATATGAAATAGAATCGCTAAAAGCTTCAATGAATAATTTAGAAAACCAGATCGCTTATACTTCAATTGATATTTATTTAAAAGAACATATTACACTTGGTCCTGTGTCTTGGGTGTTTTATGGTCTTTATAAAAGTGTAAGTTGGTTATTTGTGTGGTAACAATAAAATAATAGTTAAATGAAAAAAGCAATTATATTAATTAGTGGTGGAATGGATTCGGCTGTGTGTGCTGGAATCGCTAAACAAGAAGGTTATGAACTTTACGGGTTACATATTAATTATGGACAGCGAACTGAAAGAAGAGAATTAAAAGCGTTCAATGACATCTGCGATTATTATAAAGCGAATGATAGATTAATTGTTGATATATCACACCTTGTTACGATTGGTGGTTCGAGTTTAACAGACAAAAATATGCAGGTTACTAAAGCAGATTTAAGCAATTCTGAAATTCCTTCGAGCTATGTTCCATTTAGAAATGCAAATATTCTTGCAATAGCCACTTCTTGGGCAGAAGTGATAAATGCTGAAGCAATATTTATTGGAGCAATGGAAGAAGACTCTTCTGGCTATCCCGATTGCCGAAAAATATTTTTTAAATCATTCCAAGAGACAATAAACACAGGCACTAAGCCAGATACAAAAATTAATATTAAGACTCCAATTATTGATATGGCTAAAAAAGATATTATTGTTCTTGGAAATGAAATAGAAGTGCCATTTCATTTGACTTGGAGTTGCTATCAGAACGAAGACGAAGCTTGTGGCGATTGCGATTCTTGTGCTTTGAGGTTAAGAGGTTTTTCTGCTGCAAATGTTACCGACCCAATTAAATATGTAAATAATTAAATTGAAAAAATACTTAAGAAAAATATATTATTCTCTTCCTTTAAATTTAAGATTTTTACTTAGAAGAATTGTTTATTTTTCTTATGATTTATTTTCAAAAAAAGAATATAATGGGATTAAATTACCGCCGAAAGGATTAATATTTACTGGCGGTGGTAACTTCCTCAAACAAGCAATTCTTCATACAAATTATCTCATAAAATACGCTAATTTAAAGTCAGACTCAAAGGTTTTAGATGTTGGTTCGGGAATAGGCCGCTCTGCTATTGGATTGACGAAATATTTAGATAAAAATGGCGAATATTATGGATTTGATATAGTGAAGCAAGGGGTGGATTGGTGTACCCAGAATATCACAAAGAAATTCCCAAATTTTTATTTTAAATATGTCAAACTTGAAAATGATTTATACTCTAATAGTGGTGAGAAATCATCAAATTTTACATTCCCTTACCCCGATGAGAAGTTTGATGTAGTGTTTTTAATGTCCGTATTTACTCATTTACAAGTAGATGAAATCGCCCATTATTTAAAAGAAATAAATAGGGTATTAAATAAAAATGGTGTTTTAATGGCGACTTTTTTTATTTATAATGATGTAATTGAACACAAAATTTCAAATAAAGATTTCAGGTTCTCTTTCCCATATAATTTCATTAATTATAGATTAATGAATAATAAAGTTAAAAATGCAAATATTGCACTTAATAAAAACTATTTAGACAATATGTCAAAACAAGCAAATTTAGAAATAATTAATTTTATTCAAGGGTTTTGGTCAGAAGAAATTGAAGTAACAGATAACGACTTCCAAGATATAATTATTTTTAAAAAAATTAATTAAATTTTCTTTTATAAATATATAATAAAATAATACACATAATAAGTATTCCAACAAAAGGTAACCAAGCATTTAACGGATTATAATTATTAAACAAATATGTTGTAGTTTCAATTGAACTCATATTTAATTTTTGCGACAATGTTGCAAAAGCACTTTCAATAGAAGAATTTATTCCAAATTTATCTAATAATTCAACTTGTGCTAACTTAGCTTTCTCCCCAAAATTATCATAAACAATGCCACCCGATAAAGCTCCAATCATATAACCAATCGCATAAGAAATATGTAAAAAACTTAGATATTGGCTTTCTTTTTTCTTACTTGCTAAATCCGATACAGCTTCTTGAAACTTGGGTCTTGCAAGCATTTCGCCAAATGTATAAACGAGCAAACCAAATAATAGAAAAATTGATAATTGACTTGTGCTTATTAATAAACTTCCGAATACAACTAAACTCAAAGCAATAATTAATGAGTTTATTTTATTATAATTTTTAAATAAATTCCCTAATGGTTTTACAAATAAAATAACTAACAAAGCAGATAATAAATAAATCATTTGATAAGATAACATTCTTCCATCGCTTGTTTCTTTTACCATATAATCTGGTAAATTCAACGTTTTTACTATATCGGAAGTATCTACCCAATCAAATATATAATTAGGTAGCATCTCATAAAATTGTATATAAATTAATGTAAATCCAGACATAATTAATATTAAATAGGTTAATCTTTTATTTAATATTAATTCTTTAAATGAATCTAAAACTGAAATATGACTTTTTTCTTCAATATGCTCTTTTTCTTTTAAAAAATAAATTAAAGGAATATTAAAAATAATTAAAAATACTGATCCAAAAAACACAACTTGATATGATATTTTTTCTAAATAAATCAATAATATTGTTGAAAATATAACCGCAAGATTAATAAATAAAATGAAATTACTCCAAATTTTATGGCTTGTTTTTTTATCTGAATAATATGCAAAAGTGCTTTCTGTACATAAGTCAAACATACCTGTTCCTATTCCTAAAAATAACACAGAACTCATAAAGAAATAATATGAATCAGCAAGAGCAATTATTGAATACCCAATTATTAAAAATAATTGCGCCACCCATAAGGACTTCCGTAAACTTAATCTATCAGCGAATTGACCGAATATAATATTAGTAATATTTTGAAAAAATATCCAAGAAAAAAAAACTAATCCCTTGTGAGTGTGCGAAAGAGACATTCCACCAATGGCATCTTTCTGTGCCATATAAATAGGAATTTCAACAACAGCAATCCACATTGCTGCTTGTTTAAAGAACTGAATTAAATATAATAAATATAATTGCTTTTTTACCAAACTACCTGTATAACACTTTTATTGTTTTTAAAACTTCTTGCATCATATCATAATAGTTCTTACCCTCATACCCATATACATTTACATAAGAAACATCAAAATTATATTTTTCAATTATACCTTTGTATTTTTCTGAATTTCTATGTTGTTCATTTAATAATAATTGATGAACTCCTGTGCCAACTATATTACTCAATTGATAGTCCAAATCCTCTTCAGGAACTTCATTAATAGTGAATGGAATTGGAAAATCATAAGCAGAAGCAAAGTATATCATCGTAGCATCTTCCTGCAACATTGGTAATCTCTCAGTATTTAATAATCCCTTTTCAACTAAAGCATCAATAAGTTCTAATTTTTCTAAAAATTTACCTGCATTACTTTTTAAGTCTGTTGCTTTATCTGGAAATATCTTACCTAATGTATCAGCAAGAGCTTCAACAACTATTGACGTAGTTTTAGGGTCTAACCAAAAATAATCTTCTGAATCATTTTCATCTAAAAAAATTCTATCCTCTTCAGGAATTAAATTTGTTAAATTAATTTTATTCTTTGTTGGTAAATCTAAAACCCAATTTTCATTAATATCAGAAGAATAAAATAAAACTTTTGATTTATTTAATTTATAAATAATCTCAGTACTTTGTTTAAACTCTTTACTTGATTTTCCGGCTTCTAAAATAGAATTTGCTTCAAACACATTTCCAACAACTTCTTGAGTTATTAAATTAATCGGGTATGACGTAGACATTACCAAGTCCTTTGAAAACAAGGACAAACTACAAAGAAACAATAATAGAGTATTTAGCATATAATTTTAATTAATTAAATATTTTTTCAGAAATTAACTTATATTGAGAAATAATTTTTTCAATAATTTCATGAGGCACTTGAGGAGCTGGTGGCTCTTTATCCCAATCTTGAGTTTCTAACCAATCTCGTAAAGTTTGTTTGTCAAAATTATGTGGTTCTTCACCTTCTTTATAATTATCAGCATTCCAAAAACGAGAAGAATCCGGTGTCATAACTTCATCTATTAATATAATCTCACCATTTTCATCTTCTCCAAACTCAAATTTTGTATCCGCAAGAATTATACCTTTCTTTGCAAGTGTATCACGTCCAAATTCATATAATTTAATTGCAATTTCACGTAAATATTCCGCTCTTTCTTTACCCAAAATTTCACAAGTTCTCACAAAATCAATATTTTCATCATGACCTGTTTCCGCTTTTGTTGCGGGTGTAAAAATAGGAGATTCTAATTTTGCATATTTCAATTTCCCTGCTGGAATTTCCACACCACAAATAGTCGAACTTGCTTGATATTCCTTCCAACCAGAGCCAGCAATATAGCCACGCACAACAAACTCAATAGGCAATGGCTTACACTTTTTCACAATCATAGACCTGCCAGAAAGCTCCTTATGATACCTGCCCAACTCACTCGGATACTTATTAAAATCATCTGTAATAAAGTGGTTTTTAATTACTTGTTGTGAATTATTAAACCAATACTTCGAGATATTATTTAAGAAGACACCTTTGCCAGGCACTGCTTCGCCCATAATAACATCAAAAGCGGAAATCCTGTCCGAAGCCACAAATAACAAATTCTCGCCTAAATCATAAACTTCTCTTACTTTCCCACGAGATAATAATTTTAAATCTGGAAAATTCGATTCAAACAATGTGAATACATCCTTCATTTTTTCTCTTTCCCTGCTTCACCTTTCAAAACCACAGTCTCACCTTTTTGGTAGAGAACCTCACCATTTTGATTATTAAAGCTATTTTGTTGCGTTTGATTTTTAAATGCTTCTTGATTCATACCCATATTATTCATAAAAGTTTTAATCACCTTACGAGTAAAGTATTTAAACAAAAGATAAATCCCACCAAAAATCAATAATAATATTACTAAAAACTTCATAACTATTTAATATGATTGTATATATAATCTGCAATTTGTTCCGTAGCATTCGGTCTTGCAATCTTAATTAAATTCTTACTCAAATCATTCCTTTTTGTTTCATTCCTTACATATTCAGAAAGAATAGGAACTAATTCATTGCTAATATCAGAATCTTTAATCAAAATTGCAGCATTATTCTCACTTAAATACTTTGCATTTAAAAATTGCTCAT
This sequence comes from uncultured Hyphomicrobiales bacterium, assembly GCA_964465945.1. Lineage (GTDB taxonomy): Bacteria > Bacteroidota > Ignavibacteria > Kapaibacteriales > UBA2268 > JAJRPT01. The sequence continues at coordinate 8,765 of CAYXMM010000019.1, forward strand.
TATTTGTCGCACCGCTCATCGGAATTAGTATAGACGCTTGACCTATTGCACTTATTTCACTTACTGCTGTTGCCCCACTCCTTGAAACTATAAAATTAGATATAGCATAAACAGAAGCCATATCATCAATAAAATCTACTATTTTGATATTTGATGGTAAGCTATTTGGAATAAAGAAACCCTCTAAATTACCTGCACCGCCTGTCTGCCAAATAATATTAATATTTAAACTTAATAATTTCTCTAAATTCTCTAAGACAACTTTATTTATACTTTTTGCCCCCAAAGAACCACCCATAATTAGCAAAGTAAATTTATCAGGTAAATCCCATTTTGAAAGTGAAATTTCTCGGTTCGGCAAATTTAAAATTTCCTCTCTAAGCGGATTTCCAGTCAATAATATTTTAGTTTTATCATCAATATATTGCTCTGTTTTATCCCATGAGGTAAATATTTTAGCAGCTCTTTTCAAAAGCATTTTATTCGCCTTCCCAAGATTAACATTTGACTCCATCAAAAATATAGGAACATTTAAGTTAGAAGCAGCAAGCCCAGGAGGAACAGAAATATATGCACCTGCACATATTAAAGCATCAATTTTTTTAGATTTTAAAAGCCCTTTAGCAATATTCTGTGATTTCAAAAAATTAATCACCCATTTAAAAGCTTTAAGATTCGCGCCAGGGAAAGCACTAATAGGTGTTGGAGTATATGAATAACCAAGAGCAGGAATCTTCTTAGATTCAATCCTATAAGAAGTGCCTATAAAATACAAATTACAGCCATATTTCTTCTCAAGCATTTTGCCAACAGCAAGAGCTGGGAATAAATGCCCGCCAGTTCCACCAGCCGCAATAAGAATATTTTTACCCATTAGTCTCCAAAATTACAATCGCAACTGCATTTGATTCACTATGACTCATTGTAATATGAACTTTTAAATGACCATATTTCTCAAACATCGACCCAGTTAAAACCAACTTTGGCTGACCACTCTTTTGATTTTCAACTCCAACCTCTGTAAACTTAAATCCATCTCCCAACCCCGTCCCTATCGCTTTCGAGAACGCCTCTTTTGCAGCAAAGCGAGCCGCATAATGCAAATAATCATTCATTTTAAACTGATTGCAATAATCCTGCTCCACTTTGGTAAACAATTTATTTCTAAATCTATCGCCAAGTTTCTCCAATGAACTCTTTATTCTTGCAGTTTCAACTAAATCGTGTCCTATGCCGTAAATCATAATTTCTTAATGTCAATTTTAATATTTACAAAATTATACTTATTTTAGAACAATATTAAATTTATTTTAAAATGAATTATCAACCAATATCTTGCACCTTCCACGACTACATTGAACATTACATAGTTCGAGCGGAAGTAGTGAATATAAAATTTTCGGAAAACGTAAGCGAAATTAGTTTAGATAGCCGAATTCTTGATAGTTATACAACTAACACAAAAGAGGAATTTATTGAAATAGAAAACTATTCTAAGCACATTCGACTTGACAGAATAATTTCAATAAATGAACACAATCTGAAAGATTTCGAATAAATAATTTATAAATTTTACCTCTTACCTTACTAAACATACTCAACAAAAATATCAAAATTTCAATTTTAACATTTAAAATCTAAAAATATTTTTGAATTTAATAGTATGTAAAATATAAACTTACGTTTTTCAGAAAAATATTTTTCATTTTTGGCGTTATGTTTTGCCAACTTATGTGTCATTGTTATATAGAAAATTACAAATTTTCAAAAAAGTATTTGTTTTTTTGATTAATTAAAATTACAACTTGAAATACAAAAAGAATATTTTTAAATTAATTTTGGAGCATTTTATGTGGAAAGTTTTAATGATTATAGCGGTAATAATTTTACCATCAATATCATTCGCTCAAAAGATGACATTAGATGTTAGAGACTATTTTACAAAAAAAAGAATTGAATTCGATTCTATAAATTTTTATAATGCAGGGTTAGGCATTAACAAGACCTTGTCATCTTCAACTTTTATAAATGTTGAGGATTTATTCATACCAACAGATGTAAAGAAAGAAGACAATGTACAAGTAACATTAATTAATAACCAATTGAATATTAATTCACATGAGAGAATTTTAAGTGTTTGCCTATTTGACATACTTGGAAGAGAGATTTTGAAAGAAGATGTAAATAATCTACAGTATCACAAAAGCATTAGTTCAGAGTTTAACTCGTTATTTTACTTAATTTGCATCAAAACAGAAAATGGTATTTATAATTCAAAACTTGTAAATACAAATTATCAAAATTTACAAACTCCAAACGTAATGCCAGCTTCAGAAAAATGGATTATAACAGTCTATAAATATTCATATAATGATAAAGTAATTGAGACTGATACTTTGCCAGATTCATTGCAAATTAAATTGGAAAGGATACCATTGAAAGTAACTATTAACTCTACATTTAAACCATATACACGAGTTAGTAATAATTTAGTTTTTAATGGTAATAATTTTGATGTCGAAACCACAAGATATGAGGTTAATGAGGAAATTAACTATAGATTTTCATTAGCTATATTTGATACAAATAGATTATTAGATGATAATATATGTGCTTACGATGGAGAGTCCTTTAAAAGCATAAATGATGTATATTGTTTCACCTTTAATATTACAGATAAAGTAAATGATATAGCTCAATTCTCATTTTGGAATTTAGATCATCATCCAATGGGCCCTAATAGTGATTCTGAAGAAATTTATTACTATATTAAAGATTTTTCAAAGACAATGATTGACCTTTATAATTATAATGAAAAATCTATTTTATTTGATTTAAGTAATCAAGAAGGTGGATTTTTATACGATCGAACTGAATTTGTGGAAGGTATGGATATTGGGGGGGGCAAAAGTAGTACAAATCTTTCAGGAACAATGATAATTGAGTTAGAAAAATAAAAACAGGAAATAATATGCTAAAAATATACTTACTTATATCAATAATAACATCAATATCCTTCGCTCAAAAGATGACATTGGATGTTAGAGATTCAATTTATAATCGTAAAATTGACTTAGATTCCATTCATATTTACAATGCTGAAACACATACTGATGTTACAATTTTCAACCCGGGCGAAATTAAATATGACGATATTGTCGGATTAAATTCTGTAATTGCAAATAGTCATTCAAACATTTCACTTCAAAACAACCAATTAACGGTTAAATCAAACGAAAGAATTGAAAATATAAAAATGTTTGACTTACTTGGCAGAGAAGTTATTAACGCTAATGTAAATAATACAAATTATCAAACAAATATAAATAGTGAAAACAATTCACTATTTTACTTCATAAGCATAAGAACTGACAAAGGATTATACAATTCAAAACTAATAAACTCAACTTATGATGATATGCAAATCGTAAATGTGATGCCAACATCAAGTAATTGGATATTTACCTTATATAAATTCGGTTATAATACTGAAAACATAGAGTTTGTAAATTTCCCTGATGCTATCAACTTGAAAATGAAAAGGATTGTAATTAAAATGGATGTTGATTTTACAATTTATAATTTATACTTCGAAAATCCTAAACAAGAAATATATAAATATCTTAATGATACAAATAAGTATAAATTTAAAATCTATTTATTTCAAGACAAGTCATTAGCATATACTACATATGAAAATCATAGAGAATCATATCTTGCAGAAGACTGTCGAACCTTTCCTGGAGATACAGCAGATATTTATGACTATATAGTTGAATATCCAATTGATAATTCTCTTGAAGTTGCAATAGATTTTGTTAATGTAAGTGAGATTAAAAGCATTGTCATTTCAAGACCTAATTACTTACAAGGTGCTTCAACTAGTAGTTTAAAAGCCAATTCGTGCACGACAATTTATTTCAATAAGTTTAATCTTAATAAAATCTTCGATGGCACTTCACATGAAATTGTGTTGAGTGTTCTTAATAAACAAGGCTCGGATGAAGAATATTTTTACGTTTATTTCGGCAGCGACACTACTTGGATAGGTATGCCACCTTTTCCAGACTATTTGGAAAATGCGACTTATATGTCAGATGAATCAAGAGTTACTGGCACTATTACATTTGAACTCGAAAAATAAAAAACAGGTAAAAATATGCTAAAAATATACTTACTTATATCAATAATAACATCAATGTCTTTCGCTCAAAAAATGACATTGGATGTTAGAGATTATTTTACAGAAAAACCTATAATCTTAGACTCAATTAATATCAAGAATACAATACTTGGTATTGACACTACTGTTGCAAATCCTAAAATCATTGATTTCACTGAATTATTTATTATCAATAGCGTTCAAAGCAAGCGCTATTTCGATATTTCCCTTAACAACAATCAATTAGTTGTTAGTTCAAACGAAAGAATTGAAAATATAAAAATGTTTGACTTACTTGGCAGAGAAGTTATTAACGCTAATGTAAATAATACAAATTATCAAACTAATATAAATAGTGAAAACAATTCACTATTTTATTTCATAAGCATAAGAACTGACAAAGGATTATACAATTCAAAACTAATAAACTCTACTTATGAAAACTTGCAAATCGCTAATGTAATGCCAACTTCAAGCAACTGGAAAATCACTTTGTATAAGTTCGGCTATTATACTGAAACAATAGAATATCCTACTTTGCCAACAATTATCAAATCAAGTCTAAAGAGAATACCTATATTAGGTAAGTTTAAAATTACAATGGACAACCTTGTTTCTTATCATTCACAAACAGATGATGAACCCTGGAATGACGAAAAAACAAATTACTCAATACCTAAATTTTACATTGATTTTGATTTTAATTTAAATATTTTCTCAGAGGAGAAAAAAATTGAATTAGATAATGATGACTTTCAATTTTATGAGTGCGGATATTCACTTATGATTGCAGATTACATATCTTATATAAAACCTACAAAGTCAGCTTCTTTTCCTGGAAGTAGTAGTCTGCTTTGGTTAACATATTGGTACTATTTTATAGTGAATGATAGCACCCACACAGCGAGTATATTTATTGGGATTGAGAAAATGTATGAACCTGATGAACAAATTCATTTAACTTACGATATAGTTTGTATGAAATTTAATTTAGATAATTTTAATCTTAATGATTTATATAGAGGGACTAATGATCTAATTAGCTATGATTTGAGCAAAACACCACAAGAGATTTCATTCTATTTGACTGATAAAACTAACCTAGGACCAAGTAATTACGAGACTTTAGATATAAAAATGACAGATTCTACCAAAACAACTGGCACTATTACATTTGAATTAGAAAAATAATCTAAAATTTATAAATAGTAATGTAACATTATGTGAATATTTACTATTTAACACTATCAATATTAAAAAGATAGAACTTGGATTCGCCTACAATGGCGCTATCAATTGGTGAAATAGAGATAGTATCAACTGAGTTTATAAATAGCTCGAAGAGTTTTATTGGCTCAGCAATAATAAACTTATCATCTAACTTAATAGGATTATAAGAAATATAGTATTCAACATTATATTTCTTTAATAGATCAATTAAATCTAACTTTTGTAAATCTTCAAGATACTCTCTATTCATCATTAGTCCTTCAAGTTGAATTAAATTACTCTTTATATAAAAAGATGGTAATCCTGCTCTATCACCCATGCCATAAATACCGACATAGTGTTTTTCAAATTTCTTTAGTAATTGAGCTTCATTATATATATCGTAAGATGTTGGTTTTTTTAAAAATGAAAAAGCAAGTGCGTAGAATATAAAAGAAATCGTTACTAATAAAATAATATTTTTTTTTATCTTAAAATTAGTATTTATAAAGTATATTGTAATAATATAACTAAAAACTACCGAATAGAAATACCAAGACCAGTACACCCAACCAGAAAACAATGAACTATATAAAATTAATGAAATCTGAAATAATATTACTGATATAAATAGATACTTTAATTTAATTTCAATTTTATTATAATTTAAAATAACAATTACTAAATTTAAAACTATTAAAAGTCCTGGTATAGTGCCATAGAAAATTCTATTTAGAGTAAAATCAAAAAAAGAACGAATTATATTAAATTCGAAATACACCTCGCTTCGTAGCGATTTAGCCATTCCTGAGATTGGCATAATTGTATCAAATATTAGTATATTGGATAAAATATACAATAAAAATGGAATCATCGAAATCGATAACTTAAAAACGCTAATTCTTTTCGAACTGATTAAAAATATTGCATAAATAATTATAAAACATACGCTATCCAATCTACTTAATATCGCTAAAAGTGAAATTAAACCAAATTCATAGCTATTAATTTTATCTTCCAAAGAAATATTTATTAATAGTAACAATAGCGGCACTGTTAAAATTATCTCCATTCCACCTTTGAAAATTAACATAAATACTATAGTAGTAATTATTGATAAATAGTTATTAATAGTACTTGAAGTAGAAGGTAATATTGTTTGAAATAATTTAGCAGTTTGCTTATAAGTAATATATGTGGTTAATACTTGAATTGTTGAAATTGTATAAAAAGTAGCAATACTTTTGCCAAATATAAATGTTATAACTGATAATATTATAAACCATAAAGGATGATAACCATTTGTAATATGAATATTATCAAATGTAGATACACCTGTTTGGCTAAAATTAAATGCAGTTTCTAAATAATAAAAAAAGTCATCATCAAAAAATGCAAGATAGCCATCACCAAAGTAAATATATCTTGAAAAATAAAATATAAATATAACGATGAAAAACAATAATTCAAGTCTAATTTTTAATATTTTATTTATCATTTTTTAACCCCTAAAACTTATAAATAGAAATCCCTTTTTCGAGTAGCTTTGTCATCTCATCTATTGTTGGCTTTAAATCTGCTCGAAAAAAGTCCATTCCGTCTATTATTACATCTTCACAAAGTGATTTATCTATTTGACTTGCGAAAAACTTTGGTAAATTAAAGTGCATTTTATTCATGTCATGAGCATAAGTTTTTACGACTACTTCTGCTTTATTTATATCTCTGCATTTTGCTTCAAATATTGTGTCAACATAAGGATTTGTTGGAAGTTTATCCAAATATAAATCATCTAATAGATGGAGTGCAGAAAAAAATCTTGTTTGAATTCCAATTCCTATCGCTTTAGCATTTAAAGTATATGCTTTGTAATATGGACTATTTTTGTCATAAGGATAAATTGATAAATGATGCGAATTTGTAATTTCTTCTGCATATCGTCCAATTGCTACTACGGATTTTGTAGGATGTAATGAACGAACCGCTTTTGAATGTCGTCTTGCAAGTTCTGATAAAATTCCCATATAAGAGGGTGTGCGTCTAATATCAAAAACTTCGCCCGATTTCAAAAATTTATATGAAGTTAATTTCGGATAAGTCGGAAAAATTAACGTTCCATCTTCTCCAACTATTTCAAGCAAAATATCAAGCACTTGAAATGAAGAAAAGTCTAAATTTAATCTGTCAATTCCGCTATGAACAAACGAAATATCACCTGATTTTAAATTCAATTTATCACTAATTATATAAGAAAAATCATCTTTCGAGAGCTTCGGTAACTTATCAATTTTCTTTTTGAGTTGCGCCTTCTTGTAAGCATTCACCTGCTTTTTTACGCTATCTGGGATTAATCTTTTAACTAATTCAATCATAATAAAAATTTATTTGAAACCCCTGAATCTAAAGCAATATTAGAACCATTTATATGTTTCGAGCCAGAGGAAAGTAAAAAACCAATAGTACTATTTATACTATCAAATTCGATAAGCCCATTTGTATATACATTACTTAATTTTTCTAAATAGTGCGAACCCAACTTAGCGTTATCCAAAAGTTCAGTTTTTACATGACCCAAAGAAATCGAATTTGCTCTTACATTCATCTTCTCATATTCAACAGATGTTGTTCTAATCAATGATTCAAGTGCAGATTTACTTGCCGAATAGTTCGCTATACCAGGAATTGCCAGCTTTGAGGTAATAGATGAAATCGCTACTATACTTAACCCAGTTTCTGCAACGAATTTTTTCTTCACTCCACTAATCAATGAAATATTAGCAAAATAATTTAATTTAAAAATATCCTTTGTTTTCTCATAATTTGTAGCAACAATCGGCTTAGTTTCTTGAACTCCTGCATTTAAAACTAACCCCGAAATTCCACCAAACTGCTCATAAACAGATGCTAAAATCTTAGAATTATCATCAATATTTTTCGCTAAGTCTTTTATAATATAATTGAAATTGTTATACTTAGACTTAATAATCCCTAATTTCTCTTCATTTCTTGCCACTCCAACAACATTAGCATTTAATTCAAGTAAAAATAAAGCAAGTGCTTCACCAATCCCTGATGAAGCACCTGTAACAATAATATTTTTACCTGAAAAATCGAACATAATTATTTAATCAAATTTTTAACTAAATCACTTGTGCTAATACCTTCTGCTTCTGCAGAATAATTACTCACAATTCTATGTCTCAACACCGAAATCGCTACCGCTTTCACATCATCAATATCAGGAGTGAATCTTCCGTGAAGTGCAGCCCTTGACTTAGCTCCAAGAATTAAATATTGCGATGCTCTTGGACCAGCCCCATAATCAATATACTTCTTAACATACTCATTTGAATTTTCCTCAGGTCTAGTCAAACGAACAAGTTTAACTGCATATTCAAGCACATTATCCGATACTGGAACGCGACGAATTAAATTTTGATAACGGATAATCTCCTCACCAGCAATCACCTTATTGACCTTCGTCATCTTTTCCAAAGTAGTGCTTTTCACAATATCAATCTCTTCTTTTTCACTTGGATAATCAAGCCAAATATTAAACATAAACCTATCTAATTGAGCTTCGGGCAATGGGTAAGTCCCCTCTTGCTCAATAGGATTTTGTGTTGCAAGCACAAAAAACGGCTCACTCATTTCATACATAGTCCCATTTGCTGTAACAATATGTTCTTGCATCGCCTCCAACAGAGCCGCTTGAGTTTTAGGAGGAGTTCTATTAATCTCATCTGCAAGAACAATATTTGAAAAAATTGGACCTTTAATAAACCTGAAAGACTTCTTTCCAGAACTCAAATCATCTTCAATCACTTCTGAACCAGTAATATCGCCAGGCATTAAATCAGGAGTAAACTGAATACGTGAAAATTTCAAATCAAGAACATCTGCAAGAGTTTTAATTAGCAATGTCTTAGCAAGACCAGGTACTCCAATTAGCAAACAATTACCTTTTGCAAATAAACTAATTAATAATTCCTCTACAACATCATCTTGCCCTACAATAACCTTCGCAATTTCCTTTCTAATATCTTTAACTTTTGTTGAGAACTGTAATAATAAATCACTATCTTTCATTTCACTCATAAAAAAATCCTAATCACAAAAATAATTATTCAAAATTAATATAAATCCTAATACGAACGAAATAAGAATGAGTTATGAGAAGAAAATGATAGGAAATAAAAGGTAAATATTTTGTCAAACTTATTTAAGTAGTTCAACAAACCAGAATTATGCATCGGTGCAACCTATCTTCCCTTATTGGAACTGCCCTCTATGGCGATGAGTCAAAAACAAAAAGAGCGGTTACTTGCTTTTATATTTACTAAAACACCACCAACATCTCAATCTCCAATTAATTCTAACAATTCAACAAAAATTACGTAAATTTGTAATTTGAATGGAACTTATTTCTTATAAGAGTTTTAAATGCCAAAACTAATATTAGTAAGACACGGACAATCAGAATGGAACTTGCAAAATCGGTTCACCGGTTGGGTGGATGTAGATATTACATCCCAAGGTGAAGACGAGGCAAAGCGTGCAGGTCAGAACTTAAAAGGTATTCAAATTGATTACCTATTTACCTCAGTGCTTAAACGTGCAATCCATACAGCAGAAATTATTTTGAATGAAGCAGGAATTTCAAATATTCCTACCGAACGAGACCAAGCCCTGAATGAGCGACACTATGGTGATTTACAAGGGCAAAACAAACAAGAAATTGGCGATAAATATGGTCAAGAGCAATTACATATTTGGAGACGCTCTTTTGATGTTGCCCCTCCAAATGGCGAATCATTACTTGACACAAAAAATAGAGTTTTGCCATACTACAAAGAGCATATAGAACCGCTACTCAAACAAGGAAAAAACGTTTTAATTGTAGCTCATGGTAACTCACTAAGAGCACTTGTAATGTATCTTGAAAACATCTCAAAAGAAGAAATCGCAAGTTTAAACATACCTACTGGTGTACCGTATCTATACGAAATGGATGTCAATTTATTTATAAACGAAATTAAATATCTGGAAAAAGAATGATTTTAATCTTTGCTTTAATATTTTCGCTTTCGATTGCTAATGCAAAATCTGACAAAACTTTAGATTTACTCGAGAAAGAGTTAAATTATAATTTTGAAGGACTAAAAAAACGTGAAATAGCCCCCTATTTTATATCTTATTCTTTAACCGAGACTAAATCATTAAAGATATATTCCTCATTTGGAAAAATTATACTAAATAGCTCTGATACAAAGAACACACTCGATGTGTCATTACGAGTTGGAAGTTATAAATTAGACAATACTCATATAATTAGAGGAAACGCTTTTGAATTTGGTGCGGGGTCTTACTCCCCTAATCTACCATTAAAAATTAACGAGAACGCTATTAGACAAGCAACATGGTTAGCAACAGATAAGGCGTACAAAGCAGCAACTGAACGATTCGAGAAAGTGCAAACAAATAAAGCAGTAAAAATAGCAGAAGAGGATACTTCAGCAGACTTTTCAACTGAAAAACCAATTGTAGATATTCAAGATTTAATAGAGTTCCCTCAAATAGATGAAAAGAAATTAATTGAAAAGTTGAACGATATATCCAGTATTTTCAAAAATTATGGTTGGATTTATTCAGGTATGACGTTTATTACTGTAGAATTTAAAAATAAATATTTTATAAGCACAGAAGGAACAAAGCTAAGATGGAGCGAACCATATATTAGAATAATGGTTAACGCAGAGACAAAAGCCGAAGATGGAATGACGCTACCTCTATACAAAGATTATTTTACATATAATTTCAATGAATTACCTTCAAACGACGAAATTAAAAAAGACGTGATGGAGATGATTGATGTGCTTGATAAATTGCGAAAAGCACCGATGATGTCTACATTTTCAGGTCCCGCAATTTTATCAGGTGAAGCCGCTGGTGTCTTTTTTCACGAAATATTCGGTCATAGAGTTGAAGGTCATAGAGAGAAAGACCCAAACTCTTCCCAGACATTTAAGCAGAGCATAGGAAAAGAAATTTTACCTGATTTTATAAATGTTACTTTCGACCCAACTCAGAAATCAAGAGACGGACAAGCAATTTCTGGAACATATCCTTATGATGACGAGGGAGTGAAATCTCATAAAGTTGTCGCTGTAGAAAAAGGTATCTTCAAAGGCTTTCTTATGTCAAGAATCCCTATTGAAGGTTTCCCCCATTCTAACGGACACGGCAGACGTCAAGAAGGGTATTCACCAGTTTCAAGACAATCAAACTTAATCGTAGAATCTTCTAAATCTATGCCAGAAGCTAAACTCAGAGAAGATCTTATTAAATTAGCAAAAGAACAAGGTAGAGATTTTGGCTTACTATTTACAAAAGTTCAAGGCGGGTTTACCTTCACCTCAAGAACAATTCCGAATGCTTTTAATGTATTGCCATTAGTAGTATATAAAGTATTCGTAGATGACCGTCCTGATGAATTAGTAAGAGGAGTTGATCTAATAGGAACTCCATTAACAACATTTGAGAACATAGTAGCAACGTCTGATAATATCGGGATTTTCAATGGAGTCTGTGGAGCAGAATCTGGTGGAGTGCCCGTTTCAGCAAGCTCACCAAGCCTATTGGTTAAGAAAATTGAAGTTCAAAAGAAACAGAAATCTCAATCTAAGTTGCCGATACTAAATGCACCAACACTTCAAAGTATTGATTAATAATAAATTAGAAAATTAGATTATGATAAAATTACTTATAATAGCATCTTTATTCAGCGTATCACTTCTCGCAAAGCCCGATGAAGAACTATTCAAAGCTATGCAAGACGAAATAAATAGGTCAATGGCATCATTGCAAATTGATAAACTTGAAAAGCCATATCTTATAGAATATAAAGTTGAAATTTTACATTCAAGAATGCTTGAGTCTATGCTTGGAGGAATTGTCGATAATAACAACACAAAATCTGCAAAACTAAGCGTTCAAGTTAGAATTGGAAATTACAAGTTTGATAACACTAATTTCTTTGATATTGGGCTTGGCTTTTTCGGCTCTTCTGACGACGAAGAAACATTTAAGAACAGAAATATCGCAATCGACCCTGATTATAATTCATTAAGAAGAGAATTATGGTTAGCAACCGATGCCGCTTATAAACGAGAAGCCGAGATTTATTCAAAAAAACTCGCCTCAATTCAAAATAAAATTCTTAGAGACACAACTTACGACTACCTAAAAGTAGAACCAAAAGTTAACATAATCGACAATCCTGTCCCAAATTTTGACGAAACTTACTTTACTGATTTAGTAAATTCTTGCTCAAATATATTTAATAATTATAAGACACTTCAAACTTCTACTGCAATTGTTGAATTTCAAATTGAAGAAGTTTATTACCTCAATTCCGAAGGAATGAAGTTTTATAATAACAGATTTTATACAAATTTAGAAGTTGTAGCAACAGCACAAGCCGAAGACGGAATGCCACTTGGCAACTATTATAGAACAATGTCGCTTGACCCAAATAAACTAGAAAGCAAAGAAATAATTCTAAAAAATGTAAAAAATATTGCAGATATTTTAGATAAACAAACTAAAATCAAAGCCGAATTTGACGACTATTCAGGACCTGTTTTATTTGAAAACAATGCAGCAGGCGAGCTTTTTGCCGCACAATTTGCCCCAAATTTAGTAACCCAAAGGAAACCACTTTCAGACGGAGGATTTAGCACCGGAGGTGAAACGGACGCCTTTCAATCAAAAATTGGCGGACGGGTTTTACCTGAATTTATATCATTAAATGCTATTCCAAACAGCAAATTATTTAATGGCAAAGAATTAGTGGGACATTTCCAAATTGACGATGAAGGTATAAAACCAAAAGACTTTAATATAGTTGAAAATGGCTTCTTGAAAGAACTTTTCTCATCAAGAGTTCCAACAAAAAGAGTTAGAGAATCCAACGGGCATTTCCGCTCTGGCGGAGCAATGTTCTCAAATATTGAAATGAAAGCATCAGGCGATAAAGTTTTAACTTATGATTCATTAAAAGCAAAATTAATTCAACTTTGCAAGATGCGAGAATTACCTTATGGGATAATTGTTCGTAACATTATGGACATCAATATAATGTACACTTCATTATACAGACAAAATCCCGGGCTATTTCAATTCAACAATCAAGCAGGAAACTTAATGATTACTGAAGCTTATAAAATTTACCCAAATGGCAAAGAAGAACTAATAAGAGGACTAAGCGGGAAAGGTTTCAATTCACGAAGTTTTAAAGATATTATAAATGTGAGCGATAAAAGCTATTTATTAAATTATCTTGCAAGTGCAGTAATCTCACCATTTGTAAGCGGAGGCGATAGATTCTTACAATCATCTATAATTATTCCAGACTTACTATTTGAAGATGGCGAACTTATAACACCACAAGGAAATTTTGACAAGCCACCATTTTTAACTAATCCAATAACATTAAAAAATGACAAATAACCAAGAAAACATAACACTTTCGACATTTGTATTACTCTTCAAATACAAATGGGCAATTTTATTATCAATGTTGTTTATGACAATTTCATCAACAATATACTCATTATATTTTGTAGAAGTTCAATATAAATCAACAGTAAACTTAGTTCCCCCAAAATCACAAGGCGATGCTTTTAGTGATGTGATGGCTAGTGCTGGGAATGCTTTGAAAAGCATGGGGCTTAGCAACCTTGGAGGAAGAGGAGGATCTGATTATGAGTATATGATTATACTAGATTCACGAACAGTTAAAGACTCTATAATAAACAAATTTAATTTAGCAAAAGTATATGATATTCCAAAGTCTAAGAAAACTAAATTAAGAAAAGCTTTCGAATCAAATCTATCATTGGACTATTTAAATGATGGCAATTATTTAATTTCAGTGTGGGACAAAAATAAAAATAGAGCAGCTGCAATTGCTAATAGCTATGCTGATATAGCAAATTATAAAGCAACTGAAATATCCCAAAATGAAGCATTGTTTAGCCTTGATTATCTTGAAAAAAGAATTGCAAGCTTAGATGAAAGTTTAAAAAAAATTTCAGATACGTTAGCTAAATACTCATCTAAATATAAAATTTTTAGTATTGAAGAACAATCAAGAGGATATGCTGATTTAATTTCTGAATTAAAATCTTCTAAATTTACTTATGAGATTCTTCGTGATCTAAATATTAACAAATATGGCAAAGAGGATTTTCAAACTCAAGATTTGAATAATATTATTAAAGAACTAAATGAGAAAATTGGAAAAACCGAGAATACCCCTGGCGCTGTTGGTAATTTTGATATGAATAATGCAACAGGTATAGGTCTAGAATATGCAAGATTATTTGCTGAATTTGAAACTTATTCAAAAGTAAAAGCATTTTTAGTTCCAACATTTGAAAAAGCTAAGTTAGATTTAAATAAACCTTCAAATAATTTATTTGTAGTTGATAAGGCAATTCCAGCTGATGAGAAGGATCGACCTAAACGTGCATTAATTGTAATTAGTGCATCATTTGGTGGATTTATACTATCAATTTTAATTATAATAATTTTTCATAGAACTAAAGTATTATTAAATAGTATAAAAAATAAAATTTGAATTTATTAAAACCAAATACTCATAATTCAGCAATAGTTTTATTTTTAATTCTATTTTCTTCTATTATTTTGTTTTATATTTCAGTAATAATGGGAGACGAGCTACTTTTTCCAATAATTTCAATTTCACTTTTAACAGTATACTTAATTTCTAAAAAGCCGAAATTTTGGCTTTTTTCTGTTTTTCTAACTTCTCCTTTATATTTGGTATCTAATAATACTAAAATAGACATTTCCGATATATTATCTGGCATACTCTGGATTGGTGGGCTATATTTATGGTTATTTTTTAATGCTTTTATTCACAAAAAAAAATTAGTTGATGATATTGCTGATTGGTTTTTTATTTTTTTTTATATTTGTTTGCTTTTTAATTTTTTTATTTCGTATCTAAACGGCAATGATTTAGAAATATGGATTAGAACTGCGTTAAGATTTACTTTACCATTAATGTATTTTCCAATCAAAGAACATTTCCGAAGTAAACAAGAATTTAAAGAACTCCTGATTGTTTTACTAATATCTTTTTTTGGGCTCTCTATTTATATGCTAACAGTTTCAGCCATCTTAGTGCAAGATGTTCAGAACGCATGGGAATTAGGAGGATTGCTTCGTTTAAATCAAGGACTTTTAGGTGTTACGATTTTAGTGTTAATGACCTCAATATTATATGTGAAAGGTATATCAAAATTACCTTTAATAACTGCATTAATTCCAATAATTATTGTCTTTATGGTATCGCTTTCCCGGATATTTTGGGCTGGTATGCTGTTAGGAATTATCTACGCTATCTTTTTTTTACCAAAAAATCAAAAAAATACTATAATAATTGCATTCTTAGCAATTTTCACATTAGCTATGTTTTCAATTGTAGTATTCTTGGGAGACAGAGCAGAACTTATTCTTTCACTTTATTTACAGAGATTTACTTCTATGAGTAACTTTATGAAAGACCAGTCTCTTTTAGTTCGGTTAGATGAGTATGGCTATGCAATTACAGATATTTTACGTTATCCTTGGGCTGGGAATGGATTCGCTCATGAAATTAGCTATTATAATAGACTAGTATCTCGAAATTGGGTTACAACTAATGTGCATAATGGTTATATTCTTATGACACTAAGATTTGGAATACCTTTATCATTTATGTACTACTCAGTAATTTTTTATAAATATGTAAAAACTATAAATTATTTGAATATTGCAAAATATTCTCTTGAGAAAATGGTCTTAATAGGATTAAGCGGGGGATATCTATTAATGTTTATTTCTAACTTTTTGACAGGTAGCTTTATGACAAGAGACGGCGATATTTTACTTGCTTTAATGTTTGCTTTAACTACAATAACAACTAGACTTATAAAAGAAGATGTTTCAGAATAATCCAGATTTTTCATCAAAAACTCGAAAAGAGGTAATTAGATACCTTCTATTTGCGATTTCATTTTTATTTCTTGCTCGGCTTGTGCAAATGCAAGTTCTTGAATATAATTTATATAAAGAGAAGAGTTTTACTCAAGCAATAAAGCAAGTGAGAATTGAACCATTCAGAGGAAATTTCTTTGATAGAAATGGAAAACTTGTTGTGCATAGTCAGCCCGCTTTTTCAATTTCTATCGTGCCAAAAGAATTTAAACCAGAAAGTTTAAAACTACTTGCCCAAATTCTTGAAGTTGAGGAAAGTGAAATAGAAAAAAAATTAGCAGAATTTAAAAATAGCCCGAAACCCGTTAAGGTTTATAAAGACTTACCATTTAACAAAGTTGCTGCAATTGAAGAATATAATAGATATATGCCTGGTGTAGATTTAGTTATTGATTACAAACGTAAGTATGACACCTACGCTTCAATGTCGCATCTATTAGGTTATACAGGCGAAATCTCACCAAACGAACTCGAAAAAAGGAAATATTATTACCCAGGTGATGAAATCGGCAAAAATGGTGTAGAACTTACCTACGAGGACTTCCTTAAAGGAACTTTTGGAATGGAATGGGTCGCAGTAAATACATGGGGAAAAAGAGTTGGTAAATATAACGAAGGAAAACTCGATGTAGATGCTAAAAGAGGATTTGGATTAAACCTCTCAATAGACCTTGATATGCAAACCATTGCCGAAAGTATGCTTATTGGAAAACGTGGTGCCGTCGTAGCGATGAACCCAAACGACGGGCGAGTTTTTGTTTTAGCAAGCAAACCCGACTTTGATTTAGACGATTTCAGCGGAAGAGTTCCCTTTAGTGTTTATAACTCTCTTGTATCTAATGAAGGCAAACCCTTGCAACACAGAGCAATATCATCAGCATACCCTCCAGGTTCTTCGTGGAAGATGCTTGTTGCACTCGCAGCATTGAACGAAGGTATAATTGATGAGAATACTACTTTCTTATGCACTGGTGGAATGCACTTCGGTGACAGATATTTTAGATGTACCCACACTGATGGAAATGTAAATGTCGTTGATGCAATTCGGTCTTCTTGTAATGTGTTCTTTTACAACTGCGGTATAAAACTCGGTGTTAAGAAAATTATTGAATATGGTGAAAAATTTGGTTTCGGCAGAAAAACTGGAATTGATTTACCCTATGAAACTAAAGGTAACTATCCAACTTATGCCAAATTAGAAAAAAATTATAAAGGTTACGTGCCCAAAGGTCTTGCCTTAAACTGGGGTATCGGTCAAGGTGAAATCCTGACAAGCCCAGTTCAAATGGCTGTTTACACATCTGCCATTGCTAATGGTGGCTATCTTGTTCAACCAAGGGTTGTCCAAAGTGTTAAAAATTACGTAACTAATAAAACTGAAGAAATTAACTATTCAAGAAAACAGATAATGATTCCTGAAAAATACTTCGATATTGTCCGACACGGAATGTATAAAGTAGTTAATGAACCTCACGGGACAGCTCAATCTGTCAAATTGGACAACGTAAAAATATGCGGAAAAACCTCAACAGCACAAAACCCTCATGGCAAGCCACACGGCTGGTTTGTCTCTTATGCACCTTATGAAAAACCTGAACTCGTTGTAGTTGCTATGGTTGAAAATGCTGGCTACGGTGGAGTTGTTGCCGCTCCAATAGCAAAGCAATTACACAAGTACTATTTCTCTAACGATTCCGTTAAAGCATTTATTTTAAGTGAAGCAATTCAAAAAATTGAAGAAGAAAATATAAGATTAGGCAAAGATTCACTCAATCCTAAAAAGAAAGCAGAACCTGGCTTAATAACTACAAATTAAATATTCAAGTTTAGTGTAAACCTATGTTGATTTGCACCACTTGAATATGAAGTAAACCCATAATCAAAATTCAAATTATCAAGTACAATTCCAACTCCGCCACTTAATCCAGCAAGTCCGGAATTAAAGTCTGATGCTATTTGACGACGCATATAAGTATTATAACCAATTCTTGCTTTTACATATTTTCCGAAAGAAATTTCGCCACCCACAGAAATATTACCAAATCGCTCTAAAACACTTTGCTTTTCATTAGCTAAATGATGAAAAGAAAAGTTTACAAGTACAGGCAGACCTTTAAGTTTATGATTCGCTCCTAAACGAACATCCAATGGTAAAGAGTTAGATTCACCATTAAATTTAGATAATTGCATACCTGCATTGCGAATTGAAAAGCCAAAATTTGATTGCTCGTTATACTTATAAAATAAACCAGCATCAACTCCCACTGCGGTTGTAGCATATTTTTCAATACCAGAATAAATAAATTTTAAACTTACTCCATAGAAAAAATTAGAATCTAAAACACCAGACAAATGCCCAGCTAAGGCAACATTTGACGCACCAAAACTACCTCCAGTAGAATTTCCTTCTGCATCAATATAATCAAAAGAGCCGTAACTATTATATATTGCCGAAGTAGAAATTCTTCCAAAATCAAAATCGCCAATCTTATATGCAACATACCCTGAATTTATATCAGATATATTCTTCAAAAAAGTTAATGATAATGGCTTCTCAGTTACTGTTTGAAATAAGGCAGGATTCAAGGAAGCCATTCCCATATCATTATCAATCCCTATTCCAGAACCAGCCAATGCAGCATCCCTTGCTGATTGCTCGAAATCTAAGAAATCAAACGGCGATTGTGCTTGCAAGGTTAAAACCGATGTGATAAAAACTAATATTATTTTTTTAAACATTGACTACTTCATTATTAATTATACTTGTAAAAACGGATGGCGGCTTAACAGGTTTCATATTTGTAGAATTTACAAACACATGACGAGTATACCCCTCCGCAATTAACTTACTTTCACATTCAATTTTATAGTTAAATTGCAATATCGCTGAATTATTGTAATCCAATTCAGCGTTTATTTCTAATACATCGTCAAATTTTGCTGGATTGATAAATTTCGCATAACAATCCACTAACGGAAGCATAAACCCAAGCTCTTCAACTTTTGTATATGGCAATCCAAAATGGCGCATCAACTCTGTTCTTCCACTTTCAAAAAAAGAAAAGTAATTCCCATTATAAACAACCCCCATCTTATCTGTGTCTGCATATCGAACTCTAAATAATGTCTTATGTTTCAACTTATTCATTTAATAGCATTTCAATTATTCTTTCAAAATCATCTTCGGAATAGAATTGAATTTCTATCGAGCCATTCTGATTATTCTTAGTCTTTATTTTAATCTCAGTAGCATAAACACCTCTTAACCTATCCTCAAACTCAGATATCTCAGGACTTTGAACTAATTGCTCTTTTTTAACTGGCTTCTTTTCTGTTAATTGTTGAACTAACTTTTCAGTCTCTCTTACACTTAATTCTTTCTCAATAATCTTATTATACGCTTGAATTATAAGCTGTTCCGTCGGTAAGCCAATTAAAGATTTCGCATGCCCCATTGTAATCTTATCCTCTTTGAGACCATTTTGCACCTCAAGAGGTAAATTTAGTAAACGCAAAAAATTCGCAACAGTAGAACGATTCTTTCCAACTCTAATAGCCGTTTGCTCTTGAGTTAAACCGCATTCCTCTTTTAATCTCTTAAAACCAAGAGCCACTTCAATAGGATTAAGGTCATCTCTCTGTAAATTCTCTACAAGAGCGATTTCCATCATATCCTTATTAGTAATCCCATCTTTAATATAAGCAGGAATTATTTCTAATCCAAGTTCCTTTGATGCACGGAGTCGCCTTTCACCAGAAATCAACTCATAACCATTAAAAGTTTTTCTCACAGTTATTGGTTGAATAACCCCATGTTCATGAATTGAATTTTTTAACTCTTCTAAAGCTTCTGGCTCAAATATTATTCTTGGCTGATAAGGATTTTTTATCACATCTTTAATAGTTACCATTTCAAAAGGTAAATCACTAATAACGACGGACTTTTCAACTACTTCTGTTGAATTTACACTCGGAATTAATGCTCCTAATCCCTTTCCTAAACCAGTTTTAAATTTCTTTTGATTTGACATTTTACTTTACAATTTCATTAGCTAAAGATATATAATTTCTTGCACCTGCACTCAATATATCGTATAATATTACAGGTTTCCCATGACTTGGAGACTCAGATAACCTAACATTCCTTGTAATAATTGTTTTAAACACTTTATCGCCAAAGTGATTTTTCACCTCATCGACAACTTGATTTGATAAACGCAACCTACTATCAAACATTGTAAGTAACACACCTTCAATTTCCAAACTTGGATTAAGAGAATTCCTCACAATTGATATAGTATTTAAAAGCTGCCCTAAACCATCTAAAGCATAGTATTCACATTGAACTGGAATAATCACAGAGTTAGATGCCGTTAGAGAATTTAATGTTAATAATCCCAATGAGGGTGGGCAATCAATAATTATATAATCATAATTCTTCTTAATCTTACTAATTACTTTCTTCAACACAGATTCACGTTCATCAACATTTACCAACTCAATTTCCGCACCAACCAAATTAATATGAGAAGGAAGTAAATCTAAAAAAGGCATCTCCGATTTTACTACTACTTCATTTGGATTTACATCATCAACTAAAACTTCATAAATTGTATTATCTAACTCTTTTGTATTAAATCCCAGCCCAGTTGAAGCATTTGATTGAGGGTCCATATCTAAAAGTAATACATTTTTTTCTAATGCTGCCAAAGAAGCGGCGATGTTAATAGAACTTGTAGTCTTACCAACACCGCCTTTTTGATTTGCTATTGCTATGGTCTTAGCCATTTTAATTTTATTTAATAATTATTTACTCAAAATACAAATATAAGCATAATTGAGAAATAATTACATTTTACTTGCCTGTTTTTTCTACAAACTCTGCAGTTTTATCGCAACAATCCGAAATTATCATTTTCCCATTTTGATAGCTAACTATAGAAATAATTACCTCAACTCTTCTTGTTTGGTCATAAGTAAAATAACTTTTTTTGCGATTTTCTCTATCATACATCTTCAACTGAGCTTCCGCAAATTCATCAACATCTTCGCCATTTGCAAGAACTATAATATCATATTTATCATAATCTTTATTATCCATAACAGGAGTTAAAACTTTATTGGAATTAAATAAAGATGAAAATTCAGAATCTTTCAATAATCGTTTAAACACTTCATTATATCCAAACCAAGCTCGTAAATCAGATAAAACCCTATTATTCATTCCCAAATTAGTTTTCTCAGTTACTTTCTTGTTTGCTTCATCTACTTTCGGTTGGTGTATATCTATTGCTCTTGAAACTATTCTACTTGCTCCTCTATCGAAATAACTTGCAGTATAATTCACATTTGTATTTCCAACATACCAACCTCTTTCAACACCTCTCTTGTCTGATAACGCTTTGATTTCAATTAACAATTTTGTGCTTTTATCATTCACATTATGTTTTTTAAGTTCTTCAAACTTAGGTATAATATCTTCTACAATTTTTTTACTCATTAAATCTAAATTTTCAGACACCTGCTCAGCATACACCCTATACTCAGCTTTTCTCGTATTTCTCTTATCAACTCTTTCTTTTGTTGCACCCATATATAAGTCATCTCTCCAACCCCAATAATAATTATTCGGGTGCAATTCTATCCATCTACCATTTGAAATACTATAATTAAAGCCGTCGTTCTTTTTAATTGGATATAAACTTGCTTCATTTACAACAGTATAATCGGATAAATTTCTTGTGATTTTATCTGAACTTATATCAAACCCAGTTTCTAACTCTTTTATATGCTCTGGATAATTTTCATTAGTATTTACTTCCCAGAATCCAGTTTGGAAATAAGGAACATTTCTATGGTAGCCCTCAAAATTCACAAACTCAATATGACAAGGAGGTTTCAAATACTCCTCTGGAATTAAATATACAATATCTTGAATATTTTTTGATTTACATTCTTCATTTCCAGCGATTGAAATATTAGAACTGTAGCTATGTAAAGATTTAACTGATGCACCAACAACCTTGTTATAATTATTCAAATCAACTTTATCGTAATCAGGTTCAATTTTAAACATTCCATTTTCAAACTTCGGCTCGTAGTAACCCATTGTTATGTAATTTCTATCGTCATCACACTCGCCACCATTATAATCACTTCCACCCATTACTTTATATTGGTTATTTGGATTAGGGTAGAAAGAGAATTTATCTTTTTCAATTTTCAATTCTTTATTTGTAGTAACGTTTTTAATTAAAATAACAGGATACTTAATTTTCGCATTTTCTCTTTTTGCATTTTTCAACTCAATAGAATACGCAATATTTGGAGTTGAATTCAAATACACTGTATCTGCAAAGCTAACATTAGAACTAACCATTGAAGTATTAAGCCCTCCAGCCCTTGTTTTCACTGATTTAACATTTGCACCATCAACAGCGTTTGACATATCAAAAGCATCGAAATATCTCAAATATGGCTTATCAGGAAAATCTGCATTCTCTACTTTTTGTGCTTTGAAACTTGACCCACCAAAAATATTATACGTTTCACCACAACGCAAACTAAATTCAACATAGCTATCTCTAACTATTCCATCGCTAAGCTTTTCGTCATCTTTCATCAACTTAGCAACAGGATTCAATACACTTTTGCCAGTGCATTTATCTAAAACATAAACCTTTAACTTAATATCATAAGCTTCTTTATATACTGGGGATAAATAAACAGTATCATAAATAACAGTGCTTTCTTTAAGATTTTTTGTATTTAATGAACCCTTCATAGTTAGCAGTGATACAACTTCAGGACCCTTTACAAGCTCAGATACTTCTTTATATTTATACTTCTCACCTAATTTCACTTTCAAAGAACTCTCTTTCGCTTTCAACCTTGAACTTGTTTCTTGAACCGAATATTGCTTATTAACTTCATCTACTGAAATAACCGTTTTAGTTATAACATCTTTTTCTACAATTTTCAAACCATTAAAATTAAGAGTATCAACTAAAATTTCACTTTTAGTCTCGCCGATTTTAACTTTAGTTTTCAAATCATATTTTTTAATATCAGTTTTAGTTATTTGCTCATATTCAATATTTGAATTATCAATTTTAGGGGCAATATAACCAGCCAAAACACCACTCTCAGCACTCTTACAATCAAATCCCGTTTCAGAATAATTGCTTCCTCCAAATGCCTTATATTCTTTATCTAATTCTAATTTATATCTAATGCTATTCCCTTTCTTAGAAACTTCTTTTGCTCCATCCATCAAATATGCCATTTCAGCAACCGGCTCTTCTGGATTACTTGCATTCAAAATTGTTAAATTATATTCAACTGAAATCTCTGGTGGGATACACGGAAATTCTTCACTACTAAGGTCAAGAGCATAAATATCATAATTTCCTTTTGCTTTTAAAGCAGTGCTATCATTAATTTTAGTTTTTGCGCTAAATCTATTTGAAGAGAAATACAATTTCAAATCATGATTATAAGGAAACGGAACAAAAGGGAAACGCTCATCATACTTAGTATTTATCAATTCATACTTTCGAGCGGAATCTTGTTTTGACAAAGAATCCAATCCTAATTTTTTAAATCTTTTTGCGCCGTCTAAAACAGATATTTTCTGACCTTCAAAATCTATATTTAATTTTGTGTGAAAAATATCAAAATCGTTTTCCCCACCTACTTCATTAGAAGTATAAAACAAAACTGGTTCGGCACTGCACAAACAATAGATAAAAGGCGAACCTTGATTAGATTCATTATTAATTTTATCAAACTTTTTCACATTTGACCACTTACCATTCAATCTAAAAGCATAAAATAAATCAGTATTTCCTTTCCCAATAACTTCCCCTTCTTTGTTAATTCTCTTTGAATAAGGATTATCTCGGTCGGAAGACCATAGTAATAAAGTAACTCTATCGCCATTGCTCATAATTGAATCAGCTGCAAACGGATGTGATTCCCAAAAGCTTGTATTCAAATCTTCTAATGGAGCTAAATTTTCAAACTCAAATCCTTTTTCTGGATTCAAAGCGAACTCATAAATATCAGTTCCGCCCGATTGCTGTTTTAAGTTAATATTAAACTTTTTAGCAAACTCAGGGTCAAAAGGGTGAGAAAATGTTATAAATCCTCTATCTTTTGAAATAAAACTTATCGACTCAATATTTGAAGTCAAATATTTTCTCCACTGATCCTCAATCAAAGACAATGATAACTCATTATTTCCGACTTGTGAAGAAGCAACCACATTATTATTCTCATTACTAACAATTTGCTCACGAATAAAAGGGTGCTTAGCAGGGTCGTCATTATAATAGTACAAAGGTCTTAAAGTTGGAGCAATTTGTGCCAAACTGTCATTTGATTTCTCTACATTCCCTTTTGGTAATTCAACTTTTAAAGTAGTTTCTTTATTAGTAGCACAGGATATAATAAATAGACTTAAAGCCAATAGTAGATAGTATTTCATATTGCGTTCGCTCTGTTAAATTAAAATTATACAAATTTAGAAAAAAAATTTTTAATTAAAAATAATTAATTTTCATTTGGATTGAATTTTATATACATTTGCTTATTTTTGAATATTCTTTCTTTCAAAAGTATATATAATGGCTAAATCCACAGATAAAAAAGTTTCTAAAAGTTTAACAAGTTCAGATGGTTCTTTAAAAGTAAAAAAATCCTCTAAATTAGTGCCTGATATTGCAAAAAATCAATCAACTAATGAGAAAAATCCAAATAAAGCAGTTAAAGTAACTACTTCTAAACCAATTATTTCTCAAAAAGTTATTAATAAACCTTTACCAAAAGAAAGCAACATTGAATCAAAAACTAAAGCAAACAAAGCTAACCAAAGTAAGTTAAATAAACAATCTGTAAAGGTTGAGAGCAAAATAATAACTAAAAAACCTGCCGAGAATACTACAACCGCAAAAGTTGGACTCGCTAAACCTAAAAACAATAAAAAAGCAACTAAAGTTGCACCCGCTCCCGTGAAAACAGAAGCAAAAATTGAGGTAAAGCCAGAAATTAACAACAAAAACAAACCAGCAGATAAACCACAAAAAGAATTAAAATTAGTCCTCAAAACCGAGTTAGAAAGTAAAGATAAACAAGAAGTTACTCCTGTTAAACCAACAGAAAAGACCGCTGAGCCAAAAACTAAGCCTAAAAATAACAAAAAAGCAACAAAAGTTGCTCCTGCTCCTGTGAAAACAGAAGCGAAAATTGCAGTAAAACCAGAAATTAACAACAAAAACAAACCAGCTGAAAAGCCACAAAAAGAACTAAAATTAGTTCTCAAAACCGAGTTAGAAAGCAAAGATAAACAAGAAGTTACTCCTGTTAAACCAACAGAAAAGACCGCTGAGCCAAAGACTGAATCAAAATCTAAAACTAAAAACAATAAAAAAGCAACAAAAGTTGCACCTGCTCCTGCAAAAACAGAAGCGAAAGTTGAGTCAAAGCCAGAAATTATTAACAAAAATATACCAGCTGAAAAGCCACAAAAAGAACTAAAATTAGTTCTTAAAAGCGAGTTAGAAAGCAAAGACAAACAAGATATTGTTCCTGCTAAAACTATTGAGAAAGCATCTAATAATAATCAAAATAATGCGGAAAAGCCAAACACAACTAATAATAATATAAATAAAAATAATCCGAAAATTAAAGAAAATAAAATTGATATTGATAAGTATTTCAGAACAGGTGAATATATTATTAATAGTAAAAATGATACTAAACAAAAAAACAATATTAAAAATAATAGTATTAAAAAAGATAATAACGAAAAACAATTAAAAATAAACACAAAAGAATTAGTTTCTATTGCTCAATCAAGAGACCCATATTTTAAAAAAATATTCGCCCAAATTGAAAATTTTATCGACAAAGAATTATATTTAGATGATAAAATAAAAATAGTAATCGGAGTTAGTGGCGGCGTCGATTCCACCGTGCTTTTTGATATTTTATCTAATATTAGTGTCAAGAGAGAATATACTTTATTTGTTGCGCACGTTGATCATTCATTGCGAAAAGAATCTGAAAAAGACACTGAATATGTAAAAAATCTATGCGCTAAATATAATGTTAAATTTTTCACAAAAAAAATCAATGTAAAAGAACATTCTCATAAAAAGAAAATATCAATCGAAGAAGCTGCTCGCGATTTACGTTATGAATTTCTTGAAGAAGTATGTGCTAAAACTGGGGCTAATTTTCTTGCACTTGCTCATAATTCAAATGACTCGGCAGAAACATTTTTTATTAATTTATTACGTGGTACAGGGCTTTCTGGTCTATCGGGTATCCCGCAAAAACGACCTTTAAATACTCAAGTTAATATAATTAGACCCGTAATTAATTTATCTCGTGCAGAAATCGAAGAATATGCTAAAAAAAGAAATATTCAATGGGTTGAAGATACTTCCAACAAAGAAAATATTTACTTAAGAAATAAAATTAGAAATGAATTATTACCATTTATTCAAGAAAAATTCGATAGAGATATTATTGGCTCAATCAGTAAAGCATCTAAATTAATTAATGGCGCCGATATTTTTATTTATCATAAAATTAAAAAATATTTAAACGATGTATTAATCGAGAAAAAAACAAGTTACGTTGAAATTGATTTAAAAAAATTATTCCTTTTCGATGACTTTGTAAAAGGTGAAATAATTAATTTAATTTTAAAAAATATCTTTGAAATAAATAACATTTCTCAAAATATAGTTAAGGGAATAATTAATTTATACTTCTCAGAGCCAGGTGCTATCTTTGAAATTAATTCTAAAATAACTTGTTATAAAGATAGAAATTCATTATTCATCGCAAGAAAGCAATTATTTAGAACTAATTCATTAGTCATCGATAACTTAGGTGAATTCAAATTTGAAAATTTTATTTTTAAATTATCTAAAATTCCTAAAAACAAAGTTCAATTAGGCGAATTGCCAAATGTAGAATATTTTGACTTAGACTATATGCCTGATAAACTCGAAATCCGCCATATTCAAGATGGCGATAAATTCACTCCGATTGGAATGACTGGCAGAATGAAAGTAAGTGATTTCCTTGTTAATAATAAAATACCACTTTTAAAGAAAAAAGACATTTTATTGCTAACAGATAGAGTAAATATAGTTTGGGTCTGCGGATTAAGAATCGCTGATAAATATAAAATTACTCCAAGTACAAAAAAAGTTCTTAAAGTAGAAATAATTGAGAAGAATGCTTAAAATCACTTAAATTGAAATTAGCATTAAATACAATTTAACAAGTGGTAAACCGACTACATTATAGTAATCACCTTTTATCTCTTCAACAAATAAAGCGCCGAAGTCATCTTGAATCCCATAACTTCCTGCCTTATCCATTGGAGAGCCAGTGCTTATATAATAATCAACTTCTTGCTCATTTAGTTCTCTAAATTTAACTTGTGTTACTGAATAATTTGTTTCTATCTGCTGCATTTTATTATCAATAAGACATATTCCAGAATATACCTGATGCCAATTATTACTAAGTTGCTGAAGCATTAATTTTGCTTCTCTTTCGTCATTAGGTTTATTCAAATATGAATTATTAAAATAAACTGTTGTATCTGCGCCAATAATTAAATAATCATTAAACTCTGGTAATTTAGCAACTTCTTGAGCTTTACAACTTGCAAGTTGCATAACATATTGCTCTGGAATTTCGTTATATATACTTTCTTCGTCAAAGCTACTTGCTTTAACGATAAAATCAAGTGATATTTGTTTAAGAAGTTGTTGCCGTCTGGGTGAGGCAGAAGCCAAAACTATTTTTCTATCTTTTTGAATAAAATTCATTTGCTAAATAAAATTACATTAGGTGTAAAAATGAAATTGCTAATTTATACATTATTATTCATAATTTCAAGTAATCTATATTCTCAAAAATTACTTATCCCTATGGATAACTCTCAAACAGACCATTTAAAATCCTATGGACTTGTTTGGTGGGTTATCAAAAACGGACAAACAGCCGACTGGTTACTCAATTTCAGAGGTGGTTCATTCATTATGGACTTCTCAGAGAAAATAGCAACAGAATGCAGAATAAGAGGAATTTACTTTCAAACAATTTCAAACGCAGACGGCGATGATATATTAAAATTAGTCCAATCTGAAAATGAAAATATGGACGTTGTCCGACTCGAAAAAAGTCCAAAAATTGCTGTTTATGCTCCAAGTGGTTCGCAACCATGGGACGACGCCGTTAGAATAGCACTCGAATACGCCGAAGTTGAATATGACGTAATCTATGATGAAGAAATCATTGACGGAAAACTCAAAGACTATGACTGGCTACATCTTCACCACGAAGACTTCACAGGTCAATATGGTAAATTCTGGAATAGCCAACGCAATCAACCATGGTATGTCCAACAAGTCGCCCTCCAGGAAGCCCTCGCAAACAAACTTGGATATAACAAAGTTTCACTCTTGAAGCTAGATGTTGCTAAACGAATACGTGAATATGTCGCTGGTGGTGGATTTATGTTTGCAATGTGTTCCGCACCCGATTCTTATGATGTAGCCCTGGCTGCCGAAGGCATTGACATCTGTGCTGAAATGTTCGATGGCGACCCAATGGATAGAAATGCTCAAAGCAAATTAGACTTCTCAAAAACCTTCGCCTTTGAGAACTTCAAATTAGTATACGACCCAATGGAATATGAAATTTCATCAATAGACGTAGGACCCACTTCAATCAATAATCCAGAAAACGACTTCTTTACCTTATTTAACTTCTCAGCCAAATACGACCCCGTCCCAACAATGCTAACTCAAAACCACGTAGCGAGAATACAAGGATTCTTAGGTCAAACTACTGCCTTCAAAAAAGAAGAAATAAAAAACTCAGTCATAATCCTTGCCGAACGAGAAGGCACAAACGAAGTTAAATACATTCATGGCAACTTCGGTCGAGGAACATTCACATTTTACGGCGGACACGACCCCGAAGACTATCGACACGGACTCTTCGACCCACATACTCAACTCGAACTATACAAAAACTCCCCTGGTTATAGATTAATTCTCAACAACATTTTATTCCCAGCAGCAAAAAAGAAAGAACAAAAAACATAATTATTTAATTTCAAACATTACCTCAAATTTAATCCCGTTATTATCTTTAAAATAAACTGCGAAATATTTTTCTCCATGCTGTGGGAAATAAGCAGGACCATCTACAATATTAATATTTGCTGATTTTAATTTATTTGCAATTTCTATAACCTCATCTATATCTTTTGCTCTAAATGCAATATGATGAATTGAACCAGGTCTTCGCCTATGCGTTCCTTCATTTTTAAATTTCTCTCTTGGCGAATTAATTCCTATTATAATATTTTCATGAAAATACTCTATAACATCAAAATCATGTTTATCAACTCTTCCTTTTGATTTTTTTGATAAGTCAAATCCTAATATATCCATTAATACGTCGTAGAATTTTTCAGACTCTTCAAAGTCTTTAACTGTAATTTGTATGTGGTCTATTCTTGGTTGCATAAAATTATTAAAATATAATAGATAATAACAAATTTAAGAAATTTACTGAATTTTCTTTATTTTTGCAATATGAAAAATAGAGAAAAAATAATAATATTTGACTTCGGTTCTCAATACACACAACTTATCGCTAGAAAAGTTAGAGAACTCGGCGTCTATGCCGAAATTTACCCATATAACACTGGTAAAGAAATTTTAGATAACAATGTCAAGGGCTTAATCCTCTCAGGTGGCCCCTCATCAGTTTATGAAGAAAATTCTCCTAAAACAAACTTTGACATCTTAAATTTAGAAATTCCAGTCCTTGGAATTTGCTACGGCTTACAACTAATTTGCTATAATGGCAATGGCAAAGTTGATAGCTCAGCAAAACGTGAATACGGCAAAGCAAACCTTATTATTGATAACTATGACGATATTTTTGCTGGCATAAACAATAAACAAGTCTGGATGAGCCACGGGGATTCTCTAAAATCTATGCCAGACGGCTTTGAGAAAATTGCGCATAGTGAAAACTCACCCTTTTGCGCAATTAGAAATAAAAGCAAAAATATTTACGGTATACAATTTCACCCTGAAGTTCACCATTCAATCGAAGGCAAACTAATCTTAAACAACTTCGTCAGAAATATTTGTGGTTGCAACGATACATGGAACGCAACATCATTTATCGAAGAGAATATTAAAAAAATTCAACAACAAGTCGGTAATGATAAAGTCATCTGTGCATTAAGCGGTGGAGTCGATTCAACTGTTACAGCAGTCTTACTTCACAAAGCCATTGGCGATAACCTCTATTGCGTTCATGTCGATTCAGGAATGATGCGGAAAAACGAAAGCAAAATGATTTATGATCTATTTCTCGAAAACTTCGATATGAAAATCATACTCGCAGAAGCCGAAGACCTCTTTTTAGGCAAACTAAAAGGCATCTCCGACCCCGAGAAAAAACGCAAAATCATTGGAAACACATTCATAGAAGTATTCGATCAAGAAGCAAATAAGTTAGACGGCATCAAATGGCTCGCACAAGGTACATTATACCCCGACGTAATCGAATCAGTTTCAGTAAAAGGACCTTCAGCAACTATCAAATCACATCACAACGTAGGTGGTTTACCGGAAGATATGCAATTCAAACTAATAGAACCATTCCGCGAACTCTTCAAAGATGAAGTCCGCAACGTAGGTCGAGAACTAGGCATACCAGAATGGTTCATAGCAAGACATCCATTTCCAGGTCCAGGACTTGGAATAAGAGTGCTAGGAGAAATAGAAAAAGAAAAACTCGATTTACTACGCGAAGCAGACGAAATATACATTGACGAAATAAAAAAAGCCGGCTTATACAATGAAATCTGGCAAGCATTCACAGTATTACTACCAGTGAAAAGCGTAGGCGTTATGGGCGACAACAGAACTTATGAATACACATGCGCCCTAAGAGCCGTAACAAGCGTAGACGGAATGACTGCAGAATTTTACCATTTCCCATTCCCGATACTCGAAAAAATCTCAAACAGAATAATCAACGAAATCAGAGGCATCAACAGAGTAACTTACGACATCACCTCCAAACCACCCGGAACAATCGAGTGGGAGTAAAGTGATTTTAATAATTTTATTAGCACTCGTGCTTGAAGAATAATTCTGAATATTTAACCCGCATTTATTGAACGACTTGTATTGATCTTTTAGAAATACGTCAGAATCAGCTTCTATGTAATAATGTAGGTAGTCATTTTGAGAAGACGCGAAATATCCAGTTAAAAAACTCAAAATTTTTAACCTTGTCAATTTATTTCGTAATTTTGAAGTCTTGAAAATTACTAAGATTGAATTGTTTCTTAAATGTAATATCCTATTTTAATGATTAAATCTAATTTAAAAACAAATTACCCTTTGCGAATAGGAATTTTAGGTGCGGGACAGCTAGCTAAAATGATGGCGCAAGAAGCTTATAAACTTGGGCTAAATGTTAATACTATTGACAAATCAACAGAGACACCAGCTGGTGATATGACACAAAATGAATTTTCATTGGGTTGGGATAACAATGATGAATTAGATAAATTTATTGAAATTTCTGATGTGATTACTTTGGAAAATGAGTTTATCGACCCAACTATCTTAAAGTTTATCGAGCAAAAACGACCTGTTTATCCCTCGTCTAAAACAATTTCATTAATTCAAGATAAGTTCATTCAGAAAGAAACATTCCGCAATGCAGGAATTGATGTTCCATTATATAGCGAAATCAATTCAGTTGAAGATGCAATAGAATTTGGCAAACAAAATGGGTTTCCTTACATATTAAAAGCAAGAAAATTTAGCTACGATGGCTATGGAAATTTTTCAGTAAAATCTACTAATGACGCAATAAGTGGCTTTAAGCATTTCAACCCTAATGAAAAAGTAGAACGACCTTTATATGCAGAGAAATTTGTGAACTTCACTAAAGAATTAGCTGTAATGGTTGTTAGAGGGTTAAATGGTGAGATTAAAACTTACCCTTGCGTTGAAACAATTCAGCAAAACCACATCTGCCACGAAGTTATCGCACCCGCTGAAATTGACGAAAAATATAGAACTAAAGCACAAGAATTAGCAATCAAATGTGTCGAAGCAATTGACGGAATTGGTATTTTTGGCGTTGAAATGTTTATTGACAAAAATAATAACATCCTTGTAAATGAAATAGCTCCAAGACCTCACAATTCAGGACATTATACAATTGAAGCGTGTTTTACTTCACAATTTGAAAATGGAATCAGAGCAGTTTTAGGAGTGCCTCTCGGTTCAACCGAAATGATTAATAACTATGCAATAATGATTAATTTATTAGGTGAAAGAGATGGCAGCGGAGTTCCTAAAAATATTAATGAATTTTTGAAGTTTGATAAAGTAAAATTGCATTTATATAATAAGAAAACCTCCAGAAAAGGAAGAAAGATGGGGCATATTACCTTGATTGGTAATGACCTAAATGAAATAAAACAAACTGCAAGAGCAGCTTATAACTCAATTATTTGGTAGTTTAAAAGAGAAATTAAATAGGAAAACTATGAATTTATTATTTATTGGTGATATTGTTGGTGATGATGCACTAAAGTTTTTAGTTGATAATTTACCTCAACTTAAAGAGAAATATAAGCCAGATGTTTTAGTCGCAAATGGCGAAAATATATGGAACGGCAAAGGTCTAAACGAACAAGAAGCAGAAATGCTTTTTAAAGCGGGATTCTCTGTAATTACAACAGGTAATCATATTTGGGAAAACTGGAAGTCAAGACCCTTACTTGCTACTAATAATAACGTTCTTCGTCCATTAAACTATCCATCTGGTAATCCAGGCAAAGGATATATCATTTTTGAGATAAAAGGTGTGAAAATCGCAGTTATTCAGTTACAAGGCAGAACATATTTACAAACTATAGATTGCCCTTTTAAATCAGCTGAAAACGCTTTTAAAAGCATAAAAAATCAAACAAATAATATTTTTGTTGATTTTCATGCAGAAGCCACTGCCGAAAAAATGACTTTTGCTAAAAGGTTTGATGGAGAGGTTACTGCAATAATTGGAACTCATACACACGTTCCCACAGCAGATGCTCAAATCTTACCAAAAGGTAGTGCATATATAAGCGACGTTGGAATGACAGGTCCTCACGATTCAGTTATTGGAATGGACAGCGAGATTGCAATTAAAAGATATATTTTACAAACAGCTCATAAATATGATTTAGCAACAAATGATATGAAAATCAATGGTGTTTCAGTTAATTTTGATGAAACCACAGGGCAAGCATATTCAATAGAGCATTTTACTTTTCCTAAATTTATAAATTCGATTGGTGTTTAAATGGCGTTTAGTTTTGCTATAGTTGGTGCGACTGGCTTAGTAGGTCGCACAATGCTTAAAGTTTTAGAAGAAAGAAATGTTGAAATTGGTAAATTAAAATTACTTGCTTCAAAAAGAAGTGCGGGAAAATCAATTTCATTCAAAGGTGAAGATTATGTTGTTGAAGAATTAACCGAGAATTCATTCAAAGACGTAGATATTGCCTTATTTTCTGCCGGTGGAGAAACAAGTAAATATTTTGCACCTTTCGCTGCGAAAGATAAAGCAATTGTAATTGATAATAGTTCCGCATGGCGAATGGATGAGAACTGCCCCTTAGTAGTTCCCGAAGTTAATCCAGAAGCACTTAAAAATCACAATTATATCATTGCAAACCCAAATTGCTCTACAATGCAGCTCGTTGTTGCATTAAAACCAATAATGGATAATTTTGGATTAGATTCAATAATTTGTTCTACATACCAATCGATTAGCGGTGCAGGACAAAAAGGTGTAGATAAACTGACTCAGGAAATTAACGACCATTTTTATTCAGACGGCTCTCTACGTATTGCATATAATACCCTATTTCACCCTCTTGAATCAAATGGCAATACAAATGAAGAAAATAAAATGCACAAAGAAACTCGTAAAATATTAGGAACTAATGATATAAAAACGAGCTTTACTTGTGTTAGACTACCAATTTTAGGTGGACATGGCGAGTCAGTGCAAGTTAAAGTAAAAAATGACACAACCTTATCAAATATGAAAGAAATCATCAAATCTGGTGAAGGCATAGAGTTAATCGAAGAAGGAGAAAAATTCCTTTACCCAACAACACAAGATGCTGAAAACTCTGACTTTGTATACGTTGGCAGAGTAAGAAAAGAACCAGACTTCGAAAAAACATTTGATATGTGGATAGTATCAGACAATCTACGTAAAGGCGCTGCAACTAATGCAGTTCAAATCGCAATCAAAATGATTGAAATGGGCTTAGTAGCCGGCAAATAGAATATTATTAGATATATAGAATTATCCTTTTTTTATTTAATTTACAAATTAAGAAATAAGAAAAGGATTTTTTTATGCGAATATTAATAGCACTTTTAATTTTTACAAGTAGTTTAGTGTTTTCGAGTGAAATGCTAATTCTAAAACCTGACAATATAAGCAGATATTCAATTGAAGATTTCACTATTGCGAATAACTTATTTTATATAGGCGGATACCAATTAGATGGTTTGAATAAGAATAATACTACATTTATTGTTGCAGATAAAAGTCAAATTAGAACATGTTTAAATATTAAAAATAATGGGACAAGTTTTGTTAGAGCGTTAGATGTTGATAACAAAGGTAATACATTTCTTTTAGAGCAGTTTACCACATTCAGTGTTGATAATATATCAATTAAAAAAGTAAATGACATTG
The DNA here is from genome assembly GCA_964465945.1 of uncultured Hyphomicrobiales bacterium. GTDB lineage: Bacteria > Bacteroidota > Ignavibacteria > Kapaibacteriales > UBA2268 > JAJRPT01. The sequence continues at coordinate 44,046 of CAYXMM010000019.1, forward strand.
GAAAAATTGTAAAAGTATTTGATTTTGGTAATGATAAGTCAGATTTTGAATTTAGAGCTTTTAAATATTTAAAGGGGTACGTATATGCTTTTGGCACATCTTCTAAAGCATCTACAATTTTAAAATTAGATTCTAACTTGAACCAAATATGGTGTAAAGAATATTACTATTCTAAAACATATTATATTGAAAGTTTATATTTTGATAATGATAAATTTGTAACTGTTTCTTGGGAAAGATATTTGAATGGTTACAATTCATCATTAGCACAAATAATTGATTTAGATGGGAATGTATTAAAAAGCAAAGTTAACCATTACAACATTAATAATTATGAAGTTCGAAATGGTGTTGATATGGTTAAAATCAATAATGAATATTTATATTTCCTACGTAAATATCAGAACCAAGACTACCAGCCTTACTTAGTAAAATTAAATGAAGATTTATCTATTAAGGACATTTTAAAAGTAAATGCCGACAATACAAATTTAGACATAATTATGACAGAAGATAATGAGAAAATTTATATAGTTACATCAAATTCTTATCAGTCATTTATTCATATAATTTCTAAAAGTAATTTTAAATATATTAAATCTTTAAAAATGAAAGATTATAACAACTATCAAATAAATGATATAAAAATGATAAGTGGAAAACTACAAGTAATGGGAAATAATAAATCTGATGAATTTTTTGTTTTTATCGAAGATTTGAATAATGTTTGTTTTTTAGAAGATACTCAAGTTAATTTTAGTTTTGAAAAAGTTTTTTCTTCAGAGTCTTTTGACGACAATGTTGAAGTGAGAGATTATAACGGAATTTTTAACTCAACTTATTCATTAATTAATTCAGACACTTTGCAAATCGAATACTCAAATTGCTCTTCTCCCTGCAACGATGGCTCTTCCTTCGAAACAAAAGTAAACTCAATAAGCAAATTCACTTTATACAATGTAGAAGAAAGAAATAACTCTCGATTTTTAATGACTGATACTAATGAAATTTTCTCTTACGGACTTTTATCTTATCAAGAACCAGTATTTATAACAGCTGGATTTGAAACCGAGTTTGCATTTTCAGTTAGCGACGGGTATAATGACTTTGAAGATGGTTCATTAGCAGGTGCTGATGGTTTTTCATTAATATTCAGCGAAAGCCAAAATCTTAATATTTGGGACGAACAATTAGGAGGGGGAATGGGCTATAGTGGTAGAAAAAATGGCTTAGCAATGGAGATAGACTTATACAAAAACACAGAATTTAATGACCCTAACGGAAATCATTTAGCAATACAACAAAAATCGAACAAATATTTAGTTGCAAGCCATAGCAATGACAACACTTTAGCTATTGATGCTAATATGATAGAAATTCAATCAGATAGCTCAAAAGTTTATTATTGCAAAATGAAATATGATAATAATTCATTAAAAATATGGGTTGACAGCACTCAAAATTATAATTCCCCAAATATAGAATTAAAGAACTTCGACTTTAATAAATATTTAACATTAACCAATAATTCACAATGTTATGTTTCATTAGTAGCAACAACTGGCTCATCAAATCAGCGACAAGAAGTATTATACTGGAATTGGTGTAGTAGTTTCGATCCAATCTCAAGCGTAGAAGAAAATGAATCGAAATCAGAATATACAATTTACCCAAATCCAAGTAGCGATATAATCAAAATTGAAGGACTTAGAAGTAACTCAGAAATTGAAATATTTGATATAACTGGGAGACTAATAATTACAGCAACTTACAAAGATGAGTTAGACATATCTAACTTATCAAGAGGTCTATACTCAATAAAAGTTAATAACCAATATCTTAAATTTATCAAGGAGTGAGAGGGTAGAAAAAAGTATTTTAAATAGTGTTTATATAAATTCTAAATTTGTATTAAATAGAGAAGCTTAAAATCAATCATATTTAATTTAATCTGCCATGTGAAATTCTTTATATACTAATTTATTATTTATAATTTCAAAAAAATAGAGTAAGCTATATTCGTCACAAAAGTAATCCTCTTCGAGGTTAAACGTATTTTCTCTATTATAATTTGTTCCAATGTACAATTCTATCAAATTATTACAATTATTATTAGTAATACTCACTACCTTTTTGCACTCTTTTTCTTCTATATCAGGTAACTCAATATATATTCCTTCTTTAAAGTACTTTTTTTCAGATATTAAAGTTTTTATTAAATCTCTAAACTTCAAAGGAAAGAATTTGTCATAATAAGCAACAAATTCATAATATGAAATAGAATCAACTTTTAATTGAAATGTCTCAAGTAATTCCTTATCTTTTAAAGGAAATTTAAAATGTTTAGTTATTTTCCTTTCTTCAAATTCAACTATATTTTGAAGCAATTCGTAAACTAACACAACTTCATTACTATCAAATTCTTCTTTTGACAATATTGAACTTGGTAGTAATAGTATTAATAATATGAAAATTCCAAATTTGTATTTTCTCATAAACTGTTATAACTTTAGTATTAATTATAGTATAATTGACGTTTGAATTATTAAATATTATATGATATTTTTGAGTCCGCTTTGCAGATTCTGTTTTCTCTTTTGCTTCCATTGGTTACTCTTTTTCGTGTAACCTTATTTTAAGACTATTTACAATATTTCAATTTGCAAGCCGAGAATATCTCGGCTTTTTTTCTGTTAATATTTTATTTTTTTAAGATTTCAAAGAACGCATTTTTAATAATTCAAAATTATAATATGTTTATACTCTATTCCATTCAATTAGTTTTATTTTATTTTTAAAATATGAGTTTTTGATGTGTTATTATACGATTTTTGCAGATTCTGGGTTTTTTTTGTTTTTTCTAAAATCGTGTAATTAGTTTATAATATATATAGTTATAAGATATGTGTAAAAATTTTGTCGTTTTCGTCTGCAAGATTTTTTGAAACCTTCCAATGGTGGTTTTTGGTTTAATTTTTCTATTTATGTTCAACTTCTCCGAAGTTGTTAATCTTCTTTTTTAGTATTTTTGCTATTAATATTATACTTCTCCGAAGTATTTTTTAATACAACACCACGTCGGCTGCGTCGCCAACCCTCTAAAAGATGGGAAAAATACATTTTAAGATTCTTCACATTCACTCGGAATGACGGAGTTGTCATTTTTCGCTGCGCTCAATATGACACACTGGTAACCCTACCTGAATCAGATAGCTAAAAATACAAAAAAAAGGCGAGCATTTCTGCTCGCCTTGTTATTATTTTGATTGTTCTAAAACTTTACTTCTGTCTTCTTTGAGTTTTTCAAGTTGCTTAAATATGTCAATATAATCTTCATTATGGAATACTTTTTCGGCAGTTTCAAAATTCCCTTTTGCTTCTTCGAAATTGTATAAATACATATTACAAAGTCCAAGATTAAAATGTGCTTTTGAAAGTTCTTCTTCCTCCTCATGTTTTTTCATAATTTCGGTTTCAAAGAACTCTTTTGCTTTATCTAACATTCCGTTTTCTGCATATTTAATTCCTGCATCAAACTTATCACTATTCCTTTTAAAAGGTATATAAACAAAATCTTGATAAGGTATTATTTTCTTTAAAAACTCTTTTGCAATTTTTTCTTTTACTTGTAGCAATAATTTATAACTATCCACTTTTTTAGTTGCTCTATCTTGGAAAAAGTCTTTATCAACCAAATTTTCATTTATTTCAGTATTATATATAATTTTACCGGAAGAAAGGTCAGTAACTATAAACGCAACTGTAGCATTAGCAGTAGTTTCAGTTTTATAATTTGTATGCATATTCCCCTTTTTATCCTTATACGTTCCCTCAACTGTAGTATTTTGAGAGGTTGCTTGATCTATCACAGTTCCTGTAATGATCGCGGTAGCGCTTATAAGACTCCCCAAACCTTTGCTATTGCCTTTTGTTAATCCATCTAATTGTAATCCTTTCTCCGTCATAATAGCATCAATGTTTTTTCTATCTAAAACTTCAAATCTCTTTGACTTTAGAATTTCAGTCTGTAACTTTGACTCGAAATAGCGGTCGTTATAATCGTATGTATTCTTAAACTCACCAATTGTAATTTTCTTATACTCAGACATATTAACTTCTGCAGGCCGTGTTATTGGTGTCTTAATATAAGCCGTACCACACGAAACAAGAAAAGTAAGAATTAATAAGTATGCATAAGCAGAGAATTTAAACATAAAAATCATCCTATATTATTTTAATTTGCGAAATTAATCAAATTTATTATATTAATAAAATCACATAGTGAACTAAAAAAAAGGCGAGCATTTCTGCTCGCCTTTTTTTATGGGTTTCCCCTATTTTACTTAAAAATTATTTACGAAGAATAACTTCTTTTGTAATTGTTGTGCCATCAACTGTAACTTTAATATAATAAACACCTGCTGCTATATTGCCAGCTTTCCATTCTACAGAATGAGTTCCTGCGTTAAATGGTTGGTTGCTTATTAAGTTAGAAATCATAGCTCCAGCAGTGTTATATACTTCTACGCTAACATTTGCGAAATTGGCTAAATCAAAAGAGATTTATTTTGATTTGATAGCTTATAATAATTCATTTTTAAATCTTTCTAGTCTATTCAATTTACGAAATTTAATAAAGTCATAAAAAATTCTTGGACGTATAAAAATTTTACTATCAAAATTTTCATTTAATTCAACTAAATAGTAGTATCCAAAGTTAAATAAAGAAATATTATCGGAAAAAACATAAGACTTTTGATCTTCTGAAACAAATTTTAACTTGTAGCCATTAGTATTTTTTATGTCTTTTTTTATATTTAATTTTACATCAATGTATACTTTGCTCTTATCTTTCATTAATTTTCTAATTAAATAATAAGAAGATCCTCTAAAAATTATAAATGAAAACACGGCTAATATTAATAAATAGAATAACACGCTATACATTTAAACCTCTTGTATTATAAATAAAATTTATTCTAACCAACCCCAATTTGAATTACCTCTTTCTTGGGTTTCTGCCTCTATACAAGAAGCCAAAGCACCAAAAACTATTGAACCAACGCCGCCCCATAAAGTACCAAATAGCGATCCAGCTGCATCAGCTAAGATTAATTTTTGATTATTATTTATACCTTGCGGTGTAGGGTAGCCATCCCAATAATTGGATGATGCATTCCATATTGAAATAAACATCCCAAGTTGGGAATTTTCATAATTTGGTTGAATGGTAAGCTCTAATGAATCAATTATTGATTGAGTAAATGACAATGAATTATTATTATTAACAGACTGGCAAACTAAATTAATTGCCTCGTAAGTTGCACTATCAATTTTATTATTTATAACTAGAGAGCTATTAATACTCCCAATCTCATTATAAATTGACTTATATGCATCTTTATTATTAACTTCTGTAATTAAATTATACTCGTAAATAAAATTATTAATACTATCAATGACATTATCAATCTGATTTGCTGTGTATCCATTTATTAAACAATAGTTTTTACAAGATTTAAATATATTATTAAGACAAGAATCAGTAACTAAATAATTTCCATTGTGCAAGATAATTCTATTTAAAACATTAAATCTTAGACTGTCCTTATAATAATCAAGTATAGCATTATGGTGAATACCGTAAAAATCATTAGGATTAGAGGAAGTTGAAGAATTATTTGTTTTGACAAATTCTACACTCTTTACAGGTACCTCCTCCTTACACGAGAATAAAATTGTAGATAATAAAATCATAGCAATGCTTAGTTTTGGTGTTATGTTTTTCATAACGTCTCCTAAAATAAATTGAACAAAAAATCAAATAAAAATTAATTTTTTGCCAATTTAGGCAATGCCAATTTAGGCAATGCCAATTTA
>CAYXMM010000020.1:0-38723 GCA_964465945.1 uncultured Hyphomicrobiales bacterium
AGCTCGTGCCGTGAGGTGTTGGGTTAAGTCCCGCAACGAGCGCAACCCCTATCTTTAGTTGCCATCAGGTAATGCTGGGAACTCTAAAGAGACTGCCCACGCAAGTGGAGAGGAAGGCGGGGACGACGTCAAGTCATCATGGCCCTTACGTCTGGGGCTACACACGTGATACAATGGTACATACAATGGGCGAAGCAGTGATGCGGAGGAAATCCATAAAGTGTATCTCAGTTCGGATTGAAGTCTGCAACTCGACTTCATGAAGTTGGAATCGCTAGTAATCGTAGATCAGCACGCTACGGTGAATACGTTCCCGGGCCTTGTACACACCGCCCGTCAAGCCATGGAAGCCGGGGGTGCCCGAAGCGGTATTTCAATACCGTTAAGGCAAACTTGGTAACTGGGGCTAAGTCGTAACAAGGTAGCCGTATCGGAAGGTGCGGCTGGATCACCTCCTTTCACGAGTAAAATCAACAAAAATTCTCTGGTTAATTGACCTACATCTCTCTATTTTTATATGTTATTTTCAGGGCCTGTAGCTCAGCTGGTTAGAGTGCACGCCTGATAAGCGTGAGGTCGGATGTTCAAGTCATCTCAGGCCCACAATTTTAGGGCTGGGAGCTCTAAATCAACAATGCAACAGGGCCTATAGCTCAACTGGGAGAGCGCTGCCCTTGCAAGGCAGAGGTTAGCGGTTCGAGCCCGCTTAGGTCCACAAAAAAAATTATAGTTCTTATACATATTAGGTGAAACAATTTTATATTGTTTATGTGAAGTCTGATTAAAATCTTAAAATTATCATCGAGTCGTAAAGATCACTCGAGAAAGTAAGCGAAAAAGTTATTGATAAGATACTAAGGGCACACGGTGGATGCCTTGGCACTGACAGGCGATGAAGGGCGCGAATACCTGCGATAAGCTTCGGGGAGCTGGAAATAGCTTTGATCCGGAGATACCCGAATGGGGGAACCCAATTAGAGTAATGTCTAATTATCCGATAAGGAGGCGAACCCGGGGAAGTGAAACATCTCAGTACCCGGAGGAAAAGAAAGAGAATTCGATTCCCAGAGTAGTGGCGAGCGAAAAGGGAGGAGCCCAAACCGATATACTTGTATATCGGGGTTGTAGGACCCCAATATTTGAATTGATGCATAGTTGAATATTCTGGAAAGTTTAACCATAGAAGGTGATAGTCCTGTAAGCGAAATGCAAATAAGAGATAGGGTGTTCCTGAGTAGTGCGAAACAAGTGAAATTTTGCATGAATCTGCCCAGACCACTGGGTAAGGCTAAATACTCGTCAGTGACCGATAGTGAACCAGTACCGTGAGGGAAAGGTGAAAAGAACCCTTAAGAAGGGAGTGAAATAGAACCTGAAACCGTGTGCTTACAAACGGTAGGAGCATCCTTGCGATGTGACTGCGTGCCTTTTGCTTAATGAGCCAACGAGTTGCTCCTTGCATGCAAGGTTAAGGATTTAAGGTCCGAAGCCGTAGGGAAACCAAGTCTGAATAGGGCGTTTTAGTATGCAGGGGCAGACGCGAAGCCGTGTGATCTATCCATGGTCAGGATGAAGCTTAGGTAACACTAAGTGGAGGTCCGAACTAGTTCGGGTTGAAAACCGTTTGGATGAACTGTGGATAGGGGTGAAAGGCTAATCAAACTCGGTTATAGCTCGTACTCCCCGAAATGTATTTAGGTACAGCCTTATGATAGTTTACCGGAGGTAGGGCGCTGATTGGGCTAGGGCGGTCACCACTGTACCGAACCCAGATAAACTTCAAATTCCGGATAAATGTTTCATAGGAGTCAGGCTATGTGAGATAAGTCGTATGGCCGAGAGGGAAACAACCCAGATCGACAGCTAAGGCCCCCAAGTAATATCTAACAGATAAAGGATGTTGTGCTGCTGAGACAGCCAGGATGTTGGCTTAGAAGCAGCCATTCATTTAAAGAGTGCGTAATAGCTCACTGGTCGAGCGGCACAGCGCCGATAATGCTCGGGACTAAGATATTCGCCGAAGCTTCGGGATTCTTCGGAATCGGTAGGGGAGCATTCTGTAGGTAGCGAAGGTGTAACGTGAGTTATGCTGGAACGTACAGAAGAGCAAATGTTGGCATAAGTAACGATAATTAAAGTGAGAATCTTTAACGCCGAAAATCTAAGGTTTCCTAGAGCTCTGTTCGTCAACTCAGGGTTAGTCGGCCCCTAAGGCGAGGCCGAAAGGCGTAGTCGATGGGAAGCAGGCACAATTAAAATATTCCTGCACCACCTATTTAATTAAAGTGACGCAATCGAAAGCTTAATATGAGTTACTGGCTATCTTGTATTAGGTCTGGGTTGCCAAGAAAAGCGATAATAGGTGACCGTACCGTAAACCGACACAGGTAGATGGGATGAGAATTCTAAGGCGCGCGAGTGAGTCGTGGTTAAGGAACTCGGCAAATTAACCCCGTAACTTCGGGAGAAGGGGTGCCTACTTCGGTAGGCCGCAGAGAAATGGCTCAGGCGACTGTTTAACAAAAACTCAGCTCTCTGCTAACACGTTAAGTGGATGTATAGGGAGTGACACCTGCCCGGTGCTGGAAGGTTAAAAGGAGGGGTTAGCGCAAGCGAAGCTCTGAATTGAAGCCCCAGTAAACGGCGGCCGTAACTATAACGGTCCTAAGGTAGCGAAATTCCTTGTCGGGTAAGTTCCGACCTGCACGAATGGTGTAACGATCTGAGCACTGTCTCAACCACGAACTCGGTGAAATTGTGGTACCGGTGAAGACGCCGGTTACCCGCATAAGGACGGAAAGACCCCGTGAACCTTTACTATAACTTAATATTGGGTTCGGGTGCAACATGCGTAGGATAGGTGGGAGACGTCGATCCAGGGCTCGTGGGTTCTGGGGAGTCATCGGTGAAATACCACTCTTGTTGTACTTGAATTCTAACTCGGCGGAGTGGATCCGCGAAGACAGTGTTAGGCGGGTAGTTTGACTGGGGCGGTCGCCTCCTAAATTGTAACGGAGGCCCACAAAGGTTACCTCAGCACGGTCGGTAATCGTGCGTAGAGTGCAATGGCATAAGGTAGCTTAACTGCGAGACTTACAAGTCGAGCAGATGCGAAAGCAGGTCATAGTGATCCGGCGGCTCCGAGTGGAAGGGCCGTCGCTCAAGGGATAAAAGGTACTCCGGGGATAACAGGCTGATCTTGCCCAAGAGTTCACATCGACGGCAAGGTTTGGCACCTCGATGTCGGCTCATCGCATCCTGGGGCTGAAGAAGGTCCCAAGGGTTTGGCTGTTCGCCAATTAAAGCGGTACGTGAGCTGGGTTCAGAACGTCGTGAGACAGTTCGGTCCCTATCCGATGCGGGCGTAAGATACTTGAGGGAACTCGTTCTTAGTACGAGAGGACCGGAATGATCGTGCCTACTGTATATCTGTTGTCACGCCAGTGGCATAGCAGAGTAGCGGCGCACGAAAAGGATAAGTGCTGAAAGCATCTCAAGCACGAAACCTATCCCAAGATTAGGTATCTCACAGTATAACTGGTAAGAATCCAAGTAGATGACTTGGTTGATAGGCTCGACGTGTAAGCATGGTAACATGTTCAGCGGAAGAGTACTAATAATTCGAGGGCTTATCAAATACACAACTTCTTCGCTTCTTTCTCGCACTTTACGTCTCGACGGTAATTTAAGATTTCAGATTTCACCTAACCTAATATTAAAAAATTTAATTATTGGTGACTATAGAGCAACGGGTACACCTCTTCCCATTCCGAACAGAGAAGTTAAGCGTTGCATCGCCGATGGTACTGCTCGGGAGACCGTGTGGGAGAGTAGGTCGTTGCCAATATATTTATAAAAAGTCCATATCTTTGATATGGACTTTTTTATTTTTATAGGTTGATTTAAAAAATATTTTTGTATTTTTGTTCTATGATTATATTTATTTTTAAAATATTAATTTTAACAAACTTCCTACAATTTAATCAAAATGATAAAATTGTTAATACTTGTTTTGGTAAATATGAACCTGTTTTATTATCTACAAAACAAGTCTCTGATTCGATAATTCCGACTAACATAGTTGTAGAAAACCCAATATTATGGAATGGTTCAAACAAAAGTAAAAACAAATATGTCAATATTGGTTATATATGTTTTAAAAATAGCTTCATTAAAATTAACACATTTATTGATAGTATTAACTTTGACTTAAAGATAAACGAAACCAAAAGTAATGATAAATCAGGAAATGAATTTTGGCAGGAAAAAGTTAAAATTGATATTTATGATTCAAATCAATTAATTGTTAAATCTAATCAGAGCATGAGAATAGAAATATTTGAAGAATATATTTATGTTTCTCCAATATTTAAAACTAATATTAATAGCTCAATTGAGAATAAAATTAATGTTAAATTAGAATCAAACAAATATTATATAGCTGTTTTTTATAATTTAGATAATCAAATTGTAAATATCCAACGGCTAAAAGTTTAATTCACAACCTCAATCCTTTCTTATTAACTCATAATTCTTAAAGCCAAAAATTTGTTTGCCATCATTTAATATTTTTTCAAGTATTGATACGAAACGATATTTGAAAGTTTCATGTTTATGTAACTCTCTATTTGGATTCGGTTTGCCTGCATATTGAAGTTTTTTTCTCCAATCCATTTTCTCTATTTTTCCTTGCATTACTGCTGGATGTGTACCTTTAAATACGGATATTCTATTCAAAGGTCCGTAATCAAACTCTTTTGGTTTATCTTTAAATAATTCTTCCGCTCTTGCATTTCCTTTATGATTTTCTGTAAAAGCTTTTGCTTTTGAAACCATATAGTGAGGTGGTCTTACCCAGCCATAATGGAATATTTCTGCATTTGCTTTTGCTACGCGTAATTTTCTTGTACCTTCTCTTTGATGTGGGTCTCTAAAATCTTCGCAATATCTAAATGATTGTGCAGATTCCCAAGAATGTATATTTGGATTGTTTCTAATTATTCTAATTTCATAAGGATACCAACCATGGCTTGTATGGTAGTGATGATAATCGCCCCAAAAGTGTTTATAATTAAATAATAATCCTTCGACTTCGCTATCGTTTAAGTATTTTTCACATTGTGATAATATATTTTTGTGGTCTTTTTCGTGAATTATTTCGTCAGCTTGTAGGTAGATAAGCCAATCACCAGAGCAAGCATTTTTTGCGATATTTGTTTGAATTGAATGATTTTTGCCTCTAATTTGATACTTTTCGTCCCATATTGTATCAATTATTTTAACTTTTGGTGAGTTAATTGATAAAATTGATTCGCGTGTTGTATCATCGTCATCACCTTTACCAACAGCGACAACGAACTCATCTACAATGGGTAAAACGGATAAAATTGCTTCTTTTATGTGATAATATAATTTGTCTGAATTTCTTACAAAGGAAAATGCAGATATTTTCATAATTTATTTTTATATTTTTGTTGTTTAAATTTATCCAAATTAAGAAATTAATATTTTATTTATGATTCCAACTTACTCTGACATAGTTAAAGCACATAATTTGATTAATGGGAAAGTTCATAAAACCCCTATTTTAACTTCAACTTTGATAAATAAATTGTGTCAAACAGAAATATTTTTTAAATGTGAAAACTTTCAAAAAACTGGCTCTTTTAAAATTCGTGGTGCAACAAATTCAATTTTGCAGTTAACTGAACAAGAAAAGAAAAATGGAGTTGTTGCCCATTCTTCTGGAAATCATGCTCAAGCACTTGCTTTTGCGGCAAAGCAAAATAAAATAAAAGCGTATATTGTAATACCAAATAATGCTCCGAAAGTAAAAATAGATGCAGTTCGAAACTATGGTGCAGAAATAATATTTTGCGAACCAACATTAGAAGCAAGAGAAAGTGAGACTAATGACATAATTAAAGAGAAGGGTGCAAAATTAATTCATCCTTATGATTATTTTTATACAATAGCAGGGCAGGGAACTTGTGCAAAAGAGTTGTTTGAAGATGTTGAAAATTTGGATTATTTAATTACACCTATTGGTGGTGGTGGTTTGATGTCGGGAAGTTTGATTTCGAGAAATGGTTTGAATACACATTGTAAGGTAATTGGCGCCGAGCCAGAAGGAGCAAATGATGCTTTTTTATCTCTAAAATCTGGATATATAGTTAAAAATAAAAAAACTAATACAATTTGTGATGGTTTATTAACTAATTTGAGCGATTTGACATTTGAGATAATAAGTAAAAATATTGATGACATTTATTGCGTTACAGATGATGATGTAATAGAGGCGCAAACTCTTATAATGCAAAGAATGAAAATTATTGTTGAGCCAAGCAGCGCAACAACTTTGGCTGTAGTTTTAAAAAATAAAAATATTTTTGAAGGTAAAAAAATAGGACTTATTTTAACGGGTGGAAACGTAGATTTAAAATTATGAAAGAAAAATTAGAATATATAGGAACAATCTCAGGTACTAAAGGATTCAGAGGCGAGATTAATGTCTCCGATGTCCCTGTTGGAATTGAAAAATTGAAAGATGGGTGTAAAATTGGCATCGGCTATTCAGATAAATTCGTCAAATATTTTACTTTGGCTTCATGGTCAAGTAAGAAGAATAAAGCGACCTTAAAACTTGTTGAAATTAAGAACGAGGTTGAAGTAAAATCGAATTTGGAAAAAGGTGTTTTCGTTAATAAAGATGATATTTTAACAAAAGAAATTGGTTTAACAGACGAAATAATTGGTTGCAAAGTTGTTGACTATAAAAGTGGGGAAGAATTAGGCAAAATTGTTGATGTTTGGTATCTGCCTGCAAACAATGTCTGGTATATGAGAATGAAAGACGGATATCTTGCTCTACCCGTTATTGACGATGTAATTAAGAATGTTGATTTAGAAAACGACATTATAAAAGTAAATTTAATTCCAGGTTTAATTGACATAAAAGAACCCTTTAAAGATGAAGAAAAATAACTTAAATAGCTGGATATTCCTATCTCCTTGGATAATAAGTTTCTTGTTTTTCTGGCTTTATCCATTAATATACTCATTTATATTAAGTTTCTCTGAATATAAAACTTTAACAAATGAGCTTACATTAATCGGTTTTGATAACTATATTAAATTATTTTATGACCCATATTTTCATCAAGCTTTACTTAATACATTTATTTTTACATTTGGGACCGTTCCAATAACATGCTTTTTAGCATTAGTGTTAGCAGTTCAAATTAATGATATTCAAGGTCGATTTCAAGAATGGCTTAAAGGCACATTATTCATTCCTTCTGTAACAAGTTTAGTAGTTATTTCTTTAATATTCACTAACCTATACTCAGGCAATGGATATATTAACTCGCTCCTAAATTTATTAGGAATGCCCTATCCAGAAAAAGGTTGGCTATTAGAACCATCAACTTCATTAATCTCAATAATGATAATGGATATTTGGCTTTCTATTGGATATTATATGCTTATATTTATGAGCTATTTACAAACAATCCCAAAAGATTTATATAGTGTAGCCGAATTAGAGGGCTTATCAAAAAGAGGTCAATTCTTAAAAATCACTTTACCACTAATGAAACCAGCATTAACATTTGTAGTAATAATCAATACAATCAAAAGCTTTCAAGTTTTTGTAGAAGTTTATGTGATGACAAAAGGCGGACCTTTAGGCAGTTCAAATACATTAGTCTATGCAATATTTGACAAAGCATTTAACCAATTCGACCAAATATCGTATTCATCAGCAATCGCTTATGTGCTTTTTTTCATTCTAATAATACTTTCATTAATTCAAATGAAATTATTAAAATCTGAATAAATTTTGTTTTATAAACAAAATTTCGTAATTTTATCTTTTTGAATCGGGGGATTTAAGTATGGCTTCAAAATCATATATTTCTAAGTATATGAAATTTCTATTGTTTTTCATAATTTTTTCTACATATTGTCTATATTCACAAGACAAAAGCTATTTACAAAAAAAATATTCAATTTTTCCAGATGAATATTCTGTATTAGATGATGTAAGCACTCCCATATATACTACCGACCAATATGTATTAGAAATTTTGCAAGACGCTAGAAAAACTTATATAAAAGCGTTAGTATATGCAAATAAAAAAGATTCCCTTCAAGCACAGAAGTTTTTTAAAAAATCATTAGAGCATATCAATGAATTAGCAAGTTACCCCGATATCGTGTCTAATTCTGATTTCACCGACCTTGCCTTGCAAATTATGGAGGATTACGAAACCTTTGCTAACAAAACCGATTTAATTGATGAAAACTCACCACTTTTCCTTGTTAGAGATAAAATATTCTCAGACATCGAAAAAGAATTAGTATTTAAAGACTTAAAAACATTAAAAGATAAAAAAACAGCAAGCACGGGAATAGTTGAACCTAAAGTTCCTGTTGATTTTACAATCCCAATGCCTGAAAACGAAATAGTTAAAAAATCAATTAAATGGTTTACTGAAACAAGTTTCGGAAGAAAAGTGTTCCAATCATGGTATAGCAAACATACACGTTGGTTTCCTTTAATGAAGAAAATAGCACTTGAAGAAGGAGTTCCAGTTGAAATAGTCTATTTATCAATGATTGAATCAGGTCTTAATCCGACTGCCGTTTCAAAAGCTGCTGCCGTAGGATTGTGGCAATTTATGCCTGATACTGGGAAAGACTTCGGGTTAAATGACGAAGCTTCAATCTGGGTTGATGAAAGAAGAGACCCCGAAAAATCGACCCGAGCAGCTATGAAGTATTTAAAATTCCTCTATAACGAATTTGGCGACTGGCACCTAGCCCTTGCCTCTTATAATTGCGGACAAGGAAGAGTTAGAAGAGCTATTAGACAATCAGGAAAAGCTAACCCTACCTTCTGGGAAATTAGTGACATCTTGCCAAAAGAAACAAGATATTATGTGCCTCGATTTATTTCAACTGCCTTAGTTGCTTCTGAACCTGCTCTTTATAATTTCCAAGTTGATACTTTTGATTATCACAAAGAATACAAATTTGATTTGTATGAATTAAATGAACCTGTTAGCATTGCTGCTATCGCTGGTTGTTTAGGAGTAACTGAAACTGAAATATACGCCTTAAATCCAGAAATTATAAGGTCATCTACTCCCCCTGGAATTAGCAAATATATGCTAAAAATTCCATCAGGGACTAAAAATCAATTTGCCTCTGCTTTTAATAAACTTTCTCAAGATGAAAAGCAACCTTTTGTAGAACATAATGTTTTAAATGGTGAAAATATTGCAATGATAGCTAAAAAATATAGTGTCGATGCAAGTGTTATAGCTGACTTAAATGATCTATCGAGTTCAAGAGTTAAATTAAAAAGAGGTGCTAAATTAATTTTACCATTATCCATTACTGATTACGAACAAATTAACGACCAAGCTAAAGAAACTGGCACTTATTCACCTCTTGAATCAACCGTAGATTTAACACATTATGTAAAAAGAGGGGAATCTCTCTTCAGGATTGCAAAAAAATATGGCGTATCAGTTGATTACCTTGCAGAACTCAATAATTTAAGAAGCAAAAATAGTAAATTGACAGTAGGGCAAAAACTTATAGTTTCTATTAAAAGCCAAGAGTCAGAAGATGATGAAGACAATGACGAAAATATTGCTGAAACTAAAGGCGTTGAAACTAAGAATCTTGATAGACAGATTGTTGTTAATCATGAAGTGAGAAATGGCGAAAGTATAGCTGAAATTGCTAAATTATATAATACTGATGTAAATCAAATTAAAACTGATAATAGATTAAGAAGTAATAGCGTTAGAGCTGGTAGAAATTTAAAAATTACTACCCTTGTTAGCCCTGAAACTTTTAAACAAAAACAACAATTAGAAGAAACTAATCAAATTGCCTTCCATTATGTAAAAAGAGGAGAATCTTTAGGAAAAATTGCATCAAAATATGGTATGTCAGTCTCAGAACTTCAAGATATAAATAATATAAGAAGAGGTAAAATCCACCCAGGTCAAAAACTAAAAGTTCAAAAATCTGAAAAATATGAATCATCAGAAATAAATATAACTGAAAATACTACCTCAACTTCTAATGCAG
The DNA here is from genome assembly GCA_964465945.1 of uncultured Hyphomicrobiales bacterium. GTDB lineage: Bacteria > Bacteroidota > Ignavibacteria > Kapaibacteriales > UBA2268 > JAJRPT01. The sequence continues at coordinate 10,108 of CAYXMM010000020.1, forward strand.
TTCACAAAGTTAGACGTGGCGAGAGTCTTTTCCAAATTGCTCAAAAATACGATTTAAGCGTTGATCAAGTTAAATCATTAAATAACCTTAGTTCAGATTATATTTATGCTGGTCAAAACTTAAAAGTTGTAAGCAATGGCACTTTGCCAAGTGCAAACAAATCAATGACAAAACATACAGTTAGAAGAGGTGAAACCCTTGGATATATAGCTGATAACTATGGAGTAAGCACTCAAAATATTAGAAATTGGAATAATATTAAAGGTTCAAAAATTTACCCAGGTCAAAAACTTTTAGTTCAAGCAAATTCTGATTATACCCAATCATCAACTCCTAAAAATGTAGATTTCCATAGAGTAAGAAAAGGTGAAACATTAGGTCAAATTGCAGATAAATACGATGTAACTGTCAACCAGTTACAAGCGTGGAATAATATATCAGGAACAAATATCCAAGCAGGTGAAAAATTAGTTCTAAATTCAAATTCTCTTGCAAAAGGTTCTAATTCAAAATCAAGCGGTGGTAATCCTGTTTATTACACATTGAAAAAAGGTGAAACTTTAAACTTTGTTGCTAATAAGTTTAGCATAGATTTATCAAAAGTTAAAGATTTAAACCCTAATTTGAATGAAAGATATTTACAAGTAGGTCAAAAAATTAGAGTAAAATAAATATTAAATTTTCATTTTTAAGAAAATCCCAAAACAGAAAAATGCTTTGGGATTTTTTTTATTATTTAGTAAAAAGTAAAATTTTATTCAAATATCATCCTCAATGCAATATTTAGATTTTTTTCATTTATTGAAAAATCACCATCAGCATAAAACAGATCCTCAACTTTTGCAAAAACCTCTTGTATTTTGTCCTCATCTGTCAAATACCTATCCTTGAACTCATGCAAAATCAATATGTTTTCAAAGTCTGTGTTACTATCGTAAAACTCTGATAATTCGGCATATTTTGCTTCCGAGGCAGTCTTTTTTATCATATTCATCTCATTCTCTGATACATCCATATCTGAATTAGCACAATGTATCAATAGAAAGTGCAAAAAATCCTCATAAGACCAATCTTTTATTTTCTCTTCCATAACATTCCCAAAATATAAATATACTTTCACTAAATTAATGATTATTTACAACTAATCAAAATTTTAATAATAAATTTTATATTATAAGAAAACTTTTAATCTACTCTAATTTTATTTTCAATTCAAAAATCAACAATTAAAATAATTTAAACTTGCTAACAAATTCAAATAAATTTCTTAATTTGCATAATATATAATCCAAAATCAGAGTATAATTATGTTCAATGATTTTAACTTAAAAACTCAGAAAGAATTAGACGTTCTTAATCAAAAAAGACAAGAACGAATCTATAAAACTTTACTTGATAAAGACACAGAAGTAATTTTTGATGACCCATTAGAAAATGACCTTGTTTTAAATATGGGACCTCAACACCCTGCAACTCACGGTGTATTAAGAGTGCTACTTAGATTAGATGGTGAGACAATTATCAAATGTGTTCCTGAGTTAGGTTATCTGCATAGGGGATATGAAAAATTAGCTGAAAACTGCACATTTCACGAATTTATCCCTCACACCGATAGATTAGATTATCTTGCACCTCTGCAAAATAACAACGCAATCTGCCATGCAATTGAGCAATTATGTGGTATAGAAGCACCCGAAAGAGCACAATGGATTAGAGTGCTAACCTCTGAACTTGCTCGTATCTCCTCTCACTTAATGATGATGGGTGCAACGTGTATGGACGTTGGAGCATTAACATTACTTCTATGGTGCTTCACTGAAAGAGAAAAATTATACGATATCTTTGAATTAATCACTGGAGCAAGATTTACAACAAGTTATGCTCGTATAGGTGGCGTAGCAAATGATATTGACACATTTACATTAGAAAAAACAAGAAAATGGGCGAATGAATTTCCTTCTGAAATTGATTACTTCAAAAAAGCAGTTCACAGAAACAGAATTTTCGTTGAAAGAATGGCTGGTGTTGGAATATTACCTACAGAAAAAGCTATTGCATTAGGAGCAACAGGTCCTGTTTTAAGGGGCTCAGGCATAGCCAAAGACATTAGAAAAGACAACCCATACTTCGTATATGACAAAGTAGATTTTAACGTAATCACTGAAAAAGATTGCGATACTTGGTCAAGGTATATGGTCAGAGTAAAAGAAATGGACGAATCACTTAAAATAGTTCACCAAGCACTTGACAAACTTCTAAATTCCAAAGGTGATACTCTTGCAAACAGTCCAAAATTTGTGCTACCTAAAAAACAAACCATTTACACAAAAATGGAAGAAATGATAAACGATTTTATGTTAATCAACTATGGAGCTGCACCAGAACCAGGCGAACTTTACACAGCAATTGAATCACCTAAAGGTGAATTAGGTTACTTTATGGTAAGCAACGGAAAAGGACATCCTTGGAAATTAAAAATCCGAGCCCCATGTGCTTCTAACCTTCAAACTTTGTCCTATATGGTCGAGGGTTCAATGTTATCAGACGTAGTAGCAATCATTGGTTCAATCGACCCAATTATGGGCGAAGCCGACAAATAAGCAAATAATAATAAAATACATTAAAACAACCAAAACCCCAAATCGAAAAAATTTGGGGTTTTATTTTCTAAGAAATTAAAGTTTATTAATTATTTATTAAACAGACAATATATTCTTTATTATTGCAAAATTATAAAGAATTTTTTCAAAATGAAACTAAAAACAACAAAGATAAAAAAACAATTTCACAAGCTTATCAAAATTTAGGATTTTGTAATTTACGCTTATTAAACTTTGATGAAGCAAAGAAAAATTTTCAAGAAGCAGAACAACTTTTCAGCGACAAAGAAAATTTTATTTTTCTAAATGATGTTAATTACGCAAAGAAAGAATACGAAAAAACTATTGAACAAGTGAAAAAAATTTTAGTTTAATTAATTTATATAAAAGTACTAAACCACTATCGTGAATCTCGCACTATTTTCAGAAGAACTCATTTGATTAAGCTCTTTGTTTATATCATCTACACTTATTTTAATAGACTCTAAACTAAAATTTCGCTTCTCTAATGATGAAATTAATTTTTCTTTAAATGTATCTAAGCTCTCTAAAAACTTATTATTCTCGTTTGACATAAATAACTTAAGTTGATTTTGGAAAGCGAGCATCTTATTCCTTACTTCCCCTAAATTCTCAACTGGAACAGAGAAATAAAAACTCAGTGGCTCTAATTTTTGATTTGTTTGGGTGCGTTTTACAATTCTTATAATAAAATAATAATCTTCGTAGTAATATGGAATAAAATATTGAAGCGGCGTTTTTCCTGAAAAACTCAATATATTCCACAAACTTAGTGATGATATCAAGTCTCTCAATATATTAGATTTATGTTTATAACTCTTGCTAACATCTTTTCTATCGTCAATTTCGTTCAATAATTCAAAAAAAGTCTGCCCGTCATCATAATCATTCACAGCTAATACAAACATATTATTTTTAGAATACCTATTGCGTTTAATATCATCAAAAACAATATCAAATTTTAATTTCAAATCATTTGGCAATTCATTAATATTTTTAGCTAAATAATTTAATGTTTCGCTAATCACATTTTCACCAACATAAAGTGGGAATAATTTTTTAATTAAATTTATTGACAAAGGAAGCTTGCTAATATTTAATTCAACAACTAAATTTAAAAATTGCTTTAAATCATTATCATACTTATTCAATTCTGCATATTGCTTATACGTTTTATTTATTACTAAAACATCATCTCGAATAATTGTAGTCTTATGTTCTTTAAATATATCAATTAATAGACTATTAAAATCATTGCTTGGCAAATCTAATACACGGAGTATTTCCTCTTTTGAAAACGTCCCTTCTTTATTTCCTGTTGGAACTTCGTGTATCTTTAAAACTAAATATGGATTCGTTTCAGTAACTTTAAAAAGTAATGTATCATTATTTTCTAAATTTCTGCCTATTACCGCTTTGAATGTCCCTGTTGGTATTCTAACAAATGCAGTATCGGCATCAATTCTCTCAACTACAACGGCACGAACTATCTCACCAATTCTTAACTTTGATGGCTTTTTATTTTTATCATTAGGAGCTTGCTCTTGGTTCTGGTAAAAATTTCCACCCCCTCCACCTTGATTGACGGAAGATATATTCTTTGAATTATTTATTGATGAAATATCAGACATGTAATAAATTCATTTACTAAAATTAATAATTACCACTCAAAAACTATGCCGTAACTTGTCTTAAACGTTCATATAAAATAATCGCCGCAGAAACTGACGCATTAAGTGAATTAATTTTCCCTTTCATTGGAATATTAATCACTATATCACACTTCTTTCTAATAATCGGTCTCATACCCTTACCTTCACTACCAATCACAAGTATAACAGGTCTATCATAAATATTATCAGTGTATACCTTATCTGCTCCCATATCCGTTCCTATTATCCAAAACCCTAACTCCTTAGCATTCTCTAAACAAATAGAAAGATTGCCAACCGACGCGACATCAATAATTTCCAAAGCACCCGTTGATACCTTCACCGCTGTTGGTGTAATCGGAGAAGAATTATGCTCGCTAATAAGAATTCCTGATGCACCAGAACATTCTACTGTCCTTGCAATAGCTCCTAAATTATGCGGGTCTTCAATATTATCCAAAGCAATTATAATAGGATACTTCTCTTTTGCCAATGCCTTTTTCAACAAACTCGTATCATCAAGAGTTTGAACTAACTCCCGCAAAGCAATAACACCCTGCGAACCCCCTGCATCGCAACCAATTCGCTTTTCCAATTCCTTAAACTTACGATTATCCATCTTAGAAATTGGAACTTTGTGTTGCTTAGCTAAAGTATATATCTTATTAACCGCAGTTCCAGATGCAGCAAAAGATAAGAAAACCTTACTCAACTTAGGATTCTCTTCCATTAGAAGCTGAGTTATAGTATTTCGTCCATAAATATAATTATCATCCATTCCTTAAACCTCTTCAATCCAATCTTTTGAAGTCCTATAAACTATTCCACGAAAAATAGCAACAATTTCCTCGCCTCGCTTTACATCAATATCAAAAACAGCTTGCTTGTTAGAAATCGACCTCATTTTCGATTCTGCAACAATCTCATCATTTTCATACAATGCTTTTGTCCAATTCACAGATGCTTCAATCGAAACCGATTTCTTCCCGAAAGAATTTGAACTAAAAGCAAAAGCAGAATCAGCTAATGAAAACACAATTCCACCATGAGCAATATCAAATCCATTAAGCATCTCTTTTCTAATTACCATTTTTAAAATTGCTCGCCCCTCTTCAATCAGAACTCTTTCAATTCCAAGCCATTGTGAGAATTTATCATTCTCATACATCATATCTACTATACGTGTTGGCTTATCCATTTTGTATCCTTATACCTGAGAATGCTTCGCTTCAATTTGCTTTTGCAAGTCAACCAACATATCAGGGTTTTCAGTAATTAACTTTTTAAGTCCTTCTCTACCCTGAACTCGCTCAGAGTTAAATGTAAACCAAGAACCACCTTTATTAATAATATCCATTGCTATCCCCATATCAATCATATCACCAACTTTAGAAATACCCTCGTTATACATAATATCAAACTCAACTTCTTTAAATGGAGGAGCCACTTTATTCTTAACAATCTTAACCTTAACTCTATTCCCAATAATATCCTGCCCGTCTTTAATAACATCTTTTCGACGAATATCCATACGCACCGAAGCATAAAATTTCAACGCATTTCCACCAGTGGTAGTTTCAGGATTACCATAAATTACACCAATTTTACTTCTCAACTGATTAGTAAAAATACAAAGACATTTTGACTTACCAATAGCTGCTTGTAATTTTCTCATTGCTTGAGACATAAGTCTCGCCTGCGAGCCCATTTGCGAATCACCCATTTCACCTTCAATCTCTGCCCTTGGAGTTAAAGCCGCTACTGAGTCAATCACAATAACATCAACCCCGCCAGACCTAACCAACTGCTCTACTATCTCAAGTGCTTGCTCTCCAAATTCTGGCTGAGCAAGTAATAAATTATTAACATCAACTCCCAAACGCTTAGCATATTGAATATCTAATGCGTGTTCTGTATCAACAAAAGCCGCTATCCCGCCCATCTTTTGCGATTCTGCAATTGTATGAAGACAAATTGTCGTCTTTCCAGAAGATTCAGGACCAAATATCTCTACAATTCTACCTTTTGGCAAACCTCCAACCCCAATCGCCATATCTAAGGAAAGACATCCTGTTGAAATCACTTCTGTTTTTATAACAGAATCTTCACTAAACCGCATAATCGACCCCTTACCAAATTCCTTCTCAATTTGGGATATAGCATATTCTACGGCTTTTAATTTCTCTGGATTTACCTTACTATCTTCCGAATTTTGCTCTTGTAACTTCTCTTTTGCCATTTTTCTTATCCTAATAAATTTTTCTTTTTACATAATTTTAATTTTAAAAATAACAAATTATTCTTAATTTCAGAATTGAAAAATAAAATGTTGAAAAAAGTTTATAAATATGAGCAAAATAAATATTCTTGTTATTGGTTCTGGCGGTAGAGAACACGCTATTGTAAAATCTTTAAGTGAGTCAAGAAGTGTCGATGTAATCTTCGCAAACCCTGGTAACCCAGGCATTTTGAAACTCTCCAATTATGCCGAATTCGATTTAAGTAATCACAACACCGTTGTTGAGTTCTGTCAATCTAATAAGATTGATTTAGTTGTAGTTGGACCCGAACAGCCACTTTCTGATGGAATTGTTGACACACTTTCCAATAATAATATTTTATGCTTTGGACCTAAAAAATTCCCAGCTCAACTTGAATCTTCAAAAAGTTTTGCAAAAGACTTTATGCAAAAATATAATATACCAACCGCAGCTTATAAACATTTTAATAAATCAGCTTCTGTAGATGCCCATAATTTCATTAATACACTAAAACTCCCAATCGTTCTAAAAGCCGATGGCTTAGCAGGTGGAAAAGGTGTTGTTATTCCCGAAACATATCTTGATGCTCATGCTTTACTTGATGAAATGTTCACCGGTAAATTTGGTGATGCCAGTGATATCGTAGTTATTGAAGAATTTATGCAAGGTGAGGAAGCCTCTATTTTTGCAATTTGCGACGGAAATGATTTTATAACCTTAGCCCCTGCCCAAGACCATAAACGTGCTTATGACGATGATAGAGGACCAAACACAGGTGGTATGGGCGCTTACGCCCCTGCTCCAATTGTTACAGACGAAATTCTTGATTTTGTCAAATCAAACATTATAAAACCTGTCCTTGACGGAATGAAAAAAGAAGGTCATTTATTTATTGGCTGTCTTTTTTGTGGCTTAATGATTAATGAAAACTCCGCAAAAGTTGTTGAATTTAATGTTCGTTTTGGAGACCCAGAAACTCAATGTGTACTTAGCATTTTAGAAGGCGATCTTGCTAAATTATTCTACACTGTAGCCCAAGGAAATATTGATAAATCAGCAATTACAAACATTGCTAAAACAAATTCCTGTAATGTAGTTCTTGCTTCAAAAGGTTACCCTACAAGTTATGAGAAAGAATTTGAAATCACAGGACTTGACAATGTGAATTCACACAACACTTATGTTTATCAAGCAGGAACAAAATTCAAAGGCGGTAAATTACTCTCTTATGGTGGCAGAGTTTTAGGAGTTACTTCAACAGGTGAAACCCTTGAGCAAGCAATAAACAACGCTTATAAAGCAGTTGAAAACATCTTCTTTGATAATATTTTTTATAGAAAAGATATAGGTAAAAAAGGATTGAAATAAATAATTAAAACGAAAAATAAATGTGAGGTTAATTGTTGGGTTTATAAATAAATCTTATTTCTAAATAAAAGGATAATCAATGAATCCAACTTCATTTCCGCCATAAAACGTTTCTTTATTCCAATCTACTAAAGGCTTATCTAACTCCATTAAAGTAGGCAAATTAGGATTTGAAATATAGGGCTTTCCGAATGAAATTATATCGCAATATCCATTTTCTGTGTATTCAACCGCTTTCTCTTTATCAAATCCACCATTCCCAATTATTATCCCATTATAAATTTTTCTAAAAAACATTATCACTTCACCCTCTTGTAAGTAATCATCTGGCAAAGGATAATGCTTCCCAACAGGACTATAATGTTCTGCTAAATGTAAATAAGCTAAATTATAATTATTAAGTTCACTAATTAATTTTGAAAAAGTCTCAATAGCAGTTGAGTCATACATAGAATTAAACGTTCCATTAGGCGAAAGCTTAATAGCAGTCTTTTCAGCTCCAATTTGCTCACTTATACTTTCAATCAATTCAATTGCAAATCTAATTCTATTGTCAATACTTCCTCCATACTCATCAGTTCTTTTATTTGAACTATCGCAAATAAATTGATCTACTAAATACCCATTTGCTCCATGAATTTCGACCCCATCAAACCCTACCTCAATAGCATTTTTAGCCGCTTCAGTATAATCCTTAATAATTTCTTTAATCCCTGAAATATCAAGAGAATGTGGAATTTCTTTATCCTTTAAACCAAAAGGAGTTTGTATTCTCCCTTTCCCTTGAATAGCCGATGGAGCAACTGGCAACTTACCATCGTGAAAATCTGAATGAGAAGACCTACCACAATGCCATAATTGTAAAAAAATCTTACTTCCATATTTATGCACTGACTCAGTTATCCTCCCCCAATGCTTAAATTGCTTAGAAGTAAAAATACCAGGTGTATCAATATATCCAACTGCTTGAGTCGAAATATTAGTCCCTTCAGTAATTATCAAACCAGCCGAACATCTCTGATTATAATAAATTCGCATCATTTCATTTGGCACTCCACCAAATGCACGATTTCGAGTCATAGGCGACATTGCAATCCTATTACTAAGTTCAATGTTACCAATACCAATGGGACTAAATAATTTCATTAATTCTCATTTTTAGTGATTTTCATTTCAATTTTTTCAAAAGGATTATCCCCTCTATCTCTTTTTGCAGATACAATCTTATCTACTATATCCATACCATCTATAACTTTACCATAAACAGTATATTGTCCATCTAAAAATTTACTATCTGCAACACAAATAAAAAATTGAGATGAAGCACTATCAGGGTCTTGTGAGCGAGCAGCCGATAAAATTCCTCTTGAATGAGAAATATCATTAAATTCCGCTTTCACTCTCTTTTGCTTTTTATTACCATAACCCCACATATCACGCGGACCTACAATAGAATTTGGGTCGCCACCTTGAATCATAAAACCAGGTATAACCCTATGAAACGCACAACCATCATAAGATTTGCTTTCAACTAATTCATCAAAATTTGCAACGTGCAAAGGAGCAACATCGGGGAACGTCTCTAAAGTAATATTTCCCCATTCCTCACCTAAGGAGCTGATATTAATTGTATATTGTGGATTTGCCATTTTACTCTTTCATTAAATTAAAATTAATACTCAATTTGCGTATGTAACTGAATTTCCTCCAAAACCGAAGAAACCCGTAAACACTCGTGCATTTCACCAGTGAAAACGCACGCTTTTCCTTTACTATGAACCTCCCAAGTCAACCCTTCCGCCTCTGACAGAGTACATTTCACTGCCTTAATTATCTGCTCCGTAACTTCTTCAAAAGTATGCCACTCATCATTAAACAAAATCACCTTTGAACCAAGAGTAATATCTTGGTCGTCAATCACTTCAGGGCTTTCTAATTCTTGAACATCCATAAAAATAAAATTATCTTAAAAAATCTTCTAATGCTGTTTTAGCATCAGTCTTGTCATCTCTATACTTAATAATCAAAGGCGTAGAAACCGATAAACCATACTCTCGACCAAATGAAGTATGAATTGCCCTCGCACCAGGAATTACTACTGCATTCTCAGGTATCACCAGTGGCTCATCATTTGATGCTTTAATAATCGAATTATTTACCAAATCATAAACTCGAGTAGAAGCATTCAAAATAACCCCTGTTCCTAAAACCGCTCTTTTCTTAACCAAAACACCTTCGTATACACCACAATTTCCACCAATCATAACCTCATCTTCAACAATTACAGGTCTTGCTCCAGCTGGCTCCAAAACCCCTCCAATCTGTGATGCTGCTGATAAATGAACATTCTTGCCAACCTGAGCACAAGTCCCAACTAAAGCATGAGAATCAATCATCGACCCTTCGTCAACATAAGCGCCAATATTAATATACATTGGGGGCATACAAATAACACCAGGAGCAACATAAGCGCCCGTCCTAATAGCAGAGCCACCTGGCACTAATCTAACCCTATCACTCAAACTCAACGGCTTCAAATTCAACAAATCTTTGTCAAAAAACCTAAATTCATCATTCAAAGAAAAATCTTTCAAATTAGAATTTCTAAACAAAGTCAAAATCCCAACCTTAACCCAAGAATTAACAACCCACTCTCCATATTCATTTTGATTAGCACATCTAATAATGCCAGAATTTAAACCATCAACAAAATCCTTAGCAAAACTCAAAATAAAGTTACTATCTTGATTGCCACCAACAATACTTTCCAACCTCTCTTTCAAGTCAGACATTTATCACCCAAATTGATTCACAATAAAATACAAAATTAACAAAATATTAGAAAACATTAACAAGTAAAACACACAAATGAGTTTAACAAGACTAAGGGTAGTATTCTAAACCAAAACTCATTGAGCCACATCGAAATTGACTTGATATTAGTAAAAGCGATATTAGTAAAAACTAAATCATCATTCTGAGCGCAACTCCGTCATTCTGAGCGAAGCGAAGAAACCCCAAATTCCCCTCTATCAGAAGGGTGTAGGTATGCCTACGAAGTGTGTTATATTAAAACAAAGCTTCGGAGAAGCATAATATCAGTAGAAAAACAAACTCAACAATTTATCTCAAACCTACTTCTTCATACCTTTTTGGACTTCTTGCAACCCAAGGTAAACAACATTCTTAAAAGTTATCTCAAACATTTCTTGAGCGTGCTTGTCAGAAACTACAACAGCATCATAATTATTTGACATTTTGGAAGTCGCCTTGTAATGCGAACCATCTTGCTTGTTTGTTAATTCTATCGTTAAATCAATATCAACCGATTCGCTCGCCTCCTGCCAAGTTTTTGTTAATCCTTTAGTTGCTTTATTTACAACAATAATAACATCATATTCTAATTCACCCCCTCGAAACGCTTTCCTAATAATTGCTTCAGTATCAGCTTTTAACTTTGGTATTATTTCAGGATTAATAGTTTTAAAATTCTCCTTCGACGGCATTGATGAAAGCGATACCTCTGTTGCAACTATGTTTGTTCTATTGTCCTCATAAACAATCTTACCAAGTTTAAAAGGCAATGAAACTTGATTTTTTGTATAAACTTCGGCTGGCTGTTTAGTTGAACACGCTACCAAAATAATTAATGCTAATAAAACCGCTAACTTTTTCATTATATATTTCCTCCAGAAAGTATTATAAACTAATCAAAAATAAGAAAAAAACTTATTAATGAGAATACAAAAACTAAAATTCTTAAAAAATTGCAGTAATTTCCTTAATTTAGAAAAATAGATTAGTAATTAAAAGAAAAAATGGATTTATTGCTTATAGTTAGTGGTAAAAAATCTGAAATTATCATAGCAAATAAATTGAGTGAAAATATCAAATCAATTAAAATTGATGAAAAAGACTTATCTAATTTCGGATTTATAAACAGCATAATTAGAAAAGAAAAAATTGATAACTTATATTTTTCAGTGTATTCTTTAGATTATTTAAGATTCTCATTCTTTATGAAAATGTTTTTTTTAATTAATCTATTAGAAGGTAGTATAATTGACCAATTCGGGAAACAAATCAAATATAATATTTTATCATTTTTATTCATTGATTTCCCAAAATTTATTTTTGAAGCAATATTTTCAATCTTTGTAATTATTTATTATAAAATAAAATTCAGTTTTAAAGGTGAAAAAATATGAAATTGCCAAAAAAAATACTATTCTGGCGCGGCGATTTCTATAATGCTTCCCCAGAAGGTGGCTTATTCACTACATTTTATGAAACCGTAAAATCATTCAACAATCTCGGCATTGAAACAGTTTGGGCTCACTCTGGTCCTCTCAGAAAACCAGAAGCCACAAAGTATTACGAAATCAATTATAATAAATTCCTTAGAAACTTACCCGAAGTTCCATTACTTTATTACAATTACAAATCTGAAAAAGAATTACTCAAAATAATTGAAAAAGAACAACCCGATTTAATCTACCACTTTCAAGCATTTTTTAATTATAAAATTAAAAACATAAAAGACAAAACAGGCATACCCGTTTTTATGCAATTAGAAGGTATTTTACAATGGGTGAAGTCAAACTGGGGTAAAACCTATTTCCCAGATTTACTAAAAAAAATGGAAATCGAATCCTGGCGAGGCGTTGATGAATTTTTCACAGTTTCAAACTTCGTAAAAAACCAATTACATAACTTCGGAATTGATAACAATAGAATAAATGTAATAACATCAAAAGCTGACACTGAGCATTTCCGACCAGATATAAATGGCGATGAAATCCGTAAAAAATATAACTTAACAGGAACTATAATCACATTCTTAGGAACATTCGGTAAATGGCACGGAATTGAATTTTTAATAGATGCTGCACCGAAAATATTCGCATTAATTCCAGATGCAAAAATTATGCTTATTGGCGATGGCGAACTTAGAGGCAAAATTGACGAAAGAATCGATAAATTAAAAATTAGAGATAGAATTATAATGTGCGGCTTAGTAGATTTAACCTACGTTCCAAAATACTTAGCAGCATCGGACATTCTGGTATCACCTTGCATACCAAATGAAAAAGGCGAGTTTATCAACTCACCTGTTAAAATTTTTGAATACTTAGCAATGGGAAAACCGCTTGTCGCTTCGGATATAGGTCAGCAAAAAGAAATAATCAAAGATAGAGAAAACGGATTGCTATTCAAAACCTTTGACGAAAATGAATTTGTAGAAAAAATTATTGAATTAAAAAACAACAAAGAACTACAAACAAAACTAAGTATAAACGCCCGACAAGACGCTATCACCAACTACGACTGGAAAAACAACAGAGACATAATCTTAAACGTTTATCAAAAATATGCGAAGTAGTTTGCTTAAAGAAAATAATGATATTTATTAAGTATATTATCAGTTTCTTTATAAAATCGTTTAGTTTTATTTTTTATATTTGGATTAATTAGTATTATTATAATGTTTATAATAGTTTTAACCGAAAAATTTTCTATAAATGTAACAAAACAAACCCTAAAAAGTTAATTAATAAAAATGAATTTACAATTTCAAAAAAATATTTTGTACCTTTGTAAAAATATAATAATCATTGAAGAATAAGTATAAAAATAAAGGTAAAAAAATGAAAACTATATTACTATTATTTTTATTATCTGTAAATTCGTATTCCCAAGAATATGTAACACCAGGGGAACTCGAAGAGGGTTGGGGGTTTGGATATACTCATCCAATTTGGTCTTTTTATTCTTATCCAATTAATGTGATTTCTAAATTTAATATTTCAGGAGATGAAAAATTACTTTATATAGAATACAATAATTATAAAAACTCAGATGGGCGAGAAATATATAAAGTTTTTTTTGATATTGAAAAAAATCAAATAGTCAATCCAAATAATCTATTTAAAGCAATTTCTTCAAATGATTCAAAATTTAAAGTTTATTTTAATGAAATTGACAACACATTATTTATTCAAAAGAATGAAGATTTAAAGATTTTAGATTGTGAAGCGTTATATAGTAATTGCAATTTAGAAAAGAAATTTAATTGTTATGATTTTCAAAACATTGTAAAAGATGAAAATAATAATTATTATTGTTTGTTTTTTGATTTTATAACTGAAAACAATATTGATATTTACAAAGTTAATTTAGATTCGTTATTTGAAAAAGAATGTTTGGTTTATGATTTTTTATACAATTATAAGCGTGAAAGCAAAAACAATACGATTTTATTTTCACAAAACTCACTAAATTTTTTTATTGAAACAAATTCACCTAATCATTTAATTAATGGGTTTAAATTAATTCAGAATTTTAATGAACCAAAATTTATAAATATTCCAAAAAAAAATGATTGGTATGTAACATTAAGATATGAACCTTTAATAGAAAACCTTTATTTTTATTCATATAAAAGTGCAAAATTAGGTCTGAATGGTGATGTATATTATTACACTTCTTTCCGTTCAGAAAGCGAACCAAATTCAAGTGATAATTACAAACCAGAAAACCATCCAGAAGCAAAAGAAGCTCGCGATGCCTCAGGTATTTATAGAATAGATACAAATGGACACAATCCCGTTCAGTTAGTAAGGAGTTGGACTAATCACCCCGGTGGCTTACAAATTAGTGGCGATGGTGAAACAATCTATTATGCTTATATATTGCCAGATAGCACTTCCGCAATAATGAAAATGGATAGGTATGGCAAAAATAAAGAAATAGTATTTAAACTTGACCCAAAAGCATTAAGCGTTGAAAAACAAATACTTACTCCTAAAATCTTTCCCAACCCGGCGAGCGAATACGTAACAATATCGGGCATTGGAAATGGCAAAGCAATAATTTACAATAGTATAGGTCAGAAGTTAATGGAACAAGATATAACAAGTGCCAGCGAGATAAACATTAGTAATTTACAAAGTGGCATTTACATTATTAAATTAGAAAATGCAGGCAATATTACTTTTGAGAAATTCATGGTGGGCAGGTAAGGGGATAGAAAGAGAGGTTGAAATTCCTCTTATGGTTCTACTAAATTTACATTTTCAAAATAAAGGTAAAAAAATGAAAACTATATTATTATTAATTTTATTATCTGTAAATTCGTATTCTCAAGAATATGTAACACCAGAAGAACTTGAAGAGGGTTGGGGGTTTAGATATTTACATCAACTTGACAGATTTGAAAGTAAACCTAAAAATGAAATAAGTCTATTTTATTTAACTCCAAATGAGCATTTACTTTGTGTTTTAACAAATATAAAAACTTCAAATAACGCAAGAAATTTAGTAATTACTTACGATTTAATTAAAAAAAGTATAGTTGAATATGATTGGAAAGTAATTGCAAATTATTCAAATGACAATAAAATTTGTGCTTTATATAATTATGAGTTAAACAGAACCTTAATTTACAATGAGCAGAGAGGTGAGTTTTATATTTGTAATAAAGAATCTAAATGTGAAAATAGTGTAAATGAATTATGTTATATAGGTAATCATATTTATAAAGAATCAGAAGACTATTTCTCAATTATAATAATTGAACATAAAGTTTACAAAGTTAAATTAAATTTATTAAATGAAAATGATTGCCCTGAATTTGAATTAATTAAAAATACTACATTAAAAAATAATGGACCAAATGATTTTAATAATATTCAAAAGTATCCAATTAATTCTATTGACTTTTTAATAAGTCCAATATTTACAGAGAATTATAACTTATTAACAGGATTTCAACTATTTAAGGATTTTGATTATGTAAATGATACTCATTTTCAAATAAGCGAAAATTGGGAGATTTCAAATGTATATGAGTATTCTAATAATAATTTCCTATTGAAAGAAAAATCTTTGTCTATCGGGAAAGATGGTGACATATACGCTTGGGTTTCATTTAGATTGAATAAAGAGATAACTGATTGGAATATAGACCCAAGAGTAAATGAAGCAGCCCGTGAAGCCCGCGATGCCTCAGGTATTTATAGAATAGATACCAACGGACAAAATGCAGTTCAACTTGTAAGGAGTTGGCCTTATAATCCCGGCGGCTTACAAATTAGTGGCGATGGTGAAACAATCTATTATGCTTATATATTGCCAGATAGCACTTCCGCAATAATGAAAATGGATAGGTATGGCAAAAATAAAGAAATAGTATTTAAACTTGACCCAAAAGCATTAAGCGTTGAAAAGCCATCTTTAAAACCCAATATCTACCCTAACCCAGCAAATGAAAAAATCACTATATCAGGGATTAAGAATGGGAAAGTGGAAATTTATAACACTATGGGTCAGAAGTTAATAGAAAAAGAAATAAATGGCATATCGCAAATAGATATTAGTAAGATACAAACAGGGCTCTGCATATTAAAAATTGAAAGTGCGGGAAAAATTATATATGAAAAAATTCTGATAAATAAATAAAGTAAGGCATCTGTTACTTTAAAAAAACGAAACCCCAATTAATGGGGTTTTGTTTTGACATTAGCGATTATTATTTGCCAAAAAAACCTTTTATAAAGCAAGGAATAATCTTATACATTTATCAAAAGTATGCAAAGTGAATTAATTCACTATAGACTTCAACGCTTCCTCCAACTCCTCCGGCTTCTGAGTGCCGATTAGCATCTCATTCTGATTTTTGAATAATAATTTAAGTCCGAAATCACCTCTTATTCTATATGTAGAAAAAGTATTCTTATGCTTCAAACCTTTCGTCCTTACATTATACTCCATAATATCAGATTTCTTTACTACTTCAATTTTATCAAGTTCATTAAAGTAAATTTTTTTCATTCTAAAATAAGGGAAAAACTTAATTTCAATATAATCCTTATATATCTTTGTATCAAGTTTTGCAAAATCCAAAGCCAGTCGTATCAAACCCGAAAGAATAAATACAAACGCGACACCTATGATTATTACAAAATTTGAATCACCAGAATTTTCCGATATTGGCTCACTCAAATGAACTGAATATAAATAATAAAAATACCCCGCATTCAAAGTTAAAAGTATAGTTATAATCCACCACTTAAAATACCTCTGTTGCTCTTGAAAAATAGGTGTTTCCATACTATTCCTTTATTAAACTTGAAACATGATTTGATAAAACTTGTTTAAGTTCTTCTGGTTTTTGAGTCCCAATTAATAATTTCTTTTTATTTTTATAGATTAATTGCAAACCCATATTTCCCTTTATATTATATGCAATACCTTTGCCAAAAATTCCAATACGATAGCCCCAACCACCATATTCCCTAATAGGATTATACTTTCTAATTTCAAAACTTTCTATTTCAGAAAAATATATTTTTTTATTTCTTATAAATGGAAAAAAATTTAATAATATATATTCCTTAAAAACTTTTGTGTTTAGTTGTATCGAAAATATTAAAAAATCAACTAATAAAATAAATCCTATGAAAATTATTGCTGTAATATTATTTTCATTATAAAAATCATTATTAAAAAAATCAAAAATTGAAAGAAAAACAAAAAAATTAAAAAAGATGAAAAATAGTATCATCCACCATTGATTAAATTTTTGACTTTCTTCAAATAAAGGTTCTTCCATATAATTTCTTCTAACTCTTAATAATTATCAATTTGTGCTCTCTGAAGTGACCCAGAATAATCAATATAAATCGTCTTCCATTCTGTGAAAATATCAAACACCGTCCAACCACCTTCACGATGACCATTACCAGTGCCTTTAATTCCACCAAAAGGCATGTGAGCTTCCGCACCTATTGTTGGAGCATTTATATAAGTAATCCCTGACTCTAACTCCTGCATCGCAATCATTGAGTTTCTCACATCATTTGTAAAAATAGACGAAGATAAGCCATATTGGCAGTTATTCGCCTTACTTATCGCATCTTGCAAACCATTGCACTTAGTAACCACCAAAACAGGACCAAAAATCTCCTCTTGAAATAATCTTGATGACTCAGGAACATCACTATATATAGTCGGCAAAATGAAATTCCCGTTTGCGAGCTCACCCTCAGTTGTTCTCCTGCCACCACAAACCAAATTAAGCCCTTCTTGTTTTGCAATCTCAAAATAAGATTCAATTTTATCAACCGCTTTCCGATTAATAACAGGACCCATTTGAGTCTCTGACATAAGCCCATCACCTAACTTCAAAGCAGTCGCTTTACTCTTTAACTTTTCAATAAACCCATCATAAACATTTTCATGAAGAATGAGTCGCGAAGTAGCCGTACATCTTTGACCAGTAGTACCAAAAGCACCCCACAAAACACCATCTAACGCAAGGTCTAAATTAGCATCATCCATCACAATTTGAGGATTTTTCCCACCCATCTCAAGAGAAAACTTCTTATTCAATTCACCACATTTAGAAGCAATTTTCTTACCAGTAGCCGTAGAGCCAGTAAATCCAATTAACTTAATATCAGGATGCTCAACCATAGCCGAGCCGACATTCCCTTCACCAAAAACTACATTAAAAACTCCCGCAGGTAAACCCGCTTCTTCAAGAATTTCGGCAAAAATAACAGCAGAATGAGGCGAATCCTCACTTGGCTTAAACACAACCGTATTACCTGCCGCAATAGCCGGAATAATCTTCCATGAAGGCACAGCAATAGGAAAATTCCAAGCCGTGATAATACCACAAACCCCAATCGGAGTCCGAACAGCCATATTAAACTTATTATTCATTTCCGAAGGAACAGTATGCCCAAACAATCTTCTCGTTTCAGAAGCTGCATAATAACAAGTATCAATCGCCTCTTGCACATCACCTTCGGTTTCAAAAGTTGGCTTCCCCATTTCGCGAGTCATTATTCTTGCTAATTCTTTCTTTCTTCTCGAAAAAATATCACCAGCAACTCTTAAAATATCGCCACGCTTTGGCGCAGGAATATTTTTCCACATCTTAAAAGCACTTTTAGCTACTTCCGCTGCCTTACCTACGTCAATACTATTAGATTGCGGAAACTCACCAATCACATCATTAACATTAGCGGGGCTTAAATTTTTAAAATACAGATTACTATTTGGCTCAACCCAATTATTACTAATATAATTCTTAAATTTATTCATTTCAATATTCTCTAATTATGTATAAAAGCATAAACAAATTTAAGAAAATATGATTAAAGAATAAAATAAATCAAAATATGTCTGACCCCAAGCAAATTGAGAAGATATCAGAGTAATTGAATAACCCTCTCTTCCCTTTCGTAAAGTGCCCTTCAGGGCGATGGGTGATTTTTTGCTCGTCATTCTCAGCGACTTGTATTGAGCATCGTCGAAATAAACGAAGAAGCCCCAAACCCCTCTCAGTTACTGAGCCTGTGGAAGTATCAGAGGTATGTCTATTCTGCCTTCGTCAAAATAAAACTTAATATGAAATGAATAAAAATATAAAAATAAAATCTTGGTATATTTATTGTTATTATTTAATTTGCTATTAAAATTAAAAGAAAATGGTTAAAAAATGAAATATAGTTTAGTATTATTACTATTTTTATATAGTTTCATCAATCTTTTTGCACAAAACACAAACCAAGAATTTGGCTTGTTCCTTGGTGCAAAATACATTCAAAATATCGACCAAGTTAAGCCATCAGTCGGCTTAAACTATGAATATAAATTCCTAAGCACAAAACCCTCTCTCGGTATTGGAGCTATCGCCGACGTTACAATGAACAAGAAACTTGAAATGACTGGAGGGATTGCTTTATATATCCACCCAACCGATAACTTACGCTTCTTCATTGCCCCAGGAGTTTATTATGTCAATTATGGAGTTGCACCCAACGACCCCAATATACCATATCTCATATTAAAAGAAAAATGGGGCAGCCAAATTAGAATCCTCGTTCAAGCAGGCGCTCAATATGATTTCCAATTAAAAGATGCAATTTATTTAAGCCCATTTATTAAATTTGAAAAACTTGAAAACGATTTTAGATTTTTTCTCGGAGTAGGGGCTTCCTATAAAATATGATTCCTTTAAAAATAGCATTCCTTTGGCATAACCATCAACCCAATTATGAGCTAAATGGCGAATTTATCTTGCCTTGGGTTAGATTTCACTGCATAAAAGACTACTTAAATTTACCAAATTTAACCTTAAAATACCCTAATATCAAGCAAACTTTCAATTTCGTTCCTTCACTTATAGACCAAATAGAGCAACTCGCAAACGGCAATATTATTGACAATATAATGCGCTACACTTACCCAAATCCAGAAGATTTAAACAATAAGGATAAGCAATATATTATTAATAATTTTTTCACTTGTAATTATGATAATTTAATTAAGCCATTTAATGAGTATTTACTTTTGTATAATAAAAAAGATGACAATTTAAGTAATTGGAGCAATCAAGAATTACTCGATTTACAATGCTGGTATAATTTAGTGTGGTGTGGCGAAGACATTAAAAAAAATAACTTTATTCAAAGATTATTTAACAAAAAAAATAATTTCACTCAAGAAGAAAAATTATATCTAATTGAAATACAAATTAATTATTTAAAACTATTTATTGAAAATATCAAATTAATAGCGAAATCAAATCAAATCGAATTTTCATTCTCACCATATTACCACCCTATTTTACCCTTGGTAAATGATTTTAATTCGGTCAAAGAAAATCTCCCAAATGTCGATGTTAATTTCGATTTCAAATTTCCAGAAGATGCAGAACATCATATTAAATATTCCCAAGAAAAGTATCAAGAAATATTTAATAATAAACTCAATGGAATGTGGGCGTCCGAAGGCAGTTTAAGCAACGAAGTATTAAATCAATTTATTGAAAACAATATTCAATGGACAGCGAGCGATGAAGACTTACTCAAAAACACATTACAAGACGAATTTAATCCATTAGAGATTTATTTTCCAAGAACTTTCATCGGTAATAATGGGAAAATTAAAATCTGCTTTCGCAACCATAATCTATCTGACAAAATCGGCTTTCAATATAGCAATATGAACGAAAACGATGCTGTTAATGATTTTATTAATAATTTATTAGAAATTAAAAATAAATTAATTGAAAATTATTCTGAAACACTATTAAATAAAGCGTGTGTTTATGTCATTCTTGATGGAGAAAACTGCTGGGAATTTTATAAAAATAATGGCGATTTATTTTTAAATAATTTATTTTCAAGATTAAGTAACACAAACGAATTAAAAACAATCACTATGACCGAATCAACTTTGGTTGATAACATTCCATTTAGCAAACTAACAACATTAAAAGCTGGTTCTTGGATTTATGGCAATTTTAAAATATGGGCAGGTGAAAGCAAAAATCACCTTGCTTGGAAATTACTTTCAGAAACACGAAAATTCCTAAAAAGCAAGAAAGGGAAAATTAATCCAAATCTATACCAAGATGCCTACTATTATATAATGAGAGCAGAGGCATCGGATTGGTTCTGGTGGTATTTCTCCGAGCATAACGCCCCAAATAAACTGGACTTCGATACTTTATTTAGGGCAAATTTAATAAAAGTCTATAAAATACTTGGCGAACAAATTCCAAACATACTATTAAACCCACTTTGGAGCGATAACGACTTAGAAAAATTCAAACAAGAAAAAAACATCACACCAAGCGTTATGCATAAAATATAAAAAGCCCCTAAATTATGTTAAGTTAATTTAAGGGCTAAAGTTGATTAAATTATCTTTAATTTGTTACTTCTAATGGTTGCCTGTCAAAGCTATAAGATTTTACAATAAATTTATCAGTCGAAGCACCATCTAAAACTGCAACTCCTCTTCCTATCATTAAAAAGACCCTCGAACCAGCTGTAAGATTTAAGAAAGCACTATAAGGAATCGTATAACTACCATCATCAGCGGTAGTTGTATGATAAATGGCATACGAGACATCCGAAAGATTTGAATCAATCGCATTTGATCTATCACCATCGTAAAATAAAGCTATAGCTACATCATTTGGATTATTATTATCGCTATTCCAAGTAATTTCTAAGTCTTGGCTTTTATCTAAATATAGTAAATCATTTAGTCGCATTTCCATTCTTTTGGGGCAATATAAACTTATCGTGCTTGAAGCCACATTTGAAGAACCAGAAATTTCTATAGTTGTCGTAGTTCCAAACAAACTAGTTAAATCAGGTGGTACGGATGTATAGCCATCATTATAACTTGTGTCAGTTGGGCTATAAATCAAATTAAAATTTCCAATCTTTATATTTCCTGCGTATGTTCGAGAATTTTTAGCGGTTGTAGTAAACGCCTGGGCTCTTGCCTCACAATAAAATTCACCATATTCGTTCTGATTTATTCGTCCTGCGTCAAATGTTATAGTGCCTACTGCTTCAGAGTAATCACCAGAAGCAAGAAATGAAAAGAATGGAATTATGTCATCTGACTTTTTAATATCATCTTCTTTGCAAGATGTCAAAATAAAACACAAACTTAGTGCTAAAAGAAAATATTTTTTATACATTCTAGCTCCTTTAATTAATAACATGTACAATCACAACCATCGTAATAAACCCTAATTTTAAGGTAAGAGTCTTTGTTTTTAAGCTGATCGCTTACGCCTTCAAATGTTGGTTGCCCAATTTGATTACTCGAACAATAACTTGCACAACAGCTATTACAATCACCTTTAATTGTAACTTTAATTCCGAAGTCTCCTTCGATTGGAGCATCTATGTTACTTCACCATTTGGACTTATTTGAGTAGAACTGAAAGTTTGTTGCGTGACTCTTTCTTTATCAGCATTCCAGGTGCTTACTTTGATATATGATCCAGATCCAAAACTTAAATTACAAGGCGAACTACTTTCATCAAGTTCAAACGCTAATTTAATTTTTCTTGTTGAGCTTGTAACAGGGTCATCTGCAGAACAAGAAAAATAAAAAGAACTATAAAAATTAAATAAATTATTTTCACAAATTTTACTCCGATTTAATAATAAAATTTGCAAAATACCTGCATATAATAAATACAACTAATACTCTCTGCAAGTTAAAAAATATTAAAGTTATAAATATTATAAAATTGCATTTTAATTATGACCAAATTATATATATATATGCAAGCAAAAAATATAAAAAGTGGTAAAAAAAATTAAAAAAGTGAGAATAATTATTAAAAAAAAGGAAAAGTGTCAGATTCTTCTGACACTTTTGAACGAATTAAGATTTTGCAAGTTATTTCGACAACATTTCTGGATCGTATTCAGCAAGAGCATCTTGTAAATTATCATAAAAATCAAATAATTCATCAATTTGTGTCATCGACATTAAAGTTTTGATATATTCATTTACATTACATAACACTACGGGTGTCCCACTATCTTTTAATTGGCGATAAGCAAGTAAGAACGCACCGAACCCAGTAGAGTCAATCGACTCAACTTCTGATAAATCAATTATGAAAGCATCTAAATCTGGTTGACAGAAAATCAGGAACTCCGCCTTATATTGTGCTGAAATCTGTCCTTCCATCTTTACATTTTTAATTTTAAAAATAATCAAATTTTTTCTTCTTTCTAAAATATAGTTCATTTATTTCCTACTTTTTTATTAATTTGAAATTATGTTGAAACTAAAACACGAAAATATAAAAAAAATATTGATTATCCGATTAAGTTCTATCGGAGATATAATATTAACAACCCAAACAATTAGATTACTCAGAAAACTATTCCCAACTGCAACTATTGATTATATTATTCAAAAAGAATTTTCTGAACTAATTGAATATAATCCAAGAATTTCAAATATTATTTATTACGATAAGAAAATCTCTCTTGTGGAAAATAATAAAAATCGTGATAGTCTTCTGAAAGGTGAAAAATACGACTTAGTAATTGATTTACATAACAATCTAAGAAGCAGATTTTATAGAAAAGGAATCTATAAACATCTATTAAAACTAAAAAAATATAGAATTGAAAAATTCGCAATGGTACATTTTCATAACTCTTTCAATCAAATGCCTCACGTAACCGAAAGATATCATAATGTAATTGCTGAACTCGGTATAGAACGTGATAACAAAGGATTAGAAGTATGGCTTGAAAACGAACATGCTTATAAATCTGCTGAAAAAAACGAAAAAACAAAAATTATAGGCATAGCCCCTGGAGCTAAACACTTCACAAAAATGTTCCCTAATGAAAAATTAATTTTGTTATTTAAAGATTTGTTGTTAATTTATCCCGACTTTAAGTTCAAAATATTTGGAATAGCAAGCGATAAACAAATTGCAACAGAGCTAAAAACAATCGGAGGCGATAGAGTAGAAGACTTCTGCGGAAAATATACATTATTAAAAACCGCAAAAGAAATAGACACTTGTGATGTCTTAATTACAAACGACAGCGGGTTAATGCATCTCGCCGCAGCGAGAAAAGTCCCAACATTAACAATTTTCGGCTCGACAATTCCACAATTCGGATTTGCTCCTTATGGCAACAAATCAGAAATTGTAGAGATAAATTTAGATTGTCGCCCTTGCACCCATATAGGAAGAGATAAATGCCCAAAAGGTCATTTTAACTGTATGAACTTAATAACAAATAAAATGATATTACATAAATTGGAGAACCTATTATGAATATGGAAAAAAGAATATTTGATAAAAAATGGTTTAATGGCGATAAAATATTAGGGCTCAGATTCAAAAGAAATGACCTCGTAATTGTCCTTGAAGGCGAACACGAGGACAAAGCAGGTCGTATTCTCGAACTTTACAAGTGGGACGACGAACCAATTTACATTATTGAATTAACCCAAGAACCCTATGGGGAACACCAATTCGAGCAAAATAATTTAACTTTGATGTGATAACAAACCTATTCATAATATTAGGTAAAACAAGATTAATAATAAATAATCTATCAAGTGTAACAAAACAACCTCTAAAAAGTTAATTGAATATATAACTTTTACAATTTCTAAAAATGTTTTTATATATTTGTAATAATTAAAGAAAGAAAGTTTTTTTATTTTTAATTAAGGGGTATTTATGATTAGTTTATTTACACAACTAAATCGCTCTAAGTCTATATATATATATGGCGATTGTATTTAATATATTTATATTTGGCTCGTCGCCAAATTTAGTCGCTGCTGATTGTAAAATTGTGACAAAAGAAATAATAGTTACTACATCTAATTGGGCTGATTATGTATTTCAACCAAACTATTACCTTACACCTCTGGCAGAACTCGAATTAAAAATCAAAGAATTAGGGCATCTGCCGGGTATTCCATCAAAAGAAGAAGTAAAACAAAACGGAGTTAGTATCAATGAAATGCAAGTTAAAATGCTTGAAAAAATTGAAGAACTAACGCTTTATATGATTGAATTGCAAAAAGAAAATGAAAAGCTTCAAGCAGAAGTAAATAAACTCAAAGGAGAATGAAGATGAAAAAGTTAGTATTATTAGTAATGGTAGGAATAGCATTATACTCTTGCAAGGATGAAGAGCGCCCAATCCAGCAAGAAGAGGAGGTGATTGAAGAGATAAATTATTATGTAACTTCTGGAGATTATGGTTTATATTGTGATTCTTTATACTTAAAAAAAGAAACAACTAAAGCTGTTTTAAAGAAAACTTGTGATGGTGAAGCAATATATAGTGATACATTTATAAACGATGAGGTAAAAAGTTTTGTAGACACTATCATTAGTAATAGTTCAACATTTTCGATAGTTGATGACTTTAATTCTATTTCAAATTACTTAGATTCAATTAACTTTTTTGAATTAAGTGACACTGTTACTTTTTTAACACCTGCTGATGGTCCAAAAAGCTGGGTGTTAGATATAAAAACAAATAAAAGGAGTAAACTAATAATAATTACACCCAATTATACAAATCAAAACTTAATTATTGAAGAACTTGTTCAAAGATTAGAAAACTTTAGAAATTATCACCAAAGTCGTATTGCTAATTTATTAGGTAATTAATAATGAAATACAAAATTATATTTATTGTTTTCCAAACATTATTCGGTTTTTACCAAGTTCAATCAAATATGTTTGATAGAACTACTTCTACACCTGGAAAGAAAATTTTATTTGAGCAATATCTTGACAGTATAAATTATATTGAGAGTTATCAAATCTGCATTAATCAAGAATCTTTCAGTAAAGACACAATAAACATCAAAATAAATGACTCTTTAAATATTACTTTTATTTTGCAAGATACCGTAATAGAAAAATTTGACATGTTATTTTTGAGTTACTTAGTTAAAGAAACAAAAAGTAAAGTAATTTTATATTCTTTTGAAAACTTTAAAAGAATAAGTCTTACTTTTTTTAATGAAGGTATATACTATAAAATAGAAAATGTTGGCGATGATCACATATTTTATTCATTTAAAAATTCTGAAAATTTAAATAGCTGTGGAAATGAAAATGTTAGAATTACAAACAAATATTCTAAAGAAAAAAGTGTAAAGAAAAAAAATCTTTTAAGTTCAGGATATGAAGAATGCTTAATTAGAATTTGTATTGGTTATTTACCTTCAGCAACAAGCTATTTAAGCAAGATAAACTTAAGAAATAGAATTTTAGAAGAAATTAACAACACAAATCAAGCTTATATTAATTCAGAAGTAGATTTAGAGGTTGAGATTTCTAGAACTAAATATGTAGATGATTATGATGAAGGAATAAATGGTATAGATAAAATTTGTAAAGATTTTACAAATAATCAAAATTTAAAAATTAACTCAACAAAAGTGGAATATTTTTCTGATATGCTATCAATTTTATTTTACAAAAACAGTGGTAATTTTGGAGTTGCTTGGCGTGGCGGTAGACCTGATTTTAATTATGATAGTGTTGTCTCTATATTAAATCTACAAGCTACTAACCAATTTACTTTTACACATGAATTAGCACACAACCAAGGATGTGCTCATGATTATATTATTAATAACAACATAACACCACCTTTTATATACAGAGAAAATCCATATTTTAATTATGGACACGGATTCTATGATGCAAGCATTAAAAAATATTCTATAGTCAAACAGAACCCTTCTAATGACTCAGAAAGAATCCTTTATTTTTCAAATCCGGATATTACAATTGATGGGAAAAATTTTGGAGAGGATGGGAATATGGACAATGCCCGCGTACTAAGAGAAACCAAAGATTGGATGATTTCATATAAAACAATCCCAATAAACTACATGCTTTCTAATATTTATCCAAATGGCGAAACAATAGCAGAAGCCGAAATTGCTGATATTTCTGCTTTTGAAACTATTGATTTAGACGAAAAATTTGAAACTGAAATACACTCAATTACAACAATTAAAACTGGAGATGAAATCAGAATCGGACCTGGATTTCACGCGAAATCAGGTTCAAATGTTCATGCTTATATAAAAGACCAAAATTGCAATCCTTCAACTAAAAAATCATTTAACAGAAATGAAAAAGAATCAATTTTTAATAATAATCTCACCTTATCTCCCAATCCAACATCCGGAAGCACCATTGCAAGAGTTGAAATAGGTGAAAAGAGTATATGTTCTTTAACTTTAATTGATAATTTAGGCAACGAAGTGATAACTATATTTAAAGACAAAGAGTTAGAACCTGGAAACTACCAATATGACATTGAAGCAAGCAATCTAAGTAGCGGAGTTTACCTATGTGTATTAAGAATAGGCAATTCCCTACATTCAGAAAAATTAGTGTATTTAAAATAAACAATTTATTTATAACAAGGGGCTAGCGCCCCTTGTTTGTTTTAATAAACTCAAAGGAGAATGAAGATGAAAAAGATTTTATTATTAGCTTTACTATCATTAGTAATATACTCTTGTAAGGATGAAGATCGTCCAATCCAGCAAGAAGAAGAGGTGATTGAGGAGATAAATTATTATGCATATTCAGATGGGCATGGTGACTACTGTGACTCAATAAAAATAAGAGATGAAATAACAGCTGTTATCTTCAGAAAAACTATGAATTGTAGCTTGGATCCATTTTATAAAGGCACTTTTAAAAATTCTGAAACAAGATTTTTCATTGATACTTTAAATGGGAAAACTGATACAGTTAGTTTAAAACAAGATTTTAAATCTTTATCTGATTCAGTTGAAATTAGAAATTATTTTGAATTAAAAGATTCACTTACTTTTATGAGTACTTTAGGTAATACTAAATGGGAAATAGAAATCATAACAAACAAAAGAAAAAAGAAAATTTATATATACATAGATTATCATACACAACCAAATTATTTTGCAGAAAATTTAGTCTCAATGCTTGATAACATTCGTTTATATCATAAGTTAAGAATATTAAATTTACAAGGAAAATAATATGTTTTATATGAAAATATTACTATTTTTTTTCTTTTGTATTAATTTATTTTCGCTTGAAAATGAAGAATTGTTTATTAAAAATAAAATGACAAATCAATATTCTGATAAAATTATTGAATTCTTAGATAGTATAAAAGTTTTAAACGCATATCAAATAAAAATAAACGACAGTGCATTTAATAAAGATTCAATGCTTGTTTTAATTAATGATACAGCAAAATTAAATTTTATTTTGCAAGATACCATAATAGAAAAATTTGATATGTTATGTTTGAGCTACTTAGTTAAAGAAACAAAAAGTAAAGTAATTTTATATTCTTTTGAAAACTTTA
>CAYXMM010000021.1:0-35060 GCA_964465945.1 uncultured Hyphomicrobiales bacterium
TTTGGTTCTTCGGCTTCCGCATTGAAGAAAGCAAAGATTAGCAATATATAAGTAAATTTAAACATTTTTACACCTTTAAAAAAATTATTGTTTTGTTATTTTATAATTAGTAAGTGGGAAATTAAGAAAAATTTATTTTACAAACAAATTATTCATTAATATTTTATTTAGTTTTTTGGAATTTAGTTTTCAACTGGTTTCTTCGCTACGCTCAATATGACGGGGTTTGGGTTTGTGCTTGATTTCAAAGAACTTTTTTCTGGGATTTGTTTTTTACTAGATTTTTCGCTGCGCTCAGAATGACGGGGGAAATGTTAAATAGACGGGGGATTATTACGATACATTCCTGTATTATTTAATAAAGATGGGTTTATAAATGTATGGTCATAATCAATATCTAATGCATCATCCAACTTATTAGATTGCGATGACCAGTTCCACGCTTTAATAAATTTATTTTCTGTTGTTGAAAATATTGAATCATTAACTGTTAACGAATCTAAAATTGGTTGAGGGTCTATTCTATCTTGGCATAGAATTGAAATATTAAAAGCTAAAAGAATGATTAATAGTATTTTCATTTGATTACCTTCTAATTGTTTATTATAAATTTTTCAGTAATAATATTATTATTGCTTTTTAATGAAAAAATATAATATCCGTTTGGTAATGATAAATTAAAATTAATATTATTTACGCCTATTTTTAAAAATTTATTATCTATATAAACTATTTCGCCAATACTATTTATAATACTAAATTCATAATTCTCGGGGATTTGTATTTCTAAAACTAAGTCAAAAGTGCCATCGTTGGGATTTGGTTTTATAATTGTATTTTTTGGTTGTGTTTCTTCTGTACTTAAAATTGAGCTAATATCGTATAAGTAGTGTATATTACCCTTATTTATATAAATTTTATTGTTAACAAGTATAAAATCAATTCCAACAGGATCAATTTCATAATCTTTGCTATAATTAATAGAATTATAAAATCTAATACTTCTGTAATCACGCAAAGCATAATGGTTACCATTATTTACAATTTTCATTAATGGCTCGCCTAGAACATGCGGATCTAAATAAATCTTACTTTTTGGATTGATTAAATCATCAAAAGAGTATATATCTATTCTTTCTCCTCCATAAAATATAAATTCATTATAATTGTAAGGATTGAAAACTGGAATACTATTACTACTGTACCCTTGGACAATTTCACCTTTATTTATGTCAAACAAACTCGGAAAATTAGTAATGACTACTGCGTACTTCGCATCGTAACTAAACATACTTTTATATCCAAGACTTATATGAGTCGGGGGCCATCCTGTTTCTGCCTCATTTTTCCAAATTTGTTTGGTTTCATTTGTAATGATATTTATTTCATATATTCCTTCTTTCATTACATACAAAATAGAATCATTTTTAAAAACAAAATCTCGTTGGCTATCAAATTGTTTTAATACTTGCTTTGTTTGTAAATCAATTAGTACTACTCTTTCATAATTTCCTACAGCTAATATTTTTTTGTTTGGTGATATATGTGTATAACTAATATTAAAAACTCCGTGGAATATTGAATCTTTAATTTTACCAGTTTCAAAATCCATATACCAAGTAACTGCAATGTGTGAATTTCTTAGATAATTTGAATGTAACAAAACAGTGCTATCATTTAATAAATACGAAGACTCTATATCATTAATTTTCATTTCCCAAACTAGAGTGGGTTCTTCGGCTTTTGCATTGAAGAAAGCAAAGATTAGTAATATGTACATATATTTAAACATTTTTACACCTTTTAAAAAATTATTGTTTTGTTATTTTATAATTAGTAAGCGGGAATTTAAGAAAAATTTATTTTACAAACAAATTATTTGGAATATTTTATTTTTTTTCTGGAATTTAATTTTTAACTGGTTTCTTCGCTACGCTCAGAATGACGGGGGAAATGTTAAATAGACGGGGGATTATTTCGATACATTCCAGAATTATTTAATAAAAATGGGCTAGGTTCTGTATGGTCATAATCTATTAATAAAGCAGAATCCAATTTCCTTGATTCTGAAGACCAATTCCATGCTTTAATAAATTTATTTTCTGTTGTTGAAAATATTGAATCATTCACAGTTAACGAATCTAAAATTGGTTGAGGGTCAAGCCGGTTTTGTGAAAATGTGAAGTAAGAAAATGCTATAATAATAAATAAAATTATTTTCATCTTTTTAACCTTATTTATTTATTATAAATTGTGAATTATAATTTTCTATCCCATTTGTGATTGTAATGAAATATGTTCCATTTGGAAGTTGAAATTCTTTTGTTATTGAGTTATTGCCTAACAACAAAAATCCCAAATCCTGATTAATAACTTCTTGACCTGCAGAATTGATTATTTTTAAATCATACTTGCCAGATTGTTGTAAATTAAAATTAAAAGTTAAATTTCCATTATTTGGGTTTGGAAATACTTCAATTTCATTTATACTTTGACTTTTTACATTTAAATAAGAACTAATATCATATTTATATTGAGCTCCACTTCTATTTAAAAATAAAAAATTATTATATAAATTAAAAGTAACTCCTGGCAAATAAACTTTATTTTTTAATTCTTTTGTCTCTAAATCATATATCCTTATCCAACCTAAATATGAAACTGCAAAATACTCTCCATCTTCTGAAAAAGCTCCGTAATGATTGCCTATTATATGTTCGTCAAAATATACTTTCTTATATGGTTCAAGATATGGCTGTTCGAGTGGTACTGCTGAATCTTTTGTATTATAGAAATGCATCTGCTCTCCACCATAAACTACTAATTCATCTGGGTTTTTCGGATTAAATACATACGTGTCATTCGGACCTGCAACAGATCCAACTTCTTCTTTTGTTTCTAAATTAACTAAATAACCTTTATCATAAATTACTAATGCATATTTACCATTTGAATTAAATTTACTACCAAAAGGTCCTATTTCTATTCTCATACCATACTTTGGATGATATACTTCTTTTTCAAATATAAGCTCTTTTTCTCCTGTTGATATATTTTGTAAATATATACCATAATCATAAAATACGTAGATATTTTCATCATCTTTAAATGCTATATCTCCTTTACTTTCTATATTTTTTATAAACTTTTTGTTTTCAAGATCTATTAGTATTCCATTTCTTCTCCCGCCACACGCTAATACTTTTTTGTCTGGCGATAATATATTAAAGGTCAAATCATTCACTTTATGAATTATGGAATCAGAAGCAATTCCATTTTTTTGATTGACAAAATACGTAACGCCACCATAATTTGCACTTTGTATTATTAAAGTTGAATCGTTAATAAAAGACATTGAATGAACATCATGATACCTGCTTTCCCAAACTAAATTTGGTTCTTCGGCTTCCGCATTGAAGAAAGCAAAGATTAGCAATATATAAGTAAATTTAAACATTTTTACACCTTTAAAAAAATTATTGTTTTGTTATTTTATAATTAGTAAGCGGGAATTTAAGAAAAATTTATTTTACAAACAAATTATTTGGAATATTTATTAATTTTTAAATTTATTCGCAAATACACTAATTCTCTTATTCCTATCCCCCACAAATTTAATCACCAATTTTTCGTAATTTTGTGCTTTATTTATTTATTTGTTTAAAATTATAATGTCCTATAACTTCACTGAAATTGAAAATAAATGGCAACTGTTTTGGGATGAAAATAAATCATTCAAAACTACTAATGACACTTCAAAACCAAAATACTATGTACTTGATATGTTTCCTTATCCCTCCGGGGCTGGACTCCACATTGGGCACCCCGAAGGATACACCGCAACCGACATCATAAAAAGATACAAAAAAATGAAGGGGTTTAATGTTTTACACCCTATGGGCTTCGATGCCTTTGGTTTACCCACTGAAAGATATTCTATGCAAACAGGTATTCACCCTGAAATTGCAACTAAAAAGAATATAGAAAATTTCTCTCGTCAATTAAAAATGATTGGATTAGGGTATGACTGGGATAGAATGATTAATACTACTGACCCAAGTTATTATAAGTGGACTCAATGGATGTTTTTGCTAATTTACAACTCTTGGTACGATGACAAAGAGCAAAAAGCAAGACATATTGATGAACTTCCTATACCTAAAAACTTAACTAATTCAATAGAAATTGAAAAATTTAAAGACGAAAACCGCCTTGCTTTCATTTCAAATATTCCTGTGAATTGGTGCGAAGAACTCGGAACAGTGCTTGCAAATGAGGAAGTTGATGAGTGGAAAGAAAAGGGCTATACAGTCGAACGTAAGCCGATGCGACAATGGATGATTAAGATTACAAAGTATGCAACTCGGCTTTTAGACGATTTAAGTCTTGTAGATTGGCCTCAATCTACTATGGAAATGCAAAAACATTGGATTGGACGCTCCGAAGGAGCGGAGGTTGACTTTGCCGTTGATGGTTTCAATGAAAAAATTCGAGTTTTTACAACAAGACCTGACACAATTTTTGGCGCTACTTATATGGTGCTTGCTCCCGAGCATGAACTTGTCTCTAAAATTACAATTTCCGATAGAAAAGAGCGAATTGAGAAGTATCAAAAGATTGCTGCTGAAAAGTCTGACTTGGAACGTAGCGAATTAAATAAAAATAAATCTGGTGTTTTCACTGGTGCTTATGCAATTAATCCACTTAATGATGAAAAAATTCCTATTTTAATTGCTGATTATGTTCTTGTAAATTATGGAACTGGTGCAATTATGGCTGTGCCAGGTCATGATGAGAGAGACTTTGAATTTGCAAAGTCTATTGAATTAAAAATAATCCAAGTTGTTGCTCCACTTGACAATAAAGAAATTGATGTGCAAATAGAACCGTTCGCTGAATATGGTATTGCAGTAAATTCCTCAAGTACAAAACTTGATATAAATGGTTTAAAAACTAATGATGCAAAGAATAAAGTAATTGAATTTTTAGAGTATAACAAACTTGGCGAAAGGAAAATAAATTTCAGATTGCGAGATTGGCTTTTTTCACGACAGAGATATTGGGGAGAACCAATCCCAATTATTTTCTTTGAGGACGGCACAAAACGTGCGATGGACTTAGATGAACTTCCACTTAAATTACCAGAAGTGTCTAATTTTCAACCTGCTGGAACTGGTGAAAGCCCGCTGGCAAATGTTGAATCTTGGGTAAATTATAAGGATCCTAAAACAGGGAAAATGGGTAAAATCGAAACTAATACTATGCCACAGTGGTCTGGTTCTTGTTGGTATTATCTTCGTTACATTGACCCAAACAACGATATAAATTTTGTAGATAAAGCTCTCGAATCCTATTGGATGGGCGAGAATGGAGTTGACTTATATGTTGGCGGTGCAGAGCATGCAGTATTGCACCTATTATATGCTCGGTTTTGGCATAAAGTTCTTTATGATTATGGTTATATAAGCACAAAAGAGCCATTTCATAAATTATTTCATCAAGGATTAATTATGGGGTTAAGTTACAGAAATATCAATAATGTGCTTATCCCAAATGACCAAGTTGAAGAGCGAGAAGGAAAATATTATAACAAGGTGAATGGTGAAGAACTCGAAGAAATTGTTGCAAAAATGTCGAAATCATTAAAAAACGTCGTTAATCCAGACGAGGTTATTCGTGATTACGGCGCTGATGCCTTACGACTTTATGAAATGTTTTTAGGTCCATTGGAGCAATCAAAGCCGTGGAATACTAATGGCATAGAAGGTGTAAAAAGATTCTTAGATAGAACTTGGAGAATGTTTACTAAAGAGGACGACAATAAATTCACTCTTAGTCCTGAAATTCAAAATATTCCTTGTAATGATGAGCAAAACTTTGTGCTACACAATACTGTTAAAAAAGTTGGCGATGACATCGAAAATCTAAGTTTCAACACAGCAATTTCTCAAATGATGATTTTTGTAAATGAATTTTACAACCAATCACCTAAGCCAAAAGAAGCAATGGAAAAATTCTTAATTTGTCTTTCACCATTTGCTCCTCATATTGCCGAAGAATTATGGCAAATGCTCGGGCATAACGACACAATTTCAAAAGAAGAATTTCCGATTTATGACATTGAAAAAACAAAAAAACAAAATATCGAATTAGTAGTACAAGTATTGAGCAAAATAAGGGCAAAAATCGAAGTAAAAGCAAATATTTCTCAAAATGAAGCCCTTGAAATTGCAAAAGTTAACACTAACGTAATAAAACTCCTTGAAGGCAAAGAACTCAAAAAAGTAATTTTTGTTCCAAACAAACTAATAAACTTAATCATAAGCTAAGCCGAGCGATAGTTCGGCTTTTTTTGTGTTGCTATTCAGAATAAAGTAAAGGGTTTAGTAACATTAAAACTAAGTATATTTTTAACCATTAAATTTTCACATATTAAATTAAAATATTTTATTGAGAATTGTGCAATAATAGAAATTATTTTTTAAGTTTGTATAAAGAAAGAGTAAATATGTTGAAATTTTACATAATAATCCTATTAATTGCTAAACCTGTTTTTTCTCAGAAAATTTGGGAAGTTAAACATGAAAAAAATTTTTATTTTTATAAAGCATTAGAAGTACCTAATTCTGATTTATTAATACTTGAATTTGAAAATAAATTTATAGAAATTAGACATAAATCCGATGGAAGTTTAGTTAATAAATATATAAAGAAACAAAATGAAAGTGGCGAAATAAGGATTCCAAATACTGGTGATGTATATTATTATACTAACTCTAATGGCTCTTTTGAGTGCCGAAATATTTTAACTAATGAACTAGAAATTTATGTCCCAGAAATCAATTATTATCTTGATAAAAATACAGAATATAACAGTAAAACCTTACAAAAATTTGAATTGTACGACAATAATACAAAATTAATTGGATATTTATGCTATTTAGATACCAACGACTTAAAGAATTATAAAAATATTTTAATAATATATAATCTAAAAACTAATGCAATTGAATACGAATCAATTAATTCTGTATTTGGCTTAAACACTATTTACAGAAGTTACATTTCTCCTGATGATAAATATTTTATTCAAATATATAGTATTGCTGAAAAAGCAAGTATGTTTAATCTTCAAACAAAGCAATCTACTGAATTCAAAGTACGGGAAAAAGATGGGACAATAGATTTACTTGGAACCAAGATTGTCTATTTATTAATGTGGGGTACATTTCAAAACGATGGCATAATATGTACGTTTTTTGAAGATAGATTATTAATTTATACGTTCCCAGAGTTTAAACAAAAATCAAACGATATTGCAGTACAAAAAGATAGATTATTTTTTACTGGAACTAGTCCAATTCGGTTGTGTGGCGACTATAGTAATACTTTAGCTTATAAATGGATTAATTTTAAAATGAATTATTATAAAATCTACTTTATCAAATTTAATAACATCACAGGTAATATTGTATTTAATTCTGAAAATATTCCACTTACATTTGAGGATAAAGTAATTTATATTTTAGATGATTGTAATAAAATAATATTTAATGACGATGGGTACATTGTTTGTTATAATATAAACACTTTAGATATACAAAATACTATTATAAATGAACATTGTTTTAATCATTATGATGATAAGATTTACTTTAATTCAGAAGACTATTTGGGACAATTAGCAAAAATAAACATTTACAATAACTTAGGCGCTGAAGTTACTTCCCTATATAATGGAATTATAAATCAAAGAAATTTTCAATTTCAAATTTTAGACCTACCAAGTGGTATATATCATTTACAGTGTCAACTTCCAAGTAAAAACCTTTACTTTAACTTTGTAATTATAGAATAATAATTTTTAACTGGATTTTTCGCTTCGCTCAAAATGACGGGGCAGGCAACCCCACCTAAATCCTCCCCGGAGGGGAGGACTTTTGAATAATTTCGTCTGTAAGAGATTTTAATACAGCACACCCCGTCGGCAAGCCGACACCCCTCTAATAGAGGAGAATTTTTGAGGTTTTGCTGGTTTAGCTCAGAATGATGAACAGGCAACCCCACCTAAATCCTCCCCGGAGGGGAGGACTTTTGAATAATTTCGTCTGTAAGAGATTTTTAATACAAAACACCCCGTCGGCAAGCCGACACCCCTCTAATAGAGGGGAATTTTGGACTTTTTGCTGGTTTAGCTCAGAATGATGAGCAGGCAACCCCACCTAAATCCTCCCCGAAGGGGAGGACTTTTGAATTAAGTGCTACTCTGTTATCAATATTTTTCTTGTTCTTGTTTCGGTGCCGTGGGTTATTTTCATAAGGTAAATGCCGGGATTTTGGTTACTTGCATCCCAGATTATGTTTCCTTGCCAATTATTTTCTTTTATGACATTTATTTGTCCGTCGGTGTTTAGTTTTGTTCCTGTTAGGTCGTAAATTTCTACGTCGTCGCTCGTGAATGGCAATTCACTATCCCAATATACTTTAACTTTAACTTGACTATTCGTCGGTTGTGGGTAGGGTGGATTTGTCCAAAGATAATTGCGGGATTCGGTGGATTCGACGCTGGTGTAGTATGATAATCGTTCAGGTTCGATTGGGATGTACATATTGAAGTTTGCCCCTGTATTTTTATAGTAAATCAAATAGTCGTCTGCCTTATTTCTAATAGGAATTAGTGTGCTTTCGATTTTAATAACTTTTTTCATTAAAATAGAATCTTCAACGCTAAATTTTACAATGTATGCATCATATAATGTATCTGTGATTTTAGTATAAACAAAATAATATTGTTCCTCAAAATATCCATCTCCAACTATTTCGCTATAAAAATCAATATTAATCAATTCATACCCAAAATTTACATTCTTATAGCTATAATCATTAGTATCAAGTTCAAAAACACCGTTAATTGTAATCAAAAAATACCTCCCATTTTTAGATTTCTTCATACTAAGAATATCGCCACTAATAGGTGGAGTTGCAACAAGTTTGAAGTTTTTGCCACCATCTGTTGACAGATGAATTTCATTGACTTCATAATTAATTTTATTCTGACCATATAACCATATTTTATCTTCGTCAAAAAAGAAAAATCCGAAATTCACATTCATATCTCTTACAAACAAAGTATCAATAGTTTCTTTTTCCATATCATAAGTCATAAATATATGTTTATATGTTGAATCTTTATATGATGGAAATTGTGCTAATATTTTATAACTTTGATCTATATAACATTTATTTTTATTAAATCCGAGAAAATTAAAATTACATTCACTTCTAAACAACTTTGGCATTGTGTCGCTAAGTGATACTATTGTCTTGCCTCCATCATAAGACTTTGCGAAAATTTTAGTAACATCTTTGGGATACATTCCAGATTCTCTCATCGAAGAATTTAAAACATAGAATATCTCTCCATTTTTTAGTTCACAGCTACCCTCAATTGTGGAAAGATATTTTTTCTCATCTTTCTCTACGTAAAATGCATTACTATATTTAAATGTTGCTCCTTTATTATATGAATATAATGCTCCTGCTGAGTATTGCAAGTAAATCTCCCATCTATCTGAATTAAATTTAGATACAAAAGGTCTCGTCGAAGCACTTGAAACAACTTCCCAGTTTATTAGGTCTGTTGATTTTAGTATAGTTTTAAAATCAGTTGTTAAATAGTACATATCATCTATTTTACAAACGTCACAAGGTGCAAATGTCAAACAAGCAGGAATACCACTACCTAAAGCTGGGTCCTCATAAACTTTTACTAATGTACTACTATTTTTTTCTAAATCATATTTATATACCTTTAGTTTTGGAAAGTCATAGTTAGGATCCCTAAATTCTTCGGTGAATGTAATTAAACTATTTTCCTCAATGATATAAGCCAAATAACTTGACATTGTGGATAAATAGGTTGTTTCCCAAGTTAAATCTGGGTTTAAAATTGCAATTGTATAGTTGTTGCTGATGCAATATTTGCCATTTCTTTTATTAACTCTATTATATTTGAATGGGTAAGGTAGTTCCTCCCAGCTGTTGCCTTTATTACTTGATATAAATATATTAAAGCTTTTGGTGTTAATTATGATTTTACCCTCAAAAGTTGAAATCGCAACTATATTTGAAAAATCTAATTTTTTTGAACTCCAAGTAAGTCCATTGTCTGAACTAAAAAATAAACTATCAGTCTTTGATGCGACTATTACTAAGTCATCTAAAGCAATAATACCTATTAATGTATCCGCAAGTTTTTGATATTTCCACCAATTCCCATTGTCGTCGGATGTCATAACATTGCCGTTAAAAGTAACACCAATAACTCTTCCTTCATTTTGAATCATGTCAACAATGCTTGACTTTGTTCCTGAATAATTTTGAATCCATTCTTCACCATGATTAATATTGCGTAGCACACCACCTTCAGTTCCATAAAATATTATATCATCATTTTCAAGTGGTAAAATTTTCAACACTCTATTTGAAACGCAGAAGAAATTGTCTAGATTATGATCTATTACTGCAAAAATATTTTGATATGTAAAAAGGAAACTAAGTAAAATAATATTTCTCATTTTTTCTCCTTATTTTTAGTTGTAAATATAGGAGGCGTAGTGCCTCCCGTGATCAAAAGCAAATTTCAAAACATTCACTTGGTAATGAAGGTCCTATAATAATAATTTCA
Organism: uncultured Hyphomicrobiales bacterium; assembly: GCA_964465945.1. Lineage (GTDB taxonomy): Bacteria > Bacteroidota > Ignavibacteria > Kapaibacteriales > UBA2268 > JAJRPT01. The sequence continues at coordinate 10,688 of CAYXMM010000021.1, forward strand.
TCTTCGCAAATACCAGAAACCTTAAAAGGAGGTCCAACTGGTGTAACAGTATAATTGGGGTTATCAAAACAAATTTCCTATTCTTGGTAACATTGACCAGGTAATTGTCCACAAGGAATTAAAGGCGTCGTACCCGTAATTTCATCTGGAACTCCAAATTTAGCACAAGTTGGAAAATATGTCTCCACAATATTTCTATTGGACAGGGACCAATTGGAAGCCCCATAGCGGTAGCACATTTTACAGATCCATCTTTTACCATAGCTTTTTTAACCTCAAATAGCAAACTTGTAGTAATATTTAGTCCGTTACAATACGGTATAGGAAATAAGATGCTACATAATTCTATACGCGGATGTCCAGTTGGGGAGCAAAATAAGCAATAGTTAATAGTAATACTACAAGAAGTTCCTGATATTCCCATTATAACAGATTCGCTTGTGCTTGGTGAAGGGCAAGTAGGACACTGCCCTTTACTCTCAACATTTGTAACTAATAATGTTGAAACAAATATTAAAATTGAAAAAATTATTTTTTTCATAGAAATTCCTATTTTTAATTAAACAAAATCTTTTTTTTTGTTCATAACAAGTTATGAACTAACGAGCGGATTGCGTTTAGTTAGTTGCCGTTCCGCCTAAACTTTTGTTTAACTAAATTATAAAGTTTAAACTCCTGTAATTTGTTTTGCTTAGAACATTTAATTTGTAAATTATTTTTAATTTCATAGTAGAGAGAATTTGCGATTTCGGATTGTTGTATAAAACAAGCGCATATATATATATATATATGGACTTAGAGCGATATGATTGATTTTATTTTGCAATTATTTTTCTTTGTTCCTTTGCTTATTACAAATATATAAAATGTTTTTTATTTTTTGTAATGTAATTTATTACAATTAACTTTTTAGAGGTGATTTTGTTATAGGTGGGGAGGAATTATTTTAATATTACAAAAATTACTTTCCAAAACTACTTTTTATTAATAGATTACAATTATTGATATATGTAACAAAAAGATATAACTGCATGTTGTTATCTAATAATGATTAGGTTTAGGGGTAGAAATGACTTATAATACTATTTCTTAATTAAGCAAAGTAATGTTATATCGTCATATTGACTTGAGCTATAGGTGAAATCTTTTATTTTATATAAAATTTCTACTAATAATTTTTGTGGGTCTTTTGTGTCTAAGCAAGTTTGTATAAGGTTTTCTTCACCAAATTCTTCATTTTTTGAGTTTTGTGCTTCGGTTATTCCGTCAGTATAGAGCAAAATATAGTCTCCATTTTCAAGAGTAATTGTTTCACTTTCATAAGGGAAACCACCTTCTAACAAGCCCAAAAATAAACCACCTTTTTCTAGTCTGATTAATTCATTTTTTTTAAAAAGTAGAGGAGGATTATGCCCTGCGTTTATATACTCAAAAGTGTTTTCTTTTATATTAAGAATGCCACCAAAAAAAGTAACGAATTTATCTTGGCTTGTGTTTGAAAATACAATATAATTCAGATTTAAAATAATATCAAGTAGTGGTAAGTCAAGCTTTACAAGGACACGAAGTGCAGCTTGCAAATTTGCCATTATCATTGCTGCTGGCATACCTTTACCAGAAACATCGGCTATTAATATAAAATATCGATTTTCATCAATTTTAATATGGTCATAGTAATCTCCTCCTACTTGTTTTGAAGGTAATGACTTACCATAAATTGAATAAGAATTTAGTGTAATTGGTTCGCTTGGGAAAAGTCCTCTTTGTATATCAAGAGCAAGATTTAATTCAGACTCAAGTTGTTTTTTCTTTACTTCTTCTTGAAACAAACGTTCATTTTCAAGAGCAGCAATAGCAGTATTTCCAATATATTCAATAAAAAGTTTGTCTTCATCGTTAAGATCTTGTTTCAACATACTCTTACCGATTAAAATCGCACCTCTAATTTTATTTTTAAAATAAATAGGTGAAATTACATTAACTTCTAATTTATCATAAGCAAATTTAAGCAAGGTATCATCAATATCTTGGACGAGTTTTATTGAATTTAATGATAATGAGTAATTAATAACTTTTTTGTCAATGTCTTTATTTAATTTATTTTTAGCGATTGTAATTTCTTTATCATCATCAATTAAAATAAGAGCTAATTTATTGATTAAAAGATGACCCATTAAATTGTAAGAAAGTAAACTAATAATATCATCGGATTGAAAGTATGAAAAGAAAAACCTCGCATTTTGAAACAGATTTTCAAGTATAATATTTTTTCTTTCTTGCTTTTGTTTTTGTATATCTAAATCACAATAATTTTCTGCATTATGGATAGCAATAGATGCTATATTTGAAAGTAAATTTACATATTCAATTTCGCTTTCTTCTAACCTTTCCTTAGTTATACTCTTGCTTAGAGCAAAGAAATAACTTGCATCATTTGCAATTCTTAATGGAACAATATATCTATAATCACAATTTAAAAGATTCTTTTCAGAGTAATTATTAGCGTTAATTTCTTTAAAAGTGCTAATTTCAAAGTTTTCAAGAGATTTAATTTCGCATTTGCCTTTTTGAAGAATTAGCTCATAATTACTTTGGTTTTTCTTAAATATTGCTGCTCTTGTGATACCAAGTTTACCCATTATCGACAGAAGAGTTGAATTTAAAATATAGTTAATATCAACACTATCATTAAGTTTTGAGCTTAAATCTAAAATTGAAGTTAAATTAATAGAAAAGGAATTCGGCTTCATTAAATTGGAAAAATTAATTTAGTATCGTTAGAAAAAGCAAAAGACTTCTTTACTTCTCCAGTGCTTGGGTCCGCTAAAGTGTAATCTTTTAGTTGATTTCTTGCTGTTAATATTAGCAAATAATTAGAAATTGGTTCATAATAAACATTTAAAATTTCTTCTTTCCTATTAGAAATAACATTATATGTTCCATAATTTTTCAAGTCTATACGAATTAAACCAGCATTTGAACCTATCCAGCCATATTGGATATCATTATAAACTAAAGCTACTTGATTAAATATTATTGTTTTACCCTCTTCAAACCAACTTGACTTTAACTCTGTTTTTTTAATTAACTCATAAGTTAGGGTGTTATAATATTCCAAATAATACTTGTTATCATTGCTCGTTACAGCAATTAAAACACTTCCATCTTCATTTTGACAGAATAAATCTACTTTGCCAGTAATTGAAATTTTATTTTCAACAAGGTTTGAACCTGTTCTTATAACATTAATACTATTATCACAACCGACAAAAAGTAAATTGCTAATTGTAAATAATTTATTTGGATTATTATCAACTGAAATTGTAGTCGCAGATATTTTTTTATTAATTCTATCGATAACAACTACTTTATTTGTTTTAGGGATAGAAGCATAAAAATTTGAAATATTCGGGAAAGATAAATCGCCTATTTCTTCATTACTTTCAAGTGTATATGATGTAATTAAATTAAAAGTTGTATTGTCATAGACATTTAATAAGTTAGCATTCTTCGATGTAATATATAATTCATTTTGAAATTTATAAATATTATCAATATTATTTGAAAGCTGATTTGGGTTACTTGCAAAAATATTATTGTCAATTAAACTTGTTGTAAGTCGGTCAACAACTTTCACATTCATTCCATTTTCAACAACAATAAGCGATGAATTATATTTTATATTATCATCAACTCTAACATCTTGTGAGCAAGAAGCAAGAGCAAGACCAAGTATGAATATTGCAAAAATATACTTTATGTAAGGTGAGCAATTAAAACGGCTGTTTGGACTACATTCTTTCATAATATTTTAAATGTTTTGATTAGTAATGCTAAATTAACACTATATTTTTAAAAATGTTACTTTTTAGCAAGATAAAATTGAAATAAAATGAAAAAAGGAAGTTTAACCTTCCTTTTTTATTAAAAATCATTTGTTCTGACAGCTTATCATCCAATTTATATTAAATTTATCCCTTAATGAACCATAATATGCCCCCCAGAACATATCCTGCATTGGCATTTCTACTTTGCCACTCTCTGATAATTTTGTGAAAAGCATATCTGCTTCTTTTTTTGTTTCTGGCTCGATACAAATATAAAAATTGTTACCTGAAGTTAATTGAAAGCCCATTTCGGAAGGGGCATCTGAACCCATAAGAATAAACTTATTCAAAATTGGTAATCCAACATTTAAAATCATATTACCTACTGAATCTGGTAAAGTTGGTTGTCCATCTTGTGGAGGCATATCCTTAAATCTGCTTAAAACACCAAAATATTCAGTTTGAAATACATTTTTATAAAAATCGAACGCTTCTTCGCAATTTCCTGCAAAATTTAGATAAATAGGAGTTGGAATTGCCTTTGCTCTTAATTTATTTGTTAATGCTAAGTAACTGTCTAAGTTTTCAAGAGCCATAGTTAAGCCCTCTTTCATTCCCATATTGATTATAGTTTCGAGTTGTTCAAGAGAAGGATAAGTTGTTTCTATTGTAACCAAAGTGTTTTCGCCCATCTCACTGAAAGATGTCGTCCAATTTGCACTTGGCATTTCATTATTTTCAGTTCCGTGCTCATCTGCAAAACTATCAAATCCAGAGTATGAAACATACTTATTAATCTTTACATAATCCATTACGCAATAATGTTTTTCACCGCTTGGTCCTACCATAGCATAGAACCAGCGACCACCTTCTTTGAAATCCATATTTATAGTTTCTGTTTTCCAAGGTTTTGGCGCCCACCATTGGTCAAGAATTTCAGGAGTTGTATATGCCTTCCACACAAGAGATACTTCCGCATTAAATTCCCTTTCAACGCGAAGTTTATTATTTTCTTTATCCACGATAAAGTTCATTTTGAGATTACTCATTTATTTAACCTTTTTTAAATTTAATAAAATATCGTCTAATTGACTGAATCTTGTTTCCCAGAGTTTTCTGAATTGCTCCAACCATAAATCAATTTCTTTCAATCTCTCTGGGTTTAATTGATAGTAAATTTCCCTACCTTCTTTATAATGGGAAATAACTTCACATTCATTAAGCACTTTAATATGCTTTGAAACCGCTTGCCTACTCGTATCAAAATGAGAAGAAATAGCATTAGGAGTAAGGGCTTGACTGCTTGCTAATAGAATTAAAATAGCCCTTCTTGTAGGGTCGGCAATAGCTTGAAATAAATCTTTTGACATAATAGTTTATCTTAATTTGCAACTTTTAGGTTGCAAATTAAACATAAATAATATACAATGCAAATAATTTTATTTAGAAACGATTAAATATTTAAACTAATTTAAAATATAATATAATTATCAATACCCCCTCTCCCCAAAAATTGCAGTGCCAATTCTAATCATTGTGCTACCTTGCTTTATGGCGAGTTCGTAGTCGCTTGTCATTCCCATCGATAACTCAGTTAGTGATAAATTGAATTTTTGATTAACTTCTTTTAATATCTTAGCTAATAACTCAAACTCTTTTTCATTTTCTTCTGGACTCGCCTCTAAGCCAGCAATAGTCATAAATCCAATTAAATTAATATTTTTTAAAAGGTTAATTTTCTCAATTAATTCATTAATTTCATCTGGATTAATTCCGTGTTTTGACGCTTCACCAGAAGTATTTATTTGAATTAATATTTTAATAATTCTATTATTCTGCTCTGCTCTTTTATTGATTTCTTCTGCAAGTTTTATGCTATCAACTGTATGAATTGTATCCACAAACGGAGCTATATATTTCACCTTGTTTGTCTGTAAATGTCCTATAAAATGCCATGTTGGTTGCGCTATTTTTTTTACTTTAAACTCATCAAATTTCTGTTTTAATTCTTGAACATAAGATTCGCCGAAACTTTCATAACCTTGCTCTCTCGCTTCTTGAATTGACTCTATTTTATGAAATTTTGATACTGGAATTAATTTAATATTCTCGCGATTTGTTTGCTTTTTTAATTCGTTTATTTTAGTTTGAATTTTCTCTAAATTACTCTTAACTGACATTATTTATTTATTTATAATTAATTTTTCAATGAATTTACCACTTGATGACTCAAAAAAAACTATATACAAGCCGTTAGTGAAATCACTTGTTGAAAGTTTAATAGCACCTTTCCCGAGCTCATCTTCATAAACTATGTTTCCTATGGCATCTAATATTTTAATTTTAGTTCTTTCTTTTGTTTCGCTGTCTATTATAAAATCTATTACAGCAGGGTTAGGAAATACTATATATCCATTGTCTCTTGCTGGCTTAACATCTGTAATATTAACAAATCGAACCATTGAATAAAAGTTATTGTTATTAAATTTTATAGTGCTTAAATCTATATTTTTTCCAAGCAATATTTTCCCCATCTTTTGTTCTATTTGGTGAAAATCTCGTCCTTTTCCACCATTTGAATAATCAAAACTAACTTCAAAAGGAACATTTGTAAATGTCTGCCATATTTGGTCTTGTATCTGATTATATTCCAAATATACATTTTCACCATCTTTGCTAATATTATATTGAACTACAGGCCAGCCCAATCCATATACCCACTGATTAAAGAAATCATCTAAATCCATTTTTGATTCTTGCTCTAATAGTGATTTTAGTTTTCCTGTGTTTGCATTTGAAAAGCCATATAAATTTAGATACTTTTTAAGAGCAGAAAAGAATATATCTCCGCCAACTTTGAACCGCAATAAGCTCAATACAACAGCGCCTTTTTGATAGATTGTTGCTGGATAATTAGATGATGGCGTTACCCTTGGGAAATCATAAAGTGGCATCACTTTCTCTTGATTAACAATTTGAGTCAAGTATTCATCAGATTTTGAGCGAATATCTTTCCAATATTCCTCCTCGCCTCCAATATGTTCCATCCAAAGACTTTCGCAATAACTTGCGAAACTCTCATTTAACCATGCATCAGAAAATGAAGCACATGTTACCTTATCACCAAACCATTGATGCGCAAGTTCATGAGCAATTACGCTACCAATAGTATCATTATTATTTGCATTAAAATTAAGCGAACTGCGCGGATAATTTATAAGTGTTTGATGTTCCATTGCACCTTTTTCACTTATTACATAAGTAAGTTTTTCAAACGGATACTCTCCAAATAAACTTGAATAATATTCTAACATTTTTGGAACTCTATAAAAAATCTTCTCAACATTTGCTTTCTCTTTACTTAAATGATATACTCCTTGTGGAACTGGTTTATCTGCAATGCTTGTGTAAATCAAAGGTCCATTTGCAAAAGTAACAAGGTAAGTAGCTGTTGGTATTTCTGTTTTCCAATTAAAATATGCTTTTCCATTTTCTATCCAATTTTTCTCTAATTTTCCTATTGAGGCAACATTATCTGACATATTAGTAATGAACGTTAAGTCAAATGTTGCTTTATCTTGCGGATGGTCGAAGCAAGCAAGCCAGTGTCTTGTTGTTGATACATAACTCGCGCTAAATCCAACTCCCATTGTATAGAGGATACTATCTTTATAAAATACCCCACCCCAACTTGAGCCAGTCTGCGATTCCGAAGTCATCTTACCTTTGTACTTAACTATTAACTCATTTTCTTGTAATTTTAAATATTCAGAAATATCTTTTACATAATAAGTAGTATTTAGATTTTCTAAATTACCCGAAAGAGCAATGTCGTTTAGTGTTACACTTTCAACGTTCAAATTAGCTAACCCAAACTGAAAACTTTCGTTTTTAGTCAAATCGAATACATCAAAAGTAATAGTACAAGAAGCATCTAAATTTATATTTTCTTTATCTGAAATATCTAAAATTGCTTTATAGTTCTTAATATCATAATTCCAAGGAACAACATCAAGTGTATTTTCTTGGGCATATAGTAAAGTAGAATAAAGTAAAATAAAAACGTATTTCATAAAAATTACCAGATTAATATTTCTAATTTACAAAAAAATAATTTCTTAATAATTACGAATTAACTTAGAATATATTTAGAAAGAGGTAAACTACACCACTAATTTTTCGAATTGTCCTTTTCGCTTTATTAAGTTTTTATAATCCCATTGAATTTTAATAGACTTGTCAAGCCATCGAATTATATCAGATTCTATGACTTCTTCAATTGTATTATAAAAAATAGAGGCATCTTTAAATTTAGCACCAATGACATTTAACCCGCTTTCTTCAAAATCTGCTCCACTCCAAAACATCAACCGAACGCCTTTCTTTTGAATGCTATAACCCACAATGGGGTTGCCGTCCAAGAACCAAACGGGATGAGCGTGCCAAATCTTGTTTTCGGCTTGGCTTAATGCTGGATTAATAATTTCAGCAAGTAAGTTGCAAATTTCTGCAAATTCTGGAGTTTGCTTATTGTTGTATTGTATAATTTCTGGGTTCAAATTGGTAAAAATAGATTTTAATATGTTAATTATTTAGATTTGTAAATTACAATTTACCTTCCAAAAAACACTTTATTTTCAATTAGTTTTTTTCTTGTTGCAATTTTCAAACGCAAGCTTTCCATTGTGTTTGTGGCTTTGATTTGATTACAATTAGGACATAATAATTGATAATTCTCGTAATAATTTCCACCACCTTTAGCACGTGGAATTATATGGTCAACTTGCAAGTTCCAAATCTCAAATTGATTGCCACAACCATTGCATAAACAATTTTGCTCTTTGTATAATCGCTCTTTAACAGGTTTATTACTTGGATCAACTTCTATAACATCTGTTCTTTTAGGTGGAATGTCCGTTGCAATAAAATCAGTGAAAATTCCAGCATCTTCGCTTAATCTTTCAATTAATAAATTGCGTGCCTGCTCTTCAATATCAATACCAATCCACTTTCTGCCAAGTTGCTGTGCCGCAACACAAGTTGTAGCACAACCACAGAATGGGTCAAGCACAATATCGCCTTCATTCGACGATGCTTTTATTATTCGACGCAATAGAGAAAGTGGCTTTTGAGTGGGATAGCCAGTGGCTTCTTTTCCTCTTACAATGGGAATATCCCATACATCATCAGGATACTTACCTTCTTTCATATATATGATTTCTTGTTTCCCGTCCCTTAAAGCAGAAATTTTATACCTATTTCCTTTGTCATCTTTGTGATTATATCTCTTCTCTGTTAATGGAGAATATGGTATCAATACTTCTTGTGGTTTAAAAAGAAAATTTTGATTTTTTGAGTATATAAAAATAATATCATGCTTACGTGGAAAACTATTCTTAGGAACAGAGTTTCCAGTATAGTGCCACACGATTTCGTTCTTGAAATTATTTTTGCCAAAAATCTCATCTAAAACTACTTTCAAATAATGGCTCGCAGTTGGGTCGCAATGTAGATATAGACTGCCCGTATCTTTTAAAATGCGGTGCATTTCAATTATACGCTGCGCCATATAGGTTAAATATGCTGCCATTGCTTTGCTATGAATTATGCCAACCGAATCAATATAATCTGTTAAAGCAATATACTTTTCCGCAAGAGTATTGAGAAATTCTTCATTCACATCTTGCCAAGTCCACATATCTTTAAAACTTGAACCAGCTGCCTTACTACCTATCGGTGCGGAATAAAATCGCTTTGAATTAAAAGGCGGATCTAAATATATTAAATCAACTAAATTGCTATTTAGTCCATTCAAAATAAATAAGTTATCATTTGTGTATAAAGTATTTGTGAATTTCATTTTCTTTTAATTTTTTAGCAAGGATTTTAGAATACAAAGATACAAATAATTTTTATCTTCTCCTACATATTCCGTCTATACTGCCCACCAACTTCATAAAAAGCATCAGAAATTTGCCCTAAGGAGCAATATTTACTTACTTCCATAAGTTTTTCAAAAGTATTCTGGTTATTAATAGCAATTTCTTTTAGTTCATTAATTTTTTGAGTAGTTAAATCTTCATTTCTACGCTTAAACTCGCTAAGCGAACTTATTGCATATTCCTTTTCTTCTGTAGTTGAACGAATAACCTCTTTTGGAATAATCGTAGGCGAACCATTAGGGTCCAAGAAAGTATTAACACCAATTAAAGGTAATTCACCGCTATGTTTTTTGTGTTCGTAATAGAGTGATTCTTCTTGAATTTTTGAGCGTTGATACATTCGCTCCATTGCTCCAAGCACTCCGCCTCTCTCACTAATTCTATTAAATTCCACGTAAACCGCTTCCTCAACCAAATCAGTAAGTTCCTCAATAATAAAAGAACCTTGAATAGGGTTTTCATTTCTAGCAAGACCTAATTCGTGATTAATAATCATTTGAATAGCGATAGCACGGCGCACACTTTCTTCTGTTGGGGTAGTAATTGCTTCATCATAAGCATTAGTATGCAAAGAGTTACAATTATCAAATATAGCATAAAGCGCTTGCAATGTAGTTCTAATATCGTTAAAAGCAATTTCTTGAGCATGAAGAGAGCGTCCAGAAGTTTGAATATGGTACTTCAATTTTTGAGAGCGATCGTTCCCATTATATTTATATTTCATTGCTTTCGCCCAAATTCTCCTTGCAACTCTACCAACAACGGAATACTCTGGGTCAACTCCGTTTGAAAAGAAAAATGATAAATTGGGAGCGAAATCATCAATATGCATACCACGTGAAAGATAATATTCTACATAAGTAAAGCCATTAGATAATGTTAAAGCAAGTTGAGTTATTGGATTAGCTCCTGCCTCCGCAATATGATAGCCCGAAATTGAAACCGAATAAAAATTCCTTACATTTTTATCAATGAAATACTGTTGAATATCACCCATCATTCGCAAAGCGAACTCCGTAGAGAAGATACAAGTATTTTGAGCTTGGTCTTCTTTTAAAATATCCGCTTGAACAGTTCCCCTAACTTGAGAAATTGTTTTAGCTTTAATCTCATTATAAACTTCAACTGGCAAAACTTGGTCGCCGGTAACACCAAGCAACATTAAGCCAAGTCCATTATTTCCTTTAGGAATATCAGCATTATAAACAGGTCTTGTTAAGCCCTTATCTATATATATTTTATCAATTTTAGCATTAACTTCACTTTCCAATCCATTAGATGTAATATACTTTTCACATTGCTGGTCGATAGCAGCATTCATAAAAAATGCAAGTAACATAGGAGCAGGACCATTGATTGTCATTGAAACAGAAGTAGATGGATTGCATAAATCAAAACCTGAATATAGTTTTTTTGCATCGTCAAGAGTTGCAATACTTACCCCGGAATTACCAATTTTGCCATAAATATCAGGTCGATAATCGGGGTCATTACCATAAAGAGTAACACTATCAAATGCAGTAGATAACCTTGCAGCAGGCATTCCGTCGGAAACATAATGGAAACGACGATTTGTTCTTTCTGGACCTCCTTCCCCTGCAAACATTCTTGTCGGGTCTTCGCCGGTGCGTTTCAATGGAAACACACCAGAAGCATAAGGAAAAAAGCCAGGAACATTTTCAGTCAAAGTCCATTTAAGAATATCGCCCCAATCTTTATACTTAGGCAGTGAAACTTTTGGGACACGAGTTCCAGAAAGTGAAGTATGAAATAAGGATTGTTCAATAATTTTATCTCTAACTTGAAATTTATAAGTATCAGCTTTATATAGAGATTGAGTTTCTTCCCAGTTTGTCAAAACTTCCTTACAAGCAGGGTCTAATTCACCTTCTAATTTTTTATATTTTATAACTAAATCTTTCAAATACTCTGGCTCGTCTTGAATAGATTGCACAGCAACCACGACTCCATCTTGCTCACCGTATTCGATTTTCTTTTTACCAATATCGGCACGTAATTGAGAAATAGTCCCACGTAATTGATACATTTTTCGAGCGATTGAGGATTGCTTTTCCACAAACTTATCATAACTTACAGAGTTCTCTTTAATCTCAGCTAAATATCTAATTCTATCAGGTGGAATAATATATACTTTCTCACTCATACCTTTTGTTAGATGAAAACTTGATTTTAAATTAGTATTATTAGTTTTTTGACAGACAACTTCGATAAGTTTTTTATATAAACTATTCATACCTGGGTCATTAAACTGAGAAGCAATAGTTCCAACGATAGGTAAATCATCATCAGAAGCGTCGAATTGCAAATGATTACGTTTATATTGTTTTCTTACATCTCTAATTGCATCTAAAGAACCTGCTTTATCGAATTTATTAATTGCTATCACATCTGCAAGGTCGAGCATATCAATTTTTTCAAGTTGAGTAGCAGCACCATACTCCGACGTCATAACATACATAGATACATCAGAATGATCCACAATCTCGGACCCTGATTGACCGATACCAGATGTTTCCACAATAATTAAATCATAATTAGCGGCTTTACAAATATTTATCGCATCTTGAACATAAGAACTCATAGCTAAATTAGATTGTCTTGTAGCAACAGAGCGCATATAAACTCTTTCATTATTAATGCTATTCATTCTAATCCTATCGCCAAGCAAGGCACCGCCTGTTTTTCTTTTAGAAGGGTCAATCGAAATAATTGCAATATTTTTATCTTTTTGGTCAATTAAAAATCTTCTAACAAACTCATCAACAAGAGAAGATTTTCCAGCACCACCAGTTCCGGTAATACCTAACACTGGAATATTTTTATTTTCATAATTCGATTTAATCGTGCTTTCAATTTGCTTATAAACATCGGGATAATTTTCTGAAATAGAAATTAACCGACCAATAGCATCTTTATCTTTCATTAACGCATTATCAACCAATTTACTAAGATTATCACCATCTTTGTAAGTAGAGAAATCACACTCCTGCATTAATTCATTAATCATACCTTGCAAGCCCATAGAACGACCATCATCAGGAGAATAAACACGGCAAATTCCATAGTTTTGCAAATCCTCAATTTCCTCTGGTAAAATTGTTCCACCACCACCAGCAAAAATCTTAATATTAGCACCACGCTCTTTAAGCAGGTCATACATATACTTTAAATATTCAGTATGCCCTCCTTGATAAGACGTCATAGCAATACCTTGGGCATCTTCTTGAATAGCGCAATCAACAACATCGCTTACACTTCTATTATGTCCGAGATGAATTACCTCAGCACCAGTTGCTTGGATTATTCTACGCATAATATTTATAGCAACATCGTGCCCATCAAAAAGGGATGCCGCAGTTACTATTCTAATGTGATTCTTTGCTTTGTAAGGAATAATCATATTTGTTTCATTTCCATTTTTTTCAACTTTTCCAGACATTTTAATCTCAAATTGTTTTTATATTAATTACAAATATACGGAAAATTCAATTTTTTAAGTGAAATTCTAAATCACACTTTCGTTATATAAAGTGTTATACTCGTCATACTTCGCTATGTTTAATGTGGTGGGTGAAGATGTTCTGGATAACGGGATTGACTATATTCTTTGTTGTGATTTACAATATGAGGAATATTGTCCTTTTATAAAATAAAAATCTTATTTTTCTAATAAGTCTTTTAATGCTAAACTCAATGTGTTAAACTTAAAATTGAAGTTATTATCTATTAGAGATTTTGGGGCAACTCGCTGACTTCTTAATACTTCTTGCGATGCCTCGCCAAGTATTAGTTTTATAGCAAAAGCGGGAACTCGGAAAAAGGCAGGGCGACGTAAAACTTGACCAAGGGTTTTGGCAAAATCGTTCATTTGAATTTGATGAGGAGAAACTACGTTTGCCGTTCCAGTTAATTTATTTTCAATGGCAAAAATATATATGTTTATTAAATCGGTGATATGTATCCAAGGGAACCATTGCTTACCTGTTGAAAGTGGTCCCCCGACAAATAGTTTGTATGGCAAAAGCATTTCTTTTAATGCCCCACCTTCTTTTGCTAATACTATTCCAATTCTTGTAATAAAAGTCTCCGTATTTGCTTTCTTAGCTTCATCCTCCCAATCGGTGCAAATGCTCGCTATAAAGCCATTATCAGGATTTGTATCTTCATTTAAGACTTTATTTCCTCTATCACCATAATAACCAACTGCCGAAGTTGAAATAAAATATGGTTTGTTATTAGTTAAATTTATTGCAGAAACAAGGTATTTTGTAGTTTCTATGCGGCTATCATAAAGTTCTTTTTTATACTCTCTATTCCATCTTTTACCGACAATATTTGCACCAGCAAGGTTAATCACCACATCTGCACCATCGATAATTTTTGATAATTCAGAAGAGTTTTTAGGGTATGCGATTGAATTTCCTGTTGCGTTTCGTGAAAGAATAACAACATTATAGTTTAATTCTTTTAATTTTTGAGCAAGATGCTTACCAATTAATCCACTTCCACCTGCAATAAATATTTTATTATTCATTATCAACCCTTCTAATTTCTTCAAAATCATCAAAATGAAATTTATTTGTGCCAATTATTTGATACTTCTCATGACCTTTTCCAGCAATTAAAATTATGTCGTTTTTATTTGAATTTAATATTGCTTTTCTAATTGCAACACTTCTATCAATTTCAACTTCAAAATTATTACTTTTTATATTAACGATTATGTCATTAATTATTTCATTTGGATTTTCGGTGCGAGGGTTATCCGATGTAATATATGTATAGTCAGCAATATCAGTAGAAATAGCACCCATAATAGGTCGTTTACCTTTGTCTCTATCGCCACCACAACCAAAAACACAGATAAGTTTGCCTTGACAAAGTTCTTTTAAATTTTGAAGCGCTTTTTCGAGAGCATCGGGAGTATGAGCATAATCAATTATTGCAGTCGTACCATTATGTAACTTAATACTATCCATTCTGCCTTCAGGACCGCTAATATTACTGATTAAATCTGAAATATTTTTTATATTAAAATAATTCAAACAAAGCACTGCAGAAGCAAGATTATACGCATTAAAACTTGATAATAATTTATTATAAATATTAAAACTATTTGTTTCACAAATTAAATTAAATTTATTCCCATTAATATCAGAAATTAAATTAGAAATTTGATATGTAGAATTTTTATTCCTTGAAATTGTTTCGATTTTTCCTTTACAATCTTTAATCATAAAATTCGACCATTCATCATCATTATTAATTATTGCTATGGTATTTGGTTTTAACCCATCAAAAAGTTTTTTCTTTGCAGTAGCATAGTTCTCCATTGTTTTATGATAATCTAAATGATCACGTGTTAGATTTGTAAAAATAGCAACATCAAAATCTATAAAATCAACTCTATGTTGGTCAAGTGAATGAGATGAAACTTCCATTATTACATATTCAATATTATTTTTTTTAAACTCTAAAAAAAGAGTAATTAATTGAATAGGGCTTGGAGTGGTATGCGTCGCTTCTGATTTTTCTGAATTAATATAAATTCCATTTGTTCCAATTAACGCAACATTTTTATTTAATTTAATAAAAGCATTATAAATTAAAGTGGATATTGTTGTTTTACCGTTTGTGCCAGTAATAGCAACTATTTTAAAATCTTTTGATGGATAATTATAAAAAATATTTAATAATTCTACTAAAATAATTCTTGAATTATTTACTAAAATAATCGGTATATTATTTTTATTAATTTCAAAGACGCTTTCTTTATCTGTAACAACTAATTTTGCACCATTTCCAATTGCATTAATAATATAATTATTACCATCAAAAGCATTTCCTGAGATAGCTACAAAAATAGAATTTAAAACAACTTCTCGTGAATTATCTGTTATATTTTCAATCTCTAGATCTAACTCAATGTTAGTTGATTTTAAATAATTTATTTCTGTTAATATATTCTTTAATATCATATTCTTTTAAGTAAAAATAAAATTTATTTTAAATTGGTATTAATTTAAAATAAAAAGTTTATTAGTAAAAAATAAATATTATTTGACTGGGACTGGTGGCTGCATTGTAGTATTACATTTTTTACAAGTCCTTAAGTCTTCAGATGACATAAACCTATTCATAAGAGGTGGCAGTTCAGCCACAATATCTTTCATTTTGAAAGTATCCCTGTATAATTGCTCACCACAATTTTCACAATACCACTCCAAAGCATCAATGTGGTGTTCTTCTCTTTTTTGTTCGACAACAAGCCCAACAGTATTAGCAAATCTTTGAGGAGAGTGTGGTACTTTAGCAGGTAATAAATAGATATCTCCTTCATTAATAGGAATATCTTTAAATTCATCACCATCTTTTATTTTCAATACCATATCACCTTCTAACTGGTAAAAAAATTCTGGGGTTTCATTGTAATGATAATCCTTACGGGAGTTAGGTCCGCCAACAACCATAATAATAAATTCACCTTCTTCATAAACTTCTTTATTCCCAACGGGTGGTTTTAGGAGATGTCTATTTTCGTCGATCCATTTTTTAAAATTCAGTGGTTGAAATAATTTTGACATAATTAACTCTACTATAAAATAATATTCCGTAAAATTAAGCAAAAATATAATTGAAAGCAAAAAAGAATTAGGGAAAGTTAAATTACCACATCATTTAAAATAATATCTAATTTCTCATCAAGATTTGAACTATTAAATTTAGTCTTTATCTCTAATTCTTTAAGTATCTCTTGGAATTTCAGATAACCATTTTTGCTTCGCAATTCAACCCAATATGTATTTAAGTTATCTGCTTGCTTTTTATTCAAATCTGAGAGTTTATCTGCAATAAATATATTAGTTTTTCTTGCGAAAATAGCATCAGCACTTTCTGGGTTACCTTTTCCCATAAGTTTAACTTCACATCTAAAATACTTTCCATTATTGATTAGATAGAAATCTACTTCTCGCATACTCTCAGGAATATTTGTTTGACTAAAGTGTTTCTCAGAAACTGAGAAAAGTTTACAAAGTGTAATCATCAAATATTTTTCTACTTTCTTACCAGCAGTACTCCATAACCCACCTCTTAGAGCGGCTCTTTTTACGGCAAGTGTGTTAATAATAATTAATGATTCATTAATGTTTAAATCAACACTAACTCCATTTAATTTAATATTTAAAGTTAAGTCAATTTCTGAAGTGTTTTCAACTAATTCGCTTATTGAATTATAAAGAATATCATAATGGTTATTTGAAGCATCAATTATTATTTCTTTTGAAGCTGAATTATACATATTAGTTATTGTCTTTTTATTTAGACCTGAATTAATTGCAATTTCACTTGGGTCTAAAGAAGAATTTAAAAACACGTTCTTATACCAATCTTCATTGATTTTTTTACGTGAAAGCTTTGCTTCAACTACTCTTTTAAAAAATTCAATGGAAAATTGAAGAAACTCAGCGTTAATTAGTGCTATTACTTCTGTTCTGTAATCTTGCCCGTTAATTAATTTTTTTATTATCTTCTTAATTACTTGGTCTTCTATTGTCATAATTTTATTGTTTTGATAAATTCTTCTAAAGTAAAATATTTAGTTTCGATATTGTTGAATATTGATGTATTTTTCAGTTTACTTTTCATATAATTAAAATATTCATTGTTAACTTCAGTTAAAAAAAAGTTCCTGTCTAAACCATTTGCAGTCCTACCAAGCGTACCTGAGCCAGCAAAAGGGTCAAATACTAAATCCCCTTTAAATGAATAATATTTAACTACTCTTTTACATAATTCAACTGGAAAAACAGCAGAATGAACTTTGTCGAAACTTGGGTCTATTTTCCAAACATTATTTGATTCAAACTCATCTTTTATTTTACTTTCGTTTACAATATCGTCATTATAACTGCGGATGTTCCAGTCTAAAAGTTTAGTAGTTTCTTTTCTATAAACCATTAAATATTCTGTGACTGCATTCGGTTTATAGCCGAGTGGTTTTCGATGTTGCATAAATCCACCAACTCTATTTTTAACAGAGGATTCTGGTTTTAGCCAAATAATATCATCAATAAACTCCCAACCATTTTTAACAATTCGATTGTGTAAGTCAAAAGGAATTCCATAACGTTTACTACTATGTGCACGGCTAATTCGAGGAATTATAATTGGCGAAGTATTTACAATTAAGAACCTGCCTTCTTTCGTAACTCGATGTGTTCCAATAAAGACTTTTTCTAAAAAATCTAAATAATCTTTATAACTCGGATAAATTGAATAATCCCTTGCGTTGTAATATGGTGGTGACGTAAAAGTTAAATGAATGCTATCTTCAGGTATTATTTTTAAAGCATCAATAACATTGGCATTCACTACAACATTTTTTAAAAAACTATAAGTTTCAGAATGAGGTAATTTACTTGAACTGACTTCTTTGTCTCCATAATATTGTTTATAAATTGCAGACCTAATCATTTCATTTGGGTGATTGACTAGACCAATTAATTTACTTTTTATTTTCTCATTGTCGTCAAAAACAAACAAACTTCTAATTGCTTGTGAAACTATTTTTGGGTCTTTTTCTTCTAAGCATTCTATAAAAAAATCTATATACTCTTTTTTTCTTTGTCGTCCGAGCGAAGAAATAATTTCTCTTTTTACATTTGTATCTTCTTCATTATGAAATAAATTTATAAGTGGGTGAAAGTTAGTAGTTCCATTTAGTTTCCCAATATTTTTTACTGCATTTAGTCTTACTTTTTTATGATTGTGATGAATTAAATTAAACAAAAAATTAGAATTAAAATCACTTGGTAACTCCCCTAAATTCTCTAAAATATTATTTATTTTTCCTACATCAGTTAATTTAGATATTATAATTCCTATGTCGTCATTATTGTTTTTAAAGTAATTTATTTGATTTTTATCAATCATCGAAAGTAAATATTTTTAATTTATATTATATTGTAAAATTAAGGATTTTATTGCTTAAAGACAAATACTAATTTATTATCCTCTCGGATGCGCCTTACGATATACATCTTTCAGCCGATTGATTGTATTATGAGTATAAATTTGTGTAGTTGAAAGCGACGAATGTCCTAACATATCGCTTACCGAATTAATATCTGCACCATTATCCATTAGATGTGTTGCGAAACTATGTCGTAATACGTGAGGCGATTTCTTATCCGAATTTACCTTGCCACGCATTAATTTATTTATAATTTGATACGCTCCCGCTGGTGAGAGCTTGTTTCCTCCATTATTCAGAAATAAATCAGGAATATTCTTTTTGTTTAAAAGTTCACGCTTAGATTTGTAATCCAATATTGCTTTCAATGCTTTAACTCCAAGTGGCACAATCCTTTGCTTTCGACCTTTTCCAATTATACTTAATTGCTTTGTGTTTGCATTTATTTCATTAGTTTTAAGTGATAGGGCTTCTGATACACGCAATCCAGAACTATATAATAACTCAAAAAGTGCAATATTCCTTACTTGATACACATCATCCTCGTCTATATTGCTTAAAACTGAATTTACTTCATTTTCTGTTATGAAAGTTGGGAGTTTTTTATCAATTTTAGTTGTGAATATAGGTGATGCAGGATTTTTAGATATAATATCCCTTTTATGTAGAAATTTAAAAAATGATTTAATTGACGAGGTTTTTAATCTTATACTATTTTTTCCTAAGCCCTTATCGTGGAGCCAACCCATAAATGGACGTATATCCTCAGTTTCAATATGCTTAACATCAATTTCTTCCTCATACTCTTGCATTAAGTAATCTGCGAAGTTGTCTAATGCTGTCGAATACACAAGAAGAGTATGAGCCGAAAAATCTTTCTCTTTTTTACAATAGCTAATGAATATATTTGTTGCTTCAGTTAAATTCATAATTAAACACAAGCAAAAAGAAAGCCAATTCATCTTTATATATTAAATTCAATAAAAATAGCTCATTATTTCTAACAAATCCAACCATTATTCGTAAATTGCTAATCTTATTTAACCAATTTAACAAAAACAAAATAACAGGAGATTTAATGAAAAAAATATTCCTTTTGCTTTTAATAATCACTTTTAATGCTTCGCTTTTCTCCAAAGAAGCCCGCATCCTAAGGTATCCAAATACATCTGCTACTCAAATAACTTTCGTTCATGCTGGTGATGTTTATATTGTGCCTATCGAAGGTGGCCTAGCTCGCAGAGTTACTTCTTCCGAAGGACTCGAAATGTACCCTCGATTCTCACCAGACGGGAAACAACTTGTGTTCTCGGCTGAATATGATGGTAATAGAGAGATATACAAGATGGATGCGATGGGTGGCAGTGCCACAAGATTAACTTACTCATTAGACATAGGACCATTACCAGAAAGAATGGGACCTGATAAAATCATTATGCAATGGAGAGACAATAATGAAATTCTTTATCGTTCAAGAGGTAAGCACTGGCAAGCATGGTCTGGAAATCTATTTACATTAAATGCAGACAAAACTGGTTCCTTACCTACTGAATTAAAAACTGGAAGAAGTGGATTTGCTTCTCTTTCACCCGATGGTTCGAAAATTGCATACAATAGAGTTTTCCGTGAATACAGAACTTGGAAAAGATACCGAGGTGGTCAAGCAGACGATATTTGGGTTTATGATTTCAAAACTAAAGAATTAGAAAAAATTAGCAACGACCCAGCTCAAGATATTATTCCAATGTGGGCGGGCGATGTGATTTATTACATTTCAGATAGAACGCTTACTTTAAACCTATTTGCTTATAACACTAAAACAAAAGAAACTAAGCAAATTACTAAATTCACTGACTATGATGTGAAATTCCCTTCTTTAGGTAAAAATCATATTGCTTTTGAAAATGGTGGATATGTCTATTTAATGGATTTGAAAACTCAAGAGTATAAAAAAGTAAGCATCGAAATTCAAGGGGATTTCCCAGATGCAAGAACATCTATCGTATCGGTTAAAGATAAAATTGCTGGTGCTACTTTATCTCCTGATGGAAAAAAAGTTGGCTTTATTGCACGGGGTGATTTATTCGTTGTTCCTGCAAAAGAAGGTATCACAGAACAATATACTAAAAGTTCTGGCTCACACGAAAGAGAAGCGATTTGGTCTCCTGACGGCAAATGGATTGCTTATATTTCAGATAAATCCGGTGAAGATGAAATTTATATGATGTCAGCAGATGGAACAAAAGAAGTGCAATTAACTAAAGACGCTCAATCTTATAGATATGGAATGGAGTGGTCGCCTGACTCTAAGAAAATTCTTGCATCCGATAAATCTTTAAGATTATTCTATATTGATATTGACTCTAAAACTACAACATTAATTACTAAATCTACAAATTGGGAAATTAGAGATTTCTCTTGGTCGCCGGATAGCAAATGGGTTACATACACTGATTATATCAATGAGGATTGGCCTGTAGTTTCTATTTACAATTTAGCAAATAAAAAAATTACCCCTGTTACATCTGAATTTTTCCAATCCTATAATCCAATATTCTCTCAAGATGGGAATTACTTATACTTTGTTTCCGATAGAACATATAATCCTTCTATTGGCAATTTTGAATGGAACTTCCAATTTAATAATATGGCTAAAATTTATGGAGTTACACTTAAAAAAGAAACAGAATCTCCATTTAAGCCAATTATTGTAGTTGAAGAAAAAGAAGCAAAAAAAGGTGATTTAAAACCAGAAGATGTGAATGTAGTAATAGATGTTGATGGAATTGGTTCTCGAATTTTTGAACTACCTGTTGATGCTGGAAATTATCAATCTCTTTACTCTGCAAAAGGTCAAAAACTATATTACGTTAAAACAACTGCAACTTCAAAAGCAAAAACATATTACTACGACTTTAACGAAAGAAAAGAAAAAGAAGTTGGTGACTTCACATCTTGGGACGTAACGCCAAATGAGGAGCATATTTTAATAGTGAAAGGCGATAAATATTATGTTGAAAGCTTTGGAAATAAAATAAGTTTAGAAAATAGTGTTGACCTTTCAAATTTAAGAACTAATTTAAACAAAGTAGAAGAGTGGGCTCAAATTTATAACGAGGGCTGGCGTCAAATGAAATACTTCTTTTATGACCCAAATATGCACGGTGTTGATTGGAACTACGTAAAAACTAAGTATGGACAGATGTTGCCAAACGTTCACCATAGAGCCGATTTAACTTATATAATGGGAGAAATGATAGGCGAGTTAAACATAGGACATGCTTATGTAGGTGGAGGTGATGCGCCTTCAATTAAAAGTATTGGTATCGGTCAATTAGGTGCTGAATATGTGTTTGAAAATGGAGCATACAAAATTACTAAAATTTATGAAGGTAGAAATTGGGACGAGAAAACTCGCTCACCACTTACTGAACCTGGAATTGATGTGAAAGTTGGTGATTACATTTACGAAATTGATGGAATTTCACTTTCTGAAAACGTGTCCCCTTATGTTGCCTTAGTTGATAAAGCTGACCAAACAATTAAAATAAAAATTGGTAAAGATAAATCAAGTGCTAAAGAGTATATTATTAAAACAATAAGCAATGAAGCAGGATTAAGATATTTCAACTGGGTTCAAGATAATTTACGCAAAGTTGATGCTGCTACAAATGGACAAATAGGTTATATACACATTCCAGATATGGGAGTTGGTAATGGATTGCTTGAATTTGTTAAATACTTCTATCCGCAAACTAATAAAAAAGGTCTCATCATTGACGACAGATTTAATGGTGGCGGAAACGTTTCTCCTATGATAATTGAAAGATTAAAAAGAGAAATCCAAGTTGTAACTAATCTTAGAAATGCTACTAATGTTTCTGGAAAACCACAAGGAACAATGAACGGACCAGTTGTTTGTTTAATCAACGAACTTTCTGCTTCTGATGGAGACTTATTTCCTTACCAATTTAAACAAGAAAAGCTTGGACTTTTAATTGGAAAACGCTCTTGGGGTGGAGTTATAGGAATTCGCGGTTCATTGCCCTTCTTAGATGGTGGATATATGATGAAACCGGAATTTGCTAACTTCGGAGCAAATGGCGAATGGATACTTGAAGGTGTAGGGCAAGTCCCTGACATCGAAGTTGATAATCATCCTGATAGAATGGAACGAGGAATCGACGATCAGCTAAACAAAGCAATCGAAGTAATTATGGAACAATCAAAAAATCCTGAAAAAAATCAAATACCAAAAGTTCCACCTTTCCCAAATAAGTCAAAAACTAAATAAAAATTTAAGCCGAACGAAAGTTCGGCTTTACCTTTTCTATTCAAATTCTTATAGATTAAATATATTATAACTGATAAAACCCAACCTTTTTATAAACTTTTCTTAGAGTTTTAAATGCCTCTTTACTTGCTTTCTCTCTTCCATACTCAAGAATTTCATTTAATCTTGCTTTATTTTGCTTAATATCATTAAATCTATCTCTAATTGGACCTATGTATTGTGCTACTTTTTCACCAACTTCTTGTTTAAAGTCACCATAGCCAACACCTTCAAAAGAATTTTCAATATCAGCAATATCCTTTCCTGTTGCAATACTATAAAGCTCAATTAAATTATATATACCAGGTCTGTTTTTATCATATTTTACATTTGCTTCTGAGTCAGTAACCGCACGTTTTAACTTCTTAATAATTTCTTCATTTGAATCATTAAGAAACAATGTAGCATTTTGATTTGAATCCGATTTCGACATTTTAGTATTCGGGTCTTGTAAACTCATTATCCTTCCACCAACTTTTGGAATATATGGCTCAGGAGTTTTAAATGTTTCAGAATAATTATGATTAAACCTTTGTGCTAAATTCCGAGTTAGCTCTAAATGCTGCTTTTGGTCTTCACCAACAGGCACTAAATCCGCTTGATAAAGCAGTATATCACAAGCCATCAGAATAGGATAAGAAAACAAGCCAACATTCACATTGTCAGCGTGTTTCAATGACTTATCTTTAAACTGCGTCATTCGACTACATTCACCCATTCCAGTAAAGCAACTTAATACCCAAGCAAGCTCTGAGTGTTGAGAAATATGAGATTGCATAAAAATTGTACTTTTTTCTGGGTCTATTCCTGCTGCAAGGAAAAAACCAAGAGTATCCAAACTTCTCTGTCTTAAATCCGCAGGAACTTGCCTTGCAGTAATAGCATGCAAATCTGCAACCATAAAGTAGCTATCAAACTCATTTTGCATAGCCACCCAATTTTTCAAAGCACCAGTAATATGACCAATCGTCAAAAATCCCGAAGGAGTAATTCCACTTAAAATTCTTTTCTTATTTTCTTCCATAACCTTTAAATGTTAAATCTATATTTTCAAAAATAAGAAATGCTTAAGATAAAATTATAACTTGGATAAAAAATATAGAAAAATGAGTTGATTACATATAATAAGTCTAAATATAAGTTATGTAATAATCATTTAATATTTAAAAAAATCTACAATCTCTTGCAGACGAAATAAATCAAAAGTCCTCCACTTCGGGCAGGATTTAGGTGGGGTTGCCTGCTCATCATTCTGAGCTAAACCGACAAAACCTCA
>CAYXMM010000022.1:0-14983 GCA_964465945.1 uncultured Hyphomicrobiales bacterium
TTTTGAGTTAACATATTCTGGATCCTCACTTTGATTTACTGCAGCGTTTTCTACTTTACCATATTGTAACCCTTGACCAAATTTAACTCCATAACCTGCACCAGTGATTAATTCAATCTCAACTCCACCTTTTATCATTGCTCTATTTTGTGCTGCTTTCCAGGTCATTGTAAATGTTTTGTTAATATCTTTGTTAAAGCCAAGACCTACGATTGTTGTTGTGAAATCCCATGCTGGATCTCCAGCCATTGTATATTTAGCATCTGTCATTTCAAATGTAATATTTCCATTGACACCATAAGTGTATAATGCTTTCATTGCATCATCTATTGTTTCAAAGTTTTTGGGTTTGCCACTATTCATTGTTCCTACTGTGAAGATTCCTTGCATTCCTTCTTCTACATCGAAGTAACCTACTAGCATATTGTTTCCAATTAATGTTGCTGCTGGGTCTTCAAATATACTTCCTATTCTTGCTTCGATTTTGTATCTGCCTGCTTCTGTGATTGTTACATCTGGGAATTTTACATCTCTTGTGTTAAATCTTAAGCCTGCTGGTACTAATTCTACTACATAATCTTCAATTGTTGATACTATAGAACCATCTGACTCTCTTGTGATTACTATACTTGCATATACTTCTTGTGCCAAATCTTGTTGTCCGTAGTTCGCATATCTTACTACTGGTCTAAATGGTCTGTTTACATATACTTTTTCTACGTCTGTTGCTGGTGCTTCTGTAGGGAATAAAATTTCTTTTACTGCTAAGTCATGTTGATATACGAATCTTATTACATATTCATCTGCAATTTGCCAGCCATCCTCTTGACTTCCACCAAGTGGACGTGGGTAGTAATCGTTAAAGTGTGATTGGTCCTTATCTGCTGGTCCTTCTCCATCTAAGTCGTATACTTCTACTACAACTGAGTAATCACCTACTACTTGTCCCTCAAATAATTTTGAGAATCTTACTGTGAATATATCATCTACTTTTAATGTTCCATAGTTTTGGTCATCATAAGTAAATTCTGATGTTTGTTTGATACCTTTTGTATTTGCATCAATACCTTTTATTGTATATCTTACTTTAAAGTCATTTACTGGGTTTAAACCAATATTTTTAATATCTGCTACTACTTGTTTTTGCGAACGTAATATGTGTGTTTCATACCATGGATCATTAACTGGTTTTGGATCTTGGATTTTCATAACTGTTACGTCATAACTTGTTTTAATTGTAAAGTTATAGAATAATTCTTTTGCGCCTTCAACAGGAACATTGTTCTCAAAGAAATTCAAGATTACTGAATACTCTCCTGATTGCGCTGTGAAGAATGAACCATCAGTCATAATTTGACCTAAAGCATTTTTCACAAACTGACCATTAGTTGAAGCATCATATTGTCCTGTATATCCTGCTTTCCAGTAGTATCTTTGAACATCGATCGTTCCATTTGGATTCATTGGGTCTGGAATTGTAACTGTTCTTTGTGGTAATGTGTTTTTATCAACTTTTATTCTTGTACCTCCAAGCGAGTTAGTAGCTTTATAAACAACAGTTTGACTTGGTCTTGGTCCAATTATTCTATATTCCATCTCTAATATATCTGATGGAGGTGTTGAAAATTCTACTTCAGGTTTTGTGAATTTTACTGTTGCTCCATTCGGCTGAAAAATTATTGGAATTCTTGTTTCGTCATTATATTTTTCGTTTGCAAAAGTTAATGTACCTTCATTAGGGAAAGGTTTAACTTCTAATCCACCAAAAATAATATCAAAATCAACGATTTGACCATAATAATCATAAGTATACATATAGCCACCGCCATCCCATTCATAGTATAACTGGTCAGGTCTTGGGAAATCGTAATAAAATAATCTTTTTAATCTCATTCTATTTGGTTTACCAATCACTACCCCATCAGCTGGAATGTCTAAGTCAACTTGATACTCTGTCCAATAGTGATAGTAATTTTTATATGTAAAATCATACATACCACCATATAAATAACCTCTATAACAAGAGATTTCCGGACTCTCGTTTACCATCGTACCGATACAAGAGTAATCATTGTAATCTATATTATTACAGTATGCATAATTTCTTGGATAATCTGCCCATCTATTTAATAATTCATCACCTTGATAGTCAAAGCTTTTATCATTATCTTTATCCCAATAAAAATATGTGTATACATTTGTATACCAATCATCATTTGCAACAAATTTTAATGTATATGTTTTACCTAATTTCAACTCAACTGGTTTCCAAGTTGCTCCTTGAACCGAACCAGGTTGATTTGGATCTGCTTCTGTTCCAGGCAAACCGCCCCATCCGCCTTCACCAGCTGGTCCTTGAATATAAATATAAGGCGCAAACCAATCTGAACAATTATTATAATTCCATTTCCACACAGGAGTTGGATTACCTTTTTCGTGAAATGCTATATAGTCTATTCTTGTATATGGCATATAAGAATAACTCTCATACCAATATCCCCAACCATATTTTGCGTAATTACATAACATATAGTTACCGGGATATAAGTCTTCATAACCCCAATTAGTACCATAATATAACTTGATATCATTTCCACCATAAGGGTGTGGGTAAGGATTATCAGTATATTTTGGCACCCATTCATCACAAGATGGCTGACTATATAAAGAGTTACTTCCCATTACAAGAAATAGCATCATTAATAATGCTTTACTTGTATTTTTTAGTATAGCTGATGTTTTCATCTAACTTCTCCAAATTTATAAATAATTAATTAATTCTTTTTCTTTCACAATAACAATAATTTTTTAGTTTAGTTACATAAATATTAAAAATTTATTTTAATTACATTTATATTATTATAATTCAATAAATTACAAAATTTATTTCAATTTTTAACAATTTATATTTTGTCATTCTTTAATTTTTTTTATCCTATTTTTTTTGCTTTTATAAAATAAAATATGAAATTGTTTTATTTTAAATAACAATTAACTTTTTAGAGGGCATTTTGTTACACTTATTTGAAAATTTTTTTTAAAAAAGTGAAATTTTTTTATAATTTAACCTTCGGAAGGTTTTATAAAACTTATTATATTTTTTATTTTAAAAACTCAGAAAGCGTGTTAAAGGTTACTTTCTATTTTCTCACAAAAACAGGATAAATCTCAGTATAACCCTTGTCTGTTGAGAGTTTGATGTAGTATAACCCATTAGCAGAGAGCGAACCATCGGCTATCCTCCCATCCCAATGGTCAGTATAAGCATACCCAGTTTTTCGGAAAGCATTTTTAACTGGCTCAGCAAGTATTCTATTAGTTTGGTCTATTATCGAAATCGTAACATTTGCATCCTCTGGAACTTTATATACAATTTCAAGTTCCTGAAATGGAGGTCTAAATGGATTAGGTGCGACGATTTGTATATTGCTTATTTTATTTCCACTTACTATAGTATCTGTTCTCACACACGAAGCTTCGCAACATGCCCTTAATATAACTGAATCAGGCAAATTGATTGGAATACTCCAAGTATATTTCCCTTCAAGATACCCAACCTTTTCAATAAAATTATACGAATTTCCACCATCAATCGAAAACGACAAAATTAAACTATCACAAGTATAATCTTTTATCGGCGAAGGTATCCAAGACAAAAACTTACTTGGGTCTGCGGTTGGCAATGTATCAACGCTCAAATTAAATCTATATGGTCTCACAAGGGTTGTAAATGATTGCGATTCAATAACCAAATCGTATTTATAACTCAATATTCTATATGAAATAGTAGAATCAATATCCGCGCTATCACAAGAAAAAATATTTACACAAGGTACTTCTGAACTCAAAGTAAACGTAGGACTTGATTGCAAAGTATCCAATAACAATCTTGTCCAATCATTCAAACTCGTCTTATATTGAACTTCAAGAGAATCATAGCAATAAGTAACACCAAAAAAGTCTATTGCGTCACCAACACGATACTCAGAAGAAATCAAAGTTGTATCAAGTGTTATTGTATTACTGCTAATAGTTACAGTTCCTGAATAATCATATATCGCTTGATTAATTTTATTACGAACTAAAAACCTACCTGTCCGACCTGCAAAAGTGCTATCTACTTGAATAGAATATGTTAACGTATCTTTATTATTTGCAAGCGTATCGGCTATCAACTTCATACTTGCTATTGAGCCAGTCGTATCAGCTAAATCTCGGAAATAAATCTCAACTTTTGAATCATCTATCACAAGATTCCTCCATTTAATTGAAATTGAATCCCCAACACATAATTCTCCTGCTAATGTTGTCGGTTCTATCACATCAATAACATCAGTAAGTGAAGAACCTATTACATAAGTTTTATTGAATGTTGTAACAATAATATCATTCTTCCCATCACCTTCTAAGTCTGCAATAGTAGCAAATGATATAATTTCCCCCGGAAAATCTTGTACAAATAACGTATCAAATCTATTCCCAAGTTGAAATTCCATAGATTCATAATCTCTTAACTGCAAAAGCATTATAGATGAATTATTTACAATTAGAATTTCATCTTTTTGATTTGATGCACCATCGAAGTCATTAATTGCGGCTATCCAACCATTTATTCTTTGAGAACAAACAGTATCAAATGGACTTAAAAATCTATTTGGAGGAGAAGTTTTAGGAACTGCTGTATTACCAATAAATTTTAAAACTGAAATTCTTGAATTTGCAAAAGCAAAATCCCTTGTTGTTTGAGAAACAATTATCTCATTACCGGGATTATTTGGATAATATGGTAGTAATTGATTACCTGATGTTCCATCTAAATTCCCAGTCGCAACTGACCAGTAATGATTTTTTCCACCTTTGAATGTTGGAATAATATCAGCACTTGAAGTTAAAATCGGGTCGCCACTTTTCTCAAATAAATGCAATCTCGCATCTCCTTCCGAACCATCAATTCCATTATATTGTTCTGAAATAAGAATATATGTATCAAAAATACTTGCTTCTGGATTCCAAAGCTCTACATAATAATTTCTAATTTTTGGTCTTTTCCCATTTACATCTTGGTCTAACGGAAAGCCAAGACCATTTGTAAATATCTCCGGTCCAGTAATATCAATTCCATACAAATAAGGAGTTTTTGAATTAGTCTCAAACGAAGGAGCAATTGAATTAACATCTATATTAAACTTATCCTCTGGAAAGTTAGGTAATAAGACATTAATTAAATTGTTATACTTGCTTAAAGATGGCTGAGCAAAATTAACTTCCGGTGCCATTGTCAAGATATTATTTAGTTCATATCCAATATCAGTCAATGGAAAATTAGAAAGTTCAATACTTGCATCAAATTGAAAAACACCCCTATAATATGGTGGCGGTGTAGAAGGATCATAATTAGGATCTACTTTCGGGTCAGCAGTATTAACTTGCGCATAAATAGTAAAATTTCCATTCTTTTGATAACCGAAGAATGGCTTTATAGATGCTGAAAAATTAGGAGCAACATCTCGCATATCTATTGCTAATCTTTTAATTATCCTTGGCTCATCAAAAATAGGATTGAAACCCGCTAAATATGTTAAAGCCAAAGTATCTGGTAAATCAGGCATATTTGCTCTTGAAGTCTCAATAGTTTCCAAACCCATTATCACATTTGATTGAACTGATGCTAAATAATCTGTTTGAAGAGTATCAAAAAGCACAGAAACTCCACTAACAAAATCCGGTAATTCCGCTAACGTATGTGTTTTATTCTGAGCATCGAGAACTACAAGCTTATCCCCAACCACAGCAACTATTTCATTTGGAGCAAAACTAAAAGAAGGGAAAAGTCGCTCATTTCTAATAACATTCCCAATTAATGGCTTAACATCTCCTGAAATGGCTAAATTCGACCACTTAATTCCAATTGAATCTAAATTTTGAGGTAAAGATTTGGTAGCAATAAATTTCGTTGCAGACAAATTCCCATCAGGATAAAGCCAATTAGCTGGGCTGGCATTGGTGCTTTGTCCGAATACTTCAAGCGAAAACAAAAATATGGTTAAAATTATTATAATTTTCATAGTTTAAATTCTATCATATTTTGTGCCAATATTAATTATTAATTTCCTATCTCTTTCTGAATAATTAAATTGACAGGTCCATCATTAATACTATGAACCTCCATCATCGCTTGAAATTGTCCCTCCTGAACATTTAATATAGTTGAACTTCTGAGCTTCAACATAAACCTCTCATAAATAGCTCTCGCAATATCTGGCTTAGCTGCTTCCGTATAACTCGGTCTTGTTCCTTTCTTCCCATCTCCATATAAAGTAAAATTCGATACAATCATTAAATCTCCTTTAATATTTTCAATCGATAGATTCATTTTTCCTTCGTTATCTTCAAATATTCTTTGAGAAAGAAGTTTTTGTATCATTATTTCATCAATTTTTGGATTATTATCATATTGTGAAATTCCTAAATAACATAAAATCCCAGAATTTATTCTTGAATATATTTTCTTATCAATATAAAGCTCGGCTGATTTAACTCGTTGTATTAATAGTTTCATAATTAGTTACAAAATAAAATTATATTATTTTGCATATTAAGAAAAAATACTTTAATTTGAAACTTATATTTTTTATTTTTTAGGAATAAAAAAATGTTTTTGACAGCAGATTTACGAATTGACCCATCACAGATAACTGTGATTAAACGAATTAGCAATGCTAATATGCTATATAGGTTATATGATATACTTACTGTTAACACAGCAAGCCAAAAGGTAGAACAGGAAACTTTCACTGCAATTTCTATTCTCAATCAAATTCAAATGGGCTTAGTAAAATTAGGCGTAGATAATGTAGTCAGAATCAATGTCGATAACTACGACTACTTTTATGACACTGAAGCTAAAAAGCATGATTTGTATGAGGCATTTCTTGCAATTGAAAAGCAACTGCACCCCTTAGAATCACAAAGATTTAACCTTTTAGAACTTGTTATCGAACATGAGCGAAATGATATTAAATATTTAATTGATATTAAAGTTAAAAGAAAACATAAAATTGGCGAATACCCTATTGAAATAAAAGTAAATGGTGCATTTGAAGACCTAGTGCTAGAAGCAGACGAAAGCTTGAATAATTTGAAAATGAAATTAAAAACAATCTTCGAAAGCCAAAAAAGTTATGAAGTCTATTTAAAAGAAAAAGAAGTCAAATTCCAATCCTTTGTAAATGAATTTGAAAGAACTTTAAGCAGTTTTATAAAAGTTGATGGAATTAAATTAGACTTTGTAAATAAAATTGTCAGACCAAGAATCTTAATTGAAGGTAGAAGAGAAATTAGAGAAAACAAACACTCTGACCCATTTTTTCAAGGTTTCCCAGGCATTTATAAATATATGACATATTCACTTTACTGGGGAACGTGTTGCTCTAATAATAATATTCACATAAAAGAATTTACTTTATGTGATGACTTTGGTAAAGATATATTAGCAGTTGGCTCTATTGGTTTTAATTCCGGTGAATTTGATATATTAAAACCACAAACAAAATTTGATACCTCTTCAATTTCCGACTTAATAGTATACGACGATGGTGATTTAAATGAAGTTAGAGAAGACCACAGACATCGTCAATTTGAAAACGACGAAGAAGTCCTAACTAATTATGTTAGTTTTAATTTAACATTTGAAGAAGATGATATCGCTTTCGGAAAGTAATATGCTATGAGGCAAATTATATTATATCTTTCGATTTGTACCTATTTTATCGTCTCTTTTCAATCTGCTTTCTCACAATCAGCACCAAAGCTAAACTATCCATTAACAAAAGAAAATTTAGCACAATGCAAAGATTACATTTTTTCCGATGCGCCTGCTAATATGCGAGTAAAACTCGCCATTGATGTCATCTCACTTTACAACCTCACAAAAGAATATCAAAAATCAGTAAAACTCGGTTTAGAACTCTTAGAAGGTTTTGTGCACAACAAAGACCAATACGACCATTACCTAAATATAATCAGAAATTACTCCCAGTTAATGCTAATGGTCAATCCACCCATAGAAGATTTCGATATTTACGATAAATTTATAAAAGACAATATAGACAACTACCAATCAATCACAGCAATAAAAAAAATGGCTGGCAACTATACAAACACCCATAAATGGGACTCCGCTATAGCAATTTGGGAGAAATACATCGATATTATGCCTAAATATGAAAATGAAATTAAAAAAAATATTGGCCTTTTAAAACAAAATTATCGTGGCTTAAAAGTTAATATCTTAGGTGAAGGAATTAACACAAGTGGCGACGAATGGGACCCCAATCCAAGCACCGATGGAAAAAACTTATACTACTCAGCAAGTCATCGAAATGGAGGTAAAGGTGGCTCCGATATTTGGGTCGCAGAATATAAAAATGGAACTTGGAAAAACCCTAAGAATCTAAAAGCTAATGTAAATAGCGAACGAGATGAAACTATTGACAATGTCTCGTTGGACGGAAACACACTCCTTTTATCAGGCAACTTTGCAGGAACTTATGGAAATTTCGATATTTACTTCCTCGAACGTGATTCAGTCGGCTGGAGCGCCTTGCGACACCTACCAAGACCAATAAACTCAGAATATACCGATGAATCCGCAAATCTATCTGCCAACGGACAATTCCTTCTATTCACTTCCGACAGACCAGGTGGAGTTGGAGCATTTAGAGCATACAACAGCGGAGTATATAATGGTAGCAGTATGGGCAATATGGATATTTACGTATCTGAAAAACACAACGGGCAATGGAGCAAACCTATCAACTTAGGAAAAACAATCAACACTCCTTTTGCCGAAAGATCCGCTTTCCTCCACCCTGACGGCAAAACTCTATACTTTAGTTCTGACGGACATTATGGATTAGGTAACCTAGACGTTTTCGTTTCAAAGCGACTTTCCGATACAAACTGGACCGATTGGTCAGAACCTGTAAACCTCGGCAAAGAAATCAACTCAATCCTCGACGACTGGGGATACAAAATCTCCTTAAATGGAGACAGCGCCTTCTTTTCCGCCTACAACAGAACTATAGGCAAAGGTGGTTGGGATTTATATTCAATTAACTTACCCGAAGAACTAAAGCCAGACAAATTAGTCAGCATAAAAGGAAAAATTATTGACGAAAAAGGAAATCCAATTTTTGCTAACATAATTTGGGAAGATTTAGAAAAAAATACCTACCTTGGAGAACTCAGCTCAAACCCAACAAACGGAGAATTTTTAGTTGCCCTTACAAAAGGAAAATTCTACGGATACTATATCAAAAAAGATGGCTATTACCCAAGCTCCGCTTTCTTAGATTTAAAAAATGAAATTAACAAAAATGAAACTAACATTACCATTACTTTAACTAAAATCGATGAATTCAAAAAAGGCGAAAAAATTATTATCAACAACATCTTTTTCGATTTTGATTCATACATTATAAAAAAAGAATCATTCCCTGAATTAAAACGACTAACAGATTTTTTAAAATCAAACAATTTTAAAATTGACATAATCGGTCATACCGATTCCGATGGTAGCACAAACTATAATTTAGACCTATCCTTAAAAAGAGCAAACTCTATCAAAGATTATTTAATTTCTATGGGTATAAATAGTAGATACCTAAATGCTATCGGCTTAGGCGAATCCGAACCTATCAGCAATAATAAAACTGATTTTAATAGAACTCAAAACAGACGGGTCGAAATAAAAATAAAATAATTTAAAAACTTTTGTAACTATTACAAACTTTTTGTGTTAATTGAATAATTAAACTTGATAAATCAATTTGTCAATTTTTTACATAGTTCATAAAGTATTATTCCAGTAGCAACAGATACATTTAACGAGTGCTTTATCCCATACATTGGAATTTCTATAGAATCATCACAATGTTTAATAACATCGTCATCTATACCCGAAAGCTCATTCCCAAGTATAACAGCAACAGGAAACTCATTAGCCTGAACTTCGGAATAAATCTTCTTATTTGTTGTTAGTTCTACTGCATAAACTTTATAGTTTAATGATTTCGCATATTCAATTGCTCCAAGTGTAGTTTTAAAATACTTCCACTTCACAGTATTTAAAGCTCCAAGAGCAGTTTTTGCAAGTTCTTTTTTCGGTGGATGTGGAGTAAATCCACAAAGCAAGAGTTCTTCTATTCTTGTTGAATCACAAGTCCTAAAAATAGAACCGACATTGTAGTTGCTTCTGATGTTATCAAGGATAACAATAATTTTGTGTTTAGGTAATTTTTCAAGTTCCTCTTCATTAGGTCTTTCTTTAAGAATTTCTTCGTAAGTTAGTTTTCGCATAGGAGAATAAAAAATGGTAAAAGTTTTAATTTTATTAATATTGACGATTTTCTCTTTCAAATCTTATAGTCAAGAGGAAAGTAATATCACAAGTGCTGGGAAAGAATTCATCTTTGCCTTTCCTCCTAATTACCATACTTTTATGAATTATAATAACGAAGAAGTCCAAAAATCCGATAGCTTATACGTTTTTATCGCTGCTACTGAACCTACAAATGGTTATATTGAAGCAAATGACATTTTTGGCAATTCTAGAACATTTACTTTCAACATCACTGACCCAAGCCAAGTGTATAAATTCGCCCAATCATTCTGGGATTTCGAAATGATTTCTTATAAATTTATTTCAAGCTATGACAGATTTGACGACGACTGGTCAAATCCTTTACGTAACACTGACCATAACGAAAAAGTTACTAAAATGTCTTGGCGATTAGTATCCGACAAAGATGTTAACGTTACAATTCTTAATCAAGCTCTTAAATCCTCTGACGCTACATTGCTTTACCCAGTTAACTCACTTGGCAAAAACTACATTGTTGCCACATATTATTCTGATAGAGCATCAAATGCAGGCGACACTCCCTCTCAATTTGTAATCATTGCAAGCGAAGACAACACTAACATTACAATTAAGCCATCTAACAGAACTTTTAGCAAATCAACTAATATTCAAAATATAACATTAAACAATGGCGAAACCTATCTTGTTCAATCAGCCATAGGTGATAATATTGACCTAACAGGAACAGAAGTGCTTGCAGATAAAGACATCGCAATTATAGGAAGCCAAATGCGGTCTACCATTCCAATCAACAAAAGCGGACAATCAAGAGATTATTTAATTGAACAAAATCTTCCAATTTCCGTTTGGGGACAATCCGCCTTCTCAATACCTTTCGTTCAAATCCCCCAAAATTTCTTAACAAGCTTAGACTTAACAAGAATAATTTCCGCTAATGATAACACAGAAATAAGCATAAATGGTGTTATAGATAGAACACTAAACAAAGGTCAGTTCTACGATATAGAAAACGACTCCCCTATGTTTATCTCTTCTAACAATAAAATTTCTGTTATTCAATATAAGAAATCTCAAAGGTCAAGTAATTTTGAATCAAGCGTCGCAGACCCATTTATGATGGTTATTCCTCCATTTGAGCAATTCTTAGACAAATATAAAATCATAAGCCCAAATACACAAGAAATTAGAACTGACCAAAATAACACACCTGTTCTTGATGGCTCTGGAAGACCTCGTAAAAACACCGTCTTTTCAGAACATTACGTTAATGTTGTAATTAAAAACGAATTTAAAAATACATTAAAAATTAATAATGCTTTCACAGCTAACCTAAAATGGGCAAGCGTCCCGTCTACAGAATTTGTTTACACTCAAATTAGAGTAAATGAAGGAACAAACTACATTACAGCCGATTCACCTTTCGGAATTTATTCTTATGGCTATGGCGATGCCAATAGTTACGGATATGTCGGCGGCTTGGGCTTAGCATCTTATGACGAAGACGAACCAGAAATTACAGAAATCAAAGATTGCTTTGAAGCGCAAGGTAGCATAACCGATAGCTTACGTGATGACACTGGCATCGCCAGTGTTTCCGAACAAGATAACTCAAACATAGATTTTAAATATAATTTCGCAGGAGATTCTTCCCTTGTTGATTTTAGTTTAAAACTAAAAGACATTCATCAAGACGGCAAAATCACAATCATTGCAAAAGATAAATCCAAACTTGAATCAACAAAATCAATTGAAATTCCTGGTTTCACTGTTTATGTTAATCAAACAAACAGCAAAGTTAATTCCAATGCCAAAGCACCAGCAAAAGGAACATTCTGCCAAAGCTACGAATTAGAAAACTACGGAAAATTTAATCAAATTATCAATGAACTAGAGTTTTTGAGCGATTCGATAACTTACACAACAGACCTAAACTTACCTTACACTCTAAAACCAAATGAGAAAAAAACATTTAACATTTGTTTTAACGCCAACGGATTAGATGGCGAATATGAAGTCGGGATAAGCTTAGTTACCCCTTGTATAAAAGAATCGCGAATTAACCAAAAAGTTGAAATACGCCCTGACGACAAAGAACCAGAATTAGCCATCAATTATAGCGATTGCGATAGAGATATAAGTATTTTAATCACAGAATCCGATGTATTTGATTACGGAATAAAATCAATCAATATAATCGATTCAAACAATATCAAAATCAACTATAAATCTTTCAATGCTTACAACCTTAACCTGAATTTAGAAGTAATTGACCCATACAAAGACTCATTCATCTCATTAGAAATTGAAGATTCTGCAGGGCATAAAAGCACTTTCGAGAAAATTATACCAGGACATACTCTATCATTTGGTTCAGAACAAAAAAGAGATGTAAAAATAGATTTAGGCAATGTAATTAAAAGCTCTAAAAACTCAATCCTATTGCCAATATATAATTACGGAAAATACCCAATCACTTATGATAATTTTAAACTAAAAAATAACTATAATTTCTCAATCCCATTAAGTCAGTTCCCACTAACAATACTGCCAAACGATAGCAATTATATTGAAATATATATGCTCTCAAACGACTTAGGCGATTTAGAAGTTGACACATTAACTCTTGATGTGCTGTGTATAGAAACAAAAATACCAATGGACGCTTTTGTCACACGAGAAATCTCTGAAACCAATGCAAAATGCGATTTAAAAGTCATAATCAAAGAAAAAATAGATTTCGATGGCTTCGGAGAAGTATTTCCAAACCCAGTAAAAGACAAAATCAATGTAGAATTTTCTTCTGTATATGATAGCGACCTAAAATACTTTATAATCAACAACTTAGGCAATATAGTAGAAACCAACATAATAGCAATCAAACAAGGATTTTTCGTAATCCAAATTGACGCAACAAACTTACCCAACGGCACATACACAATAGTATTTGAAGTAGAAGGAAACAGAACAACACGTAAGTTCGTAGTAAATAAGTAATTAACAAAATCTTAAACAACCCTCTCTTCCATTGAGAGAAGTGCCCATTAGGGCGATGGATGATAAAAACACAAACATCTTAATAATTCCCCTCCATTGGAGGGGTGTCGGCTTGCCAACGGGGTGGTTTGTATTAAATACTTCGGAAAAGCACAACATCAACAGCAAAAATGACCCAAATTCAAATACTCCCTCCCCTACGGGGAGGGTCAGGGTGGGGTTCTCGGAGACTTTAAAATTACTAATAATTTTAAATTTTTATTAATATGAAAAACTACGAAACAACAGACAAAAAAACTTGGATAAACCATAAAATACTAGCACGAGAAAATCGGAAAAATCCAACTTTTGCAGAAAAACTAATGTGGAATATGCTAAGAAAAGAACAATTAGGAGCTAAATTCAGA
Source organism: uncultured Hyphomicrobiales bacterium (assembly GCA_964465945.1). Classification (GTDB taxonomy): domain Bacteria; phylum Bacteroidota; class Ignavibacteria; order Kapaibacteriales; family UBA2268; genus JAJRPT01. The sequence continues at coordinate 13,786 of CAYXMM010000022.1, forward strand.
CGACAACAAGCAATAGATAAATACATATAGATTTCATATCATTGCCAATCAAATTAATAATAGAAATAGACGGAGATTCTCACATAGGCAAAGAAGAATACGACCAAAACAGGCAAGAACACTTAGAAAACTTGGGTTATAAAGTAATCAGATTCACAAACGAAGAGTTTTTAGGAAACGGAAACAATGTGGAACAAACAATAAAAAATGAAATAACAAAAAGGCAAACCCCACCTAAATCCTCCCCGAAGGGGAGGACTTAAAGACAAATTCAGATACCCCCTCCCCTACGGGGAGGATCGGGCTGGGGTTCTTGAAGACTTTTTCAAATACTCCCTCCCCTACGGGGAGGGTCGGGGTGGGGTTCTTGGAGACTTTAAAATTACTAATAAATTTAAATTTTTATTAATATGAAAAACTACGAAACAACAGACAAAAAAACTTGGATAAACCATAAAATACTAGCACGAGAAAATCGGAAAAATCCAACTTTTGCAGAAAAACTAATGTGGAATATGCTAAGAAAAGAACAATTAGGAGCTAAATTCAGACGACAACAAGCAATAGATAAATACATATAGATTTCATATCATTGCCAATCAAATTAATAATAGAAATAGACGGAGATTCTCACATAGGCAAAGAAGAATACGACCAAAACAGGCAAGAACACTTAGAAAACTTGGGTTATAAAGTAATCAGATTCACAAACGAAGAGTTTTTAGGAAACGGAAACAATGTGGAACAAACAATAAAAAATGAAATAACAAAAAGGCAAACCCCACCTAAATCCTCCCCGAAGGGGAGGACTTAAAGACAAATTCAGATACCCCCTCCCCTACGGGGAGGATCGGGCTGGGGTTCTTGGAGACTTTTTCAAATACCCCCTCCCCTACGGGGAGGGTCAGGGTGGTTTGTATTAAATACTTCGGAGAAACTCAATGTTAATAGATGAATAAATTTCTCTCAAATTAGTGTGTTTGTATGAGTATTATAAAATAAAATAGTACATTGAGCGTAGTCGAAATAAATTTCGTCTCAGTCATTCTGAGTGAAGCGAAGAATCCAGTTCTAACATATAAAATCGAAGATTTATTTAGTGTTTATTATTGGAATTTTTTTTAAACTGGATATTTCGCTGCGCTCAATATGACGAGGGTGGTGTTGCCTACTCTGTCATTCTGAGCGAAGCGAAGAA
>CAYXMM010000023.1:0-2151 GCA_964465945.1 uncultured Hyphomicrobiales bacterium
GAACATATAATTGGCGATCATTACGGGACTTTTTCAGAAGATGGAAAATATTTTGTTATTCAATATTTAGGTTGGGTAAGGATTTATGATATTAATACAAAAGAACTAAATATGAAGTTTTACTTGCCAGGTGGCGGAAGTATTTTTGATAACTATTATTTTTATATTCTTCATCACAATATTCAATATAAGTACGATATTTCCACAATAATGGAAGTGAAAACGATGAGCAACAAAACCTTAAGCGTTTATCCGAATCCAAATTTAGGACGACTCACGGTCGAAGCTAATATATTAAAATCTAATATATATAAATTAAAAGTAGTGAATTCAATCGGGCAGGAAGTATTTTTTAATAATATGGGATTTTTAAAAGAAGGATTTAGTTCATTAGAATTTGAATTAAACTTACCTAATGGCTCATATCAACTAATTTTAACAAATGGAATAGACAATTATAAAACACAATTTATAATAAATAAATGAGGTTAAAAAAATGAAAATAATTTTATTTATTATTATAGCATTTTCTTACTTCACATTTTCACAAAACCGGCTTGACCCTCAACCAATTTTAGATTCACTCACTGTTAATGATTCAATATTTTCTACATCAGAAAATCAATTTATTAAAGCGTGGAACTGGTCATCTCAATCAAGGAAATTGGATTCTGCTTTATTAATAGATTATGACCATACAGAACCTAGCCCATTTTTATTAAATAATTCTGGAATGTATCGAAATAATCCCCCGTCTATTTAACATTTCCCCCGTCATTCTGAGCGTAGCGAAGAAACCAGTTAAAAATTAAATTCCAGAAAAAAAATAAAATATTCCAAATAATTTGTTTGTAAAATAAATTTTTCTTAAATTCCCGCTTACTAATTATAAAATAACAAAACAATAATTTTTTAAAGGTGTAAAAATGTTTAAACTTACTTATATATTGCTAATCTTTGCTTTCTTCAATGCGGAAGCCGAAGAACCAAACTTGATTTGGCAAACTGCACTCCCTGAGGTGCAATCTATGTTTATTTTAAATGACAGCACGATTTTGATGCATGCTGATTATCTTAGGAAATCGGCGATACCAGTTACATGGTTTGTTAATATTGAAACAGGAGAAATAATAGATTCATTATTTCATGGCGTTTCCTACATTAAATCGACAAAATTATCCCCAAATGGAAAAATCCTTGCGCTGTGTAGTAGGACTAGTAATGGAGACGGGGTTTTATTATTTGATTTAACGACAAAAAAAATAATTAATAAATTTGAAAGCATAGGAGATATAACCTTTAAAGACGATGAAAATATCTACGTATTTTATGATTATGGTATATATTTACTAAATATATTAACAGGAGAAAAAGAGCTTATATTTGAAAAAGAAGTATATCATCCAAAGTATGGTATGAGAATAGAAATAGGACCTTTTGGTAGTAAATTTAATTCAAATGGTAAATATGCATTAGTAATTTATGATAAAGGTTATTTAGTTAATTTAGAAACAAAAGAAGAAGTTGGATCTGTTGCAGGTCCGAATGACACGTATGTATTTAATCCGAAAAATCCAGACGAATTAGTAGTTTATGGTGGAGAGCAGATGCATTTTTATAATACAAAAGATTCAGCAGTACCACTCGATCAGCCATATCTTGAACCATATAAGAAAGTATATTTTGACGAACACATAATAGGTGATCATTATGGTGCATATTCAGAAGATGGAGAGTATTTTGCAATTGATTATTTAGGTTGGATAAGAATATATGATTTAGAAACAAAAGAATTAAAAAATAAAGTTTATAAAACAGGTGTCACCTTTAATCTTTATAATAATTTTGTGTATTTAAACCAACGTGATCGACAATATAAATATGATATTAGTTCTTATTTAAGTGTAGAAAATCAAAGTATAAACGAAATTGAAGTTTTTCCAAACCCAAATAATGGAAATTTAACTTTTAATTTTAATATACAACAATCTGGCAAGTATGATTTAAAAATAATCAATTCATCAGGTCAAGAAGTAATCAATCAGGATTTGGGATTTTTGTTGTTAGGCAATAACTCAATAACAAAAGAATTTCAACTCCCTAATGGAACTTATTTCATTACAATAACAAATGGAATAGAAAATTATAATT
>CAYXMM010000024.1:0-1800 GCA_964465945.1 uncultured Hyphomicrobiales bacterium
CGTTATGGTGCATTGTAAAAAAAGACAGACATGATTATGTAAATAAAATATTGAGTAATGAATAAATCAAATTCAATCAAATATTTCTATATGATTTTGTTGAGCATTGGAAGTTTGCATTGTTCGGCACAATCGACAATTTTATGGCAGATTACTAAACCAAACTCTATTGATACGTCCTATTTAGTAGGCACATTCCACCAACTTGGAAATTCATTTGTTGATTCGTTCCCTGCAATTTCCCAATCTTTGGTTCACTCCGACATAGCAATTTTTGAATCAATTGATAATTCGGATAGATTATTAACATTGTTGAACTCAAGACCTGATAATTTTGAATATAAAAGAATACTAAACAAATCAGACATCGTTTTTTTAGAAAAATATTCAGAAAACTGGCTTGTTAAGGTCAGCAAACTTAAACCCATTGAATTATTAATAAAACTTCAACAAGAATATATAAAATCTCATTGTGGAACAATTAAGACAAACGACACGTTCCAACATTTTGATAAATACTTAATCCACCTTTCTGAACTTAACGAAGTTCCGATTTTAGGATTAGAAACTGATAGTATGCAGACAAAAGATATAAATGAATCTGCGGTAAATTTTGAATGGAAAATAGCGAAGAAACACATTCATAAAATACTTTCACAAATTCGCAAATCAAAAATGAACTCCACTATCTGCAAGAATGCTATTGATTATATGGCTTTTTCATTTAATTACCAATTTAATATAGCATGCGGAGACAGTAGTTTAATAATAAGAAATGAAAAGTGGCTACCAACTATAATTGATAATATTGAAAATAAAAAAACATTTATTGCCGTAGGATTATTGCACTTGTACGGAAAATGTGGTCTAATATCGAGACTCAGAGAAAGTGGTTATAAAATAGAACCAATAAAATTATAAATATACCGTTCAAGAAAAACTAAGCAACCATGAAAATATTTATTATATGTAGCATAATTCTAACTCTTTCTTCGTGCAAAATTGCACATAGTTTAATTGAATTAAACAGGAAAACCGCTAAAGTGTATAATTATAAATTTGCCGACAAAGAAATAAAGTTTGTTTCTATGCACCATATGGGTAAAAAAGAATTTTATGACGATGTGAAAAATATTATCACCATAAATAAAAAAGATGGATTTAGAGTTTATCACGAAAGAGTGAGTTCTGTGTTTGAAGGCGATAGTTTATTAAAAGACACCATTCGTAGAAAGGCAAGAAAAATAAAGGGTTTTAGTGGCACATACAAAGAAAATGCAGAAAGTACGATGTTTGACAAATATGTTCAACAACCCGACAATATTGATTTAGGAATAAACGATACCGATTTATGGGCAGATGTAAATTACTTTCAATTGATTAACGAATGGGAAAAAATAAATGGTGTTATTGTTTTAGACAGTTTAGATTTGAACACTCCTTTTTCTGAGAAATTTAGTAAAGGAGAATTTTATACCAAAAGGGAATATAATAAAATTCTGATAGAATACAGAAATGAACATTTAATCCATTTAATAAAAACAAACCCCGATAGAAAAATTTTAGTTTTCTATGGCGATGGTCATAGAAAAGATTTTAAGAAAAGATTAAAAAAGAGTGGTAACCATTAGCCAAATAAGAATGGGGCGGAACTGAAAAGCCATACGAGTAAGACAATTAAAAATCAAATCAAATGAAAACAATTTTGACAATTTGTTTATTCTTGACCGTTTTCGGTGCAATGAACGCAGTTCTAAATGGAACAGTTGGTAAAGACATTATTCAAATGGTAATGGGAGA